>NZ_JAAOLY010000031.1 GCF_011601275.1 Janthinobacterium lividum | reverse complement strand
TGCGTGGACAGCATGTTCATCTCCTGGTGACAGGTAGTTCAGAGTTGAATAACAGGGTGCGCAGGACGGCGGGCAGGGAAGAGGCGGCGCGCGTCCAGGCAGGTAAAGCTCAATTCGCTGACGACTTGCTGTGTGATGAAATAACTTCCCAGCAACTTGATTACTGGTTTCAGTATGCCAACAACCGTATACAATTAATATCAGCAGTGGCTGAATATGGCAGTAGGAGCTGTGGTGGGGTGATGTAGGATTGTTCCTACTCGCTGGCGCGCGTGGACAGGCTCAGGTCTTGAAGGGGGATAGCAGGCGGTGCGCTACGGCATACTGGACCATTTCCGACAGCGAACTCATGCCCATTTTTTGCATGATGCGCGTCTTGTGCGTACTCACCGTCTTGACGCTCAGGTGCAGGTTGTTGGCGATTTCCGTGATCGACTTGCCCGCCACCAGCAGGGAAAAGACTTCGAATTCGCGGTCCGACAACTGTTTGTGCAGCAAGCTTTCATTCGGCATCATGATGTTGAGCACGAGCTGCTCCGCCACCTCGGCGCTGATGTAGGGACGTCCCGACGCCACCTTGTGGATGGCGCCCACGAGCTGGGTGCCCGCGCTTTCCTTGGTCAGATAGCCTTGCGCGCCGGCGCGGATCGCGCGCACCGCATATTGTTCTTCCTCGTGCATGGTGAGGATCAGGATGGCCAGCTTGGGCGCCTCGCTGCGGATTTGCCGGATCAGGTCGACGCCGCTGCGGCCCGGCATCGACAGGTCGAGCAGCAACAGGTCGAAGCCGCCCTGGCGCACGTGGTTGATGACTTCAAAGCCGTCGATGGCTTCACCCACGATATCGATGTCCGGCGCGCCGTCAAGGATGCGCTTCAATCCTTCTCGCATGATGGTGTGGTCGTCGGCAATCACAATACGTATCATAGGCGGGCAATCTGGAGGCGTGAAATCTGCTATGTCCGTCACCGGACAATCAAATGTTGAGAAGCGAGAAACGTTGTCATTTTAACTGAAGCGGCCGAGAATTTGCCTTTTTCTTAATGTGCCGGCCACAGCGGCCCCTGTGGCCATGTGACCCCTTATTCCGCCAGGGGTTCCTTGATCAGCCTATGCACGAGCACGGGCAATTTCGAGTGCGACAGCACTTTATTGGTCACGCTGCCCAGCAACAATTGCCCCCAGCCGCTGCGGCCATGCGAGCCCATGAAAACCAGATCGCAATGCTGCAATTGCGCTACTTCCACGATTTTCAGGGCCGGGCTGTCGGAAAACGCCGTCAGGCCCGTTGCTTCCAGGCCCCGCTTGGCGGCCGCGTCGAGGATGGGCTGCCAGTGGTCGGCGCCCGCCTTGCGCATGGCGATGCGGTATTCTTCCTCGCTGGGATAGCTTGGCGGAATGATCTCGATGTACACCGGGTACTGGTATTCGGGCGCCACGTACACGGCAAGGATGTCGGCGTGCATCTGTTCGGCAAAGGCAACGCCGGCACAGGCTGTCAGGTTGGAGACGGTGGAGCCGTCCGTGGCGATCAGAATTTTCTTATACATGGCAGGTCCTTTGGCGGTGACTGAGCGCGCGCAACGCCTCTTATTGTAGACGCGGCGGCAGCATTGTATTCATGTAAAGACTTGATAATTATCAATACAACTGCACCTTCAGTATAGACAACATTGGCAGAAAGATCGTGTTTAGCTGCAATGACGTCCGACGAGTCCATACCGCACTGTTGCGCAGGCGCCCGGAAGCAGGATTTCTTGTACGGCGCGTGGTCTTGCACGCACGCCAATGGTAGTATTTCAAAATACAACAGCAGGAACACTTATTTCCTGGTGGAAAAGCTCTTGTGGGCCAGCTTTGCACCAGGAAGCGCGTTTTGAGATTTACCAACAGGGCGGCGCCCTGCTACACTCGCACCATCGCAGCGGTATTGCCTCAAATCATCTTAATCGAGAAATTGTGGGTATCAGTCTGTAAAACGCACAGTTCAGGCGGAATTTTGACAAATTATGGAGAAGCAGGGATATGACCAACGCCGCTGATGATTTCGACGCATTATTCGATGAAGTATCTGCGCAAAGTGCGGCCGCGGCTCAGCCCGCACCTGCCGCCGCGCCCGCTCCCGCCGTGATCGCGGATGACGATTTCGACGCGCTGTTCGACTCCGTGTCGGCCAGCGCCGCCGTGCCTGCCGCTGCTGCGGCGCCGGTGGCCGCCGCGCCAACCGAGCCGGAAGCGGCCCCCGCAGCCAGCGCGGACGCGTCTGGCGAGGCGGCCGATCCCGTCGACCAGTCCGACAAGCCGATGTTCGAGCGCCTGGGCGGCATCGTGCGCCTGCTGCACGATTCGCTGCGCGAACTTGGCTACGACAAGGCGTTGACGGAAGCGTCGTCGCAGATCGTCGACGCCCAGGACCGCCTGGAATATGTCGCCACCCTGACCGAACAGGCCGCGAACAAGGTTTTGAACACGCTTGACGAAGGCATGCCGGCGCAAGATGTGCTGTCGAAGAAGGCCAAGGACATGGACAGCCGTTGGACGGCCCTGTTCGATGGCAAGCTGAGCCTGGAAGAATTCAAGGCCCTGGCCGGCGACTCGCGCCAGTTCGCGCAAGCCGTTGCCGAAGCAACGGAAGCGGAAAAAGCGCGCTTGCTGGAAATCATGATGGCGCAGGACTTCCAGGACATCACGGGCCAGCTGATCAAAAAAGTGGTCAACATCACCAAGACGGTGGAAAACGAACTGGCCCAGCTGCTGCGCGACAACGCGCCGGCCGAAGTGCGCGAGAAACTGGCGCAAAAGCCGGTGCCGCTGATGCAGGGCCCGTCCGTGCCGTCGGTGGCGCTGGACCAGGATAATGTCGACGACCTTCTTGCGGATTTGGGATTCTAATGGACGATATGCTCAAGGATTTCGTCGTTGAGGCGATGGATCTTGCGGTTAATGTTGAAGAGCACTTGTTGCGCCTCGAGCGCGATCCTGACAACAAGGAAACACTGAATGCCGTGTTTCGTTCCTTCCACACCATCAAGGGCGGCGCCGGTTTCATGGGCTTGCCCGCGCTGGTGGCGGCCTGCCATCTGACGGAAAACCTGTTCGACGCCTTGCGCACGGGCGCCGCGCCCGTCACCCCGATCGCCATCGAGGCGGCGCTGCAAGCATCCGGTTTCGTGGCTGACCAGCTGACGGAACTGGCGAATGGCGCCGCACCGGAAAGCTTGCCGGCCATGCCCGAAGAGCTGGAACACATCCTGACGAACGCCATCGAAGGCAAGGGCATGGACGCGCCTGCGCCTGCCTCCGCCGTGGTGGCGGAAGTGGCCGCGCCCGTTGCCCAGGTCGCCGAAGTTGTTGTGGCAGCGCCCGCCGCTGCCGCCGTGTCCACCGCCAGCGCCGATGGCCTGGACTGGGAAGCCATGTACAACGCCGTCGTGCCGGCCGGTAGCCGTGTTGCTGCCGCACCGGTGTCCGCCGTTGCCGCTGCGCCTGCCGCCGTGGCCGCCGCACCTGCTGCACCTGCCGCTGCCGCCGCCAAACCGGCCGCCAAGGCCTGGGATGGCGCCGAACGACGCGAAGAGCGTCCGGAAGTGCGCCATGCCGCGCCTGTCAAGGAAGACAGCATCCGCGTCGACGCCGTCAAGCTCGACGCGCTGCTGGAAGTGGCCGGTGAATCCGTGCAGGCCGCCAACCAGGCTGCCGTGCTGCTCGAGCGCTTGCTGCAATTCAAATTCGAAGGCCAGGCCGCCACCTTGATGGCGACCTTGGCGGAAACCCTGGAACGCGCTTCGCGTTACTCGACGGAATTGCAGCGGGCCACCCTGGCTACGCGCATGCAGCCCGTCGGCCGCCTGTTCCAGAAATTCCCGCGCCTGGTGCGCGAACTGGCGAAAGACCTGGGCAAGGATGTCGAACTGACCATCGAAGGCGCCGAGACGGAAGTCGACCGCGTCGTCGTGGACAGCCTGTACGATCCGCTCGTGCATATGCTGCGCAACTCGCTCGACCATGGCGTCGAATCGCCGGAAGCGCGCCTGGCCGCCGGCAAGCCCGCCAAATCGTATATTTCACTCAAGGCATGGCAGGAAGCCAACAGCGTCATGATCGTGCTGCAGGATGACGGCAAGGGCATGGACCCCGTCTTCCTGCGCAGCAAGGCCCAGCAAAAGGGCTTGATCAGCGAAAACGCGCAACTGAGCAACGACGAATGCTTCCAGCTGGTGTTCCTGCCGGGCTTCTCGACCAAGGAAGTCGCCTCCAGCGTTTCCGGGCGCGGCGTGGGCATGGACGTGGTGAAGACGGCCGTGGAGAAAAACCGCGGCGCCATCCACATCGAATCCATGCTGGGCAAGGGCACCAAGTTCGCCATCCGCCTGCCGATCGAACTGTCGATCGTGCCGACCATGCTCGTGTCGACCTCGGGCGCAGCGCTGGCGCTGCCGATGGCGGTGGTGCAGCGCGTCGTCGAATTGCCGGAAACCTTCATGGAAGTGGGCGGCGCGCCCGTGCTGAAAGACCAGGGCCGTCCATTGCCCGTGCGTTCGCTGGCCGGCGCCCTGGGCTACGAATCGTGCAGCGAGCGCGTCGGCATCGTGGTCGCTGCGCCACAGCCGTACATTCTCGCCGTGGAAGCCGTCGATGGCACGGCCGACCTCGTGATCAAGCCGATGACGGCCATCACCGTGGAAGGCATCACGGGCACGGCCCGCTCGGCCGAAGGCGAGCTGGTGCTGGTCGTGGGTCTGTCGTTCCTGATGGACGGGTGTAGAGGCAGTGTACGATTAGCAGCGTGACGTAAGGATCGCTTTAGTCATTGGAAAGCCCGCGAGATATTGCGGGCTTTTTTTATGGCGCCAGCGGTGTCAAATATTGTCCGGGCGTAACGTACCGCCTTCCAGCCAGCGCTGCACGCGCAGCACTTCTTCAGCGCGGCCCGCCTCGTCCTTCGGTGGCGGCAAATAGATGTCGGGCATGATGCCGCCGAGATCCACCTGCATCTGCGGCAGGCGGGCCGAGCGCGAGGTGGCGTATTGCAGGTGGCGCTGGCCCGACGGCAGGATGTGCAGGCGCATGTTCGAATAGTCGAGCGCGCCATAGCTGTTGCGGCCGATCAGCTTGACGTGAAAACTTTGCCGCGCCGCCAGCAGGAATTCTTCGCAGGAACTGGCGCAGTCGCGGTCGACCAGTACGGCCACGCGCGCCGGTCGGCGCGGCTCCGGCGTGTCCACACGCGTATAGCTGATGGTGCCGCCGCTTTGCTGCGGCACGTACTGGCCCGGCTTGACGCTGCGCATCTGCGCCACGGCCTGGCTTGCAAAGGCCGCGCAGGCCTGGTCGCCGGGCGCCAGCAATGCGCAGACTTTTTCCTGGCCGTCGATATTGGCTGGAGTGGACAGCCATTCGGCGCCCATCGTGACTATTTCATCCGAACTGATCCAGGACAGCAGGGGCGCATACGTGCTGTCGCTGCCGCCACCGTTGCGGCGCACGTCGAGGATCCAGTTGGGGCGCGCCGACAGCGCCGCGCGGTGCGTGTCGAGCAGGCTGGCCATGGCGGCGCGGTAACTGCCGTGAAAGCTGGGCAAGGTCAGGAGCACGGTCGAGTCCGACAATATCTGCAGCGCCGGCGCCTTCGAGGGTGCTGCCGGTCCTGACGCGGCGGGGCGCGCCGGCGCCGGTTTGGCGATATCGAGCGCGCTGCCCGGTTTTACGTGCAGGTGGCCCTTGCGCCACGTACGCGCATAGTTTTCCAGAATCGCATCGCAGGCCTGGCCATCGACTGCGCCGGCCGCCGACGTGGCAGCCGTGGCCAGCGCCAGGTCGAAATACGCCTGTCCCTTTTGTTCCAGGTGCTGGCGCGCGCCCGTGTCGTTTTCCAGCAGGAAGGGCGCAATCGCGCGCAAGTCCTGCGCGCAGGTTTCTCCTGGCGTGGCTGTCACCGCATGGGCGCCGGCCAAGGGCAGCGCGGCCAGGGTCAGGGCGGCCAGCGCCAACAAGTTCAGTTTCATCGAAGTCCCCAGGTGGTGGCGCGTGTGCGCCGGTCATTATTGTCGAAACACAATACACGAAAGATTGAGGAAAAAACATGCATTTCTGCCGCCGCCGTCAGTCCTTCGGCAAGCTGTGCACGGATGGGCTTGTGATGCCGCTGGCAAGCCGATATCGGCAATTTCCAGCTCATATCCAACAATGTGGCCAAACTTTGTATCGCCAATCCCACGCTTTTGCCTGTTTCGGTTCTGTGTCCCGCAATATATGGCATAATCCTTGTGGATCACCGTATGACCTGGTATCACTTGATCACTTACTACAGGCTGTGGCAACGCTGCATAAATCATGATGAAGACGCTTTACGACAAACTTTGGGAATCCCACGTTGTTCGGGCCGAAGATGATGGCACGACAATTCTGTACATCGACCGGCACCTGCTGCACGAAGTCACCAGCCCGCAAGCCTTCGACGGCCTCAGCGTGGCGGGCCGCCAGCCGTGGCGCATTTCCGCCAACCTGGCCGTGGCCGACCATAACGTGCCCACCACCAGCCGCGTGGACGGCATTGCCGATCCGGTCTCGCGCCTGCAGGTGGAAACCCTGGACAAGAACGCCAAGCACTACGGCTTGACCTACTTCAACATGAACGACAAGCGCCAGGGCATCGTGCACGTGATCGGCCCCGAGCAGGGCGCGACCCTGCCCGGCATGACGGTCGTCTGCGGCGATTCGCACACGTCCACGCATGGCGCCTTCGGCGCGCTGGCGCACGGCATCGGCACGTCCGAAGTGGAGCACGTGCTGGCCACGCAGACCTTGCTGCAAAAGAAATCCAAATCCATGCTGGTGCAAGTCGACGGCGCGCTGCCGGCCGGCGTGACGGCAAAAGATATCGTGCTGGCCATCATCGGCAAGATCGGCACGGCCGGCGGCACGGGCTACTGTATCGAATTTGGCGGCTCGGCCATCCGCGCGCTGTCGATGGAAGGGCGCATGACGGTGTGCAACATGGCCATCGAGGCGGGCGCGCGCGCCGGCATCATCGGCGTCGACGACACCACCATCAATTACGTCAAGGGCCGTCCGTTTTCACCGGCCGGTCCGCACTGGGAACGTGCCGTGGCCTACTGGCGCACCCTGCATTCGGACCCGGGCGCGCGTTTCGACCTGGTCGTCACGCTCAACGCGCAAGAGATCGAGCCGCAAGTGACGTGGGGCACGTCGCCGGAAATGGTCATCGGCATCGATGGCCGCGTGCCGGACCCGGACAACGAGAAAGACAGCGTCAAGCGCGACGCCATCGAAAAGGCCCTCGTCTACATGGCCCTGAAACCGAATACGCCGATCACCGACGTGCGCATCGACAAGGTCTTCATCGGTTCCTGCACCAATTCGCGCATCGAGGATTTGCGCGCGGCGGCCGCCGTGGTGCGCGGCAAGTACCGGGCATCGAACGTGACCCTGGCGCTGGTGGTGCCAGGTTCCGGTCTCGTCAAGGACCAGGCGGAACGCGAAGGCCTCGACCGCATCTTCAAGGATGCCGGCTTCGAGTGGCGCGAGCCGGGCTGTTCCATGTGCCTGGCCATGAATGCGGACCGCCTGGAGCCGGGCGAACGCTGCGCTTCGACCTCGAACCGCAACTTCGAAGGCCGGCAAGGGCAGGGCGGCCGTACCCACCTGGTGTCGCCTGCGATGGCGGCGGCGGCGGGCATTGCCGGCCACTTTGTCGACGTGCGGGGATTGCGATGACGGCAGGGACTGGCGCCGCTGGCGTACACTAGCGGCCTCAGTCCCATCTTTCTTATCGAGAACTCATCATGAAAAAACTCTTCGCCCTCCTCATCGCCACCGTCATCCTGTCTGGCTGCAACACTGTCTCCGGCATCGGCCGCGACGTGCAGAAAGTCGGCCAGGTTGTCACTGGCGCCGGCGGAAAATAAACCGTGACGTGCGGGCGCCCAGCGCCGCGCGTCTTACCGAGTAGAAACAGCATGGATAAATTTACGATTTACGAAGGCCTGGTGGCCCCGCTGGACCGCGCCAACGTCGACACCGACGCGATTATCCCGAAGCAATTCCTGAAATCGATCCACCGCAGCGGTTTCGGCCCCAACCTGTTCGACGAATGGCGCTACCTCGACCATGGCGAACCGGGCCAGGACAACAGCCGCCGCCCGCTGAACCCGGAGTTTGTGCTCAACGAACCGCGCTATCAGGGCGCTTCGATCTTGCTGACACGCAAGAACTTCGGCTGCGGTTCCTCGCGCGAACACGCGCCGTGGGCACTGGATCAATATGGCTTTCGCGCCATCATCGCGCCATCGTTTGCCGACATCTTCTTCAACAACTGCTACAAGAACGGCTTGCTGCCCATCGTGCTGTCGGAAAGCCAGGTCGAGCACTTGTTCAATGAAGTCAAGGCGTTCCCCGGCTACAAGCTGGTGGTGGACCTGGAACAGCAGTGCGTGCGCACCAGCAATGGTTCCGTTTCCTACCCGTTCGAGATCGATGCCTTCCGCAAATACTGCCTGATGAATGGCCTCGACGATATCGGCCTGACCCTGCGCCACGCCGACGACATCCGCGCCTTCGAAGAACGCCACCTGTATAGCCAACCGTGGCTGGCCAACGTTATCTAAAGATCACTCCATGAAAATTGCAATCTTACCCGGCGACGGGATCGGTCCTGAAATCGTCGCGCAAGCCGTCAAGGTCTTGAATGTGCTGGGCGAATCGTTCGAGCTGGAAACGGCGCCCGTGGGCGGCGCCGGCTACGCGGCCCATGGCCACCCTTTGCCGGAAGCCACCCTGGCGCTGGCGAAAGCGGCCGATGCCGTGCTGTTCGGCGCCGTGGGCGACTACAAGTATGACAACCTGGAGCGCCAGTTCCGCCCGGAACAGGCGATTCTGGGCTTGCGCAAGAACCTGGGCCTGTTCGCCAACCTGCGTCCGGCCATTTTGTACCCGGAACTGGCGGGCGCCTCGACCCTGAAGCCGGAAGTGGTGTCCGGCCTGGACATTTTGATCATCCGCGAATTGACGGGCGACATTTATTTCGGCCAGCCCCGCGGCGTGCGCGAGTGCCCGGACGGTCCGTTCAAGGGCCAGCGCGAAGGCTTCGACACCATGCGCTATGCGGAAGGCGAAATCCGCCGCATCGCCCATGTGGCTTTCCAGGCTGCGCAAAAGCGCGACAAGCGCCTGACCAGCGTGGACAAGGCGAATGTGCTGGAAACCTTCCAGTTCTGGAAAGACATCGTCACCGACGTGCACAAGGAATACCCGGACGTGGCGCTCGACCACATGTACGTCGATAACGCGGCCATGCAACTGGTGCGGGCGCCGAAGAAATTCGACGTCATGGTGACCGGCAACATGTTCGGCGACATCTTGTCGGACGCGGCCGCCATGCTGACGGGCTCGATCGGCATGCTGCCGTCAGCCTCGCTGGACGCCAACAACAAGGGCTTGTACGAGCCATCGCACGGTTCGGCGCCCGATATCGCGGGCAAGGGCATCGCCAATCCGCTGGCGACGATCTTGTCGGCCGCCATGATGCTGCGCTATTCGCTGAATCGCGAAGAGCAGGCAAACCGCATCGAAGGCGCCGTCAAGCAAGTGCTGGCGCAGGGCTTGCGCACGGCCGACATTCACGAAGCGGGCATGATTTTGGTCGGTACCGAGGCCATGGGTGATGCAGTTGTAAAAGCACTGGGATAAAATAGTCTAATGACGGCAGTCGCCGTCTCATCTTGAGGAATGGTAATGAAATTAGTTGGCTTGGTAGGTTGGCGCGGTATGGTCGGTTCGGTCCTGATGCAACGCATGCAGGAAGAGGGCGATTTCGCCCACATCGAACCGGTGTTTTTCACCACTTCGAACACGGGCGGCTCGGCGCCGGCCATGGCGAAGAATGAAACCATCCTCAAGGATGCCAACAACATCGCCGAACTGTCCAAGTGCGACATCATTATTTCCTGCCAGGGCGGCGACTACACGAGCGCTGTCTTCCCGCAGCTGCGCGCCAGCGGCTGGAATGGCTACTGGATCGATGCGGCCTCGACCTTGCGCATGGAAAAAGACGCCGTCATCGTGCTCGACCCCGTCAACCTGCACGTCATCAAGGATGCGCTGGGCAAGGGCGTCAAAAACTACATCGGCGGCAATTGCACCGTGTCCTGCATGATGATGGGCCTGGGCGGCCTGTTCCAGCACGATTTGATCGACTGGATGACGTCGATGACCTACCAGGCGGCATCGGGCGGCGGCGCGCAGCATATGCGCGAACTGCTGACGCAATTTGGCACCATCAACGGTTCCGTCAAGGCGCTGCTGGACAATCCTGCCTCCGCCATCCTGGAAATCGACCGCCAGGTGCTGGCCACCCAGCACGGCTATTCCCCGGATGAAATCAAGCAATTCGGCGCGCCGCTGGCCGGTAACCTGATCCCGTGGATCGACAAGGACCTGGGCAACGGCCAGTCGAAGGAAGAGTGGAAGGCGGGCGCGGAAACGAACAAGATCCTCGGCCGCGGCATCGACTTCGGTACCAAGGAAATTCCTGTCGACGGCCTGTGCGTGCGCATCGGTGCCATGCGCTGCCATTCGCAAGCCTTGACCATCAAGCTGAAAAAAGACGTGCCGCTCGATGAAATCAACGACATCATTGCCAGCAACAACGAATGGGTGAAATTCGTGCCGAACACGCGCGAAGCGTCCGTGCGCGACCTGTCGCCGGCGGCCGTGACCGGCAGCCTGACGATTCCCGTCGGCCGCGTGCGCAAGATGAGCATGGGCGGCGAATACCTGTCCGCCTTCACCGTGGGCGACCAGTTGCTGTGGGGCGCGGCCGAGCCGCTGCGCCGCATGCTGCGTATTTTGCTCGACGCGTAATCGCCACAAATTGCTGATCAAGATCAAGCCGGGGCTGTTTCCCCGGCTTTTTTTTCGCCCCAAGCCCGTCAAGGCTCAACCATGCGGAGCTTGCATAGCTCTGGGCATGATGATATGTTGATACCTCTGGAAAAGTAACAGTTTTCCCATGTCAACTAAGATGCCGCCAACTATGCCTGTACACACTCGTCCCCGGGTCGCCTCCCTTGCCATTAAAACACTCAGCAGCGCTGTCGCCTGTGCGGTGTTATTGTCACCGGCGGCATCCGCAGCCGAGCTGGGCAAGATTACGGTGCTGTCCGCCGCCGGCCAGCCGCTGCGCGCCGAGGTCGAATTGTCGGCCATCAAGCCAGGCGAAGCCGCCAGCCTGCTGGCCAAGCTGGCGCCGCCGGACGCCTACCGTCAGGCCAACGTGGAATTCAATCCCGCGTTGAACGCGCTGACGTTTGCCGTGGAAAACCGCAATGGCAAGCCTTTCATCCGCATCAGCTCGGCGCAGCCGGTGGCCGAGCCGATGGTCGATCTGTTGCTGGAGCTGAGCAGCAAGAGCGGACGCCAGGTGCGCGAATATGCGTTCGTGCTCGATACGCCGGAAGCGCGCCAGACGCGCGGCGCGCAAGTGACGGCGCCGGCCGAGCCGGGCAAAGGCAAGGCGGCGTCCGAAGCTGCCCCAGCCGGGGCGAAGAAGCCGGCCGGGGAGTACAAGGTCAGGACGGGCGATACCCTGAGCCGTATCGCCAGCGAACTGAAGCCTTCTGGCGTATCGCTCGACATGATGCTCGTGGCCCTGTACCGCGCCAATCCCGACGCCTTCAAGGGCGAGAACATGAACCGCATGCAGGCCGGGCGCATCCTGGCCGTGCCGGGCGCGGACGCCGTGCGCGCCACCGGTGCGGCTGAAGCGAAGGGCATCGTGACGGCGCACGCCATCGATTTCGAAGCCTACCGCAACAAGCTGGCGGGCCAGGTGTCGCAAAGCAAGCCGGCCAAGGCGGCCGAAGCGACGCAAAGCACGGCCGGCAAGGTCGGCGCGACCAAGGTGCAGGAAAAGCCGACGGCCGTGAGCGAATCGCAAGACAAGCTGAAACTGTCGAAGGCGGAACCGGCGGCCAAGTCGGCCGGCAAGAGCGCTGTGGCCAGCGAGGAAGACAAGATCGCCAAGGCGAAGCAGGTCGATGAAGCGGCTGCCCGCGTCAAGGAGCTGGAAAAGAACGTCAGCGACCTGGAAAAATTGATGGCGGTCAAGAGCAAGGCCATGGCAGACAAGAGCGCACCGGCGCCCGCCAAGCCGGCCGAAGCAGCCGCCAGCGCACCGGTTGTTGCCAGCGTGCCAGCCGAAGCGCAGCCGCCCGTTCCAAAAGCGAAACCGGTGCCGCTGGTGAAAAAACCATCGCCGCTGGAACCGACCATCACCGACAAGATTAACGACCACCTGGGCGCCATCGGCATCGGCATCGCTGCGCTGCTGGCCGCCGTGGCTGCGCTGGTGATCGCGCGCCGCCGCAAGGATGCGCCGCCTGCGCGTGAAGACGTACCGCCCGTGTTCGAGCCGGAGCCGCCCGTCGCGCCGCCGTCCGGCCTGGCGCCGGAAGACCAGCAGTCCGAAGCGAGCAATCACCTGTTCGGCACGGGCGCCGCCGCTGCCGGCGTGGCCGCGGCAGCGGGCGCCAGCATGCTCGATGCGAATGAAACGGACCCGGTCGCCGAAGCGGACGTGTATATCGCCTACGGCCGCGATGGCCAGGCGGAAGATATCCTCAAGGAAGCCTTGCGTATCCACCCGGAACGCCATGCGGCTCGCCTGAAGCTGCTGGAAATCTATTCGGCCCGCAACGACGTGCGCGCGTTTGAAGACCAGGCCAGCGAGCTGTACAGCCTGACGCGGGGCCAGGGCGAGGAGTGGCCGCAAGCGGCCGCGCTGGGTCTGGCGCTCGACCCCACCAATCCCCTGTATGGCGATACGGAAGACGACGCCGTCGTCAGCCTGAGCAAGGCTGCCGGCAACGACGTGCATGGCCAGAGCATGGATTTGCCTGACGAGCCAGCCGCGCCGCTGGCCGACCTGGCGCCGGCCGAGCCCGTGTCTTCCGTGACGGCCCGCGATGCGCGCGAGCCACTTGACTTTGACCTCGACAGCCTCGATTTCGAGCCTGTTTCTACCACCGACCCGATCGTCATGCCGGGACCGGACAGCAAGCCCGTCTCCGCCGCGCAGGATGCGCAGTATGACGCAAGCATGGATTTCGGCCTGGACCTGGAGCCGCCAGCCGGCCCCGTCAATGGCGTGGGCGCCGGCTTGACGCCGTTGCCTGATCCGTTGAAGGATATCGACCTGGCCCATTTCGACCTCGACGAGCCCGTGGCGCCAGCTAGCGCGCCGGTGACTGCGGCCGAGCCTTCCCTCGACAGCCTGTTCGACGATGCGCAAACGCCAGCCACCTTGCCGGAAGCCATACCGCCGGCACAGGAGTTCGACCTGTCCGGCATCGACCTGGACCTCAACGATGGCAAGACGGCCAGCGCGGGCGTGGACGATCCGCTGTCGGCCATCCACATGGAAATGGATACCAAGCTGGACTTGGCGATCGCGTACCAGGAAATTGGCGACAAGGAAGGCGCGCGCGAACTGATCGATGAGGTCATCAAGGGCGGCAGCGAAGAGCAGGTTGCGAAAGCCAATACCATGCGCGCGCTGTTGAGCTAGCAGTGCCCGCCGGTGCGGCAGGCTGCCGCGCCGGTATAATGCTTCGATGCAAAATATTACGACAGCAACGCCATTGAAGCGTATCGTCCTCGGCCTGCAGTACGACGGCACGGCCTGGCACGGATACCAGAAACAGGAAGACGGGCAAACGGTGCAGGACCAGCTGGAAAACGCGCTGGAACAGTTTGCCCGCGTGCGCTTGGCCACCACCTGCGCCGGCCGCACGGATACGGGTGTGCATGCGCTCGAGCAAGTCGTGCATTTCGATACGGAACTGAACCGCGACGTGCACTCATGGGTGCGCGGCGTCAACGCCTTCCTGCCGAAATCCATCGCCGTGCGCTGGGCCAGGGAACTGGAAGGCGACCCGACGGTCAATGACTTCTTCCACGCCCGCTTCAGCGCCCGCGCGCGCACCTATCATTATGTGTTATACAACAACGCGACCCGTTCGCCGCTGGTGGAGGGACGCGCCGGTTTCTTTTTCCGTCCGCTGGACGTGGAACTGATGCGCCAGGCCGTGCAGCCGCTGCTGGGATGGCACGATTTCACGGCCTTCCGCGCTGCGCAGTGCCAGGCCAAGTCGCCCGTCAAGCTCATGCATGACATCCGCATCGAGCGGCGCGGCGATTGCGTCATTTTTACGATTACGGCCAATGCCTTCCTGCACCACATGGTGCGCAACCTCGTCGGTTCGCTCGTCTACATCGGCACGGGGCGCGAAAAGCCGGACTGGCTCGGCCATCTGCTGGAAAGCAAGGACCGCCACGCGGCCGCGCCCACCTTCATGCCGGACGGCCTGTACCTGGCGCAGATCGATTACGATCCGAAATGGGAACTGCCGCAAGACAGCAGCAGCGCCTTGCCCTGGTTCTGACGTTTTACTTCAAGGAAAAGCCATGCCACGCACACGCATCAAGATCTGCGGCCTGACCCGCGCCGAAGATATCCAGGCTGTCGTGGCGGCGGGCGCCGACGCCATCGGTTTCGTGTTTTATCCGAAAAGCCCCCGCTACGTGACGCCTGAACAGGCCGCCAGCCTGATCGCGGCCATGCCGCCGTACGTGACGACGGTGGGCCTGTTCGTCAACGCCACGCTGGACGAGGTGCGGGCAACGAAAGCCGTGGCGCCCTTGTCGCTGCTGCAATTTCATGGCGACGAGACGCCCGAACACAGCGCCGCGCTGGCCGCAGCGGTGAATACGCCGTTTACGCAAGTGTTCCGCGTCAAACCCGACACCAGCTTTGAAGATTTGCTAGAATACGAACAGCGCTATCGCGCCGCCAGTCCCTTGTTTGCCAGCCTCTTGCTGGACACCTATGTGGATGCCTATGGCGGTGCAGGAAAGGTATTTGATTGGTCCCTCATTCCAGAAGAACTCGCGCCTCGGGTCGTTTTAAGTGGTGGCTTGAGCGTACAAAACGCGACTGACGCAGTGGTGCGCGTGCGCCCTTACGCGGTCGACATCAGCAGTGGTGTCGAAGCGTCCAAGGGTATCAAGGACGCATCCCGTGTCCGCGCCTTTATCGCCGCGGTGCAGGATGCCGATGCCATCATTGCCAGAGGAAACAACCATGAATGACCACACTACCGCGCCCGGCGCAGCCGCCGCATTGTTCCACGCTACCGATTATCCGTTTCCCGACCTGCGCGGCCACTTCGGCCCGTACGGCGGCTCCTTCGTTGCCGAAACGCTCACGCATGCGCTGGCCGAGCTGAAAGACGCCTACGCCCGCTACAGCGTCGACCCGGAATTCCTCGAAGAATTCCGCTACGAACTGAAACATTTTGTCGGCCGTCCGTCGCCGATCTACCACGCCAAGCGCTGGTCCGAGCTGGCCGGCGGCGCGCAAATCTATTTCAAGCGCGAAGACTTGAACCACACGGGTGCGCACAAGATCAACAACGTGATCGGCCAGGCATTGCTGGCCAAGCGCATGGGCAAGCCGCGCATCATCGCCGAGACGGGCGCGGGACAGCACGGCGTGGCCACGGCCACCATCTGCGCCCGCTTCGGCCTCGAATGCGTGGTCTACATGGGCAGCGAAGACGTCAAGCGCCAGGCGCAGAACGTGTACCGCATGAAATTGCTGGGCGCGACCGTCGTGCCTGTCGAGTCCGGTTCCAAGACCCTCAAGGATGCGCTGAACGAAGCCATGCGCGACTGGGTCACCAACATTGAAAACACCTTTTATATCATCGGCACCGTGGCAGGCCCGCACCCGTATCCGATGATGGTGCGCGACTTCCAGTCCGTGATCGGCGAGGAATGCCTGGTGCAAATGCCGGAAATGACGGGCCGCCAGCCCGACTACGTGCTGGCCTGCATCGGCGGCGGCTCGAATGCCATGGGCATCTTTTACCCGTATATCGACCAGAAAGAGGTAAAACTGATCGGCGTGGAAGCGGCCGGCGAAGGCCTGGACACGGGCAAGCACTCGGCCTCGCTGACGGCCGGTTTCCCGGGCGTGCTGCACGGTAACCGCACCTATCTGTTGCAAGATGAAAATGGCCAGATCATCGAGACGCATTCCGTCTCGGCCGGCCTCGATTACCCGGGCGTGGGACCGGAACACGCGTGGCTGAAAGACTCGGGCCGCGCGCAATACGTGTCGATCACGGATGACGAGGCCTTGCAGGCTTTTCACGACTGCTGTCATATCGAAGGCATCATCCCGGCCCTGGAATCGTCGCACGCGTTGGCCTACGCGGCCAAGCTGGCGGCCACCTTGCCGAAAGACCAGATCGTGCTGGCCAACCTGTCGGGCCGTGGCGACAAGGACATGCATACAGTGGCGGAGCGCATGGGACTCAACTTTAGCTGATCGTTAGCTGTTGACTACCGGGGTCAGACCCGCCGGGACTCGGCGTCCCCGTCTGACCCAGCCTTCAATTTCCCTCAGAAAAGAGATATCCATGTCCCGTATCGCCACCACCTTCGCCAACTTAAAATCCAACAACAAGACCGGCCTGGTCACCTTCATCACCGCCGGCGACCCCGGCCCCGACGCCACCGTTCCCCTGATGCACGCGCTCGTCGAGGGCGGCGCCGATGTGCTGGAGCTGGGCGTGCCGTTTTCCGACCCCATGGCCGAAGGCCCCGTCATCCAGCGCGCCTGCGAGCGGGCCCTGAAATTCAACGTTGGCATCCACGATGTGTTCGGCTATGTGCGCCAGTTCCGCGCAACGAACCAGACGACGCCCGTGGTGTTGATGGGTTATGCCAACCCGATCGAGCGCATCGGCAGCGCCGCCTTCATTGCAGCGGCACAGGCGGCCGGCGCCGACGGCGCCATCGTCGTCGATTATCCGCCGGAAGAGTGCGAGGAATTCGCGGCCGCCATGCGGGAAGCGGGCCTCGACCTGATTTTTCTCTTGGCGCCCACTTCGACGGAAGAGCGCATCGCGCAAGTGGCCAAGGTTGGCGGCGGCTTCAGCTATTACGTGTCGCTGAAAGGCGTCACGGGTGCCGGCAACATTGATACGCAACAGGTGGCGGAGCGCCTCGCGGCCATCCGCCAGCATGTAAAATTACCCATCGGCGTGGGCTTCGGCATCCGCGATGGCGCCACGGCCAAGGCCGTTGCCAAGGTGGCCGACGCCGTCGTGATTGGCAGCCGCATCATCCAGGAAATTGAAAATGCGCCGGAAGGCGGCGCCGTCGACGCCGTGCGCAGCTTTACGGCAGGCATCCGCGCCGCACTGGACGCCTGAGCAAACTTGTTGTTTACGCAAGCTCGGGTGGCGGCAAAGTTCGACAGCCCGGCGATAAACGGCTACACTTCGGCCACTGATTTGCCTGTTATTGTGCAATAGATAAAATTTTTGGTGGCGTCCTGCGGGGCGTCGCCGTTTACCGTCTGCCGGGGGCGTCCACCGACGCTACCCCTACAAGGGCCCAAGGAGAAAATATGAGTTGGTTGGAAAAACTGCTGCCACCGCGCATCCAGCGTTCTGATGCCGCCGCGCGCAAGACCATGCCGGAAGGCCTGTGGGTCAAGTGCCCGTCGTGCGAAGCCGTGCTGTACCGTACGGACCTGGAATCGAATTTGCACGTGTGCCCGAAATGTGATCACCACATGCGCATTCGCGCGCGTGAACGCCTCGACAGCCTGCTCGACGCGGGCGGCCGCTATGAAATCGGCCAGGAAATCCTGCCTGTCGATACCTTGAAATTCAAGGACAGCAAGAAGTACCCTGACCGCCTGAAGTCCGCCATGGAAGCGACGGGCGAGACGGATGCGATGGTCGTCATGGGCGGCGCCATCATGAGCCTGCCGGTTGTCGTGGCGTGCTTCGAATTCGAATTCATGGGCGGCTCCATGGGTTCCGTCGTGGGCGAGCGTTTCGTGCGCGGCGCGCAAATCGCGCTGGAACAGAAAGTGCCGTTCATTTGCATCACCGCCACCGGTGGCGCGCGCATGCAGGAAGGCTTGCTGTCCCTGATGCAGATGGCTAAGACCACGGCCATGCTGACCAAGCTGTCCGAAAAGAAATTGCCATTCATCAGCGTGCTGACCGACCCGACCATGGGAGGCGTGTCCGCCTCGTTCGCCTTTATGGGCGACGTCGTCATCGCCGAACCGAAAGCGCTGATCGGCTTTGCCGGTCCGCGCGTGATTGAAAACACCGTGCGCGAAAAACTGCCGGAAGGCTTCCAGCGCGCCGAGTTCCTCGTCACCAAGGGCGCCGTCGACATGATCGTCGACCGCCGCAAGATGCGCGAAGAAATCGCCCGCCTGCTGGCCTTGTTGCAAAACCAGGCTGTGGAAGTGCTGGCGTAACGCCAAAGTATCAGGCCGGGCGGTGTCCTGCGGACCCGCCCGGTTGCCACGCAACACCGTCTCCGCGCCTCGCGCACTGTCTCCTCATCAAGAAGTCTCCCATGCAAAACCTCCCCACCACCTTGCCGGACTGGCTCGCCATGCTGGAAACCCGCCATTCGGAAACCCAGATCAACATGGGCCTGGACCGCGTGCAAGCCGTCAAGGCGCGCATGCAGCTGGCTTTTACTTGCCCCGTGATCATGGTGGCGGGCACGAATGGCAAGGGTTCCACCTGCGCCATGCTGGAATCGGTACTGTTGCGTGCCGGCTACAAAGTGGGGCTGTACATCAAGCCGCATTTTCTCGATTTTAACGAGCGCGCCCGCGTGCTGGGCGAGATGGCCAGCGATGAACAGATCGTCGCCAGCTTCCACGCTGTCGAAGCCGTGCGCGGCGACACGCCGCTCACGTATTTCGAATTCACCACCCTGGCGATTCTGCATCTGCTGTCGCAGGCCAAGCTGGACGTGGCCATCCTGGAAGTGGGCCTGGGCGGGCGCCTGGACGCCGTCAACGTGATCGACGCCGATGTCGCTATCGTCACCAGCGTCGATATCGACCACACGGATTACCTGGGCGACACGCGCGAAGCGATCGGCTTTGAAAAGGCGGGCATCTTCCGTCCGGGCAAGGCTGCCATCTGCAGCGACCCCGTGCCGCCGCAGTCGCTGATCGATCATGCCGAGGCCATCGGCGCCGACCTGTGGCTGATGGGCCGCGATTTCAACTATTCGGGCGACAAGCAGCAGTGGAACTACGGCGGGCGCGAGCAGCGCCGCAATTCGCTCGCGTATCCAAGCTTGCGCGGCGCCAACCAGATCCTCAATGCGACGGCCGTGCTGGCCGCGCTGGAAGTGCTGAAGCTGAAACTGCCCGTGGGCGCGCAGGAAGTGCGCACGGGCCTGGTGACGGTGGAACTGCCGGGCCGCTTCCAGGTCTTGCCTGGCCGCCCCAGCGTGATCCTCGACGTGGCGCACAATCCCCACGCGGCGTCGGCGCTGAACCAGAACCTGGGCAATATGGGCTATCACCCGTACACCTATGCCGTGTTCGGCTCCATGCAGGACAAGGATATCGATGGCGTATTGGCCGCGATGAGCGAACACGTCGACCACTGGTGCCTGACGAGCCTGCCTTCGCCGCGCGCGGCCACGGCTTCCGAGCTGGCCGCCAAGGTGCAGATCATGCTCGAAGATAAGCCCGATAGCAGCGAACATACTGTGTCTATTTTCGATGATCCGGCACAAGCTTTTGCAAATGCAATGAGCCGGGCCGGTGAGAATGATAGAATTGTGGTCTTTGGTTCTTTCCTCACCGTTGCAGGCGTGATGAAGGCCCGAAAATCCTCACTTCACTGAAACGCACTCGACTGAAAATCACGCATGGGCTTGTTCTCGAAACTGTTTAAAAACAAGCAAGAATCCTCTGGCGAAGACAGCGGCTTTTATGTCCCTGGCGAAGCACAGTCGCCGACCCGCAAGCGCGCAGCCAACACCTCCGGTGGCGGTGGATCGCGCCGTGGCGGCAAGGAAGCGCCGGACCCGGTCTTGCCTGAAAAAAAGCGCGCACGCCGCCGCCTGGTCGGGGCCATTGCACTGGCCCTGGGCGTGGCTGTCGGCTTGCCGATGCTGCTCGACTCCGAGCCGAAGGCGCCGTTCAACGATATCGCCATCGACATTCCGTCGAAGGAAAAGGCCGTCGCGCCTGCACCGGCGCCCGTGCCGGCCGTTCCAGCCCGGGCCGCGGCAAATGGCCTGGACCAGTCCGAGGAAATCGTCGACGCGCCGCTGCCGCCTGCGGCCAAGCCTACGCCTACGCCTGCGCCGGCACCCGTGCTGGCGGCTGCCCAGCCCGTACCGGTCAAGCCGACCTACGTGGAACCGAAACCCGAGCCCAAGCCTGAGCCCAAGCCGGTCAAAGTGGAGCCGAAACCGGAGCCTAAGCACGAAAGCAAGCCCGAGCCGAAACACGAGTCCAAGCCCGAACCCAAGCCTGAGCCCAAGCATGAAGTAAAGCCGGAAGCCAAGCCCGAGCCGAAGCCTGCCAAGCCGGCGCAATCGGCTGACGATGCCGCGCGCGCGCTGGCGATCCTGGAAGGCAAGCCGCAAGAGAAAGCACAGGACAAGGCGCACGACGCCGGCAGCGGCAAGTTCGTGGTGCAGGTGGCGGCCCTGGCGACGCAGGACAAGGTCGATGAATTGCAGGACAAGCTGCGCGATGCGGGCATCAAGTCGTACACGCAGAAAGTCTCCAGCCCGGCGGGCGAACGCATCCGCGTGCGCGTGGGGCCGTTCGGCAGCCGCGAAGACGCTGAAAAGACCCGCGCCAAGCTGCAAAAGCTGGGCCTGGGCGGCAGCCTGGTACCGGCGTGATGTTGCAAGGCTGAATCGGCGTGACGATCTTCGATTACCTGGTGCTGTTCGTGCTGGTGACGTCCGTGCTGATCAGCATGATGCGTGGCCTGGTCAAGGAAATACTGTCATTGGTCAGCTGGATCGTGGCCTTCGTCATTGCCAACGCCTATGGCGCCACCCTGGCGAAATTCCTGCCGGAAGCCGTGCCGGGCGAAGCCATCCGTTTGTTGCTGGCTTTCGTCGTGCTGTTCATCGGCGTGCGCATTTTGATGGGATTGCTGTCCATGACGGTCGACGCGCTCGTCAAGGTAACGGGCCTGAGCCTGGCCGACCGCACCCTGGGCACCCTGTTCGGCGTGGCGCGGGGCCTTGTGATCGTGCTGACCGCCGTCATCTTGTGTGGGATGACGTCCATACCGCAGCAGCCATTCTGGAAAAACGCGCAGCTCAGCCCGCTCGCGGAGCAGGGCGCGCGCGCCATCAAGCCTTATCTGCCTGCCGCTTACGCGCAGCATGTGAAATTTTGAATTTTTTTAAAATCAGTAGCACAGTTTAGGAGCACACCATGTGTGGCATCGTCGGCGTCGTTTCCCATCAACCTGTCAATCAATTGCTCTATGATGCATTGTTGCTCTTGCAACATCGCGGTCAGGACGCGGCAGGGATTGCGACCAATCACAGCAGTATGTTTTCCATGCACAAAGCCAATGGCCTCGTGCGTGACGTCTTCCGTACGCGCAACATGCGTTCGCTGCAAGGCACGACGGGCATCGGCCATTGCCGTTACCCGACGGCCGGTTCGTCGAGCGAAGAGGAAGCACAACCGTTCTATGTGAATGCGCCGTTCGGCATCACCCTGGCGCACAATGGCAACCTGACCAACTGGGAGCAGTTGAAGCTGGAAATGTTCAAGAACGACCGCCGCCACATCAATACCGATTCCGATTCGGAAGTGCTGCTCAACGTGCTGGCGCATGAAATCCAGGAAGCGACGACGGGCCTGAACCTGGACCCGGAAGCCATCTTCAAGGCCGTTACCGTGCTGAACCGCCGCGTCAAGGGTGGCTACGCCGCCGTCGCGCAAATCGCCGGCGTGGGCTTGCTGGCCTTCCGCGACCCGCACGGCATCCGTCCGTTGTGCCTGGGCATCAATGAAACGGAGCAGGGTCCCGAATACCTGATCGCTTCCGAATCCGTGGCCCTGGAAGGCATGGGCTTCCGCTTCGTGCGCGACATCGGTCCCGGCGAGGCCGTCTTCATCGATGCCGACAAGAAATTGCACAGCGCCCAGTGCGCCGACAATGCCAGCCTGAACCCGTGCGTGTTCGAATTCGTCTACCTGGCCCGTCCCGACTCCGTCATCGACGGCGCCTCCGTGTACGCCACGCGCTTGAAAATGGGCGAATACCTGGCCGAGAAGATCCGCGCCGAGTTGCCAGGCGTGCATATCGACGTGGTCATGCCGATTCCCGATTCCTCGCGTCCGGCCGCCATCCAGCTGGCCATGGCACTGAACATCGAGTACCGCGAAGGCTTCATCAAGAACCGCTACATCGGCCGCACCTTCATCATGCCGGGCCAGGCGGCGCGCAAGAAATCCGTGCGCCAGAAGCTCAACGCGATCCCGTCCGAATTCAAGGATAAAGTGGTGCTGCTGGTCGACGATTCCATCGTGCGCGGCACCACCAGCCGTGAAATCGTGCAGATGGCGCGTGAAGCGGGCGCGACCAAGGTCATCTTCGCTTCGGCCGCGCCACCGGTGATCTACCCGAACGTGTACGGTATCGACATGCCGACGCGCGACGAACTGATCGCCTACGGCCGCACGACGGAAGAAGTGTGCCGCGAAATCACGGCCGACTACCTGGTTTACCAGGATATCGGCGCGCTGAAGCAGGCGATCGCCGACGTCAACCCGGCCCTGACCAATTTCGAAGCGTCGTGCTTCGATGGCGTGTATGTGACGGGCGACGTGTCGCAGGAATACCTGGACCGCCTGGAATATGCGCGCCACCATCCGAAGGCGGCAGCGCCCGAAGATACGCCGCGTTCCCAGCTGAACCTGAACCTCGCTACCACCGAGGGTTGATGCAGGGCCCGGCTATTGCCGGGCTTTTTTTTGCCTGATATTTTTCTCCGCCTTGCGCACCATTTAATCATGAGCAACAACAAAACCTACGGCTTTACCACCACCATCCTGCATAACGACCGCCGCAAGGGCATCGAGCACGGCTCGCTGCACAAGCCCGTGCATACTTCCGTGGCGTTCGGCTACGGCGACGCGCGCCAGCTCGCTTCCGTATTCCAGGGCAAGGAGCCGGGCTTTCGCTATGGCCGCCAGGGCAATCCGACGGTTTCCGCGCTGGAAGACAAAGTCAACAAGATGGAAGACGGCGTGGCGACGCTGTGCTTCGCCACCGGCATGGGCGCCATCGGCGCCGTGGTGCAATCGCTGCTGCGCGCGGGCGACCACGTGGTGTCGTCAGCGTTTTTGTTTGGCAACACCAACAGCCTGTGGCAAACGGTGACGGGGCAGGGCATCGCCGTGTCGTTCGTCGACGCCACCGATGTCGCCAATGTGGCCGCTGCCATCACGCCGCAAACGCGCATCGTGTTTGTGGAAACCATCGCCAATCCGCGCACGCAGATCGCCGACCTGGCAAAAATCGGCGACTTGTGCCGCGAAAAAGGTATTTTGTATATCGTCGACAACACCATGACGACGCCGTATCTGTTCCGCCCGAAAGCCGTGGGCGCGGGCCTGGTGGTGAACGCCTTGACGAAATCGATCGGCGGCCATGGCAATGCGCTGGGCGGCAGCCTGACGGACACGGGTATGTTCGACTGGGCGCGCTATCCGAACATTTTTGAGAATTACAAGAAGGCAGCGCCGGCGCAGTGGGGCATCGCGCAAATCCGCGCCAAGGCCTTGCGCGACTTTGGCGCCTCGCTGGGTCCGGAAGCGGCGCACCATATCGCCGTCGGCGCGGAAACCATGGCCTTGCGCATGGACCGCACCTGCTCGAACGCCCTGGCGCTGGCCACCATGCTTGCCGCCGACCCGCGCGTGGCGGCCGTGCATTATCCTGGCTTGCCATCGCACCCGCAGCACGCCTTGGCAGCGGATTTGTTCCGCAGCTATGGTTCGCTGTTCAGCTTTGAGCTGAAAGACGGCATCGACTGCTTTGATTTCCTCAATCGCTTGAACCTGGCCATTCCGGCGAGTAATCTGGGCGACACGCGCACCCTGGTCATTCCCGTCGCCCACACCATCTTCTACGAGATGGGCGCCGAGCGCCGCGCCAGCATGGGCATCGCCGAGTCCCTGATCCGCGTCTCGGTGGGCATCGAAGATGAGGCCGATCTGCTCGAGGATTTCAGCAGTGCGCTGGATGCATAAGCCGCCGCGCACAATGTAAAAAGGGCCGCGACAGTCATGCTGTCGCGGCCCTTTTTTACGTGCGGCAGTTTAATGCCAGCTGCGCATCAGTCCGACGGCGAGGCCTTCCAACGCAAACTCGTCTTCGGGCGACACGGTAATCACCTTGAAGTCCGGGTTTTCCGGCAGCAGCTCGATGACGGAGCCCGTCTTCTTGTAGCGCTTGACGGTGACTTCGTCGCCGATGCGCGCGACGACGATCTGGCCATTCTTGGCGCTGTCGACCTTTTTCACGGCCAGCAAGTCGCCATCCATGATGCCGGCGTCGCGCATGGACCAGCCGCGCACCTTCAGCAGGAAATCGGGCTTGGCCGAGAACAGGGCCGGGTCGACGTTGTAGCTCGCTTCCAGGTTTTCCTGGGCCAGGATGGGCGAGCCTGCCGCCACCCGGCCGATCAGGGGCAGCGACATCAGCAGCGCTGCAGGCACTTTCGATGGCGGCGCTTCGGCGGCCGCGCCGATCAGACGGATGCCGCGCGAGGTGCCGGGCGAAATCTCGATCGCGCCCTTGCGGGCCAGGGCCTGCAAATGCTCTTCGGCCGCATTGGCCGATTTGAAACCCAGTTCATTGGCGATTTCGGCACGGGTGGGAGGAAAGCCCGTGTTTTCAATCGCGTCCTTGATCAGGTTCAGGATTTGTTCTTGTCGTGCTGTCAGCTTGATCATGAGCGGTGGGTGCATACTAAAATGCTGTCTATATGAACAGTCTGTATTTTTGTACAGTATCGTCCACTATGCAAGGGGATTTCCGTGTTTTGGGCGAATTTCGCAAGAAATACTTGCCCACGGTCGGAAAGCACGGCGGCGCACGGGCTTTTCGGGCGCTTGTGGAAGGAATGATTGAAACGTTTGCAAAAGGCGGTTATAATCTTCGGCTGACCTTCCCACACCCGTCTTGACGCCGGGGTGGGCGATTATCAATCCGACCTGAAGGAGTTTGCATGCGTCATTATGAAATAGTCTTTATCGTCCATCCGGACCAAAGCGAGCAAGTGCCCGCGATGATCGAACGCTACAAAGCCAGCGTAACCACCCGCGGCGGTTCGGTTCACCGCGTGGAAGATTGGGGCCGCCGTCAAATGGCTTACTCGATCCAAAAGCTGCCTAAAGCACACTACATCTGCCTGAACATCGAATGCGACAACGAGACCCTGGTCGAGTTGGAAACAGCATTCAAATTCAATGATGCCGTGTTGCGTCACCTGACCGTTAAAATGAAGAAAGCTGAAACAGCTCCTTCGCCGATGATGAAATCGGTACAACGCGAAGACGCGGCCAAAAGCCACCGCACCGAAGCACCAGCAGCCGCTCCAGCCGCAGCCGCTTAATTCTTGACCAGGATCGTGCGCTGAACCAGCTACAAGTTACCGCCATCATTGCCGAGCGCGAAATATTGCGCTATACCCCGGCAGGGCTGCCGATTGTGAATGCAGTTTTGCAACACAGTTCGCAGCAGATGGAAGCAGGGATTGCCCGTTTGACCGAGTTTGATGTTGCCGCGCTAGCTGCTGGCGAAATCTCAGGCCGGTTCAGCCAGGCAAGCTTGGGCGGGGTGTATCAGTTCACGGGTTTCCTGGCCAGGAAGAGCCGCAACAGCAAGAGTTTGGTGTTTCACATCATTGATTTTAGTGCAGTCAATTCTGACTAGCGCATTTTAGATACAGGAGCCTGACATGGCATTCGGTAAAAAGTTCGACAAAAATAAGCTCAAGCTTAAAGAAAAACGCAAACAGCAAAACCCGTTGTTCAAACGCAAGAAGTTCTGCCGCTTCACCGCAGCTCACGTTGAGCAAGTCGACTACAAAGACGTCGACACGCTGAAAGACTTCGTCCAAGAAAACGGCAAGATCATGCCAGCACGCCTGACCGGTACCAAAGCGCATTACCAGCGCCAAGTTGACACCGCAATCAAGCGCGCTCGCTTCCTCGCGCTGCTGCCATACACCGATCTGCACCACGCTTAATCGGTCAGATATTCCTGGAGAAGAACTATGCAAATCATTCTGTTAGAAAAAGTTGTTAACGTCGGTAACCTCGGCGAAGTCGTCAAAGTCAAAGACGGTTACGCACGTAACTTCCTGATCCCGCAACGCCTGGCACGTCGTGCTACGGCAACCGCTGTGGCTGAATTCGAAGTCAAGCGCGCCGAACTGGAAAAAGCTGCTGCCGCCAAACTGGCCGCATCGCAAGCCCAAGGCGAAAAACTGAGCGGCCTGACCGTTCAAGTTGCTCAAAAAGCTGGTGTTGATGGCCGTCTGTTCGGTTCCGTCACCAACTTCGACATCGCTGAAGCGCTGACCAAGCAAGGTTTTGCTGTTGAAAAAGCACAAATCCGCATGCCTACCGGCCCGCTGAAGATCGTTGGCGAGCACAACGTTTCGGTTGCTCTGCACACCGACGTGGTCGTGGAAGTTGTTATCGCTGTCGTTCCAGACGCGAACGCGTAATTGTCTGCGGGCCTGGCCCGCAAGCATTGCCGCACTATGAAAAGCCGGGTTCGCCCGGCTTTTTTGTGGCCTTTTTTTCGCTCAATTTCAGCCCTTTATTTTTGCCATCACGCCGAAGCGGGTATAATTCGCGCCATGAACGCCCCCTCTGATCCGCAACTGGATTCCCTCCGTATTCCGCCGCATTCGATCGAAGCAGAACAATCCGTCATCGGTGGTCTGCTGCGCGACAATGCCGCGTATGACCGCATCGCCGACTTCATGCATGCGGAGGATTTCTATCGCTATGACCATCGCATCATCTTCGAGCAAATCGTCAAGATGGTTAACGCTTCCAAGCCAGCCGATGTCATTACTGTTTTTGAAACCCTGACCCAGCTCGGCAAGGCCGATGATGTGGGCGGACTCGCTTACCTGAACGCCATGGCGCAAAACACGCCATCGGCCGCGAACATCCGGCGCTACGCCGAGATCGTGCGCGACCGCGGCGTGCTGCGTAAACTCATCACCGTCGCCGACGATATCTCCGGCACGGCCTTCAGCCCGCAAGGCAAGGAAGTCAAGCAGATGCTTGACGAGGCCGAATCGAAGATTTTCGCCATCGCCGAAGAAGGCGCGCGCGGCGCCCAGGGCTGGACTGCTATCCAGCCCCTGCTGACGCAGGTGGTCGAGCGCATCGACGAACTGTACAGCCGTGACAACCAGAGTGAAATCACGGGCGTGCCCACCGGTTTCATCGACCTCGACCGCATGACCTCGGGTCTGCAGCCGGGCGACCTGGTGATCGTGGCGGGCCGTCCGTCGATGGGCAAGACGGCGTTTTCCGTCAACATCGGCGAAAACGTGGCCATCGACAGCGGCTTGCCCGTGGCCGTGTTCTCGATGGAGATGGGCGGCGCCCAGCTGGCCATGCGTATGCTCGGCTCCGTCGGACAGCTCGACCAGCACCGTTTGCGTACTGGCCGCCTGAACGACGAAGACTGGCCGCGTCTGACGAATGCGATCCAGAAGATGAACGACGCGCAGTTGTATATCGATGAAACGCCGGCGCTCAATTCCATCGAATTGCGCGCCCGCTCGCGCCGCTTGTCGCGTCAATGCGGCAAGCTGGGCCTGATCATCGTCGATTACTTGCAACTGATGTCGGCCAATACGCCCGGCGACAACCGCGCCACGGAGATTTCCGAGATTTCACGGGGCTTGAAAGGCCTGGCGAAAGAACTCGGTTGCCCCGTGATCGCGCTGTCCCAGCTGAACCGCTCGCTGGAACAACGCCCGAACAAACGTCCTGTCATGTCCGACTTGCGCGAATCGGGCGCTATTGAGCAGGATGCCGACGTGATCCTGTTCATTTACCGCGACGAGGTGTATAACCCCGACTCGCCAGACAAGGGAACGGCCGAGATCATCATCGGTAAACAGCGTAACGGTCCAATCGGCAGCATCCGCCTCACCTTCATGGGGCAGTACACCAAATTTGGCAATTACAGTGGTGGCCTGGCGCTTTACCAAGGCGACTAAGACTCAGCAGCACTGGCAATTCCATCGGCCGCCCCCGACAACGGGGCGGCTTTCTGTAGTAAATAACACGACTCAATGCTTAACGGAGAATGACATGTTTGGACGCTTGATGCCCACTGAGGGCAAGTTTTTTGAATTGTTTAACCAGCACGCGGAACTGTGCGTCAAGGGCGCCAAAGAGATGCTCGGCCTGATGACCAATTTCGACGACCTGGAAAACCGCGTGCATGCGATCGAAAGCATCGAGAAACAGGCGGACAAAGTCACCTACGCCACCGTGGAAATGCTGCACAAGACCTTTATCACACCAATCGACCGCGATGACATCCATCAGCTGATCACGCGCCAGGACGACATCCTCGACCTGCTGGAAGATGCGGCGCAAACCGTCTCGCTGTACGACCTGAAAGCCGTCACGCCGGAAGCCAAGCGCCTGGCCGAACTGGTGCTGGCCTGTACCGAAAAAGTGCGCGACGCCGTCGCCATGCTGCACAACATGGACAACTCGCGCAAGATCGTCGCCATCTGCGAAGAGATCGACCGCCTGGAGTCGGACGCCGACCACGTGATGCGCGCCGCGATGTCCAAACTGTTCCGCGACGAGCCGGACGTGCGCAACCTGATCAAGCTGAAAGCGATCTACGAAATTCTGGAAACCGTGACCGACCGTTGCGAAGATGTGTCCAATATTATCGAAGGCATCATCGTCGAAAACGCGTAAGCGTTGGGCCTGTCCTGAACCAGAATCAGAAAAGAAACTATAATGACCATACAAATCAGCATCTACGTGCTAGGCCTGTTGATCGTCCTGGCGCTGCTGTTTGACTTCATGAACGGCTTCCACGATGCCGCCAACGCGATCGCCACGGTGGTCTCGACGGGCGTATTGAAACCGCAGACCGCGGTTGCCATGGCCGCCACGTTCAACTTTGTCGCCATCTTCGTGTTCCACCAGCTGACCGTGGCCGCCACGGTGGGCAAGGGCACCATCGATCCGGCAGTGATCGACCAGTACGTGATCTTCGGCGCGCTGATGGGCGCCATCTTCTGGAATTTGTTTACCTGGTACTACGGCATTCCCTCGTCGTCCTCGCACGCGCTGATCGGCGGCCTGGTGGGCGCCGCTGTCGCCAAGTCCGGCACGGGCGCGCTGGTCGCGGCCGGCCTGTGGAAAACCGTCGCCTTCATCGTCATCGCACCGGTGCTTGGCTTCGTGTTCGGCTCCATCATGATGCTGATCGTGTCATGGATTTTTGTCCGTTCGACGCCGCGCAAGGTCGACAAGTGGTTCCGCCGTTTGCAACTGGTCTCGGCGGCCGCCTACAGCCTGGGCCACGGCGGCAACGACGCGCAAAAAACCATCGGCATCATCTGGATGCTGCTGATCGCCGCCGGCTACTCGAGCACGAACGACCAGATGCCGCCGATGTGGGTCATCATCTCGTGCTACACGGCCATCAGCTTCGGCACGCTGTTCGGCGGCTGGCGCATCGTCAAGACCATGGGCCAGAAGATCACCAAGTTGAAACCCGTAGGCGGCTTCTGCGCCGAAACGGGCGGCGCGATCACCCTGTTCGTCTCGACGGCGCTGGGCATTCCCGTGTCGACCACGCACACCATCACGGGCGCCATCGTCGGTGTCGGCTCGTCGCAAAAAATGTCGGCCGTGCGTTGGGGCGTGGCAGGCAATATCGTCTGGGCCTGGATCTTCACGATTCCCGCTTCCGCTTTCGTCGCAGCAGTCGCATGGTGGATTGGCCACCACATCATGTAATGGATAGCCAACGCCAGTAAAAAGGGAGCTTTGCGGCTCCCTTTTTTTATGCGCCGGCCAGTTCCACCGTCAGCCCCTCGCTGGCGAGGAACACTTGCAAGCCGGCCAGGCGGCTCGCATAGCGGCCCATCACGTCGGCAAACACGGCTTCGAGCTGCTCGTCGCTGCGGGTCGGTTCGTGGTGGGTGCAGTACAGGCGCCGCGCACCGCAGCGCAGGGCCAGGTCGAAGGCGGCGTCGAAGGTGCCGTGGCCCCAGCCCTGCTTGCCCGGGTATTCTTCGCGTGTGTACGAGCAATCCATGATCAGCGCGTCGACGCCGGCGACCAGTGCGTCGATGCCGGCCTGGCGCTGCGCATTGCGCGCCGCGCAGGCCGCATGCTCGGCGTGGCCGGGCGGATGCAGGTTGTAGAACGGTTCATGGTCGCCGCTGAAAAACAGCGAGGCGCCGCCGCAGTCGATGCGGTAGCCGAGGTTGACCACCGGATGGTTCATTTCCGCGCCGCGCACGCGCGCGCCGCCCACCTCGACGGCTTCGCCGGGCGCCAGGGTGCGGTACTCGATGCTGGCCGCCATGGCTGCTTCGCTGACGGGAAAATAGCTGCCTTGCAGCTGCACCGCCATCACGTGCTCGATGCCGCGCCCGCTGCTGCCGTCCAGAGCGCCATGCAGGCGCATGCGGTTGCCGGCCACGAACAGGGGCGAGAACATGGGCAAGCCGTGGATATGGTCCCAGTGGCTGTGCGTGATGAAGACGTACGCGTCGACGGGCTGGCCCGGCGGCAGTTGCTGCGCCAGCGAAAAGATGCCGCTGCCCGCATCGAGAATGATCAGGCTATCGTTGTCGGTGCGCACTTCGATGCACGTGGTGTTGCCGCCATAGCGCGCCGTGCGCGGGCCGGGGGAGGGGATGGAGCCGCGCACGCCCCTGAACGTGAATTTCATTCAGTACCTTGTTACAGTGTAATTATTGTTGATTCTATTCTAATTAATGAGATTGGCGGCAACATTTATGCGTGTTGCGATACGGAAAGTAATTTCATTTTGTTGTGACTAAGTAATGTACAGTGCGCGGGACGGCCGTTACACTGGCGCTTGCCGACTTCCCCTTTTTTGCTTGCCCATTACCTGATTGCCACCAATATGCCTCAGTTGCACCCTGAGAAAATCGCCCACAGACTGGAGCAATTGACCGAACTCAGTGTCGCGCTCGGCCACGGCCTGGGCGGCGAGGGGCACGACATCGGCGCGCTGTTGCAGCGCATCGTGCTGCTGGCAAAAAGCATGAGCGGCGCCGATGGCGCGACCCTGTACCGGCCCGCGCTCGAGGGCCGCCAGCTGGCGTTCGACATCAGCGTCAACGACAGCCTGGGCATCGCGCAGGGCGCCGACATGGGCTTGCCGGGCGTGCCCCTGTTCGATGGCGCGGACCAGCCGAACCTGGCATCGGTGGCCGCGTATGCGGCGAACATGCGCCGCAGCGTGAATATCGCCGACGTCTACCGCGACGAGGTCTTCAATTTTTCCGGCATGCGCGAGTTCGACCGCCACCACGGCTACCACACGCAATCGATCCTGACGGTGCCCATGAGCGACCACGAGGGCGACCTGATCGGCGTGCTGCAGCTGGTCAATGCCAAGGATGGCGAGACTGGCCAGGTGCGGGCCTTTTCCTCCACCGACCAGCGCTTCATCGAGGCGCTGGCCGCGCAGGCGGGCGTGGCGCTGACGAATCAGCTGCTCATCTCGCAACTGGAAGAGCTGCTCGAATCCCTGGTTACCCTGATCAATATCGGCATCGATGAAAAGTCGCCGTACACGGGGCGTCATTGCCAGTTCGTGCCCGAGCTGACGATGCTGCTGGCCGACGCCGCGCACGCGACGCAAACGGGGCCGCTGGCCGATTTCCGGCTCAGCGACAACGAGCGCAAGCAGCTGTGGCTTGCCGGCCTGCTGCACGACTGCGGCAAGATCACCACGCCCGTGCATGTGGTCGACAAGGCCACCAAGCTGGAAACCATCTTCGACCGCATCGCCCTGATCGACACGCGCTACGAAGTGCTGCTGCGCGACGCCGAGATCGCGGCCCTGCGCCAGCAGGCGGCGCAGCCGCGGCAAAAGGACGCCATCGCCAGCGCGCTGGAGCAGGAGCAGGCGGCGCTGCGCGAAGAGCGCGACTTCATCCGCACGGTCAACATCGGCGGCGAAAGCATGGCGCAAGCCGACCAGGAGCGCGTGCGGCAGATCGCCAGGCGCCGCTGGCGCGCGGCCGATGGCGAACTGCGTGATTTTCTCGACGCCGACGAGACGGAAAACCTGACCATCCGCGCCGGCACCCTGACGGCGGCCGAACGGGCCATCGTCAACAACCATATCAGCGTGTCGATCCGCATGCTCGAAGCGCTGCCGTGGCCCAAGCACCTGCAAAAGGTGCCGGAATACGCGGGCGGCCACCACGAACGCATGGATGGCAAGGGCTATCCGCGCGGGCTGACGAAAGAGCAGATGTCGGTGCCGGCGCGGCTGATGGCCATCGCCGACATTTTCGAGGCGCTGACGGCGCGCGACCGGCCCTACAAGAAGGGCAAGTCGCTGTCCGAATCGCTGCGCATCCTCGGCAATTTCAGCCTGAACGGGCATATCGATCCGGAGCTGTTCGACGTTTTCATCCGCAGCAAGGTCTATCTGACCTTCGCTGAAAAGCACATGCATCCGAGCCAGATCGATGCCGTCGACGAGGCGGCCATTCCGGGCTATACCCCTTGAAGCTGGCGCAGGCCTTGCGCAAGCATGGGGCGCGCTCGCTGCTGGGCGTGCTCTTGACTGTGGCCGCGGCCGTGCTATGCCTGGCCGGCAATGACACGATCGCCCGCCTCGATGCCATGCTGGGCGACTGGCGCATGCGTGCCGAGACGCCGCAGCTGGACCGCCGCATCGTCATTGTCGACATCGACGAGCAAAGCCTGGCCAAGGTAGGCCGCTTCCCGTGGAGCCGCGACGTCCAGGCGCGCCTGGTGCGCCAGCTCACCGGCCATTACGGCGTGGCCGCGCTGGGCTTCGATATTGCGTTTCCCGAAGCGGACACCAGTTCCGGCTACGCCGTGCTGCAAGGCCTGGCGCAGGGCGAACTGGCGGGCGTGCCCGGCTTGCCGGCGCAGCTGGAAAAGCTGCGCCCGGCCATGGACTACGATGGCTTGTTTGCCGAGGCCATGCGCGGCCAGCCCGTGGTGCTGGGCTACAGCGTGTCGGAGCAGCAAAGGAAGGGCGTGCTGCCCAAGCCCGCCTTCACCGTCGCCGACCTGAATGGCCGCACGGTGACGGCCTACGTGGCGCGCGGCTACGAAGCCAATATCGCGCCACTGCAGGCGGCCGCGCAAGGCGCCGGCATCTTCACGGCCTTGACCGATGCCGATGGCGTCGTGCGTTCCTCGACCCTGCTGCAGCGCATCGGCGACGGCTATTACCCTTCGCTGTCGCTGGCCACCGTCGCCGTCTACCTGCAGGCGCGCGCCATCGCCCCCCGTTTCACGGGCACGGCCGATACCCTGTCGGCGCGCGAGCTGGCCAGCGGCGGCCTTGAACACATCATGCTGTTCACGCCGCGCGGCGCGCTGGCGATCCCCGTGGGCGAAGCCTTGACCACCACGGTGCAGTACCGCGGCGCGGGCGGCCCCGATGGCGGCGCTTTCCGTTATGTCTCGGCGTCCGACGTGCTGGCCGGTACGGTGCCTGCCGCGCTGCTGAAGGGCGCCATCGTGCTGGTGGGCACGACGGCGCCCGGCTTGAACGATATCCGCGCCACGCCCGTGAATGCCGAGTTTCCGGGGGTGGAGGTGCACGCCAACCTGATCAAGTCCATGCTCGACGGGCGTTTCAAGGCGCGGCCCGACTATGCGCTGGCCTTTGAGCTGGTGCAGATACTGCTGTTTGGCCTGCTGCTGGCGGGCGCCCTGGCGGTGCTGTCGCCGGCCGGCGTGATGCTGGCGACGCTGGGAGCGCTGGCGGGGGGCATCGGCATCAACGTGTACCTGTACGCCGCGCACGACCTGGTGCTGGGCGGCGCCGTGCTGCTGTTGCTGATCCTTGCGCTGTTCATCGCCAACCTGGCGTGGGGCTACTTTTTCGAGGTGCGCAAGGGACGTGCGCTGGTGGCGCGTTTCGGCGAATATGTGGCGCCCGAACTGGTGGCCGAGATGGCCGACGATCCGCGCCGCTACACGATGGAGGGCGAGAACCGCGAACTGACGGTGCTGTTTGCCGACGTGCGCGGTTTCACGGCCATTTCCGAGCAGCTGGCGCCGGCCGCGCTGCGCGAATACATCAACGCATACCTGACGGCCATGTCGGAAGATATTCGCGACAGCCATGGCGGCACCCTGGACAAATACATCGGCGACGCCGTGATGGCGTTCTGGGGCGCGCCCGTCGCCTTTGGCGATCACGCCAGCCGGGCCGTGGCCAGCGCCCTGCTGATGCAGGGCAGCGCGGCGCGGCTGAACCGGCAGTTTTGCGCGCGCGGCTGGCCGGCGCTGCGCATCGGCATCGGCCTCAATACGGGACCCATGCATGTGGGCGACATGGGTTCGCGCATCCGCCGCGCCTATACCGTGATGGGCGACAGCGTCAACCTGGCCGCCCGCCTGGAAGGCGCCAGCAAGCTGTATGGCGTGGGCATCGTCGTGGGCCAGGCCACGCGCGCCGCCGCCCCGGATTTCCTGTACCGCGAGCTGGACCGCGTCAGAGTGGTGGGCAAGCAGGAAGCGGTGGCCATCTTCGAGCCGCGCTGCCTGCTGGCCGGCGCCCCTGCCGCGGAGCTGGCGCAGCTCGAGCGCTGGCATGCGGCGCTGGCCAGTCTGCGCGCGCGCGACTGGGCGGAGGCCGGCATGCAGCTGGCCCGTTTGCAGGCGGACTTTCCCGACGATGGCTTGTACACGCTATACGCGGCGCGCCTGGAGCAGTACCGCAACGCGGCGCCGCCTGCCGGCTGGGATGGCGTGACGGAATTGCACAGCAAATAGGCCGGCCATTCGGCATTTTTCACCATTCTCGGCACGCTGTTTGTTGCGTTGCGATAAAAATCAGGGGGAAATGTTAGAAATTTCTGACTGGAAACTAAAAGCCGTCTAAAATTTGTCTTCAACCCATTGCCGGACACGCTGGCGCCTGCGGGCCGCGCGCTTGTCCTGTTACACAAGAAATCCTTCACATGACATATCGTTTGGTGCACCTGCTTGCGGGTTCCGCGCTGCTGTTCGCCGTCGGCGCCGCCGCTGCCGTTTCCATGGATGAAGCCGCTCCTGCCGCACAGGAAGACGGCGTGCCGCGCTTCGAGATCCGCCGCTTCGACGTCCAGGGCAATACCCTGCTTACGCCCGCGCAGGTGCAAGCCTTGCTGGCGCCCTTTACGGGAGCGCAGCGCGATTTTTCCGACATTGCCCGCGCCGTCGAAGCACTGGAGGGGGCCTACCGCGAGCGCGGCTACAGCGCCGTGCAGGTGCAATTGCCCGAGCAGGAGCTGGAACGGGGCGTGGTGCGCCTGAGCGTGCTGCAAACGCCGCTGGGCAAGCTCGCCATCAGCGGCAATACCTACGTCGACGAGGCCAACGTGCGGCGTGCCTTGCCGGCCTTGCGCGAAGGCGAGACGCCGAACGTGCCGGCCCTGTCGCAAAGCCTGAGGCTGGCCAATGAAAATCCGGCGCGCAAGATCGAAGTGCGCCTGCAGGCCGACGAGCCGGCCGGCGCCATCGACGCCATCGTCACGGTGGCCGATGAAAAGCCGTGGAAGGCCATGCTCAACGTGGACAATACGGGCAATACGCAAACGGGCAAGACGCACGTGGGCGTGGTGCTGCAGCATGCCAACCTGTTCGGCCGCGACCATGTGGCCAGCCTGCAATACACGAGCAGCCTGGAAAAACCGGACAAGGTGGGCGTGTATGGCGCCGGCTACCACTTGCCGCTGTATGCGCTGGGCGACTCGATGGATTTTTTCGCCAGCTATTCGAACGTCGACTCGGGCAGCGTCTCGGCCGGCATCTTCGACCTGGCCGTCAGCGGCCAGGGCAGCATGGCCGGCATCCGCTACAACCAGAATTTTGCCCGCAGCGGCGATTTCGAACCCAAGCTCGTGTACGGCGTCGACTACAAGGCGTACCGCAACAGCGTGCAACTGTTCGGCATGGAACTGGGCGCCGACGTCACCGTGCATCCGCTCAGCGTCAGCTACATCGGCAACTGGACCTTGCCCACGGGCGAAACCAGCGTGGCGCTCACCTTCGCGCATAACATTCCTGGTGGCAAGCACGGCGCGCAAGCCGATTTCGACCGGGTGCGCGCGCATGCCAAGGCCGCCTACAACACCTTGCGCCTGAGCGCCAGCACGGGGCGCGTGCTGGCCAACGACTGGCAATGGCGCGCGCTCGTCAACGCGCAAGTCACGCCGGACGCGCTGGTGCCGGGCGAGCAGTTCGGCGCCGGCGGCGCCGCGTCCGTGCGGGGCTTTGCCGAGCGCGAGGTATCGAATGATTCGGGCGTCAACCTGAACCTGGAACTGTACACGCCGAACTGGTGCGGCGAGGCGCTCGGTTACCAGTGCCGCGCGCTGGCCTTCTATGACACGGCCTGGCTGCGCCGCAACCATGCGCTGCCCGGCGAAAGCGCGTCGCAAGGCATCAGCAGCGGCGGCCTGGGCCTGCGTTTGCTGTTGAGCCGCTACGCCAATCTGCAACTCGATTACGCCCATGTCGTCAATGGCGGCGACACGGGACAGCGGGGCGCCAACCGCCTGCATTTCCGCCTCGCCTTGGCCTACTAGTATCAGGATGAACACCATGCACACCCACGTCCAGCACGCCTCCGTTTTTATCCTGACGCCGCCCTTTGCGCTACCATTTTCGCCGCCCCTGCGCCGCACGGTGCTGGCGCTGCTGCTGGCCGGCTGTTTCGGCGCCGCGCAAGCCAACCCCGCCTTGCCGCAGGTGGTCAACGGACAGGCCACCTTCAATCAGCAGGGCAATATCTTCTCGATCACGAACACGCCCAACACCATCATCAACTGGCAGAGCTTTTCCATCCATGCGGGCGAAATCACGCGCTTCATCCAGCAAAACGGCAATAGCGCCGTACTCAACCGCATCACGGGACAAGACCCCAGCAAGATTCTGGGCAGCCTAGAATCGAATGGCAAGGTCTTCCTGATCAACCCGAACGGCATCGTCTTTGGCCAGGGCGCCAAGGTGGACGTGAACGGGCTGGTCGCTTCCAGCCTGGGCATGACGAACGAGGATTTCCTGGCCGGCAAACGCCAGTTCACGGCTGGCGGCGTGGCTGGCGGCGTTGGCAATGCGGGCACCATCAATGCAGGCAAGGGCGGGCAAGTATTGCTGATCGCGCCGAACGTGGAAAACACGGGCATCATCACGGCGCCAAATGGCGAAGTGATCCTGGCGGCCGGGCGCAGCGTGCAACTGGCCGACCCCGGCAATCCGCAATTGCGCGTGCTCGTCTCGGCGCCAAGCGACCAGGCCCTGAACCTGGGCCAGATCATCGCTCAGGGCGGCAGCATCGGCATGGCCGGCGCACTGGTCAGCCAGCGTGGCGTGCTCAACGCCAACAGCGCCGTCGTCGGCGACAATGGCCGGATCGTCCTCAAGTCCAGCGGCAAGGCGCTGCTCGAAGCGGGCAGCGTCACCAGCGCCACGGGCGCGACCGGCAAGGGCGGCGACATCCAGGTGCTGGGCGAGCAGGTGGGTTTGCTGGGCAATGCGAAGGTCGACGCCAGCGGCGCCACGGGCGGCGGCACGGTCTTGCTGGGCGGCGACTACCAGGGCAAGAACGCGGCCGTGCAGAATGCGCGCCAGGTGCTCGTCGGCAAGGACGCCAGCGTCGCTGCCGACGCCATCCAAAGCGGCAATGGCGGCAAGGTCATCGCCTGGGGCGACGAGTCGGCCCAGGTGCACGGCAGCATTTCCGCGCGCGGCGGCGCGCAGGGCGGCGACGGTGGTTTCGTGGAAACCTCGGGCCATTCCCTGGCCGTCGACGGCATCCGCGTCAATACCAGCGCGGCGCGCGGCAAGCGCGGCAACTGGCTGCTCGATCCTTACGATATCACCGTGATCGCCGGCTCCGGCGGCCAGCTGGGCGACGTCGACCAGTTCGCCGACGCGCCATCCACCGGCAACACCAATCTCGGCGCCGACCTCATTTCTGGCGCCAGCAGCAACGTCACCTTGCAGGCAACGCATCGCATCAACTTCAACAGCGCCATCAACATCACACAGCAAGGCGTGGGCCTGACGGCGCAGGCGGGCGAAACGATCAACGTCAACGCATCCATCAGCACCAATGGCGGAGCCGTCAGATTGTTGGCCAATGATGCCAGCAGCGGCAGCGTTGGCGCCGTTGGCTCGCATGTGAATCTGGCCGCGCCGATCACCAGCAATGGCGGTAGCGTTTATCTGTCGGGCGCTGGCGTGAGTGGCGCCGGCGTGGTCAATGCCGGCAGCGGCCATCTGAGCCTGATCAGCAATTTCCAGGGCGGTGCTATCGACCTGACCGGTAGCGGAGATCAGTTGCAGGGCGGCGGCATTGCCGGCCAGACGGTGATCCTGCAGGCAGACAATATCGGCATTAACGGCACGCTCAACTTCGGCGGCACGGCCGGCGGCGCGAACGTGATCATCAAGCCTTTGAGCAGTGCGCGCAGCATCGACCTGGGCACCAAATCGGGTACGGCCCTGAGTTTGAACGCGGTTGAACTGGCCGGCATCTCGGCCGCGTCGCTGACCATCGGCGACGGCACGAACACGGGTGGCCTGCGCATATCGGATGCGCTGGCGAGAACAGGCGACCTGCACCTCAATTCAGGTTCCGCCATCACGGCCACGGGCGCCGTGACGGTCGATGGCAGCTTTGTTCTGGACGGCGGCAGCTGGATGCAAAACGCGTCGGTCCTGCCAGGCTTCAGTGCCAGAAGCTTTGCCATCGGCAGCGGCGCCAGCTTCCTGCGCGCGGCCGGCGGCGACGGCGTCTCCTCGCCCTACCTGATCGCCGATATCTATGGCTTGCAAGGCATGGCCAGCCTGGGTCTCGGCAACAGCTATCGCCTGGCCGGCAATCTCGACGCCAGCGGTACCGTGAACTGGAACAATGGCCAGGGCTTTGTGCCCATTGGCGGCGGCAGCGGTTTTTCCGGCGTGTTCGATGGCGGCGGATTTACGCTCAGCAATTTGATGATCGACCGCAGCCAGGCGCCCGGTTCGGCGGCAGGCCTGTTCGGCACCGTGCAGGGCGGCACCTTGCGCAACCTGACCCTGAGCGGCGGCAGCGTCACCGGCACGGCCAACGTGGGCGCGCTGGCGGGCAATGTTGTCAGCGGCACTATCGATAGCGTCAACAGCAGCATGGCCGTCAGCGGCCAGCGCAATGTCGGTGGCCTGGTGGGCAGCAACGGCGGCGCCATCACCTTGTCCAGCAGCAGCGGCGCCGTCACCGGCGTCAATGCCGACGGCGGCAGCGCCATCGGCGGCCTGGCGGGATGGAATGCGTCCGGCGCCAGCATCACGACCTCGTACGCCACCGGCGTGGTGACGGGTGCGCGCGAAATGATCGGCGGCCTGGTCGGCAACAACCAGGGCGCGCTGAGCCAGTCGTATGCCACCGGCAATGTCACTGGCGCGCGCAGCATCGGCGGCCTGGTAGGTTCGAACGGCGGCAGCATCGATGATGCGTACGCCAGCGGCGCCGTGGGCCGGGCCGGCAGTGCCGACCCCATCCTTGCCAGGGAAAACATGGGCGGGCTGGTCGGTGAAAGCACGGGCAGCGTCAGCCATGTATTCAGCAGCGGCGCCGTAAGCGGCAGCGGCTACGCGGCCGTGGGCGCGGTGGCCGGCCGCGTATCCGCTGGTTCCCCGTTCAGCTATGGTTTTTTCAATTATGAAACGTCGCTGGTGCAGATGGATGCCGGCGGCTCCAGCGGCCGCAGCACGGCCCAGATGCAGCAGCAGGGCAGCTTCAACGACTACAATTTCAACAGCGTGTGGCGTATCTACGAAGGCTACACGACGCCGATGCTGAAGGCTTTCCTGAAGCCGCTGCAAGTGAACCTGTCTGGCAACGCCACGGGCAAGGTCTACGATGGGCAGCTGGCCGCCTTCCTCGGTTCGATAAGCTATGTGGGACTGGCCGGTGGCGACACGGGCGTGAATGGCAGCCTCGGCTACGGCAGCAACGCGCGCAACGTGGGCAGCTACGAAGCGACGGGCCTGTGGTCGACCAAGTACGACATCACCCTGGGCGGCTCGACGACCTTCGCCATCACGCCGCGCGCGCTGACGGTCAGCATCGGCGGCAATGGCAAAGTGTATGACGGCACCCTGGGCTACGACGGCGCCAGTTTCATGCTGGGCAATCTGGTGACGGGCGACAACATCAGTGTCAGCGGCAGCGCCACTTTCCTGGACAAGAATGTGGGCGGCAGCAAGGCCGTGCACGCCAGCGGTCTGGCCCTCGTCGGCAATGAACTGGGCAACTACAGCCTGGCCGCGACGACGGCGGACGGTACGGCGGCCATCACGGCGCGCCTGCTGAACTATGGCGTCTCGGGCGCGCAAAGCCGCGTCTACGACGGTGGCTTGCAGGCGGTCCTGAACGGCTACTTCGAAGGCATCGTGATGGGCGACCAGGTCAGCATGGCGGGCTTGCAGGGCAGCTTCCGCGACAAGAACGCGGGCACTGGCAAAGTGGTCGATTACCAAGTGGCAACGGGCCACCTGACGGGCGCCGATGCGGGCAACTATGTTCTCAATGGCAATGCAGGCAGCACGACGGCCGATATCACGGCGCGTACCCTGAACGTGAGTTTTAACGGCGTCAACAAGACCTACGACGGCACGACGGGCGCGCAAGTGAACTTTGGCGACGACCGCATCCAGGGCGATGCCTTGAGCGTGGCGGGCAACGCGGCGTTTGGCAACAAGAAAGCGGGCCTTGGCAAGGCAGTGCATGTGACGAACGTGGCGTTGAGCGGTGGCGATGCGGACAACTATGTGCTGAACGCCAATGCGGGCAGCACCACGGCCGACATCGCGGCGCGTACCTTGAACGTGAGTTTTAACGGCGTCAACAAGACATATGACGGCACGACAGGCGCGCAGGTAGGCTTTGGCGACGACAGGATCAGTGGCGACAATCTGACGGTAGCGGGCAGCGCCGCCTTTGGCAACAAGAACGCGGGTGTTGGAAAAACCGTCACGGTGACGAATGTGGGTGTGAGCGGCGGCGATGCGGACAACTATGTGCTGAACGCCAATGCGGGCAGTACTACGGCCGACATCGCAGCGCGTACCTTGAACGTGAGTTTTAACGGCGTCAACAAGACGTATGACGGCACGACAGGCGCGCAAGTGAACTTTGGCGATGACCGCGTTCAAGGCGATGCCTTGACGGTGGCGGGCAGCGCCGCCTTTGGCAACAAGAACGCGGGTATTGGAAAAACCGTCACGGTGACGAACGTGGCGTTGAGCGGCGGCGATGCGGACAACTATGTGCTGAACGCCA
>NZ_JAAOLY010000030.1 GCF_011601275.1 Janthinobacterium lividum | reverse complement strand
CGGTGGCGGGCAGCGCCGCCTTTGGCAACAAGAACGCGGGTATTGGAAAAACCGTCACGGTGACGAACGTGGCGTTGAGCGGCGGCGATGCGGACAACTATGTGCTGAACGCCAATGCGGGCAGCACCACAGCCGACATCGCGGCGCGTACCTTGAACGTGAGTTTTAGCGGCATTAACAAGACGTACGACGGTACGACAGGCGCGCAGGTAGGCTTTGGCGACGACAGGATCAGTGGCGACAATCTGACGGTAGCGGGCAGCGCCGCCTTTGGCAACAAGAACGCGGGTGCCGGCAAGGCCGTCAACGTTACAAATGTGGCGCTGAGCGGCGGCGATGCGGACAACTATGTGCTGAACGCCAATGCGGGCAGTACTACGGCCGACATCGCGGCGCGTACCTTGAACGTGAGCTTTAATGGCGTCAACAAGACGTATGACGGCACGACAGGCGCACAGGTCAGCTTTGGCGATGACCGTATTCAGGGCGATGCCCTGACGGTGGCGGGCAGCGCCGCCTTTGGCAACAAGAACGCGGGTGTTGGCAAGGCTGTCAATGTAAGTAATGTGGGTGTGAGCGGCGGCGATGCGGGCAACTATGTGCTGAACGCCAATGCCGGCAGCACCACGGCCGACATCGCGGCGCGTACCTTGAACGTGAGTTTTAACGGCGTCAACAAAACCTACGACGGCACGACGGGCGCGCAAGTGAACTTTGGCGATGACCGCGTTCAGGGCGATGCCTTGACGGTAGCGGGCAGCGCCGCCTTTGGCAACAAGAACGCGGGTGTTGGCAAGGCCGTCAATGTCACGAACGTTGCACTGAGCGGCGGCGATGCGGGCAACTATGTGCTGGGCGCCAACAGCGGCAGCACCACGGCCGACATCGCGGCGCGTACCTTGAACGTGAGCTTTAACGGCGTCAACAAAACCTACGACGGGACGACAGGCGCGCAAGTGAACTTTGGCGATGACCGTATTCAGGGCGATGCCCTGACGGTGGCGGGCAGCGCCGCCTTTGGCAACAAGAACGCGGGTGTTGGCAAGGCTGTCACGGTGACGAACGTGGGTGTGAGCGGCGGCGATGCGGGCAACTATGTGCTGGGCGCCAACAGCGGCAGCACCACGGCCGACATCGCAGCGCGTACCTTGAACGTAAGCTTTAACGGCGTCAACAAGACGTATGACGGCACGACAGGCGCACAGGTCAGCTTTGGCGATGACCGTATTCAGGGCGATACCCTGACGGTGGCGGGCAATGCGGCGTTTGGCAACAAGAACGCGGGTACCGGCAAGGCCGTCAACGTTACAAATGTGGCGCTGAGCGGCGGCGATGCGGGCAACTATGTGCTGGGCGCCAATGCGGGCAGCACCACGGCCGATATCGGCGCGCGCGCGCTGAACCTGTCCGGCGTGGCGGGCAGCAAGGTCTACGATGGCACGACGGGCGCGCAGCTGAGCCTGGGCGATGACCGTGTCGCTGGCGACAGCTTGATCGCCTCGGCAGTGGCCAACTTTGCGGACAAGAACGTGGGGGCGGGCAAGGCCGTGCAAGTGAGCGGCGCGGCGCTGACGGGTGCCGATGCGGGCAATTACTTTATCGTCTTGCCGACGGGCCTGCTGGCCAGCATCACGCCCGCCAGCCTGACCCTGGCAGGCTTGAGCGCCGCCGGCAAGGTGTATGACGGCACGACGTCCGCCACCGTCAGCGCGTCGGCGAATGGCGTGCTGGGCCAGGATGTGGTCAGCGTGGTGGGCGGCAGCGGTAGCTTTGCCGACAAGAATGCAGGCGCCGGAAAACTGGTGACGGTTAGCGGCTTCCGCCTGGCGGGTGCCGATGCGGGCAACTACACCCTGGAAACGACGGGTGGCACGGCGCAGGCATCGATTGCACAAAAACAATTGTCCACCTGGATCGGCAGCGGCAACGGCTTGTGGAGCGATGCCGCCAACTGGGATGGCGGCGTGGTGCCGGAAGGCGCGAACGTGCTGGCTGTCGATTTTACAAACAGCAAGGGCATCGTCACCTACAGCGCGGCGGCTGGCAGCACCATTCTGAAAAACCTGAACTCGGCAACGGGTTTGCTGTTGACGGGCGGCAGCTTGACCCTCGGTGAAAGCGCGTTGGACCGCTCCGTGCTGGGCGGTCTGGCTGGTCTGGAAATCAACGGCGGCAGCTTGCTGCTGAACGGCAGCCTGTCGGCGGACCGCTATGCGCAAGGAGGTGGGTTGCTGAGCGGCAGCGGTAACCTGCTCGTCGCCAACAGTTTTAATCAGACTGCCGGCGCCATCCGGCTGGCTGGCCAGCTGGCCATCACGCAAGCGGCTGGCGACTTGCGCTTCGCCAGCGTGGCGGCGAACACTGTACAGCTGAGCGCCTTGAACGGCGCCATCTCCCAGGACGGCGCGCTGCTTGCCGGCAGCGTGGCTGCGCAAGCGCGCGATGGCATCGTGCTGGGCAATGCTGGCAACCAGGTGGGTAGCTTTACCGCCAGCAATAGCGCAGGGGGCGGCATTGCGCTGAACAATACTTCGGCGCCCGGCACCTTGAGCCTGGGAACGCTAGTCACGGGTGCAGGCAATATCTCCATCGACAACACGGGCGGCGTCGCGGCTGGCAATATCAATGCGAATGGCGGCAACGTCAGCGTGACGGCGCACAGCCCCGTCACCGTCAACGGCAAGATCGCGGGCAATAACATCGCGCTCAATGCCAGCACGGACGTGCAGCTGGGCGATGGCGCACAGCTGGAGGCGGCGCGCGAAGTCAGCGTGACGGCGGGCCGTGACATCAGTGTCGGCGGCAATGCGAAGATCGTTAGCGGCGGCAATTTCAGCGCCAGCGCGGGCGCCAGTGTACGCTTTGCGGACACTGCCAGCGTCACCTTGCCGGCGACGGGCAGCATGAGCGTGCTGGCGAAAACGGGCAGCATCACGGGCGACTCGGGCGTGCGCGTGAACCGCCAGCGCAGCGGCGCGACACTGCTGGCGCCGAATGGCACGGTAAACATGGCGGACGCCATCTTCTTGCCATCGACTACCATCGACCCGCCCGTGATTGACCCCGCCACGAGCGCGGCCATCGATGATGCCTTGCGCATCATCAAGCAGGCCGACCGCGCCAACGACCCGCTCGCTTCCACGCCGTCGGCCAAGCCGGATGACAAGAAAAAAGACAGCAAGGATGTTGCCGATGCCACAGATAAACCAACAGGATACAAATTCGATGACCCCGCCAAAAAAATGTACTGCAATTAAGGCCTTGTTGTGGCTGGCCCTGATGTGCGTGGGCGCGCACGTCTGGGCCGGGCAAGTGGCCGGCACGGTGATGCAACTGAGCGGCCCCCTGATGGCCAAGAAGGCGGATGGCAAGATGAAAATCCTGGCCATCAAGTCCGAAGTCGAGCAGGGGGATACCTTGCTGACGGAAAAGGAAACCTATGCCTTGATCAAGCTGATCGACAATAGCGAAATCACTTTGAAACCGAATACCAGTTTTGTGATCGAACAATTCAGCTACACGGCCGAGCAGCCCGACGGCGACCACGCCATCTTCAGCTTGCTCAAGGGGGGCTTGCGCTCCGTCACGGGATTGCTGGGCAAGCGCAACAAGGAGCGTTTCGAGATGAAAACGCCGGCCGCCACCATCGGCATTCGTGGCACGACGTTTGTTGCCAGCTATGTCGCTCCTTCGGCGCCGCTGCCGACGGCGCCGCCATCACCATCGGCAGTGCAGGGACTGAGTCCCGGCCTGTATGTGCACGTGATCGATGGCATGATTCATGTGACGAATCCAGTGAGCACGCAAAACTTTGCCCCGGGACAGTTTGGCTACACGCCCAACTTCCGGCAACCTCCCGTCCTGTTGCCCGTCAATCCAGGCCTGCAGTTCACGCTGCCGCCGGCCTTTTTGCCATCGTCCTCAGGCGGCGGTGCTCCTGCCGGCGCCACCAAGCCTGCCGCCATCGACTGCGTGGTGCGCTAAGTCTTACAGGCAAGCCCCGTTTTCCTTGCAAATAGGGCTTGACCTTCCCATCGTTGGATAGCAGATCCTGACCCTATTAGTCAATCTTTCGTACAGGATCTGTCATGAACCAGAGTGCACTCGCTCCCGCCGCTTCTCCTCCCGCCGCCGCGCACGCGCAGGCGCTGGCCATCGAAGGCATGAGCTGCGCCTCGTGCGTTGGCCGCGTGGAAAAGGCCCTGGCCGCCGTGCCCGGCGTGACCCAGGCCAGCGTCAACCTGGCCACGGAAGTGGCCAAAATCAGTTCCGACACGCCGATTCCACTGGCCACCCTGCAGGCGGCCGTGGAAAAGGCCGGCTACACGGTGGCGCAGCGCGAAATCGACCTGAACATCGCCGGCATGACGTGCGCCTCTTGCGTGGGCCGGGTGGAAAAAGCCCTGCTGAAAGTGCCTGGCGTGCTCGTGGCCAGCGTCAACCTGGCCACGGAAAGCGCGCGCATCAAGGTGACGGGCGGCGTGGAAGCAGGCGCCCTGATCGCAGCCATCGACAAGGCCGGCTATGCAGCCAGGGTTCCCGCCGCCAGCCAGGCCAGCGCGCCCGCTGCCGCGCCCAACCGCGACGGCGTGAAAGTGGCGTTCGCGGCCGTGCTGGCCTTCCCCTTGATGCTGCCGATGCTGCTCGAGTGGGCCGGAATTCATCTGATGCTGCCAGGCTGGCTGCAATTCGCGCTGGCCACGCCCGTGCAGTTTTACTTTGGCGCGCGTTTCTACAAGGCGGGCTGGAAGGCGGCCCGCGCCGGCAGCGGCAACATGGATCTGCTGGTGGCGCTGGGCACGAGCGCGGCGTATGGCTTGTCCGTCTACCAGTGGCTGACGGCGGGCGAAATGCTGCCACACCTGTACTTTGAAGCATCGGCCGTCGTCATCACCCTCGTGCTGCTGGGCAAATGGCTGGAAAGCCGCGCCAAGCGCCAAACGGCCTCGGCCATCCGTGCGCTGCAGGTCTTGCGTCCGGAATCGGCCCGCGTGCGCCGCGACGGCATCGAGATCGACTTGCCCGTGGAACAGGTGAAAGTGGGCGACCTGGTGGTGATCCGTCCTGGCGAGCGGGTGGCCGTCGATGGCGTGGTGGTGGAGGGCGCCAGCCAGATCAATGAATCCCTGATCACGGGCGAAAGCTTGCCGGTTGATAAGCATCCGGGTGACAAGGTCACGGGCGGCGCCATCAATGCCGATGGCTTGTTGCTGGTGCGCACGCAGGCCGTGGGCGGCGAGACGACCTTGTCGCGCATCATCCGCCTGGTGGAAGATGCGCAGGCGGCCAAGGCGCCGATCCAGCACCTGGTCGACAAGGTCAGCGCGATCTTCGTTCCCGTGGTGCTGGTGCTGGCGCTGCTGACCATGCTGGGCTGGTGGTTCGCTACCGGCGAGCTGGAGAACGCCATCATCAATGCCGTGGCCGTGCTGGTCATCGCCTGCCCATGCGCGCTGGGCCTGGCCACGCCGACGGCCATCATGGCCGGCACGGGCGTGGCGGCCCGTTACGGCATCCTGATTAAGGATGCGGAAGCGCTGGAAGTGGCGCACGCCGTCAATACCGTCGTGTTCGACAAGACGGGCACCTTGACCATCGGCAAACCAGCCCTGGCGGCCATGCATGCGCACGGCATCGGCGATGCACGCCTGTTGCAGCTGGCGGCCAGCATCCAGCGCGGCAGTGAACACAGCCTGGCGGCGGCCGTGCTCGATGCGGCCAGCGTGCGTCATATCGAGCCCTTGCCCGCCACGGCCCTGTCGGCCTTGCCGGGGCGCGGCCTGGCGGCCCACGTCGATGGCCTGGAGTTGAAACTGGGCAGCACGCGGCTGATGCAGGAGTTGAACGTGGACATGACGCCGTTGGCGGAACAGGCCTTGTCGCTGGAAAACACGGGCAATACGATTTCGTGGCTGGCCTCGGGATCGGAACTGCTGGGCTTGTTCGCCTTTTCCGACCAGGTCAAGCCGAACGCGCAGGCGGCCATTGCCCACTTGCATAGCCTCGGCATCCAGACGGTGATGCTGACCGGGGACAACCAGGGCAGCGCGGACGCTGTCGGCAAGCTGCTGGGCATCGACACGGTGGCGGCGAAAATGCTGCCGGCCGATAAAACCGCTAAAATTGTCGCGCTGAAAGGCGAGGGCGCGAAAGTCGCCATGGTGGGCGACGGCATCAACGATGCGCCCGCGCTGGCGGCCGCCGACGTGGGCATCGCCATGTCGACGGGCACGGATGTGGCCATGCATGCGGCCGGCATTACCCTGATGCGCGGCGATCCGGCCCTGGTGGCGGACGCCATCGATATCTCGCGCCGCACCTACAGCAAGATACGGCAGAATCTGTTCTGGGCCTTCATTTACAACCTGATCGGCATTCCCCTGGCCGCCTTTGGCTTGCTCAACCCCATGGTGGCGGGCGCGGCGATGGCCTTCAGTTCGGTCAGCGTGATCAGCAATGCCCTGTTGCTGCGCCGCTGGAAAGCCCGCAGTGCGCATACCAAGGAGTCATAGGATGAATATCGGCCAGGCCGCAAGCGAAACGGGCGTATCGGCAAAAATGATACGCTACTATGAAAGCATTACTTTGTTAAAACCCAGCGCGCGCAGCGACGCCGGTTACCGCATCTACACGCCCAACGATTTACACGCCCTGCGTTTCATCAAGCGCGGGCGTGGCCTGGGTTTTTCGCTGGAGCAAATCCGCGAACTGCTGTCACTCTGGCAAAACGACCAGCGCGCCAGCGCGGACGTAAAAGGCATCGCGCTGGCCCATGTGGCGGACTTGAACCAGCGCATCGCCGAATTGACGGAAATGCGCGATACCCTGGCGCACCTGGCGCAATCGTGCCATGGCGACGACAAGCCCGATTGCCCCATCCTGCAAAGCCTGGGACTGGCCGGTGACAAGGAAGCGAAAGCATGTTGCCCTTGATGTAAGTCAATGGAGGTGGCGTATGGCGTATGAACTGTACTATTGGCCCACGATACAGGGCCGCGGCGAATTCATCCGACTGGCCCTGGAAGAGGCGGGCGCCGACTACCGCGACGTCGCCCGTTTGCCTGAGCGCAAGGGGCAAGGCATGCCCGCAATGCTGGCCTGCCTCGACGGCGACAGCACGCCACAGGCCGCCTACGCGCCGCCCGTGCTGCGCGATGGCGAGATGCTGATCGGCCAGACGACGAATATCCTGTTCTACCTGGGCCGGCGCCTGGGACTGGCGCCGCGCGCGGAAAGCGGCCGTTTGTGGCTGAACCAGCTGCAACTGACGATGGCCGACTGGCTGACGGAAGTGCACGACACGCACCATCCGCTGTCGATGAATCAATATTACGAAGAGCAAAAAGAAGCGGCCCTGCTGCGCAGCGCGGATTTCCGAGAAGCACGCTTGCCCAAGTTTCTCGATTATTTCACGCAAGTGTTGCAGAACAATGGCAGCCGCGGCCAGTATCTGGTGGGCGCCAGACTCACGTATGGCGACCTGTCGCTGTTCCAGATGCTGGCGGGCCTGCAGTATGCGTTTCCGCAAGCCATGGCGCGCCTCGCGCCCGAATATCCCGCCTTGTCCGACTTGCACGATGCCGTGGCGGCGCGGCCGAACATTGCCCGTTACCTGCGTTCGAAGCGGAGAATCCCATTTAACCAGGACGGCATCTTCCGCCATTACCCCGAACTGGACGGATAAAAAAACAGCCGGCGCAAAGGCCGGCTGTTTTGTGTGGGTGTGGTTTATTGCGCGCTGGTAACGGGAAAGCCCGCCTCCACGATGGCCGCGCTGATGGCCCCCAGTTCGGCGGGCGATTCCACCGTGACGCGCTTGCTGGCCAGGTCGATCTGCACCTGCGCTTGCGGATCGATGGCTTGCACCGCTTTCGTGACCGAGCCGACGCAATGGCCGCAGCTCATGTTTTCAACTTGTAACTGGTACATGGCAAGCACTCCTTGAATGGTTAAGTGTGTCCACTGTAAGCCTTACCCCAATGGTAAGGTCAAGCTTAGTGCAGCAGAAAATCGACGGCTTGCATGGGCGGCGGCACGTTCTCATCCTGCAGGGATTCACGCAAGCTGATGTTAATGGCGCGGCACATGGCGGACAGGGGCAGATCGTTGGCGTCTTCGCCGAACGGTTCCTCGATCTCGTCACCCAGTGCGTCGAGTCCAAAGAAGGTGTAGGCGACGATGGCGACGACGAATGGCGTCATGAAACCGAGCGAGTCGACGAGGCCGAAGGGCAGCAGGAAGCAGTACAGATACGCCGTGCGGTGCAGCAGCAGCGAATACGAAAACGGAATCGGCGTGCTGCGGATGCGTTCGCACGAAGCGCCCGCCGCCACCATGGCCGAGACCGTGTTATCGATCTGCGTGGCGAAGATGCTGTCGATGCGGCCCTGCCGGACGCAGTCGGCCAGGTCGTGGCCCATCTGCAGCATCAGATAGTCGGATGGGTTCGCCGCCTTGCATGCCGCTTCCCATTCTGCCGGGCGCAGCAGCGGCTGCAAGTCGGCCGGTCCGCGCGTGTCGCGCAGCTGGTGGCGCAGCGCATGGCAAAAGGCGATGGTGCGGTAGATCATGCGCACGCGCACGTCTTCCAGGCCCAGTCTGGCGTGGGCCGGCGTGTCGCTGCGTATCATCGTCTGGCACTGGCGCGAGAAATTACGGCTGCGCAAGACCAGTTCGCCCCACAGCTTGCGCGCTTCCCAGTAGCGGTCATAGGCGGCCGTGTTGCGAAAGCCGAGGAAGATGGCCAGCGGCAAACCGATCAGGGTAAACGGGATGGTGGTGAGGATCACCTTGTGGTCGAACAAGGTGCCGTGGCACCAGGTGACGAGGGTGGCGATCAGGGTGTTGACGATCAGCGTGGTGCGGATGCGCGGCAGGACGGAGCCGCGCACCACGAGGAACAGCCGTAGCGCCGAAGGACGCTCGCGCACGATCATGCCGTACTCCCGGTTTGGGGCTGGGCTGGCGGGGAAACACGCACTTGGTGATCGGTAAGGGTGGAAAGACAGGGTGGCAATTGCCGGGAACAAAAAGCCCGCGATGTATGCGGGCTGAGCAGGGTGTGCATGGGAAGCAGAGTAGGGGAGACGGCCCGAGTATAGGCCGCAGACCTGTTTCCAGCCAATTCACAGTGATAATGGGTATTATTCATTTCATGAATGAATATTTCATTTGTAAGTAAAAATTTCAGCTTTCCGGGGTCTGTCCCTGCCGTATCTTCTTGCGGCGTTCTTCCTGCTGCCGTTTCAGTGCGGCACTGGCTGTATAGTCGTTGCGGAACCACGTCGGGTTCTTGCCGCGACCCGGCCGGGAGCAATCAGCCAGGCTGGCCACGTCGGCGCAGTCGCAGGCGCAGTCGAACAGGGGCACGTCGCAGTCGCAATACCCCGCCTGTGCCTGGCGGCGTGCGCTGCGCCGGGCCTGCGGATGCAGCGCGAGGTGCTGGCGATGCCGTTCGCCGCAGGCGCGCAAGCGGCGTTGCAGCAGGGGCAGGCCCGCGCGCAAGCCGTGGCGCGCGATGACCTTGTAGCCGTAGGCGGAACAGCTGTCGCGCCCCGTGAGCACGCGATAGGCGCAGGAAAACCCTTTCCATGGCGACAGGTAACGCTGGTAGGCGCGGATGGCCCACAGGGCCAAGTGCTTGCCACAGGTATCGAGCGTGAGAATGATGCATCCTTTGCGATTGTTGTAAAGCAGTGGTTCGAGCATACGACAGGTATCCCGAAATGCATAGCCTTGGGCAAGCATGAATTATCAATGTGACAAATGGGGAGAATTGCGCAGGTCGCGTCTGTTAGGCTGAATGAGCTATTTGGAAATATTTCCTAAAGCAAAACATGTCATTCCAATAGCTGCCGCCAAGGGGCGACCAAGCTTGTTTATCCTTCTTGTGAAAGTGATCCGCATGTTTAAAGTTTCCAGCATCTGTCTCGCCACGTTGATCCTGTTGCAAGCGCCAGCCGGCTGGGCAGGCCAAGCAGTGCCCCTGAGCCGGCAGCAGCAAGCGCTGGCCGCGCAAATCGACGCCAGCATCGCGCCCTATTACAAGTCCGGCGAGCCTGGTGCCGTCGTGATCGTCGTCAAGGATGGCCAGCCGCTGCTGCGCAAGGCGTATGGCCTGGCCAGCGTGCAGGACGGCACGCCGCTGACGCCCGACATGTCGCTGCGCCTGGGGTCGATTTCCAAGCAATTCACGGCCGTCGCCATCCTGTTGCTGGCCGACCAGGGCAAGCTGGCCGTTACCGATGACATCACGAAATTCCTGCCCGACTATCCCACCCACGGCAAGAAAATCACGATCGAACAGTTGCTCGCGCACACGTCCGGCATCCATGACTACACGAGGAAGCCGGAATTTGTGCCCAACAGCACGAAAGACTTGAGCGTGGCGCAGATGATCGATTTCTTCAAGAACGATGCGCCCGACTTTGAACCGGGCACGCAGTGGAGTTACAGCAGCTCCGGCTATTTCCTGCTGGGCGCCATCATCGAGAAGGCGTCGGGCCAGCCGTATGCCACGTTTGTGGAGCAGCAGATCTTCGTACCGCTGGGCATGAACGATACGGCCTATGAAGGCCATGAGCGCCAGCCTGCCAAGCGCGCGGCCGGGCATATCCGTTCGGGCGAGGCGTATGTGCCGAACTTGCCCTTGAGCATGACGCAGCCTTATGCGGCCGGCGCGCTCGTTTCCACCGTGGACGACCTGGCGCGCTGGGATGCGGCCATCTCGGACGGCAAGCTGCTCAAGCCAGCCACCTGGCAGCAGGCGTTCACGCAGGCCAAGCTGAACGATGGCAAGGCGGTCCGTTCCGGCTACGGCTGGAAGGTGGGCACCTGGCAAAACACCCCCGTCATCCACCATAGCGGCGGCATCAATGGTTTTGCCACCTATGCGATGCGCTTGCCGAAGGAAAAAGTCTACGTGGCCGTGCTGGAAAACTCGGACACGGGTCTGGTCGATCCTGACGTGGTGGCGCGCAAGGCGGCCGCCATCGCCGTGGGCCGGCCGTATCCCGAGATCAAGGTCATTACGCTCAAGCCGGCCATCCTGGACGCCTATGCGGGCGTGTACGCGATCAACGACAAGGCCGGCTACACGATCCGCAACTTCGAGGGCAACTTGCTGCTGCAGCGTACGGGCCGTCCGGCGCAGCGCTTGCTGGCGTATTCGCCCAATGGTTTCCTGATTGAAAACACGTTGACGACGGCCGAGTTCGAGCGGGGACCGAAGGGCGAGGCGCAGCTGATCCTCAACGATGGCGGCGAATCGAAGTCCGTGCACGAGCGCGCCAGCGCCGTCAAGCCGGCCCGCACCGTGGTCGCCATGACGCATGCGCAATTCGATGGCTACGTGGGCCGCTATGCGCTGGCGCCCGAGGTGTACCTGGAAGTGACGCGCGAAGGCGATAGATTCTTTGCCCAGGTGACGGGTTTCCGCAAGCTGGCTCATGCTGCCCATGAGCGAGACGGCATTCTTCTCGAATGAAGTCGATGCGGAAGTGCGTTTCAGCAAGGATGCCAGCGGCAAGACCGAGCAGCTGGTATTGCGCCAGGAAGGGCAGGACATGCCGGCCAGGCGCGTGAACTGATGTGTGCTGGCTGATTCGCGTGCAGGCGCCAAGCCGACCTACGCCGGCATGGCTTGCCAGCCGTACCAGCCGAATGCCACTATCCACGCCAGCAAGATCGCCAGCCCCGGCAGCAACAGCCATTTTGCTGCCGTCTCTTCCCACGCCACGTAAGGCTTGCCTGCGCGCGCGATCGCCAGCAGCGCCTGGCCCCCGTTCAAGCCGGCAAACGGCAGCAGATTGAAGGCGCACAGTTTCAACGAGAATAGGGCGAATACCAGCGCAAAGCCGTGCGTGCGGGCAAAGGTTTCTCCATCCCCCAGCAATGCCTGCGCCGTTGACAATGGCGCCAGCGCGCCATGGATAATTTGCTCGAAAGCAGCGACAAAGTGTTCCCAGCCCGAAGCTCCCATGATGCTCAGCGATAAGGCCAGCAGTACCCCCACGCCGCTCAACGGCAGCAGCACCTGCTTCCACAGCGGCTGGAAATTATAGGCGTCCAGGCAGGGATCGTCGTCATACAGCATTTCTTCGCGCGTATCCTTCAGCACCACATTCCCGGCCAGGGGCAGCAGTCTGACGTGGATTTTTCCCACGGCCAGCAGGATTGGCCCCACGCCGTAGCTGACGCTGCGCACGGTGATGCCCAATGCGCGGGCGCACACGGGCATGACGGAAATGTGAATCAGCATGAAAAGGATAAAGCAGAGCAACAACTGAAAGGCGGGATGCATCGGGCGGGGTGTCCAGGAAGAAGGGAGCGGTATTAGAACATGCCGCCACGAAAAGCTGCGCACATGAAAAAAGCCCCGGCCGCAACTACTGCAGCCGGGGCTTTCGAATGACTGGGCAGCTTGCGCCGCCCGCTAACACTTACAGCACTTCGCTGGCGTGGTCGGCCAGGCGCGAGCGCTCGCCGCGGGCCAGGGTGACGTGGCCGCTGTGGGTCCAGCCCTTGAAGCGGTCGACCACGTAGGTCAGGCCGCTCGAGCCTTCCGTCAGGTACGGCGTGTCGATCTGTGCGATGTTGCCCAGGCACAGGATCTTCGTGCCGGGACCGGCGCGCGTGACCAGGGTCTTGACCTGTTTCGGTGTCAAGTTTTGCGCTTCGTCGATGATGAGGAACTTGTTCACAAACGTGCGGCCGCGCATGAAGTTGAGCGACTTGATCTTGATGCGCGAGCGGATCAGGTCTTGCGTTGCCGCACGGCCCCATTCGCCGCCGTCCGAATCGGACTTGTTCAGCACTTCCAGGTTGTCGTCGAAGGCGCCCATCCATGGCGACATCTTTTCTTCTTCCGTGCCTGGCAGGAAACCGATGTCTTCGCCCACCGGCACCGTGACGCGGGTGACGATGATTTCATTGTAGAGCTTGGTTTCCAGCACTTGCGCCAGGCCGGCGGCCAGGGCCAGCAGGGTCTTGCCGGTACCGGCCTGGCCCAGCAGGGTGACGAAGTCGCATTCCGGATTCATCAGCAAGTTCAGCGCGAAATTCTGCTCGCGGTTGCGCGCCGTCACGCCCCACACATTGTTCTTCGTGTGGCTGAAGTCGCGCAGGGTTTGCAGCACGGCCGTCTTGCCATTGATCTGTTTCACCTGGCCGTAGAACGGGGTTTCGCCGTTTTTCGGTTCCAGGTAGATGAACTGGTTCACCAGCAAGGATGGAATGAACGGACCCGTCACGCGGTAGAACGTCGAGCTGTAGCCGTTCTTGCTTTCCTGCCACGATTCCATGTCCTTGCCGTGCTTGTTCCAGAAGTCGTCCGGCAATTGCACGATGCCCGAGTACAGCAAGTCCGTGTCTTCCAGCACATGGTCGTTGAAGTAATCTTCGGCTGGCAAGCCCAGGGCGCGCGCCTTGATGCGCATGTTGATGTCTTTCGACACCAAGACGACGGGGCGGCCTTCCTGTTCCGATTCCAGCGAACGCACGACGGCGAGGATCTGGTTGTCGGCCTTGCCCACTGGCAAGCCAGCCGGTAAATCGGCGCTTTGCAAACGCGTCTGGAAGAACAGACGGCCCTTGGCATCCTTGTTGCCCAGCTTGGACAGCAAGATGCCGTGTTCGATGGCGTCGTCGTCCGTGTTGCTGATCAGGGCGTCGAGCGTGCGCGAGACCTGGCGTGCATTGCGCGCCACTTCCGTCATGCCCTTTTTATGGTTGTCCAGCTCTTCCAGGGTCATCATCGGCAGGTACACATCGTGTTCCTCGAAGCGGAACAGCGACGATGGATCGTGCATCAGCACGTTCGTGTCGAGTACGAACAGCTTGCTGATGCCGCGCTGGTCGGCGGCGCGGCTGGCGGACGACTTGAGCTGCACTTCCACCGCCTTGTGCTTGGCCGGATGTGGCTGCTCGGCTTGCTTGACGGGCTTGATCGGCGTGACTTTGCCTTTTGCCGCCGGTTTGGCTTTCGCCGCAGGAGCAACGGCGGCAGGCGCGGCAACGGCTTGCGTAGGCGCCGGCTTGGCGACCATAAGGGCCGCCACTTGCTTGATCTTCGTGGCCGCATTGCGGACCGGCTTGGCAACTTCGGCGATCGCCGCTTCAATAATCGGTGCAGCCACTTTCTTGGCTGCCGGGGTTTTGGTGGTCGGGCGCGCTGCGCCTGCGGTTGGGTAATCTTGGGTGGCCAGGATGGTGGCTGGCTTGCTCGGTAATTTTGGCAGTGGCATCAGGATCTCAATCAAAAAATTTCTGGAATGAATCTCCCATGGGCAGCCAGCTTCTGGCGGCACTTCTCATGGGGGGATGCGAGGGGAACAACAATGCTACAAGACGAGAAACTGCCGGAAGGCCGGCAGCATGGCCGGTCATGGACGCCATCGGCGGGCTGCAGGCCCGCCTGGCGGAGTGGATGGAGGCGCTTCGTTGACTCAAAATGGCGATAGGTACCGTGAACTGAACTGCGGTTGAACCAGGCTCGCTGGAAGCCGACAACGCGCATTGGATCAAAATGGACGATCAATTCAGATGCGCTACGAATTCCAGCACTTCTTCCACGTGAGTTGCGACCTTCACGCCTCTCCATTCTTTCACCAATCGGCCCTGGGCGTCAATCACAAACGTACTGCGCTCGACGCCACGGACCGTCTTGCCGTACATCTGTTTCATCTTCATGACGTTAAACAGCAGGCAAACGGCTTCGTCCGTGTCGGAAATAAGCTCGAATGGCAGCTCCAGCTTGGCTTTGAAGCTTTCGTGCGAGCGCAGGGAATCGCGGCTGATGCCGTAGATTTCCACGCCGGCGGCGATGAATTGCGGATACGCATCGCGGAAGGCGATGTTTTCCGTGGTGCAGCCAGGGGTGTTGTCCTTCGGATAGAAAAACAGCACGGTGGCCTTGGCCGGGCGGCCCAGCAACTGAAAGGTTTTGCCGCTGGTCATGGCGGCGTTAAAGTCGGGTATGCTAACGAGGGATTGGCTATCAGCCACAGGTTCTCTCCTGAACGGTGATCATCAGCGCTGGTTTTTAATCTGGCAACGCATCCAGGTGCAACAATACAGCATTCAGGCCGCTTTGCCCTGCACAATCAGGCGCCCCGAACGCCCGGGCAACTCGTCCCAGGTGATGGGGCAAACGGGCAAGTCCGTATTTTTTATCTTTTCATAATAATCGCCCATCGCTGCGAACTGGTAGCCCTGGGCTTTCCAGCCAGCCAGCAGTTGTTCGAAAATGGGGGCGAGTTTCTGTCCTTCAAGTTCCGCATGCAAGGTATACACGTGATCGCGGGGATTATCCGCCGTCAATGACAATATATGCGCGGCAACATTGCCGGTCGTGATCAGTTTGCCGTCGATTTCGCAGCCCAGCAATTCATCCAGGGTGGGCAGGGTGGTGGGCAATTGCACGCATTGCAGGATGGTGTTGCCGTTGCGCACGCGGTGCGGACCTTGCGTTGGCTGGGCCATGGCGCCGCGCGCATCGAGCATGGCGCGGCCGTCGGAGGCAAAGCGGTAGCCGGCCGTGTCGTGCTCGACAAAGGCGCTGACGTTCATTTGCCAGCCGGCCGCGCCGTGCGTGTGCGGCTTGGCGCCAAACACCTGCTCGTAGCGGTTGGCGGCCTTGCGCATCATGTTGATGGTCCAGGCGGCGTTGCGCTTGGCCACGTTGTCTTGCCACAGGGTGTGATCCCAGGTGTGGATGCCGCACTCGAAACCGGCATCGCGCACGGCGCGCAATTGCGCCGCGCATTGCTTGCCGATATCGGGGCCCGGCAGCAAGGTGCCGTACATCAATGTCTTCAAGCCGTAGTGCTCGACCACCGAGGTGCGCGACACCTTGCTGAAAAAGCCGGGCTTCAAGGCGCGCCGCAGGGCCCAGCCCGTGTGGTCTGGGCCCAGCGAGAACAGAAAGGTGGCGTTGGCCTGGTGCGCGGCCAGCATGCGCACCAGATTGCCCATGCCTTCACGGGTGCCGCGATAGGTATCGACGTCGATTTTCAGGGTCAGGAACGGCTTGCTCAACATTAATCCATCAGGGCTTTGGCTTGGGCTACCTGGCTGCGGTAGGCGTCGAAAATATTGCGCAGGGAATCGGCCATGGTGGTGGTCGGCGCCCAGCCCAGCTCTTCGCAGGTATTCGTGATTTTCGGCACGCGGTTTTGCACGTCCTGGTAGCCGGCGCCGTAGTAGGCGCCCGAAGTCGTTTCCACGATTTTCACGTGTTTCGCGCCTTCGGCGTATTCCGGATATTCGGTGGCCAGGGTCAGCATCATGCCGGCCAGGTCGCGGATCGAATAGTTATTGGTCGGATTGCCAATGTTGTAGATCTTGCCGCTGGCGATGCCGTTCTTGTTGGCGATGATGCGCATCAGCGCGTCGATGCCGTCGTCGATGTAGGTGAACGCGCGTTTCTGCGCGCCGCCGTCCACCAGCGAGATGTTTTCGCCGCGCACGATATGGCCGAAGAATTGCGTCACCACGCGCGAGGAACCTTCTTTGGGCGTATGGATCGAGTCCAGGCCCGCGCCGATCCAGTTGAATGGACGGAACAGGGTGAAGTTCAAGCCTTCCATGCCGTAGCCCCAGATCACGCGGTCCATCAGCTGCTTGGCGTTCGAGTAGATCCAGCGCGGCTTGTTGATCGGGCCGCAGATCAGTTCCGAGTTTTCCGGATCGAATTCTTCATCATGGCACATGCCATACACTTCCGAGGTCGACGGGAAGACCAGGTGCTTGCCGTACTTGGCGGCCGAGCGGACGATGGGCAGGTTGGCTTCGAAGTCCAGTTCGAAGACGCGCAGCGGCTGCTTGACGTAGGTCGACGGCGTGGCGATGGCCACCAGCGGCAGGATCACGTCGCATTTCTTGACGTGGTACTCGACCCATTCCTTGTTGATCGTGATGTCGCCTTCGAAGAAGTGCATGCGCGACTTGTAGTTGTCATCCTCCAGCAATTCCGTGATGCGGTCCGTGTTCATGTCCATGCCGTAGACATGCCAGTCGGTGGTTTCCAGGATGCGCTTGGACAGGTGGTGGCCGATGAAGCCGTTGACGCCTAAGATGAGGACTTTTTTCATGTGAGATTCTCTTGTGTGATATCAGTGTGTGCTGACGCGGGTGGTCAGACTTGCTTGCAATTGCTGAGCCGAAACCGGCTCCCCGGCAGCCCTCAGCGCGGAAATGGCCAGCATGTGGCCGTCTCCGCAGACGCCAAAGATGCAATTATCCACTACCGCCAAGCCCGGTGGCAAACTTCCTGCTGAATGCTTGCTTAAACGGGCTTTTTCGATGGTGTAAATAACATTGTTGACTTCGGTGAACGCGCCGGGATAGGGCGGCGCGACGGCCCGGTGCAGGTTGTATACCTGCTGCGCGGGTAACTTCCAGTCGATGCGGCCGTCTTCCGGCGTGCGTCCGCCAAAGTAGCCGCCCTGGCGCAAATCGTTGAGCTGGCGCGGCGCCGTGCCGTCCAGCAAGGCTGGCAGCACGTTCCACAGGGTTTGTTCCGCCGCCACGGTGACCTTGCCGAAGACTTCGAAAGCCGTGTCGTCGGGCAGGATGGGGACGGCCGTTTGCGCGACGATGGCGCCGGCATCGGGTTTGACCGTCATTTCATGCAGGGTGGCGCCCGTTTGCGGGGCGCCGTGCAGCACGGCCCAGTTGACGGGTGCGCGGCCGCGGAACTGCGGCAGCAGCGAACCGTGCATATTGTAGGCGGGCGCGACTTCCAAAATGCTGGCCGGCAGCATGTGACGGTAGTAAAAACTGAACAGCATGTCCGGTTTGGCTGCCTGCACCTGCGCCAGCAGTTCGGGCGCGCGTGCGTCCGATGGCGTGATGTAGGGAATGCCTTCGGCTTGGCACAGGCTGGCGACGGATTCGAACCACAGGTTTTCCGTGGGGCTGTCTTCGTGCGTGACGACCAAGGCGATATCGACGCCGCCGGCCAGCAGCACCTTGATGCAGCGCACGCCCACATTGTGGTAGCCGAAGACGACGGCGCGCGGGGCGCCCATCAGCGGCCCACCTGGCGTTTTTCCAGGCGCACGTACGATGGCGCCTCGGCTTCCGCCTGGACCATGCCGTCCTGCAAGATGGTTTGCACCACGTAGCGGGGGCGGGCGCGCACTTGCTGGAAGATGCGTCCCACGTACTCGCCCACGAGGCCGATGCCGAACAGGATCACGCCCATCAGGAAGAAGGCGATGGCGAAAAGGGTGAATACGCCCTGCGCCTCGGCGCCGAACAGGAAGCGGCGCGCCAGCAGATAGATCACCAGCCCGGCCGAACTGAGCGACAGCAGCATGCCCAGCATCGAGAAAATTTGCAGGGGAATCAGCGAAAAGCCCGTGACCAGGTCGAAATTGAGGCGGATCAGGCTGTACAGCGAGTATTTCGACTCGCCGGCTGCCCGTTCCTCGTGTTCGACGGTAATTTCCGTGGGCTTGCGGGCAAACGTGTAGGCCAGTGCCGGCACGAAGGTGTTGACTTCGGCGCATTGGTTGACCAGGTCGATCACGTTGCGGCCATATGCGCGCAGCATGTTGCCCTGGTCCGTGATCTTGATGTTGGTGATGCGCTCGCGCAGCCGGTTCATCATCTTCGAGGCCAGGGTGCGCCAGGCGGAATCTTGCCGCTTGCGCCGGATCGAACCCACGTAATCGTAGCCTTCGCGCATCTTCGCCACGAGGTTGCCGATTTCTTCGGGCGGATTCTGCAAGTCGGCGTCGAGCGTGACCATGATCTGCCCGCGCGAGGATTCAAAACCGGCCAGGATGGCCATGTGCTGGCCATAATTACCGTTGAACAAGACGACGCGCGTGACGTCGGGGCGCTGGCGGAACTGTTCCGCCAGGATGGCCACCGAATTGTCGCGGCTGCCATCGTTGATGAAGATGATCTCGTAGCTCGTCTGCAAGGCATCGAGGGCCGGATACAGGCGGGCGAACAGGCTGGCCAGGCCATCCTGCTCGTTGTAGATCGGAATGATAACGGACAGTTCAGGTTTCATCGGCGCGCTGCTCATTTGATGAGAATGGATTTGACGGTGGCGACGGCGCGTTCCACGTCCTGTGTCGTCATGGCGTAGAACATCGGCAAGGTCACGGTCAGGCGGCCGATCTTTTCCGAGACAGGGAACATGCCCTCGGTAAAGCCGCGTTCGCGGTACATGGTAAACAGGTGGATCGGTGCGTAATGATAGCCCGTTCCCACGTTTTGTTGTGCCATTTGCTGCATGAACGCGGCGCGCGTGCCGGGGCCGTTGTCGGGGAGGATAATCTGGAACAAGTGCCAGTTGCTGTTTTCAAAGTCCTGCACGGGCAGCTGGGCGCCGCTGTGCGCTTCGAAGTCGCTGCCGAATTGCTCAAAGTAATGGCGCGCCAGCGCGCGGCGGTGGGCCGTGATGGCGTCGATATTGGCGAACTGGCCCAGGCCGATGGCGGCCATGATGTCGCTCATGTTGTATTTGCCGCCCAGCACGTCGACGTCGATGCCGTCGACGCCGCTGCGCGTGACGCCCTGCAGCCGGTATTTCTCGGCCAGCTTGGCTTCTTCCAGGTTGTTCAGGACGAGGCAGCCGCCTTCGCCCGTGGTGATGTTCTTGTTGGCCTGGAAGCTGAACGAGACGAAGTCGCCAAACGCGCCGATGCGCTTGCCTTTCCACGTGGAGCCGAACGCTTGCGCCGCATCTTCCACGACCCGCAAATTGTACTTGTCAGCAATCGCGTACAGGCGGTCCATGTCGACGGGCAAGCCGGACAGGTAGACGGGGATGATGGCTTTCGTACGCGGGGTGATGGCCGCTTCCAGCTTGTCGAGGTCGATGTTCCGCGTGACGGGATCGATATCGGCAAACACGGGCGTGGCGCCCACTTCGATGATGACGTTGGCCGTCGCTACCCACGACACGGGCGTGGTGATGACTTCGTCGCCGGGGCCTATGCCGGCGATGCGCAGCGCGATTTCCATGGTGCACGTGCCCGAATTGAAGGTGCGCACGGGACGCCCGCCGAAATACTCGGACAGCTGGGCTTCGAAGGCCTGCACTTTCGGGCCGCTGGTGATCCAGCCCGAGCGCAGCACTTCGCCGACGGCGGCGATGGTCGCTTCGTCGATGGTGGGTTTGGAAAATGGCAAAAAGGGCAGGGTAGAGGTCATGGGTGCGGCTCTTGGGTCGGTATGGTGTCAGGGTATCGGTGTCGCCGAGGCTGCCGTGCGCTCAAACGCGGCCGGCAGGCATGGCTATTCTATATCGTCAGTATGGCGGCGCAGCCGGTTCAGCAGTGAAAAAATCCTGCTGCTGCGGGGGCGGGGCAAGCTGGCCGGGGGCGCGCTCCGTGCTGCCTCGCGCCCCAGTTAAACACTATTTGTTGGCAATGACCATGCGGCGCGCATCCTCGGCGATAACACGCATGGGCACGCCACGATCTTGCAATTCCTTGTAACGGTTCAGGCTGATAATGGCCATGTCGTGCACGCCGGCGTTGGCATCGTTCGTCCATTGCGTGATGAAAGGCTCGATGGTCGGGATGGACAGTTCCGGCTGCTGTTTCAGGCCAAACGTAAACTCATCCCAGTAATCGACGAGGATCACGGGTCGCTGCAGGTAATACGTCAGCGACTGTTCATAGATGCCGACCGAATAGAGCTTGGTATCGGCCGTCAGTTCGGCCTGGATCTGCGGCAGCATGTCGGTGCCCGCGCGGTTCTGGCCATACAGTTCGGAGCCGGCCAGGATGCAATGCGTGGCCAGGAAGCCGGCACCGGCAATCGTCAGCACGGTCATGTCGCGGCGCAACTGGCGCGCATGCAGCAAGGCCAGGGCGCCGCCCGCCAAGGCGAAGAAACCGGCCGCCATCAGCCATGGCTGGTAGCCCTTGAGCGCGACCAGGGCATCCGCATCGCGTGCGCTGGCCTTGCTGAAGGCGATCGGTCCGCCGATCAGGATGGCCGCGCCCAGCACGCACAACAGGCCGGCGGCGAACAGGCGCTGGCGGCGCGATGCCGATTCCAGGTACAGCGCCACCAGCAGGGCCAGCGCCGGGAAGATGGGCACGATATAGCCAGGCAGCTTCGAGGTCGAATAGCTGAAGAAGAAGAAAATGAAGACAGCCCAGACCAGCAGCATCAAACGGGGCTGGAAGGCGCCTTCCTGGCGCTGGAAGGCGGCGGCCAGGCTTTGCGGCAGCAGGCCTATCCATGGCAGGATGCCGGGAATGAGCAGCACGAGGAAGTAGTACCAGGCGCCTTCGCGCTTGTGACCTTTCATCAGGAAGCGCTGGAAATGCTCGTGGATGAAGAAGAAATGCGGCTGTTCCGGATTGCGCAGGGCGACCAGCACGAACCACGGCGTGGCGATGGCAAAGAACACCAGCAAGCCCTTGACCAGCTGCAGACGCGTCCAGATGCGCCAGTCGCGCGCGCACAGCGAATACAGCACCAGCACGGCGCCCGGCAGCACGATGCCGATCAGGCCCTTGGCCAGCACGGCCAGCGCCATGGCTGCCCAGCAGGCCAGCATCCAGTTGCGCCGCTCGGTCGCCGTGGCGTCGTCGCGCTGGGCGATCAGCAGGCTGCCCATGGTCAGGGTCATCATGCCCGACAAGCCCATGTCCAGCGAATTGATCTGGCCGGAAGCGAGCCAGAACAGGCTCGACGCCAGCACCAGGCCGGCATACAGTCCCACGCGCGGGCCGAAGACCTTCTTGCCCGCGTAGGCCGTCATGCACACGCCGATGATGCCGCACAGGCCAGTCCACAGGCGTGCCTGCCACTCGCCCAGGCCGAAGGCGGCGAAGGTCAGCGCATTCATCCACGTTTGCAGCGGCGGCTTTTCAAAGTACTTGATGCCGTTCAGGCGCGTGGTGATCCAGTCGCCCGTGACGAACATTTCGCGCGCCATCTCGGCGTAGCGGCCCTCGTCGGGCGGCACCAGGGTGCGCACGCCCAGCGCATACAGGGTGACGACGATGAAGATGCCCAGCAGTGACCACATCAGCACCCGCGACGAGTGCAGTTCGTTGACGTTGATTTTCATGCGGCCTTGCCTGCGGCCGGGGCCAGGATCAGTGCCAGGGTGACTTTGCGGCTTTCGCCCATGAGGATATTGTAGGTGCGGCAGGCGGCCTGGCTATCCATGCATTCGACGCCGATGCGGCGCATGGTCAGCGCGGCCGTCAGTTTCGGATGCACGAAGCGCTGGCGCTCGCCGGTGCCGAGGATGACCACGTCGGGAGAGTCGGCCAGGATTTGCGCGAAATGCGCCTCGGTCAATTCTTCGAAACTGGTGACTTCCCACGCCCGCGGCGGTGTTTCCGGCATGACGATCAGGCTATAGTTGTACGGCTGGGCATTGATCTCGACGCCGTTTTCGTCATAGCCGGTGACAGTCTGGTATTGTTGGGTGCTGCTGGCGTGGAGTTTCATGGCGATATCGGGGCTGGTCGTGTCGGTTGATCGGTACGCGCGCGGCCAAACTGCGTGCCGCGGCCAAGGGCGTAAGCATGCCATAAATGACAGAAAAGAGCGACTGAAAAGCAATATCCTTTCCAAATTGCAATGTTCGGCGCCACAGTGGCGGTGCATGCTTGCGCCATGGTAATGCTGCAAGATTAAGGGAAGATGAAGATGGCGCCCGCCCGATTGCCGTCCGGAGGCGCCGGCGTGGCAGAATCGGCGTCAAATGCTGCGGTTCGCCATGTTTAATTTGATAAAATGCCCTGTTTTCGGCGAGAATGGTTGTTTTCGCCTTGCAGTCTTTCGCATCGCAGTTTCACGGGTTCATAGTTCTGGCGCGGCGGCCACGCTGCAAGTTCTGGTCACCGCGCCGCATCACGACAGGGATTTATTTTGCGACCGATTCAGAAATCGAATAAATTGGCGGACGTCTGCTACGACATCCGCGGCCCGGTCCTGGAAAAATCCAGGCAAATGGAAGAAGAAGGCCACAAGATCACCAAGCTCAATATCGGCAATCTGGCCGTATTCGGCTTCGATCCGCCCGACGAGATCGTGCGCGACATGATGCTCAATCTGCAGAATGCGGCCGGCTATACGGATTCGAAAGGCATGTTTGCGCCGCGCAAGGCCGTCATGCACTACACGCAGGGCAAGAATATCGCCGGCGTGACCATCGATGACATTTACCTGGGCAATGGCGCTTCCGAACTGATCGTCATGTCGATGAACGCCCTGCTCAACAGTGGCGACGAAGTGCTGGTGCCGGCGCCCGATTATCCGCTGTGGACGGCCGCCGTCAGCCTGTCGGGCGGCAATCCCGTGCATTATGTGTGCGACGAGCAGAACGAGTGGTATCCCGACATCGAGGACATGCGCCGCAAGATCACGCCGCAGACCAAGGCCATCGTCGTCATCAACCCGAACAATCCCACGGGCGCGCTGTACCCGGTTTCCGTGCTGCTGCAGATCGTCGAACTGGCGCGCCAGCACCAACTGATCATTTTCGCCGACGAGATCTACGACAAGGTGCTGTACGACGAAGCCGAGCACGTGTCGATCGCCTCGCTGGCCGACGACGTGCTGTTCATCACCATGAACGGCCTGTCGAAGAATTACCGCTCCTGCGGCTACCGTTCCGGCTGGATGGTGGTCTCGGGCGAAAAGCGCCACGCAAAAGATTACATCGAGGGCCTCAACATGCTGGCCTCGATGCGGCTATGCGCCAACGCGCCGGGGCAGTTTGCCATCCAGACGGCGCTTGGCGGCTACCAGAGCATACAAGACCTGGTGGGGCCCGGCGGGCGCCTGTTGAAACAGCGCGATCTGGCGCACAAGCTGCTGACCGATATTCCGGGCGTCACCTGTGTCAAGCCGAAGGCCGCGCTGTACATGTTCCCGCGCCTGGACCCGGAGATCTACCCGATCGCCGACGACCAGCAGTTTGCCTATGAATTACTGGCCGAAGCGAAGGTCCTGATCGTGCAGGGCACGGGCTTCAACTGGATCGCGCCCGACCATTTTCGTGTCGTCTTCCTGCCCAACTCCGATGACCTGACCGAGGCCATGGGGCGCATTGCGCGCTTCCTCGAAGGCTATCGCAAGCGTCACGGCCGGGGCTGAACCAGCCAGCAGCAATCTCGATCAACCTGGCGCCGCCCAAGGGGGCGCCACTTATGAGCAGTCAAGCACAACTATGAAATCCATCAAGATCGGCCTGCTGGGCCTGGGCAATGTCGGTTACGGCACGTTCAGCGTCCTGAAGCGCAACCAGGAAGAAATCAAGCGCCGCGCGGGCCGCGGCATTGAAGTCGTCGCCGTCGCCGTGCGCGACGTGGCGCGCGCCGAAGCGCTCGTCGCCGGCGGGTGCAAGGTCGTCAACGACCCGCACCTGATTGTCAACGATCCCGAGATCGACATCGTCGTCGAACTGATCGGCGGCTACGACCTGTCGAAAACCCTGGTGATGCAGGCGATCGCCAACGGCAAGCACGTGGTCACGGCCAACAAGGCCCTGCTGGCCGTGCACGGCAACGAAATCTTCGCCGCCGCCCAGGACAAGGGCGTGATGGTGGCCTTCGAAGCGGCCGTCGCCGGCGGCATCCCCATCATCAAGGCGCTGCGCGAAGGCTTGACGGCCAACCGCATCGAATGGATCGCCGGCATCATCAACGGCACCACCAATTTCATCCTGTCCGAAATGCGCGACAAGGGCCTCGATTTCGCCACCGTGCTGAAACAGGCGCAGGAACTGGGCTACGCGGAAGCCGATCCCACTTTCGACATCGAAGGCGTCGACGCCGCGCACAAGGCCACCATCATGTCGGCCATCGCCTTCGGCATCCCGGTGCAGTTCGACAAGGCCTACGTGGAAGGCATCAGCAACCTCAATGCCGTCGACATCCGCTACGCCGAGCAACTGGGCTACCGCATCAAGCTGCTGGGCATCACCAAGCGCGCCACCGTCAACGGCGTGGAAGGCATCGAGCTGCGCGTGCATCCGACCTTGATCCCGGCCAAGCGCCTGATCGCCAACGTGGAAGGCGCCATGAACGCCGTGCTGGTGCATGGCGACGCCGTCGGCGCCAGCCTGTACTCGGGCCGCGGCGCTGGCGCCGAGCCGACAGCTTCGTCGGTGATCGCCGACCTGGTCGACATCACGCGCCTGGCCACGGCCGACCCGGAACACCGTGTGCCGCACCTGGCGTTCCAGCCGAATGCGATGACCGATATCGCGATCCTGCCGATGTCGGAAATCACCACCAGCTACTACCTGCGCATGCACGTGGCCGACCAGCCGGGCGTGCTGGCCGACCTGACGCGCATCCTGGCCGAACGCGGCATCTCGATCGACGCCATGCTGCAAAAAGAGCCGGCCGAGGGCGAGACGCATACGGACATCATCATGCTGACGCACCAGACGCAGGAAAAGAACGTCACGGCAGCCATCGAGAAGATGGAAGCGTTGAACAGCGTGGTGGGCACGGTCACCAAGATCCGCCTGGAAAACCTCAGCTGATCTTTTTCAGCGAGCCATGCAAAACGGCGCCCGAGGGCGCCGTTTTTTTTGTCCGCGAGGTTGCCGGATCAGGCTCCTGCGGACCTGCTCCGACCTACGCCGCCGTGCCCACGGGGCCGACATCCATGCCGTCATAGCTGGCCAGCTGGTTGTCCTGCGCAAACGCCATCAGTTCGCCATTGCGCGCGTGCAGGCTGTCGACGCCATGCACTTCAGCCTTTTCCACGTGCAGCACCCACACGGGCGGTGCCGCCGGATCGTCGAGTTCCGGCTGGTACAGTTCCACCGGGCGGTAGCCCTGCAGCGCCAGCAGGGTGGCGGCCTGCTCCAGCGGTTCGGAGGTCGGGTTGGTGAAGTAATAGCCCCACAGCAGCGGCTGGGACAGGTCCCACGGCGCGTTCTCGGCGATATTGGCAAACAGTTCGGTCACATCTTCTTTGGTCATCATGGCGCTGCCTTCCTTAAAATCTCAGGACGCGATCTTAGCATCGACTGGCGCCGGGGCGAAATACACGCCGACTTTCAATCCATGCCCATTCGCGGCGGTCGCCAGTTCCAGCCGGGCGCCGTGCAGGGCCGCGATGTCGCGCACGATGGCCAGGCCCAGGCCGGCGCCGCCAGGATTGCTTTCCAGCGCCGCGCCGACGCGGTAGAACGGCGTGAAGACGCGTTCGTGCTCGGATGGCGGGATGCCGGCGCCGCTGTCTTCCACTTCCAGCAGCGTTTCGTTTCCAGGGCCGCCCGCGCGCGCGCGCAGGATCACGCTGCCGCCCGGCGGCGTGTAGCGCAGGGCGTTGTCGACCAGGTTGGCCACCAGTTCATGCAGCAGCAGGGCCTGGCCATGCACGGGCGCTTCGTCCGGTGCTTCCAGCGACAGGTCGATATTTTTGCCGACAGCGGCCATGGCCATTTCCAGCCCCACCTGCTGCGCCACGTCGCGCAAGGGTACGGTGTCCATCGCCAGGTTCTCGCCGCCATGCTCGATGCGCGCCAGGGTCAACAGGCGGTTGGCCAGCAGCACGGTCGAATCTGTGGTGACGGCGATCGAGCGCACGATGTCGCGCAGGGCGGCGATATCCGGCGGCGTACCCGCCTGGCGGTCGCATTCGCGCATGGCCAGTTCGGCCTGGGTTTTCAGCACCGTCAACGGCGTGCGCAGCTGGTGCGAGGCGTCGGCGATGAAGCGGCGCTGGCTGGCGATCAGCTGCTGCAGGCGCGACATGGAGCCATTCATGGCGCTCACCAGCGGACGCATTTCCTTGTGCACCAGCGTGGGATCGACGTCGGACAGGTCGGACAGGGTGCGCGTCTCGACTTCCGTTTTCAGGCGCATCAGCGGACGCAGCACCAGGCGCACGGCGAACCACACGAGGGCGCCCATCACCAGTATCATCGCTGCCTGCCAGATCAGGGTGTCGAACAGGATCTGGTTCGACAGGCCGCGCCGCGCATCCAGCGTCTCGGCCACCTGGATCAGGGTGATGCCGCGCATCGAGTCGTCATACACGGGCTGCAGCAGGGCGGCGATGCGGATCGGTTTGCCGTGGTAGTCGGCGTGGTAGAAGCGCACCAGGGCCGGATAATTCTGTGAGCGGGGCACGTTTTTCGGCACGGGCGGCAAGTCGGCATAGCCCGACACCAGTTCGCCGTTGATGCCCGTCACCTTGTAGTAGATGCGGCCCAGGGTGTCGGTCTCGAAGCTGTCGAGCGCCACGTAGGGTACTTCGGCCACCACCTTGCCGTTGACGATGGAGACGCGTTCGGCCAGCGCCCGCGTCGATGCCAGCAAGGAGCGGTCGTAGGCCATGTCGGCCGCGTCGAGCGCGTTGCGGTAGACAAAAACGGCATCGAGCAGCACCAGCATCACCAGCGGGATGAGCAGCCAGCGCAGCAGCTGGCTGCGCAGGCTGCCCAGCGGCCGGCCCTGTGCCCAGCGTCGGCGCAGGCTTTCGAACAGGGGCAGGCGTGGGGCGCGTACGCTCATTTCGACGCGGCCGGCGCCATCGCGCTGCGCGGCTGCAGCAGGTAGCCGATGCCGCGCAAGGTGGTGATGACGGCACCGTCGGGCGAACCGGTTTCGACGCCGCTCTCGAGTTTTTTGCGCACGCGGTGGATATACAGTTCGATGGCGTCCAGGTTGGCGTCGTCGGCCAGCGCGAAGACTTCGTCGAACAGCTTTTCCTTCGACACGGCGCGCCCGGAGCGGGTGATCAGCGCTTCGAGCACGGCGTGTTCGCGCGGCGTCAGGGCCAGCGCCGTGCCGCCATAGCTGAACATGCGTGTGACGGTGTCGAAACTGAGGGCGCCGCAGGTGTGCACGAGCGCTTCGTTGCCCTGGCTGCGGCGCAGCAGGGCTTTTACGCGCGCTTCCAGTTCGGCCAGTTCGAACGGCTTGGCCATGTAGTCGTCGGCGCCCAGGTTCAGGCCCTGCACTTTTTCATCGAGGCCGCCGCGCGCCGTGAGTATCATGACGGGAGTCTTGCCGCGCGTGCCGCCGCGCGCGCGCAGGCGGCGCAGCACGTCCAGGCCGTCCATCTTCGGCAGGGAGAGGTCGAGCAGCACCAAGGAATATTCCTGCGTATGCAGCAGGGCGTCGGCATCGGCGCCGTTGTGGGCGGTCTCCACCGTCAGGTGCGCGTCGCGCAGGGCCTTTGCCAGCCAGTGCGACAGTTCCAGATGGTCTTCCACTAATAATATGCGCATGGTCTCCGCCATTCGTTTGAATTGATGCAGTGTAAGCCTGTCGGCACGCCGCCGACAGGGGCCGCAATGAATTTGTTGGTATGCCCTGTGGCTGATGGACGACACCTGTCAGTCTGAAAGCGAATTGAAAGGATCGCGATCATATAGTGTGATCCTGATTCATGAAATTGATCAGGCATATCACTAATAACTATATCTAAGGGAGACACTCTACATGAAGAAAACTGCATTCTCGCTGACCGCCATGGCGGTACTCGCCGCAGCCGGCAGCGCCCACGCCCAGTCGAACGTCACCCTGTACGGCCGTCTTGACGCCGGCATCAGCAACACCAGCAACGCCGGCCCGAACAAAAGCTCGATGACGCAAGTGAGCTCCGGCGGCATGAACACGTCGCGCTGGGGCATCCTGGGCAGCGAAGACCTGGGCGGCGGCCTGAAAGCCGTATTCAATCTGGAAGGCGGCATCCTCGTCGACACGGGCGCGGCCGACGGCGCGCTGTTCAAGCGCCAGGCCAACGTGGGCCTGGAAGGCGCGTTTGGCCGCGTCGTGCTGGGACGCTCGTTCACCACCGTGTACGACTTCGTGCTGCCGTTCGATCCGATGGCCTACGCGCCGTTCTACTCGTGGGCCACTTCGGCCAACGCGACGGGCCCGAGCAAATACGGCATGACGACGGCCTTCGACAACATGGTCAAGTACTCGGGCAAGACGGGCGATTTCAGCTACGGCGCATCGTACGGCTTCGGTGAACAGTCGACGGGCACCTCGGACAGCGCCAAGCTGTCGACGGCCGTCACCTACAAGACGGGGCCTGTCAGCCTGCTGGCCACGTATGAACAGGTGAACGGCAACAGCATCGCCGGCGGCGCGCGCGACAAGACCACCGTGTACCACCTGGGCGCCATGTACGACGACGGCCCGTGGAAAGTGCAGGCGGCGGCGCGCGACTACAAGCTCGATCCTGCGGCAGCCGGCAAGGCCGACGTGCGCGGCACCCTGTACTGGGGCGGCGTCAGCTACAAGACCACGCCGGTCATCACCCTGACGGGCGTGATCTACTACCAGGACGTGAAAAACGTGGCCGCCAACCTCGATGCCGACCCGATCATGTATGTGGCGCGCGTGCGCTATGCCCTGTCCAAGCGCACCGACCTGTACGTGGCCGGCGCCTATGCCAAGGCCAAGCACAACCAGCTGGTCAGCCTGTCGCGTGACGACGCCGGTTTCGGCGACACGCAGCGCGGCCTGATCGCCGGCATCCAGCACCGCTTCTAAGGCATGACGATGCTGCGCACCGCGTTCCTGTCGCTGTTGTTGTCCGCGCTGCTGCCTGCGCTGGCAACGGCCGCCGCGCCTGAAGTCGACTGCGTGGTGCCTTCCAAGCCGGGCGGCGCCATGGACCTGACCTGCAAGCTGGCGCAGAAAGGCTTGCTGCAGCCCGATCCTGCGGCGGCAGCGCCGTTCGCGTCGTCGGTGCGCATCAGTTATCTGCCGGGCGGCATCGGCGCGGTGGCGTGGCGTTCGATGGGCTCGCAGCGCCGGCGTGCCGAAGCCAACACCCTGGTGGTGTTTTCGGGCGGCTCGCTGCTGAACCTGGCGCAGGGCAAGTTCGGCAACGCCAAGACGGGCGACGTGCGCTGGGTGGCGGCGCTGGGCGCCGACTACGGCATGATCGCCGTGCGCAGCGACTCGCCCTACAAAAGCCTGGCCGACCTGATCGCCGCGCTCAAGCGCCACCCCGACAAGGTGCTGATCGGCGTGTCCGGCACCATCGGCAGCCAGGACTGGGTGAAGATGGCGCTGGTGGCGCGCCAGGCCGGCATCGACCCGAAAGTGCTGCGCTTCGTGGCGCTGGAAGGCGGCGGCGAGATATTCACGGCGATGCAGGCCAATTACGTGCAGGTGATGTCGGGCGATACGTCGGAAGCGACCCTGAACGCGGGCGACAGCCATGCGCGGGTGCTGGCGGTGCTGTCGGAAAAGCGCTTGCCCGGCGTGCTGGCCAGCGTGCCGACGGCGCGCGAGCAGGGCATCGACGTGGTCTGGCCCATCATCCGCGGCCTGTGGATGGGGCCGCAAGTGCCGGAGCAGGATTACCAGCGCTGGGTGGCCACGTTCGACCGTGCCATGGCCACGCCGCAGTTTGCCCAGTGGCGCACGCAATCGGGCATGTATCCGTTCGCGCTGACGGGCGACAAATTGACGCAGTACGTAAACCAGGCAGTCGAACGCTACTCCAGGCAGGCGGCCGAACTGGGCCTGATGCGCTGAATCGAATAGCAAACCATACAACAATCACAGACGGAGACAAACCATGCAAACCAAGACCATACTCGCCATCGCCCTGGCAGCCGCTTTCGCGGGTACCACCTGCGCCGCTTTCGCCCAGGTGCCGGCAGGTTATCCGGCCGACTACCAGAAGATCATCGACGCGGCCAAGAAGGAAGGCAAGGTGGTGATCTACAGCGCCACCGACAGCAAGGCCGCCGCGCCGCTGATCAAGGATTTCAGCGCCCTGTATCCGGGCATCTCGGTCGAATACAACGACATGAATTCGACCGAAGTGTACAACCGCTTCATTTCCGAAGTGGCCGCCGGCGGCAACACGGCCGATGTGATGTGGTCGTCGGCGATGGACTTGCAGATGCGCCTGGCCTCGGACGGCTACGCCCTGAAATACAAGTCGGTCGAAGCGTCCAAGATCCCCGGCTGGGCCATGTGGGACGACCAGGCTTACGGCACCACGTTCGAGCCTGCCGCCATCGTCTACAACAAGCGTTTGCTCGATCCGAAGGAAGTGCCGAAGAACCACGACGACTTTGTCAAGCTGATCGCCACGCCGAAATTCAAGGACAAAGTCACCACCTACGACATCGAAAAGTCGGGCGTGGGTTTCATGTTCATGGCGCAGGATGCCAAGGAATACCCGCAATTCCTGGCCCTGGAAAACGCCTTTGGCACGGCCAAGGTGCGCGTGCAGTCGTCGACCGGCACCATGATGGAGCGTATCTCGTCGGGTGAAAACCTGATCGGCTACAACGTGCTGGGTTCCTACGCCCTGGTGCGCGCCAAGACCGATCCGTCGATCGGCGTGGTGCTGCCCAAGGATTACACCCTGATCCTGTCGCGCGTGCAGTTCATCAACAAGAACGCGAAGAACGTCAACGCCAGCAAGCTGTGGCTCGATTACATTTTGTCGCACCGCGGCCAGACCATCATCGCGAACGGCGCGAAGCTGTTCGCGATCCGCGCCGATGTCACGGGCGAAACCACCTCGGCGGACCTGATCAAGGAAATCGGCGCGGCCAATGTCAAACCGATTCCCGTGCACCCGATCATCCTGCAATTCCTGGGGCCAGCCAAGCGCATGGCCTTCTTGAAGCAATGGAAAGAAACAGCCGGCAAAAAATAATGCCGTCCTGGCCGTCCGCAGGCGCGTGCCCGCGGACGGATGCCGTACCCTTCATTCATTGGATTCATCATGCAAACTGCTATCTTGCCGCTGCCTGCATGGTCGCGCTCTCCCTTGTCGCGCCTGAACTGGCCGCGCGGCGTGGTCGTGGCGATCACCATGGTCGCCATTTTCCTGCCGCTGTTCCTGATTTTTTACCAGAGCTTTTTGAACGCGCCGTTTTTCATGCCGGTGCGCGAATTCGGCTTTGATTCCTATCGTTTCATCTTCGATGATCCCGATTTCTCGATGGCCTTCAAGAATGGCCTGATGCTCGCCTGCGGCCTGACCGTCATCGCCGTGCCACTGGGCGGCATGCTGGCCTTCCTGATGGTGCGCACGGACTTGCCGGGCCGCGGCTGGGTGGCGCCCATGCTGCTGGTGCCGATTTTTGTGTCGCCGATGGTGATGGGCTTTGGCTACGTCGTGTCGATGGGGCCCGTGGGCTTTTACTCGATCTGGGCCAAGGAGCTGTTCGGCTTCGTGCCCTGGAATATTTATTCCTTCACCAGCATCGTCATCATTGCCGGCCTGACGCACGTGCCGCATGTCTACCTGTATGCCTCGTCGGCGCTGAAAAGCCTGGGCTCGGACGTGGAAGAAGCGGCCCGCGTGGCCGGCGCTTCGCCGGTGCAGGTCATGCTCAACGTGTCGCTGCCGATGATCATGCCGGCGCTGGCGTATGCGGGCGTGCTGGTGTTCTTCCTGGGCTTTGAAGTGTTCGGCCTGGTGCTGGTGCTCGGTGATCCGGAAGGCCACCTGGTGCTGCCGACCTATCTGTACAAGCTGACGAACAAACTGGGCACGCCGTCGTACCACCTGATGGCCGCCGTCGCCGTCTGCCTGGTGATGGTGACCATGCCGCTGGTGATGATACAGCGCTGGCTGCTCAAGTCCGCCAACAAGTATGTGTCGATCAAGGGCAAGGGCGCGCGCAGCAAGGCCATGCCGCTGGGCCGCTGGAAGTGGCTGGCGTTTGCCTTGCTGGCAGGCTGGCTGATCTTCACCATCATCCTGCCGCTGACGGGTATCGTGCTGCGCTCCTTCGTGCAGTACTGGGGCGAGGGCGTGCACCTGGCCGACGTGCTGACATTGCAGCATTTCCGCGATATCTTCGACCAGCCATCGCTGGTGCGCGGCATCGTCAACACCATCCTGATCGGCGTCGTCGGCGGCGCGCTGGCCGTCGGCTGCTACAGCTTCATCGCGCTGGCCATGCACCGCAAGCAGGACGGCATCACGCGCCTGCTCGATTACAGCGTGCTGGTGCCGCGCGCCGTGCCGGGCCTGCTGGCCGGCCTGTCGTTCCTGTGGGTGTTCCTGTTCGTGCCGGCCTGGCTCGACGGCATATTGAAAGGCATGGACAACGGCGTGGCCCTGTGGCTGAGCGGCCATGTGATCCCCGTGCTGCGCGAACTGCGCTCGACGATCTTCGCCCTGTGGCTTGCGTATTCGGTGGTGTGGATGGCCTACGGCATGCGTTTGATTTCCACCGCGCTGCTGCAAGTGGGCCCGGAACTGGAAGAGGCGGCGCGCGCCGTCGGCGCCAACCGCGGCCAGGTGACGCGCGACGTCACCCTGCCGCTGATCAAATACGGCTTGCTGGGCGCCTGGCTGATGGTGTTCCTGATCTTCGAGCGCGAATATTCGACGGGCGTGTACCTGCTCTCGCCGGGCACGGAAGTGATCGGCGCCATGCTGGTATCGCTGTGGGCGGGCGGTTCGACCGATCTGGTGGCGGCGCTGTCCTTCATCAATATCACCCTGGTGGCCATCGGCCTGGGCATCGCACTGCGTTTCGGCGTCAAGTTACACAACTGAGCCGCATAACTAAATACAAAGACTGAGACCACATCATGAATGAATTGACCGTCAATGAGCTGTACCTGGACTACGGCACCGGCGCCTCCGCCAACCAGATCCTGAAGGGTGTCTCGATGCACCTGAAAAAAGGCGAAGTGGTCGCCCTGCTGGGGCCTTCGGGCAGCGGCAAGACCACCTTGCTGCGCGCCGTCGCCGGGCTGGAAAGCCCGAAGGCAGGCACCATTCAGATCGGCGAGCGCAATGTCTTCGATGGCGCGAAGCATTTCGAGATGCCGGCCGAGCACCGCAACCTGGGACTGGTGTTCCAGTCGTACGCGCTGTGGCCGCACAAGACCGTGTTCGATAATGTCGCCTACGGCCTCAAACTGCGCAAGATGGGCAGCACGGAAATCGCCGCGCGCATCAAGGAAGTATTGACGCAACTGGGCCTGGGCCACCTGGGCGAGCGCTATCCGCACCAGCTGTCCGGCGGCCAGCAGCAGCGCGTGGCGATCGCCCGCGCCCTGGTGTACAACCCGCCTGTGATCCTGCTCGACGAACCGCTGTCGAACCTGGACGCCAAGCTGCGCGAGGAAGCGCGCGCCTTCCTGCGCGAATTGATCGTGCGCCTGGGCCTGTCGGCCCTGATGGTGACGCATGACCAGGGCGAAGCGATGGCCATTTCCGACCGTATCTTGCTGCTCAATAACGGCAAGATCGAGCAGCAGGGCACGCCGCAAAGCATGTATGAAACGCCGGACACCCTGTTTACGGCCGAATTCATGGGCAGTAATAACCGCCTGCCCGGCAAGGTGGTGCAGCGCGAAGGCAACCAGGTGCGCCTGCTGGTCGACGGCGCCTCCATGCAGGGCGTGGCGCGCGGCGCCAACGTGGGCACGGAAGTGACGACCATGATACGCGTCGAGGAAGTGAAGATCAGCGCCACGCAGGTCGACAACGCCATTGAGCTGCCGCTGCTGACCTGCATGTATTTGGGCGACCGCTGGGAATGCCTGTTCGAGCGCGGCGGCGCCGAGAACATCAGCCTGCGCGCCTATTCGCGCCACAAGCTCGAAGCGGGCAAGTACTGGCTGCACATGCCGGCCGATAAGCTCTGGGTGTTTTAACGGCGACGAGGTGGCCACCTTGGCCACCTCATCCGTGCTGCCGCGTTCTCAATTCCCCCGCACGACGATCTCCTGCGCCTTCGGCTCGCGCTGGCGTACGAAGCGCACGATGGAGTCGACGGTGACGACGTCGATCTGGCGCGTCATGCGGCGCTCGAACGGGTGGTCGTCAAAAGCGATGTTCGCACGGAACATGCGCGCGCCCAGGCGCGTGGCGGCGGGGATGCTGAGCGTTTGCGGCGCGTAGCTGGCGCTGCGCAACCAGGTTTGCGCTTCGGCGCGCGTTTCGATCTTGCCAGGCTCGTTGCTGGCCGCGGCCAGGGTTTCCAGCACCCACTGGTTCGAGTTCTGGTACTTGGTGGAAAACGGGTAGGCCAGCATATTGTAGTGCGGCTCATGCAGGCGCTTGGGCGTGTTGCTCGTCAGCAGGCGCACCAGTTGCTGCTGCGTATCCTGACCGGGAACCAGGATCAGCGTTTCATACATGAACACATCATCCATAAAGAAATTGCCCAAGCCTTCGTTGTACAGCGACGATTGCGCCGTGCCGCATTCATTGAGTTCATGCACCACCAGCCAGCGGCCCTTCGGGTGGTCGCGCCAGGCCAGCGCCATGTGCGAATAGCGCAAATTGTACTTCGACAGGTCTTGCCCGGCGCGCGCCACCAGCGCCACTTGCGCGCCCGAGGCGTCGAGCGCCTGCAAGGTCTTTTGCGCCAGGTCCATCGATTTGACGAGGGTGCTCGCATCCGTTGGCTTGTCCTCGCACGAGCGTCCCGCATGGGCGGCGCCGGCCAGGGCCAGGCTGATGATCATCACGGTCAGGCGTTTCATGGGATTCACGCTTTCGAATGGTGGAGGATGGCTTGGCCAGCCGCATTCGGCACATAGGCGATTGCCTTGCCCGACAGCACCAGCATGTGGCCCGTCGAGACGGCCACGACATTGACGACCGTGCCGGCCGCCAGCGACAGGCCTTGCGTGGCCTTCTGGCTCAGCTTGACGGAGGCCGTGGCTGCGGAGGACGCGCCTTTTGCCGTGCTTTTCAGCACCAGGACGCTGCCGTCGGCCACGTCTTCCACCTTGTCGATGACGATTTCACCGGCGGCGGCCAGCGCCGACATGGAGCCGACCAGCACGATGGCCGACGCCATGCTGGCGTTGTCGGAGGCGTTGGTGGTGTCGGAGTTGGCGGCCTGGGCCAGCGGCGAGATGGCGGCGGCGCACAGCAGGGCGGTGGCGAGCAACTGTTTCATGGGATGTCCGTTCTTCATTGGTGGTTACACTTTGGAGTGGTGCAGCAGCGCCTTGCCCAGTTCGTTCGGGATGAAGGCGATGGCCTTGCCGGACAGCACCAGCATGTGGCCGGTGGACAGCGCCACCACATTGACCACGGTGCCGGCCGCCAAGGACAGGCCCCTGGCCGCTTGCCCGCTCATCTGGATGGAGGCGCCGCCCGCTTCGGAGGCGCCCTTGAGCACGATGACGATGCCTTCGCCTACCGTTTCCACGCTGGCAACGACCACCTGGCCGGAGGCGACCAGCATCGACATGGAACCGGCGACGACGACGGCAGAACCGTCGCTGAGGTTTTGCGAGCCTTTCGACAGGTTCTCGGAGGCGGCGGCGTGGACCAGGCCGGGAGCAGCCACGGAGAGCGTCAACAGCGACAGGGACAGGCAGAGGGGCAGCAGGCGTTTCATGTGTTTCTCCTTCAAGTGTGCCAAGTGGCAACGCCATCATTGTAGACTGTGGGCAATTGGTCAATGAATACGCTACTCGTAGCAGGAAGGCATACCGCAGGTAGCGTATTGCGCTACTTTTTTGACGCCAGAACCGATGCTATTTTTATAAAGGAAGTGCATGCCGCAAACCCACGCCTTGATCGAAGCCCTGAAACGCCTGTTGAAAGCGCGTTCCGTCACGTATGCCGAGCTGGCCCAGCGCATCGGCGTGTCCGAAGCCAGCGTCAAGCGGATGTTTTCGCAGAAGCAATTTACCCTGCAACGGCTGGACCAGATCCTGGTGGCCATCGGCAGCGATTTCCAGCAGCTGGCGCTGGCTGTGCAGTCAGCCCAGGCCGCGCCCACCCTGATCACGGGGCTGACGTATGCGCAGGAAAAGGAAATCATCGAGGATACCCGGCTGTTCGTGGTGGCCGTCTCCGCCCTGAACCTGCTGCCGCTGGAACAGATCGTCGCCATCTACGACATCAGCGAAGCGCAAGCCGTGAAATACCTGCTGCGCCTCGACAAGATCGGTTTTCTGGAACTGCTGCCGAATAACCGGGTCAAATTGCTGGTGGCGCGCACGTTTGCGTGGATACCTAACGGTCCCATCCACACGTATTTCAAAAAGGAAGCCTATGGCGATTATTTGAATTCGCAGTTCGATGGCGAGACGGAATTGCTGCGTCTGGTGAACGTGATGCTGTCGAAAAAATCCACGGCGGCCTTGCTGGAACGCTTGAAGCAAGTAGCGGTGGAATTTTCGCAGCAGCACCAGGAAGACGCCCGCCTGCCTGGCGACGAGCGCCTGGCCATCAGCTTCATGCTGGCGGCGCGTCCCTGGATGCCGCAGACGTTCAAGGCGCTGTTGCGGCAGTGAGCCGGCGAATGCAGCGTTCAAGTGGCTAACGTTGCGGCTAATGTTCCTGCTTGTCGGTACTGCCTTGTTCCTCTTTCATCTGCGACAGCAAGCGCCAGGCAAAAAAGCCCAGTACGGCCACGCCCAGCAGCAGGGCCGCCCATAGTGCGGCCAGGCGCCATGGTGCCGCGTCCTTTGTAACGAGTGCTGGCGCCGCCGCGCCGGTGTTGGGTTTGAGCGGGCCAGCGATGGCCGTCTTGAGCACCAGCAGTTCGTCCGCCTTGAAGCCGGGCGCCACCTGTGACAGCGGCTGCGCAACGGCAGCTGCGTTGCTGTTGCCGAATGCCATCTGATAGGGCGGCTTGCCGCTGGCCAGGAAGATCACGGTGGCAGGTGTCCAGCCCAGGCGCAATGTGGGCGCATCGCTGGCGGAGAACGGGTGTTCCGTGGCCGTCTGCAGCACCCATTCGGTTGTCTGCGTCACCGGCATGGCCAAGTCGCCCGAGATTCTCTCCTTGCCGTCGAGGCCGATGCGGTAAAACGTGGTGCTCAGCAGGGGATCGAAATACGCGCCTTGCGCGGGACGCGCTTGCTGGCGCAGGTGCAGCCGGTGCCGGGGAACATAACTGTTCTGGCGATATACGCCCAGGGTCACTGGCAGTACCGTGTTGGTCTGCGTCAATTGCAGGGCGATGCTGTCGGCCGGAATCGCGAGGGAAGTGGCATAACGCCATTCATTTGCCTGCTTGCCGGGCTTGCCTTGCAGCACGACGGTGGCGCGCGGCGTGGCGATGTCCGTTTCGCTGACGGCTTGCGCCGTGATCGCCGCAAAGGCCAGTGGTTCGCCCGCTTGCCAGCTCAGACGCGCGTAGCGAAACGCGCGCGGCGCAAAGGCGATGCTGTCGTTGGCCAGGGTTTGCGTGTCACTGTTGCTGAGCCAATTCAGGGTGGTGGTGCCGATGGCGTCCCATTGCTTCAGGTCGTCACTCACTTCCAGCAGCACTTGCGCACTGTAATTATCCGTGCGGGCCGGTGGCGTGAAGCGCAAGGCGGCAATGCGCTTGTCTTGCGATTGCTTGCCCAGGTCGAGGATCAGCGCTTGCAGCGCCGCCGTGGTCGCTGCCGTCCCGGCGCGCGTGCTGACCGAGAGTAGTCGACCGTCGTCGGCCGTGCGGATGTCGATTCCTTGCAAGCCGTCGCCAGTTGTCGGCGCGCCCGTCACGGGGAAAATGCGCACTGGGATGGCTGTCCGTTGCGTCGCCGATTGCGGGGGCGGCGCGCCGATGGCATAGGCCAGGCGCTTGCCGTCGGCATCGAACAGGCGTACGTCGGCCAGGCTGGCCGAGCTGGCGTGCAGGTAGACTTCCCTGGGCAACGATAGCTGGACGATGCCCGCGCCGGCCGGCGATTGGATGGGCATGCTCCAGGCATAGTCTTGTGGCCGGTCCGGTGGCGCCGGGGCGGCGGCCAGCGCGGCGCCTGCCACCAGCAGGCTGCAACAGATCAATGAGGCTTTCATGCTGCTCCTTGTTGCGGTTCGGCTGGCGCTGCTGCGGCAGCCTTGGGGAAGGGCGCCAGGTAGCCGATCAAGACCATCAGCAAGCCGACGCCGACAAAGGAGATGATGCGTTCGATGCCGCCCACGTTGGACAGGTCGATCAGGAACAGTTTCACGACAACCAAGCCCAGCAGTACGGCGCCCATGCTCCATTGCTGGCGCCGCTGCTGGCGGGCCGCGTGGCGCATCAGCAGCAGGGCCGTGACGCTCCACACGAGCGACAGCATCGCTTGCACGAACTGCGAGGCCAGCATGGCGTCGAAGGTATAAGGTACGCCGACGTAATGCGACACCGTGCGCAGCAGCATCAGGTTGAACCACACATACAGCAAGCACGCGGCCACGACGGGCAAGCGCGCCTGCCACAGGGCGGGCAGCGGCAACTGCTTCGCCGGCAGCAGACGGTAGCTGGCAATGGCCAGCAGCACGGCAAAACCCGTGCTCAAGTCCAGCGGATTGAGCAGCGGCAAATAGGGCAGCGGCGCCATGGCGCCATCGTCGAAGATATTCCATGCGGCGATCAGCAGCAGCGACCAGAGCGCGCCCAGCGGTATCAGGGTGCGCTGGTACCACTCGGCAATCGGCGCCACTGGCCAGGCGCCAGCTCGGCAGCGGCGGATCAGCCAGGCCAGCGCCAGCATCATGGCCCATGCCGGCAAGTAGCGGGACCAGGCGGGGCTGACGCTGTCTTCGTGGCGCGCCAGCCACGTGCTGACGTGCATGGCGCCCACGGGCCACAGCATCAGCCATGGCGCCGCCGTGCGCAGGGTATGCAAGAGGCGCAGCGCGCGCACGTCGAGTTGCCAGCTGGCTCGCGGCCACGCCAGCAACAGGTATTCGCCGGCCGCCAGCGCGCTGGCCAGGGCCAGCCAGCTCAAGCCCGTCGGCAGGTAGTCGCGCAGGTACAGCGCCAGCAGCAGGTTGGCGCTCCACAATCCCAGGCCCAGCCAGGCGGCCACGCTGAACCAGCGCAGTTGCGGCCACGCCAGGCGCCGGGCCAGGATGGCGAACACCGGCGTCGTAACGGACACGGCAATCAGGTACAGCGCCAGCCAGTGCTCGCCCGCGTGCGGCTGCATGCTCAGGTCGCCGTCGATCAGGCGCAGCAGCCAACTGGTGAATGGCACGAGGATGGCGGCAAACCACAGCAAGCCGCTCCAGACCAGCAGCGGGCGCGCTACCAGGGCCAGCAGTTCGTCGCCGCCGCGTGCGCGCAGCGCAAGGAAACGGGCGCTGGCAAAGGCGGCGGCGCCCAGCAGCAGGGCGCTGAGGAAGGAGCCGCCGAACAAGCTGGCCGGGTGCTGGTCCCAGGCCCAACTGGCGCGGCTGAGCATGACCATGCCGGCCAGCACCTGCACGGCCAGCAGCAGCGCGCGCGGCGCATGCCATTGTTCGCGCCGCGCCAGCGCCGCCAGCAGGGCCGCTACCGCCAGCGCGCTGACGGTGAGCAGGTTCAATTGCGTGGCGGCATCCGTGCGCAGCAGGATTTCGCTCCAGATACCGCCCAGCAGCCAGGCCGTGGCGGCCGTCAGGAACAGCACGGACAGGCTGCTCATGAATTCAGGAAGCAAGTGGCTCGCGTGGCGGCGGAAATTGTAGGCCATTACCAGCGCGGCGGCCGCCAGCAGCGCGCAGCCGAGCCAGATGTTGGCTTGCAGGGCCGCTGCCGTATCGAGTCCCTGCATGGCGATGAGGAAGGCAATCCAGGCGGCCCCCTGCACCAGCAGACCGAAAGCCCAGGCCAGGGTCTGGCGCTGGCGCAAGCCGACCCAGACGATGCCCGCGCCTTCCAGCGCCCAGGCGGCGGACGTCCAGCGGCCATCAAGGGCGAACGGGATGGCCAGTGTACCGAAGACGATGCCCAGCGCGAGGAAGGCTTCGGCCAGCAGTTTGAAGCCGTTCCTGCGCCACAGGGCCACGGCCAGGCCCGTGTAGGTCAAGCCGGCAACCAGCGCGGAAAATGCCAGGCCAAATTCAAAGTGCCAGACCAGGTCGTATTGCAGGCCCATCGCCGCCAGCGGCGTGCCGAACACGAGGGTGCCATCCACATAGTGTTTCAAGCGCGGCGCCTGGCGCGCGCAGTAGGCAATCGCAATGCCGATGTAGAACAGCACGAACAGGATCAAAAACAGTTGCGTCGACAGATAGTGCTCGGGCGTGTAGCGCAGCAGGCCCCAGGTGGTGGCGACGACGAAGGTAAAGCCAAAACTGAGCACATTCAGGACGCGCCAGGCGCGTTTCAGGGCGATGGCGAAGACGCCTGCGTTGAGCAGCGCGTAATAGCTGAACAGGCCGATATGGTTGCCGCTGCCCGTCGATACGAGCAGGGGCACGGCAAAGCCGCCGACGATGCCGAAGACGGCCAGCCAGACGGCGTTTTGCAGCACGGCCAGCAAACACGTGAACGCCGTCAGCACGAACAGCACGGCAAACGCGAGGCCGGCCGGGATCAGTTCATACAGGCGGAAGGCGCCAAACGTCACCAGCATCAATATCGCCAGCGCCGTGCCCTGCAGCGGCAAGCTGATGCCGGGGCGTTTGATGCGGATGCGCCAGGCCCAGACCAGCAGGGCGATATCGGCCAGCGCGATGCCGGCCAGGCGCAGTTCGATGGGCACGGTGATCTGCGCCGACACGTATTTGAGCAGGAAGCTGACCCCGAGGAAGAGGATCAGCAAGCCCAGCTTGGCGACCAGGTTGCCAGTAAACAGCCAGTTCTTCGCCTTGGCAACGAGGCCGTCCGGGCGCGCGATCCAGGACGGGGTGTTGGGGGCGGCAGGGGCAGGTTTGGCG
>NZ_JAAOLY010000002.1 GCF_011601275.1 Janthinobacterium lividum | reverse complement strand
TATGCCTGATGACCATAGCAAGTTGGTCCCACCCCTTCCCATCCCGAACAGGACCGTGAAACAACTTTGCGCCGATGATAGTGCTGCAACCAGTGTGAAAGTAGGTTATCGTCAGGCTTGTTATTCGCAGTAGAGAAAAACCCCGCCAGCAATGGTGGGGTTTTTTTTCGTCTGGTGGTTTGATGCGTCGCGGGTGCTTGTCGGATTATGGCCTGCGGCCTGATCCGATAACATTGCTGGCAGACCACGCCATTCAAGGGACAAAAAAAGGCAGCGCTATGCGCTGCCTTTGTTATTTATCGCCTTCATTAAAAGTGATAAGCGACTTTGACGTTCATGTAATTGACGCCGCTATTCGGTTTTTTGTAGCCACCGTTGGAGAAGTGCTGGATCTTGGCAGCGACTTCCCATTTGTTATTGAAGACATAGCCAACGCCGATATGGTCGCCGAACTGGAAGTGGGTCGACAGGCGGTTATCGTCGTTATCGTACAGCTTGGACAGCATGTGTACGCCAATCCCGCCTTCCGCATAGAAACCGAGCTTATTGGTATTTTCAAAGCGGAACACGGGAGTAAAGCCCAGGTCCCACAGTTTTTGATGCTGGCCAGGGACATTGCGATAGCTCTTGCCATCCCAACCGCCGATGCTGGCATCCCAGTAACCGCTCAGCTGCGTGCCATTCGATACGAACCAGGCTTTATCCCAGTTCGAGGTCACGCCAGCACGCAACATTTGTACTTTGACGCCCTTGGCATATTCGCCGTAGACGGAATCGATCAGTTTGTCGTCGGCGGCAAAGCCGACATTGGCTGCCATCAGCGCGGCAACGGCAGCGATGGATTTGAGGATATTCTTCTTGAAGGACATAGAGGCTTTCATCGTAAAATTGGCCGTGAGGCTTGTCTTGTTTGCGCAGGCACCTAGTTTTGCACACTACTCCCGCCACCTGTTTGATCTCAGAGGTTGAATTGACATTGTCTACAAAAATCGCATTTCTCGGTATTGGCCTAATGGGAGGGCCGATGGTCCGGTGCCTGCTGCGCGCTGGATATTCTGTCACAATTTGGAATCGCACGCACAGCAAGGCCCAAGTCCTGCGTGCAGCAGGGGCGCAGCCGGTCGTTTCCGTGGCTGAGGCGGTCAATGGCGCGGATGTGGTCATCTCGATGCTGGAAGCAGGTCCCATCGTGGCAACAGTGCTGCAGGAGGCGCTGCCGGCATTGCAGGCTGGCACGATCTGGATCGACATGAGTTCCACCAAGCAATCGGAAGCCCAGCAATTTCATGCCACTTTGCAGGTGGCAGGCCATGGCTTCATCGATGCGCCCGTATCGGGCGGTGTTGGCGGGGCGCAAGCAGGTACCCTGGCCATCATGGCTGGCGCCAGCGCCAGCGATTACGCGCGGGTGGAAGCGATTCTGTCAGCCATGGGGCGCCCGACTCTGGTGGGGCCGGCCGGCAGTGGGCAGGTGGCCAAGCTGTGCAATCAGCTGATCGTCGGCGCCACCCTCAATATCGTGGCGGAAGCCTTGTTGCTGGCCCAGGCGGCCGGCGCCGATGCGGCTGCCGTACGGACAGCGATCCGCGGTGGTTTTGCCGAGAGCAAGATTTTGGAGGTGCATGGCCAGCGCATGCTGGAGCGCAATTTTATTGCTGGCGGCCAGGTGAAAAGCCAGATCAAGGATATGCACAACATCCTCGCGGCAGCCGAAGCAGCGCACGTCACCTTGCCGGTGACACAACTGGTGACTCAGCGCTATGAAACCCTCGCCACCACGCACCCGACGGCCGATCACGCGGCGGCCTTGCTGGCCCTGGAAGCGTTGAATCCGGGCCAGCGCCTGGGCACCGGTCCGGATCAACTGAGCTGATTCAAGCGATGGGCAGGCTCGCTTCGGCCAGCTTGACCCAGAAACTGGCGCCGATGGGCAGCAGATTGTCGTTGAAGTCGTAGCTGCCATTGTGCAAGACGCATGGACCCAGGCCGTGGCCGCCATCGCGGTGCTCGCCATCGCCATTGCCGATGAAGATGTAACAGCCGGCCTTTTCTTGCAGGAAGAAAGAAAAATCTTCCGCGCCCATGGTCGGTTCGACATTGGCGTTGACCTTGTCCGCGCCCACCACGCTTTTCATCACTTCGACGGCAAATGCCGTTTCCTTCGCATGGTTGACCAGCGGCGGATAGTTGCGCTTGAAGTGGAAGTCGACTTCCGCGCCAAAGGCGGCGGCCGTGTGCACGGCGATCTCGCGCATGCGCTCTTCGATCAAGTCCAGCACGGGCTTGGTGAAGGTACGCACGGTACCGACCAGGCTGGCGTCATCGGGAATCACATTGGTGGCGCTGCCTGCATGGATTTGCGTGATTGACAACACGGCCGTGTCGAGCGGACTCTTGTTGCGCGTGATGACGGTTTGCCAGCCTTGCGCGATTTGCACGGCCACCATGACGGGGTCGATGCCTTTGTGAGGCTGGGCCGCATGGGCGCCCTTGCCTTTGACGGTGACGTGGAATTCATTGCTGGACGCCATCATGGGCCCTTCCACCACGCTCAGGGTGCCTGTTTCGGCGCCTGGCCAATTGTGCATGCCATAGATGGCATCCATGGGAAAGCGCGTAAACAAGCCGTCTTCGATCATTTCGCGCGCGCCGGCACCGCCTTCCTCGGCCGGCTGGAAGACGAGGTAGATCGTGCCATCAAAGTTCCGGTGTTGCGCCAGGTAATGGGCGGCGCCCAGCAGCATGGTCGTGTGACCGTCGTGGCCGCAGGCGTGCATCTTGCCCGGGTGGCGTGAAGCATGCTCGAAGGTATTCATTTCCTGCATTGGCAAAGCATCCATGTCGGCGCGCAAGCCGATGGCGCGTGTCGACGTGCCATTCTGGATGATGCCGACCACGCCAGTGCGGCCCAGGCCGCGTACCACGGGAATGCCCCACTGCGTCAGCTTGGCGGCGACCACGTCCGAGGTGCGCTGTTCTTCGTAGCACAGCTCGGGATGCGCGTGCAGGTCGCGGCGGATACCTTGCAGCTCGGATTGAAACGCCAAGATCGGATCAACTAGTTTCATGGGACTCTCCTGTGGATGCTGGCACGCAGCAATGTATGGCGCGCCGGACCGCGCTTGTTTGATCAAAAACAGACGCGGCTAATAGTGCATTGTAGCCCTTGTTTGCCGGGTAAATCCAGCGCACGGACGTGCTTGCCACGGCGCCAACAGCAAGCGCGCGGAATGGTTTACAGTATCGCCTTCCCCCCAACGTTTTTGGATTGCCCCATGACCACCACCCAAGTGCGCGCCGCCTGCCCCCTCGATTGCCCAGATACCTGCGCCTTGCTGGTCACCGTGACCGATGGCGTGGCCACCGCCGTCAAGGGCGATCCCGACCACCCGACCACGGCTGGCGTGCTGTGCACAAAGGTATCGCGCTTCACGGAGCGCACCTACCATGCGGACCGGCTGCTGCATCCGCTGCGCCGCGTGGGCAAGAAGGGCGAAGGCAAGTTCGAGCGCATCAGCTGGGAAGAGGCGTTGCAGACCATCGCGGCCCGCTTGAAACCGATCGCCGCGCGCGATCCGCAGGCGATCTTGCCGTACAGCTACTGCGGCACCATGGGCCTGGTGCAGGGCGAATCGATGTCCTCGCGCTTCTTCAACCAGCTCGGCGCGTCCCTGCTGGACCGTACCATCTGCGCCTCGGCCGGTGCCACGGGCTACCGCTACACGGTGGGCGCCAGCATCGGCACGGATATGGAGCAGTTCCAGAACGCGAAATTGATCATCATCTGGGGCGGCAACCCGATCGCCTCGAACCTGCACTTCTGGATGCGCGCACAGGAGGCCAAGCGCAATGGCGCAACCCTGATCGCCATCGACCCCTACCGTTCGCTGACGGCCGAAAAATGCCACCAGCATATCGCCTTGCTGCCGGGTACCGATGCTGCCCTGGCGCTGGGCTTGATGCATGTCTTGATCACGGAAGACCTGGTCGACCATGACTATATCGCGCAGTACACCATTGGCTATGCTGAACTGAAACAGCGGGCCCTGGAATGGCCGCCCGAGCGCGTGGCCGAGGTGTGCGGTATCACGGCCACGGAAGTAGTGGAACTGGCGCGCCTGTACGGCCAGGCATGCCGCTCTGGCGAGGGCGCCGCCATCCGTGCCAACTACGGCGTGCAGCGCGTGCATGGCGGCGGCATGGCCGTGCGCAATATCGCTTGCCTGCCCGCGCTGACGGGCGCCTGGCGCCATCCTGCGGGCGGCATGCAGCTGTCGAGCTCGGGTTCCTTCCCTGTCAACCGTAAGGCCCTGCAGCGCCCGGACTTGCTGAAAGGCACGCCGCGCACCATCAACATGAGCACCATCGGCGACGATTTATTGAAAGAAAGTTCCGTCGAGTTCGGCCCGCAAGTGGAAGCCGTGATCGTCTACAACTCGAACCCGTTGGCGGTGGCACCCGATTCCTCGAAAGTGGCGCAGGGTTTTGCCCGCGAGGATTTGTTTACGGTCGTGCTCGAACACTTCCAGACCGATACCGTCGATTACGCCGACATCGTGCTGCCCGCCACCACGCAGCTGGAACATGTCGACGCGCATTCCACCTACGGTCACCTGTACATGATGGCGAACAACGCGGCCGTGGCACCGCTGGGCGAAGCGAAGGCGAATACGGAAATTTTCCGTTTGCTGGCGCAGCACATGGGTTTTGATGACCCGTGCTTCCAGGAAAGCGACGACGCGCTGGCGGCCAAGGCCTTCGATACGACGGATGCGCGCGCCGTGCATTTCGACTGGGAATCGCTGAAACGCACTGGCTGGCAAAAGCTGGCCATGGCCGAGGCGCCATTTGCCACAGGCGGTTTCCCCACGCCATCGGGCAAGTGCGAGTTGTATTCCAGCGCGATGGCGCAGGCGGGACTCGATCCCTTGCCCACGTATATCGCGCCGCACGAATCGCTGTCCAGCAATCCCGCGCTGGCGGCCCGTTATCCGCTGGCCATGATTTCCCCGCCCGCCCGCAATTTCCTCAATTCCACCTTTGTGAACGTGAAAAGCCTGCGCGCGGCCGAAGGCGAGCCGCACCTCGATATCCATCCCGACGACAGCGCCGCGCGCGGTATCGCGGCTGGCGACATGGTGCGCATTTTTAATGACCGCGGCAGCTTCGTTGCCAAGGCCAGGGTGACGGACAAGGCCAGACGCGGCCTGGTGGTGGGCTTGTCCGTATGGTGGAAGAAGCTGGCCAGCGACGGCAAGAACGCCAATGAAGTGACGAGCCAGCGCCTGACGGACATGGGCCGCGCGCCGACCTTCTACGATACGCTGGTCGAAGTGGAAAAGGCTGGCTGACCATGGCCCGCTGGCCGGCCCGCCTGCTTGTCGGCATGCTGTGCCTGTCGCTGGGCGGCTGCACGCAGCTGCGCTACTACACGCAGGCGGCGCAGGGGCAGTATGCGCTGTGGTACGGCGCGCGCCCCATCGGTGACTGGCTCGATGACCCGGCCACCGAGCCGCGCCTGAAAGTGCGCCTGGCCAAGGCGCAGCAAATTCGCCGCTTTGCCGTCAGCGAGCTGGATTTGCCGGACAACGGCAGCTACAAAAACTATGCCGCCCTGCAGCGTCCGTTTGTGCTGTGGAACGTGGTGGCCACGCCGGAATTGTCGCTGCAGCCGCTGCAATGGTGTTTTCCCATCGCTGGTTGCGTCAATTACCGCGGCTATTACAGCAAGGACGAGGCACTCGCGTATGCTGCCGAACTGCGGGCCCAGCATTACGACGTGCAGGTGGGCGGCGTGCCTGCGTATTCCACCCTGGGCTGGTTCGACGATCCCCTGTTGTCGACCTTTATCAATTACAACGATGCGGAACTGGCGCGCCTGATCTTCCATGAACTGGCGCACCAGGTGGTGTACGTGCCCGGTGATTCGGCCTTCAACGAATCGTTTGCCAGCGCCGTGGAAGAGGCGGGCGTGCAGCGCTGGCTGGCGCGCGAGGGCAATGACGCCATGCGCGCCGCGTACGCCCAGTATGCGGCGCGGCGCCAGGATTTCCTGGCCCTGCTGTTGACATACCGGGGTGAACTGGAAGCCGTGTATGCGAGCGGCGCCAGCGATGCGGAGAAACGCGCGCGCAAGGCGCAGGTGTTTGCGGCATTGCAAGACGCCTATCAGGTGCTGAAGAAAAACTGGGGTGGTTTTGCCGGTTACGACCGCTGGTTCGAGCAGCCATTGAGCAATGCGCACTTGGCTTCCGTGTCGACCTACAATGAATTTTTGCCTGCCTTCAAAAAATTGCTGGAAGAAAAAAAGAACTTTCGTGCTTTTTATGCTGCAGTGCACACAATGGCCCAACTCGACAAGCCTGAGCGCAGGCGTGCGCTGGAACAATTGTCCAGCCCCTGACCCGTAAAGATTGTCCTGTACGCCGAGCCAGACGATCCTGCAACAGTGTATTTATCATGCTGCATTGCAGCATAAAATACCCCTAGAGTTGCCGCTCGAATACTGTTGAAAGCGCTTGCATGGAAGCGCGGCGCCCGATAGCATCGCATTAGTAGCATAGAGCAATTGCTCGTCAGAATGCTCAAACTGACTGCAGGACGACAGAATCCGCAGCAATGATCCGCGCCGGCAGGGTGCGCCGGCTCCCCCACGATTATTCGAGACAAGAGGCACAGGATGGAAAAAATTTGGCTGAAGTCGTATCCTCCCGGCGTCCCCGCCGACATCGATCCTGATCAATATCGTTCGCTGGTGCACTTGCTGGAAGAAGCGTTTCAAAAATATGCGGATCGCAATGCTTATGTCTGCATGGACAAATTTCTCACCTATGCCGAACTCGATACCTATTCGCGCCAGCTGGGCGCCTGGCTGCAAAGCCGTGGCCTGAAGAAGGGCGCGCGCGTCGCCCTGATGATGCCGAACGTGCTGCAGTATCCGGTGGCCATCGCCGCCGTCTTGCGCGCCGGCTACACCGTGGTCAACGTCAATCCTCTCTATACGCCGCGCGAACTCGAGCATCAGCTCAACGATTCGGGCAGCGAAGCCATCATCGTGCTGGAAAACTTCGCCCACACTCTGGAACAGGTGCTGGCCAAGACAGCCGTCAAGCACATCATCGTTGCCAGCATGGGCGAAATGTTGGGCGGATTGAAGGGCATGATCGTCAATTTTGTCGTGCGCAACGTCAGGAAGATGGTGCCCGCGTATTCCTTGCCGAACGCCATGCGTTTCAAGCAGGCGCTGGCGCTGGGCAGCCGCATGAAACTCACGCCTGTCGAGCTGAGCATCAATGACGCTGCCTTCCTGCAATACACGGGCGGCACGACGGGCGTGTCGAAAGGCGCGACCCTGAGCCACCGCAATGTGATTGCCAACGTGCTGCAAAGCGAAGCGTGGTCGGGCGCGGCGCTCGACCAGAACAGCAAGGAGCAGATGATCGTTGTCTGCGCCTTGCCGCTGTACCATATCTTTGCCCTGACGGCGTGCGCCATGTGGGGTACGCGCGTGGGTGCGCTGAATATCCTGATCCCGAATCCGCGCGATATCCCGGGCCTGATCAAGGAGCTGGGCAAGTACAAGTTCAACCTGCTGCCAGCGGTCAATACCTTGTATAACGCGCTGGTGAACCACCCTGACTTCGCCAAGCTCGATTTCTCGGGCTTGAAGATCGCCAATGGCGGCGGCATGGCGGTGCAGCAAGCCGTCAACGACAAATGGCTGCAAGTGACGGGCGTGTCCATCATCGAAGGTTATGGCCTGTCGGAAACGTCACCTGTCGCCACCTGCAACCGGGCCGATACCACGGTGTTTTCCGGCACCATCGGCTTGCCCGTGCCCTCGACCGATATCGCCATCCTTGACGATGACGGCAAGGAAGTGCCGCTGGGCCAGACGGGCGAAATCGCCATCCGTGGCCCGCAAGTGATGAGCGGCTACTGGAACCGTCCCGATGAAACGGCCAAGGTCATGACACCTGACGGCTATTTCAAGTCGGGCGACGTGGGCATCATGGACGAGCGCGGCTACGTGAAGATCGTCGACCGCAAGAAAGACATGATTCTCGTCTCCGGCTTCAATGTATATCCGAACGAAGTCGAGGCCGTCATCGCGGCCCATCCGGGCGTGCTCGAGTGCGCCTGCGTGGGCGTGCCGGACGAGCATTCTGGCGAAGCCGTGAAAGTGTTTGTCGTGCGCAAGGATCCGAACCTGACCCAGGCAGTGCTGGCCGCGTATTGCAAGGAACAATTCACGGGCTACAAGCGTCCGAAATACATCGAGTTCCGCGATGAACTGCCAAAGACCAACGTGGGCAAGATTTTGCGTCGCGCCCTGCGTGACGAAACGAAGAAAGCAGCATAAACAGTGCAGGGTGTGCGCATCAGGCTGCACACCCTTTCTACAGATAAAGATGAGGCATAGATGGACAAGATTTGGTTGAAGTCGTACCCGGACAGCGTTCCCGCAGAGATTGATTGCACGCAATACCGTTCCGTCACGCATTTGCTGGAAGAGTCGTTCCAGAAATATGCGGACCGCAACGCGTTCGTGTGCATGGATAAATTCCTCACCTACCGCGAGCTCGACAAGCTGTCGCTGCAGATGGGCGCCTGGCTGCAAAGCAAGGGCCTGAAGACGGGTGCACGCGTGGCGATCATGCTGCCGAACGTGCTGCAGTATCCGGTGGCCATGGCGGCCATCCTGCGCGCCGGCTATACCGTGGTCAACGTCAATCCGCTGTACACGCCGCGTGAACTCCAGCATCAGCTGATCGACTCGGGCAGCGAAGCGATCATCGTGCTGGAAAACTTCGCCACCACGGTGGAGCAGGTGTTGCCGCATACCCAGGTCAAGCACGTGATCGTTGCCACCATGGGCGACTTGCTGGGCGGACTGAAGGGTACCATCGTCAACTTCGTCGTGCGCAAGATCAAGAAAATGGTGCCCGCGTTTTCCTTGCCGGGCGCCATCAGTTTCAACAAGATGCTGGTCGAAGGCGCGCGCTTGAGCCTGAAGCCGGTGCAGCAGGGGCATGACGATATCGTCTTCCTGCAATACACGGGCGGCACGACGGGCGTGTCGAAAGGCGCGATGTTGTTGCACCGTAACGTGATCGCCAACGTGTTGCAGAACGAGGCGTGGATTTCGCCCGTGATGACCAAGGAAATGCGCGCCACCTCGATGGGCTTCATGTGCGCCTTGCCCCTGTACCACATCTATTCGCTGACGGTCAGCGCCCTGATGGGCATGCGCGTGGGCGGCTTGAACGTGCTCATCCCCAATCCGCGCGACATCCCCGGTTTCGTCAAGGAATTGTCCAAGCACAAGATCGTTGTGTTCCCGGCCGTCAATACCTTGTACAACGCGCTGCTGAACAATGCCGACTTCGCCAAGCTCGATTTCTCCAGCTACAAAGTGTGCAATGGCGGCGGCATGGCCTTGCAGCGCAACGTGGCCGAGCGCTGGCTGAAATTGACCGGCTGCCCGCTGATCGAAGGCTATGGCATGTCGGAAACGTCGCCTGTGGTGACGGGCAACCGTGTCGACATCACGGAATTTACGGGCACCATCGGCTTGCCTTTCCCGTCGACGGAAGTGGCGATTCTGAACGACGACGGCGTGGAAGTACCGCTGGGCGAGCCGGGCGAGATCGCCGTGCGCGGCCCGCAAGTGATGGCCGGCTACTGGCAGCGTCCGGACGAGACGGCCAAATCGATGACGGCCGACGGTTTTTTCAAGACGGGCGACGTGGGTGTCATGGATGAACGCGGCTACGTAAAAATCGTGGACCGCAAGAAAGACATGATCATCGTGTCCGGCTTCAATGTGTATCCGAACGAAGTGGAAGACGTGGTCGCTTCCTGCCCCGGCGTGCTCGAATGCGCCTGCATCGGCGTGCCGGATGCCAACGCGGGCGAAGCCGTGAAAGTGTTTGTCGTGCGCAAGGATCCGAACCTGACGGTGGAACAGATCCGCGAGCATTGCAAGCATGAATTGACGGCCTACAAGAAACCGAAATACATCGAGTTCCGCGATGAATTGCCGAAGACCAATGTCGGCAAGATCTTGCGCCGTCAATTGCGCGACGAAAAGAAGGTTGCCTAGTTCGCCGCCAGGATTGTGTCCGCCACCAGGTTCCGGCCTGGTCGGGCGGGCAAGCCGAAGCAGGGGCGCAGCCAGTTCACCTTGCTGATCAGCAGCGACGTCCCCAGCCAGCAAGTCGCCATCGTGCCGCTGAGCATCAGCAGTGGTACCTGCGCGTGCACCGCAGCTATATCGTCAACCTCGATTTCGTGCAGGCAATCACACCAATGGAATCGGGCGACGCGCGCGCTATGCTGTCCACGGGCGGCGAGGTGCCCGTCAGCCGGTGCTACCGCGATGGCTTGAAAAGTAGTTGCTAGATGCGTTGCAGGCCCGCTTTGCCGTCCTGGACGGTAAAGCGGGCCAGTGTCGCGATGGTCGACGCGCTGTCGCGCACGTTCTCCAGGCCCTGGAACAAGGTCGTGGTTTTCTCCGGCGTGATTTCCATCAACATATAGCCGCGCTTGTCGCTGCGCCCGTAGCGGATGTGCGGGTTCATCGCTACGTACTGCTCCGTGCGCGCCTGTGAACGCGAGCTGGACGTGATGGAGGTGCCGCAAAACTCGGTGGCCAGCACGGGGTTGGCCTTGCTGGCGGGGCGCATTGCGTTGCGGCTCAGTTCGGTCGCATAGAAAGTGTGCACGTCGCCCGACAGCACGAGCGGATTGCTGGCCTTGCTGCTTTGCAAGGCGTCGAGCAGGTGCTGGCGCGCCATCGGGTAGCCATCCCAGCCATCGGTCCAGATGCGCTCGTCTCCGGGCCGCAAAATCGGCACCTGACTCGATTGCGCCATCAGCGTTTGCTGGGCCAGGATATTCCAGCGCGCGGGAGAATTATCGAGGCCGGCCTGCAGCCAGCGCTGCTGCGCCTCGCCCAGCATCGTCCGGCCGGGCTGGAGCAAGTCGGGGCAGTTGCGCGTGGTGACGGAGTTCGAGCCGCCACGGCCCGGCCTGGCGCAGGCGTGATGGGCGCGGTATTGCCGGTCGTCCAGCACATGGAAGCGCGCCAGGCGGCCCCAGTCATAGCGCTGGTAGATGCGCATGTCGACAAAGCCCCGCCTTCCCAGCGGCAGCAAACGCAGCGGCATGTGTTCATAAAATGCCTGGTAGGCAGCCGCGCGTCGCTGCAAAAAGGTGGGCGTGAGCAGCTCGTCGCGGTCATTGCCGTAATCGTTGGCCACTTCATGGTCGTCCCAGGTGACGATCCACGGCGCGGCCAGGTGCGCTCCCTGCAAATCCTGGTCGCTCTTGTATTGCGCATAGCGGGCACGATAGTCGTCCAGGCTGAAACTTTCATGTGTGCGCACGGCCCGGCCTGGATGCCGCAGCTGGTAGGGACCCCACTCGTAGATGTAATCGCCGAGGAAGGCCACCAGGTCGGGCGCGGCCGCCGCGATGTGCCGGTGCGCCGCATAGGCGCCGAATTCCCAGTGCTGGCACGAGGCCACGGCCAGTTTCAGCGAGGCAGGCATGGCGCCGGGCTCGGGCGCCGTGCGCGTGCGGCCCACGGGGCTGACGGCGTCGCCCAGCATGAAGCGGTACCAGTACCAGCGTCCGGGCGCGAGACCGCTCGCGTCGACGTGCACGCTGTGCGCGAGGGCGGGCGTGGCCGTGGCTTGGCCCTTGGCGGCGATGCGCCGGAACGCTACGTCTTCGGCCACTTCCCAGCGCACGTTCAGGGCGATGGCGGGCGTGGCGGCTGCGTGCAGCGGGTCGTAGCAGATGCGCGTCCACAGCACCACCGCATCAGGTAAGGGCGAACCGGAGGCGACACCAAGCGCAAACGGATAGCCGGCGCCATTCAAACGCGTGGCGGCGCTCGCGCTGGAACCGGACAGCACGCTGCCGGCCGCGGCCAGCGCCGTGATGCGCGCAGCGCTCTGAAGGAAGATGCGGCGCTGGCTATCCATGCTGTGGAATTATTGCGACAATCAAGACGACAGCAAGGTCTCGATCGGCGGCACCTTGCGCGGCTTGCGGTCGGAGTCCGTCGCCACGTAGATCAGGGTTGCTTCCGTGACTTTCACGATGCATGCCTGCAGGCGGTTGCGCTCGGCATATACCTCGACATTGACGGTGATCGAGGTATTGCCGACCTTGACGATATCGGCGTAGAACGACAGAAGATCGCCGACGAACACGGGGTTTTTGAAGACGAAGGAATTGACGGCGATGGTGGCGACGCGGCCGTTGGCGCGTCGGGTGGCCGGCAGGGAACCGGCGATATCGACCTGCGCCATGATCCAGCCGCCGAACACGTCGCCGTACACATTGGCGTCGGACGGCGCGGGCATCATGCGCAATTCCGGCATTTTTCCGGCGGGGAGGCCGGAGGCGAGGCAGTTGTCGGGACGGTCTGGGGAGGTGCTCATCTTTTATTCTCATGAAAGGCTACAATTGCCCCGATTGAACCATAAAAAGCCGACCTTCGCCATGCGCCGTTCCCAGACTCCCCCTCCGCCCCGCTCGCCAGCTTCCGCCAGCCACAGCGATTTCGCCACCATCAAGACCTTGCTGCCGTATCTATGGGTCTACAAATGGCGAGTGCTGCTGGCGCTGCTATGCCTGGTGGGCGCCAAGCTGGCCAACGTGGGCGTGCCCCTGATCCTGAAAAAGCTCGTCGACGCCATGACGATCACGGCGGCCCATCCGCAAGCGCTGCTGGTGCTGCCCGTCGGCTTGCTGGTGGCCTACGGCTTGCTGCGCCTGTCGACCACCTTGTTTACGGAGTTGCGCGAATTCCTGTTCGCCCGCGTCACGCAGCGGGCCGTGCGCACCATCGCCCTGCAAGTGTTCCGCCACCTGCATGCGCTGTCCCTGCGTTTTCATTTGAACCGCCAGACGGGCGGCATGACGCGCGACATCGAACGGGGCACGCGCAGCGTGGGCTCGCTCATTTCCTATACCCTGTTCAACATCTTGCCGACCCTGGTGGAAATCACCCTCGTGCTCGGCTATCTGGTCTTGCATTACGACATCTGGTTTACCGTGATCACGGCGGTGGCGCTCGTGTCGTATATCGCGTTTACCGTGCTGGTGACGAACTGGCGCACGCATTTCCGCCGCACCATGAATGACCTCGACTCGAAGGCAAATACCAAGGCCATCGATTCGCTGATCAACTATGAAACCGTTAAATATTTCGGCAACGAGGATTACGAAGCGCAGCGCTACGACGAAGGCTTGCAGCGTTATGAGTCGGCCGCCGTGAAATCGCAGACGTCCCTGTCCCTGCTCAATACGGGCCAGTCGCTGATCATCGCCACCGCCGTCACCCTGATCCTGTGGCGCGCCACGGTGGGCGTGATCAACGGCAGCATGACCCTGGGCGACCTGGTCTTGGTCAACGCCTTCATGATCCAGCTGTATATCCCCCTCAATTTCCTGGGCGTCATCTACCGCGAAATCAAGCAAAGCCTTGCCGACATGGAGCGCTTGTTTTCCCTGCTGAACGAGAACCGCGAAATCGCCGATACGCCGGACGCCAAACCCCTCGTCACGCAGGGCGCGGCCGTGCGCTTCGCGCATGTCGATTTCAGCTATGAAGCCAAGCGGCAAATCCTGTTCGACGTGGATTTCCAGATACCCGCCGGCACGACGACCGCCGTGGTAGGCCATAGCGGCTCGGGCAAGTCGACGCTGTCGCGCTTGCTGTTCCGCTTCTATGAAGTCGATGGCGGCGGCATCACCATCGATGGCCAGGATTTGCGGGCCATCACGCAGGACTCCCTGCGCGCGGCCATCGGCATCGTGCCGCAAGATACCGTGCTGTTCAACGACACTATCGAATACAACATCGCCTACGGCAAGCCGGGCGCCAGCAAGGAGGCCATCGTGGCGGCGGCCAAAGCCGCGTCGATCCATGATTTTATTGAAAGCTTGCCAGATGGCTACAACTCCATGGTGGGCGAGCGGGGCCTGAAGCTGTCGGGCGGCGAAAAGCAGCGCGTGGCCATTGCCCGCACCTTGCTGAAAGACCCGGCCATCCTGATCTTTGACGAAGCCACCTCGGCGCTCGATTCCAAGGCCGAGCAGGCGATCCAGTCGCAGTTGAAGGACATTGCCAAGAACCGCACCACCCTGGTCATTGCGCACCGTTTGTCGACGGTGGCTGACGCCCAGCAAATCCTCGTGCTCGACCATGGCCGCATCGTCGAGCGGGGCACGCATCCGCAATTGCTGGCGGCGGATGGCCTGTATGCGCAGATGTGGCAACGCCAGCAGGCGAACATGGACGATGAGGCGCAAGAGGACGAGTTGGCGGGGCTGGCGCCGGCGAAATAAATCGGAAAGGTGAAATCAGTAGGAAAAATGCTACAGCCGCGCTGATTCAGGCGCACGTATAGCGCCTATTTGCGGGCAATCGCAGAAAATGGCTGGTCGGGTGCTGAAAATGAAATAAAATTAATTCCAATGGTGGCGTCTGCACCACAGTTGTTTCGTTCGGAGTCCATCCCGTTTGTCCGCCCAGGAGAATTTATGAAATTGACCAAAATCTTCGCCACGCTGCTCAGCGTCGGTGTCATCAGCAGCATGTCGCCAGTCCAGGCTCAGGAATTGACCGGCACCTTGGCCAAGATCAAGAAAGCCGGTTCCGTCACCCTCGGTGTGCGCGACGGCTCCGTGCCCTTCTCCTATCTCGATGACAAGCAGCAATACCAGGGTTATTCGATCGACCTGTGCATGAAAGTCGTCACGGCCCTGCAAAAGCACCTGGGCCTGAGCGAACTGAAAGTGGTGATGAGCCCCGTCACCTCGGCCAACCGCATCCCGCTGATGGCCAACGGCACCATCGACCTCGAATGCGGCTCGACGACGAACAACCTGGAGCGCCAGCAGCAGGTGGCGTTCGCCCCGACCATGTTCGTCATCGGCAACCGCGTGCTGGCGAAAAAATCCTCGAACATCAAGACCCTGGAAGACTTGCGCGGCAAGACCCTGGTCGCCACTGCCGGTACGTCGACCATCAAGCAGATGACGATCCTGAACAAGGAAAAGAACCTGGGCATGAACATCGCCGTCGGCAAGGATCATCCCGAGTCGTTCCTGATGCTGGAAACGGGCCGCGCGGTGGCTGAAGCCAACGACGATATCTTGCTGGCGTCGCAAGTGGCCAACTCGAAAAACCCGAACGACTATGAAATCACCAAGGAAGCGCTGTCGGTCGAACCGTACGGCATCATGCTGCGCAAGGGCGACCCGGCCTTCAAGAAAGTGGTCGACGACGCGCTGATCCGCCTGTACAAGAGCGACGACATCAACCGCATTTACGCGAAATGGTTTACTTCGCCTATCCCGCCGAAAAACATCAACCTGAAATTCCCCATGCCGCCGCAATTGAAGGCCGTGTTTGCCAATCCGACCGACTCCGGCGACCCGGCTGCGTATGCGGCCGTACCGGAAGCGCAGAAAACGTCGGACAAGCGGAAAAAGTAAAGATTGCGTAACAAACCGGGGGGCGCAAGCCTCCCGATTTATTTGCGGGACGGGTGGCCGGCTGGCCGCTGTCCTCGGGCTGCATGCGAAGGATGATCATGAATTACAACTGGAATTGGCGCATTTTCTGGGAGATTTCTCCCGATGGCGTGGGCACGTATATGGACACCCTGTGGTCCGGCCTGGTCTGGACGCTGGCCACAGCCGGTGCGGCGTGGATCATGGCGCTGATCTTGGGCCTGGTGATCGGCACCATCCGCACCTTGCCGAACAAATGGCTGGTGGGCGTGGCCAATGCCTACGTCGAACTGTTCCGCAACGTGCCGTTGCTGGTGCAGATGTTCCTCTGGTATTTCGTCATGCCGGAACTGCTGCCGCCGGACCTCGGTGCCTGGGTCAAGTCGCTGCCAAATGCGCCGTTCGTCACGGCCGTGCTGTGCCTGGGGTTCTTTACTTCCTCGCGCGTGGCCGTGCAGGTGACGACGGGTATCGAGGCGCTGCCGCGCGGGCAGAAACTGGCCGGCACGGCGCTGGGCCTGACCCTGCCGCAAACCTACCGCTTCATTTTGCTGCCGATGGCCGCGCGCGTCATCATGCCGCCCCTGACCAGCGAATTTTTGAACATCATCAAGAACAGTTCCGTGGCCCTGACCATCGGCCTGATCGAGCTGACGGCCAGCGCACGCGCCATCCAGGAGTTTTCCTTCCAGGTGTTCGAAGCGTTTTCGGCTGCCACCATCATCTACGTCGTCGTCAACCTGCTGGTGGTGGTGCTGATGCACCTGATCGAGAAAAAGGTCGCCATCCCGGGCTTCATCGTCGCTGGCGCCAAGACGGGAGGACATTGATATGTTCGGCAATTTCGACTTCGATGTCATCTCCCGCTCGTGGGTCTACCTGTTCCAGACCGGCATGGTCTTCACCCTGAAACTGACGGCGCTGGCCATGGTCGGCGGCATCGTGCTCGGTACCGTGCTGGCGCTGATGCGCTTGTCCAGCAACCGCATCGTCTCGGGCGTGGCGTCGAGCTACGTCAACCTGATACGCTCGATCCCGCTGGTGCTGGTGATCTTCTGGTTCTACTTCCTGGTGCCGTATATCGCGGCCTGGATCATCGGCGCCAACGAGCCCGTGAAAGTGGGCGCGTTTTCTTCCGCGCTGATCACCTTCATCATGTTCGAGGCGGCCTACTATTGCGAGATCATGCGCAGCGGCATACAGTCGATCCCGCGCGGCCAGGTGTGGGCGGGCCAGGCGCTGGGCATGAACTACCGTCAAACCATGGGCAACATCGTGCTGCCGCAAGCGTTCCGCAACATGATTCCCGTGCTGCTGACGCAGACCATCGTGCTGTTCCAGGACGTGTCGCTCGTGTACGTGCTGTCGATCCCCGATTTCGTCGGCGCCGCATCAAAAATCGCCCAGCGCGACGGCCGCCTGGTGGAGATGTATGTGTTTGTCGCCGTCGTGTATTTCGTGCTGTGCTATGCCTTGTCGTTCCTGGTAAAACGCCTGCAGAAACGCGTCGCCATCATTCGCTAACCGTAAAAGAAAGAACAAGATGATTGAACTCAATAACGTCAGCAAATGGTATGGCCAGTTCCAGGTACTGACCGATTGCACCACCAACGTCGCCAAGGGCGACGTGATGGTCATTTGCGGCCCGTCCGGCTCCGGCAAGTCGACCCTGATCAAGACCGTCAACGGCCTCGAGCCGATTCAGCAGGGGCAGATCGTTGTCGACGGCATCACCGTCAACGATCCGAAAACGAATTTGTCGAAACTGCGCGCGCGCATCGGCATGGTGTTCCAGAATTTCGAGCTGTTCCCGCATCTGTCGATCCGTGAAAACCTCACCATCGGCCAGATCAAGGTGCTGGGCCGCAGCGCCGACGAAGCCAACGCCAAGGGCTTGAAATACCTGGACCGCGTGGGCCTGCTGTCGCAGCAGGATAAATTCCCCGGCCAGCTGTCCGGTGGCCAGCAGCAGCGCGTGGCGATCGCGCGCGCGCTGTCGATGGACCCGATCGCCATGTTGTTCGACGAACCGACATCGGCGCTCGATCCGGAAATGATCAACGAGGTGCTCGACGTGATGGTGGGCCTGGCGCAGGAAGGCATGACGATGATGGTCGTCACGCACGAAATGGGTTTTGCCCGCCGCGTGGCCAACCGCATCGTCTTCATGGACCAGGGAAAAATCATCGAAGATTGCAGCAAGGACGACTTCTTCAACACGACGCGTTCGGACCGCGCACGCGATTTTCTCGCCAAGATCATCCATTAATTTTTCATTATTTTGAAGTTGAGTACGAATGCCTGACATGAAACAACTAGCCGGCGCCATGCTGGCGCTGGGCCTGCTTGCCCATGCCCACGCGGCCGACAAGATCGCCGTCGATATCGCCCTGCGCGGCGCCACCCTGATCGACGTTGCCGCCGGCCGCGCCGTCAAGGGCAAGACCGTGCTGCTCAAGGGAGACAGCATCGTCGCCGTCGTCGATGACGCGCAGCTGCGCAGCTACGCGCCGAAGCAGACCATCCGCCTGCCTGGCAAATATATGATGCCGGGCCTGTGGGATACGCACGTGCATTTCGGCGGCGGCCCCGAGTTGATCGACGAGAACAAGCAGCTGCTGCCCTTGTACCTGGCGCATGGCATCACCACGGTGCGCGACTGCTCGGGCGACTTGCCCGACACGGTGCTGGCATGGCGCCAGCAGATCAATGCGGGCCAGCTGCAAGGCCCGACGATTTTCACCTCCGGCGCCAAACTCGAAGGCATCAAGCCGCTGTGGAAGGGCACCATCGAAGTGGGGACGCCGCAGGAAGTCACGCGCGCGCTCGATGGTCTGCAGGCGCAGCAAGTGGACTTCGTCAAGATCACGGAAAACACCCTGAAGCCGGAGCTGTACCTGGAAGCGCTGCGCCAGGCGCGCGAACGTAGCATGCGCACGTCGGGCCATATCCCCGTGCAGCTGACCCTGGAGCAGATGGCCGATGCGGGCCTGGGCACGATCGAGCATCAATCGTATTTGCTGCGCGCCACCACGCCGCGCGAGCAGGAGCTGACGGCCAAGGTGGCTGCCGGCGCGATGACGGGCAAGGAAGCCATGCAGGCCAGCGTGCAAAGCTACGACGAGCCGACGGCGCGCAAGGCTTTCAGCTACCTGGCCGCGCGCGGCACGGCCATCGTGCCTACCCTGTGGGGTTCGCGCGTGACGGCGTACCTGGACCGCGAAGACCACACCCACGACACGGCCCTGCAATACATCGGCAAGGGCTTGCGCGCCACCTACGACTGGCGCGTGCAGCGTGCCGCCAAGGATGGCCCGGAAGCCATCGTCCAGCGCCACGCGCAGTTCGAGCAATCGGCCAAGCTGCTGCCGATTTTGCAGCAGCAGGGCGTGAGCATCATCGCCGGCACCGATGCGGGCTTCTTGAATTCCTTCGATTATCCGGGCCAGGCTCTGCACGATGAAATCGGCCTGTACGTGCAGTACGGCCTGACGCCGCAGCAAGCCTTGCAGTCGGCCGTCATCAACGGTCCCCGCTTCCTGGGCAAGCTGGACCGTTACGGCAGCGTGGCGGCCGGCAAGGCGGCCGATTTGCTGGTGCTCGACGCCAATCCCTTGCAGGATATCGGCGCCACGCGCCAGATCCGCCTGGTGGTCAGCCGTGGCCGCGTGTATGACCGTGCCGCGCTGGACCAGATGCTGGCCGATATCCGTGCTTGGGTGGCAAAACAGGAGACGGTGCCTGCGGCGTCCTGATTCGCGTGTACTCCTGATCTTGAAAACGGCCAGCGCATGCTGGCCGTTTTGCCATCTGGCAGGCGGCGTGCACTGGGTCTCCCGGCCGGCGGGACCGCCCCGCGGCTGGTAAAATGGCGCTATCCGCAATGACCGCCTGAGAGCAGCCGCCATGTCCACACTCGATCACACCCCAGCCGCCGTGCCATCCTCCATCACCATCACCCGTCCGGATGACTGGCATTTGCACCTGCGCGATGGCGCCGTCATGGCCAGCGTGCTGCCGCACAGCGCGCGCCAGTTCGGCCGCGCCATCGTCATGCCGAATCTGAAACCGCCCGTCACCACGACGGCCGACGCTGCCGCCTACCGCGAACGCATCCTGGCCGCCGTGCCGGCAGGCGTGAACTTCGATCCGCTGATGGTGCTGTACCTGACGAACAACACTTCGCCCGACGAGATCCGCCGCGCGCAGGACAGCGGCATCGTGCAAGCCGTCAAATTGTATCCGGCCGGCGCCACGACGAATTCTGACCTGGGCGTGACGGATTTGAAGAATTGCTACAAGGTGCTCGAAGTGATGCAGGAAGTGGGCATGCCCTTCCTCGTGCACGGCGAAGTGACGGACCCGGAAATCGATATTTTCGATCGCGAAGCCGTCTTCATCGAGCGCGTGATGCGCCCGCTGCGCAGCGCCTTCCCGGCCCTGTCAGTCGTGTTCGAGCACATCACCACCAAGGATGCGGCGCAGTACGTGGCCGAAGCGGAAGGCCCGATCGCCGCCACCATCACGGCGCATCATCTGCTGTACAACCGCAACGAGATTTTCAAGGGTGGCATCCGCCCCCATTACTACTGCCTGCCCATCCTGAAACGCGAAGAGCACCGCCTGGCCCTGATGACGGCGGCCGCCAGCGGCGACGAGCGCTTCTTCCTCGGCACGGACTCGGCGCCGCACGCGCAAGGCGCCAAGGAAATGGCTTGCGGCTGTGCCGGTTGCTACACGGCCCTGCACGCGATGGAAATGTATGCGGAAGCGTTCGAACGGGCCGGCGCGCTCGATAAGCTGGAAGCGTTCGCCAGCTTCCACGGCCCGGCCTTCTACGGCGTGCCGCGCAACACGGACACCATCACCCTGAAACGCGAAAGCTGGACCTTGCCAGCTTCGCTGCCGCTGGGCGACAGCCATGTCATTCCGCTCAATGCGGGCGAGCAGATCAACTGGAAAATGGTCTAAGCGTTCATGCTGCCATCGATAGACTGGACCCGCCCCTGGTTTGCCACGGTGCTGCCGGCGCGACGGCAGCTGGACCTGCAGCGCGACACGGTGATTGCCGCGCTCAATGGACAGGCGCGGGCGCTGGACTTGCACAATCCATCGGGCCTGCCGCTGGCCTTCGTGCCGCAAGCGGACCTGCCCGAAGGCGTGGCCTATGAAGAGTTCATCGGCGCGACGGGCGGCGTGCCCACGCGCGACAATCTGCACGATTTTTTCAACGCGCTTGTGTGGCTCACCTTCCCCCGCATCAAGCGGCAATTGAATGCGCTGCAGGCGGCGCAGATCGCCCTGTCCGGCGTGGGCAAATCGCGTGGTCCCGCGCGCGATGGCGCGACGATTTTTGACGAGAATTCCGCCCTGCTGGTGCTGCGCGACAGCGATGCGGGGCGCGCGCTGGAGGCTGCCTTGCGTGGGCACGACTGGCGCGGCGCGTTCATTGCGCAGCGCGATAAATTTGGCGCCGGTGGTGACGCCGAAGTCTGGCTGTTCGGCCACGCGCTGATGGAAAAACTGGTGGCGCCGCGCAAGGCCATCACGGCGCACACGCGCGTCATTTTTGTCGGCGATGCGTATTTTGCGCTCGATGATGCGGCACGGCGCGCCTGGCTCGACGAACGGGTAGCGCAGGACCTGGCGCAGCAGGGCCTTACGACGGCGGACTTCACGCCGCTGCCGGTGCTGGGCTTGCCCGGCTGGTGCGAGGACCAGGACGACGATTTTTACAATGACGCGGCGGTGTTTCGCCCGAAGCGCAAGGTGGCTGGCGCAGAAAGAGATCAATAGCATGGAAAATACCGTCCGCTGGGGCATCCTCGGCACCGGAAAAATCGCCCGCGCGATGGCCAATGGCTTGCGTGACGCGCCCGGTGCGCAACTGGTGGCGGTCGCTTCGCGCAGCCCTGCCGGTGCGCAGGCGTTCGGCGCCGAATTCGGCATCGAACGTTGCCACGGTTCCTACCAGGCGCTGGCTGACGATCCTGGCGTGGACGTGATCTACATCGCCACGCCGCACACCCTGCATGCGGAAAATGCCTTGCTGTGCCTGGCCGCCGGCAAGCACGTCGTGTGCGAAAAACCATTCACCATGAATGCGCGCGAAGCGCAGGCCGTGGTCGACATGGCGCACGAGAAAAAGCTGTTTTTGATGGAGGCCATGTGGAGCCGTTTCCTGCCCGCCGTGCAGGAAGCGCAGCGCATCATCGCCAGCGGCGAAATCGGCGTGCTGCAGCAGGTGCAGGCCGATATCGGTTTTGTCGCCAACTTCCCGCCCGAGCACCGCATGCTCAATCCGGAGCTGGGCGGCGGCGCGCTGCTCGACGTGGGCATCTACCCGCTGTCGATGGCGGCCTTCTTCCTTGGCCCCGTATCGCAGGTGCAGGCGCTGGCCGAGATGGGCGCCACCGGCGTCGATGAGCAGGTCGTGTTCTCGCTGCTGCACGCGGGCGGCGGCACCTCGTCGTGCGCCTGCAGCTTGCGCGCGCAGACGCCGACGGAAATGACTATTTCCGGCAGCCTGGGGCGTATCCGCTTGCCCAACCGTTTTTACAAGCCCGATCACCTGATCGTCGAAACGATGGATGGCGAACGCCGCATCGTCGCCGCGCCGCACCTGGGCAATGGCTATGCGCACGAAGCCATCGAAGCGATGCGCTGCATCCGCGCCGGCCTGCTGGAAAGCCCCCTCATGCCGCACGCCGACAGCGTGGCGCTGATGCGCAATCTCGACACCATGCGCGGCCAGATCGGCCTCGTCTACCAAGCCGACCAGGCGTGAACAGGAACCCCATGACATTGCACCCATCGCGTCCCAGCCTGAAAACTGTCCTCATCGCCAGCGGCGTCGTCCTGACCTTGGCGATGGGCGTGCGCCACGGCCTGGGCTTCTGGATGCAGCCGATCTCGCAAGCGAATGGCTGGACGCGCGAAACGTATTCGCTGGCGCTGGCCATGCAAAACCTGATGTGGGGCGTCTTCGGCCCGTTCGCCGGCATGGCGGCCGACCGTTTCGGCACCATGCGCGTCGTCATCGTCGGCGCCATCAGCTACATGGCGGGCCTCGTGTGGATGGCGCTCGTGACGCAGCCCACCCTGTTCATCGTCGGCTCCGGCATCTTCATCGGCCTGGCGCTGGCTTGCACGGCTTTTGGCGCCATCAGCGGGATCATCGGCCGCAGCGCGCCGCCCGAGCAGCGTTCGTGGGCCTTCGGCATCTCGTCGGCTGCCGGCTCGTTCGGCCAGTTCCTCATGATGCCCGTGGAGCAGCAGCTGATCTCCGCCGTCGGTTGGCAAAACGCCTTTTATGTGCTGGCAGCGCTGGTGCTGCTGGCGATGATCCCGATGGCTTTCTACCTGCGCGAGCCGCCCGTCTCGCACGCCAGCGGCCCGCAGCAAAGCGTGGGCGCCGCCTTCAGCGAAGCCATCGCCAGCCGCTCGTTCTGGCTGCTGCTGGCCGGTTATTTTGTCTGCGGTTTTCAGCTGGTCTTCATCGGCGTGCACTTGCCGGCTTACCTGAAGGACCAGGGCCTGATGAACCCGAACGTCGCCGTCACGGCGCTGGCTCTGATCGGGCTGTTCAACATCGTCGGCTCCTACTATGCGGGTAAACTCGGTGGCAAGATCGCCAAGCGCTACCTGCTGTCGGCCATCTACGTGACGCGCGCCGTGGTCATCACCGCGTTCCTGCTGGCGCCATTGTCGGCATGGTCCGTGTACCTGTTCGCCGCCGGCATGGGTGTGCTGTGGCTGTCGACCGTTCCGCTGACGAATGGCATCATCGCCGGCATCTTCGGCGTGAAGCATTTGTCGATGCTGGCCGGGATGGTGTTCTTCTCGCACCAGGTGGGCAGTTTCCTCGGCGCCTGGCTGGGCGGCTATCTGTACGAGCACCAGGGCAGTTACCACATCGTGTGGATGATCACCATCGGCCTGGGCTTGCTGGCCGCGCTGATCAACCTGCCCATCGACGAGCGCGCCGTCAAGCGCGTGGCGGTGGCCGCGTAATGGCCAGCTGGCGCACATGGCTGTGGCGCCTGGCTGGCGCCGCGCTGCTGGCCATCGTCTTCCTGGCCTATCTGCGTCCAGATTTCATGCTCGACCTGGCGAACCGCTTCTGGATGTGCATGTAGGCTGCGTGGGCGTAATGTCGTTTGCGAAAAGCCGGATTACGCTACGCTAATCCGACCTACGCGACCTGCTGCGGCGGATTCGCGTAATCCGACAACATCCGAAACCATGCGATACCGACGCGCATTCCAGCCAGGTGGCAGCTTTTTCTTCACGGTGGTGACGGCCCATCGCCGGCCCATTTTTTCGTCAGCAACAGCATTGGACTTGCTGCGTGACGCATTCAGCGCCGTACGCCATCAACGGCCATTCGATATCGACGCCATCGTCATCCTGCCCGATCACCTGCACTGCATCTGGACCCTGCCTGAAGGCGATGCCGATTTCATGACGCGCTGGAGACTGATCAAGACGTGGTTCAGCAAGCATTCAGAATTTAAAGATGTTTGGCAGCAGCGGTATTGGGAGCACGTCTTGCGCGATGAGCGCGACTTCGCCAATCATGTCGATTACATTCATTACAATCCGGTCAAACATGGCTTGGTGGGCAAAGTCATCGATTGGCCGTATTCCAGTTTTCACCGATATGTAAGGCAGGGATGGTGTGCTGCGGATTGGGGCGGGGATGGTGTGGATGTGGCGGGTGTTGGGCGGGAGTGAGGGGCGGTAACAATCTTGTCGGATTACGCGCTGCGCGCTAATCCGACCTACCACGGCGTATTTGTTGCGTAGGTCGGATTAGGCCGTAAGGCCGTAATCCGACAACACCGGGAAATAAACAATACCAGATCTACACCTTCAAAAACTCCTCTTTCCCACCCAGCCAGCGCGCCAGGTGCGCTTCCACGGTGGCGGCGGCAGCCGCCGTGGTGGCGTGCAGCAAATCGTGCGCCACGTCGCGCGCCTGGTCTACCAGCCATTGATCCGTTTCCAGGTCGGCGAAGCGCAGCATGGCCTGGCCGGATTGGCGCGCGCCGAGGAATTCGCCGGGGCCGCGGATTTCCAGGTCGCGGCGGGCGATTTCAAAACCGTCCGTCGTTTCGCGCATGGTCATCAAGCGCTGGCGCGCCACGCCGCCCAAGGGGCCCTGGTACAGCAGCAGGCAGACGCTGGCAGCCGAGCCGCGGCCCACGCGGCCGCGCAGCTGGTGCAGCTGCGACAAGCCAAAACGCTCGGCGTGCTCGATCACCATCAGCGAGGCGTTTGGCACGTCGACACCCACCTCGATGACAGTGGTGGCCACCAGCACGTGGATATGGCCGGCGATGAAGGCGTCCATTACTTCCTGTTTTTCCGCCGGCTTCAAGCGGCCGTGCACGAGGCCCACCTGCAGCGCGGGCAGGGCTTCGGCCAGCATCATGTAGGTGTCGGTAGCCGTCTGCAGCTGCAGCGCTTCCGATTCCTCGATCAGCGGGCAGACCCAGTACACTTGCCGGCCTTCCAGCGCGGCTGCATACACGCGGGCGATGACTTCGTCGCGCCGGTTCTGGTCGATGGCGCGCGTGACGATGGGGCTGCGTCCGGGCGGCAGCTCGTCGATCACCGACACTTCCAGGTCGGCGTAATACGTCATGGCCAGGGTGCGCGGGATGGGCGTGGCCGACATCATCAACTGGTGCGGCACGGCCGCGCTGTCACCCTTGTTGCGCAGGGTCAGGCGCTGGCCCACGCCGAAGCGGTGCTGCTCGTCGACGATCACCAGGCCCAGCTTGGCGAACAGCACGTTGTCCTGGATCAGCGCGTGCGTGCCGATCACCAGTTGCGCTTCGCCCGATTCGATCAAGGCCAGCGCCGCCGTCTTTTCCTTTTTCTTCAGGCTGCCCGTCAGCCACGCCACCTTCACGCCCAGCGGCTCCATCCAGGCGGCGATCTTGCGGAAGTGCTGCTCGGCGAGGATCTCCGTGGGCGCCATCAGCGCGGCCTGGTAGCCGCTGTCGATGGCTTGCGTGGCCGACAGGGCGGCGACGACCGTCTTGCCGCTGCCGACGTCGCCCTGCAGCAGCCGCTGCATCGGGTAGGGCTGGCGCAGGTCGGCGCGGATCTCGTCGAGCACGCGCGCCTGCGCGCCCGTCAGCTTGAAGGGCAGCGCGGCGCCGAAGGCGTTCGACAAATTGCCGACGATGGGCAGCGATGCCGCGCCTTTCGAGCGGCGCGCGCGCTGGGCGCGTTTGAGCGACAGCTGCTGCGCCAGCAGCTCATCGAACTTCATGCGCACCCAGGCCGGATGCGAGCGATCCATCAGCGCGCTTTCATCGATGTCCTGCGGCGGATAGTGCAGCAGGTGCACGGCGGCGCGGAACGGCGACAGCTGCATCTCGCGCAGCAGGGATTCCGGCAAAGTGTCCTGCCAGTCGATGCGGCGCATGGCGTCGGCGATTTCGCGCCGCAGCACGTGCTGCGACAGGCCCTCGCCTGACGGATACACGGGCGTCAGGGCCGTGGGCAGCGGCGCGCCTTCGTTGACGACTTTATACGTCGGATGCACCATCTCGGCGCCAAAAAAGCCGTGTTTGAGTTCGGCGCGCGCACGTACCCGCGTGCCTTCGGCCAGCTGCTTGACCTGGCTGCCGTAGAAATTCATGAAGCGCAGCAGCAAATTGCCCGTTTCGTCGGCGATCGTCACCAGCAATTGCTTGCGCGGCTTGAAATTGACTTCGCACTTGGTGACGATGCCCTCGACCTGCCACGACTCGCCGCCGCGCAGGCAGGCGTCGCGTATCGTGTAGATCTTGGTCTCGTCCTCGTAGCGCATCGGCAGGTGCAGCACCAGGTCCATATCCGTGCGCAAGCCCAGTTTGGCCAGCCGGCTCTCCGTGCTGACCACTTTTTTGACGGCTTTCGGCTTGGCGGCCGGCTTGGCTGCGGGAGGAAGATCGGGCTTGGGATCGGACATATGCAAGGTTTTGGTGCCGCTAGCGTAAAATAGAGGGTTGTCCGGCACACCCTGTGCGTACCGCAGTTGTAAATTGTTGCGGCGGATTATTGTAATGCCTGTATAGGCGCACAGTATAGTGCCAGATGTTCCATTGCGCACTCCTAATCATTTTTGACGTACTTTTGAAGCAAAACGCATGTATTCGCTTTCCGATTTCGATTTTAATTTGCCGCAAGAAAACATTGCGCAAACTCCGCTGGCCGAGCGCAGCGCCTCGCGCCTGTTGCATCTGGACGGCGACGCCCTGGTCGACCGCCAGTTCGCCGACATCGTCGGGCTGTTGCAGGCGGGCGACCTGCTGGTGATGAACGACACGCGTGTGCTCAAAGCGCGCTTCTTTGGCGTCAAGGAAAGCGGCGGCAAGATCGAGGCGCTCGTCGAGCGCGTGCTCGATGACCGCACCGTGCTGGCCCAGGTACGCGCGTCGAAGTCGCCGCCGCCCGGCTGCCGCATCCGCCTGGCCGACGCCTTCGACGTGACGGTCGGCCAGCGCGCGGGCGAATTCTTTACCCTGCACTTCGATGCCGACGTGTTCGAGCTGATCGAGGCGCATGGCCGCTTGCCGCTGCCGCCGTACATCGAGCACGATGCGGACGAGTTTGACGAGACGCGCTACCAGACCGTGTTCAACAAGGTGCCCGGCGCTGTCGCCGCGCCGACGGCGGGCCTGCATTTCGACCAGGCCCTGCTCGACCAGCTGAAGGCCAAGGGCGTCAACTTTGCCTATGTGACCCTGCACGTGGGGGCCGGTACCTTCCAGCCCGTGCGCACGGAGGTGCTGGCCGAACACAAGATGCATACCGAGTGGTACACCATGCCGCAGGAAACCGTCGACGCCGTGCGCGCCGCCCAACTTGCCGGGCGCGACGTGGTGGCCGTCGGCACGACCAGCCTGCGCGCGCTGGAGTCGGCCTCGCAAAGCGGCCAGCTGGTGGCGGGCAGCGCCGATACGGCCCTGTTCATCACGCCCGGCTATGCTTTCAAGACGGTAACGCGTCTGATCACCAACTTCCATTTGCCGAAGTCGACCCTGCTGATGCTGGTGTCGGCCTTTGCCGGCTATGCGCCGATCCGCAGCGCCTACGCGCATGCGATCGCGCAGAACTACCGTTTCTTCAGCTATGGCGACGCGATGCTGCTCACCACGCAATCGCGCGCTCCGCTGAACCTTGATACTCCCGTGAAAGACTGACATGCTGGAATTTAAACTACTCAAGACCGACACGAGCGGCCTGACCAAGGCACGCCGCGGCACCTTGAAACTCAACCATGGTGTCGTGCAGACGCCGATCTTCATGCCAGTGGGCACTTACGGCTCCGTGAAAGCCATGTCGCCGCTGGAACTCAACGAGATCGACGCGCAGATCATTCTGGGCAACACGTTCCACTTGTGGTTGCGTCCAGGCAACACCGTTATGGAAAAATTCGGCGGCTTGCATGGCTTCATGGGCTGGAACAAGCCGATCCTGACGGACTCGGGCGGCTTCCAGGTGTTTTCGCTGGGCGCCATGCGCAAGATCACGGAAGAGGGCGTGCATTTCAATTCGCCCATCAACGGCGATAAATTGTTCCTCTCGCCGGAAGTGTCGATGCAGGTGCAGCGCGTCTTGAATTCCGACATCGTCATGCAGTTCGACGAATGCACGCCGTACGAAATCCAGGGCCGCCCGGCCACCATCGAGGAAGCGGCCAAGTCGATGCGCATGTCCTTGCGTTGGGCGCAGCGCTCGAAGGACGAGTTCCACCGCGGTGAAAACCCGAATGCGCTGTTCGGCATCGTGCAGGGCGGCATGTTCGAAATGCTGCGCGACGAATCCTTGGCCAAGCTGGAAGAGATCGATTTCCCCGGCATCGCCATCGGCGGCCTGTCCGTCGGCGAGCCAAAGGAAGACATGATGCGCATGCTGGCCCACGTGGGCCCGCGCCTGCCGGCTAACAAGCCCCATTACCTGATGGGTGTGGGCACGCCGGAAGATCTGGTGGCGGGCGTGTCGAACGGTATCGACATGTTCGACTGCGTCATGCCGACGCGTAACGCCCGCAATGGCTGGCTGTTCACGCGTTTTGGCGACATCAAGATCAAGAACGCCAAGTACAAGGAAGACCAGGCGCCGCTCGACGAAACGTGCAGCTGCTATGCCTGCCGCAATTTCTCGCGCGCGTATTTGCACCATTTGCACCGCTCCAAGGAAATCCTCGGCGCGCGTTTAAATACCATCCACAACCTGCATTACTACCTGGACCTGATGCGCCAGATGCGCGAAGCGCTCGATGAAGACCGTTTCCACGCGTTTACCCTGCAATTCCACGCGGAACGCGCACGCGGAACTTAAGAAAACCTTAGCTTGCGCCCTGGCCGCAGCAAGGCCGGAAGTTTTGTGTATTGGTGCTTGGACGGGGGCGATAAAGCATTGCATAATGCCTTTTTAGCCCCATTTGAAGCTGCCATGCCTGCAATTGGAGGCTTGGCGGATTGCCAATGCTAGAATACAGCGCTATTTTTTCAAACTGATTAGAACTGGAGTCACCGTGTTTTTCATTTCCAACGCTTATGCGCAAGCCCCAACCGAAGCCCTGGGCCTCGGCGGCAACCTGACCAGCTTCCTGCCGCTGGTATTGATGTTCGTGGTCATGTATTTCCTGATGATCCGTCCACAGCAAAAACGCGCCAAAGAACAACGGGCGATGATGGACGCGCTGGCCAAGGGTGACGAAGTCGTCACCGCCGGCGGCATGCTGGGCCGTGTTGTCAAGGTAGTGGACGCTTACGTCACCATCGAAGTGGCGGCCGGCACCGAAATCACGGTGCAAAAGAGCTCCATTACCACCTTGCTGCCTAAAGGCACCCTGAAGGCGCTGTAATTCCTCGCTGTCATTGCCTCGGCAATGATTAACGGGGCGGCTACCCGCCGCCCCTCGCGACGCCTCCGACGCTCAACACTGAACGCTGAATCAATATGAATCGCTACCCTGCCTGGAAATACATCATCATCGTCGTCGCCTTATTGCTGGGCGCACTCTATACGGCGCCCAACTATTTCGGTGAGTCACCGGCGCTGCAAGTAACCAGCGGCAAGTCGACCGTCAAAGTGACGGGCGAGCTGATGACGCAAGTCGAGCAAATATTGACGAAAGAGAACGTCAAGTCGGAAGGTGTCACCATGGACGGTGCCGGCAACCTCGCCTCCGTGCGCGTGCGTTTCGCCGATCCCGATACCCAGTTCAAGGCGAAACTGGTGCTGGAAAAGGATCTCAATCCCGATACCACCGATCCCGCGTACATCGTGACGGTCAATCTGCAAGCCAATACGCCAGTGTGGATGCAAAAATTGCATGCCTTGCCCATGTTCCTAGGCCTGGACTTGCGCGGTGGCGTGCACTTCCTGATGCAGGTCGATGCGAAAGCCGTACTGAACAAGAAAGTCCAGGGCGTCCAGTCCGCCGCGCGTAGCGTGTTGCGCGACAAGAATATCCGCCATGCCGGCATCGAGCGTGTGGGCGATAGCGTCCAGATCAACTTCCGCGATGCGGAAACGCGCCTGAAGGCAAAAAATGTCCTGTCCGACCAGATGACGGAACTGGCGTTTGCCGATGCGGGCGAAGGCAGCGATTTGAAACTGAACATCACCTTGAAGCCGGCCGCCCTGAAGGCAACCATCGATGAAGGCGTGAAACAGAATATCTCCACCCTGTCCAAGCGCGTCAACGAGCTGGGAGTGGCCGAGCCGCTGATCCAGCAGCAAGGTCCTGACCGCATCGTGGTGCAATTGCCTGGCGTGCAGGACGTGGCCCGCGCGAAAGCCATCATCGGCCGCACGGCGACGCTGGAAGTGCGCCTGGTCGATGAAACCATCGTGCCTGGCACCGAACTGTCGAGCGCCATCCCGTTCAACTCGGAACTGTTCACCGTCGGCAAGGGCGTACCTGTCGTGCTGGCGAAAGACGTGATCCTGACGGGCGACTATATTTCCAGCGCCACGGCCAGCTTCGACCAGAACCAGCAGGCGGCCGTATCGATCGACCTGAACGGCGACGGCGGCCGCAAGATGCGCGAAGCGACGCGCGAACGCGTGGGCAAGCGCATGGCCATCGTGCTGTTTGAAAAGGGCAAGCCGGAAGTGCTGTCGGTTGCGACCATTCAGCAGGAACTCGGTTCGCGCTTCCAGATCACCGGCATGGGCGGCGCGGAAAACGCGAATGAACTGGCGCTGCTGCTGCGCTCGGGCGCCTTGTCCGCACCGATGACCGTCATCGAGGAACGCACGATCGGACCGCAACTGGGCGCGGAAAACATCGCCAAGGGCTTCCACTCGACCTTGTACGGCTTCATCGCCATCGCCATCTTCATGATCGCCTACTACATGCTGTTCGGCGCCTTCAGCGTGCTGGCCCTGGCGGCCAACCTGCTGTTGCTGATCGCCTTGCTGTCGATGATTCAGGTGACGTTGACCTTGCCCGGTATCGCCGCTATCGCGCTGGCGCTGGGTATGGCGATTGACGCCAACGTGCTGATCAATGAACGTATCCGCGAGGAGCTGCGCGCCGGCAATACGCCGCAAGCGGCGATCGCCGCCGGCTTCGACCGCGCCTGGGCCACGATTCTCGACTCGAACGTGACCACCCTGATCGTCGGCCTGGCGCTGCTGGCCTTCGGCAGCGGCCCTGTGCGCGGCTTCGCTGTTGTGCATTGCCTGGGTATTCTGACCTCGATGTTCTCCTCCGTGTTCGTCTCGCGCGGCGTGGTCAACCTCTGGTATGGCCGCAAGAAAAAGCTGACGACCTTGTCGATCGGCACGGTGTGGGTGCCGGGCACCAGCAAGTAAGCGGCGTCCCAGACTCACTCCATAGCGACAACAGCGATCGCGTCCGGTGGCACAGCCGCCGGACGCACAGAATAGAACTCAGAGGATTTCATGGAATTTTTCCGGATCAAAAAAGATATTCCCTTCATGCGCCATGCGTTGATTTTCAACGTGATTTCGGCCGTGACCTTCCTTGCCGCCGTCTTCTTCCTGGTGCACAAGGGCTTGCACCTGTCCGTCGAATTCAAGGGCGGCACCTTGATGGAGGTGAAATACCCGAAGGCAGCCAATCTTGAAGGCATACGCGGCACCCTGATTAAGATGGGCTATGAAGAGCCTGGCGTGACCAGCTTCGATACGGCGCGCGACGTGATGATCCGCCTGCCGGTGGAAAATGGCGTCAGCGCCGCGAACACGTCGCAGCGCGTGTTCGAAGCCTTGTGCAAGGCCGAGCAAGGCACGACCAAGGGCATCGATACCGTCACCGAAAAGGGTGAACACGTCATCAAGAGCGCGTGCGTGGACGCTGCCGGCAGCGAAGCGGTCGTGCTGCAGAAAGTCGAATTCGTCGGCCCGCAAGTGGGCGAGGAACTGGCGCAGAATGGCTTGAACGCGCTGGTGATGGTGATTCTGGGCGTGATGATCTACCTGGCCATCCGCTTCGAGTGGAAATACGCCGTCTCGGCCATTATCGCCAACTTGCATGACGTGGTGATCATCCTGGGCTTCTTCGCCTTCTTCCAGTGGGAATTCTCGCTGACGGTACTGGCGGCGATCCTGGCGGTGCTTGGCTATTCCGTCAACGAATCGGTGGTGATCTTTGACCGTATCCGCGAAAACTTCCGCAAGCAGCGCAAGGCAACCGTGCATGAAGTGATCGACAGCGCGATCACCAGCACCATTTCGCGTACCATCATCACCCACGGCTCGACCCAGATGATGGTGCTGTCGATGCTGGTCTTCGGCGGCCAGACCCTGCACCACTTCGCACTGGCGCTGACCATCGGTATCTGCTTCGGTATTTACTCGTCCGTGTTCGTCGCGGCCTCGATCGCCATGTGGCTGGGCGTCAAGCGCGAAGACTTGATCAAGCCGGTCAAGGAAAAAGACGAAACCGACGGCGCCGTGGTGTAAGCGCAGGGTTTTTTGCAGCTTGAATGAAAGAACGATCACCGTTTGCGGTGGTCGTTTTTTTTTGTGGTGGATGACGATGAAGCGTTTTTTATGGGTAGGTCTGATGGCGGGCGTGACGGCATGCGCGGGCGCCGCCGATTTCAGCCGTGTCGATACCGGCAGCATCGCCATGCGCGGCCCGATTGCCGAGGGCGACGTGGACAAGCTGCGGCTGTTGGCCACGCCGGGCACCGCGCTGTTGCGCGTCAATAGCGACGCAGGCGACCCGCAGGCGGCGATGCAGCTGGCACGCCTGGTGCGCCAGCTGCGGCTCGACATCGCCATCGACACGGTGTGCGCGGGCAGCTGCGCCCTGTACGTTTTCCCCGCTGCGCTGCGCAAGAGCATACCCGGGGACGCCGTGCTGGCGCTGCAGGAATCGGCTTTCCTGCGCGCGCGGATGGACCGGGTGCAGATGCGGCGCAGCCTGGTTGACGCCGGGGTGGCGGCCGAGGACCTGGACAGCGAAACGGTGGCGCTGGCGGCCCAGTTGGCAGAGACTGCGGCGCAGGAAGCGGCGTTTGCCGCGGAGCTGGGCATCGCCGCCGCCTTTTACCGCGAATTCCGGCAAGTGGCGGCGCAGGCCGATAGCGTGCGCCAGCGCTTTCCCGACCAGGAGGCGGCCGTCTACTGGTGGCCGGCCGCCGCCCGCCTGCAGCGCTGCTACGGCATCGCCGGCGTGGACGAGGGCGCGCGCACGGCGCGCCTGGCGCCCGGTGGCTATGTGTACGTGCCGGCCCTGTCGGCCCTCGTCATGGGCGACCAGGCCTTGCAGGGCTGTCCATGAGCCGCAGCGGCCGTTTATTCCTGCTGATGGACGCCATGCGCGCCAAGCGCGTACCCGTCACGGCGGCCCAGCTGGCGCAGCAGCTGGGGGTATCCGAGCGCACGATTTACCGCGATATCCAGACCCTGGCCGAACTGGGCGCGCCCCTGCAGGGCGAGGCCGGCATCGGCTATGTGCTGCGCCGCGGCGCCTTCCTGCCGCCGCTGATGTTCGGTCCCGATGAACTGGAAGCGCTGGTGCTGGGCGCGCGCTGGGTGCGCCGGCAAGGCGATGCGGGCCTGGCGCAGGCGGCCAGCAATGCCCTGGCCAAGATCGCGGCCGCTTCGCCGCGCGACTTGCGCGACAGCATGGCCGAGACCAGCTTGTGGGTGCCGCTTGGGCGTCCCGCCGATGGCACGCAGCCGGCCGACCGTTACGTGCAGCCCGTGCGCGAGGCGATCCGCTACGAACAGAAGCTCACGCTCGCCTATCAGGATGAGCATGGCAGCGCCACATCGCGCACGGTGTGGCCGTTCGCCCTGGCTTTTTTCGAAGGCAAGCGCCTGCTGGCCGCCTGGTGCGAGCTGCGCGGCGATTACCGGCATTTCCGCATCGACCGTATCGCCGAGGTGCTGCAGCATGCGGAGCGCTATCCCACGCGGCGCCATGTGTTGCTCGATGCCTGGCGCAAGGCGCACGAGATTGACCCGGAATCGTGACATTCGCTCCTGACAAAAACTGTCAGTGACGGCGACTACGATGGTGGCTTCTTCACTCACCGGAGCCATCTATCATGCGCCTGTACCACCACCCCATGTCTTCGAATGCCCGCCGTACGCTGATGACGGCGATCCACCTCGGCTTGCGGCTGGAGCTGGCCGAAGTCGACCTGATGAATGCGGACGACCGCCGCCGCCTGCTCGAACTGAACCCGAACGGCAAACTGCCCGTGCTGGCCGATGGCGATTTCCTGCTGTGGGAATCGTGCGCCATCATGCAATACCTGGCCGAGCAGGTGCCGGGCCAGACGATTTACCCGCAGGCGCCGCAAGCGCGCGCCGACGTCAACCGCTGGCTGTTCTGGGCCGCGCAGCACTTTGCGCCCGCCATCAGCGTGCTGGCCTGGGAGCGCGCCTGGAAAGGCATGACGGGCAATGGTCCGGCGGACCCGCTGGAAGAGGCGCGCGGCGAGCATGAACTGCATGCCTGCGCCGTGGTGCTGGACGCGCACCTGGCGCAGCGTGAGTGGCTCTGCGGCGATGCCTTGACCCTGGCCGAGTTCGCCGTGGCCGCGCCGCTGATGTACAGCGAGGCCGTGCGGCTGCCGCTGGCGCAGTACCAGCACATCCAGGCGTGGTTTGTCCGCGTGCGGCAGCTGCGCGCCTGGCAGGAAACGGACGTTGAACTGTTGCCGGGATAATCTGCGCGCTAAGTGAGCCAGCGCACGGAGCCGGCGCGGCGCAGCGCATAAGATAGGGCTGTCTCTTTCAGGACATCCCTAGCTTTGGACTTTACCCGCTTTCGAGCGGGTTTTTTTTGTTTGGAATTCCTGGCGCCTGCTGCTGATAGTGAGTGCCTGTATCCGGCGCGGCAGGCAGCTTAGTGCACGAGCACCTTCAGCAGCGACTGCACTTCATCGTCCGATTCTTCCATGATGCTCGACAAGGTCGCATCGTCGCCGATCAGGCAATCGATGCTGCGCGCGGCGCGGGCGGCTCGCACGGCGATGGCGGCCGGGCTTTCGTTGAGCGGCGACGAGACGGGCGCCAGGTCATTTGCCAGCAGCAGGGTGTCGCCCAGCGATTCGGGCGGGATGGCGCGCAAGCCTTCCCACAGAGCGTCGATGGCGCCCATCACCGCTTCCGGCACTTTCAGTTTGGTCAGGACGCCATGGCCGATGGCCTGTTCGCCATGTTCGACCCAGTCCTCCGGTTCACCGTCGAGGATGCCGGGAAATTCGGCTGCGCGCGACAGCAGATAAAAGCCGCCCACTTCATGCATGATGCCGGCAAACAGGGCCGTATCGGGGTCCACCTTGGTGACGCGGCGGGCCAGTACCTGCGACAGGGCCGCCACGTGGGCCGTATGCTCCCACAGCTGGTTGGCCTTCGCTTGCAGCACGGGATCGGTGATGGTGCTGCCCAGCTGGCGCACGATCAGCGATGCCACCACCGATTGCAAGGTACGCACGCCGAGCCGCTGCACGGCGTTGCGCACGCTGGTGATTTCGTTGCCGGAACGGTTGAACGCCACGGAATTGGCGATGGCCACCGTGCGCGCCGCCAGCAGCGGGTCAGCCTGCACCAGCTTGGCGGCGGCCTCGATATGGCAGTCGGGATCGGCCAGCGCCTCTTGCAGCTTGAGCGAAGCGTCCACATTGGCAGGAAAGGTCAGCTCGCCACGAGCGGCTTGTGCGGCGATGCTTTTAAAGGCGTCGAGTCTGTTCATTGAAAAAATTATACTCGCAATATTTCCGTACGGAACTTTTTAAGCATGATCTTTTCGCAAACAGCCTGGCAAAAGGCAAGCAAAGCCCCATAAACGGAAAAAGGCATGCCGCTGGATCAGCGGCATGCCCTTTTTGGATCTTGCGAGCGTTATCAGTCTGCTTCGCTAAATATCGCATCGCAGCCTTCGACCAGCTCATCGCTGTCTTCCAGCTCATCCGTCAAGCCCAGGTCGAACAGTTCCTCGACGGCGTTCATGAAGCTGTTGTGCTTGGTGGCGCCGATCAGGCGGTAGATTTCACCGTCTTCGTTGCGCACGCCGATGATCAGTTTTTCCTGGCGCACCAATTCCGGCGTGCTGGCGTTGAGCAGCAGGTTGCCGATGATGTGTTTATCGAAATGAGCAGGCTTTTTGCCTTCGAGCAGTGAGGTTTTCAACTTGGTTTCCTTTGTCTTGTTTGAATGTCTGTGCTTGGTGAATAGTCAGCCGTGGCCGTTGGCGATGACGTGTTTCAAGCCCGCCAGGGTGGTTTCCAGCCGCATGAAATCGTCTTCTGTATAGCCGTCGAACAGGCGCTGGCCCTGCTTTGTCAGCTTGGGGAACACATCATGAAACACCTGTTCGCCCTCGCAGCTCAGGCGCACGTAATAGGAACGCTTGTCGCGCGGACAACGTTCGCGTATCACCAGCCCCTTTTGTTCCAGCCGGTCCACCACGCCCGTCAAAGTCCCCTTGGTAATCAGGGTTTTCTGGCCCAGTTCCTTGTAGGACATGCCGCGGGTGTTGCCGAGCGTGGCGATGATGTCGAATTGCGCATGCGTCAAGCCGTACTGGCGCACGAAGTCGCTAGAAAACCGCTCGAAGCCTTGCATGCATTCGGCCAGCAGCCGGATACTTTTTAAATATCGTTCACCCATGGTGGTGATTATATCCTTCCGCTCCGCTTTTTTCCGCCGCGCCTGGATGCGCCCTTGCATGAGGGGCTGAATGGTGCGGAAGTCCGGTATCATGTGGGCAACTCAGCCCTTGCCCCTGGCCCGCCTCGCCGATGTCCTTCGCTAATCTTTCCCGTATCGGCCTCGACAAACCGCTGCGTTTACTGCTGGTGCATGCCGGCGACGCCGAGTCGATTACCTGGGCCGGCCTGGTGCAGCCGCTGCGCCTGTGCGCGCGGGCGCTGGGGCCGGAGGCCCTGCAACTGGACGTGCGCACGCCGGAACAGGTGGCCGCGCAGGGCGGCAACTGGCATATCGCGCTGCTGGTGGCCGACGAGACGCAGGCGCCGCTGCGCGCCGAGCTGTGCCGGGCCGTGATCGAGCGCTGCCGCTCGGCGCCATTCTGGGGCGGCGTGGGCGCGGCCGTGCTGTGGCTGGCCGGCGCGGGCGTCATGGATGGCGTGCGCATCGCCTTGCCGTGGGCCCTGTACGCGGATGCGGAAGCGAAGGCGGAACGGGCCATCCTGACGCCGCATTTGTTCGACATCGATGGCCCGCACATCACCTGCTGCGGCGGCGCGGCCAGCATCGATTTTTCGCTGACCCTGATCGAGACCATCTTTGGCGCCGACGTGCAGGCGCTCGTCAAGGAAGCGCTGTGCGTGGACAAGGTGCGCGGCAAGGAAGAGCGCCAGAGGGTGGCCCTGCAGGCGCGTTTCGGCGTGCTGCAGCCCAAGCTTTCCGAGGCGGTGACCTTGATGGAAGCCAATATCGAGGAACCGCTGTCGACGGACGACATCGCCAGCCTGGTGGGCTTGTCGCGGCGCCAGCTCGAGCGGCTGTTCAAGCAATACCTGGGCAGCTTGCCGTCGCGCTACTACCTGGAGCTGCGCCTGCAACGCTCACGGCAACTATTGCTCGATACACATTATTCCATCGTGCAAGTTGGCCTGATGTGCGGCTTTTCCTCCGGCTCGCACTTTTCCACGGCCTTTGGCACCCTGTTTGGCAATACGCCCCGCGAAGAGCGGCAAAGAAAGCTGATGCCGCCTGTTTGATTAAAGCAAGCCCGGCTGTGATGAATTGTGAAAATCCTTGTCGCAGATTCAAAAGAGTTTTAGCATCCCGCTTTTTATAATGCAGTACACACGTAGCTGTCGTAGCTGCGGAGTACCTAACATATTGATGGGGAAATGCTATGAATGCCAAGCTTGATTCGACCGTAACGGCTCGTCCAGTCACCCGGGAAACCTTTGACCAGGTCCTCGTTCCTACCTACGCCCCTGCAGCCATGGTGCCCGTGCGCGGTTCCGGTCTGGACCTGTGGGACCAGTCAGGCAAGCATTACCTCGATTTCACCTCCGGCATCGCCGTCAACAGCCTGGGCCACTGCCATCCGGCCCTGGTTGACGTGCTGACCAAGCAAATCAATAATTTGTGGCATTTGGGCAACGGCTACACCAATGAGCCTGTGCTGCGCCTGGCGCTGGCCCTGACGGAAGCGACCTTCGCCGACCGCGCCTTCTTCTGCAACTCGGGCGCGGAAGCCAACGAAGCGGCCCTGAAACTGGCGCGCAAGTACGCCCACACCAAGTTCGGCGCGCACAAGTCGCGCATCATCTCGTGCTTCAGCTCCTTCCACGGCCGCACCCTGTTTACCGTCTCCGTCGGCGGCCAGGCCAAGTACACGGAAGGTTTCGAGCCGCTGCCGCAAGAGATCGACCACATCGCCTACAACGACATCGAAGCGGCGCGCGCCGCCATCGGCGATGACGTGTGCGCCGTGATCGTCGAGCCGGTACAAGGCGAAGGCGGCGTGGTGCCGGGCAATCCGGAGTTCCTCAAGGAGCTGCGTGCCCTGTGCGACAAGACGGGCGCCCTCCTGATTTTCGACGAAGTCCAGTGTGGCATGGGTCGCACAGGCGCCTTGTTCGCCTACATGGGCTACGGCGTCACGCCGGACATCCTGACGGCCGCCAAGGCGCTGGGCAATGGTTATCCAATCGGCGCCATGCTGACCACGAATGAACTGGCGCAAACCTTGGCCGTCGGCACCCACGGCACCACCTACGGCGGCAACCCGCTGGCCGCCACCGTGGCCCTGACCGTGCTGGACACGATCAACACGCCGGCATTCCTGGCGCGTGTGAAAGAAGCGAGCGTCAACACCATCGCCATGCTGCAAGGCTTGATCACTGATTACTCGCAAGTGTTCTCCATCGTGCGCGGCAGCGGTTTGCTGCTGGGCCTGGTCGTCACCGATGCCTACAAAGGCCGCGCGAAGGACATCCAGAAAGCGGCCGAAGCGCAAGGCTTGATGGTGCTGATCGCCGGCATGGACGTGGTGCGCCTGGCGCCGGCCCTGATCGTCTCGGACGAGCAGATCGCCGAAGCGGGCCGTCTGCTGCGCGCCGCCATCGACGGCATGCTGAAAGCCTGAAGCTAGCTCCGCTCCCTGTTTGATCACCGGCCCGCCGCTTTGCTGCGGGCCGGCTTGGTTCTACCCGGGTATTCAGCCCAAGTATCGTCAGCATTGAAGGAGTACCCATGTATGTTGTCCGTCCGGTAGAAATTGCGGATATTGCAGCCCTCGAAGCGCTGGCCGCAGTCACCATGCCGGGTGTCCATACCCTGCCGAAGACGCGCGAAAAAATCGCCGCCTCCGTCGAGCGCTCCATCGCCTCGTTTGCCGCCCATGTCGACATCCCCAGCGAAGAGTCGTATCTCTTCGTGCTTGAATCCCTGCTCGACAAGAGCATTGCCGGTACGGCCGCCATCTTCGCCTCGGCCGGCTCGAACGGCACCTATTTTTCCTTCCGCAACGACGTCATCCAGCAAGTCTCGCGCGACCTGAACATCAGCCACAGCGTGCATGCGCTGACCCTGTGTTCCGAGTTGACGGCGTACTCGCAGCTGTCCGGCTTCTATGTGCGCAACATGGAGCAGGCGGGCCTGGAAGCGGCCTTGCTGTCGCGCGCGCGGCTTCTGTTCGCCGTGCTGGCGCCGCACCGCTTCGGCGACCGCTTCTTCGTGCCGCTGGCCGGCATCACGGACGCCGATGGTCAGTCGCCATTCTGGGATGCGTTGGGCCGCAAGTTCTTCCAGATGGATTTCCTCGATGCCGAAAAAGTCATCGGCGGGGCGCGCAACCGCACGCTGATCGTCGAACTGATGCCGCACTACCCTGTGTACGTGCCGCTGCTGCCCGGCGATGCGCAGGCGGCCATGGGCCAGATCCACCCGAGCGGCGAACTGGCTTTCAATCTGCTGACGGAAGAAGGCTTTGAAGCCGACGACTACATCGACATCTTCGATGGCGGCCCGATCCTGCAGGCGCACAAGCATGCGCTGCGCTCGTTTACGGGTTCGCTCACGCGCCGCGTCGTCGCGGGCGTCACCCCCAGCCGCACGGGCCTGAAAGTGCACTATGCGGTCGCTTCCGGCGCCGAGCGCAATTTCCGCGCCGTCACCTTCACGTGCGATGCGCTCGAAGCGCAGGACACCATCGGCTTGCCGGCAGACTTGCTCGAAGCGCTGGCCGTGGCCGAAGGCGATAGCGTCATTTGCGTGCGTATCTAAGGGAGTTAATTTTATGCTAGTAGTACGCGCCATCAACGCCAATGACCTCGATGCCCTGTATGGCCTGGCCAGCCAGGTCGGCACCGGCATGACCACCCTCAAGCCGGATATGAAAATGCTGGGCGACCGCCTGGCCATCGCCTGCGCTTCGTTCGCCGAAACCATCCCGCCCGAAAAGCGCGACTACATGTTCGTCATGGAGGATACCGACACGGGCCGCCTGGCCGGCGTGTGCGCCATCAAGGGCGCCGTGGGTCTGGACGAACCGTTCTATAACTACCGCATTGGCACCCTGGTCCATTCCAGCCGCGAGCTCGATGTGTTTACGCGCATGGAAACCCTGTACCTGTCGAATGACCTGACGGGCAGCACGGAACTGTGCTCGCTGTTTTTGCACCCCGATTACCGCAGCGGCAACAACGGCAAGCTGCTGTCGAAAAGCCGTTTCCTCTTCATCGCCCAGTTCCCGCAACTGTTCACGGAAAAGCTGATCGCCGAAATGCGCGGCTACCAGGCGCCGGACGGCAGCTCGCCGTTTTATGAAGGCCTGGGCCGCCATTTCTTCAAGATGGATTTCCACCACGTCGACGACTTGACGAGCCTCGGTAAAAAATCCTTCATCGCCGAACTGATGCCGCGCCAGCCCATGTACGTGGCCTACCTGCCCGACGAAGCGCAGGAAGTCATCGGCAAGGTGCATCTGAGCACGGCGCCCGCGCGCCGCCTGCTGGAACAGGAAGGCTTGCACTTCGAAGGCTATGTCGACATTTTCGACGCCGGTCCCGTGCTGCAGGCGCGCGTCTCCGAACTGCGCGCCATGCGCGACAGCATGCCGGCCGTGCTCGACGCCGCGACTGTGCCAGTGCCTGCGCCGGAAGTGTGCGGTGACACGGCCCAGGCCGAGCCTTACCTGGTGTCGAACACCGATCTGAAAGATTTCCGCATGATCGTTACCAGCGCCAATCCGCACAGCGGCAAGATCGCGCTCGACGACGATGAACTGCATCTGCTGCGCTGCCATCACGGCGACACCGTGCGCACCTTGTCACTCAACCCGAGGAAGCATTCCCATGTCTAACGTATTGAATCCATCTACCGCAGCATCGAACTTCATCAACGGCGCCTGGTTGCCAGGCACGGGCCGTGAACTGCTCACCATCGATCCGTCGAACGGCAAGCAGACCTGGGCCAGCCTGGAAGCGACAGAGAACGAAGTCGAACAGGCCTGCCAGGCCGCCCGCGCCGCCTTTGAAGCATGGGCCGAGACGCCCGTCGAAGAGCGCATCGCCATCTGCGTGCGCTTTCGCGAACTGCTGAAGGAACATGCGGAAGCGCTGGCGCTGCTGATCTCGGAAGAAGTGGGCAAGCCGTTGTGGGAGTCGCGCACGGAAGTGGCCACCATGGCCAACAAGATCGATATCTCGGTGCAGTCGTACAACGCGCGCACGGGCGTCACGCAAAGCAGGATCGCCGATGGCGACGCCGTGCTGCGCCACCGTCCGCATGGAGTGTTCGGCGTCTTCGGTCCATATAATTTCCCCGGCCACCTGCCCAACGGCCACATCGTGCCGGCCCTGATCGCCGGTAACACCATCGTCTTCAAACCCAGCGAATATGCACCGCGCACGGCCATCAAAACCGTGCAGCTGTGGCAGCAGGCGGGCTTGCCGAATGGCGTCGTCAACCTCGTCAACGGTGGACGCGACACGGGCGTGGCCCTGGGCGCCAATCCACACCTCGACGGCGTATTGTTTACGGGTTCCTGCCAGACGGGCATCAGCCTGCACCGCCAGTTCGGCGGCCAGCCGGGCAAGATGCTGGCGCTGGAAATGGGCGGCAACAACGCCCTGGTCGTGTGGGATGTGAAGGATGTCGACGCGGCCGTGCACCACGCGATCTTCTCCGCCTTTGTCTCGGCCGGCCAGCGCTGCACCTGCGCGCGCCGCCTGGTGGTGCAGGATAACGCCTTTGGTGCCGCCTTCGTTGCGCGCCTGGTGGAAGTGGCCGCGAAACTGGGCATCGGCGCGTCCGACGCCCAGCCGCAGCCATTCATGGGCCCTGTCGTGTCGAGCGCCGTGGCCGCGCGCCTGGTGCAGGCGCAGGCGGACATGGTCGCCAAGGGCGGCACCACCTTGCTGCAGATGCGCCAGTTGAATCCCGAGGCGGGCTTTGTCACGGCCGGCATCGTTGACGTCACCGCTGCTGTTGGCATCCCCGACGAAGAATGGTTCGGCCCACTGCTGCAAGTGATACGCGTGGCCGATTTCGACGCGGCCCTGAAGGTCGCCAACGCCACGGAGTTCGGCCTGGCAGCAGCGCTGTTGTCCGACGATCCGGCTCTGTGGCAAACCTTCCAGGTACGCGCGCGCGCCGGCATCATCAACTGGAATCGTCCGACGACGGGCGCGGCCAGCACGGCGCCGTTCGGCGGCATCGGCAAGTCGGGCAACCACCGTCCGAGCGCCTATTACGCGGCCGATTACTGCGCCTATCCGGTCGCCTCGATCGAGAACAGTGCGCTGGAAATGCCGGCCAAGCTGTCGCCCGGCCTGAATTTTTAAGGAAATCCCATGCACAGCACGCGCGAATACAATTTTGACGGCCTGGTCGGGCCATCGCATAACTATGCCGGACTCTCGTTCGGCAACGTGGCCTCGTTCAGCAATGTGAAAAGCGCCTCGAATCCGAAGCAGGCCGCCTTGCAGGGTCTGGCCAAGATGCGCGCGCTGGCCGCGCGCGGCTTTGCGCAAGCCTTGCTGCCGCCGCAGGACCGGCCCAATTTCCGCCTGCTGCGTTCCATCGGTTTCACGGGCACGGACGCCGACGTGCTGGCGCGCGCCTACCAGGAGTCGCCCGTCATCCTGGCCTGCGCGTATTCCGCATCGCCCATGTGGACGGCGAATGCGGCCACGGTCAGCCCGTCGGCGGACACGCAGGATGGCCGTGTGCATTTCACGGCCGCCAACCTGAATAGCAAGCTGCACCGCGCCTTCGAGCACGCGCAGTCGGCGCGCAGCCTGCGCGCCATTTTTGGCGACGACAAGCACTTCGCCGTGCATGACGCGCTGCCGTCGACACCGGCCTTTGGCGACGAGGGCGCGGCCAACCACACGCGCCTGGGCGCGAGCCACGGCGCGCCATCCGTTGAATTGTTCGTGTATGGTCGGGTGGAGTTCGATCCATCGACGCCGTCGCCGAAGCGATACCCGGCGCGCCAGACCCTGGAAGCGTCGCAAGCCGTGGCGCGCCTGCATGGCCTGGACGCGAAGCGCACCGTGTACGTGCAGCAGAACCCGGACGTGATCGACCAGGGCGTGTTCCATAACGACGTCATCGCCGTCGGCAACGGCAATGTGCTGTTCTATCACGAGCAGGCGTTTGCCGATGAAGAAGCAAGCCTGTCGCAGCTGCGCCGCGCCGTCGCCGCCACGGGCGCGCAACTGGACGCGCTGCGCGTGGACACGGGCCAGGTGCCGATCCAGGATGCGGTGACCAGCTATCTGTTCAACAGCCAGCTGCTGACGAAAGAAGGCGGCAAGATGGCGCTGGTGATACCGCAGGAATGCCAGGAAAACCGCGCCGTGTCGCGCTACCTGGAAGGCCTGGTGGCCAGCGGTGGACCGATCGACGAACTGATACATTTCGACCTGCGCCAGAGCATGCGCAACGGCGGCGGGCCCGCCTGCCTGCGTTTGCGCGTGGCCCTGACGGAAACCGAGGCGCGCGCCATGCACCAGGGCGTGGTCATGACGGAAACGCTGTACCATCGGCTGGTGCAGTGGGTGGAAAAACACTACCGCGACCACCTGGAGCCGGGCGACCTGGCCGACCCGCAGCTGGCGCTGGAAGTGCATGCGGCGCTTGAAGAATTGACGATCATCCTCAACTTACCTGGATTGTACGACTTGTAGGCGATAGAAAAATACACAGAAAATCCGAGACAACTATCCGTAGCACAGACAGAATTGGACGGGCGACCCCCGTCTCTTGACACCGCTGCCGCCCAGCCACAAGCCCGAACGACAGCGTTGGACATTCACATTACCGTAATGGAGATGCAAGATGAATCACACGCCACAAGATTTGCGTACACAAACGCTGGAGCTGATTAACGCGGCTGACAAGGCAGGCAAGGCGGCAGCGCCTGTCGTGCAGCTGGTGCAGGCCTGGCTCGACTCGCTCGACGCCGAAGACCTGGCCGATATCGCGCCCGACAGCCTGGCACCCGTGCTGGTCGAGGGCTTCACGCAAGCGGCCAAGCGCACCGGCAACGGCTGCCAGATCGCCACCCTGCGTTATGCGGATGGCCGTGGCGGCATGGCGAGCGCCTTGCTGATCCTGAACGAAGACATGCCTTACCTGGTCGACTCCATCGTCATGGCCATGCGCCGCCAGCACCTGGCCGTGCGCGGCGTGATGAATACCGTGCTGCCCGTGCGCCGCGCCGCTGACGGCAGCGTCGAAGCGGTGCGCCAGCCGGGCGACCCGCTCGAATCGTATGTGCTGGTGCTGCTCGACGAAGAGCTGGCGCCGGAAGCCCTGGCCGCGCTGGTCGCCGCCCTGGAGACGGTCGCGCGCGACGCCGCCATCGTGCGCCGCGATGCCGCCGCCATGAGCGAGCGCCTGGCCGCCGTCGCCACGGCTGCATCGCAGCATGGCGAAGAAGGCGCGGAAGTGGCCGCCTTCCTGGAGTGGGCCCGCAGCGGCGGCTTTGAAGTATTCGGTTACGCCTACTACCGCGTCAAGCCGGGCGTGCGCGAACTGGAACGCGACATTCCTAGCCGTGTCGGCGTGCTGCAGGATACGGCGCACCCAGTCTACGGCACCTGCTTGGCGAATATTCCGGGCGACTTCGACACCCTGGCCAAGCGCGACTCGGCGCTGTCCATCGTCAAGGCCGACGTGGCGGGTACTTTGCACCGCGACCAGCAGCTGGACTTCATCGGCGTGCGCGACATGGATGCGCAAGGCGCGATCCTGGGCGAGCATTGCTTCGTCGGCCTGTTCACCCGTGCCGGCAATTCCACTCCGCTGGCGGCGCTGCCGTTTGCGCGCGGCCGCGTGGCCAAGGTACTGAGCCTGGCCGGCGTGCGCCAGCAAGGCTTCCGTGCCGAGAAATTCCGCGAAATCCTCGAATCGCTGCCACGCACGGAAGCGCTGGAAGCGGACCTCGACTGGCTGGCGCAAGTGTGCGGTTCCGTCGTTTCGCTGTACAAGCAGCCGCGCACCAAAGTCTTCGCGCGCCGCGACGTGTACGCGCGCCACCTGAACGTGCTGGTCTACCTGCCGCGCGAGCGTTACAGCGCCAGCGTCGCATCGAGCCTGGCAAAAGCCCTGCAAGCCAGTTCCGGCGCCACGCACGTGAGCATGCAAACCCTGGTGGCCGACGGCCCCCTGGCGCGCGTCTACCTGATCGCCCACGCCGCGCGCTACCCGCTGGACCTGGAAACGGACATCGAACAGCCGCTGCTGAGCGTGCTCGATGGCTGGCATAACGGCTTTGCCGCCGTGGCCGACGCCGTGCCCGACGTGGCCCTGCGCACCAGCCTGCGCAAACTGTGCGCCACGTTACCGCTCGATTACGTGGCCGCCACGGCGCCGGCCGTCGCCTTCCGCGACCTCGACACCATCCTGCGCAATACGGATCCATCGCACGTCGCCGTGCGCATCGAGACGGGCGACGTCACCACGATTCGCCTGTATTCGGCCAACAAGGTGCCGCCGCTGTCGACCATCCTGCCGGCACTGCACAATGCGGGCGTGGCCATCGACCGCGAACAGGCGTATTCCGTTTCGCTGGCCGACGGCACGCGCTATTTCGTCACCAGCCTGACGGTCGATGCCGCCAGCGCGGCGAAACTGGCGCAGCCGTCCGTCGTCGCCGTCGCGCAGGAGTTGTTTGCTTCCCTGTTCAACGACACGGCTGAAGATGGCCGCCTGAATGGCCTCGTTATCGAAGGCGGCCTGTCGACGCGCGAAGTGCAACTGGTGCGCGCCTACACCAGCTACTGGCGCCAGACGGGCAGCCGCTTCTCGGTGCGCTATATCGCCGAAAGCCTGCGCAAGCAGCCGGCCCAGGTCAAAGCCCTGGTCGAGGCCTTCCTGCAGCGCTTCGATCCTTCGCTGTCCGACGCGCAGCATGCGCAAGCCCTGGAAAGCATCGCCGCCATCAAGGCCGGCCTGCCCTCCGTGAACCACGCCGATACCGAGGAAATCCTCGGCGCGCTGGCCGACCTGATGGCCGCCACCCTGCGCACCAGCTACTTCCAGAACAATCAACAAGGCGACAAGATCATCTTCAAGTTCGACACCAGCAGCCTGGCGCTGGTGCCGGAACCGCGTCCTTACCGCGAGATTTTCGTCTTCTCGCGCCGCTTCGAAGGCGTGCACCTGCGCGGCGGCCCTGTCGCCCGTGGCGGCTTGCGCTGGTCCGACCGCATGGAAGACTACCGCACGGAAGTCCTGGGTCTGGTGAAAGCGCAGATGGTCAAGAACGCCGTCATCGTGCCGGCCGGCGCGAAGGGCGGTTTTGTCTGCAAGATGATGCCGAAGGACGCCGTGCGTGAAACCATCGCGGCCGAAGGCGAAGCCGTCTACCGCCTGTTCATTTCCAGCCTGCTGGAAGTGACGGACAACCGTTCGCTGGGCAATATCGTTCCGCCAGTCGATACCGTCTGCTTCGACGACGCCGACCCGTATCTGGTGGTGGCCGCCGACAAGGGTACGGCCACGTTCTCGGACATCGCCAACGGCATCGCCGTGCAGCGCGGTTTCTGGCTCGGCGACGCGTTCGCTTCGGGCGGCTCGAACGGCTACGACCACAAGAAACTGGGCATCACCGCCAAGGGCGCGTTCGAAGCCGTGAAGCGCCACTTCTATGAAATGGACCACGACCTCAATACCACCCCGATCACCATGGTCGGCGTGGGCGACATGTCGGGTGACGTGTTCGGCAATGGCGTATTGCTGTCGCGCCAGTTGAAACTGGTGGCCGCGTTCGACCACCGCCACATCTTCCTCGACCCGACGCCGGACGTCGCCGTCTCGTTCGAGGAACGCGCGCGCCTGTTCGCCTTGCCGCGCTCCTCGTGGGACGACTACAACAAGGACTTGATCTCGGCCGGCGGCGGCGTGTATCCGCGCTCCGCCCGCACGATCGAACTGTCGCCGCAAATCCGCGCCGCGCTCGATATCGCGGAAACTTCGCTGCCGCCGGAAGAACTGATGCACCGCATCCTGAAGTCGCCCGTGGACCTGTTCTACAACGGCGGCATCGGTACCTACATCAAGGCGTCGACGGAAACGCACGCACAGGTGAAGGACCGCGCCAACGACCATATCCGCGTCAGCGGCAATGAGCTGCGCGTGAAGGTCGTGGCCGAAGGGGGCAATCTGGGCGCGACGCAGGCGGGCCGTATCGAATTCGCGCTGGCCGGTGGCCGCATCTTCACCGATGCGATCGACAACTCGGCTGGCGTGGATTGCTCGGACCATGAAGTGAACGTGAAAATCTGGCTGGATGTGGAAGTCAACGCGGGCAAGCTGACGGAAGAAGAACGCAACCGCGAGCTGTATGCGATGACGGACGACGTCGAGCGCCTGGTCTTGCGCGACAACACGCAGCAGACGCATTTGCTGGTGCGCGAATTGCAGGCGCAAAGCGAAAGCGCCGTGCAGGATGGCTATGCCGCCCTGATCGCCAGCCTGGAAGAGGAGGGCGCCCTGTCGCGCGAGCTGGAGCAGCTGCCGTCGGTGGCTGAACTGGCGCGCCGCAAGAGCGACGGTCGTGGCTTGACGACGCCGGAACTGGCAGTGGTGATCGCCAACGTGAAGAACCGCTTCAAGCGCATCCTGTCCGCCTTGCCGTTGACGGGCGAAACGTGGGCCGAGCCGGTGCTCAAGCCGTACTTCCCGTCCTTGCTGGTGGAAACCCGTTCGGCGCTCGATCATCCGCTGGCCAACGCCATCCTGGCGACCGTGCTCGCCAATGAAGTGATCAACCGCTGCGGCCCGCTGATGATCCGCAACCTGGCGGCGGAACACGGCGTGGACGAGTCGGCCGTGATCCTGGCCTGGGGCCAGGCATGGGTGGCGCTGAACCTGGCGCCCGTGTTCGACGCGCTCGATGCGGATGCCTTGACGATTCCACGCGACGTGTCGATCAAGGTCGATGCGCAAACGCGCGTGCTGCAGCAAACGATGATCGCCGGCGTGCTGTCCGTGCCGGCCGAGCAATTGCGCGGCGCCGGCCTGGCCGAACTGACGCGCCTGTTTGGCGCGGAATCGAAGCGCGAGCTGCTCAAAGCCGTCGGCATCAAGTCGGAAGCGGCGCTGGTGCCGGGCTTGACGCCGGCCTTCGTGCAGGCGTGGGATGCGGTCGATGCGCTGGAAGTCGTCGCCGGCTTCCTGTTCCCGGCCCTGTCCGTGCCGCGTCCTGCTTCGATGGACCTGGCCGCCTTCCTGCAAGTGGGCCTGTCCCTGCGCAGCCAGGCGGGCATCGATACCTTGGAACGTGGCCTGAAGCTGGCCGCGCAAGGCAAGTCGCAGGAGCAGTTGCGCAACTACGCGCAGCAAGCCCTGCGCCGCACGCAACAGCGTCTGCTGACGCAGGTGCTGGCGCGCGCCGAGCAAGGCAATGCGGGCCAGGCTGTCGATGCCGTGACGGGCGCGCTGGGTTTGTCGGCCTATGTGGCGGCGACGGAACTGGAGCAAGCCATGCTGGACGTGTGGACCTTGTCGGAAGCCGTGAATAAAATCACGGCGAAAACCCCAGCGGAAGCGGCGGTGTAATGACGCAAGAAGTAACCCAGGTAGTAACACCGGTAGTGCAGGCGCTGGCGCAGGCCGATTTCAGCGGCGTGGCCCAGCTGTTTTCGGACGCCGGCTTCACGGTGGCCTTGCCGGCGCCCGGCATGCTGCAAGTCGTCAAGCCTGGTGAGGGCCGCGCCAGCGTGGCCGTCTCGGTGGGCGTGCATGGCGACGAAACGGGACCGATCGAAGTGCTGGCGCATCTGCTTGACGCGCTGTCGCGCGATGCGTCCGCACTGGCCGTCGATCTGCTTGTCTGCGTGGGCAATGTCGATGCGATCCGGGCCGGCAAGCGTTTTATTGACGCTGACCTCAATCGCATGTTCCGCCCCGTAAGGGGCAGCCTGGCGCAAGCGGCGGAAAGCGCGCGCGCCGATGAAATGATCGCCGCGACAACAGCGTTCTTTGAAGCGGCCGGTCCCGTGCGCTGGCACCTGGATTTGCACACGGCCATCCGGCCGTCCGTGTACCCCACGTTTGCCATCGTGCCGGACCTGGTGGCCGACGACGCCAAGGCACAGCTGATCGATTGGCTGGGCCAGGCCGCCATCGGCGCCATCATCATGAACCCGCAGTCGGCCGGCACGTACAGCTATTATTCGGCCGAGCATTTCGGCGCGGCCGCCAGCACGGTGGAGCTGGGCCGCGTGGGCACACTGGGGCAGAACGATCTGTCCCTGTTTGACGACGTGTCGCGGGCGCTGGACGGCTTGCTGCGCGGTCTGCCTGCGCAGCCTGTCAAGGCAGCGCCGCACGTGTTCAAGGTGGCGCAGGAAATCATCAAGCACAGCGATGAATTCCGCATGGCTTTTGATCGCAGCACGCAGAATTTCACGTCCCTGCCGCAGCACGCCGTGATCGCCAGCGATGGCGACCACGTCTACACGGTGCAGCACGCGGAAGAACTGGTGGTGTTTCCCAACCCGGACGTGCGCGTGGGTTTGCGCGCAGGACTGATGGTGGTGCGCGTCTCCTGATGATCCAGTAATCGTATCGCCTCAGGCGCCAGCCGGGATATCCCGTCTGGCGCTTTTTTTATATGGAAAATGCCACACAGAAATAATTATCCATTAAGCAATCAATTGATTTAAAATATTTACCCTTTGCAATTTTTTGGACCGATCATGTTGAAATGCCTGCTGACAGCCTTGCTGTGCCTGACCCTCTCCGGCCTGACGGCTGCCGCCCCTGCCGAAGAGAAGGCAGCCGCAACGGAAATGACGGCCGAGCAATTTCTCGCCCAGTTGCACCTGCAGCGGGGCAAGATCACTTTGCCGGGCGGCATCGCCACCCTGGATTTGCCCGCCAACTTCCGCTATTTGTCGCCGACGGACGCCGAGCGCGTGCTGGTCGATGCCTGGGGCAATCCGCCGGGCATGGAATCGCTGGGCATGATCGTGCCCGCCAAGACCAGCGTGCTCGAGCGCGACAGCTGGGGCGTGGTGGTGACGTATGAAAAGGAAGGGCATATCAAGGATGACGATGCGGACAGCATCAAGTACGACGAATTGCTCAAGGATATGCAGGCGTCCGTGCTGGAAAACAATGCGGAGCGCAAGAAGCAGGGTTATCCCGGCATTCATCTGATGGGCTGGGCGGAAAAACCCAGCTATGCCAAGGATACGCACAAGCTGTACTGGGCCAAGGATTTGATGGTCGATGGCGGCGAGCACTCGCTGAACTACAACGTGCGCGTGCTGGGCCGCGAAGGCGTGCTGAACCTGAATGCGATCGCCAGCATGCAGCAGATCGAGTCGATCAAGAAAGAGATGCAGCAAGTGACGGCGTTCACGGAATTTACCGACGGTAACCGCTACACGGATTTCGACAGCAAGACGGACAAGGTGGCCGAATACGGCCTGGCGGCGCTGGTGGCCGGTGGCGTGGCCAGCAAGCTGGGCCTGTTTGGCAAACTGCTGGCGCTGCTGCTGGCCTTTAAGAAAGTGCTGCTCCTGGCCGTGGTGGGCGGCGGCGCGGCCATCGTCAAGTTTTTCACCGGCAAGCGCAAGGACCAGCCGGCGCCGGTACAGCCGCAGGAGTCCGTTGAGCAGCCAGCGCATTTACCGGACGGCAAGGTCAACCTGGACAAGTAAGAGCAAGAGCAACTGGGCCGCTCGGTGCGCTGACGCACACGGGCGCGCTGCCGGAAAACAGCGGCTCGGGTACACTGGCTCATCGTTCAATTTCAAGGAGTCAGCCATGTCCGTGTCCATGTATCAGGCAACCATTCCCGTCTTCATCCGCGGCTTGCGCGTCGTCTCGGCCCTGCTGCAAAAGGGCCAGGCGCATGTGGAGCAAGATGGCATCGTGCCCGAGATTTTGCTCGGTGCGCAGCTGGCGCCCGACATGCTGGACTTGACGGCGCAGGTGCAGCGCGCCAGCGATACGTCGAAGATGTCGGTCGAACGCCTGAGCGGCGTGCCGGCGCCGAAGTTCGAGGATAATGAAGCGTCGTTCGAGCAGCTGCAGGAACGCATCGCCAACACCATCGCCTACATCGACAGCGTGAATGCGGGCCAGATGGCCGGCAGCGCGCAGAAGGAAGTCGTGCTGAACTGGACGGACGAGGGGACAAAGTTCTCGGGCGATGACTACCTGCTCAGCTTTGCCTTGCCGAACTTCTATTTCCACGTTTCCATGGTCCACGCCATCCTGAGAAACAATGGCGTGGCCGTAGGCAAGCTCGATTATCTTGGTCCTTATGATTAAAAATCGTCGCGAGCGGCGATGATTTGTGGCCGAGAAGCGCAACTGTGCTGAAGCACAGTGAGCATCGCAGGCCGCAAAGCGCGACGCGCAGCAGGTTTTTTAACGTTGCGGTTGCTGCTCGACCTGGTTCTGCACTGCATTGCCCAGCATGCCGCCGCCGATCACGCCGGCCACCGTCGCCAGCGCCTTGCCGCGGCCGCCACCTACCTGATTGCCGATCAAGCCGCCGATGACGGCGCCCGTGCCGATGCCCACGTAGTTGGGTTGTGCCGGCGCCGGCGCAGGTATTGGCTGCTGCTGGCGTACGGGTTCGCGGTAGGCCGTCTCGCGGTAGCCATCATTGTTGTCATTGTAGGCAGGGCGTGCTTGCGCCACTTGCGTGTGGTGCACGACGCGCTTGTGCACGACGGGTGCGGGGGCTGGTGCAGGAGCGGCTTGCGCGACAACAGGCGCGGCAAGCGGGGCAGCCGCGGGCGCTGCGAGGGCGGCGGCGGCCGGCGTCATGGCGGCCACGTCGGCAGGCACGGCAGCCGTGGCAGGCACGGTCGCCCGCGAATTGGGCAGGATGCCGGCGATGGATGCCGCGCCGACCAGGCACAGGACCGTCACGGAAATGGCGGCGCCGGCCATCAAAGGGTGGATGCGGCTGGCGGTAGTCGTCGTGTTCATGTGTTCTCCTGGGGTGGTACTGCGGGTGTTATTGATGTGTCCAGATTAGCGGCCCCGCCCGCGCAAGGCTAGCCCTTGCGCTGTATCAAACGTAAGCAGGTGTAAGCCGCGCTTTTCAAAGCACAGTAGAATCGGTGCTTGCCCTTTTTCGGAGTCCGCCATGAGCCAGCTATTCACGCCGTATGTACTGGGGCCGCTGCACGTGGCCAACCGCATCGCCATCGCGCCCATGTGCCAGTACTCGGCCGAGAACGGCAACGCCACCGACTGGCACATGATCCACCTGGGCCATCTGGCCCTGTCCGGCGCGGGCTTGCTGATGACGGAAGCGACCGCCGTCTCGCCCGAGGGACGCATCTCGGCCGAGGACCTGGGCTTGTGGTCGGATGCGAATCAGACTGCGCTGGCCAAGGTGGTGCAGGCGATCCGCCGGCACTCGCCGATTCCGCTGGTGGTGCAGCTGGGCCATGCGGGACGCAAGGCGTCGAGCCGCGCGCCCTGGCAGGGTGGTTCCTGCGTGCACCTGGCCGAGGGCGGCTGGCAAACGGTGGCCCCGTCCGCCATCGCCCATGCACCGGGCGAAACCGTGCCGATCGCGCTCGACGAGATGGGCTTGCTGCAAGTGAAGGGCGCCTTTGTCGCGGCCGCCCAGCGCGTGCATGCGCTCGGCATCGAAGGCATCGAATTGCATGCGGCGCACGGTTATCTGCTGCACCAGTTTTTGTCGCCCCTGGCCAACCAGCGCACCGATGCGTATGGCGGCAGCCTGGAAAACCGCATGCGTTTTCCGCTGGAAGTCTATGAGGCCGTGCGCGCCGCCGTGCCTGCCTCGGTAGCCGTGGGCGTGCGCATTTCCGCCACCGACTGGGTCGAAGGCGGCTGGGAAATCGAGCAAAGCGTGCGCTTCGCGCAAGAGCTCAAGCAACTGGGCGCCGACTTCATCCACGTCTCCAGCGGCGGTATTTCGCCGCAGCAGCAGATTCCCGTGGGTCCCGGCTACCAGGTGGCGTTCGCCGAACGCATCAAGCGCGACAGCGGCTTGCCCACCATCAGCGTGGGATTGATCACGGAAGCGCAGCAGGCGGAAGACATCATCGCCAACGGCCAGTCCGACATGGTGGCGCTGGCACGCGCCATCCTGTTCGACCCGCGCTGGCCCTGGCATGCGGCGGCCCAGCTGGGCGCGCAAGTGCAGGCGCCGCCGCAGTACTGGCGCTCGCAGCCGCGCGAATACAAGAACCTGTTCGGCGACACGACCCTGGGCCAGCGCTAACGTGTCTCGTCTGCTACACTGACGCTTCTTCATCCATTTCTCCAGGACGCTTCGACATGCGCCATTGATACTGCCGTGCTGTGCACGGCCTCGCCCATCCCGCCAGCGCGCCATTGCGCCGCGCGGATTCGCCAGCCTTGCTCAAGGAGTATCCATGCCCGCATTACTGCAACTCGACCGTCTTTCCTTTGTGCTGCCTGATGGCCGCGCCCTGTTTTCCGATCTGCAATTTTCTTTTGCCCCGCAACGTATCGGCCTTGTCGGCGATAACGGCGTGGGCAAGAGCGTGCTGGCGCGCCTGCTGGCGGGCCAGGCGCCGCCGTCTTCCGGCGCCGTGCGCTGCGACGGCAGCGTGCATTACGTGGCGCAGGAACTCGATCCTGAGCGCTATCCTACCGTGGCGGCGCTCGCCGGCATGGAGGATGTGCTGGCGGCGCTGGCGCGCATCGCCGAAGGCAGCGTTGACGAAGCCGATTACGCTCTCGTGGGAGATCGCTGGGATGCCCACGCCCGTTTGCGCCAGGCGCTCGATGCGCTCGACTTGCGCCATGTGGATGCCGCTACGCCAACGGCCAGCCTGAGCGGCGGCGAACGCCAACGCGTCGCCCTGCAGGGCGCCTGGCTGTCGCAGGCGGACTGGTTGGTGCTCGATGAACCGAGCAACCATCTCGACGTGCAGCAGCGCGCCCGCCTGGTGGCGCAGATGGCGCGCTGGCCGGGCGGCTTGCTGCTGGTCAGCCATGATCGCGGCTTGCTCGAGCATGTCGATACAATTGCCGAGCTGTCGAGCCAGGGTTTGCGCAGCTATGGCGGCAATTACGCGATGTATGCGCAGCAGCGCGCGCTGGAACAGGCCGGTTTTGCGGCCGCGCTGCAGGCGGAAAAGGCGGGCGCCAGACGCGAACAGCGCGAGGCGCAGCAGCAGGCCGAACGGCAGCAGAAACGGGTGGTGCGTGGTGAAAAAGACGGCCGCGAAGGCAATCAGAGCAAGCTGCTGCTGGGCGCGAGAAAGGACAACAGCCAGGATAGCCAGGGCAAGCTGCGTCTGCGCGCGCAAGAGGCGCAGCAGGCGCGCCAGCAAAGAGTGATGGACGCCAGCGCCCGCTGCGCGCCCGAGATGGAGCGGTTGCTGCTGGCGCCCGACAGTGCCGTGCCGAATGGCAAGCTGATCCTGGAATTGCGCGATCTGGTCTTGCCCTATGGCCAGGCCCAGCCTGTGAGCCTGGTCATCAGTGGGCCGCGCCGCCTGGCAGTGACGGGCAATAACGGCAGCGGCAAGTCGACCCTGCTGCGCCTGATCGCCGGGCAGCTGGCGCCCGCCGGCGGCGAGGTACTGTGCCACGCACGAGTGGCGTGGCTGGACCAGCATGCGGGACTGCAAGACGGCGAGCGCAGCGCCGTGCAGCGCTTGCAGGCACGCAACAGCATCGTGCCGGAAGGCGAGCTGCGCACGCGGCTGGCGCTGCTGGGCATTGCCGGCGCGCGCGCCATCATGCCCAGCCAGCTGCTCAGCGGCGGCGAGCGCCTGAAGGTGGCGCTGGCGGTCGAACTGTATGCGCAGGCGCCGCCGCAACTGTTGCTGCTCGACGAACCGGACAATCATCTGGACCTGGCCAGCCTGCAGGCGCTGGAGCAGATGCTGCTGCAATATCAGGGCGCGTTACTTGTGGTTTCGCACGACCGGGCATTTCTGGAGGCGATAAACCTTGACCCGGAGGGCTTGACATTGCACAAGTGACAATTTAATGAAAAAAGTCACGCTCGATGCCTGCAGAGCATGCTTCATGAACCGATGCTGAATTTTGTTTGATTGTCGGTATAATCCACTGAATAACCGGGCCTATTTGTGAACTAAAACTGCTGGTTCACCAATATGATGACGTTTAATCTGGCACTGTTGTCGGTCACTACCGCGCTGCCAGGGCGTCATCCTGCGTGCCCTGCCGTGCATGAATTTTGGTTTCGCTTATATTGTTTTCTTGGAGAAATAGCATGTCGTTTTACGAAAAAATCAAAGCCCTCAACATCGAACTGCCAGTCGTTGCCGCACCAGCTGCCGCCTACGTGATGCATGCCCGCACGGGCAACACCGTCTTCCTGTCCGGCCACCTGGCCAAGAAGGACGGCAAGGTCTGGGTTGGCCAACTGGGCAAGGACGTCACCACGGAAGAAGGCAAGATCGCCGCGCGCGGCATCGCCATCGAACTGATCGCGACCCTGCAAGACGCGTGCGGCGGCGACTTGAACAAGGTCAAGCGCATCGTCAAGGTCATGAGCCTGGTCAATTCCACCTCCGAATTCACGGAACAGCACCTGGTCACCAATGGCGCCTCGGAACTGTTCGTCGAAGTCTTCGGCGACAGCGGCAAGCATGCGCGCTCCGCCTTCGGCGTGGCGCAAATCCCGCTGGGCGCTTGCGTCGAGATCGAGCTGATCGCCGAACTGGCCTAATCATCTGAGCATGCCGGCGCTTGCCGCCGGCGCGCCTTTTCCTCCTTTCCAGCAAGAGCGGAACCGCCATTGGGGTGGAGGGATCGGTGTATTCAAGAAAAAAACGGAGACACGTAATGAAAACGAGTGAACAAGGCTTGCACCGCGGCCTGGGCGAGCGGCAAATCCGCCTGATGGCGCTGGGCGCCGCGATTGGCGTGGGCCTGTTTTTGGGTTCCGGCAACGCGATCAAGATGGCCGGTCCCGGCATCATGCTGTCGTACATCATCGGTGGCGCGGTCATCTTCATGATCATGCGCGCATTGGGCGAAATGGCCGTGCACAATCCGGTCGCCGGCTCCTTCAGCCGCTACGCCCAGGATTACCTGGGCCCCCTGCAAGGCTATCTGACGGGCTGGAACTACTGGTTCCTGTGGCTGGTCACGTGCGTGGCGGAAATTACCGCCGTCGCCATCTACATGGGCATCTGGTTCCCCGACGTGCCGCGCTGGATCTGGGCCCTGGCGGCCCTCGGTTCCATGGGCGCCATCAACTTGCTGGCCGTGAAAGCCTACGGCGAGTTCGAGTTCTGGTTCGCCCTGATCAAGGTCGTCACCATCATCCTGATGATCGTCGGCGGCACGGGCATGATCATCTTCGGTCTGGGCAACGACGGCGTGGCCATCGGCATCTCGAACCTGTGGACGCATGGCGGCTTCTTCCCGAATGGCGCGCAGGGCGTGCTGATGTCGCTGCAGATGGTGATGTTTGCCTACCTGGGCGTGGAAATGATCGGCCTGACGGCTGGCGAAGCGGCGAACCCGAAGAAATCGATTCCCGACGCGATCAATTCCGTGTTCTGGCGCATTTTGATTTTCTATGTCGGCGCCTTGTTCGTCATCCTGTCGATCTACCCATGGAATGAAATCGGCACCACCGGCAGCCCCTTCGTCATGACGTTCGAACGCCTGGGAATCAAGACGGCTGCCGGCATCATCAACTTCGTCGTGCTGACGGCAGCCTTGTCGTCGTGCAATGGCGGCATCTTCAGCACGGGCCGCATGCTGTATAACCTGGCGCTGCAAGGCCAGGCGCCGAAGGCGTTTGCGGAAACGACGGCCAGCGGCGTGCCGCGCCGCGCCATCCTCGTGTCTGTCTTCGCGCTGCTGCTGGGCGTGCTGCTGAACTACCTGGTGCCGGAAAAAGTGTTTATCTGGGTCACCTCGATTTCCACCTTCGGCGCCGTCTGGACCTGGGGCGTGATCCTCGTCACGCAAATCCAGTTCCGCAAGACCTTGACGCCGCTGGAAATCAAGAACCTGGTCTTCCGCATGCCGTTCGCGCCCTACGGTTCCTGGATTTCGCTGGCTTTCCTGGCGCTGGTGATCGGCCTGATGGCGTATTTCCCCGATACGCGCATCGCCCTGATGGTGGGGCCGGCCTGGCTGATCCTGCTGACTGTGCTGTACTACGCGCTGGGCCTGGCGCCGAAAGAGCGCCGCGACGACGTGCCGCAAGGCTACGAAGCAGGCTGGCCGCCGGCCGATGTGCCACACGGCAAGAAGTAATTCAGCTGAACTGAGCTGAACCAGAAGCGCGCCCCTGCCCCTGCAGCGGCGCGCTTTTTCTTTCATCTAGGCAATCTCACGCTCCGCTAGCGCCTATGCGCATTACGTGGCGCACGCCTGGCGTTGTTTCCTTGCATCAAAGTTCTGTTTAGCTGAGCCGATGAAAGCCCTATAATCGCTTAGTTTTTAAAATGGACGCGATCTTTCCGGTTTTCTGCCAGGTAGGGCCGGAGCGCTATTTGTTTTTACCCGTCATACGAAAGACGTATGCCTCATAAAGGAATGCTAGTGAGCCAAACCCTGGTCCAGAAAATTTGCCGCACCAAGCCGATCGATACCACGGTCGAATATGGTGAAGGCCTCAGCAGCAGTGGTTTGAGCCGGTCCATCGGCCTGTTTTCCCTCACCATGATCGGCGTCGGCGCCACCATCGGCACGGGCATTTTCTTTACCATGGTCGAAGCCGTGCCCAAGGCAGGTCCATCGGTCGTCCTGTCTTTCCTGATCGCCGCCATCACGGCCGGCCTGACGGCCCTGTGTTATGCGGAATTGTCGTTCCGCATCCCCGCCTCCGGCTCCTCGTATTCGTTTGCCTACGCCACCGTGGGCGAGTTTCTTGCCTTCATCATGGCCGCCTGCTTGCTGCTCGAATACGGCTTGGCGGGCAGTGCCGTGGCCATCGGCTGGTCGTCCTACCTGAACAATTTCTTGGAAAATGCGTTTGGCTGGCACATTCCCGAGATGCTGCGCACGCCGATGATTGTTTCCGGCCCGCACGGCATGGAATTTCATGCCGGCCACATCAACTTGCCACCGATCTTTTTGATCTGCATGTGCGGCTTCCTGCTATTGCGTGGCGCCAAGGAATCGGCCCTGATGAATGCCATCATGGTCGTCATCAAGCTGTCCATCCTCGTATTCTTCATTGCCATTGCCTTCTCCGGCTTCAATGCGGACAACTTCGTGCCCTTCTTCAATACCGACAATAGCAAGGGCTTTGCCGGCATGACGGGCGTGACGGCCGCGGCCGGCACCGTCTTCTTCTCCTTCATCGGCCTCGATACAGTGGCCACTGCGGGTGACGAAGTGAAAGACCCCAAGCGCAATGTTCCGCGCGGCATCCTGTATGGCTTGCTGATCGTCACCGTGTTCTATTTGCTGGTGGCCGTGGCCGCCCTCGGTGCGCAACAGGCGAAATTGTTCGAAGGCCAGGAAGCGGGCCTGGCGGTGATCCTGCAAAACGTGACGGGCAAGACCTGGCCCGCGCTGGTGTTGTCGGCCGGCGCCGTCATTTCCGTCTTCAGCGTGACCCTCGTGACGATCTACGGCCAGACGCGCATCCTGTTTGCCGTCAGCCGCGACGGCCTGATCCCGAAATCGTTCCAGAAGATCCACCCGCGCACCTTGGTGCCGGTCAGCAATACCATCATCGTCTGCCTCGTGGTGGCCGTGGTGGCCGGCTCCATCGATGCGACTTACCTGTGGGACATGGTCAGCATCGGCACCCTGACGGCCTTCATGGTGGTGTCGATCGCCGTGCCCGTGCTGCGCCACAAACAGGGCGCGAACCGCATCGAAGGCTTCAGCGTGCCGTTCGGCCCGTATGTGATTCCTGGCCTGAGCGTACTCGCCTGTCTGTACATCATGCGCGATTTGCCGCATACGACGTTTGTCGTGTTTAGTATCTGGATGACGGTGACGGTGGCCATTTACTTCCTGTACAGCATGCGGCATTCGCACCTGGGCAAGAAGGCCCGCTAGTGCAGTCTGTTCCATCCAAAACCGCCGCGCTTGCCGGCGGTTTTTTTTATTTCTAACCGGAATTTACATGATGAAAATAACTGATCTGGCCGCCTGCGGCGTGCTGGCAAGCAGCCTTTTTAGCGCCACGGTGCAGGCCGCTCCTGCAACCGAGCCGGCATTGCGCGATTACCGCGCCGTAGCCCTGTCCGCCGATGGCCGGCGCGTCGCCGCCATCGAATCGAACAAGGCGGGCGAGCAAGCGCAGCGCCCGCACGCAGCCATCGTCGTGCGCGACGCCGTCAACGGCGCCATCGTGCAGCAATTCGATCCATGTGCCGTGTGTTCCTACGACAAGCCCAGCTGGTCGCCCGATGGCAGGCAGCTGGCCTTTATCGGCTACGACGCCAAGGCGGGCACGGCGCAGCTGTACCTGGCCACCCTGTTGCAGGCGCCAGTGCGGAAGCTGACCAGCATCAAGGGCGTGGCCAGCACGGCGCGCTGGTCGCCGGACGGCAAGCAACTGGCCTTGCTCGCGACGGTGGGCGCGCGCAAGCTGGCCGGCGCCGTCGAGGCGGGCGCGCGCCAGGTGGGCGAAGTGGGCAGCGAAGACGACGCCCAACGCATCGCCGTCGTGCCGGCCAGCGGCGGCGAACCGCGTCTGCTGTCACCAAGTGATACCTACGTGTATGAATACAGCTGGACGCCCGATGGCCGCGGCTTTGTCGCCACCAGCGCGCAGGGCAATGGCGACAGCAACTGGTGGGTCGCCAAGCTCAGCCATATCGATGCGGCCACAGGCGCCCTGCGCGTGATCGCGTCACCTGCCATGCAACTGAACTTGCCTTCGGTTTCGCCCGATGGCAAGACGGTGGTCTTCATCGGGGGCCTGATGAGCGATTTCGGCTCCATCGGCGGCGATATCTACACGGTACCCCTGGCCGGCGGCACGCCGCGCAATCTCACATCCGACTACCGCGGCACCTTCAATGGCGTCGTCTGGCGCGGCGCCGGCTTGCTGTCCACGGCCCTGATCGATTCGCAGCTGGCGCTGGTGCCCGTCGATGCGCAGACCGGCCCCAGCCAACCTGTGATGCTCGGTGAGCTCAGCAGCAGCGGCAGCGATGGCCGTCTGTCCTTCAGCGCCGATGGCTCGCAAGCGGCGGCCGCGCAGGAAGACTTTACCCATGCCAGCTACCTGGTGGCGGGACCGGTGGGCCAGCTGAAAAAGATCACGCGCGACAATGATGGCTTTGCGCCGCAGTTGACGGTGCAGAACGTAGGCTGGAACAACGAGCAATACAAGGTGCAGGGCTGGCTGCTGGGGCCGTTGAAGACGGACGCAGGCAAGCGCCACCCGATGATCGTCAACGTGCATGGCGGGCCCGGCGCGGCTGCCTCGCCCCGTTACGTGGGAGCGGGCACCCTGATCCACGAATTGACGCAAAAAGGTTATTTCGTCTTCCTGCCCAATCCGCGCGGCAGCTTTGGCCAGGGCCAGGCATTTACGCGCGCCAATATGGCCGACTTTGGCGGCGGCGACTGGCGCGACATTCTTGCAGGCATCGATGCGGTGCAAACAGTGGCGCCCGTCGACGGCGAGCGCCTGGGCCTGATCGGCCATTCGTATGGTGGCTTCATGACCATGTGGGGCGTCACGCACAGCAACCGTTTCAAGGCGGCCGTGGCGGGCGCGGGCGTGTCGAACTGGATCAGCTATTACGGACAGAACGGGATCAACCAGTGGATGATCCCGTTCTTTGGCGCCTCCGCCTATGACGATCCGGCCGTCTACCGCAAGGCGTCGCCCATCGAATCGATCAAGGCGGCCAAGACGCCTACCCTGATCTACGTGGGCGAGCGCGACGTGGAAACGCCGGCTGCCCAGTCGCTGGAATTCTGGCACGGCCTGCGCGCCATGGGCGTGCCGTCCAGCCTGTTCATATACGACGGCGAAGGCCATTCCTTCCGCAAGCCCGAACACCAGCGCGACTTGCAGAAACGTACTATCGGCTGGTTCGAACGCTACCTCAAATAGCTTATACGTCCAGACGCAGCTGCAAGCCCGTTGCCGTGTACGTCGGCGTCACCTTGAAGCCATCGACGGTGATGCTGTCGAACTTGCCTTTCAGGCTGGCGGCCTGCAGCACGGTCAGGGTGTCGCCGGCGGCCGGCTTGTAGCCGTTCTGGAACGTCACCTTCAGGCTGCCGCCCGCCACCGTCATCTGGCCCGCCACGCTCAGGCGGCCTTGCTGCCCGCTGCCCAGCTTTAATTCCAGGTTGCCTGTGGCCAGCTGCGTGTACTTGCCGGCCAGCGCCAGGCCGGACTGGGCATTGCTGACCAGGGTGCCGCCGCTGACATACACGTCGCCCTTGCCGAAGGCCGTGGCCGACAAGCCTTCCAGGCGGCCCCCTTCCAGCTGCGTGCCGCCGCTCCAGCTATTGTTGCCGCCCAGCTTCAGGGTGCCCGTGCCTTGCTTGTTCAGCTTGCCCGTACCGCCGATGTCGTTGCGCCAGCGGTCGACGGCGTAAAAGCCGCCCTTGGCCGCATCCATGCTGATGACGACATTGCCCGTGAAGACGGCATAGCCATCGGCGGCGGCAAACAGGTTCAAGCGGCCCCAGCCTTCTGCATCGTCCATCACCGGGTAGCCCGATGGCAAGGCCGTTGTTTTCAGCACCACGCGGCGCTGCGCATCGGACAGGTACGGCAAACGCGTTTCCAGCAGCACTTCCGCGCCTTTCGGCACGACGGCCGGCGCATTGGCGGCGCCCGTCTGCGCGAAACCGAAGGTCAGGCGGCGGATATAGGCGGCCTTGGTGCTGGCGTAGTCCGAAAAGCGGTCGTTGGCGCCGCTGCCCGAATGGGCGTAGTCATAGAAGGTGTCGGCCGTGGTGCCGGTTTTCGCCATCAGGGTCGTGTGCGCCTGCGTCACGGCGGCGGCCTTGGTGGCGGCCGTGGCCGGGTCGAGCAAGTTGGCGGCGACGATGGCTTGCGCCTGCACGCGGCCGCTGATCACGTCGAGCGGCGAATGCATGCCGGCGATGATGCGGTTTTCGCCCAGTTCCAGCCCCCGCGCCACCATTTCCTGGTAGCGCTCGGGCAAGGCATACGCCATGCCCAGCGCACCGCGCACGGCTTCGGCAGAATGGCCGCTGGTAAAGCCGCCATCGGTGGCAGGCGTGGCGCTCCGGGCCAGCAGCAGGGCCGGGATCACGGCCACATTGCTGCTCCAGCGGAACGGGCGCGCATATTTGTAGAAGCGCTTGGCCGGTTCCGTCGAGCCATTGTTTCCCATGGCGTTGACCAGGCCCACCACATTGCCGAATTCAGCATTGGCGCTGCCCGCCACGCCCGTGTTGCTGCCGCTGTCGTTGTAGAGTTTGCTTGTCGCGTCCGGCGCGATGTCGGTGATGCTGGTGGTCTGACGCGCCGCGCTGCGCCAGGCGTCCGTCAGCGGACCCATGCCGTCGGTGATGCTGTAGCCCTTGCCGCGGCGGTCATCGAGGTAGGCGGCCAGTTCCTGCGCCGGGGTGCGGCTGGTCGTGGCTTTGACGACGAAATCGATGTTGGCATTGTGTACGCTGGCATTGACGATGGTGCCGCCTGGCGTACCATCGTTGGGCACGCCCGTCCAGGCGGAAGGCACGACGGCGGGGAAGCCGTCCACGGCTGGCGCCGAGACGCCGGCATCGACGATTTCCGTCAACGGTTTCCAGATGTCGAGCATGCCGATCAGCACGCGCACGCCCGCATTCGTGGCGGCCGTGGCGTAGCGCGCATCGCCGCGCTGGTTGCTGGCGATATTGTCGACAAAGGGGATGGCCGTGGCCGATGGCGGCGCCGTATCGGGCGCGCCCTGGTCGGCGGGCGCGGCGGGAATGACGAGCGCCGCTTCCTGGTGATCGGAGCCGCCGCAGGCGGCAAGGGCGAGGGCGGCGCTGATGGCCAGCGCCAGCGGCAGGCGCCGGCTCAGGGGAAATGCGTGCATGGATGACCTTGGCTGGAAGTGGAAAAACCATGGCAGCATAGAGAGGCCAGATGACCTCCTGATGACACCACTTGCGCCAGGGCGCCCCCAAAAAATTATCTGGGGGCCACGATATGCACGATCGCCGCGCTATGCACCACGATCTTGTCGGCATCGGCTTGCAACAGGCGGATGCGTCTTTTGACCAGCGGCCAGCCCGACCAGTCCACTTCGCTCACGGGCGGGGCGGCAGGGGCCGCCAGCGGGGCGCTGATGGCGGCCTTGTCGTCGAGCTGGTCCAGCGCGCGCGACAGGGTCAGACACACTTGCGTATGGCTGTGCCCAAGCAGGGCGTTGACGGGCGCGACGGGCAGCTGGCTGGCATGGCGCCCGAGGATCGAGCGCAGCGCCGCCACGTGGGCCACCAGCAAGTAATTTTGCACGATGAACAGGTTGATGTCTTCCACTGCCCGCTGCTTGCTGGCCGGTTCGTCGAGCATGCGCACCAGTGCCGAGCTGAGCGCGGCCAGGCTGTCCATCAGTCGCTTGCGTTCGATGCGGTAGGCGAAATCATCGAAACACTTTCCTTGCAGCAGCGCGAAGCTGGCCTGCATATAGCTGAGGTTCACGTTCAGCACCTGGCGCACGAGGCGTGGCAGGCTCTGGTACTCCCAGTTGGCCAGCACGAAGCTGAACACGGTGGCCACGGCCGCGCCGATCAGGGTATCGATCAGGCGTTCGCTGACGAGGTTCGGGTTGCTGGGCGCCACCAGGTGCATTTGCAGCAAGATCATCAGGCTGACGGCGATGGCCGTGTAGCGGTAGCGCAAATAGATGAAGGTGGGCGTGGCCACGATGGAGAGGAACAGGATGGCCATCAGCACGATATTGCTGTGCACGAAGCGGATCACGATGGCCGTGACCACGCAGCCGATGATGGTGCCGATGATGCGGTCGGCGCGGCGTTGGCGCGTCATGCTGAAGGTGGGGCGCAGGATGATGACGATGGTGAGCACGATCCAGTAGCTGTGCGCCGCATACGGCAGCCAGTGGCCGATCAGCAATCCCACGGAAATAGCCATCGATACGCGCAGGGCGAAGCGGAACACGGGCGAGTCCGGGCGCAGGTTGGCCAGCAGGGTCTTCAATTCGTATTTCTGCTGCGACAGGAACGGTGCCATGTCCGCGCCGCTCCAGAACGGCACATTGTCGTAGACTTTTTGCGTGGCCAGGTGCAGCTCGGCTATCATTTTCAGAATGGCGCGGATCTTGTTGCGCTGCGCGCGTAACGTCGCCAGTGCCTCTTGCGCGCTGTCGCCTTTTGCGTGCAGGCGGGCAATTTCTCCTTCGATATCGGCCCATTCCTTGTCATAGCTGATCTGCGCATACGAAGCGCGCTTGCGCGTGACGGCGTAGGCGACGGATTCGATGTCGCGCGCCGCCTTGTAAGCCAGGTCGTGCAGCGATGTCAAGACGTCGGAGTCGGCCAGGTGCTGGCGCAGCAGCGCGTAATCCGTGTGCGTCGAGAGTATCAGTTCATACAGATCGAGCATGCACACGTGCACTTGCACGACGATGGCGTCCTTGCTGTTCTTGTGGCTGCGCAGAATCAGATCGCGCGACGCCTGCTGGCGGTCGGCCAGGATGCTTTGGTGGCGCACCAGCTTGTTGAACTGTTCCGTCAGGTTAAAACGCGTGTCGTAGAAATCGGCCTTGATGTCGATGTAGGCGGCCAATTCGAAAAGGGCTTCGGCCAGCACTTGCTGCTTGATGCGGTGGCGCAAGACCCAGGCGATGGCCATGGCGTAGGCCAGATAGATCAAGCCGCCCAGCATGAACAGGCCCGCGTGGTGAAACGATTGCTGCCACGTCATCTGATGCTCCATCGACATGGTCATGATGAACAGGGCGGCCAGCTGCAAGGGCATGGATTTCTTGCCGTACACCACCATCATGCTGGCGAGAAAACTGACGAGCACGAGCACTGTCATCAAGAGCCACTGCACCGGGCCGCACAGGCTGATCAATAAAGTGACGGCGCTGCACAGCAGCACGGAAGCCAGCATCTCGTTGAACTTGTGGCGCAGCGGGCTGGGCATGTCCATCAGGGTCGTGCACAGGGCGCCGATGCATACCGTCATGGCGGTGGCGCTGTCGCTGATTTCCAGGGTCAGCAGGGTCAGGCCGACCAGGCCGATGGCCACGCGCAAGCCCAGGTAAAAATAATGGCTATAAATAAAGGTGCGCAGGTTCAGTGCGTAGTGCATGGGATTACCTTGTGGGCAGGGCACAGAAAGAGGCGCCGCACCGGGGTCTCCGATGCGGCGCCAGGATGTTGCATTCGCTACAGCCCGGAGTTACATCAGGGCGATCACAGGGTAGCGCCGCCATTCAGGCTCGGCAAAGCGCTGGCAGTGTGCAAAAATGAAGTCGAGCACGGCTTCCTGATTGCTCAGCAGGGCAGGGTTGGCCGCTTTCCAGTCGGCGAACTTGGCCGCCAGCGCCGGCTCATCGCGCAGCAGTTCGGACGCCATGTCCTCGAACACGTAATCGGAAAACGCTTCTTTCTTTTCCAGCACGCTGTTGAAGAAACCCCAGCGGAAGAAGCTGTCGTGCGCCTGCGGTTCCAGGGTTTCCACGGCATAGCGGGCATTATCCTGGTCCAGGCTGACAACATAATCGCCCGCCTGCACGGTGAACTGGCCCGTGCGCGCTTCCACGTCGACCGTGTCGTGGAACATGTGACCTTCGTAGGCCGTGGCGCGCGTGCCGACGTTGGTGATGTGGTAGTAGCGCGCCGTTACCGTCTGTTCGGCGGTAATGCGTGACATTTCGACGCCGTTCCAGCGCAGGCGCTCGATGACTTCGCGCCACGCTTGGGGCACGACATAGGCTTTCGGCGCGGCCACGGTAACGTCCGCATCGAAGCGGTTGTAATACTTGATATCGCGTTCCCACGGCTGCGAGCGGTCGTACGACAGGCGCTGGTAATCGCCCAGGATACTCGGCGTGTATTGCGCCGCATAGCCCTTGAAGGGGAAGGTCGACGGCTGTTCTTCGTTCATGCTCCAGTGGATGGGCCACTGGGCTTGCGTGCGTCCCGCCGCCTTGGCTTGCGCACGCAGTTGCTTGATCTGTTCGCCGTGTTGCACCGTGAATGCCATGGTGATGTCGAGCAGGGCTCGCATGGAAGCGTAGCGGTCGGCAAACGGTTTCAGCATGTGCGTTTCCGGCATGAAACCGATGACGTGATGCAAGGCCGCAAAGCCGGTCGAGAAACGGGGAACTTCGAGGAACTCGGCGATGCCGTGGTCGGGACTATCCTTGACGGGGTTCACATACGGGCAGGTGGGCCAGCCGGCGCTTTCCATCTGCGCAAAGATGTGCGGCAGCATGGTGTCTTGCAGGAAGGGACCCAGGCCATTGCCCAGCTTGTCCGTCTGCGTGTGGATCAGGGTCATCGTGTACGGGTAGTCGGCGCCGTTCGACGTATGCGTGTCGACCATCACGTCCGGGTCCCAGCTGGCCAGCAGGCGGTTGAACACTTGCGCGTTCAGGCTGTCGCACTTGATGAAATCGCGGTTCAAGTCCAGGTGGCGGCTGTTCCCTCGGAAACCGAATTGCTCCGGGCCATCCTGATTCACGCGCGACGTGTTGGCACGGTTCAGACTGCCATCGACGTTGTAGATCGGAATGAACAGCAGCACGGTGCTGCCCAGCGCCGCCAGGCGTTCCTGCTGCGTACACAGGTCGCGCACGATCGCCATGCAGGCGTCGATGCCTTCCGGTTCGCCCGGATGGATGCCGTTGTTGTTGAAGAACACGGTGCGGCCCGCGCGCTTGATCTGTTCACGGTCGAACACGCCGTCCGCGCTGACGACGCCAGCGTGAATAGGCACGCCCGAGTCGGACAGGCCGATCTGTTCGAAATGCAGCACGTGCGGATAGCGTGCGGCGAGATCTTGATAGAAGGTGATGCATTCCAGCCAGGTCGTGGTCTGGTTATGGTTACCGAGTTCGTAGGTCGTGCGCAAGTCTGGTGGCATAGCGGTCTGAGTCTGGGAGGGGGAAGGCGCGCTGGGTAAGTACGCCCGCTAGGGGCCAATTGTAGCACCGGCGTTGGCGCCTTGAGGCGCGGCAGAGGTCCCGGGCCGCACTTGTGTTATGAATAGGTTTCACGCGCGAGGGGGAGGCGGCATGGTGAAGACGCTGACAGCGATGGCGATAGCGGCTCTGCTGTGGTGGGCTTGCCTGGCGGCACAGGCGGCGCCATTGCGCTTGCCAGCAGGCACGGGACCGGTGGCGCAGGGCGGCTCCGTCACAGCCGCTGCACAAGGCGCGCTGATACGCTACCGGGGCTGGCTGCTGGCCGTCGATGGCGCAGTGTCCGAAGAACGGCCCGACGTCTTGCTGACGTCGGCGCTGGCGGGCCACGCGCCGCAGCTGCAGACCGGGTCCACGCAACGCCCTTTGCCCCTGTGGTCGGCCCTCGAATTCGTCAAGGGAAGTGCGCGCCTGCGTATCACGGCGCTGCCGGGGCCTGAGGCTCCCGCGCTGCTGCTGGACTTTGGCGGTGGCGACTACCGTATCGTGATTCCCGCCGCCGGTATCGCCCGGCAAGCCTATCCGCTGCTGGCGCAGCGCTTTCCCGGCGCCGACCTGGCCTTGCTGCTGCAGGACGGCCGGAGAGTGATGCTGCCCTTGGGAAGTGGCAGGGCGCAGGTGTTTGGCGAGGAGCAAGCCGTGCCTTACCGTTTCACCAAGGTAAAACGCTAGGCGAAAAAAAGCCACTCCCGCAGGAGTGGCTCAGGCTAAAGCGCCCGTTGCCGGGTTATTGCTTCTTGTTATTCAGCGCCCATTTCTTTCAGCAGGTTGTCTGCGTGATCGATGTGTTTCATGTTCCACAGCATGTAGCGCAGGTCGACCTGGATCGAACGGGTGTTGGCCTTGTTGTAGTCCCAATCGGAAATGATCGAGTCCAGGGTGCCATCGAAGGCCAGGCCGATGAATTCGCCTTTGGCGTTCAGAGCAGCCGAACCGGAGTTGCCGCCCGTGATGTCCAGGGTGGCCAGGTAGTCGACCGGTACGGTTTTCAGCTTGGGATCGACGAATTTACCGAAGTCCTTGGCTTTGATCGCGGCCAGTTGATTTGCCGGTGCATTGAATTCGCCCTGGCCCGTGGCTTTGGCAACGACGCCATTGACGGTCGTGAAGGCAGACCAGGTGGTGCCGTCGGCGCCATGGTCGCGGCCGGCCACTTTGCCGAACGTGACGCGCAGGGTGCTGTTGGCGTCAGGATAGACGGCTTGGCCCTTGCTCTTCATGAAGGCAATTTTGGCTTTCATGTAGTTGGCGTAGGCTTGCTGGATCTTGCCGGCCAGTTCTTCGTCTTCCGCTTCGTTTTTCAGCGAATCCGGGTACATGGCGACTGCTGCCTGGATGAAGCTGTCCTTGCTGGCCTGGAATTCGGCTGGCGTGCGTTTCAGCCATGCTGCGCGCTCTTCCTTGTCGGCCAGCTTGCTGCCCGCATACAGTTTGTCCAGGGCGGCGGACAGGTCGGCTGGCGACATGCCGTCCTTGATGCCGATGGCGGCGTCGAAGCTGGCGCGGCGCTGTGCTGCCGGTTGCGCGGCGTACTTGGTCAGGCTGTTCAGTACCAGCGCCTTGTCGACTTTTTCATCGTAGGTGCGCTCGACCGAAGTGATGCCCGCTTCCAGGCGTGGCAAGTCGCGCGTCTGGTAGCCGGACTTGCGTTCCGTATCGGCCTTGGTGCCTTCGTTCGACAGGCGGTACAGGCTGCGTGCCGTGTTCAGCAGGCGCGGCTGTGCGTAGCTGAGGAAGAAGTCGCGCTTGGTGTCGGCATCGCGCTCGGCGATCAGCTTTTCCACTTGTTCGATGTCGCCGGCAAATTCGGCCTTGCGTGCTGGCGTGGCGTTGACCCAGGTCTTCAGGGCTTCGTGTTCTGCCGTCTTGCGCGCCAGGAAGTCGCTGCCCGCGTACGAGTCCAGCATGCCCTGGCGGTTCTTGTAGTAATTGTTCACGCCAGCCACCTGACCCGCGTATTTCAGGGCAACATCCTTGTTGTCCTTGGTTTCGCGCGCGATGATGGCCAGGGTTTCGCCCGACGCTTTTACGAAGGCCGGGTAGTTCCAGTCAAACGTGTACGCCACTTCCGATGGCAGGCGGTGACGGTTGGTGCGGCCAGGGTAGCCCAGGACCATGACGAAATCGCCTTCTTTCAAGCCATCCTTGGCCAGTTTCAGCACGTGTTTTGGCTGGTAAGGCACATTGTCCTTGCTGAAGTCGGCAGCTTTGCCGTCTTTGCTGACGTAGGCGCGGTAGAAACCGTAGTCGCCCGTGTGGCGTGGCCACATCCAGTTGTCGGTGTCGCCGCCGAATTTACCCACGCCGGCTGGAGGCGCGTGCACCAGGCGCACGTCGCGGATTTCCAGTTGCTTGATCAGGTAGAACTCCAGGCCGCCGTAGTAGGCCGACACGGTGCAGCGGAAGCCCGCTTCTTTTTCGCATTCGGCGACCAGTTTCTTCTGGTTTTTCTCGATCGCGTCGATGCGTGCCTTGCCTTGCAGCTTGGCCACGTCGGCGGTAATGATCTTGTCGCTGACATTGGTCACGGCCGAGGTGACGAAGATGCGGCTGCCTGGGGCGGCCGGCAATTCTTCAGCGAACGTCTTGGCCAGGAAACCGTTGGCCAGCAAATCGCGTTCCTTGGTCGAGTTGACCGCCACGCTGTTGTAGACGCAATGATGGTTGGTGGCAACCAGGCCTTGCGGCGAGACGAACGATGCCGAGCAGCCGCCCAGGCTGACGATGGCGCCCATCGGGAATTCGGTCAGTTTGGTCAGATTGGTCGGATCGAGTTTCAGTCCGGCCGCTTTCAGTTCCTTGGCTACTTGTGGCAGCTGTTGGGGCATCCACATGCCTTCGTCGGCGTGTGCGAAGTTGCTCAGGATGGCGAGCGCGATGAGAGATTTTTTCATTCGAGTTCTGTTCTTTTACATTGTAGGGAAGTCGGAATCAGCGGAGTACCCGCTGATTGTGCAGCGGGCGACATAGAGTATCCGTATCGAACTCGCACTAGTCAATCACATTTTCCGAGCAGCATGTTCGCATGTGCTTGCTTGAATGGCATTATTTTGCTTGAGGCAGGGGCAGAAACGGGCTGGTAACGGGCATTTTTCCGTGCGGCGGCTGTGGTATTTGTACATACGTGTCTTGGCGACAATAAAAAATGGCCGGGCGCTTGCGCGGCCCGGCCACTTGCTGAATACGCTGCTTTTTGTCTGCTTAGCGTATTTTGCCGCGGCGTAAAAGATTCACGATGCCCAGCAGGATGACGGCGCCCAGGAACGAGACCAGCAACGAAGCCAGGCTGAAATTGTCGCTATTGATGGTGCCCGTGCCGAACAGGGGCGCCAGCAGCCAGCCGCCCAGGAAGGCGCCGACGATGCCGACGACGATATTGAGGAAGATGCCCTGTTGCGCATTGGTTTTCATGACCATGCTGGCCAGCCAGCCAATGACGCCGCCAATAACGATCCAGATAATGAAATTCATGTAGTCCTCCGCGCGTGGATAAGTGGGTGTGCCATGTCAGAACAACATCATGCCAATGGATAGTGATGCCGCACGATAGAAAAGTCCAGCGGATTCGCGTGGCGCATGCAAAAGCCCGCCTGGCTGCGGGCAGCGAGGCGGGCTTGTTGGGCGGCAAGGTCGTGTTTAGTCGGCCTTGATCGCTTCTACCTGGATGGCCAGCTTGACTTCCGGCGAGAACGCCGGCATGCCGTAGTTCAGGCCAAAGTCGCTGCGCTTGAATTCCGCCGTGGCGTCGGCGCCGCACACTTCGCGCTTGTAGCGCGGGTGCATGATGCACTTGAACTTGCTCACGTTCAGCTTGACGGGCTTGGTCACGCCCAGCAGGGTCAGTTCGCCATCGACTTCCACCAGCTGATCGCCGTTGAACTTGAGCGACTTGCTCTTGTAGGTGATTTCAGGGAATTTCTCGACGTTGAACATGTCCGCTTTTTTCGCGTGCGTGTTCATGGCGTCCAGGCCGAAGTCGATCGAATCGGCATCAATGACGAGGTCCAGGCTGCCCGTCTTGGCGGCGCGGTCCAGGGTCACTGTGCCCTTGGTCTTGTTGAACTTTCCGCGCCAGACGGACATGCCCATGTGATCGGCTTCAAAGCTGGGGAAAGTGTGCGTCGGGTCGAGGTTGTAGGTGTCGGTAGCGGCCATGGCCGAACCCGCGCCGGCGGCTGCCAGCACGGCGATCATCAAGTGCGAAAATTTCATGCAGATCCTATAGTTGAACAGGTTTTGGGGTTGTTATTGCGCTGCGACGTGGAATTTAATTGTGACCTCGTCTGCAACCATGCTCGTGTCTTTCCACTCGCCTTCGCCGATGTTATAGGTCAGGCGCTTGATCGGCAGGGCGCCGTCAAAGGCATATTTGCCGCCATCGGCTTTCACCGCCAGGGGGAAGGTCACGTCGGTGGTCTTGCCTTTGATGCTCAGCTTGCCAGTGACGGTCAGCTTGCCCGCGCCGGCGGCCTTGATGCTGCTCGAGACGAAGGTGGCTTTCGGGAACTGGGCCGAGTTGAACCATTCTTTCTTCGCCACTTCCTTGTTGTACTCGGGGTCGCCGATATCGATGCTGGCCGTCTCGATTTCCACCGACGCCTTCGAGGCGTCCGGCGCGGCCGGGTTGTAATCGATGGCGATATTGAATTTCTTGAACTTCGCTTCCACGGGCACGTTCATTTGCTTGAACACGGCCGACACGCTGGTCTTGGCGGGATCGACTTTCAGCAGGGTGGCGGCGGTGGCAGCCACGGACAGGCCCAGCAGGGAAGCGAGGACGATGCGTTGGGTGGTTTTCATCTTGTTTTTTTCCTGTAGTTTTCAGTGAGCAAGGGGAAGTCGGTGTTAGGGCAGCATGCGCTTGAGCACGCCATCGCGGTCGATGAACTGGTGCTTCAGCGCCGCCAGCACATGGGCGGCCACGGCGGCAGCCATCGTCATGTTCAGAACATAATGAATCTCTTTTAAAAGTGGCTTAAGTTCCGGGTTCGGCGCCATGATGACGGGCAGCTGGAACAGGCCCAGGTAGACCACGGGTACGCCGGCGGCCAGCGTGTACAGGTAGCCTGAAACGGGCACGGCGAAGATCAGGATGTACAGCAGCACGTGCATGGCGTCGGCCGCTTTCTTTTGCCAGGCAACCATGCTGGCCGGGTGCGGCGGCGGCACGTTGGCCTTGCGCCACAGCAGGCGGATGGCGGCGATGGCCAGCACGGTCACGCCCAGCCATTTATGCCAGGAGAAATATTTGAGCTTGGTGGGCGTCAGGCCGGGAATGTCGACCATGACCAGGCCCATGACGAAGGCGCTGATGATCAGCAGGGCGGTCAGCCAGTGCAGGATGATGGCGGTGGTGGTGTAGCGTTGCATCGATGGCTTTCTTGAAAGTAGTACGTATTAGGACTAATTCGACCTAATATACCAAAGAAAAGCAAATTGCGCTGCGTGCCGGAGATTCTACAAGAAAGATTGCCGGAAAAACCGCGGGGCGGGCAGCATTTGTGTGCTGGCCGCCCCGCGGGAGTGGGATTGGAAGATCCCCATGTGGAAACTGCTTAGATGGCTTTGGCCAATTGCGCCGCGATACCGATGTAGTTACCCGGCGTCATGGTCAGCAGCACGTCCTTGGCATCTTGCGGAATGGCCAGGCCGTTGACAAAGGTTTGCAGCGCTTCTTTCGAGATGCCCTTGCCGCGCGTCAGCTCTTTCAGCTGTTCGTACGGGTTTTCGATGCCATAGCGGCGCATCACGGTTTGTACGGGCTCGGCCAGAACTTCCCAGGTAGCGTCCAGGTCTTGCGCCAGGCGCGCGTGGTTCACTTCCAGCTTGTTCAGGCCGCGCAGGCAGCTGTCATACGCCAGCAAGGTGTAGCCCAGGCCCACGCCGATGTTGCGCAGCACGGTCGAATCCGTCAAATCGCGCTGCATGCGCGAGACGGGCAGTTTTTCCGACAGGTGTTTCAGCACGGCGTTGGCCAGGCCCAGGTTGCCTTCCGAGTTTTCGAAGTCGATCGGGTTGACCTTGTGCGGCATGGTCGACGAACCGATTTCGCCCGCTTTCAGTTTCTGCTTGAAGTAGCCCAGCGAGACGTATGTCCAGATGTCGCGGTTCAGGTCCAGCAGGATGGTGTTGGCGCGCGCAAACGCGTCGAACAGTTCGGCCATGTAGTCGTGCGGCTCGATCTGGATGGTGTACGGATTGAAGACCAGGCCCAGGCGCTGTTCGATGACGGCCTGCGAGAATGCCGGCCAGTCGAAGCCGGGGTAGGCCGACAGGTGGGCGTTGTAGTTGCCGACGGCGCCATTCATCTTGCCGAGGATTTCCACTTGCTCGATGCGTTTTACGGCGCGCTGCAAGCGGGCTACGACGTTGGCAAATTCCTTGCCCAGGGTGGTCGGGCTGGCCGTCTGGCCGTGCGTGCGCGACAGCATCGGCACGTCGGCATTGTCGTGCGCGATCTGCGTCAGCTTGGTCACCAGGCCGTTCAATGCGGGCAGCATCACGCCATCGCGCGCGGCTTTCAGCATCATGCCGTGCGAGGTGTTGTTGATGTCTTCCGAGGTGCAGGCGAAATGGATGAATTCCGACGCCGCCACCAGTTCCGGCACGTCCGCCACTTGTTCCTTCAGCCAGTATTCGACCGCCTTGACATCATGGTTGGTGACCGCTTCGATGGCCTTGATGCGGGCCGCGTCGGCTTCCGAGAAATCGGCCGCCATCTTGTCGAGCAGGGCGCTCGCTTCTGCCGAGAAAGGCTTGATTTCAGCGAAACCGGCTTGCGACAGCGCTTGCAGCCAGGAGATTTCCACTTTCACGCGGTGGTGCATGAAACCGGCTTCGGACAGGATCGGGCGCAGCAGATCGGTCTTGCTGGCGTAGCGGCCATCGAGCGGAGACAGGGCCGACAGCGTGGAATACGGAGTAGTAGAAGTCATGAGAGCGGACGCAAGTTAAAGAAACGGTTGGCGTGTGGCGCGCGGGGAGGGCAGGGTTATTGCAATACAGCAACATTGACGGCGCCACAGTAAAGGGCGATTTTACCACCGCTGGCCGCTGGCCAGCCGTCCGTCGACTGCGGATGGCCCCCATTTTGGACGAATCCGGCGCCGATGCGGCGTGCCTGCCACATACTGGAGGCCGCCGGGCGCGTGCTGCCAAACACCGCTGCCGCCGATGCTATACTGCTTGCTGCTCCTTTACCTTAAAGTACCTATGAAACTGATCGGTTCCCTCGCCAGCCCGTATGTCCGCAAAGCCCGTATCGTGCTGGCGGAAAAAAAGCTCGACTATGTCTTCGAGCTGGAAAACGTGTGGGCGCCGGAAACCCGCATCGCCCAGGCCAATCCATTGGGCAAGGTGCCTTGCCTGGTGATGGAGGATGGCAGCACGCTGATCGACTCGAAAGTCATCGTCGAATACCTCGACACGCTCACGCCCGTGTGCAAGCTGCTGCCGGCCGGCGGCAATGGCCGCGAGCGGGCCGATATCAAGAACTGGGAAGCGCTGGCCGACGGCATCCTCGACGCGGGCGTGCTGGTGCGCCTGGAGCGCACGCAACGTCCGCCCGAACAGCAAAGCGCGGCCTGGATCGCGCGCCAGCTGGACAAAGTCACCCTGGGCCTGGCGGCGCTGGAAGCGCGCCTGGGCGAAAGCGCCTATTGCGCCGGCAAGAACTACACCCTGGCCGACGTGGCCGTGGGCTGCACCCTGGGCTGGCTCAGCTTCCGCTTCCCGGAAATCGACTGGCGCGCGGATCACCCGGCGCTGGCGCGCCTGTTCGACAAACTGTCCGAGCGGCCATCGTTCAAGGACACCGCGCCGCAGTGAGCGCACGATGACCGGTTCCGACTCGAAGGCGCAGCAGCGCTTGCAGATGGCTGATATCGCGCGCCTGGCCGGCGTGTCCACGTCCACCGTGTCGCGCGCGCTGAGCGGCAGTTCGCTGGTCAATGAAGAGACGCGCGCGCGCGTCATCGCGCTGGCCCGTTCGCTCAAGTATTCCATCAATATCGGCGCGCAAAATCTGCGCCTGAAACAGAACCGCACGGTGGGCGTGGTGGTGCCGTATGACGCGGCCACGCGCCAGCACCTGTCCGATCCTTTCTTTCTGAGCATGCTGGGCAGCCTGGCCGATGCGTTGACGGAGCAGGGCTTCGACATGCTCATTTCGCGCGTGGATGCCGAGACGCTCGATGCGGCCGCCCAGTCCTTCGACAGCGGCCGCGTGATCGGCATCATCCTGATCGGCCAATGGCGCCACCATGACCAATTGAACCAGCTGGCCGCACGCCAGGTGCCCATCGTCGTGTGGGGCGCGCAATTGCCGCAGCAGCTGTATTGCACCGTCGGCGGCGATAACGTCGCCGGTGGCAGGCTGGCCACGGAACACTTGCTGGCGGCGGGGCGCCGGCGCATCGCCTTCTTTGGCGACGCCAAGCTGCCCGAAGTGGCGCAGCGCCACCAGGGCTATGTGCAGGCGCTGGCCGCGCAAGGACTGGCGCCGGACCCGCAACTGTACGTGGCCGGCTCCTTCCTGCCGCAGGGCGGTGCGACGGACGTGCAGGAACTGCTGGACCGCCAGTTGCCGTTCGACGCCATCTTTGCCTGCAGCGACTTGCTGGCCATGAGCGCCATCAACGCCCTGCGCGCGCGCGGCGTGGCCGTGCCGGAACAGGTGGCCGTGGTCGGCTACGACGATATCGAACTGGCCGCGTATTTCCATCCGCCGCTCACTACCGTGCGCCAGCCGATCCGCGCCGCCGGACGCGCGCTGGTGGCCTCGCTGCTGGCGCTGGTCGACGGCGCGCCTGCGCCATCGCTGCAATTGCCAACCGAGCTGATCGTACGCACCTCGGGCCGCTGAAGCTGTTGGCAAGAGATTGCAACCGATTGCAATAATTTCAGATCCACCCGTTTATTTTTATGCTGCACAGCAGCATGAAAAACGCTGTAATCGTCTCAACCTCCCCATGTTTTCCTCTGTATTGTCCGTAATATTCTCTTAAAAACAACAATATTTCCATGTTGCAGCGCTCTATTGCAATCGATTGCAATAAATTCTTATTCGTTGAATAATGGCGTACCGGCTCAGCCAGCGCGCCACGGCATGCGGCGGCCAGTACTCATAACAAGCCGATACCTCGATGTATCGGCATACAACACTGGAGACAAGATGAAGACACGTACTGCTCAACGCGGCTGCATGGCCGCAGCCGTTGCCCTGGCCATGCTGCAACTGGGCGCCGCCCAGGCGCAATCGGCCGCCGACACCGCCAGCGCCGCTCCCGCCGATGGCCTGAACCTGGAACGCATCGTGGTCACGGGCACCACCGGCGGCACGTCCAAAATGAAATCGAGCAATTCCGTCAGCAGCATGGAGCTCGACACCATCCTGCACAACGCGCCGACCAGCGCCGCCGAAGTCCTGCGCTCGGTGCCGGGCTTGCGCGCCGAATCCTCGGGCGGCGAAGGCAATGCCAACATCACCGTGCGCGGCCTGCCCATTTCCGCCGGCGGCGCGCGCTACGTGCAGATCCAGGAAGACGGCTTGCCCGTGCTGCAGTTCGGCGACTTCAACTTCACCACGCCCGACAGCTTCGTCAAGATCGATTCCACGCTCGATCACCTGGAAGTAGTGCGCGGCGGTTCGGCCTCCACCCTGGCCACCAATTCGCCGGGCGGCATCATCAATTTCATCAGCAAGAATGGCAAGGAGAAGGGCGGCAGCGTGGCCATCAGCCGCGGCCTGGGCTACGACCAGACGAGGGTCGATTTTGATTATGGCGCACCGATTTCGGAACGCACGCGCTTCTTCATCGGCGGCTCCTGGCGTACGGGCGAAGGCATCCGCCACAGTGGCGTGAACAGCGAAAAGGGCGGCCAGATCCGCGGCAATGTCACGCATGAATTCGACAGCGGCTTCGTGCGCCTGTCGTTCAAGCACCTCGACGACCAGTCGCCCACGGCCCTGCCCGTGCCCGTCAGCGTGCGCAATGGCCGCATCGGGGAAATCGCCGGCATCGACCCGCGCAAGGCCAGTTTCTATTCGCCATACTGGGTGCCCGACATGGTGCTGAACAAGGATAACCAGCGCGTGGCCACCCGCGTCAACGACGGCTTGCACGTCAAGAGCGATACCGTGGGTGTGGAAGCGTCGTTCAAGCTGGGGCAGGGCTGGAGCGTGAGCGAAAACTTCCGCTATGCCGACAACTCGGGGCGCTTTATCGGCGTGTTCCCGTCGAATAACGGCAGCGACGGCAGCTATGTGTTTGCCAGCGGCCCGAACCAGGGCAAGCCCTACACGGGCCGCGCGTTTTCCGCCGTGGTGTTCAACACGTCCATCGACGACGCCAGCAATACCCTGAGCGACACCAAGCTGGCCAAGACGTTTGTGCTCGACAGCGGCAAGCTGACCACCACGGCCGGCCTGTATTTGTCGCAGCAAAAGCTGGGCCTGACCTGGAATTTCAACGAATACCTGATGCAGGCCACGGGCGACCGGCCGGCGCTGCTGCAAACGGCCAGCGGCACGCCAGGCTACATCGGCCCGGCCTTTGGCGCCTGCTGCTCGCGCGCCGTCGACATGGAATACCGCACGACGTCACCGTACCTGAACCTGGCCTGGGAAAGCGGCGCGCTGAATCTCGACGGCGGCTTGCGGCGCGACCGCCAGCATGCCAGCGGCACGGCCAACCAGGCTACCGGCGCGCAGGCCTATCTGCCGTCGACGGTGCAGCGGGTCGACTACACCCTGGGCCACACCTCGTACTCGCTGGGCGCAAACTACAAGCTGCAAGCGAACCTGGCGGTGTTTGCCCGCGTCAGCGAAGGCGTGGCCTTCAATGCGGACCGCATCCTGTTCGGCACGCCGCTCGATGGCAGCGTGCCCGTGGCGATCAATACCGTGCGCCAGCTCGAAGGCGGCGTGAAATGGCGGCGTGGCCCCCTGAGTACCTTCGTCACCGTGTTCCAGGCCAAGACCAAGGAAAGCAATTACGAAGCGACCACCCAGCTGCGCACGGCCAACAGCTATGAAGCGAAGGGCGTGGAGCTGGAAGCGGCGTACAGCGCCGGCGACTTCCGCATCAATGGCGGCCTGACGTTCACGGATGCCGAGATCACGGGCACGGCGGCGGCCGACGTGGCGCTGATCGGCAATACGCCGCGGCGCCAGGCGCGTGTCGTGTACCAGATCGCGCCCACCTATGAATGGGGGCAGGCTACCCTGGGCGCGAGCCTGGTCGGCACGGGCAAGTCGTGGGGCGACGATGCGCACACGATCACCTTGCCCGCCTATCAGGTGCTCAACGCCTTCGTCAATTACCAGCTCACGCCGCAAATGCAGGTGGCGCTGACGGCGAACAATCTGCTCGACAAGATCGGCTATACGGAAGTCGAGGGCGATGGCCATGCGGCCCGCTCGATCACGGGGCGCGCCGTCAAGGTCAGCCTGAAATACGCATTTTAAGCAAGGATAGGATTCATGATCTCGATACGCAGCCCCCTGGCGCGCCTGCTGGCGCCGCTCCCCACGCACTTGCGCGACGATGCGGCACGCCGCTATGCGCGCCAGGAGGCGGTCTTGCTCGACCGCCTGGGCAGCCTGTATGGCCAGCGGCCGGACTTCCTGCCCTGGCTGGGCGATCTGATGGAAAGCGTGGGGCGGCTATACGCGGCGCGCGCCCCCGAGCTACGGCGGCAGGATGCGCAGCGCGAAACGCAGCCGGACTGGTTTGCCAGCCAGTCCATGCTCGGTTACAGCGCGTATGTGCAGCGCTTTGGCGGCAACCTGCAGGGCGTGGCGGCGCGCATTGCCCACCTGCGCGAACTGGGCGTGACGTATCTGCATCTGCTGCCGTTCTTGCGTCCGCGCGCCGGTGAAAGCGATGGCGGCTTTGCCGTCGCCAGCTTCGAGGAAGTCGATCCCGCGCTGGGCAGCAACGCCGACTTGCTGGCGTTGACGGCGCAGCTGCGCGCAGCCGGCATCAGCCTGTGCTCGGACCTGATCCTCAACCACGTGGCCGACGACCATGCGTGGGCGCTGGGCGCCAAGGCCGGCGATCCGCAGTTGCGCGATTTTTTCCATACCTATCCCGACCGCGTGCAGCCGGACCGCTACGAGCGCACCGTGGGCCAGGTTTTCCCGCAGGCGGCGCCCGGCAATTTCACGTTCGTGCCGGAGCTCGAGCGCTGGGTCTGGACCACGTTTTACCCGTACCAGTGGGATTTGAATTACGCCAATCCGGCTGTCTTCGCGGCCATGGCCGGCGCCATGCTGGGCCTGGCCAACAAGGGCATCGAGGTGTTCCGCCTCGATTCGACCGCCTTCCTGTGGAAGCGCGAAGGCAGCGATTGCATGAACCAGCCCGAAGCCCACAGCCTGCTGCAGGCGTTGCGGGCGATTGCCGCCATCGTCGCGCCGGGCGTGCTGCTCAAGGCCGAAGCCATCGTGCCCACGCCCAAGCTGCCCGCCTACTTTGGCAGCGATGCGGCGCCCGAATGCCATATCGCCTATCACAGCAGCCTGATGGCCGCCGGCTGGGGCGCGCTGGCCGAGGAAAGCACGGACTTGCTGCAGCAGGTGATCGCCGCCACGCCGCCGCTGCCGCCGGCCGCCAGCTGGCTCAGTTATGTGCGATGCCACGACGACATCGGCTGGAACGTGCTGCTCAATGAAGCGGGCGCGAACGGGCCGGCGCGCCTGGCACGCATCGCGCGGTTCTTTGCCGGCGCCCCCGGCAGCTATGCGCGCGGCGCCGCCTTCCAGAGCAGCAGCGCCGACAAGGCGCATGGCAGCAACGGCATGGCCGCCTCGCTGGCCGGCCTGGAAAGCGCCACCACGGTGCAGGAGCAGGAATACGCGTTGCGTCGTCTGCTGCTGCTGCATGGCCTGGCCTTGAGCTTTGGCGCCTTGCCGGTGCTGTACATGGGCGATGAACTGGGCATGACCAACGATCACAGCTACACGCAGCGCGCCGACCGGGCGATGGACAGCCGCTGGCTGCAGCGTCCCGCGTTCGACGACAGCCTGCTGGCATGGCGCCACGATGGCGTGAGCGCCAGCGGCCGGCTGTATCCGGCGTTGCGCCAGCTGATCGACGTGCGCCGGCGCTTGCCGGCCCTGGCCGCCGCCGCGCCGCGCAGCGTGCTGCCCGCCGACACGCCGGCCGTGCTGGCGCTGTTGCGCGGCGACGCGTTTCTCAGCCTGAGCAACTTCAGCGGCGCCACCCAGCGCTACACTTTGCCTGCGGGTGAATGGCGCAACAGCCTCGATGGCAGCGTTCTGTCCGGCACGGTGGGCCTGCAGCCCTGGCATATGCTGTGGCTGGAGCGGGAGCAAGAGCAAAAACGGGAAGCAGCATGAGCGACGCCAGCGCGCACCGTCCGCACCTGTCGTTCTGGCAGATCGTCAACATGAATGTCGGCTTTTTCGGCATCCAGTTCAGCTTTGGGCTGCAGCAAAGCAGCATGAGCCCCATCTACAAATACCTGGGCGCCGACGAGGCGAGCCTGCCCTACCTGTGGCTGGCCGGTCCCATGACGGGCCTGCTCGTGCAACCCTTGATCGGCGCCATGAGCGACCGCACGGTGACGCGCTGGGGCCGTCGCACGCCGTACTTCCTGATCGGCGCCATCCTGTGCAGCCTGGGCCTGCTGGCCATGCCGTTCAGTCCCACCCTGTGGATGGCGGCCAGCCTGCTGTGGATACTCGACGCGGCCAACAACGTGACGATGGAGCCGTACCGCGCCTTTGTCAGCGACAAGCTCGACAAGAAGCAGCATTCGCTGGGCTTTCTCACGCAAAGCGCGTTTACGGGGTTGGGGCAAACGCTGGCCTACCTGACGCCGTCGCTGCTGGTCATGCTGGGCATGAACAAGGATGCCGTCAATGGCAGCCATATCCCGCACATCGTCATCGCCGCCTTCCTGATCGGCGCCGTGTTCTCGCTCGCCTCGGTGCTGTGGACTTTAAAGACGACGCCGGAAAACCCGCTCACAGCCAGCGAACTGGCGGCCATCCGCAGCCGCCCGCCGGGCTGGCGCCACACACTGGCCGATATCGGCGCGGCCCTGCGCGACATGCCGCCGACGATGAAGCAGCTGGCCCTCGTCAACCTGTTCCAGTGGTACGCCCTGTTCTGCTACTGGCAGTACATCGCGCTGTCGCTGGCGGCGACCCTGTTTCACACGACGGACCCCGCGTCGCAAGGTTTTCGCGACGCGGGCCTGCTGAACGGGCAGGTGGGCGCCTTCTACAATTTCGTCGCCTTTGTCGCCGCCTTTGCGCTGGTGCCGTTCACGCGCCGCTTCGGTCCCAAACGCATGCACAGCCTGTGCCTGTGCGCCGCCGGCGTGGGCATGCTGAGCATCCCGCTGATCCACAGCCCGGCGCTGCTGTTGCTGCCCATGCTGGGCGTGGGCCTGGCCTGGGCCAGCATCATGGGCAATCCCTACATCATGCTGGCCGGCTGCATTCCGCCCGAGCGCACGGGCGTCTACATGGGCATTTTCAATATGTTCATCGTCATTCCGATGATCATCCAGATCTTCACCTTGCCCCTGTATTACCGCAGCTGGCTGGGCGGCAATCCGGAGAACGTCATCCGCCTGGCCGGCGCCCTGCTGCTGTGCGCGGCGGTGGCCGTACTGTTCGTCAAGCTGCGCCCGCCGCAGACCGGCAAGGCTTGACGGCAGGCGTAAAAAAACCGGCAAGCCTGCCGGTTTTTTGTTGGGTGCTGCAGATTATTCTTCCACGGCCATTTGGCTCTGGAGATAATTCTGGATGCCGACTTTGGCGATCAGGTCGATCTGCGTTTCGAGCCAGTCGATATGCTCTTCCGTGTCTTCCAGGATCATCAGGAACAGGTCGCGCGAGACGTAGTCGCCCGCTTTTTCGCTGATGGCGATGCCTTCCTTGACGGTGGCGTGCGCGGCGCGTTCCAGCTTCAAGTCGCATTCCAGCATTTCCGGCGTGTTCTCGCCGATCAGCAGCTTGTGCAGCGCTTGCAGGTTCGGCAGGCCGTCGAGCATCAGGATGCGGTCGATCAGCTTGTCGGCGTGTTTCATTTCGCCGATCGATTCTTCGTATTCCTTCTTGCCCAGCTTTTCCAGGCCCCAGTGCTTGTACATGCGCGCATGCAGGAAGTACTGGTTGATGGCCGACAGTTCGTTGGTGAGCTGTGCGTTGAGCATGCGGATGACTTCTTTATCGCCCTTCATGGGATTTCCTTTGTTCTGTGTCGCGTTCGATGATGAAACCGCAGGCTGCTGGCGTTCACTGCCGGGTGGCGTTGGCTGCCTGGTGGCGCGCAGGTTGCCGGTTTCGCTATGCCCGCATGATAGCGCAAAATGCCGGCGATTTCCGGTGCTAAACGGCATTTTTCCGTCTTTTTAACGTAAATATCGTGCGAATAAAACCCATTCTCAAGTGGATTGCCCGCTTGCGCCGTTTTTTATTTGTTAAGGAAAATGAAGGCCATTCTCATTCGCGTTTCTGATGATGTTTTGCCGCCGCTGGCGCGCGTGCACGGCCGCGCTGAAAAGGCGGGAATGTTTGATCGTTCTTGCTTTTGTCTCTTCTTGGCCGCTGCCCGCGATGCGATAATCGGGCAGCGATATTTACTGAAAAAAGGATAGCAAGATGATGCTGCATATACCCGGCGTGCTGACACCGGAACAGGTGACGCAGTTTCGCCAGCGCCTGGCGCAGACGGACTGGGTCGACGGACGCGCCAGCGTCGGGGCGCAAGGCGCGCAAGTCAAGCGCAACCGCCAGCTGGCCGAAGGTTCGCCGCTGGCGCTGGAGCTGGGCGAAATCGTCAGCCGCGCGCTGATGGCCAATCCGCTGTTCTTTGCCGCCGTGCTGCCGCTGCGCATCCTGCCGCCCTTCTTCAACAGTTATGCGGGCGGCGAGCACTATGGCCTGCACATCGACGGCGCCATCCGCACGCCGAAAAACGGCATGCAGTCGATGCGCGCGGATGTCTCGTCGACCGTCTTCCTCAGCGAGCCGGACGAATACGAAGGCGGCGAGCTGGTGGTGGTCGATTCCTACGGCACGCATGAAGTGAAACTGCCGGCCGGCGACGTGATCGTGTATCCGTCGAGCAGCGTGCATCAGGTGCTGCCCGTCACCAGCGGCGAGCGTATCTGCTCCTTCCTGTGGACGCAAAGCATGGTGCGCGAGGACTGGAAGCGCAGCATGCTGTTCGAGCTCGATCAGAACATCCAGAGCGTGCGCGCGGAGCATGGCGATTCGCCGGCGACCGTGGGGCTGACGGGGCATTATCACAACTTGCTCAGGATGTGGGCGGAGATGTAAAAAGGGTCAGACCCCATAGCGGGCAAAAAAAAGTCTGCCTGGCCCGGGGATGTAGGCTGGCAGACTGAAACAAGCAAATCGCTTGACTAAAATGGGCGCAAAAAAGCAAGCAGGGCACGCGGTGCGGTGCTTGCGGGCTGGCAGCGGCGCCTTGCGTCGCCGTGGGCTAGCTCAGTTGGAAGGTCAGCGGTACTAAAACGTACACGGGTACGGGCTTGCCGTTTTCAATCATCGGCTTGAACAGCGCGCGCTGGGCGGCCTGGCGGCCCGCTTCATCGAGGTTGGTGTAGCCGGTCGATTTCTGGATCAGGATTTGCTCGGGCAAGCCCTTTTCATTGATCAGGATGCGCAACACGACGGTCCCGCTTTCGCCCAGGCGGCGCGACAGATTCGGGTAGATCAGTTGCGGCGCCTTGATGTATTCGACGCTGCTGACGGTGCGCGGCGTCGACGGTGCCGGTGGTGTCGGCGACGGTGCTGCTGGTGCCGTTGGCGCGGCGGTAGCGACAGGCGCCGCTTCGGCGCGCGTCGGCTGCGGCGGCGTAATCGTCGGTTCGCTCGGCGCGACGGCGATCAGCGGCAGCGGCGGGATCACGGCGCGCGGCACGGGCGCGCTCAGTTCCACGGTTTTCGGTACGGACGGTGCCGGCGGTTTCGGTGGCGCCGGCGGGGCGATGATGCTGATGGTCGTGATGGTCGGCATGGCCGCCGTGACGACGCGGCTCAGCAGGCCGCTCTGGATGGCGTAAAAGCCGGCGATATGCAGGACAAGGATGGCCATCAGCGGCGCGAATTTGCTGCGCTTCTTGTCGAAGTCGGCAAATTGCTGCACGGCCTGCACCGTTACGGGCGGGGGCATCATCGTCATGGCATTCATCGCTTTCTTTAGTTTGTCAGTACAGCTCGCATCAATACGGTTTCTTGCAGCGCCACGGTGGCGTTCAGGTGATCGTTCAGCACTTCCCGTGCGCAGGTGTGGCATTTGCCGCAGCAGGTGGCCACGCCCAGGTCGCGGCGCAGTTCGGCCATGCTGGACAGGCCAAGATCGACGGCTTGACGGATTTCACGATCAGATATGTTGTTGCAGACACATACAATCATAGCTACACCTTCTGGCTGGAGGATGAACAGACACTAGTGCTTGGAAGCATTGTTGCTAGTGTTTTAATGAGAATCATTATCATTACGTTTCATTGTCGCGCAAAGTGCGGGACAATGCAAGCGATTTTGATCAAGTGTGCGGCAGTTGGCGGCATGGCGCGGCGCATCGATATGCCGTTTTTTCGGATGGCGCAGCCCTTGACGGGGGCGGCTCTCCGGGCTAAATAAAAACTATTCGCATTCATGTTTATAATGCTGGTATTGTCTCGGACGGTCACCGTCCGGACAGTTTGAAAGGCCGCTTGTCGGTAATGCGCAACAGTTGCGTTTTACCTCACAACATCCAGGTCAAAGGCGATGCGCCACGCGCAGCAGTCTGTCCCCGGTGTTCTTAATTTGAACGGAATTTGCTCATGACTCTAGTTCCACCCATGATGACGCTCGACGCGCTGGCAGTCGGCCAGAGCGGCACGGTGTTGCATATCACGCCCCACGCGGCAGGACAGACGGAGGACGGCGTTGACCTCGTCCGCCGATTGATGGAGCTGGGATTCGTTCCCGGCGAACGCATCCGCATGCTCAAGCGCGGCATTCCCGGCGGCGATCCGCTGGCCGTCAAGGTGGGCAATGCCACGTTCGCGCTGCGCCGCTTCGAAGCGGCGCTGATTACGATTCAACCGCTGCTTCAACCGGAATGACCATGGGTGCTGTCGAAACAATCGTCGATGCGGGCGTGCACAAGCCGCCGCATCAGCCACAAATTGCCTTGCTGGGCAATCCGAACTGCGGCAAGACCGCCCTGTTCAACCGTTTGACGGGCGCGCGCCAGAAAGTGGCGAACTACGCCGGCGTGACCATCGAGCGCAAGGAAGGCCATTTCACGTCGCCCGCCGGCAAACCCGTGCGCGTGCTCGATTTGCCGGGCGCCTACAGCCTGTCGGCCACCACGCCAGATGAAGCCATCACGCGCGACGTGGTGGGCGGATTGCGCCGCGGCGACCCGCGTCCGGACGCCATCATCTGCGTCGTCGACGCCACCAACCTGCGCCTGAACTTGCGCCTGGTGCTGGAAGTCAAGCGCCTGGGCCTGCCCATGCTGCTGGCGCTGAACATGACGGACGTGGCCCGCAAGCGCGGCATGCTCATCGACACGGCCAGGCTGTCGGCCGAACTGGGCATGCCCGTGGTGGAAACCATCGCGGTGCAGCACGATGGCGAAAAAGCCCTGCTTGACGCCATCGACGCCATGCTGCCGCTGCCGGCCGTGGAAGCGAAACCGCTGGCGGCCATCGATGCCGTCACCGTTGAAGAAACGCAGCGCGAAGTGCGCCGCATCCTGGCCGCCGTCAGCAACGACACGCGCGACAGCGGCAACCTGACGGAAAAGATCGACGATGTGGTGCTGCATCCCGTCTTTGGCCCCATCATCCTGGCCGTGCTGATGTTCCTGATCTTCCAGGCCGTGTTTGCCTGGGCCGCCACGCCGATGGAAATGATCACCGATGGCGTGGGCCACCTGGGCGCCGTGCTGACGGCGAACATGCCCGACGGTCACCTGAAAAGCTTGCTGGTGGAAGGCATCATCGGCGGCGTCGGCAGCGTGCTGGTCTTCCTGCCGCAGATCCTGATCCTGTTCTTCTTCATTTTGAGCCTGGAAGACTGCGGCTACCTGCCGCGCGCGGCCTTTTTGCTGGACCGCCTGATGGGCGGCGTAGGCCTGTCGGGCCGCGCCTTCATTCCGCTGCTGTCGAGCTTTGCCTGCGCCATTCCCGGCGTGATGGCGGCGCGCACCATCCAGAACCCGCGCGACCGCCTCGTCACCATCATGATCGCGCCGCTGATGACGTGCTCGGCGCGCCTGCCCGTGTATGCGCTGATCATCGCCGCCTTCATCCCCGAGCGCCAGGTGTGGGGCTACCTGAGCCTGCAAGGCCTGGTGCTGTTCGTCCTGTACTTTGCCGGCATCATCTCGGCCATGGCCGTGGCCTGGGTCATGAAGCGCAGCATGGGCGTGCGCGGCAACCAGCCGCTGATGCTGGAACTGCCCGCCTATCACTGGCCGCACCTGCGCAACCTGGCCGTCAGCCTGTGGGAGCGCGCGAAGATCTTCCTCACGCGCGTCGGTACCATCATCCTGAGCTTGATGATCATCCTGTGGTTCCTCAGCACCTTCCCCGGCCCGCCGGACAATGCGATCCATCCGCCGATCTACTACAGCCTGGCCGGCATCCTGGGCCGCGGCCTGGAAGTGATCTTCGCGCCGATCGGTTTCAACTGGCAGATCTGCATCGCGCTGGTGCCGGGCATGGCGGCGCGCGAAGTGGCCGTCGGCGCCCTGGGCACCGTGTACGCGCTGTCGCAAACGGGCGACGCGCTGGCCACCACGCTGGAGCCGCTGATCGCCCATTCGTGGTCGATGGCCACGGCGCTGTCCTTGCTGGCCTGGTATGTATTCGCGCCGCAGTGCCTGTCGACCCTCTCCGTGGTGAAGCGCGAGACGGGCGGCTGGCGCTATCCGCTGCTGATGGCCGGCTACATGTTCGCCCTGGCCTACGCCGCCTCGTTCATCACATACCGCGTCGCCCTGATGCTGGGCGCTTAGGAGAAAAGCATGTGGCAAACCCTCATCGTCGCCCTGATCGTCGCAGCCGCGCTGCTGCATTTTTCGACCAAGTACCTGCCGGCCGGCGTGCGCCGCGCCATCGTGCGTGGCCTCGTGCGCTGCGGCCTCGATGAGGCGAAGCTGTCGACCTTCTTCAAGGTGGCGCCCGGTTGCGGCAGCGGCTGCGGTTCCTGCGGCTCCTGCGACAGCCCGCCGCCCCCGTCCGCCACGCCGCCGGCCGACGGCAGCAGCAAGCGCGTGATCCTGATGCAGGTGCAGCGCTAAGGCCAGTATGTCAGTGTAGCCACGGGCCCGCCCGTGGGCTACACTGGGCCTTCCGCATGGCAAGGAGTGGCAATGGCGATACTGTTGATCTTCATGTTTTTATTTGCGGTCGCCACCTGGCTGCTGGCGAGCCGGCGCGGCCGCCACGGGGGACTGTGGTTCGGCATCGGCCTGTTCCTCGGCCCGTTTGCCTTGCTGGCGGTGGCGGCCCTGCCGCCCGTGCCGACACCCTGATCCTGTATTTTGAAAACCCGCAATCGCGGGTTTTTTTACGCCTGCGCGCCCGCGTGGTGCAGCCGGTACTGGCGCGGCGAACACGCCATCACGCGCTTGAAGGCATGGCTGAAGGCGCTGTCCGAATCGTAGCCCAGCGCCTGCGCGATCGAGGCGATGGACGCGCCGCCGTTCTTCAGGCGTCGCGTGGCCAGGCGCATGCGCCAGCGCAGCAGGTAGTCGAGCGGCGTCACGCCCACCCTGTTCTTGAAGTGCATGGCAAAGGCGGAGCGCGACTGGCCCGCGACGGCGGCCAGCTGCGGCAAGGTCCAGCGCTGCGCCGGCTGCGCATGCATCGCTTCGATGGCGGCGCGCAGCCGGGGATCGGCCAGCGCGAACAGCCAGCCTGCCGGGTGCGATGCCTGCGCGTCCAGATACTGGCGCAGCATCTGCAGCATCATCATGTGGCCCAGGTGGCGCGTCATCAGCGCCGCGCCGGGCGCCGTCGCCTGCAGTTCCTGCGCCAGGCGTTGCAAGGCCCAGTGCAGCACGCTGGCCTGGTCCGTATCGCCGCGCACGTGCAGCAGTGGCGGCAGGCAGTCGAGCAGGATGGCCGCCTCGTCGCCAAAGCTGAAGCGTCCGCCGATGAGAAAAAAATCGTGCGGCTGTGTTCCGTGGCGTGCCACGCCCTGCTGCGCGTGCCGGTACACGTCCAGCGCGTGCGCGGCTGGCAAGCCCGGTGTGCTGGCCAGGGTAAACGCGCGCCCCGGCGCCAGCAGGAAGCAGTCGCCCGTCTGCAGCGGCACGGGAGCGTCGATGCCTGCGACCGTCAGCCAGCAGCCGCCTTCGATGATGGCGTTGAACTTGATGCCGTCCGGCGGCGGAAAATCGATGGCCCACGCGCCGCCCGCCTTCAGGCCGGCAAAGTAGGAACTACGCGTGTCAAGCAATGAGAGTACATCGGAGAGCAAATCCATGGCGGGGGTCAATTCTGGACGATGGCGATAGTATTAAAGATTTTACGCCATTCACAGTCCAGGTTGCGGCGCGCACAATGGGTTTTTATCCATCACGCCCAAGCCACCATGAGCCATGCCACTACCTTTCAAACTCCTCTTCACTCCGGCTTTGGCGCGGCTACCACCGCCAGCGAGGCGCTGGCCGGGCGCGACCTGTCCGGCATGCAGGCCATCGTCACTGGCGGCGCGTCGGGGCTGGGGCTGGAAACGGTGCGCGTGCTGGCCGGCGCCGGCGCCCGCGTGCTGGTGCCGGCGCGCGACCCGCATCAGGCGCAAACGGCCCTGGCTGGCATGGCCGGCGTGGAGATCGCGGCGCTCGACCTGCTCGATCCGCAATCGATCGACGCATTCGCCGCCGCCTTCCTTGCCACTGGCCGCGCCCTGCATGTGCTGGTCAACGGCGCCGGCATCATGGCCACGCCCCTGCTGCGCGATGCGCGCGGCTACGAAGCGCAGTTCGCGACGAATCACCTCGGGCATTTCCAGTTGACGGCGCGCCTGTGGCCCGCCTTGCGCCAGGCACAGGGCGCGCGCGTGGTGTGCGTGTCGTCGCTGGGACACAGGCAGGCGGGCGTCGACCTGGACGACCCGCATTTCCTGCGCCAGCCGTACGACAAATGGCGTGCCTATGCACAGTCGAAAAGTGCCAATGCGCTGTTTGCCGTGGAGCTGGACCGGCGTGGCGCAGCGTGCGGCGTACGCGCCTTCTCGCTGCATCCGGGCGCCATCCTGACGCCACTGGTGCGCCACCTGGACCTTGATGATCTGCGCCGCGTGGGCGCGCTCGATGATGACGGCAAGGTGAATCCACCGCCGCAGTCCGGTTTCAAGAATGTGGCGCAGGGCGCCGCCACGGCCGTCTGGTGCGCCACCAGCGTGCAGCTCGAGGGCCTGGGCGGCGTGTATTGCGAGGATTGCGATATCGCTACCCTGGTGGCGGATGACAGCACGGAAGCGGGCGTGCGGCACTGGGCCGTCAATGCGTCGCAGGCGCGCCGGCTTTGGGTGCTCAGCGAGCAGATGACGGGCGTGCGCTTCGATTGCGACGCGGCATAAAAAATGCCGGGCAATGCCCGGCATGTGCACGAGGGCGGCGTGGCTTTAGGCCTTGCCCGCCAGCTTGTCGACGACCGGCACCAGCGCGGCCGGGCGGCAGCCAAAAGCGGCCAGGCGGCCTTGCGCCTTGGGCGCCAGGTCCAGGTCATACGGCAAACGGCCCGCGACCAGCCACAGTTTATCGTGCGGCAGGGCGTCGACCAGGCGGCGCTGGCCATCGACGAACATGGCGTTATACGTTTGCAGCACGATCTGCTGCGCGCCTTGCGCAAAGGCGATGGCCTCGTTGACTTCTTCGTCCAGCGCTTCCGCCGACAAGGCATATTCGCGCACGTCCAGACCTGCTTCCTGCAGCGCCGGCAGCATCGAGCTGCGCGCTTCCTTGTTGCGGCCCAGCGCCACTTCGTCGATCTCGCTGCGCGAGCGCACTTCCACCGTCAGCAGGGTCACGGGCAGGCTGGCGTCGAGCGGGCGGTAGTCGCCCTGCACGCGCAAGGCCGCTTTTTGCAGCAGCTGCGACAGGGCCATGGCGGCCGGCTGCATCAGTGCCGGCGGATTGACCGGGCGTTCGCGCCAGTCGCGCACGGCGCGGTTGCGCTTGAGTTCAGCCACGCGCGCACAAGCCGCGTCGATGCGCGAGACCGCAATGTCGCCGCGCTCCACGGCGGCGAGGACGGCGTCGATGGCGGCCGTCTGCTGCGCTTCGCGGTGCGAAATGAGGACGATGTCGGCGCCCGCCTGCAGGGTCGCGATGGCGCCCTGGGCGATGCCGATGCCGTCGGCAATCGCCGCCATCTCCAGGCAGTCGGTGATGACCACGCCCTGGTAGTCCATTTCGCCGCGCAGCAGGTCGGTCAGCACGCCTTTCGACAGCGTGGCCGGCACGCTGGTGTCGGCTTCGAAGGCGGGGAAAACCACGTGCGCCGTCATGATAGCGTCCACGCCGCCGGCAATGGCCGCGCGGAAGGGCGCCAGTTCCACGGCGCGCAGGCGTTCCTTGTCGTGTGGGACGAGGGCCATGGCGTAATGCGTGTCAGTGGCCGTGTCGCCGTGGCCGGGGAAGTGCTTGGCCGTGACGGCCACGCCGCTGGCGCGCTGGCCGCGCATGGCCGCCATGCCGTAGTCGATGACGGTGGCGGCATCCTCGCCATACGCGCGCACGCCGATGACGGGATTGTTGCGGTTGTTATTTACGTCCAGCACGGGCGCGAGCAGCATATTGATGCCCACCTGGCGCATTTCATCGCCGCTGATCTGGTTCATGCGCTCGCAGTCGTCGATGGAGCCGGCCGCCTGGAAGGCCATCGCCGCCGGGATCGGCGTGACCCCCTGTTCGATGCGCATCACCATGCCGCCTTCCTGGTCGATGGAGATCAGCAGTGGAATGTCGGATACTTCCGCATTGATTTCCTGCAGTTCGCGGCACAGGGCCGACACTTGCGCGGGCGTGTGCACGTTGCGGCGGAACAGGATCACGCCGCCCACCTTCTTTTCGCGTATCAAGGTCTTGATATGCTCGTCCGCCTGCAGGGCGTCGAAGCCCACCATGAATAGCTGTCCTACTTTTTCACGCAAACCCTGCTCCATGCTGCAACTCCTCCGGTATTCATTCTGATGACGACAAGTCCGTATTCTGGCCCCTGGTGACGCATCTGGACAATCACCGGAAAAGCTGCCTTTTTTTGGTATTGTATTGGATTTGGATTTTTGCGCAAGTGGTTATTAAGTGGTATTGCTCCACTGGCGCAATGTCCGCATCAATCGAGGCGCTGGAACGAGGCCGATTGCGCCTTCGGCCAGTACAGACCGAACACGGGCGGCAGTTGCGGCAGCTGGCTCGGGTCGAGCAGCTGGCCCGCTTCCAGAAACGGCAGCAGGGCCGATGCCAGTTTCACCTGGTTCGGCGAGATTCTGCGCACCAGGTGGTGCGGGCGCAGTTCCTGCGGGTGCGCCAGGCCGGCGGCGGCGATCAGTTCGGCCAGCGCCTTCATGGTGTTCTGGTGGAAGTGCGCCACGCGGGCGATCTTGTCGGGCACCACCAGCGCGCGCTGGCGCTGCGGGTCTTGCGTGGCCACGCCCGTGGGGCAGCGGTCCGTGTGGCAGCTTTGCGACTGGATGCAGCCCAGCGCGAACATGAAGCCGCGCGCCGAATTGCACCAGTCGGCGCCCAGCGCCAGCAGGCGGGCGATGTCGAAGGCCGTGATGATCTTGCCCGAGCAGCCGATCTTGATCTTCGCGCGCAGGTTGGCGCCCACGAGCGTGTTATGCACGAGCACCAGCGCTTCCTGCAGCGGCGTGCCCACGTGGTCCGTGAATTCCAGGGGCGCGGCGCCCGTGCCACCTTCGCTGCCGTCGACGACGATGAAGTCGGGCGTGATGCCCGTTTCCAGCATGGCTTTCACGATGGCGAAGAATTCCCACGGATGGCCGATGGCCAGCTTGAAGCCCGTCGGCTTGCCGCCGGAGAGCGTGCGCAGGCGGTCGATAAAGTGCAGCATTTCCAGTGGCGTGGAAAAGGCGCTGTGCGCGGCCGGCGAGACGCAATCCTCGCCTACCATCACGCCGCGCGTTGTGGCGATCTCGATCGTCACTTTCGGGCCCGGCAGCACGCCGCCGTGGCCCGGCTTGGCGCCCTGCGACATTTTCAGCTCGATCATTTTCACCTGCTCGGAGCTGGCGTTGGCGATGAAGCGTTCTTCGGAAAATGTGCCGTCCTGGTTGCGGCAGCCGAAGTAGCCGGAACCGATTTCCCACACCAGGTCGCCGCCGTTTTCGCGGTGGTAGGGACTGATGCTGCCTTCGCCCGTGTCGTGCATGAAGCCGCCGCTGCGCGCGCCGCCGTTCAAGGCCAGGATGGCGTTGGCCGACAGGGCGCCAAAGCTCATCGCCGAGATATTGAAGACGCTGGCCGAATACGGTTTTGTACGCGGGCAGTCCGGATGGTTGCCGATCTCGATGCGGAAGTCGTGGCCCGTGACCTTGGCGGGAGCGATGGAATGGTTGATCCATTCATAGCCCGCTTCATACACGTCGAGCTGGGTACCGAACGGGCGCTTGTCCGTCTGCTCCTTGGCGCGCTGGTAGACGATGCTGCGCTGGCTGCGCGAGAACGGCGTCGCTTCGCTGTCGCTTTCCAGGAAATACTGGCGGATTTCGGGGCGGATGCTCTCGAAGAAAAAGCGGAAATGCGCGAGGATGGGGTAGTTGCGGCGCAGGGCGCGCTTCGTTTGCAGCAGGTCGCTGATGCCGACCAGGGTCAGGGCACCGGCCAGCACGGGCAGCCAGTAATGATCGTAGTAAAACAGGGACAGGACAAAGATGGCTGCCGTCGCAATGAAGGTCAGGTAGCGAAATGGTACTAGGTGCATGGGCACTCCGGTGAAGTCAGACTGATACAGCTGAGTCTACCTTCGATTCGCGGAACGTGCTGGAGGGAAAGAACGCGGCACCCGGCGGACGCCGCGTGAGGATTAGCGTTGTGCCGCTCTGATGCGTTCGATGCGTTCAGTGCTGGCCGGATGGCTCGACAGGTAGGGCGTGCCCTGGTCCAGCTTGCCCAAGGCGACAAATACTTGCGCCAGGTGTTCCAGCGCGATGCCGTTCTGGCGCAGCATGGCAATGGCATAGTCGTCCGCTTCGCGCTCGACGTCGCGCGAATACTTCAAGTCCAGCAGCAGCGGCGGCAGGGTCGCCACCACGGTCGACACGTCGCCGAACAGCAGCGCCGCGCCGGCGCCCACGGCTGAAGTCTGGATCAGGCGGCGCGTCAGGTGGCGCTGCTGCAAATGGCCCAGTTCATGGGCCAGCACGCCCATGATGGCGTCGTCGTCCGGCATCAGTGCCACCATTTCATCGGTCAGCACGATGTCGCCCGACGGCAGGGCGAACGCGTTCGGACCGATCTTGCTCTTGCGGAAAACGATGCGGTGCTCGGGCGTGCTGTCGCCGGGCGTGGCCAGGCGCGCGAACCGGGCGCGCAAGGCTTGCTGGCGCGCGTCAGCGAGCTTGCTTGCCTCAAACACGTGCTCGTCGAGGAAATCGAGCACGCCCTGGCCCAGCTGGCGCTCGACGGACTGGGGAATCGCATACGCGACGCCCTTCGCCACCACCGGCAGCAGGTACTGATAGCTGAGCCACAGGGCCAGCACGGTGGCGACCGTGGCCAGCAGGGCGCCGCGCCAGCTTTGCTGCAGCCGCACCACCCAGCCGTCGCGGTGGCCCGTGTCGTGCAGCAGGCTGTTGAAGGCCGCCTGGTCGGCGATTTCCAGGTAGGCGCCATCAGTAAAACTGACCTTGCGCACGGCGTGGCTGCTGCGTTCGGACACGTGCAGCTCGCCCAGCGGGCAGCTGCGTTCGATGTCGCCGGCCAGCACGGCCATGCCATCGCGCACGCTGAGCGTGACGTGGTACAGGCGCGAGGTCTGGCCGTCGAAATAGCGCGCGGGCACGGGAGCCGCGCCCGGCGCTTGATGGTCGAGCGTCATGCTACAGCGACAGGTCGAAGTCCAGCAGGTCGACCATGCCTTCGCCCGTGGCAGACACTTGCTCTCCGGTGGCGGCGACAAAGGCATCCAGGTTGCCGTGCACCAGCATCGAGGTCGCTTCCAGGCGGTACTTCAGCCAGCGCACGTGGGCGAATGGCGAAAACAGGCCCAGGGTGACGACAATACCCAGCAGGTTGGTCAGCATGATGAAGGTGGTGCGGCCCCAGGTCAGCTGCGACTGGAACTGGTGCTGCTGCAGGCGCGTGTGGTTCCAGATCAGGTTCTGGATCATGGTCAGGAACAGCGGCAGCACGATAAAGGCCCAGGCATACAGGGCGGCCACGGCGCCGAAGATGCTGCCGGCCTTGGTGACATCGTTGGCATCGGTGGCAAAGGTGGCGAAGACGCTGGCAAAGACGACAAAGATCAGGACGAGGAAACCGGCCAGCAGCAGGGCGAAGAACAGCAAATAGGTTTTGTAGAAGCTGCCGACGCTGGCGTCGAAGCTGAAGTTGCTGCTGCCGAAGCGGCTTTGCGTGTGCTGGAAGCGCTTCAGGCGCTGGTGCAGGAATGGCGTCATCAGGCCAGCCGTGAAGGTGTTCAGGATGGGCAGCCACAGGAAGTATTTGTAGGCTTGCTTGGCGCTGCCGTCAAAGCCGAAGCGGATGCCGCGGTAGCTGGTGTTGTACAGCTTGAATTGCAGGCTTTTCCAGACCAGCCATGGCAGCACGGCCATCATCAGCACGAGCATGACGAGGCCGACGATGGGCGAGACCTGGAAGGCGATGTTGTAGCCGCCGATCAGCACGACGGCCGCGATGCGGCCCTTCAGGATGGCGACGGCATTGCCGTGGTATTCGAAGCTGCTGCCAGCCAGGTGGGTGCTGGAATAGAAATAGCGGTTGCGGCGCACCTTGGCCCAGGCGGAATAAATGCCCAGGGTGACGATGCTCAGCAGCAGGTTGACGATCCAGATACGGAAGTATTCGCTGCCCGTGGCGCTGAAGGTAATGGCTTCGCGCTGGGGCGTGGTGTTGTTGGTGTCGAAATCCACAGGGGGTTTCCTTACTTATTGGAAACAAAACAAGATAAGGGAATACTGAAAAGTTATCAATTGAAAATACTGTTTTTCGCAATTATTTTTGCCGATTCCCTTGCGCCGCCCCGATCCGGCCGTCCCGGCTATACTGGAACTCAACCATCGCCTAACGGGAAAACCATGATCGTCGTCCACCATCTGAACAATTCGCGCTCGCAGCGCGTACTCTGGCTGCTCGAGGAACTGGGCCTCGACTACGAGGTCAAGCGCTACCAGCGCGACCCGAAAACCATGCTGGCGCCCGCCTCGCTGAAGGCCGTCCATCCGCTGGGCAAGTCGCCCGTGATCACGGATGGCGCCAACACCATCGCCGAATCGGGCGCCATCATCGAGTACCTGGTCGAGCGTTACGGCAATGGCCGCTTGATCCCGGCGGCGGGTACGCCGGAGAAGCTGCGCTGGACCTACTGGCTGCATTTCGCGGAAGGCTCGGCCATGCCGCCGCTGCTGATGAAGCTGGTGTTCGACAAGGTCGAATCGTCGCCGATGCCGTTTTTCGTCAAACCGATTGCGCGCGGCATCGCCAGCAAGGTCAAGAGCAGCTTTATCCTGCCCAATATCAACAGCCAGCTGGCCTATATGGAAGCGGAACTGGAGAACAGCAAATGGTTTGCCGGCAATGAATTCACGGCGGCGGACATCCAGATGAGCTTTCCGCTGGAAGCGGCCGCCATGCGCGGCGGACTCGACGAGCGCCAGCCGAAGCTGACGGCGTTCCTGCAGCGCATTCATGCGCGGCCGGCGTACCAGCGCGCCCTGGAAAAAGGCGGGCCCTACGATTTCGCCAAATGAGAACGCCTAACCAAACCTACTGCGCGTCGCGACTTGCGGCCTGCGATGCTCACCGTACTTGAGTACGGTTGCGCTTCTTAGCCACAATTCACTTCCGCTCGCTACGGTTTTGTTAGGCGTTGTTACGCCGCGTACAACCTGCCAAGCGGAATTCGCGGGGAATAGGGCTTGCTCCATACGGTAAAATGATCAATTCAACCAGTATCCATTTACCGCATGGCCAGACTCCTCGCTATCGACGGCTTGAATATCGTACGCCGCGTCTACGAAGCCAGTCCTGAACCCGATTCCGACCTGAAGGCGGAGATCGCGCTGCGCCATGCGCTGTCGTCGTTCCGCACCCTCATCAACGACCACGAGCCGACGCACATCCTGCCGGCCTTCGACTTTGGCGGCCCCACCTGGCGCCACGCCCTGTATGCCGGTTACCGCGAGGGTCGCCAGCCGATGCCGCAGGTGCTGCGCGATGCCTTGCCGGGCTTCTATGCCACGTTGGCCAGCTTCGGCATGCACGTGGTCAGCATTCCCGAGGTCGAGGCCGACGACGTGATCGGCACGGCCGTCATGCGCTGGCTGCACGAGGGGCGCGGCGCGGCCGTCATCGCCACCACCGACAAGGATTTGCATGGCTTGATCGCCCACGGCGCGCTGGTATGGGACCACTTCAAGGGCATCTGGCACGACCACGCCTGGGTCGAGAAAAAGTTCGGCGTGCCGCCGGAACTGCTGCCCGACCTGCTGGCGCTGATGGGCGACGTCACCGACAGCATCCCCGGCGTGTCGAAGATCGGCCTGAAGACGGGCGCGAAACTGTTGCGCGCCTACGGCAATATCGACGCCGTGATGGCCGGCGCGGGAATTTTGCCCGGTGCGCTGGGCGAAAGCCTGCGAAAAGAGCGCGAAATACTGTATCTTTCAAGAAAGTTAGTTGCGCTGAAAACGGATGTCACGTTGGGCGTGACCTGGAACAAGCTGGCGTGGGAAAAGTAAGCGCCAGGCAAGAACAATCAAGCAAGGGAAGTAAATCATGATGTTAAAGACAGTCCTGATCGATAGCAGCGCCGTGGCGCGCGGCCTGCTGAACACGGTCCTGACCGATGGCGGCTACGATGTCTGCGGGCAGACGCATACGAGCGCGCTGGGGCTGGCGCTGCTGGTCAAGCACCACCCGCATTTTGTCTGCATCGCGCGCGAGCAGGTGGAAGACGGGACGAATGTGGTGCAGACCATCCGCGCCCAGTATCCGAAGACGCTCATTTTCATGGTCTCGGGCGGCATCGACGCCGCCTCGCTGCAGGCAGCCCTCGCCATGGGCGTGTCGGGCTTTATCGTGAAACCGTTCATGGCCGACACGGTCCTGAAAACCGTGCGCAATACGGTGATCGCCATGGTGCGCAAGCAGCAGCAAGCGCTTGCCGCCGCGCAAGGCAACAGTTAGACGCCAGCCAGGCCCGTCGCGCTGGCGATGATGCCGCCGCCGAGGCACACGTCGCCGTCGTACAGCACGGCCGATTGGCCCGGCGTGACGGCCCATTGCGCCTGGTCGAAGGCCAGGCCGAAGTGTTCATTCCCGTCCGGCAGCAGCTGGCAAGCCACGTCCGCCTGGCGGTAGCGCGTCTTGGCGCTCAAGGCGCCCGCCTGCGGCGCCACACCCGCGACCCAGCTGGCCTGGTCGGCGCTCAAGGCGGGCGACAGCAGCCACGGGTGGTCATGGCCCTGCACCACCCACAGTGTGTTGTTGGCGATATCCTTGCGCGCCACATACCAGGCGTCGCTGCTGCCGTCCGCGTTCTGGTACGACTTCACGCCGCCGATGCCGATGCCCTTGCGCTGGCCCAGGGTATAAAAACTTAGTCCCACGTGTTCGCCCACGGTCTTGCCATCGGCCGTTTTCATCGGCCCCGGCTTGTACGACAGGTAGCGATTCAAGAATTCGCGGAACGGGCGCTCGCCGATAAAACAGATGCCCGTCGAATCCTTCTTTTGCGCGTTCGGCAGCGCCAGTTTTTCGGCGATCTTGCGCACTTCCGTTTTCGGGATTTCACCCAAGGGGAACAAAGTCTTGGACAACTGCGCCTGGTTCAATCGGTGCAGGAAATAGCTTTGATCCTTGCTGGCGTCGACGGCTTTCAGCAGTTCATAGCGGCCCGCATCGGTGGGTGCCTGGCGCACGCGCGCGTAGTGGCCGGTGGCGATCAGGTCGGCGCCCAGGGTCATGGCGTGGTCGAGGAAGGCCTTGAACTTGATTTCGGCGTTGCACAGCACGTCCGGATTCGGCGTGCGGCCGGCCTGGTATTCGCGCAGAAAATCGGCGAACACGCGGTCCTTGTATTCCGAGGCGAAATTGACGGCTTCGATGTCGACGCCGATGACGTCGGCCACGCTGGCCGCGTCGATCCAGTCCTGGCGCGTGGAGCAGTATTCCGAATCGTCGTCATCTTCCCAGTTTTTCATGAACAGGCCGATGACTTCATAGCCTTGTTCCTTCAGCATCCATGCCGCGACCGAGGAATCGACCCCGCCGGACATGCCGATAACGACTTTCTTCTTGCTCATCTTGCTTTCCAGTGTACTTTAATAATATGGCAATGCGTATTGCTATGCGCTATTGAAAACGGACGCATGCGTGTGCAGCAGGGCCAGCGGCGCGCGCCGGCCAGCCAGGTATTCGTCCACGCACTGCAGCACCAGCGGGCTGCGGTGGCGCTCCTGGCACGCGGCCAGCTCGTCGCGCGTCATCCACAGGGTGCGGATGATGCCCTCGTCCAGCGGGCGGTCATGCTCGGCGCCGGCCGTGCCGCAAAAGGTGAAGCGCAAATAGGTCACGTCCTCGCCCGTGCGCAACGACTGATAGCGCGACATGTACATGCCGACCAGTGCCGTGGGGATGAAATCGTAGGCCGCTTCTTCCAGCGTTTCGCGGATCACCGCCTGTTCCAGCGACTCGAACGGGTCGAGGTGGCCGGCCGGTTGATTGATTTTGATGCCTTCGCTGGTCTCTTCTTCAATCAGTAAAAACAGGCCATCGCGCTCGACGATGGCGGCAACGGTGACAGAGGGTTTCCAGATTCTCGGCATGATTCCATCCTTGAAAGAGCCGACATTTTATCTTGTTCTGCGCGCGCGGTTTGAAGCCGGCCTTTTGTTGCGCGGACATATTGATAAATGACAACGTTTTAGCAAATAGCGGTGGGAGGTACTTACGTCTTTCCCGGGGAGCGCACTAGCATGGGGGCTTAGTCAGCAAGATGGCAGGAAGCGCCCGCTAATATAGGCTTTCCCTGTGGTCAAAACAAGCGCGCACACGTGCTCGACTGTGGTGAGATTGACACACCTTTCCCACAATATGGTCGCCGCGCCGCATGGTGAAACAAATCATGGGATGCTGATGAAATTAGTGTCGTACGACTAAAAGTTGCTGGTTCACAAACGTTTAACGCGCTGCTTTCCGTGTTAGATTCTAGTCAGTTTATCAATTAGCGGAGGCATCATGAGGATAGGCATACCGGCCGAAACACGGCCTGGTGAAACGCGGGTGGCAGCCACGCCCGAGACAGTCAAGAAGCTGGCAGCCAAGCACCAGATCGTCGTGCAGTCCGGAGCCGGCTTGCAAGCGTCGATTCCCGACGACGCCTATGCCGCCGCCGGCGCGCAGATCGGCACGGCCCAGGAAGCCTATGGCTGCGCCATCGTGCTCAAGGTGCGCGCGCCCGATGCCGGTGAACGAGCCCTGATGGCCAGCGGCACCGTGCTGATCGGCATGCTCAATCCGTTTGATGCCGACAATATCGCCGCCATGGCCACGGCCGGCCTGTCCGCCTTCGCGCTGGAAGCCGTGCCGCGCATCACGCGCGCGCAGTCGATGGACGTGCTGTCCTCGCAGGCGAACATCGCCGGCTACAAGGCCGTGCTGGTGGCCGCGAATACCTATCAGCGCTTCATGCCGATGCTGATGACGGCGGCCGGCACCGTCAAGGCGGCCCGCGTGCTGATCATGGGCGTGGGCGTGGCAGGGCTGCAGGCGATCGCCACGGCCAAGCGCCTGGGCGCCGTCATCGAGGCGTCCGACGTGCGCCCGCCCGTCAAGGAACAAGTGGAGTCGCTGGGCGCCAAGTTCCTCGACGTGCCTTTCCTCACCGATGAAGAAAAAGAGATCGCCAAGGGTTCGGGCGGCTATGCGCGCGCCATGCCGGCCGACTGGATGCGCCGCCAGGCCGAACTCGTGCACGAACGGGCGAAACTGGCCGACATCATCATCACCACCGCCCTGATTCCCGGCCGCGCCGCGCCCGTGCTCATTTCCGAAGAGACGGTGAAAGCCATGAAACCGGGCTCCGTCATCGTCGACCTGGCCGTGGAGCAGGGCGGCAATTGCCCGCTGTCGGAGCTGGGCAAGACCGTGGTCAAGCACGGCGTCTACATCGTGGGCGAGCCGAACCTGGCGACCCTGGTGGCGGCCGACGCTTCGGCCCTGTATGCGCGCAACGTGCTGGACTTCTTAAAGCTCATCATCGACAAGGACGATCAATTGCTGATCGACCGCGAGGATGAAATCATCAAGGCCAGCCTGGTTTGCGCAGGCAATGACATCCTCAGAAAATAACGCGGCGCCGGAGAGAACAACATCATGGAAATCAGTCACACCATCACCAACCTGATCATCTTCGTGCTGGCCATTTATGTCGGCTACCACGTCGTCTGGACCGTCACGCCGGCGCTGCATACGCCGCTGATGGCCGTCACCAATGCCATTTCCGCCATCATCATCGTTGGCGCCATGCTGGCGGCCGGGCTGACCGATGGCCCGCTGGCGCAAGTGGCCGGCACCCTGGCCGTGGCGCTGGCCGCCGTCAACGTGTTCGGCGGCTTCCTCGTCACGCAGCGCATGCTCGAGATGTTCCGTAAAAAAGAACCGAAGGCCAAGCAAGGAGCAAAAGAATGAGTCACGCCATGAGCTTCGTCACCATGAACCTGGTGACGATGATGTACCTGATCGCCTCGGTGTGCTTCATCCAGGCCCTGAAAGGCCTGTCGTCGCCATCGACGGCGCGCCGCGGCAATGCCTTCGGCATGAGCGGCATGGCCATTGCCGCCGTCACCACCGTGGCGCTGATCCTGAAACTGAAGGAACAGCAGACGGGCGGCATGGGCCTGACCCTCGTCATCATCGGCATCGTCACGGGCGGCGCCATCGGCGCCTACCTGGCGAAAACCGTGGAAATGACGAAGATGCCGGAACTGGTGGCGGCCATGCACTCGCTGATCGGCCTGGCGGCAGTGTGCATCGCCGTGGCGGCCGTATCGGAACCTTGGGCTTTTAATATTGCCAAGCATGGCGAGGCGCTGCCCATCGGTAACCGCTTCGAGCTGTTCATCGGCACCTTTGTCGGCGCCATCACCTTCTCCGGTTCGGTGATCGCCTTCGGCAAGCTGTCGGGCAAATACAAGTTCCGCCTGTTCCAGGGCGCGCCCGTCAGCTTCAAGGGCCAGCACATGCTCAACCTGGTGCTGGCGCTGGTGATGGTGGGCCTGGGCCTGGCGTTCTGCTTCGCCGACGGCGTCGAACCGGCCTGGACGCCGTTCATCGTCATGACCCTGATCGCCTTTGCGCTGGGCGTGCTGATCATCATCCCCATCGGCGGCGCCGACATGCCGGTGGTGGTGTCGATGCTCAACAGTTACTCGGGCTGGGCCGCGGCCGGCATCGGTTTTTCGCTGAATAACTCGATGCTGATCATCGCCGGGTCATTGGTCGGTTCGTCCGGCGCGATCCTGTCGTACATCATGTGCAAGGCCATGAACCGCTCTTTCTTCAACGTCATCCTGGGCGGCTTCGGCGGCGATGCACCGGCGGCCGGCGCGGCCGGTGCGCAGGAACAGCGTCCCGTGAAATCGGGTTCGGCCGACGACGCCGCCTTCATCATGAGCAATGCGGAAACCGTCATCATCGTGCCCGGCTACGGCCTGGCCGTGGCGCGCGCGCAGCACTCGCTGAAAGAACTGGTGGAAAAGCTCACGCACAAGGGCATCACCGTCAAGTATGCGATCCACCCCGTGGCGGGGCGCATGCCGGGCCACATGAACGTGCTGCTGGCCGAGGCGGAAGTGCCGTACGACCAGGTCTTCGAGATGGAAGACATCAACGGCGAATTCGGCCAGACGGACGTGGTGTTGGTGCTGGGTGCGAACGACGTCGTCAACCCGGCGGCGAAAGATCCGAAATCGCCGATCGCCGGCATGCCGATTCTGGAAGCCTATAAAGCCAAGAGCATCATCGTCAACAAGCGTTCGATGGCGTCCGGCTATGCGGGCCTGGACAACGACCTGTTCTATCAGCCGAACACGATGATGGTGTTTGGCGACGCCAAGAAGGTGATCGAGGATATGCTCAAAGCCGTCGAATAAGGACGGCTTGCAGCGACCGGACGGCCCGCCTTGCGCGGGCCGTTTTTATTCGGCTGCCGCTGCCGCCACGACTTTATTGCGTCCCTGGTGCTTGGCCGCGTACAGGGCCTTGTCGGCATCGGACATGGCCGCGTCCAGCGTGGCGCCGGCCGTCAGGGAGGCCACGCCGATGCTGATGGTCACCTGCAGTTCGCCGCCATCGGGCAACGGTGTGATGGCGGCGGCCACGGCGGCGCGGATGCGTTCGGCCACCACGTGCGCCTGCTGCAGGCTGGCGTCGGGGAACAGCAGGCCGAATTCTTCGCCGCCCAGGCGCGCGGCCACGTCGGTGATGCGTCCCGTATCGCGCAGCGCCTGCGCCACCGTGCGCAGCACGGCGTCGCCCACGGCATGGCCGTAGCGGTCGTTGATCTTCTTGAAATGGTCGAGGTCGGCCACGCCCACGGTCAGGGCGGCGCCGCTGCGCGCCGCGCGCGCCATCGCCTGCGCTGCTTGCGCTTCATAGGCGCGCCGGTTCGGCAGCGACGTCAGCGCATCGTGCAGCGCCTGCTGTTCCAGCTGCGCCAGCAGGCTGGCGTTCTTTGCCGCCAGTTCGCGCCGTTCGCGCACGTCGAGCAGGAAGGCGCCGAAATAGCGCATGCCGTCGACCACGCCCAGGTCCAGCGCCTTCATTTCGATGGGAATCATCTGCGTGTCGCGGTGGCGGATGGCGAATTCGCGTATCTTGCCCAGCACGCTGGAGGTGCGTGAGCTGCGGATGTAATTGATTACGTGGTTGTCATGCTGCGCGCCGACGGCGTCGGGCAGCAGGCCGTTCAGGGTCTGGCCCAGCAATTCTCCGCTGGCATAGCCCGACAGTGCCTGCATGGCGCCATTGATATAGCGGATGCGGCAATGCTCATCGATGATGATGACGGCGTCGAGGGCGTCTTCCAGCAGGCGGGAAAAAAGCACTTCGGGAAGAGCGGCAGGCGGTGCTGCGGGCAATGCATCTGTCATGGAACGGTCGCCAGAAACCAGGTGACAGCCATTGTCGCATCCGCGGGCCGTTTATTCCATGCCGGATCGCCCGCCTGTTTCTTTTTCGCCCGTTCCCTTTCCTTATTGTCAAGCCTTATCGGCGGCCGTACATCATCAGTCCAGCCAATGCCTTGCGTGCTGGGGAAAATGCGTCCAGCAAACCCAGCGACAGGCCCAGCAAGCCTTGCGTGGGGGCGCTGCCCGTGAAGATGCGCGCCATGGTGTCGGTGACGCGCACGGTCAGCCCCCGGTCGGCCTGGCGCAGGCTGGCGTAGCGTGCCAGTCCGGCCGGGCTGCTGTCCTGCGCCAGCACGCGGGCCAGCACGGCGGCGTCGCGCAAGCCCAGGTTCAAGCCCTGTCCCGCCACCGGGTGCAGGGTTTGCGCGGCATTGCCGATGGCGATCGTGCGCGCCGTGCCGTTCACCTGTGCGTTCAGGCCCAGCGGATAGGCCAGGCGCGGCGTCGTGTGGGTAAAACGTCCCAGGCGGCTGCCGAAGGCGGCGCCCAGGCGGGCCAGGAAGGCAGTGTCGTCCAGTGCCAGCAATTGCTCGGCGCGCGTGGGCGGCACGCACCACACCAGCGCGTAGCCGTCATCCTGCGGCAGCAGCGCCAGCGGGCCTTCGTCGGTGAAGCGCTCATACGCGCGGTGCGCGATGGGGCTGCTGACGCGCACATGGGCGATGATGGCGCTTTGGCCATAGTCGCGGCTGACGGCGCGTTCCGGCTGCTGGCCGAACAGGCCGCCCTCGGCTTGCACCAGCAGGCTGGCGCGCAAGCTCGATGCGGCGCCCGCCTGGTCGATCTGCACGCTGACGCCCTCGACGTCTTCCACGCTGCCTGTCACCAGGGCCGGGCGCAGGCTGGCCACGCCCAGGCGCTCGCACACGTCGGCCAGCGAACTGACGACGGCGCCGTAACGGGCCACATAACCGAGCGCTTCGACGCCATGTTCGCTGCGGTCCATCAGGCTGCGACCGAACTGGCCGCGGCGCGACACGTGGATCTGGTGAATCGGGGTCGCTGCCACGGGCCAGGCGCCCGCTTCCTCGAGAATCTGGCGGCTGCCGTGCGACAGGGCGATGGTGCGCGGATCGCGCCTCGCTTGTTCGATGGATTTGGCGTCGAGCAGGACGATGCCGGCGGCGCGGCTGCCGCGCTGCACCAGCAGGGCGGCCAGCGCCATGCCGACGGGGCCGGCGCCGCAGATGGCGAGATCGAAAGGGGACGGTGTATGCATGCGGCGGCGTTAATCCTGTGACATCAGTTGTTCGATTTCAGCGACGCTCTTGGGCGCCGTGCTGAAGATTTCATGGCCTTGCGGCGTAACCAGCACATCGTCTTCGATGCGGATGCCGGTATGCCAGAACTGCTCCGGCACGCCTGCGCCGGGGCGCACATAGATGCCCGGTTCCACCGTCAGCACCATGCCCGGTGCCAAAGCGCGCCACGGCTTGCCGGGAGTATCCGTGTCGCGGTAGGCGCCCACGTCGTGCACGTCCATGCCCAGCCAGTGGCTGGTGCCGTGCATGTAGAAGGGCATGTAGGCCTTGTCGGCGATGACATCCTGCACACCGCCGCTTTTTTGCCGGTCCAGCAAACCCAGGTCCAGCATGCCCTGCGCCAGTACCTGCACGGCCGCCTCGTGGATGGCGCTGTGCGGCAAGCCGGGGCGCACCATGTCCAGCGACGCCTGCTGCGCCGCCAGCACCAGTTCATACAGCGCCCGCTGGGGGCCGCTGAAACGGCCGTTGACGGGCCAGGTGCGCGTGATGTCCGAGGCGTAGCCATCGAGTTCGCAGCCGGCGTCGATCAATACCAGCTCGCCGTCTTGCAGGACCGCGTTGTTGGCGCTGTAGTGCAGGATGCAGGCGTTGCCGCCGCCCGCCACGATGGAGGAATAGGCGGGGAACTGCGCGCCGCTGCGCCGGAATTCGTACAGCAGCTCCGCTTCGAGCGCATATTCGTGCATGCCGGGACGCGTGGCGCGCATGGCGCGCATGTGGGCGGCGCTGGAAATGGCGGCCGCGCGGCGCATCAGCTGCTGTTCCTGCGTGTCTTTCAGCAGGCGCATGGCGTCGAGCATGCCATGGATATCATGCGCGATGGCCGGCGCCGTGACGCCGCTGCGGGCCTTTTGCCGCACGTTGTGTCGCCAGAGCTTCACTTGCGCATCGAGGCCGCCGCCCAATGCGTAGTAGATGGCGGGCGAGTCGGCCAGCAGGCGCGTCATTTCCACGTCGAGTTCCTCGATGGGGAAGGCACTGTCAAAGCCGAACGTGGCGCGGGCCGCTTCGGGGCCGTGGCGGAAACCATCCCAGATTTCGCGTTCCGTGTTCTTGGCGCGGCAAAACAGGATGGCGCGCGCGGGCGCTGTGGCGCTGGCGGCCACCAGGGCCACGGCGCTGTCCGGTTCCGTGAAACCGCTCAGGTAATAGAAATAGCTGTCGTGGCGGTACGGATAATCGCAATCGCTGTTGCGCGGCACTTCGGGCGCCGTGGCGAGGATGGCCACGCTGCCCGGCAGCATCTGCGCCAGCAGCGCCGCGCGCCGTGCCGCGTAATTGGCCATCATGTCGTGCTTGCCTTGGCCGTGACGCCATTGAGCACGTCGAGCTGCTTTGGGGTGCCCACATTCGTCCATTCGCCCGGATAGACTTCGCCGCCCACGCGGCCCTGGTCCGCGTACCGGCGCAGCAAATCGCCCAGCTTGGCGTGGCTGCCCGGCGCGATGCCGTCGAACATCTCGGGACGGTACACGCCGATATTGGCGAAGGTCCACTTGGTGTCGTCTGTATTGTTAATCGCGAACAAGGTCAGGCCGAAGTCGCCCTTCGGGTGGAAGTCGGGATTGGGCACCAGATAGGCCCAGGCGATGTCGCGCTCGTCGGCCGGGTACGGCGTGCCCAGCACATCCTTGTCGGCCAGCACGTCGAGCACCTGCTTGAAATCGAAATACGGGCAATAGATGTCGCCGGAAATGGCGAGGAACGGTTCCTCGCCCAGCAAGTGGCGCGCCTGGGCGATGCCGCCCGCCGTTTCCAGCGGCGTGGTTTCGGGCGAATACGAGATGCGCGCGCCATACGCGCTGCCGTCGCCCAGGGTTTCCTCGATCAGATGGCCCAGGTGCGAATGGTTGATGACGATGTCCGTGATGCCGGCGCGCACCAGGTTCAGCACATGCCAGACGATCAGCGGACGGCCGCGCACTTTCAGCAGCGGTTTGGGACAGGTATCGGTAAGCGGACGCATCCGTTCACCGCGGCCTGCGGCAAAGATCATGGCTTTCATGGTGGAACTCGTTTTCTGTGTCGTTCGGTAAAGGTTGCGTGGCGCGAGCCGCACAATAAGTTAATTCTGCAGTTACGACACCGGACAAAACCGTAGCGAGCGGCAGTGATTTGTGGCCGAGAAGCGCAACCGTACTGGAGTACGGTGAGCATCGCCGGCCGCAAAGCGCGACGCGCAGTAGGTTTTGGCCGGTGTCATCAGAATGTATAGCCGACTTGCGGTGTTTTATTCTCCAGTGCATCGAGCAAACGCACGAGCGGCTTGAGTTCCGTATAGCGGTTGGCTGTCTTGCGCACGTAGTCGAGCACGGTTGGCAGGTCGCCCATGTACAGATCCTTGCCATCGCGGTAATTCAGGCGCGCGAACAGGCCGAGGATTTTCAGGTGGCGCTGCAGGGCCGTGAATTCGAAATCGCGGTAGAAGGCGTCGATGTCGGGATTGACTGGCAAGCCCAGCTGCTTGGCGCGCTGCCAGTAGCGGATCACCCAGTCGAGCACCAGTTCTTCATCCCACTGGATATATGCGTCGCGCAGCAGCGAGGCGATGTCGTAGGTGACGGGGCCGAAGACGGCGTCCTGGAAGTCGAGGATGCCGGGATTCGGGATGGAGCCATCGTTGATGTGCATCAAATTGCGCGAATGGTAGTCGCGGTGCATGAATACTTGTTGCTGCGACAAGATGTTCGCCGTGATGGCTTCAAAGACCTTGTCCAGCTGGGTTTGTTGCACATCCGACAAGGTGGCGCCCAGGTGCTTGCCGATAAACCATTCCGGGAACAGATTCATTTCGCGCAGGATGAAGGCGCGGTCGAATTCGGGCAAGACGTCGGGCTGGCTGGCCAGCTGGATTTTCATCAACGATTCCAGCGCTTCGGCGTACAGCACGCTGGCGTTGTCGTGGTTCAGGGCGTCGAGATACGTGGTCGTGCCCAGGTCGGACAGCAGCAGGAAGCCCTGCTCCAGGTCTTGCGCGATGATCTCGGGCACGGACACGCCGGCGCCTTTCAGCAAGCCGGCCACCTTGATATAGGCGGGCACGTTTTCGCGCTCGGGCGGCGCATCCATGGCGATCAGTGTACTTCCTGGCAATGTTGTGTTGCCTGGCAGAACATCGAGACGGTAGTAGCGGCGGAAGCTGGCATCGCTGGAAGCGGGGCGGGCGGATTCGGGCGCGACGAGGTTAAGCGAGGTCAACCAGGCTTTCAACAGGGTCAGGCGAGCGTCGGCGGAGGCCGGCGCGGTGGAGGAATTGGGGGAGAATGACATTAAGCGGCCTGTGGAATCGGGTTGATGGTGCAGATTCCCATATAATAAGGGATTCAAATCAAAAAATCGCCTGTCATGGTGCTTGCCCCTTCCAATTCATGAGCTGGTTTTCGGCCTCCCCCCCTTCGCAGCGCTGGGCTTTCGCCATCAGCGCGCTCGTCGCCGCCACGACGGTGCCTGTCCACGCCCAGAAAGCACCGCGTCCGGTGCATGTGGAAGATCCCGACGCGCCCACCGTCATGACGGCGAACAGCATGAACGGTCGCCCCGAAAGGGAGGTCAATCTCGACCAGAATGTTGTGATTGAGCGCGGAAAAACCACAAAAATGACGGCCGATACAGCTTGTTACAAACAAGTTGAAGATCGGTTCGACGCCGAGGGCCACATCAAGATGTGGCGTTTCGGCGATTACTATACGGGTGACGTCCTGAAGCTGAACATGGAGACCGGCAAGGGTTTCCTGCTCAACCCGACGTACCGCTTCGAAGTGGGCGGCGGCCAGGGCAAGGCCGAACGCGTCGACTTCATCAACCCCGACGAAGCCACGGTCATCGACGGCACGTACAGTACTTGCGAAGGGCCGAATCCGGACTGGTACCTGAAATCGAGCACCTTGAACCTCGACACGGGCCGCGACGTGGGCACCGGCAGCAAGACCATCATCTATTTCAAGGACGTGCCGATCCTGGGCACGCCGGGCATTTCGTTTTCGCTGTCGGGTGCGCGCCGCTCGGGCTGGCTGGCGCCCACGCCGGGCTTTGCTTCGAAGAACGGTTTCGAGCTGCTGATGCCGTATTACGTGAACATCGCGCCGAACCGCGACCTGACCCTGTTCCCGCGCTATATCCAGCGACGCGGTATCCAGCTCGGTGCGACGGGCCGTTACATGGGCGAGACGGATGCCGGCCTGTACCAGGGCGAGACGTCGTTTGAGTTCTTGCCTAACGACAAGCAGACCAAGACCAACCGCTACATGATCAGGTCCAAGCATGAGCAGGCGCTGGCCAAGGGCTGGAGTTACAGCTGGGACTTGCGCGAGGCGTCCGACAATAATTACCCGAACGATTTTTCAAAAACCGTCGCCACCGCCACCGAGCGCCAGTTGCTGCGCGAATTGCGCACCGATTACCGCACCGAGGACTGGAACCTGACGGCGCGCGTGCAGAATTACCAGGTGCTGCAGGATCCCGATCCCAACGTGGTCGTGCCGCGCCCGTATGACCGTTTGCCGGCGGTGAACTTCCACGCTGGCAAATACGACGTCTGGGGCGGTTTTGACTGGACCTTCGACGCGGAAGCGACGCGCTTCGCGCATCCGACTCTGGTGCAAGGCTCGCGCCTCGTGGCCGTGCCGCAGGTGAGTTTCCCCATCATGCGCCCTGGGTACTTCGTCACGCCCAAGCTGATGCTCAATGCGAGCGCGTATCAGCTCGACAATGACGCTCGGACCAAGGCGCTGTTTAAAACCACCTCGTTTACGCGCGCCGTGCCGACGTTCTCGGTCGACAGCGGCCTGGTGTTTGAACGCGACACGAATCTGTTCGGCGCCAAGGGCGGCACGCAAACCCTGGAGCCGCGCCTGTTCTATGTCTACACGCCGTACCGCGACCAGTCGCAGTTTCCGAACTTCGATACGGCCGAGGGCACGTTCAACCTGACGCAGATTTTCACGGAAAACCGTTTTGTCGGCAGCGACCGCATCGGCGACGCCAATCAGGTGACGGCCGCCGTCGTCTCGCGCTTCCTGCAGTCGGACGGCACGGAGCGCATGCGCCTGACCTTCGGCCAGCGTTTCTATTTTGCCGACCAGCGCGTGCAGCTCAATTCGACGACGCCCGTTAACCAGTCGCGCTCCGATATCCTGCTGGCCGCGACGGGCCGCGTGTCCGAGACTTGGACCGCCGACAGCCTGGTGCAGTACAATCCCAGCGATCGCCGCCTGATGAGCTACAACTACACCTTGCAATATCAGCCAGGGCCGAAGAAGGTATTGAATTTCAGTAACCGTTTTCAGCGTGATGTGCTGCGCAATGCGGAAGTGTCGACGCAATGGCCGTTGACGGACCGCCTGTATGGCGTGGGGCGCATCAGCTACTCCATCAAGGATCGCAGCATGCTGGAAAGCCTGGTCGGGCTGGAATACAAGGGCGACTGCTGGGTGTTCCGCATGGGTGCGCAGCGTTTCGTGACGACGACCAAGACTGTTTCGACGCCGATCTTCTTCCAGCTGGAATTGACGGGCTTGTCGAATGGCCTGGGCCTGGGCGCGAATGGCCTGGAAACTTTTACAAAAACCATCCCTGGTTACCAGACACTGAGCCAGCCACTCCGTTAAGATAGGCACCGTTGCCGCCGCCGGTGTTCCCGGCGCTGGCACAAACCGGTTTTTTTATTCACCTGAACTCATGAGCGCTCTACACATTATGCGTAATGCCAGTATGCACCAACTCAAAATTGCAACGGTTTTGTTGTGCGCCATTTCCGGCGCCACGACCAGTAGTGTCTGGGCGCAACAGGCTGCGCCAGCTCCTGCGGCCAAGCCCGCTGCCGCTGCCCCAGCGCCGGCCAAGGGCTTCACGCCTCCCGCGTCGAGCAGTGGCCAGACCATCGACTCCATCGCCGTCGTCGTCAATGACGATGTGATCACGCGCAATGAAGTGGCGGCCCGTATCAAGAGCGTGGAGCAGCGCATGAAAGCGCAGAACGTGCCCTTGCCCGACCCGGCCGACCTGCGTCGTCAATTGCTTGAGCGCATGATTGTCGAGCGCGCACAAATGCAGCTGGCCAAGGAAATGGGCGTCCGCGTGGATGACCTGACCCTGGACCGTGCGATTGGCCGTATTGCTGAACAGCAAAAGATGACGGTGCAAGAGCTGCGCAACCAGATGGAAAAGGAAGGCACGCCGTTTGCAACCTTCCGCGAAGAAATCCGCGATGAAATCATCATGCAGCGCCTGCGCGAACACGAAGTCGACGCCAAGATCCAGATTTCCGATTCCGAAGTGGATAACTTCCTGGAAGCGGAAAAAGCGGCCGCCAGCGAACAGGTCGAGCTGAACCTGGCGCAGATTCTCGTGCGCATCCCTGAAAACTCGAGCCCCGAACAGATCGCCGCACGCCGCGCGCGCGCCGAAGAAGTCAGCCGCCAGCTGCGCACGGGCGCCGATTTCGCCAAGATGGCCGCCACCTATTCCGACGCCAGCGATGCACTGAGCGGCGGCGATATCGGCTGGCGCCATAGCGACCGTCTGCCGCCATTGTTCACGGAACAGTTGCTGAAATTGAAGCCGGGCCAGATCACGCCTATCATCAAGAGCAACACGGGCTTCCATATCCTGAAGCTGGTGGACCGCCGCAGCGCTGCCGAGGCGCAAGCCGTCGCCGCCGTGCAGCAGACGCATGCCCGCCACATCCTGCTGAAAGTGACGCCGACCCTGTCGGCGGCCGAAGCCAAGCGTAAATTGCTGGAATTGAAAGAGCGCCTCGACAACAAGGCCGCCAAGTTCGAAGACCTGGCCCGTTTGTTCTCGAACGACGGTTCGGCGGCCAAGGGCGGCGACCTGGGCTGGCTGTATCCAGGCGACACCGTGCCGGAATTCGAAACGGCGATGAATGCGCTGAAACCGGGCGAAGTGAGCGAGCCGATCGAGTCGAGCTTTGGCTTCCACCTGATCGAAGTGCTGGAACGCAAGAGCGACGACGTATCGAAAGAGAAGCAGCGCGCTGCGGCACGCAACGCCTTGCGCGAACGCAAGCTGGAAGAAGCGACGGAAAACTGGGCGCGCGAAGTGCGCGACCGTGCTTACGTCGAATTCCGCGCGGAAGACCAGTAATGCCGCTGATTGATTGCGCATGAGTAATTTGCCCCTTGCACGCCGTCCGGCCATCGCCATTACCTGTGGCGAACCGGCTGGTGTCGGCCCGGAAATTTCCATCCGCGCCGCCTGGGCCATGCGGCATGACGTCAACTGCATCTTGCTGGGCGACGCCGCCTTCCTGGCGCTGACGGCCGGCCTGATCGACCCGGAGATTCGCCTGGCGGCGCTGTCGCTGCAAGCCGTGCGCAACAGCGGCCTGCCCCAGTTCGGTCCTGGCCGCCTGGCCGTGATCGATATTCCCACTGTCAACAATGTCATTCCTGGCGTGCTGGACAAGGAAAACGGGCGTTCCGTGCTCGCCACCCTGGACGCGGCCGTGGAAGGCATCCAAGCGGGCTGGTTTGGCGCCATGGTCACTGCGCCCTTGCAAAAGAGCACGATCAACGACGCTGGCGTGGCCTTTTCCGGCCATACGGAATACCTGGCAGAAAAAACCGGTACGCCGCAAGTGGTGATGATGCTGGCCGGCGAACCTGGCCATGGCGAACCGACCCTGCGCGTGGCGCTGGCCACCACGCATCTGCCTTTGAAGGACGTGTCCGCCGCCATCACCATGGACAGCCTGGCCGTCACCCTCGATATCCTCCAGACGGACCTGCAACAGAAATTCGGCATCGCCGCGCCGCGCATCCTCGTCACCGGCCTGAACCCGCACGCGGGCGAGGGCGGCTATCTGGGACGCGAGGAAATCGATATCATCGCCCCGGCGATTGCCGCGGCGCAAGCGCGCGGCATCGATGCGCGCGGACCGTATCCGGCCGACACCTTGTTCCAGCAGAAATACCTGGCAGACGCCGACTGCGTGCTGGCCATGTACCACGACCAGGGCTTGCCCGTGCTGAAATATGCGACCTTCGGGCGCGGCATCAATATCACCCTGGGCTTGCCGCTGATACGCACCTCGGTCGACCACGGCACGGCGCTGGACCTGGCCGCGCAAGGGCTGGGACTGGCCGATGGCCACAGCATGGAGCAGGCGCTGCAAACGGCGCTCGACATGTTGCGCGCCAGCACTCCGACCATAGCATAGCGCGCAGGTCGGGTTAGCCGGCACGGCGTAACCCGACACTGCTTGCCCAACCGATCCCGCCGGCCTGTGCCGGCTTTACCGCATTGATAGAAAACACATTATGAAACACGTTGCCCGCAAACGCTTTGGCCAGAACTTCCTGCATGACCGCTTCGTCCTCGACGACATCACGGCCGCCATCGGGCCGCAGCCGGACGATGCCATGGTCGAGATCGGCCCCGGCCTGGGCGCCATGACGGAGCAATTGCTGCGCCACCTGAAGCAGATGCACGTGGTCGAGCTGGACCGCGACCTGATCGTGCGCCTGGAAAAAACCTTCAATCCGGCCAAGCTGACGATCCACTCGGGCGATGCGCTGAAATTCGATTTCGCGCAAATCCCCGTGCCGGCCGGCCAGAAGCTGCGCATCGTGGGCAACTTGCCATACAACATTTCCAGTCCCCTGCTGTTCCACCTGGCGGACTTTGCGCCGCTGGTGCAGGACCAGCATTTCATGCTGCAAAAGGAAGTCGTCGAACGCATGGTGGCCGAGCCGGGCAGCAAGGCGTATGGCCGCCTGTCCGTGATGCTGCAGTGGCGCTACAAGATGTCGCTGCTGTTCATCGTGCCGCCGACGGCCTTCGATCCGCCGCCGAAAGTGGAATCGGCCATCGTGCGCATGATCCCCGTGGCCGAGCGCCTGACCTGCGACCAGGCCACCCTGGAAGCTGTAGTCATGAAGGCCTTCTCGCAGCGCCGCAAGGTGATCCGCAACTGCCTGGCCGGAATGTTTACGGAAGAGCAAATCAAGGCGGCAGGCATCGACCCGACCCTGCGTCCGGAAACCGTGGGCTTGGAGCAATACGTTGCCTTAGCGAACTTGCTGAAAGCACCTGCTTAAGTATTAACTTAAAACCACTGATCGACCTGCTGCAAATCTTGCCGCAGCGCTGAAAAGCAGTCGTCCACGTGGTGGTTGCGGCTGATTTCATTGCGCCGCATCAGGGCGATCTTGCGCTTGCACGTGGGCTGGCGCAGTGGCGCCACGTGCAGGTCCTCGTCGTTGAGGAAGGTCGTGTACAGGCTGGGCATGATGCCCACGGCGATGCCGGCGCGCACCACGCCGTACAGCGATTCGCTGTGTATCATCTGGTACAGGCTCGACGGGCTCAAGCCATGCTGGCGCAGCGCGCTCGAGGCGAACTCCCAGATGCTGCCCTTGGTGAACACGACGATTTCCTGACCTGCCAGCTGGTCCCAGCGCACTTCCTTGAGCGGCGCCAGCGCATGGCGTCCCGCCGTCACCAGCACCAGCTCGTCTTCGAACAGGCCCACGCTTTCCAGCGAGACGGAACCGGGTACTTCGATGCCCACGCAAAAGTCCAGCTGGCCCGAATGCAGGGCGTGCAGCAAGCCGTCGTTGGGCATGTCCGACAGGACGATTTCCACTTCATCGCCATGCTGCTCGCAGTAGCGCGCCACCACGACGGCCGTCATCGCCATGGCCGACGGGATGGCGCCGATGCGGATGCGGTGCCGGCCGCTGCCGATGGCGCGCTGGATATCGGCAAAAGTGTTGCTTGCCGTATTCAATAAATGCGTGGCGTAGTCGAGCGCAAGCTTGCCTTCGCGCGTCAATTCCAGCTGGTGGGTTGTGCGGTTAAACAACTTTTTTCCCAGCTGATTTTCCAGCAGCTTGATCGACGCGCTGAGGGCCGGCTGGGTCACGCACAATTCCTGTGCAGCCTTGCTGAAGCTGTTTACCCGGGCGAGGGTGGCAAACGCTTGCAAATGTCGTAAGGAAATCTTCTTGCTCAGTTCATGCATGGGTTTGCTTATTAGAAAAAGTAATGGATTTATAAAAATAAACAAATTTTCTTATCCTGCAATTTACCATATTCTGGACTGGTCTTAACTTGTCTTGAAGGCAACAATCTTCGGAGAAGCGCTTGCCAGGCGGCGCCGGTACTCGCGGCAGCGGGCCATGCAAGGGACGCATCAATAAAATAATTCCAAAAAAACTCAGGGTTTATTCTTTTTAGGGTGGCGGCGATGAACAAATGGATGACGGGAACGATGGTAGTGGGGGGCTTGCTGGCGGCGCACGGCGTGGCGCAGGCGCAAAGCAGCGTGCAAGTGTATGGCTTGCTGTCGGCCGGTATCGGCTATGTATCGGATGAGGGTAACGGCAGCCGCACGCATGCGCTGAGCGGCACGAACCAGAATCCCCGCATCGGTTTCCGCGGCCAGGAAGACCTGGGCAACGGCACCAAGGCCGTCTTCGTGCTGGAAAACGGTTTTAACGTCATGACGGGCACGGCCTCGCAAAGCGGCCGCCTGTTCGGCCGCCAGTCGTATGTGGGTCTGTCCAGCAATGACAAGGGTACGCTCACCCTGGGCCGCCAGTACGAAGCCGTCAAGGATCTGCTGGGCCCCGTGGTCATCGCCAGTAACGGCGTGCACATCGGCGACAACGACAATGGCTACAACAACCTGCGCGTGCAAAACGCCGTCAAGTATGTGAGCCCGAACATCAGCAACCTGTCGTTTACGGGCTTGTATGGCTTCAGCGAAAACCCGGAAGATTCGAACCGCAACCGCGTCTACAGCATGGGCGCCGGCTACAAGGTCGATGCCTTCAGCTGGGCCGTCGCCTATACCAAGATGGACCGTCCGAACAGCCCCGATGCACCGAATGGCGCCATCGGCAATGACTACGGCAGCTCCCTGTTGATCTTCAACAAGAGCGCCGTCAAGGGCGCCGGCGTGGACAGCCAGGCCATCGCCGGCACGGGAGGCTTTTATAATGTCGGCAAGACCAAGTTCGGCGCGCTGTACACCAACGTGCGCTACCACTACCTGGATCAAAGCAATCTGACCTTGCAAAACGTGGACTTGAACGTGAACCACAAGCTGACGGAAGCGCTGAACCTGGGCGCCTCGTATTTCTATACCACCGGTAAATATGACGTGATCAACAAGACGCCGAAATGGCATCAGGTCAACTTCCAGGCCGATTACTTCCTGTCCAAGCGCACCGATGTCGCCATCACCTGGAGCTACCAGAAAGCGGCGGGCGATGCGACGTTCGCCCGCGTGTTCGGCTTTGGCGCCTCGGGCGGCAAGACGCAGAGCGTCCTGATCGCTGGCATGCGCCATTATTTCTGACACTGATTCATCTTTACAGGCGCTGTCCCCCGGCGCCGTCCCTGAAAGGAAGCATCTTGAAAAAGCACCTCATGTTGGCGTTGAGCCTAGGCTTGCTGGCTAACGCCGCCCACGCGGAAAAACGCGAGCTGGTCATTTCGGCCTACCCGATTGCCCAGCCCTTGTTCATGAAGTATGTGTACGAGCCGTTCAAGGCCAAATGCGGTTGCGATATCAAGGTGGAAACGGGGAATAACGCGGACCGCATCGCCAAGCTGGTGGTGCACGCCAGGAACCCGGTGATCGATCTGGTGCTGCTGTCCGATTCCGGCATGCTGGAAGCGGCGCAGAAGGGCGTCATCCAGCCCATGGATTACTCCAAGCTGAGCAATTACAAAGCCTTGTACGATGTGGCGAAAAACCCCATCGGCGGCAATTTCGCCGTCGGCTACACCCTGTATTCGGTGGGCCTGGTCTACCGCAGCGACAAGATCGCCCCGCTGACGTCCTGGAAGGACTTGTGGCGCCCTGAACTGAAGGGCCGCGTGGCCTTCCCCGACGTGAGTACCACGCAGGGGCCGTTGATGCTGCGCATGGCCGATGCGGCCTGGGGCGGCAAGACGGACGACTACGCGACCGGTTTTGCCAAGATCGTCGGCATGAAGGGCAACGTCGTCACGTTCTCGAAAAACAGCGCGCAGCTGGCGGCCCTGTTCGCTCAGGATGAAATCTGGGCCGCGCCCGTGGCGCGCTTTACGTGGTCGCAAATGCTCAAGACGGGCCTGCCCCTGAAATGGAGCATCCCGGCCGAAGGCCAGGCGGCCGGCATGAACGTGATGGGCATCGTGGCCGGTTCGAAGAACGCGGACCTGGCTTACCAGCTGATGGATTTCTGGCTGTCCAAGGAAGTGCAGACGCAGCTGGCGACCAACCTGGTCGACTCGCCAGTCAACAAGGACGTGCGCCTGTCCGTGGCGGCCGCGCAATTCAATACCTATGGCGCCGACCAGATCAATTCGCTGAAATTCGTCAAGCCGGAAACCATCATCAAACAGCGCAGCAACTGGATGACGCAGTGGAACAAGGCCATGAGCAAATAGTGGTGACGAGGAGAGAACACCATGTTTGCTGATCCAAAAAAGCGTCTGGGACTGTTGCTGGTCCTGCCGGCGCTGATCTTTATCGTCGTCTGCTTCCTGCTGCCCGTGCTGGCCTTGCTGGTCGACGCCTTCCGTGTCGGCGACGGCATGCAGTGGGGCGTGGACCGCTTCGTCGACTTCTTCTCGCAGGAATTCAACCGCACCATCTTCTGGCGCACCTTGCGCATCGCCGCGCTGGTGACCCTGGCCTCCATCATCCTCGGCTACCCGGCCGCGCAAGCCGTGGCGCGCGTGTCGCCGAAGTGGCGCGGGCTGGTGGTGGGCATGATGATCCTGCCGCTGATGGTCTCGCCGATCGCGCGCACCTACGCCTGGATCGTGCTGCTGGGCCGTAACGGCGCCCTCAACGCGGCGCTCGTCAACATGGGCTTCACGGAAGAGCCGCTGCGCTTGCTGTTCAGCGAGTTTGCCGTGTTTGTCGGCCTGCTGCAATTGCTGCTGCCATTGATGCTGATGTCCTTGGCGGGCGCGCTGGAAAACCTGCCGCGCGACGTGGAACCGGCTGCCGCCACCCTTGGCGCCAATCCCTGGCAAGTGTTTTGCAAGGTCACCCTGCCGCTGACGCAGGAAGGCCTGGTCGTCGGCGGCACGCTCGTCTTTACGGGCTGCGTGACGGCCTATGTGACGCCGGCCCTCCTGGGCGGCACCAAGGTGCTGATGCTGGAAACGCTGCTGTACCAGAAGGTCAGCGTGGAAAGCGATTTCGGCGCGGCGAATGTCATCGCCGTCATCCTCGTCTGCATGACCCTGCTGGTCAACGCCGGCCTTAAACGTATTTCCTCGAGCCGGAGTTCCGTATGAAAGAAAGCTTGTTTTCACGTGCCGTTTTATGGCTGGTGTTCCTGTTCCTGCTGGGGCCTTTCGCTATTGTTGTGCTGGCCGGTTTTAGCGGCGGCGAAACCCTGGCCTTCCCGCCCGAGTCGTACTCGCTGCGCTGGATCATCGAAGTATGGTCGGCGCCCGAGTTCCGCCGCGCCTTCCAGACCAGCCTGGAAATCGGCCTGATCGCTACCGTCATCGCGCTGCTGCTGGGTATCCCCGTCGCGTATGCGTTTTCGCGCATGCCGCCGCCCGGCATCGGCGCCATCCGGCAAATCCTGACGTCGCCGCTGATCATTCCCGCCATCCTGGTCGGCCTGGGCTTGCTGCACCACCTGGTGCTGACCATCAATGCGCCCGTGTATGTGGGCCTGTTGATCGGCCATATCGCGCTGTTGATTCCGTATTCGGTGCGCGTCGTGTACGCCAGCCTGGTCAACCTGCGCGTGGATATCGAGGATGCGGCCATCACCCTGGGCGCGTCGCGCCTGCGGGCCTTCTTCATGATCGTGCTGCCGAATATCCGCAACGCCGTGATCGCCGCCTTCTTCCTCGCCTTCGTCACCTCGTTCAACCAGGTGCCCGTCTCGCTGTTCCTGACGGGACCCGGCATCAGCACCTTGCCGATCGAGATGCTGGGCCATATGGAAAACAGCTTCGATCCGTCGATCGCTGCCCTGTCGACCTTGCTGGTCTTGTTCACCATGGCCTTCGTGATGGTGACCGAGAAGGTGCTGGGCATTTCTAAATACATGTAAGAGGCAACACACCATGAGTTATCTGGAACTGCACAAGCTGAACCTCGGCTACGCGAAGAACACGACGTCCGTGAAAGACCTGGACCTGCACGTCGAGCAGGGCGAACTGATCTCCCTGCTGGGCCCCAGCGGCTGCGGCAAGACCACCACCATGCGCGCCATCGCCGGCCTGATGCCGCTGCAGTCGGGCCGCATCGTGCTCGACGGCCGCGAGATCGGCAAGCTGGCGCCGAACAAGCGCAATATCGGCATGGTGTTCCAGTCGTATGCGCTGTTCCCGCACTTGAACGTGTACGACAACATCGCTTTTGGTTTGCGCCTGCGCAAGGTGGCGCCGGCCCTGCTGAAAACCAAAGTGGAAGCCGTGATCGCCGCCGTGGGACTGACGGGTTTTGAAACCCGCTTGCCGGCGCAGATGTCCGGCGGCCAGCAGCAGCGCGTGGCGCTGGCGCGCGCCATCGTCGTCGAGCCGGCCCTGCTGCTGCTGGACGAGCCGCTGTCGAACCTGGACGCCAAGCTGCGCGTGCAGATGCGTGCCGAGCTGCGCCGCATCCAGCGCGAACTGGGCATCACCATGCTGTACGTGACGCACGACCAGGAAGAAGCGCTGGCCCTGTCCGACCGCATCGTCGTCATGAACGGCGGGCGCATCGAGCAGCTGGCCGCGCCGGAAGCCGTCTTCAATACGCCGTCGACGCGCTTCGTTGCCAACTTCATGGGTTTTGAAAACCTGTTCGACTACCGCGACGGCGCGCTGCACCACGCGGGCGCCAGCCTGCCGTACGCGTCACCCGTCGCTGCCGGCACCACGGTGCTGGGCTGGCGTCCGGACAAGGTGCGCGTGTGTGCTGCCGACGACGCGGCCGGTAACTACCCCGGCACCGTGCTGGCGCGCGGCTTCCTGGGCGACACCGTCGAATACCTGCTGCAAACGCCGCTGGGCCAGGTCAAGGGCATCTGCGCGGCCGGCGGCGCCGCCTGGCGCGAAGGCACGGCCGTGTCCTTCGTGCTGCCGGCCGACAGCGCCCTGTGGCTGGCTGCCTAACTTCGACTGGAAACCATCATGGACAAACCCTTGAAAAAGATCTGGCTCGATACCGATCCCGGTTTTGACGACTGGCTGACGATGCTGCTCCTGGGCAGCAATCCCGGCATCGAGTGGCTGGGCGTGAGCGTGGTGGCGGGCAATGCACCCGTCGCCATCACCTACGACAACGCCTTGCGCATCAAGGCCCATGATGGTTTGCAAGTGCCGATCTACCGCGGCTGCGAAGAACCGCTGGCCGGCGTCATCGAAACGGCGCAGCGCATCCTCGGCGACAGCGGCATGCCGACGACAGGCGAGATCCTGCCGCCCGGCGCGGCCATGGATGCTGCCGGCCACGCCGTCGATGCGCTGATCGCCGCCGTGCGCAAGTATCCTGGCCAGATCACCATCATGGCGATTGCGCCCATGACGAACCTGGCAACCGCCTTGAGCCGCGCGCCCGACATCGCCGAGAAAATCGTCGAGATCATTTTGATGGGCGGCTCCACCGACCAGGGCAACCACACGGCGGCGGCCGAATTCAATATCTATGCGGACCCGGAAGCGGCCGCCCAGGTGTTCCAGGCCGGTATCCCGCTGCGCATGTTCGGCTTGAACCTGTGCCGTCAGCTCTTGGTGACGAATGCGGAAGTGCGGCAGCTGCGCGCCATCGGCACGCCGCGCGCGCAGCGTCTGGCCGGCTACCTGGAAGCGTACGTGCGCATCCGCAGCAGCGACGGTTCCGTGCCCATGCCCATGTACGATCCCGTGGTGGCCCTGTACCTGGAAGCGCCGCAGCTGTTCCAGTTCCAGAGCGCCCACGTGGCCATCGAATTGACGGGCGAACTGACGCGCGGCATGACGGTGTGCGAGTTCCGCGTGCCGCGCCGCGCGCCCATCAACACGCAGGTGGCGATGCTGGCCGATGGCCCGGCCGCCATCGAACTGCTGATGCAGCGCCTGGCCGGCATTCTCGCCTGATCCACTTCATTACGAAACGAGCTTCATGTCTAATTCCCCCCTGAGCATCGAACAGTTTTTACGCGCCATGCCGAAAGTGGAGCTGCATTGCCATTTGTTCGGCACGGTGCGCCAGGCTACTTTCCGCGCGCTGGCCGCCAAGACGGGCAATGTCGTCACCCCCGAAGAAATCGATGCGTTCTACACGCGCGGCGACAAGCCCGTCGGCGTGCTGCGCGTGCTGCGCGCGCTCGACGCGCACCTGATCGTCTCGCCGACGGACCTGTATTGCCTCGCCTACGAATACCTGGAAGACGCGCATGGCCACGGCGTGCGCTATGCGGAGTTCTTCTGGAACCCCACCGGTACCGTGCGCGTGTCGGGCATCCGCTACGAATCGGCGCAGGACGCCATCGTGGCCGCCATCCGCGACGCGCAGCGCGACTTCGGCGTGATTGGCCGTTTGATCCCCAGCATCGACCGTGAAGCGGCTCCCGCGGAAGCCGTGCAGATGGTGGAATGGATGAAGGCCTACCGCGCGCCGGAAGTCATCGGCATCGGTATCGACTACCGCGAAAACGACCGCCCGCCAGAGTTGTTCATCGAAGCCTACCGCGCCGCGCGCGCAGCCGGCTTCAAATGCACGGCGCATGCGGGTGAATTCGGCATGCCGTGGATGAACGTGGAGACGGCCATCGAACAGCTGCAGGTGGACCGGGTCGACCACGGCTACACGATTGTCGACAATCCGCAACTGGCGCAGCGCTGCGTGGAGCGGGGCCTCGTGTTTACGGTCGTGCCCACCAATTCGTATTATTTGCGCACCCTGGCGCCCGAGCGCTGGGCCCTCGATCACCCGATCCGCGCCATGGCCAAGCTGGGCCTGAAACTGCATCCGAACACGGACGATCCGACCCTGCACCACGTGACACCGACGGGCGCCTGGATGATGATGCGCGAGTTCGGTTTCAACCTCGATGACATGCGCGGCTTCATGTTGAATGGCCTCGACGCGGCCTGGATAGACGAGAGCACGCGGCGCGACTGGCGCGCGGAATTTACGCGCGAGTTCGACGCATTGCGCACCCGGGTCGTCGGGTAAATCAGGCTGACGCAGGCGGTGGCGCCAGCAGCGACGGAAACGCCCGCTGCGGGCAGCTTTGGCGCTCGCACACCTTGCAGCCCGTGCCGATCGGCGTGGCGCTGGAGGGGTCGTGCAGATCGAGTCCCTTCGAATAGATCAAGCGGTGCGCCTGCGAGATGTCGCAGCCGAGCGCCACGGCAAACGTCTTGCCGGGCGCGCGAAAGCCCGGCGACGCCGTGCTGACCTGGCGCGCGATCCACAGATAGGTGCAGCCGTCCGGCATGCTGGCCACTTGCGTGAGCACCTGGCCCGGATGGCTGAAGGCGTCATACACGATCCACAGCGGGCAGGTGCCACCCACTCTTGAGAAATGAAAGTCCGTGGCCGACTGGCGCTTCGAGACATTGCCGGCACGGTCCACGCGCACGAAAAAGAAGGGCAAACCCGCCGCATCGGGGCGCTGCATGGTGCTCAAACGGTGGCACACGGCTTCGAAGCCCACGCCGAACTGGTGCGCCAGGCGCTCGATATCGTAGGCGCGCGTTTCCGCCGCCTGCAGGAAGCGTTGATACGGCATCAGCAGGGCGCCCGCGAAATAATTGGAAAACGCCAGGCGCGCGCTTGTTTGCGCGGCCGCGCCGGACAATCCCGCCGCCAGCACGAGAGCGTCGATCAAGTCGCTATGTTCGAGCAGGCTGATTTGCGCCGCCATCTGGAATGCGCGCTGGCCGCCCGTCAGGGTGTCGGGCAGCCACAAAATCTGTTGCTGGGCGTCGTAGCGGTGTTTGCGCACCATGCCCGCGTCGCCATCGGACAGGCGCACTTCGATGCCGTGGCGTTCCAGCAGCCGTCCTTGCAGGGCGTCGAGCGTGCGCAGAGCGGGATCGAGTTCGCCGGCCACCAGTTCCGCCGCCCGGTCCAGTTCGTCGATATAGTTTTGCCGCCGGTTCAGGTATTCGCGCACTTCCTCGTCCGTGGACGGGGCCGCCGAGCTGGCGCCGCGGCTGCCATCGTCGAGACGCGCGGCCAGGGTATCTGCCCGTTCCGCCATCACCCGGTAGCGCCGCTGAAGCAGCAAGATCGAGCGGGCCAGTTCCGGCATGTTTTCCACCAGCATCTTGAGTTCGGCCATCGAGGTGGGCGGCGCGTCGGGCAATTCGCCGAACACGTCGCGCACGTCGGCCACGAGGCTGGCGCTGTCGTGTTCGGAAAAGATTTGCGGATCGACCCCCAGCACCGTACCGATGCGCAGCAAAATAGGCACGGTCAGCGGGCGCTGGTTGCGCTCCATCTGGTTCAGGTAGCTGGGCGAAATGCCCAGGGACTTGGCCAGCGCCACCTGCGTCATGCGCCGTTCCTCGCGCAGCCGCTGCAGGCGCACACCCATGAAAACCTTTGCCATCGCGTTTCCTCTTCCCCGGTTTGTGGAATCTGCAAATTTACAGAATTTGCAGATTAACAGATTCAGCTTTGCATTATCTCGCATTTTCACGCCTTGTTCGCGGCGGCGATTGTGCGAATAATGCAAACAGACCTATACCCAAATGAGGAGACACCGAGTGACCACGCAAACTGCAATTCCGACCGTCCCACTGTTGATCAACGGCGAGTGGGTTGAATCCCAAACCACCATCTGGCGCGACGTTGTCAACCCGGCCACGCAGGAAGTCCTGGCCAAGGTACCGTTCGCCACGCCGGATGAAGTCAATGCGGCCATCGCCTCGGCCCAGCGCGCCTTCAAAACCTGGCGCAAGACGCCGATCGGCGCGCGTGCCCGCATTTTCCTCAAATTGCAGCAATTGATCCGCGAAAACATGGCCGACCTGGCCGCCACCTTGACGATGGAACAGGGCAAGACCCTGCTCGACGCGGAAGGCGACGTCTTCCGTGGCCTGGAAGTGGTGGAGCACGCTGCCAATATCGGCACGCTGCAAATGGGCGAATACGCGCAAAACGTGGCCGGCGGCGTCGATACCTACAGCGTAATGCAGCCGCTGGGTGTATGCGCCGGCATTACTCCGTTCAATTTCCCCGCCATGATCCCCCTGTGGATGTTCCCGATGGCAATTGCCTGCGGCAATACGTTTGTCTTGAAACCATCGGAGCAAGACCCGCTCGTGACGGAAAAACTCGTGCGCCTGGCCTTGCAGGCGGGCATCCCGGCTGGCGTGCTGAACGTCATTCACGGCGGCGAAGACGTAGTCAACGCCCTGTGCGACCATCCGGACATCAAGGCGATTTCGTTCGTGGGCTCGAGCAAGGTGGGCACGCATGTGTACCAACGCGCCAGCCTGAACGGCAAGCGCGCGCAATGCATGATGGGCGCCAAGAACCACGCCGTCGTCTTGCCGGATGCAAATAAAGAACAGACCTTGAACCAGTTGCTGGGTGCGGGTTTCGGCGCGGCCGGCCAGCGTTGCATGGCCGCCTCGGTCGCCGTGCTGGTGGGCGAAGCGCGTGCATGGCTGCCGGAACTGGCCGCCAAGGCGCAAGGCTTGAGCGTCGGTGCCGGCAAGGACAATCCGGACCTGGGTCCCGTCATTTCCTGCGCCGCAAAAGAGCGCGTGCACAGCCTCGTCGCCAAGGGTATCGAGCAGGGCGCAGTGCTGACCCTCGATGGCCGCGACGTCAAGGTTGATGGCTATCCGAACGGCAACTTCGTAGGACCGACGATTCTGTCCGGCGTGAAGCCCGGCATGGTCGTGTATGACCAGGAAATTTTTGGCCCCGTGCTGATCGTCGTCGAAGTCGACACGCTTGACGAAGCGATTGCCCTGGTCAACGCGAATCCGAACGGCAACGGCACGGCGCTGTTTACGCAAAGCGGCGCGGCCGCCCGCTACTTCCAGGAAGAAATCGACGTGGGCCAGGTCGGCATCAACGTGCCCATTCCCGTGCCCGTTCCCCTGTTCAGCTTTACGGGTTCGCGCGGTTCGAAACTGGGTGACCTGGGTCCGTTCGGCAAGCAAGTCGTGCTGTTCTACACGCAGACGCAAACGATTACCCAGCGCTGGTTCACGGATGCGGCCTCGGTGGGCAAGGTCAACACCACCATCAGCCTCAAATAAGGAGCTGGCATGGACTTTGAACTGAGCGACGAGCAGCGCGAGTTCCAGCAGGCGGCACGCGCGTTTGCCGAAGGCGAACTGGCGCCGCATGCGGCCCATTGGGATGCGGAATCGATTTTTCCTGTGGAAACCATCGCCAAGGCGGGCGAGATGGGCTTTTGCGGCCTGTACACGCCGCAGCGCTGGGGCGGCCTGGGCCTCAGCCGCCAGGACGCGGCCATCGTCTTCGAGGAGCTGGCCGGCGGCTGCACCTCGACCACGGCCTACATCACGATACACAATATGGCCACCTGGATGCTGTCGCGCTGGGGATCGGAAGCCCTGTGCGACGAATGGGTGCCGGCCTTGGCCGCCGGGCAGAAGCTGGCCAGCTATTGTTTGACGGAACCGCAATCGGGTTCCGACGCGGCGTCCTTGCGCACCAAGGCCGTGAAGGACGGCGACTTTTATGTGCTGGATGGAACCAAGGCCTTCATTTCTGGCGCGGGCCAGACGAACATGCTGATCGTCATGGCGAGAACCGGCGGCGAGGGCGCTGCCGGTATTTCCGCCTTTGCCGTGCCGGCCAACTTGCCCGGCATCGTGTATGGCAAGAAGGAAGAAAAGATGGGCTGGAACAGCCAGCCCACGCGCATCATCAGCTTCGATCAGGTAAGAGTTCCTGTCGGTAACTTGCTGGGCGCGGAAGGCGAAGGCTTTGCCATTGCCATGAAGGGCATCGATGGCGGGCGCATCAATATCGCCGTGTGCTCGGTGGGCACGGCGCAGGCGGCCTTGACGCGCGCGCAAGCGTACATGAAGGAGCGCACGCAGTTTGGCCGCGAGCTGGCGCAATTCCAGGCTTTGCAATTCAAGCTGGCCGACATGCTGACGGAACTGGTGGCGGCGCGCCAGATGGTGCGCCTGGCAGCCTGGAAACTCGACCAGGAAAGCCCGGATGCCACGGCGTATTGCGCCATGGCAAAACGTTTTGCCACGGATGTTGGTTTTAACGTGGCCAACGATGCGCTGCAATTGCATGGCGGCTACGGCTACATCCGCGAGTATCCGCTCGAGCGCCACGTGCGCGACACGCGGGTGCATCAAATCCTGGAAGGGACGAATGAAATCATGCGCCTGATCGTCGCGCGAGCGATTTTGAAAGACGGCGCCACGGAGACCTTACGATGAGCAAAGTGTATACAAATTTACTGCTGGAACGCCGTGGCCATACGGCCCTGGTGACTCTCGATAATCCTCCGGCCCACACGTGGACTCTGGCCAGCCTGAACGGGCTGACGCAGCTGGTGGCCGACCTGAATGCGGACCCGGACGTGTACGCGCTCGTGATCACGGGCGGCGGCGCCAAGTTCTTCTCGGCCGGCGCCGACCTGAACGTGTTTGCCGACGGTAACAAGGACACGGCGTTCGCCATGGCCGCCGCGTTTGGCGAGGCGTTCGAGGCGCTGTCCGCGTTTCGCGGCGTTAGCATCGCCGCCATCAATGGCTATGCCATGGGCGGCGGACTTGAGTGCGCGCTGGCCTGCGACATCCGCATCGCGGAAGAACACGCGCAGATGGCCTTGCCGGAAGCGTCCGTCGGTTTGCTGCCATGCGCGGGCGGCACGCAGCACTTGCCGTGGCTGGTGGGCGAAGGCTGGGCCAAGCGCATGATACTGTGCGGCGAGCGCGTCGATGCAGCCAAGGCCCTGGCCATCGGCCTCGTCGAAGAAGTCGTGCCAACCGGCAAGGCTGCCGCCACGGCGCTGGCCCTGGCCGCCAAGGTGGCGCGCCAAAGCCCCAGCAGCGTGACGGCATGCAAGACCCTGATCCAGGGCGCGCGCAGCCATCCGCTCGTCAATTCCTTGCCCGATGAACGCACCCTGTTCCTGGGCCTGTTCGATACGCAAGACCAGAAAGAGGGCGTGCAAGCGTTCCTGGAAAAACGTCCGGCGGAGTGGAAGAATGGTTGAAACCGTGAAACTGGAAGAGCGTGACTGTCCCGGCGGCATGAAGCTGGGCATCATCACGCTCGATGCGCCGAAATCCTTGCACGCCTTGACACTGGACATGATACGCGCCATCGATGGCGCCCTCGTGCGCTGGGCCAGTGACGACGCCATCGCCTGCGTGGTGCTGCAATCGTCGACCGACAAGGCCTTTTGCGCAGGCGGCGACGTGCGCAGCCTGCGCTCGGCCATCGTGGAACAGCCCGGTGTCGTGCCGAACCCGCAGGCGCTGGCCTTCTTTGCCGAGGAATACCGGCTCGACCACCGCATCCATACGTATGCAAAGCCGCTGCTGGTGTGGGGCGGCGGCATCGTCATGGGCGGCGGCCTGGGCCTGATGGCGGGCGCCAGCCACCGGATTGTGACGGAAAGCACGCGCATCGCCATGCCGGAAATCACCATCGGCCTGTTTCCGGACGTGGGCGGCAGCTGGTTCCTGGGCCGCATGCCGGGGCGCAGCGGCCTGTTCCTGGGCCTGACGGGCGCGCCGATGAACGCGGCCGACGCCCTGTTCGCGGGCCTGGGCGACTATTTCCTGCGCCAGGAAGAGCGCGCCATGGTGCTCGACGCTCTGGCGCTGGCGCAATGGCAAGCCAGCCCGCAGGCGAACAGCGAGCAGCTGGACCGCTTGCTGCGCGGTTTTTCGGCGCCGGCGTCCGTGCTGCCCGTCTCTGAAGTGCGCGCCAACTTCGACGCCATCGCCGCGCTGACGCAAGCGCCCACCTTGCCCGAAGTGGTGGCCGCCATTGCCGCGTACGACGGCGATTCGGCGTGGCTGCAAAAGGCGGCCCACTCGCTGGACAAAGGCGCGCCCAGCTCGGCGGCCCTGGTCTGGGCCATGCGCGAGCGCACGCGGCACATGAGTTTGGCGCAAGTGTTCCAGCTGGAACTGATCGTGGCCGTGCAATGCTGCGCCCACGCGGACTTCAGCGAAGGCGTACGCGCCTTGCTGATCGACAAGGACAACGCGCCGCAGTGGCAGCCGGCCAGCCTGGACGACGTCAGCGATGCGTATCTGAATGAATATTTCGCGGCGCCATGGGATAGCCATCCTTTGCGCGACCTGCATTAAAAGAACAACAGGAGATTTTTACATGCAACATATCGCTTTCATCGGCCTGGGCAACATGGGCGCACCGATGGCCCGCAACCTGGTGGCCGCCGGCTTCCACGTGTCCGTCTTCGACCTGGCGCCGGCGGCCGTGGCGTCGCTGGTCGAGGCGGGCGCCACGGCGGCCGCGTCCGCCAGCGCGGCCGTGCAGACGGCCGACGCCGTCATCACCATGCTGCCAGCCAACAAGCACGTGCAGGAGCTGTACCTGGCGGCCGGCGGCGTGCTCGACTCGGCCAAGCCCGGCGCCCTGTTCATCGATTGCAGCACCATCGCCGCCGACGTGGCGCGGCAAGTGGCGCAGGCGGCCAGCGAGCGGGGCTTTGCCATGATCGATGCGCCCGTTTCGGGCGGCACGGCGGGCGCGGCGGCCGGCACCCTGACGTTCATCGTTGGCGGCAGCGAAGCGGCCTTGCAGCAGGCGCGGCCTCTGCTGGAAAAGATGGGCAAGAATATCTTCCATGCGGGCGAGGCGGGTGCGGGCCAGGTGGCGAAGATTTGCAACAACATGCTGCTGGGTATCTTGATGGCGGGGACGGCCGAGGCCTTGAACCTGGGCGTGGCGCATGGCCTCGATCCGAAAGTCTTGTCCGACATCATGGCCAAGAGTTCGGGCCGCAACTGGACCCTGGAAGTGTACAACCCGTGGCCCGGCGTCATGGACGGTACGCCCGCTTCGCGCAATTACACGGGCGGCTTCGGCACGGCGCTGATGCTGAAAGACCTGGGTTTGGCGCAGCAGTCGGCCCTGTCGGCAAACGCGCCTACGCCCTTGGGCGGCCTGGTGCGCCAGCTGTACCAGATGCATGCGCAAGCGGGGTATGCGCAGCAGGATTTCTCCAGCATCGTGCAGATGCTGCAGCCCGGCTTGGACAAACCCGCCTGAGGAATTTTGGGCAAAAAAAAGCCCGCTGGTAAAAGCGGGCTAAATCCAATTCTTGGAAGAGTTGGAGGAGACAGATGCATTATGCTGCATCGCCACATATAACTCCAATTTATCTTTGGAATATCAACTATAGATTTCCGTGATATCTCTTCCTGGCAGCCGCTTGGCGGCTGCCAGCGCTACAGCGTTAGCCCGGATTGCAGGCGATCTGCACGGTCGTCACGTTCGCTTCGCCCATGACGCCGACGCCGGTGTCTCCTACCACGGTGCATTTCAAGCCAGTTGGCTGGGCAAATACGCTGATGCCATAGGTGTCGCCATAGGGAACACGCGTTCCCATGGTGAAGGTCGTGCTGTCCTTGGCCACAGCGGTTTGCGCATTGCCGTAGATCAGGATCAGGCCATCTGCTGTCAGGCCAGTCACCGTGCCGCCTACCGTGTAGCTATTTTGCGTGCACAGGACCGCTGCCTGGATGCTCAGGTAGTGACCGGCCGAACCGGTGCCGCCACTGACGGCGCAAGTCATGTGGGCTGGCTGGCTCTGCACGGTGATGTTGTAATCGGTGCCATAGTCGATGCGCTTGGCAAAGGTAAACGAGGTCTGGCCCGATTTAATCGGGAGATTGACGCCGCCGTTGGCCAGGACCAGGCCGTCGGTGTTCAGGTTGCTGATGGTGCCACTGACATCATACGAGGCCTTGCCGCCGCAAGCAGCCAGTCCCAGGGTCAACAGCAGCGCGGCGAGTGGGCGCAGGCAGGATAACTTCATGTATTTCTCCAATCCAATATAGTGGTGACGAGTCGCGTGGCTTACAGCGCCGTGCAGTTCAGTGCGGCACCGGTCGTGGCGGCTGAGCCCATGGTGCCGACGACATCGCGGCCGTTGGCGCTGGCAGAGCCTACGAACTTGCACATCTGGCCCGTTGGATACGTCGCTATGGAAATATTGTAGGCGATGCCGTCATTGACATTCGGGAACGTATAGCTCGTGCTGCCTTTCAGCGGGCTCGTGGTGATACTGCCAATGGCCAGGGTCAAACCGTCGGCGGTCAGGCCCGTGATCGTGCCGCTCAGCGGGTAGGTATTGGTTTCGCAGCTGACGAAAGCCGTGGTCACGGAATAGCTCGATGCCTTGCCTGCGCCATTGGTAATCTTGCAAACGGCGCCTTTTGGCTGCTGCGCGATGCTGATGTCGTAGCGGTCATCGGTATTGACCAGCTTGGTGAAAACAAAGGAGGTCTGGCCTGCGGAGACCGGCAAGCGTTCGCCATCGTTCAAGAGAATCAGGCCATCTTTTGCCAGATTGGACACTTGGCCACTCAGATACAGGTTGCCGCCGCTGCCGCCGCAGGCTGCCAATGTGGCGGCGCAAGCCGCCGCCAGCATCGAGCGCAGGTACAAATTTTTCATACATTCTCCAAAACGAATTAGGTTGGGTAGCGCAACGCGGACGCTGGCGCCGCATTGGAATGGCGCCTATTTTAGTCTATCTGGCAAGCTGAATGATCTTGCCTTGTATCACCCTGTAACAATTTTTCGCCGGGAAGCGCTGGTCCGGCCCCATTTCACGGGGGCGCAGCCATGCCGGCGGCGGCGATCAATGCGACAATAGACGCAGGCTGCGCACTGTGGCGCGGCACCCACCGTGAATCCCATGTCCCTTGCCCCTTTAAAACCTGCCGTGCCGCCCAAGGCCATCCTGTTCGACCTCGACGATACCTTGTGGCCCATCGCGCCCGTGATTGCCGCCGCCGAAACCTTGCTGCACGGCTGGCTGGCCACGCATGCGCCCAAGGTGGCGCAGCAGTTTTCCATCGAGGTGCTGCGCCAGCACCGCCTGGCCATGCTCAATGATCAACCGCATTTCCATGGCAACCTGATCGAGTTGCGCCGCGCTGGCCTGCTGACCGCCTTCGAAGCTGCCGGCGAGGATCCCGCCCTGGTCGACGGCGCCATCGCGCAGTTCCTGGCTGCCCGTCATCGCGTCCAGCCGTATGACGATGTCTTGCCGGGCCTGGCCTGGATGGGCCAGCGCATGCTGGTCGGCTCCATCTCGAATGGCAATGCGGACCTTGAAATTATCGGCCTGGCACAGCATTTTAAAGTGTCGATCGCCGCCAGCGACTTTGGCGTGGCCAAGCCTGACGCCAGCATCTTCCTGGCCGGTTGCGCCGCGCTGGGCGTGGCGCCCCACGAGGCCGTGTATGTCGGCGATGACCTGTATTTCGATGTGACGGGAGCGCAAGGGGCGGGCATGCGTGCCGTGTGGATGAACCGCAAGGGCAGCGACGCCCACCTGGCCGCCGGCGTGCAGCCCGACGCCATCTGCGCCAACTTCGATGAATTGCTGCTGTGGCTGCAGGGGCAACTGGAAGATTGATCGCCGCGGAACGGGCGAACGTGCATAATAGGCGCTGTTGCTGCACGTTCGGCCGCTTTCGTTGCCGCTTGCTTAATAAAATACTTTCTAAATAGAACACAATGCAACTCGATACACGTGCCCAAACACTGCTGAAAGCCCTGGTCGAGCGATATATCGCCGACGGCCTGCCGGTCGGTTCGCGCGCCTTGTCGAAAATTTCCGGCCTCGACCTGTCGCCGGCCACGATCCGCAACATCATGGCCGACCTGGAAGAGCTCGGTTATGTGTCCAGTCCGCATACCTCGGCCGGACGCATTCCCACGCCGCGCGGCTACCGCATCTTTGTCGACACCTTGCTGACCGTCCGGCACCTGGACGAGCATCTGGTGGAGTCGCGCATGCGCCTGCAGACGCCGCAGCCGCAAAAAACCATCGCCAACGCGGCGCAGATGCTGTCGTCGCTGTCGCAGTTTGCCGGCGTCGTGCTCAGCCCGCGCCGCGAATCCGTGTTCCAGCAGATCGAATTCCTGCGCCTGTCCGAAAAACGCATCCTGCTCGTCATCGTCGCTCCCGGCGGGGACGTGCAGAACCGCCTGCTGTTGACGGAGGCCGACTATACGCCGGCGCAACTGGTGCAATCGGCCAACTACATCAATCAGAATTATGGCGGCCTGTCATTCGACGCCGTGCGCGTGCGCCTGCAGGGCGAATTGCGCCAGTTGCGCGACGACATGGGCAGCCTGATGCAGGCGGCCGTGGAAGCGGGCAGCGAAGCGATGGCCGACCATAGCGACGACATGGTGATTTCCGGCGAGCGCAACTTGCTCAGCGTGAGCGATCTGTCATCGAATATGCATTCGCTGCGCCAGATGTTCGATATGTTCGAGCAAAAGACGGGCTTGATGCAGCTGCTCGACGTGTCGAGCAAGGCGACGGGCGTGCAGATTTTTATCGGCGGCGAATCGAACCTGGTGCCGATGGATGAAATGAGCGTGGTGACGGCGCCGTATGAAGTCAACGGCAAGATCGTGGGAACGTTGGGAGTGATCGGACCGACGCGCATGGCTTACGAGCGCGTCATCCCGATTGTCGATATTACGGCCAAGTTGCTGTCAAGCGCGCTCAGCCATCATTGATGCGGTTCAATGCTGCGCCGGCCGGCCCCTTGCGGGAATGGCCGGCGTGGGTCAGGCTGTTTTGTGCGGGCAAGCTGTCTTGGTGCAGTTGCCGTAGATGGCCAGGGCGTGTTCGGCGATCTTGAAGCCGCGCTCTTCAGCCACTTTTTGCTGGCGGATTTCGATTTCTTCGTCGAAGAATTCTTCGACCCGGCCACAGTCGAGGCACACCAGATGATCGTGGTGGGAGCCTTCGTTGAGTTCGAAAATCGCCTTGCCGGTTTCAAAATGGTTGCGGTTGAGCAAGCCTGCCTGTTCGAATTGGGTCAGGACGCGGTAGACAGTTGCCAAGCCGACATCCATATTGTCGGCCAGCAGAATTTTATACACGTCTTCCGCGGTCAGGTGGCGTACCGGGCTACTCTGGAAGATATCGAGTATCTTCAGCCGTGGCAGGGTGGCTTTCAGGCCGCTTGCCTTGAGATCACTAGGATTGTTACTCATGTTTGTTGCTCGTATGTGGGTCAGGTGCTTTATCATATAGCGTTTTGTCGGGGAGTGCCAAAATATGCTTTTTTTTGGCGGGCCGGTCACTCCTGGCGTTTTGTTCATCCAATTGAGGTCATTTATGCGCGTAACACCGGCTGTATTGCCATCTCTCTGGCACCGTATTTCATTTCGAGCACCAGTCGTGGCAGGCATGGTCTGTGTCGCGCTGGCCATGTCCGGCTGCGCCAGCCGTGGCATCCTGGGCGAAAAGCCGGCAGCTGCTCAAAAAGAAGGCAAGGAAGTAGTCCCGGAACAGGGCGCACAAACGACGACCATTACGCCGCTGCAAAAATTCATGTGGTTCTTCTCGCCCTACCGTCCTGACATTCAACAAGGCAACTTTGTCTCGGAAGAGATGCTGGCCCAGTTGAAAGTGGGCATGACGCGCGACCAGGTGCGTTTCGTCCTCGGCACCTCGCTGCTGACCGATATCTTCCATGCCGACCGCTGGGATTACCCATTCCGCCTGGCCCGGGGCAGTGGCGAAACCACCAGCAGCCGCGTGGTCGTGTACTTCGGCAAGGATGGCAAGGTTGAACGTTTTGAAGGCGGCAACTTGCCGACGGAGAAAGAATACATCGACCGCATCGCCGGTCCGTCGCCATTTGCCAAGGTTGCCAAGGCCGACGTGCCTGCCGCCGTCGTGCCATCGCCGGTGGCGCCAAGCGCCGTGCCGGTGCCGGCCGATGCCGCCCCTGCCATTCCTGTGAGTAAGCCTGACGTTGCACCCGCACCCGCAACGGCGCCTGCCGCCGAGCCTGCACCTGCTGCCGAACCCACCAAATAAGCTGTTGTAAGAGAATAAAATGACTGAACTGAAAATCGCCATCGCTGGCGCCAGCGGCCGCATGGGCCATATCCTGATCGAAGCCGTCAGCAACGCGCCCGACGCCGTGCTCGCTGGCGCGCTCGACCGCGCCGGTTCGCCGTCCGTCGGCCAGGATGCCGCCGCCTTCCTGGGCAAGCCTGCCGGCGTGCTGATCGAGTCCGACCTGGCCGCCGGCCTGGCCGGCGCCGATTACCTGATCGACTTCACGCGTCCGGAAGGCACTTTGCAGCACCTGGCGTATTGCGCCGAGCACGGCGTCAAGATGATCATCGGCACCACCGGTTTCGATGACGCGGGCAAGGCCGCCATTGCCGCCGCCGCCGAAAAGACGGCCATCATGTTCGCGCCGAACATGAGCGTCGGCGTGAATGTCACCATGAAATTGCTGGAACTGGCCGCGAAAAGCCTGTCCGAAGGCTACGATATCGAGATTATCGAAGCCCATCACCGCTTCAAGGTCGATGCGCCATCGGGCACGGCCCTGCAAATGGGTGAAGTGGTGGCCGGCGCCTTGGGCCGCGACCTGAAGGAATGCGCCGTGTACGGCCGCGAAGGCGTGACGGGCGAACGCGACCCGTCGACCATCGGCTTTGCCACCATCCGCGGCGGCGATATCGTCGGCGACCATACGGTGCTGTTTGCCGGCATCGGCGAGCGCATCGAGATCAGCCACAAGTCGAGCAGCCGCGTCACCTACGCCCACGGCGCCCTGCGCGCAGCGCGTTTCCTGGCCGACAAGCCGACCGGCCTGTTCGACATGCAGGATGTGCTGTCGCTGAAGAACTGAGGAAGACCATGGCCACTGCCATCCTGAATGGAAAAGACATCACCGACGAAGCGAGCTTTCACGCGCAATGCGTGCAAGCCTTCGGTTTTCCCGAGTTCTACGGCAACAGCATGGATGCCTGGGTCGATTGCCTCAGCTATTTGCGCGACGACGAAAACATGACGCAGTTCCGTTTGAAACCGAACGAAGTGCTCGAGATCGTCGTGCAGGACGCGGAAAGCATGAAGGCGCAAGTGCCTGACTTGCTGGAAGAAATCACCTTCTGTATCGCCGGCATCAACGAGCGCTATGAGGATTATGGCGAAAAGCCGGCGTTGAAACTGGTACTCAAGTAAATAGAACCGTAGGTCGGATTAGCGGCAGCGCCGCGTAATCCGACACATTGTTGGCTGTGCAAGTCGGATTACGCGCAAGCGCTAATCCGACCTACGTCCAGACGACCAACATTTACACCACCTTGCGCTCGCGCAAGCCGTCAATTTCCGCACTGTCCAATCCCAGCCACTGCTGCAGCACTTCCTGCGTATGCTGCCCCAGCAATGGAGGCGGCAAGCGGTACTGCACCGGCGAGCTTGCGAGGCGCACGGGATTGGCCACCAGTGCCACCGTGCCCGCCGTCGGATGCGGCATCTCCACTTTCAAGCCACGCGCCACTACTTGCGGGTCGGCAAAGACCTGGTCGATGCGGTTGACGGGACCGCAGGGTACGGCTTGCGCCTCGAACGCGCTGATCCACTCGGCCGTCGTGCGCATGACCGTGGTCTGGCGCATCAAAGGGATCAATATCGCCCGGTGCGCCACGCGCTGCGGATTGGTGGCGAAGCGTTCATCCTGCGCCCATTCCGGGTGGCCGGCGACGGCGCAGAAGCGGGAAAACTGGCCATCGTTGCCGATCGCCAGAATCATGTCGCCATCGGCCGTGGGAAAGTCTTGATATGGAACAATGTTCGGATGCGCATTGCCCATGCGCTGGGGCACTTTGCCGCCGCACAGGTAATTGGCGGCCTGGTTGCCCAGCGCCGCCACTTGCACGTCGAGCAAGGCCAGGTCGATATGCTGGCCCAGGCCCGAGCGTTCCCGTTCGGCCAGCGCCGCCTGCACGGCGATGGTGGCGTACAGGCCCGTCAGGATGTCCGTCTGCGCCACGCCCACTTTTTGCGGCCCTGCGCCCGGCTGGCCATCGGGCACGCCAGTGATGCTCATCAAGCCGCCCATGCCCTGGATCAGGAAGTCATAGCCGGCGCGCGCCGCATACGGCCCATCCTGGCCGAAGCCCGTGATGGAGCAGTAGACGAGGCGAGGATTGAGCGCCAGCAAGCTGGCCGCATCGAGGCCATATTGCTTCAAGCCATCCAGCTTGAAATTTTCCAGCAGCACGTCCGATTCGGCAGCCAGCTTGCGCACCAGGGCTTGCCCTTCGGGGACGGCCAGGTCGATGCACAAGGAGCGCTTGTTGCGGTTGGCGCACTGGAAGTAGGCCGCTTCGGCCGTGTCGCGGCCGTCTTCATCCTTCAGATACGGCGGGCCCCAGGAGCGCGTATCGTCGCCGCGGCCTGGCTGTTCAACCTTGACGACGTCGGCGCCCAGGTCGGCCAGCATTTGCCCGGCCCACGGACCGGCCAGCACGCGCGACAGATCGAGCACGCGCAAGCCGGTCAGCGGCGCGGGCCGCAAGGTGGAAGCCAAGGCGTCCATTAGTTGAAGGCGGCGATGCCGGTGATGGCGCGGCCGATGATCAGCGCGTGCACGTCGTGCGTGCCTTCGTAGGTGTTGACCACTTCCAGGTTGACCAGGTGGCGGATGACGCCGAACTCGTCGGAAATGCCGTTGCCACCCATCATGTCGCGCGCCACGCGGGCAATATCGAGCGCCTTGCCGCAGCTGTTGCGTTTCATGATGGACGTGATTTCCACGGCGGGCGAACCTTCATCCTTCATGCGTCCCAGGCGCAGGCAGCCTTGCAAGCCCATGGTGATTTCCGTCAGCATGTCGGCCAGTTTCTTTTGCACCAGCTGGTTGGCGGCCAACGGGCGGCCGAATTGCTGGCGGTCCATCGTGTACTGGCGTGCTTTCAGGTAGCAGTCTTCGGCCGCGCCCAGCGCGCCCCAGGCGATGCCGTAGCGGGCGCTGTTCAGGCAAGTGAACGGGCCCTTCAGGCCGCGCACGTCGGGGAAGGCGTTTTCTTCCGGGCAGAACACTTCATCCATGACGATTTCGCCGGTGATGCTGGTGCGCAAGCCCACCTTGCCGTGGATTTCCGGCGCCGACAGGCCTTTCCAGCCTTTTTCCAGCACGAAGCCGCGGATCGCGCCTTCATCGTCCTTGGCCCAGACGACGAACACGTCGGCAATCGGGCTGTTGGTGATCCACATCTTCGCGCCCGACAAGCTGTAGCCGCCTGGCACTTTACGCGCGCGCGTGACCATGCTGCCAGGGTCGGAGCCGTGGTTCGGTTCCGTCAGGCCGAAGCAGCCGATGAATTCGCCCGTCGCCAGTTTCGGCAGGTATTTCTGTTTGGTTTCTTCATTGCCGAAGGCATTGATCGGCACCATCACCAGCGACGATTGCACGCTCATCATCGAGCGGTAGCCCGAATCGACGCGTTCGACTTCGCGCGCGGCCAGGCCGTAGCAAACATAGTTCAGGCCGGCGCCGCCGTATTCTTCGGGAATGGTGGTGCCCAGCAAGCCCAGCTCGCCCATTTCGCGGAAGATGGCCGCATCCGTGCGGCCGTGGCGGAACGATTCGAGCACTCTTGGCACCAGGCTGCCCTGGCAATAGTCGCGCGCCGCTTCCAGCACGGCGCGTTCGTCGCCCGTCAGTTGTTCTTCCAGCAGCAGGGGGGAATTCCAGTCAAATACGGTTTTGCTCATCACAGGCCTCGCAGGTGAGCGCCGGTGATCGGCGCAAGATTGAATATGGCTCATGGTAGGTTTTTGCCTAGCCTTGCGCAAACGATTTTTTCGCACCCAGACATGCGTGTTATGCATATCTTGCGGCATACTGGTGGCTTTCACCTGCCGGGTACGTCCATGTCACGCAAAATTCCGATGCTGCAAGCGCTCAATTGTTTCGAGGCGGCCGCCCGCCACCAGAGCTACACGCATGCGGCGCGCGAGCTGTCGCTGACGCAAAGCGCCGTGTCGCGGCAGATTTCATCCTTGGAAACTTTTCTGGGCGTGCAACTGTTCCAGCGCACGCGCCACGGTGTGCTGCTGACCAGTGCCGGCGCCGCGTATGCGCGGCAGATCGCGGCGCGCCTCGATGGGCTGGAGCGCGACACGCTCGACACCATGGCGCGCCAGGGTGGCGGCGGCGCCCTGCAGCTGGCTTCGGTTCCCACCTTTGCCACGCGCTGGCTGATGCCACGGCTGTCTTCGCTGGCGGGAATGCACCCCGATATCGTCGTGCATATCGACGCGTATACCAAACCGTTCATGTTTGCCGATACGGAATACGACGGCGCCCTGTACGCGGGCACGCCCGAGCAACTGGCGCGCTGGCCCGGCACCCGCGCCACCTTGCTCATGCATGAAGAAATCGTGCCCGTCGCCAGTCCGCGCCTGCTGGCCGCGCGCAGCGCCTGGCAGCCGCAGGATTTATTGGAACTGACTTTGTTGCAGCAAAGTACGCGCCCGGGCGCCTGGCGCCAGTGGTTTGACGCCATGCAGGTCGATGGGGAGCTGGCGCGCTACGGCGCCCGCTATGAACTGTTTTCCATGCTAGCCATGGCGGCCGTGCAGGGGCAGGGCGTGGTCTTGCTGCCCCGTATGCTGGTCGAAGCGGAACTGGCGCGTGGCGAGCTGCGTATCGCATGCGAGCGCCCACTGCGTGGCCAGCGCGCGTATTACCTGATCACGCCCGAAGCGGCGCACGAGAAACTGGCCTTGCAGCAGTTCCGCGTCTGGCTGCAAGGTGAAGCCGCTTAGACGACTTTGCTGGTATCGAAGTGGGGATTGTCGATGAGGCCGATCTGGTTGCCGAACGGGTCGAGCAACTCCACCGTGCGGATGCCGTCGCCCACGTCCGTGATCGGGTGGTGCAGGCTACCGCCCAGCGCCACGATGCGCTCGACTTCCTGCTCGATGCCGTCCACGCCCCAGTACGTCACGCTGCCCTGCGTGCCCGGCTGGCCGTCCGGCAGCAAGCCCAGCTCGAAGCCGCCGATATTGAAGCCCACATAGAACGGCTGGTCGAAGTAGGGCGTGGTGTTGAATACCTGGCTGTACCAGGCCTTGGCCTTGTCCAGGTCGGGGACGGGATAGGTGACGGTGCGCAAACCCTTGATCATGTGCTACTCCTGATGAATGAAGAATAAGGTCATCATGCCACCGGCGCGCGGCGTGTGATTGTAAAAATGGAAGGTATTCAACTGCGCCGGCCCACCAGCCACGCCTCGGGCGAACTGCGGGCGAAATCCTGGAAGTCGTGGATCAGGTGCGACTGGTCGAAATAGCCATATTGCAAGGCCACTTGCGCCCAGTCCTGCTGTCCCGCCATGCTTTGCATGCCCTGGCTGGCCGCGCGAAAACGGCAGATGCGGGCAAACAGCTTCGGGCTGATGCCCACTTGCTGGCGAAATTGCAGCGCCAGGTGCTGGCGCGACACGCCCAGCTGCCGCGCCAGGCCCTCCACGCGCACCTGGCCCGATGCCGCCTCGATGGCCGCGATGGCATGTTCGGCCGCACCTGCCTGGCGCAACGGCGGCGCAGCGCGCAGGCGCAGCAGCAGATATTCTTGCAAAATGGAAACTCGTTGCGCATTCGTCAAAGGCTCGCTCCACAGGGCGTCGCCGAGGCGCGCCGCCAGCTCGCGGCCCCACAGCTGCTGCAATCCCGTGCGGCCATCGTTGAGTTCGCACAAGGGCAACTGGAAGAAGCGGGCGGCCGCGCCCGGCTTGAAGCGGGCCGCCACCGTTTGCACGAGGCCCTGGCTGACGACGGCAATCGGCGCCGTCATCATGCCGACGGCAAAGCTGGCGTCCTGCTGGTCCTGGCACAGGATGTCGATGCAATTGTCGGGCAAGACCTGGTGCGTGAAGGGCGTGGCGCCCGTCCGCACGCGGCAGGTCCAGACGCAGTCCAGCCACGGCCGCAGGGAGGGGAGGGGCGGATATTCCTGGTAGACGATCATGGCCGGCTTTGATGCAAAGAACAAGATTGCGCATATATTACACAGCATAATTGCGCGCCTGCAAAAATATGCCGAGGCGGGCCGCCAGCACGCCGCGCTATCGGGCGGCGACAACCAGTATAATGCTCGGTTCATATTCACTTTTGGCCGGGCCACGCTGGTCGCACATCCATCATGCAAGATAAATATAGTCCCGCCGACGTCGAACAATCCGCCCAATCCTACTGGAAGGCGATCGACGCCTATAAAGCCGTCGAACACGACCCACGTTTCCCTAAAGGCAAGTACTTTGCCTGCTCGATGCTGCCTTACCCTTCGGGCAAGCTGCACATGGGTCACGTACGCAACTATACGATCAATGATGTGATGTACCGCTACCTGCGCATGAACGGCTACAACGTGCTCATGCCGATGGGCTGGGATGCGTTCGGCATGCCGGCGGAAAACGCGGCCATGGCCAACAACGTGCCGCCCGCGCAATGGACGTATTCGAATATCGCCCACATGAAGCAGCAGATGGAATCGATGGGCCTGGCCATCGACTGGTCGCGCGAAATGACCGCCTGCAAGCCCGAATACTACAAATGGAACCAGTGGATGTTCCTGAAGATGCTGGAAAAAGGCATCATCTACAAGAAGACCGGTACCGTGAACTGGGATCCGATCGACCAGACCGTGCTGGCCAACGAACAAGTTGTCGATGGCAAGGGCTGGCGTTCGGGCGCGCTGATCGAAAAGCGCGAAATCCCCATGTACTACGCGCGCATCACCGATTACGCGGAAGAATTGCTGGCCTATGTGGACGACAAGCTGCCGGGCTGGCCCGAGCGCGTGCGCATCATGCAGACCAACTGGATCGGCAAGTCGACGGGCGTGCGTTTCGCCTTCCCGCACACAATCGCTGATGCCGAAGGCGCCCTGATCGGCGACGGCAAGCTGTATGTGTTTACCACCCGTCCTGACACCGTCATGGGCGTGACCTTCTGCGCCGTGGCCGCCGAGCACCCGCTGGCCATCCATGCCGCGCAAAGCAATCCTGCGCTGGCGGCGTTCAACGCCGAATGCAAGCTCGGTTCCGTGATCGAAGCGGACATGGCAACGATGGAGAAGAAGGGCATGCCGACCGGCCTGTTCGTCACCCATCCGCTGACGGGCGCGCAAGTGGAAGTCTGGGTCGGCAACTACGTGCTGATCACCTACGGCGATGGCGCCGTGATGGGCGTGCCGGCGCACGACGAGCGCGATTTCGGCTTTGCCAAGAAATACAATCTGCCGATCAAGCAAGTGATCGAAGTCAAGGGCCAGGAATTTTCGACGGACGCCTGGCAGGAATCGTATGGCAGCAAGGACGGCGTCTGCGTCGCCTCCGGCAAATACGACGGCCTGCATTTCGCGTCCGCCGTCGATGCGGTGGCGGCCGACCTGGCGGAGCTGGGCCTGGGCGAAAAGAAAACCACGTTCCGTTTGCGCGACTGGGGCATTTCGCGCCAGCGCTACTGGGGCACGCCGATCCCGATGATCCATTGCGCCGATTGCGGCGTGGTGCCGGTGCCGGAAAAAGATCTGCCGGTAGTGCTGCCGGAAGACTGCGTGCCGGACGGCACGGGCAATCCGCTGAACAAATATGAAGCCTTTTTGCAGTGCGACTGCCCGCAGTGCGGCAAGCCGGCGCGCCGCGAGACGGACACCATGGATACTTTCGTCGATTCGTCGTGGTACTACATGCGCTATACCTCGCCAGGCTCGAACGACGCCATGGTCGACGCGCGCAACGATTACTGGATGCCGATGGACCAGTACATCGGCGGCATCGAACACGCCGTCATGCACTTGCTGTACGCGCGCTTCTGGACCAAGATCATGCGCGACTTCGGCCTGGTCAAGTTCGACGAGCCGTTCGTGAACCTGCTGACGCAGGGCATGGTGCTCAACGAAACCTACTTCCGCAAGGATGCGGCGGGCAAGACCACCTGGTTCAACCCGGACGACGTGCGCCTGTCCCTCGATGACAAGGGCCGTCCGCAGTCCGCCATCCTGGTGGCCGACGGTCAGCCGGTGGAAATCGGCGGCACGGAAAAAATGTCGAAGTCGAAGAACAACGGCATCGACCCGCAAGCGCAGATCGAGCAGTACGGCGCCGACACGGCCCGCCTGTTCACCATGTTCGCCTCGCCGCCGGAACAGACCCTGGAATGGTCGGGTAGCGGCGTCGAAGGCGCGAACCGCTTCCTGCGCCGCGTGTGGAACTTCGGCTATGCGCAGTCGGCGACGATCCAGGCCGCGCTGGCTGGCGGCGCGGCTCCCGCCACGGGCGACGCGCAGAAAAACCTGCGCCGCGAATTGCACAAGCTGCTGCAGCAAGCCGATTACGACTTGAAACGCATCCAGTACAACACCGTCGTGTCGGCCTGCATGAAAATGCTCAACACCCTGGAATCGGCCAAGCTCGATGACAGCGCGCAGTCGAAGGCGCTGATCGCCGAAGGCTTCTCCATCTTCCTGCGCCTGCTCAACCCTGTCGCGCCGCACATCACCCACGTGCTGTGGCAGGAACTCGGTTACGCTGGCGTGCACGGCGACCTGCTGAACGTGGCATGGCCGCAAGTCGATCCGGCCGCATTGGAACAGTCCGAGATCGAGATGATGATCCAGGTGAACGGCAAGCTGCGCGGCTCGATCACGGTGGCCAAGGATGCGGACAAGGCCAGCATCGAAGCGGCCGCGCTGGCGTGCGAAAGTGTGCAGAAGTATGTCGAGACCACGCCGAAGAAGATCATCGTCGTGCCAGGCAAGTTAATCAGCATCGTGGTGTAATCATGACGACTTCCTCTCCGACTTCCTCTCCAGTATCGCTGTTGGGCCGCCGCGCCGTGTTGGCGTTGGGCCTGACCGTCCTGCTGTCGGCCTGCGGCTTTCACTTGCGCGGCTCGAACGGCAGTTTCATGCTGCCGTTCGCGACGATGTATATCGGCTTGCCCGACTCGTCGCCGCTGGCGATCGGCCTGAAACGCTATATCCGCGCCATTGGCAGCACGGAGGTGGTCAACACCAAGGATGGCGCCGACGCCGTCCTCGAGGTGCTCACCGATCCGGAGAGGAATCGTACCAAGACCATTTTGTCCCTGAATACCAGCGGCCGCGTACAAGAGTACCAACTCGGTTATTCGATCAATTTCCGCGTGGTGGACAAGGCCGGCAACCAGTTGCTGGCACCGACGACCATCAGCCTGGTGCGTCCTATCACCTTCGACGACAGGCAGGTACTGGCCAAGGAAACCGAGGAAGCGGCGCTGTACCGCGACATGCGCAATGACCTGGTGCAGCAGATCATGCGCCGCCTGGCCGCCATCAAGCCGGTACTGCCGGCCATGTCGGTGGCGCCAGTGGCGCCCGTGACGCCGGTCGCGCCGGCAGCCCCGCAGCAGTAACGGGGACGCCATGCAATTGCGGATAGACGCGCTCGATGGGCATGTGGCCAAGCCGCTGGCGCAGCTGTATGTGATCACCAGCGACGAACACCTGCTGGCGCTGGAAGCGGCCGACAAGATTCGCCGCGCGGCGCGCGCGCAGGGCTACTCCGAGCGCGACGTGCTGACGGTGGAACGCAGTTTCAAGTGGGGCGAGCTGCTGGCGGCGAACCAGGAGCTGTCGCTGTTCGGCGATAAAAAACTGATCGAACTTCGCATCCCCACCGGCAAGCCGGGCAAGGATGGCGGTGCGGCGCTGCAAAGCTACGCCAAAAATCTCAGTCCCGACAACCTGACCCTGATCACCTTGCCCAAGCTGGACTGGGCCACGCAGAAGGCGGCCTGGGTCGCCAGCTTGCAGCAGGCGGCCGTGTATATCGACATTCCGAACGTGGAACGGGCGCAGTTGCCGGCATGGATAGCACAGCGCCTGGCCGCGCAGGGGCAAAGCGCCGAACGGGCCAGCATCGACTTCATCGCCGAACGGGTGGAAGGCAACTTGCTGGCGGCGCACCAGGAAATCCAGAAACTGGGCTTGCTGCATGCCGCGGGGAAGCTGACGTATGAACAAGTGCAGGACGCGGTGCTGAACGTGGCCCGCTACGATGTCTTCAAGCTGTCCGAAGCCATGCTGGCCGGCGACCCGGCGCGCCTGGTGCGCATGCTCGAAGGCTTGAAAGGCGAGGGCGAGGCGCTGCCGCTGGTCTTGTGGGCCGTCTCCGAGGAAATCCGCACGCTGTTAAAATTGAAGGCCGGCATGGCACAAGGGCGTCCATTGGGCGCGCTGCTGAAGGAGTACCGCATCTGGGGTCCGCGCGAGCGGATGATGGAACCGGCCCTGCGGCGTATTTCGCTGCCCGTGCTGGAAGCGGCGCTGCAGCAGGCGGCGCAGGTGGACAAGATGATCAAGGGCTTGCGCGCCAAGGGCTATGCGGGCGACGCCTGGGACGCCATGCTGCAGCTGGGCCTGAAGATCGCCCGAGGTTAACTTTTATGGATACGAGCATGGACATCACAGAATATATGCAGGACGTGGGCACGCGCGCGCGCGCCGCTTCGCGCGCCATGGCGCGTGCCGACAGCGCCACGCGCAACCGCGCCTTGAGCCTGATCGCCGCCGCCATCGTGCGCGATGCCGATCTGCTGCGCGCCGCCAACCAGCGCGACCTCGATGCGGCCGCTGCCGCCGGCCTGGCGCCGGCCATGCTCGACCGCCTGACCCTGTCCGATGCGGCGATTGCCACCATGGTCGAAGGCTTGACGCAGATCGTCTCGCTGGCCGATCCGATCGGTGAAATCTCGAACATGAAATTCCGCCCGACGGGCATCCAGGTGGGCCAGATGCGCGTGCCGCTGGGCGTCATCGGCATCATCTATGAAGCGCGTCCGAACGTGACGGTGGACGCGGCCGGCCTGTGCATCAAGAGCGGCAACGCGACGATTCTGCGCGGCGGCTCGGAAGCGATACACTGCAACCGCGCGCTGGCCAAGCTGGTGGCCGAGGGCTTGCAGGGAGCAGGCCTGCCTGCCGATGCCGTGCAAGTGATCGACACCACCGACCGCGCCGCCGTCGGCGCCCTGATCACCATGCCGCAGTACGTGGACGTCATCGTGCCGCGCGGCGGCAAGGGCCTGATCGCGCGCCTGATGGAAGAGGCCACCGTGCCGATGATCAAGCACCTCGACGGCATCTGCCACGTCTATATCGACGCCAAGGCCGATATCAGGAAGGCGATCGATATCGGCTTCAATGCGAAGTGCCACCGCTACGGCACTTGCAACACCATGGAAACCCTGCTGGTGTCGCGCGCCATCGCCGCCACCGTGCTGCCGCAGCTGGCCGAACTGTATTTGACCAAACAGGTGGAACTGCGCGCCGATCCGGAAAGCCATGCGATCCTGGCCGCCGCTGCGTATCCGCACCTGGTGCCCGCCACCGAGGAAGACTGGTCCACCGAATACCTGGCGGCCATCCTGTCCGTGAAAGTGGTCGATGGCATCGACGAAGCGATGGACCACATCAACCAGTATTCATCGAAGCACACGGAATCGATCATCACGGAAGACTACAGCGATGCGCTGCGCTTCCTGCGCGAAGTCGATTCCGCCTCGGTGATGGTGAACGCGTCGACGCGTTTCGCCGACGGCTTCGAATATGGCCTGGGCGCCGAGATCGGCATCTCGAACGACAAGCTGCACGCGCGCGGTCCGGTGGGCCTGGAAGGCCTGACCTCGCTCAAGTACGTGGTATTCGGCCACGGCGAAGTGCGCAAATAGTCTCTTCGCGGGCTGCCCACAAGGCGGCCCGCGCTCTGTTTTTCTCCACCTCCGACACTGGGAACCCCATGCTCTTTCTCTGGACCAAAGCCTTCCACATCATCTTCGTCATGTCCTGGTTTGCCGGCCTGTTTTATTTGCCGCGCATCTTCGTGAACCTGGCGATGGAGACGGAAACGGTGGCCACCGAGCGCCTGCTGCTGATGGCGCGCAAGCTGTACCGCTTCATGTCCCTGCTGGCGCTGCCGGCCATGGTGCTGGGGCTGGCGCTGATGTGGATGCTGTACGGCGGGGGCGAAGGCCGCATGAAGATGCCTGGCTGGATGCACGCCAAGTTGACGTTCGTGGTGCTGCTGCTCGGCTATCACCACGCCTGCGGCTCCATCCTGCGCAAGTTTGAAAAAGGTCTCAACAAGCGCAGCCACACCTGGTTCCGCTGGTTTAACGAAGTGCCGGTGGTGATGCTGCTGGCCGTCGTCGTGCTGGTCGTGGTCAAGCCTTTCTAAGGGAGTCGAGATGAGTGCAAGCCAGAGCAAAGTCGTGCAGTATTTCTTCGCGCCTCACTCGCCATGGACCTACCTGGGTCATGCGCGCCTGATGGCCATCGCCGCGAAGACGGGCGCGCAGATCGACGTGCGTCCCTTCGACCTTGGCAAGGTCTTCAGCGTCTCGGGCGGCCTGCCGCTGGCCAAGCGCGCGCCGCAGCGCCAGGCGTACCGCCTGGCCGAGCTGGCGCGATGGTCGGCCTTTCTGCAAGTGCCATTGACCTTGCAGCCGAAGTTCTTTCCCGTGTCGCCGGAAGCATCGGCCAAGCTGATCATCGCCACGCGCCTGGCGCACGGCGTGGAAGCCTCGCTGAACCTGGCGCATGCCATCATGCGCGGCCTGTGGGCCGAAGAGCGCAACATCGGCGACGAAGAGACGCTGGTGCAGATCGCCGTTGATGTCGGCTTCGATGGCCGCCAGTTGTTGAAAACGTCGGAAACGGCCAGCGTGCAGGCCGAATACGACGCCAACACGGAGGCAGCCACCGCCGCATCCGTCTTCGGCTCGCCGTGGTACATCGTCGATGGCGAGGGGTACTGGGGCCAGGACCGCCTCGATTTCGTCGAGCGCGCGCTGGAGACGTTGTAGGTCGGATTAGCGCTGCGCGCGTAATCCGACAAGTTTTGAAATTTTTAGTTAATTGTTTTTCAACGGATAAAAGGTATCCTAATTATGGCTTCATATTTTTGCCCATGCCCGCGCGGCATGGAAGCGGCACTGGCCGAGGAACTGGGCGAGATCGCCCAGGATAGTGCGACCATGAAGGTCCACAACCAGGTTCCGGGCGGCGTACACTGCTCGGGCGACCTGCTCGATTCCTATCGCATCAACCTGCATTCGCGCATCGCTTCGCGCGTGCTGATGCGCATGGCCCATTCCGGCTACAAGACGGAAAACGATATTTATGACCTGACCCTGGCGCAATCCTGGGAAGACTGGTTCGGCGTGCACCACACGATCCGCGTCGACGTCACGGCCGTCAAATCGCCGCTGCGCAGCCTGGAATTCACGACACTGAAGATCAAGGATGCGATCTGCGACCGCTTCCGCGACCAGTTCAACGAGCGCCCATCGGTCAACACCAAGACGCCGGACATGCGCATCGTCGGCTTCCTCGACGCGCATACATTCACCGTCTACCTCGACACCTCGGGCGAAGCCCTGTTCAAGCGCGGCTGGCGCGAAGAGACGGGCGACGCGCCGCTGCGCGAAAACCTGGCCGCCGGCCTGCTGCGCGTGTCGGGCTGGAAGCCTGGCATGGTGCTGTTCGATCCGATGTGCGGTTCCGGCACCATCCTGGCCGAAGCGGCGCAGATGCTGCAGGGGATTCCACCGGGCGCGTCGCGCCAGTTCGCGTTTGAAAATTTCCACGATTTCGACCCGGCGCCGTGGAATGCCATGAAAAACGCCATCAAGGTCAATCCGCTGCCGGCCAAACCGACGATTTTCGGCAGCGATATCTCGGGCGACATGGTGGCCATGACGCGCCATAACCTGCGCTGCGCCGGCGTGCGCTTCGACGTACCGCTGAAACAGATCGAGGCGCAGGAAGTCAAGCCGCCAAGCGACGTGCCGGGCATCATGCTGACAAATCCGCCGTACGGCGAGCGTATCGGCGTGCGCGGCGACAGCACCATCCCGGAAGACGAGCTGTCGACCTCCTTCTATTCGGCCATGGGCACGACCCTGAAGCAGCGCTTCGCCGGCTGGACCGTGTTCCTGTTTACGGCCGACCTGGGCTTGCCCAAGCTGCTGCGCCTGAAAGAAGCGCGCAAGACGCCATTCTTCAACGGCGCGCTGGAATGCCGTCTGTTCCGCTTCGATATGGTGGCGGGATACAACCGCCGTGAAGAGGCGAAGCCGAAACCACAGCAGTAAGCGTTCACCGTTATACACCCGCAGTAGCCCCGCGCGCGGACCAATGCAGGTCCGCGCGCCACTTTGGATCCGCCATGTTTCCCACCCCTCCGGCCGATGTGCCGCCCGACCCGGTTACTCCCGTTCCACCTCCCACGCCGAGCCACATGGCGCCGCTCAGCCGCGGTGCGCTGGCGATGATGCTGGCCGGGCTGTCGATGCTGGGGCCCCTGTCGATCGACACGTATCTGCCCGCGTTTGGCGCGATCCAGGGTTCGCTGCAGGCCTCGCCACTGGAAGTGCAGCAGTCGCTGACGTTCTACATGCTCGCCTTTGCCGGCATGGTGCTGTGGCATGGCGCCATCTCGGATACCTTTGGCCGGCGCAACGTCATCCTCGTCTCCCTGCTGATGTTTGCCATCGGCTCGCTCGGTTGCGCCTCGGCGCACACGGTGCACTATCTGTGGTTCTTCCGCATCATGCAGGGCGTCTCGGCCGGCGCCGGCGTGGTGATCAGCCGCGCCATCATCCGCGACCTGTATGCCGATGCGGCGGCGGCGCGGCTGCTGTCGCTGGTGACGATGATCTTTTCCATCGCCCCGGCCGTGGCGCCGATTCTCGGCGGCTGGATCGTCATCTGGTTCGACTGGCGCTCGATCTTCCTGTTCCTTGCCTTTTACACGGTGGTGCTGCTGGCGTTCTGCTACTGGCGCCTGCCCGAAACCCTGCCGATGGAAAAGCGCCAGCCGTTCAACCCGCGCTTCCTCGCGTCGAGCTATGGCCAGATCCTGCGTTCGCCCCTGTTCCACATCAAGGCAGGCATCGTCGCCCTCAATTTCGCGGGCCTGTTCCTGTTCATCACGGCCGCGCCGGAAATGCTGCCCAAGCAGCTGGGCCTGGGGCCGTCGCAATTCGCCTGGCTGTTCATTCCCTGCGTGAGCGGCATCTTCATGGGCGCCGCGGCGGCCAACCGCATCGCCGGCAAGGTCACGTTCGCGCGCCAGATCGGCATCGGCTTTGCCTTCCTGCTGTGCGCCGCCAGCGTCAATGTCGTGTATCACCTGTTCCTGCCGCCATCCTTGCCCTGGTCCGTGCTGCCCCTGTTCTTTTACACCTTCGGCATGTCGCTGGTGGGGCCGGGCGCGACCCTGCTGGCGCTCGACCTGTTCCCGCATATCCGCGGAACGGTAGCCTCGTGCCAGTCGTTTGCCAGCACCTTGCTGGGCGCCGTGGTGGCCGGTGTGATCTCGCCGCTGCTGTCCGGCTCCGTGCTGTGGCTGGCCTCGGGCCAGCTGGCGTTTACGGGCCTGGCGCTGGCGCTGTGGCTGATATCGCGGCGCTTCCGCCACCGTTTGCTGGGTTCCTTCAAGGCATAAGTTTCCACTGTAGAACGCTGGATTTATTTCAACTTAATTTTCTATATTGCAAGTAATATCCGGCGCTTATGATAAGATGACTGCTTTCCCGGCATCCTCTCAGGCAACACATTTTTTGCTTACAGGAGTGGAGGATTCCTCTGAACGTGGCCGCGCTTCGCTGCTGAGCGCTCATCCTTTTCGAACCGGCAATGCCTGATACGATGCATCAATCTGATCAAGATATTCGCAATCGCCTGCTGATTGCCCGCTTGCCGGCCATGCCGCAGATCCTCCTCAAGCTGATCGCCCACCTGCAGGCCGACGACGCCGGCATGCCGGAGCTGGCCGCCCTGATCGCCAAAGATGCGGGCATGACCAGCAAGATACTCGGCGTGGCCAACAGCTCGGCCTACCATCGCCAGAGCAAGGTCGTCAGCCTGGAGCAATCGCTCGTGTCGCTGGGAACGGACATGATCAAGACCCTGGTCATCAGCGAATCCGTGTTCCAGACTTTTAACAGCTTCCCCCATTCCGGCAGTACGGATTTGCGCGCTTTCTGGAAAAGTTCGCTGTCGGCCGCCGTCATGGCGCGCGCGCTGGCCAAGGCCATGGGCTATCCGCACGCCGAGGAAGCGTATCTGGCAGGCTTGCTGCACAACGTGGGCCGCCTGGCCTTGCTGGCCACGGCGCCGAAGGAATACGCATTCAATTTCACGGCGCGCGACGATGCCGCCCTGTGCGCGGTGGAGCAGCGCACCTTGCAGATCACGCATGCGGAAGCGGGCGCCTGGCTGATCGAACGCTGGCACCTCGATTCCTTCCTGGCCGACAGCGTGCTGTATCACCATGAACCGCTGGCGCGCCTGGAAGCGAGCCATCCCCTGATCCGCATCGTGCGCCTGGCGCACCTGCTGTGCTGCCATGCCGGCGATGCGGACGAGGCCGAGTCCATCACGCAGGCGGCAAGCCTGTGCGCGCTGGACGTCGAGACACTGGAAGACCTGGCCGGCAGCGTTGCGCGCCAGGTGGAGCAGGCCGCGCAGTACCTGGGCATCGACCTGGCCGGCGCGGACGATATCGCCACGCCGCCCGCGTATGCGCCGCCCGCCCCCGATCCGGTGCAGCAGCGCCTGTCCGACGAAGTGCGCAACATGGTGCTGGTGTCCGAAGTGGGCCAGACCTTCGCCCGCCAGCAGAGCGAGAGCAGCCTGCTCGAAGCCATCACGCGCTCGGCGCGCATCCTGTTCGATTTCGACACCGCCGTCATCCTGCTGCAAAACGCCACCGGCCATGCGCTCGTCGGCGTGGCGGCGGGCGAACATCAGCAGCGCCTGGCCGGCTTCTCGATCCCGCTGGCCAAGGGCGGACCCCTGGCCGCCTCGGCGCTCGAGTCCCAGTTGGCCTTTTTAAAGCGCGACATGCCGGCGCTGGGCATCGTCGAGGAGCAGCTGTTCCGCATTCTTGGCACGGACAGCCTGGTCTGCGTGCCTTTGGCGTCGGGCCAGCGCAGCCTCGGTGTGCTCATTGGCGGCGTGGCGGCGTGGCAGATTCCCGCTTGCCAGAAGCGCGAAGGTTTCCTGCGCGCGTATGCCAACCAGGCCGCCACGGCGCTTGAAACGGCCATCAGCGCGCGCGGCCTGGCGCGGCGCCAGCTTGATCACGTGACCGAGGAATACCGCGCCGCGTCGCGCCGCGTCGTGCATGAAGTGAATAATCCGCTGTCCATCATCAAGAACTACCTGAGCGTGCTCGATCACAAGCTGGAGAAGCAGGAGCCCGTGTCGGGCGAAATGGCGATCCTCAATGAGGAAATCGACAGGGTCGGCCAGCTGATCGGCGGCCTGGCCGATCTGCAGCCGGCAGCGGCCAATGGCGTGACCGATTGCGCGCGCGTTGTCGACGATGTGCTGCGCCTGTTCCGCGCCACCGACTTCCTGCCGCCGAAGATCGAGGTCGTCACGCGCATGCAGGATGCGCCATGCGAGGTAGAGGCCGATGCCGACATGCTCAAGCAAATTCTGCTTAACCTGCTGAAAAACGCCGTCGAAGCCTTGCCCGATGGCGGGCGCATCGAAGTGGCGAACCGTGGCCACGTCAACCGCGACCGCCGCCTGTATCTGGAGCTGTGCGTCAGCGACAATGGCGCGGGCCTGGCGCCGGAAGTGCTGGCCAATCTGTTTTCCCCTGTGCGCAGCAGCAAGGAAGGCGCGCATCACGGCCTGGGCCTGTCCATCGTGCATGACCTGGTCACGCGCCTGCATGGCGTGATCGGCTGCCGCAGCAGCAAGTCCGGCACCTCGTTTGAAATTTTACTGCCCATTCCCTTGCCGACGAGCGCTGCAGCCGCGCTGCCCGCACCCGGCAATACCGCCTTGTCCTCGTAACGTCCATGAACTCCTCCGCCATTCCGTTTGACCTGGAAAACAGCCCGCGCATCCTGCTGGTCGACGACGAGCCCCGTCTGCTCGCCTCCCTCCACGAACTGCTGAAGGACCGCGGCTACCAGCTGCACACGGCCACTTGCGGCAGCGAGGCGCTGGCGCAGTTGTCGAAGCTGCGCTTCGACCTGATCCTGCTCGACCTGCGCCTGCCCGACATGAGCGGCCATGAAATCATGGACCACATCAACCGGCGCGGCATCGAGGGCGACGTGATCGTCATGAGCGGCGACGTCGGCATCGAGGCGGCCATCGGCGCCCTGAAGCGTGGCGCCTACGATTATCTGCGCAAGCCCTACAGCCGGGAAGAACTGCTCAAGACGGTGGAGAACGCGCTGCAAAAGCGCAAGCTGGCGCTGGAGAACGAGCGCATCGCGCTGCAGCTGGAAAACTCGGAAAAGATGTACCGCTATCTGGTCGACAGCTCGCCCGACATCATCTATACGCTGAACCACGAAGGCCGCATCACCTTCATCAATGACAGGGTGCACCAGTTGCTGGGCTTTAGCCGCGAAGAGCTGATCGGCAGCCATTATTCCATCCTCGTGCACGATGAAGACCAGGAGCGGGCGCGCTATGCCTTCAATGAGCGCCGCCTCGACGAGCGCGCCTCGCGCAATGTGGAACTGCGCCTGAAGTGCCATAGCGGCACTGGCAGCGACCGCACCTTCAACAACACCTTGATGACGATTCCGCTCAATTCGATCGGCATGCACAGCCACGATCACGAAGCGAAAAAGCAGGAGTACTTCGGCACCTACGGCGTGGCGCGCGACATCACCGACCGCAAGCGCGCCGAGGAAGTCATCTCTTACCAGGCCTACCACGACATCCTGACGGACCTGCCGAACCGCATGCTGTTCAAGGACCGCCTGGGGCTGGCCGTGATCCAGGCGCGGCGCAAGCTGACGGAGCTGGCCGTGATGTTCATCGACCTCGATCGCTTCAAGCTGGTCAACGATACCCTGGGCCACGTGAAGGGCGACGAGTTGCTGCAGCAGGTGGCGCTGCGCCTGAAGGATTGTCTGCGCCGCGGCGATACGCTGGCGCGCCAGGGCGGCGATGAATTTACCATCGTGCTGCCGGAATTGCGCGACCGGCAGGATGCGCGCCTGATCGCCGACAAGTTCCTCGAATGCCTGCACCAGCCCTTCGACCTCGATGGCAACCAGGTGCATATCTCGGCCTCGATCGGCATCGCCATCTATCCGGGCGACGGCGAAACCATCGACGAGCTGCTGCGCCACGCCGACATCGCCATGTACCAGGTCAAGGCGCTGGGCAAGAATGGCCACAGTTTTTATCACGAGTCCATGCTCGACGTATCGCACCAGAAGATCGCGCTCGAGCAAAGCTTGCGCAAGGCGCTGGAACTGAACCAGCTGGAGATGTATTACCAGCCGCAGGTGGACGTGATGACGGGCCGCATCGTCGGCGCCGAAGGCCTGATGCGCTGGAACCACCCACAGCGGGGCTTGCTGACGGCCGGTGAATTCCTGCCGTTTGCCGAGGAAAACGGCTTGATGCTGCCGATCTCGGACTGGATGCTGGGCGCCCTGTGCCGCGACCTGGTGCAGTGGAACGCGGCCGGCGGCGAAGCCGTGCGCCTGTCGCTCAATTTGTCGCCGCAATACCTGGACCGGGGCGACTTTTTCGAGAAGATGCGCGGCGCGCTGACGCGCTATGGCATCGCGCCGGAAAAGATCGAAGTGGAAATCACGGAAAACATCTGCATCCGCAACCCGCAGTATGCGATCGAGCAGTTGAACAAGCTGTGCCAGCTGGGCGTGTCGGTCGCCATCGACGATTTCGGCACTGGTTATTCCTCGCTGTCGTACCTGCACCGCTTCCCCATCCACACGATCAAGATCGACCAGTCGTTTGTGAAGGAAATCCACGACGAGCACGGACACTATCCCGTCATCCTGGCCATTATCTCGATCGCGCGCGGCCTGGGCCTGCACCTGATCGCCGAAGGCGTGGAGACGGAAGGGCAAGCGCGCTATCTGCAGGATAAGGGTTGCACCACGATGCAGGGCTATCTGTACCATCGGCCCATTTCACTGGGCAGCTTTATTGGCGTGCTGCAGGAGCAGAACCGTCTGATCGCCAATGCCGCCCCCGCGCCGTCCCAGACTCTGGCCATCGAGGCTTGACCGTGCCGCTTGCCGCTCCCCGCTCCACGGCCGCTCATTACACGGCTGATTACCTGCGCCTGAAAGGACTGGCCGAGAAGGGCAATGCGAACGCCCAGCACAGCCTGGGCTTCATGTATTTCAATGGCCAGGGCATCGAACAAAGCTATGCGCTGGCGCTGCACTGGTACGGCCTGGCTGCCGCGCAGGGGCTCGAGCACGCGCAATATAACTTGGGCGTGATGTGCCAGAAGGGCCAGGGCGTGCCACAGGATTTTGCGCAGGCGGCGCATTGGTACCAGCAGGCGGCCGAGCAAGGCTACGCGGCGGCGCAGTACAACCTGGGCTGGCTGTATGCCAAGGGCCAGGGACTCGCGCAAGATAGCGGGCAAGCCATGCTGTGGTTCAGCCGCGCGGCGGAACAGGGCGATGCTGGCGCGCAGAATAATCTGGGCATGATGTATGACAATGGCAAGGGCGTGCCGCAGGATTTCGCGCAAGCCATCGCCTGGTACCGCAAGGCCGCCGAACAGGGCTATGCGCGAGCGCAGTTCAACCTGGGCCTGCGCTACGACAATGGCCAGGGCGTGCGCCAGGACCGCCAGCAGGCGACGGCCTGGATGCGCAAGGCGGCCGAGCAAGGCTATGCGCCGGCCCAGTTCAACCTGGCGCTGCGCTATGAAAATGGCGACGTGCTGCCGCAGGACAGCCAGCAGGCAATCGCCTGGTACCGGCGCGCGGCCGAGCAGGGCCACGCCAGCTCGCAGTTCAACCTGGGCCTGATCTACGACAATGGCCAGGGCGTGCCCTGCGATAAACAGGCGGCCCTTGAGTGGTACGTGAAGGCGGCCGGCCAGGGGCACGCCGCGGCCCAGCACAACCTGGGTTTGCACCATGAACACGCCGCGCACGATTACACGCAGGCGCAGGTGTTCTACCGCCAGGCGGCCGGGCAGGGCTTTCCCGCCGCGCAGTATCAGCTGGGACTGTTGCATGAGCACGGACAGGGCATGCCCGCTGATGCGCAGGAAGCCATCTTCTGGTACCGCAAGGCGGCCGACCAGGGGCATGTGCGGGCGCAGTTCGACCTGGGCCTGCGTTATGAGCATGGCCAGGGCGTGCCGCAGGATCTGTCGCTGGCGCTGGAATGGTACCGCCGCGCCGCGGATCAGTATTACGCGCCGGCGCAATACATGCAGGGTGTCTTGCACGACCGCGACGATGGCCCGGCGCCCGACAGCCAGCAGGCCTGCGCCTGTTACTGCCGCGCCGCCGCGCAGGGGCACAGCCTGGCCCAGTTTGCCCTGGGCCTGCGGCATGACAATGGCCAGGACGTGCCGCAGGACTATGCCGCCGCCTGGGACTGGTATGCGTTGGCCGCGCGCCAGGGCCATGCACGGGCCCAGTTTAACCTGGGTTTGATGGCGGCCAGCGGCCAGGGCAGCCCGCTCGATTTGCAGCAGGCGTATATCTGGCTGTCGATGGCGGCGGCGGCCGGCGTGGCCGGCGCGGAAAAATCCTTGCGCCAGACGGCGGCGCGCATGCGCGAGACGGATCTGGCGCGGGTGCGTGAACAATTGGCGGCGATAGCAGGTTAAGCCAAGCCTGCGGCGTTAGCGTGCGCGAATACAACAGCAGGTGCTGTATAGTCCTCTCCCTCCGCTCTCCGCGGCACCTCCTGTTTCCTCCAGACGCAAAAAATTGCTGCGGTATTTGCAGTTTTGATGTGCTAAGGTTCCAGAAGAAGGTGGTCTGTCTATTCTCTAGAAAAGGAAAACCATGCGCCTGAACCCTTTCCCTGGCCGTCCGGCCGCCGTGCTGTGTGCGCTCGCGCTGCTGTCGTCCGGCGCAGGCGCCGCCGGTCCCCTCGATGCCCTCAGCAACCAGGATGCCAGCAATGGCTTGAAAGCGGCGCTGGAAGCCGGTTCCGCCGCCGCCGTATCGAAATTGGGTGTCGAGAATGGTTTCCTGAACAACGACAAGGTCAAGATCAAGCTGCCGGGCATCCTGGAGCAAGCCAAGCCCTTGCTGAAAATGACGGGCCGCGGCCAGCAACTGGACGACCTGGTGGTGTCGATGAATCGTGCCGCCGAGTCGGCCGTGCCCATGGCCAAGCCCTTGCTGCTCGACGCGGTCAAATCGATGAGCGTGAGCGATGCGAAAAATATCCTGTCCGGTGGCGACACGTCGGTGACGGACTTCTTCCGCCAGAAGACTTCTGCGCCCCTGGCTGTCAAATTCCTGCCCATCGTGAAATCCATCACCGACCGTTCCGGCCTGGCCAGCAAATACAACAGCACCATGAGCCAGATCGGCAAGACGGGACTCGTGCCGCAGCAGCAATCGACGGTGGAGGGCTACGTCACGGATCGCGCGCTTGACGGCCTGTACCTGATGATCGGCGAGGAAGAAAAATCCATCCGCAGCAATCCGCTCGCATATGGCAGCAAGATTATCGGCAAAGTGTTCGGCAGTTTGAAGTGAGTGTTTGAGCGCGCCGCAGGGCTGCGGGCGGCATATGCGCTGCCTTGACAGGTGTGGCGCAAGGGAAACAAGTTAAGCATTTGCTACAAGAAAACAATGTTAAAATTCTGCGGTATACATTCCTGAGGCATGGTTAAGCAACGATCGGTGTCCGGGAGTACCCAGTTTTAGTGGCGAACTGACGCGTGGCATTGCAAGATGCCCGTCGGTTGGCCTTTTTTCGTTTTATTCACGTTTCCCCAAGCTCATTGATTTTCTGAACACATTGTCAGGAATTCCAGGTGCAGGATATTTTAGGTAGCCGGATTTGTTAAGCGTACTCAGAAAATCAATTAAATACACCTGGTGTGGCTGTCTGGTGCTTGGCGCGCCTTCGGTGATGGCCGCCACGCCGAATCATGGTGGTCAATCCGGCTATATCAATATGCCCAGCGCCGTGGTGGAAACGGATGGCACTTTCAGCGTCGGTTACAGCTACGACAGTCCCTATGGCCAGTTATGGGCCACGGCGAACATCCTGCCTTTCCTGCAAATGACGGGGCGTTATGTGTCGATAACGGGTATTCCTGGTTTTACCAACGTTCCCGGCGAATATGGCAGTGGCTATGGCCGCTACAAGGACAAGGTCGTCGACGGCAAATTGCGCTTGTGGACGGAAACGGAGTGGATGCCGTCTGTGGCCGTCGGCATGACGGATCTGTTTGGTACCGAGTTATTCAAGGGGCAATATGTCGTCGCCACCAAGACATTTGGCGCCACCAAGAATATCGAAGCGAGCCTCGGCTATGCCCATAAACGCCCCGATGGCGTGTTTGCCGGTGCGCGCTGGACTCCTGCCGCGTTGCCGCGCTGGTCGGTGGTGGCCGAATACGATACAACGAATTACTTGCGCGACTTCCGCTCCAGCGAAACGAATGCGGGCAAGCGCCGCAAGGGCGCTTCCGTTGGCCTCGAATACCGCTGGGGCTGGCTCGCTCTGCAAGCGGCCCGCAGCCGCGACCAGTTCAGCGTGAACGCCTTTATCAGCATTCCATTTGGCGAACGCGAGTTCATCCCCAAGGTGTATGAACCGCCGTATTTCGTGGACGACAAGAATCCGCCACCGCCGCCGAGCAAGGAAGAATGGCACCGCGACCCCGTGTATGGCGCCGACCTGGTCAATGCCCTCGTGAAGCAGGACTACAAGAACATCCGTGTCGAGCAAGAGGGCAATGTCCTCAGCCTGAGCTTGACCAACAGCCGTATTTCGAACATGGGCCGCGCCGTTGGCCGTGCCGCGCGCACCGCCGTCGCCTTCACGCCGAAAGGCGTGACGACCCTGCGCATCACGTATACCAAGCTGGACCAACCAATCGCCACCTACGAATTCTTTGATTTGCCAAAACTGAACGACTATTTGGCAGGCAAGATCGACCGCAAGGCTTTCCTCGACGTCGTGCTGTTGCGTTATCCTGAAAAAAGCGATGTCATCCGAGACGATCAGCAAGGCTGGCTGCAGGAATTCCTCGACAAGCCGGCACCGGCAGTTGTTGCAGCGCCCGCTCCCGCTCCCGCTCCCGCTCCCGCTCCTGTTCCTGCACCGGTACTCGCTGCAGCACCCATGCCCGCTTCCGCCACTGCGCCTGTCGTTGCACCGGCAGTGCCTGCGCCCGTAGCTGCCAAGGCTGCCGATGTCCTCAAGGACGACGGCAAGCTGGCCGTCGGCGTTGGCGTCGATGGCGACGTGGTGCAAATCAAATCGCTGGACCGGGAGGCGAACCGTTTCAAGATCGCTCCCAAGGTGGGCTTCTTCTTCAATGACCCGAGCGGCGCCTTCCGCTATTCGATTTCGGCCGTGGCCAACTATGACCGCCGCCTGGGTGATGGCCTGTACCTGAATAGCGCCGCCAGCCTGCAGTTGCTGGAAACGGTATCGGGCGTCAAGCAGCCATCGAACAGCAATTTGCCGCACGTGCGTACTGATGTGGCGGAATACTTGCGCGGCGGGCGTTTTTCGTTGAGCCGCGTCTTGCTGAACAAATACAACAATCCCGCCGAGCGCGTGTATACCCGCATGTCGGCCGGCCTGTATGAAGACATGTTCCGTGGCGTGGGTGGCCAGGTGCTGTACCTGCCGAAGGATAGCCGCTGGGCCGCCGACGTGGCTGTCGATGCCTTGCAGCAGCGTGGTTACAAGGGCTTGCTCGACTCGCGCGACTACAAGACGGTGACGGCGATCGGCTCCCTGCATTATCGCTTGCCGCACGATATTACCGTGACGGCGCGCGCCGGCCGCTTCCTGGCCAAGGACATGGGCGTGCGCATGGAATTCAAGCGCCGTTTCCAGTCCGGTATCGAAGTCGGCGCCTGGTACACGCATACGAACGGCAACGACATCACCAGCCCGGGTACGCCATCGAAGCCATACCAGGACCGTGGCATCTTCCTGTCCGTGCCGCTGAACAGTATGTTGCCGATGGACACGCAATCGACGGCCGGCTTTGCCATTGCGCCATGGACGCGCGACGTGGGGCAAATGGTGGCTTCGCCTGGCGACCTGTACGACATGTTCGAGCGCCCGCGCGCCGACATGCATAGCTACGATGGCTTGGGCAACTTTGCCGAGCGTCCGGACGAGCAGCACCTGCCTGCCGTCAATCCGCCCGACCGGCCGTTTGTCAGCCCATGGCCCGCCATGCGCGCGCGCCTGGAGCAATCCGCGTCCGCTACGCCGAGCGCCCCCGAATGGCTCAAGGCAACGGCGTTGGTCGGCGGCGTGGTGGTGGCTTCCGCGCTGGCCGACAAGCCGGTCGACCGATTCGTCAAGAAACATGACGATTCCAAGGTCTACCGCAACTGGGACAAGCTGGGCAAGGCCATGCCGTATGCGCTGGTGGGCGCGGCTGGGGCGGCGTTTGCGTTTGGCGATGAGCGCTTGCAAAATATCGGGCTCATTTCCATGCAGTCGGTGGCGGCCGCTACCGGCCTGGCAGTGGTGGGGAAATATGCGATTGGCCGTGCCCGTCCTGATGAGGAACGGGGCGCGTGGACCAGTGTGGGCAGCGGGAAATCCCGGTCGGATTCATCCTTTCCATCGGGACATGCGGCCATAGCATTTGCCGCCGTCACGCCATTTGCCAAGGAATACGATGCGCCATGGCTGTACAGCGTGGCCGCTGTGGGTTCTGCCGGCCGCGTGTTTGGCCGCAAGCACTGGGTCTCCGACACTGTCGCCGGCGGCATCCTGGGTTATGCCGTGGGCAGTTGGCTCTGGCACGCGCAGCGCGACCAGAGCAAATCGGGTTTGTCGATCAATCCCGGACCGAAGGAAATCAGCGTGACCTGGCAAACAAAATATTAATATGAAGGAAACTATGTAAATATTCATTTGCTTACTCAGCTTATCTAATTTTTTTGCATATATTGCGTTACCGAGCGCTCAAACCGACAAGGTCACGTAGCGGCAGCGTGGCAGCCATGCACTATATTGGTTGAATTATTTCTAGCATTCTGCGATCTACGGTAAGATGGCCGATTGAAGAAACATGTTCCCTGCAGTTCACTATTTACTCATTCAGTTAATGTCAAAACTCACAAATTGTTTCATAGCCGTCGCTCTGGCATCGGCTTCCATGACCGTGTTGGCGCAAAGTAGCCAAAATCAGAGTGATCTGTTAGGTCAGGATCCGGTCACGGAAACCGAAGTGCCTGTAGCGGCGCCAAAGCGGGTGAGTATCACCAACCGGCCCGTAGCAACCGATCAAGCTGCAGAGGGCGATGTGGCTGAGGCATCGAAGCAGCGTCCTGCCAAAGAAGCAGTGCGTAAATCGCGCCCCGTCGTCCAAAGCGAATTCCAGAAATTTGTTCTGGATAGTACCGGCACCGCTTTACCGATTTTCGGTTCTGAATTCTTTGCCAGCGCACCATCTACTTTTTCTCCCCTCGCCAATGCACCGGTGGTAGCCGATTATGCACTCGGCCCTGGCGATGAATTGATGATACGTGGCTGGGGCAGTATCGATATCGATTATCGTGCCACGATCGACCGTAATGGTTTGATTTCGATTCCGACCATCGGCTCGGTCGCCCTGGCCGGTGTGCGTGCGGGAGACGCGGAGGGTGTTATCCGTAATGCCGTAGCCCGCTTGTACAAAGACGTGACAGTCAATGTCAACTTTGGCCGCTTGCGCTCGATTACCGTATATGTTGTGGGGCAGGCCAGCCGTCCTGGTACCTACAATGTGTCGAGCCTGTCTACCCTCGTGACCGCGCTGTTCGCCAGCGGCGGCCCGAATGCCAACGGCAGCATGCGTCATGTGCAGATCAAGCGCGGCGGCAAAGTGGCCGCCGAACTGGACTTGTATTCTTTTATCGGCAAAGGCGACAAGTCGACCGACATAAGGCTGCAGGACGGCGACACTATCTTCATTCCTACCGCAGTTGGCCATGTGGCGCTGGTCGGCAAGGTGAATACGCCTGCCATCTATGAACTGAAAACCGCCAGCGACACCATCGAATCCTTGCTCGCCTATGCTGGCGGTGTGCCGGTCGTGGCTGACCCGCGTCGTGCCTTTCTCGAGCGTATTGATGCCAGCAGAAACCAACCGCGTAGTGTCGAACAGTTCGCCTTGGATGGCGCGGGCCTGAAACGCACGCTCAAGGATGGCGACGTGCTCAACGTCACCTCGATCACGCCGGACTTTTCCAACGCGGTCGTCTTGCGCGGCAACGTCGACCAGGCAGTGCGAGCACCGTTCAAAGCCGGCATGCGCATCAGCGACTTGATCCCCAGCCGCCAATATCTCATCACGCGCAATTCGATCAAGCGCCAGAACAACGTGGTGAATGCGGGCGAGGAGCGCCAGACCAACGAGGCGTCTGAGAGTATCGCCTCGCGTATTGGCGGCCTGATCGACGAAATCAACTGGGACTACGCCGTTGTCGAGCGCATGAATCGTAGTGACCTGAGCGTGAGCCTGGTGCCATTTAATCTGGGCAATGTCTTCACCAATCCGTCCGGTCCCGACAATGTGCAATTGCAGCCTGGCGACACTGTGACGATTTTTTCGCAACAGGACGTGGCCGTGCCAATGGACAAGCGCCGCATTTTTGTCCGCGTTGAAGGCGAAGTGAATGTACCTGGTGTGTATCAGATGACGGCAGGCGAAACGTTGCAGTCAATGTTGTCTAAGGCTGGCGGCACGACCAGCAATGCGTATTTGTTTGGTACCGCTTTCTATCGCGAAGAAGTACGCCGGCAGCAAGAACTGAACCTGGAAAAACTCGTGAAACGGCTGGAAAGCCAAGCGCGTGCTGACCAGTCGCGCTCGGTCGCGAATGCTCGCTCGACGGCTGATGTACAGTTGGCGGAAGTGCGGCGTCAGGCGGACGCCGCTGCAGCAGCTCAGGCAATCGCGCGTTTAAGCCAGTTGAAGCCGACCGGGCGTATCGCATTCGGCCTTGATCCGCGCGAAAAGCGCTTCGCGACCCTGCCGCAACTGAAGCTGGAAAATGGCGACCGCTTGGTGATTCCTGCCAAGCCTGAATTCATCTATGTATTCGGTGCTGTGAATGTCGAGTCGTCGCCGTTGTGGCGTCCGGGTGACCGCGTCAACGATTACTTGAAAAAGGTTGGTCTTACCGCCGAGGCAGACGAGGACAATATCTTCCTGCTTCGCGTCGATGGCAGCGTGGTGTCGCGTGATTCGGGCAGCTGGTTGTCGGGTGGTTTTGGTGGAACCGAGGTCATGCCAGGCGACTGCATTGTCGTGCCGGAGAAGTTTGACAAGGAAACCCGTTGGACGAAATTCATGACCGGCGCGCGTGAGTGGACACAGATTTTGGCCAACTTTGGACTGGGCGCCGCAGCCTTCAAGACGCTGCGTGATTAATTGCTTTCAGGCCAGAGGGGCCTGAAAGCAACACCGAATCTTTCCTATCTGGTATTAAAAATAAGCGGCTCATAAGTATGAATCAGATGCAATCAACGGCCTTACCGCCAACCCCGGACGCAGGTGAGCGGGAATTTAGCGTTCTCGATATTCTCATCGTTTTGGCGAAGCACAAAAAACTCATCATATGGTTGCCTGTCGTTGCGGCAATTGCCTCTGCAGCAATCAGTTTCGCCTTACCTAATGTGTATAAAGCGAGCGCGAAATTGTTGCCTCCTCAACAGGCTCAGTCCGGCGCCTCAGCGCTGTTGTCGCAACTCGGCGGTGCCGCAGGCGCTCTCGCTGGGGCCGCAGGGCTGAAAAATCCCAATGATTTGTATATTGGAATGCTCAAGAGTCGTACCGTTGCCGACAAATTGATTGCAAAATTCGATTTGCAAAAGGCCTACGATGTCGAGACGATGGATAAGGCACGCGCTATCCTGGAAGGGAGCAGTAACTTGGTTGCGGGAAAGGATGGCCTGATTTCGATCGACGTCGAGGGAGAGGACAAGAAGCTCGTCGCCCAGTTGGCCAATGGCTATGTCAATGAATTGGTGTCATTGACCAAGGTGCTGGCCGTGACTGAAGCATCCCAGCGCCGCGTGTTCTTCGAACGTCAACTGGAACAGTCCAAGGATAATCTGGCGAAAGCGGAAATGGCGCTGAAAGGTGCCCTCGATACACGCGGCGTGATCAGCGTCGATGCCGACAGCCGCGCCATCGTCGAAACCGTTGGCCGCTTGCGCGCCCAGATTTCGGCCAAGGATATTCAGTTAAGTGCGATGAAGGCATTCGTCACGACTAACAACCCGGATTACAAACGTGCCCAAGAGGAGCTGATCAGCCTGCGCGCCGAGCTGTCGAAGCTGGAAAATGGCCGTCCTGCCCTTGCCGGTGATGCGGAGGCCGATCCGACCAAGCAAGTTGGCCTTGAGAATATCAAGATCTTGCGTGACGTTAAGTACTATCAAATGTTGTACGAGCTGTTGGCGAAGCAGTATGAAGTTGCGCGCCTCGATGAGGCAAAAGACACAGCATTGATCCAGGTGCTTGATTCTGCGATGGAGCCGGAACGCAAATTCAAGCCTAAACGCTCGATGTTGATCTTGCTCTCGACCATACTGGCATTCATTGCCGCGGTTGCCTGGGCTTTCATGGCGGAGGCAAGAAAAAGAATTCTTGCTGACCCCGACGGTAAAGCGCAATGGGAACAATTCAAGCAACTTGCCCGATCAAAATAACAAGTCGTAAATGTCTCGCTGAGCGCGCTCAATGGCCGCGTCAGTCCGGGAAAGGTGGCGTTGCAACGGAACGCCGCCCAATCCGGCAGCCCCTTCGGCGAGAGTGATATTTTGTAACTGCAGAGCACCTTCGGCAGCGCCGGACCGTATTAATTCTAAATCGAGTACACAAAGAAAATGACCAAAAGAATTGCCCTCATCACAGGAATCACCGGCCAGGATGGCGCTTATCTGACCAAGCATTTGCTGGCGCTTGACTATACCGTGTATGGCACTTTCCGCCGCACCAGTTCGACCAATTTCTGGCGCCTGGCGGAGCTGGGTGTGGAGAACCATCCGGATTTGCATCTGGTCGAGTTTGACCTGACTGACCAGAGTGGCGTGTTGCGCCTGGTTGACCGTGTTCAACCGGATGAGATTTACAATCTGGCTGCGCAAAGCTTTGTCGGCGTATCGTTCGATCAGCCTGCCACCACAGCAAATATCACCGGCCTGGGCGCACTGTACCTGCTTGAAGCGATCCGTTTCGTAAATCCGAAAATCAAGTTCTATCAGGCATCGACATCCGAGATGTTCGGCAAGGTGCAAGAGATTCCACAACTGGAAACCACGCCTTTTTACCCGCGCAGCCCGTATGGCGTGGCCAAGCTGTACGCTCACTGGATGACGATCAACTACCGCGAATCGTATGGCATCTTCGGCGCTAGTGGCATCTTGTTCAATCACGAGTCGCCTCTGCGCGGACGCGAGTTCGTCACGCGTAAAATTACCGACAGTGTTGCCAAGATCGTTCTCGGCCAGCTCGATTGCCTCGAACTGGGCAATATCGACGCCAAGCGCGACTGGGGCTTTGCCCAGGAATATGTGGAAGGCATGTACCAGATGCTGCAGGTCGACGAGCCAGATACCTTTGTGCTGGCCACCAACCGTACCGAGACGGTGCGCGACTTTGTCACGATGACTTGCAAGGCCGCCGACATCACGCTGGAATGGCAAGGCGCGGCGGAGAGCGAGTTTGCTGTCGATACCGCCACTGGCAAGACGATTGTGCGCATCAATCCGAAATTCTACCGTCCGGCGGAAGTAGAATTGCTCATTGGCGATCCAGCCAAAGCCGAACGCGTGCTGGGCTGGAAGCCTGAAACGACGCTCGAAACGTTGTGCAAGCTGATGTATGACGCTGACTTCGCTCGCAACAAGCAGGGCTTTTCGTTTTGAAGATCCTGCTGACAGGCGCATCCGGTTTTACCGGACGACCTTTTGCCGACATGGCCCGCGCTGCGGGTCACGAAGTGGTGGCGCTGACGTGCGACCTGGGCGACAAGGCGGCGTTGCGTCAGCAGGTATTGGCAGCTGCGCCTGACACGGTCGTGCACCTGGCGGCAATCAGCTTCGTCGGCCAGGCGGACGACAACGCGTTCTATGCGGTCAACGTGGTCGGCACCATGAACCTGCTCGACGCTTTGCTGGCCTTGCCGCAGGCGCCGCATCGGGTGTTGCTGGCCAGCAGCGCGAATGTGTACGGCAACTGCGATGCGTCGCCGATCACGGAAAACCAGTCACCGGCACCGATGAACCATTACGCCACCAGCAAGCTGGCGATGGAACATATGGCGCGTACGCTTGGGAACCGGCTCTCGCTGATGTTCACCCGACCGTTCAACTACACCGGGGTGGGCCAAGACAATAAGTTTCTGATTCCCAAGCTGGTCAGCCATTTTGCGCGGCGCGCGCCCGCGATCGAACTGGGCAACCTCTATGTCGAGCGGGAATTCAACGATGTCAACATGGTGTGTGCCGCCTACCTGCAGTTGCTCGAGCATGGGCAGCCGGCCGAAATCTATAACATTTGCTCCGGCAATGCCTACACCTTGCAGCACGTGATTGAGTTGCTGTCCAGGATTACGGGGCACCATATCGACGTGACGGTCAATCCGGCGTTTGTCCGCATCGGCGAGGTGCACCGCCTATGCGGCAGTCCGGCCAAGCTGCAGGCCTTGCCGGCACCGGCAGGCGGAATCCCTGCCACGCGCAGCCTGGAAGAAACCTTGCGTCATATGCTAGCGGCCGCCGAACGTGAGTATCATGCGCTGGCTGCGACCACGGACAGTACTGTGCAGTCATGATCGTTGTGTAAGGTGCGGGCTGAATGAGCAACAAGGCAGTGGATTTCACAAGTAATGATTTGCCCTGAAGGGCAGAAGATAATGGCAGCGAACATGAATGAGTTTTTCGTCCACCCGCTGGCCAATGTACACACGACTGATTACAGCACCGCAAGCCGGGGCTGGCAGGTCGTGGTGATGCTGGGAAATGCCCTGATTGGCTCCGAGCCGTGGTGACATAAAAAATGTTTCTGCTGGCGTCAATGTGGTAGGCAATCCAGTGCGTATTCATCAACTGAATTCATAATATGACAATTATCACAAACAAAGAATTTAACATCGACACCTGTTCGGTCATTACGTTGCCGAAGATCTCAGATCCACGCGGCAATCTCACTTCGATCGAGGGGGGGCAGCATATTCCGTTCGACATCCAACGCGTGTACTACCTGTATGACGTTCCCGGCGGCGCTGAGCGCGGCGGCCATGCACATAAGGGCTTGCACCAGCTGATTATCGCGATGTCGGGCAGTTTCGATGTGGTGCTCGATGATGGCGTCAACAAGAAGCGCGTGCATCTGAGCCGCTCGTATAACGGGCTGTATGTATGTCCCATGATCTGGCGTGAACTCGACAATTTTTCATCCGGCTCCGTATGCATGGTGCTGGCATCGAACCATTACGATGAAGACGATTATTTCCGCGATTACGGCGACTTTTTGAAAGCAGCAGGGGTACCAGCAAAATGAATGTTCCTTTTTTAGATCTGAAAGCCGCCTATCTTGAGTGCCAGGCTGATATCGACGCCGCGGTACAACGTGTGCTGCACAGCGGGTACTACATCGGTGGTCCTGAAGTTGAATCGTTCGAGGTTGAATTCGCACAATTTTGTGGCGCCAAGGAGTGCGTCGGATTGGCAAACGGGCTCGATGCCTTGCATCTGGCCCTGCGGGCGATGGATGTGGGCCCTGGTGATGAAGTCATCGTGCCAAGCAACACGTATATTGCCACCTGGCTGGCCGTCAGCCAGTGCGGCGCGACGGTTGTGCCTGTCGAGCCGGATGCGCGCACCTTCAATATCGATCCTGCGCTGATCGAGGCCGCCATTACGCCGCGCACCAAGGTTATCTTGCCAGTCCATCTGTACGGCCAGCCTGCTGACCTGGATCCGATCCTGGCGATCGCCCGCAAACATGGTTTGCGCGTGCTGGAAGATGGCGCCCAGGCGCACGGCTCGCGCTACAAGGGCAAGCGGATCGGCGCGCATGGCGACATCGTTGCATGGAGTTTTTACCCGGGTAAGAACCTGGGGGCGATCGGCGATGGCGGCGCCATCACGACCGACGATCCGGTGCTGGCCGACCGCATCCGCGTGCTGCGCAATTATGGCTCGCGCGTGAAGTATGTTAACGAATTCCAAGGCTACAATAGCCGACTCGATCCTATTCAGGCTGCGATATTGCGCGTCAAGCTGCTCCGTCTCGATGAGTGGAATAGCCGCCGCGGCGCGATCGCCGCCCACTATCTGGAGCAGTTGCGCAACAGCGGCCTGGGTTTGCCATATGTGCCCGAGTGGGCGACGCCGGCCTGGCATTTATTTGTGGTGACGACTCCTTCCCGTGAAGCGCTGCAGCAGCGGCTCACCGCAGATGGCGTGACAACCCTGATCCATTACCCGATCCCGCCGCACTTGCAGCAATGCTACGCAGAGCTGGGCTGGAAAGCTGGCGTATTCCCGCTTGCTGAACAGATGGCCGAACAGGTGCTGAGCTTGCCGATTGGTCCTCAGCTGGAAACTGAAGAGCTTGCTACGGTCGTGCGCGCGTTGAATCGATGAGTTTGCTCCGATCGAGCCTGTTGAACGGCATTGCAGTGGTAGTGAAAGTCGGCGCAGCAATGATCCTGAACAAGGTTCTCGCTGTGTATGTTGGTCCATCAGGATATGCCTTGATCGGTCAGTTTCAGAATGCACTCGCCGTCGCACTTAGTCTTGGTGGCGGCGTGATGGGGCCGGGCGTCACCAAGGGTACGGCACAGCATTATGATAACCGTGCACAACAGCACGCAGTGTGGCAAACCGCGTTCAAGCTGACGCTGTCCGCAACGTTACTAGCAAGCATTACTTTTATTGTCGCGAACCAGTGGCTATCGTTCAAGCTGCTGGAGCGGACCGACATGGGAACGGTATTCATCGGATTGGGTCTGGCGCTGCCGGCAATTGCCGTCAACAACTTGTTATTGGCGATTATCAACGGCAAGAAGGATGTGGCGATTTACGTCAGTGCGAACATCATCGGCAGTTTGCTGAGTTTGCTGGTGGTCGGTGTTCTCACCTCCGTCTGGGGCCTGCATGGCGCGCTGCTGGCTATTGCAATCAGCCCGGCAGCTCTGTTGCTGGCCACTGGTGCGTTGGTATCGCGTCGCGATTGGTTCAAGGTATCGTTTTTATGGGGTAAGGTTAACCATAAAACGATGCGTGAATTGTCCGGCTTTGGATTGATGGGCCTGACCTCGGCAATCATGTCGCCGCTTGCCTATATGTTTATTCGTAACCATTTGTCGTCCACGTTAGGGCTGAATGCTGCCGGCTACTGGCAGGCCTCATGGAAAATTAGTGAGATTTATCTGATGTTGGTGACATTGACCTTGTCTATGTATTACTTGCCGCGTCTGGCTGAAATCAAGATGCGCGCTGAGCTAGGTAAAGAGATCGTCAAGGTTTACAGCTTGGTGTTGCCAATGGTGGTGATTGGCGCCATTGTGATGTATGTATTGCGCGATTTTATTATCGAACGTCTGTTTTCGCGTGATTTTGCACCCATGCGCGAGCTGTTCATGTGGCAGTTAACAGGTGATGTGCTGAAGATCGGCTCATGGATTTTAAGTTACATAATGCTTGGAAGGGCGATGGTCCGCACGTTCATATTTACCGAGGTGCTGTTTTCCTTGTCGTTTTATGGATTGACCGTGGCGTTCGTCTCTGCCTACGGCTTGAAGGGTGTGGCGATGGCCTATGCAGGTAACTATCTGCTGTATTGGATCGTGATGGCGTTACTCGTTAAAAATGAAATGAAGAGAATGGAAGCAACGCATGTCTAGCCTGAATTCGAACAGCGACCGACCACTGACGTCGGTGTTGATTCCCTTGTACAACCATGCCCTCTATATTGTCGAGTGCCTGGATAGCGTTCTGGCGCAGGGTCCGGCGAATATCGAATTGGTGCTGATCGATGATGGTTCTTCAGATGATGGTTTTTCCATTGCGCAACGCTGGAAAGAAGAGCATGGTAACCGTTTCGCACGCATCGAATTCGAGCGTCAAGTAAATGCAGGGATCACGCAAACATATGATCGCCTTCTGCGTAAGAGTACAGGTAATGTCATTCTGGTTGTTGCCAGCGATGATGTGCTGATGCCTGGATCAATTGTTAGTCGTTTAAGCTTGCTTGGGGAGCCAGGCGTGATGGCGGTGTTTGGCGATGCAATTCCAATCGATGGGCAGGGAAAGGTAACCGGCACTAGCGCGATTAGTGAGCTAGGCCAACCAAGCTCGCGTGCAGCACTGGTCGATCCGCGCACGTTGCCTTGGGAATTGATTTTTCGGTGGAACGTCTATGGTTCCGTATTGCTGTATCGGCGAGAAGCTGTGCTCAAGCCGGATGGCAATTCGGTGCTTAACCTCGACATCTTCAGTGAAGACATGCAACTATATTATCTCTTTGGATCGCGTGGATCACTACGTTATCTGAATCAACCGGTGGCCAAGTACCGTGTGCATGGGACGAATACCTCGCACACACAAGAAAATGTCAAAAAATTAAGAAAAAATATCTATCAATCGCGCAGGCATGCCATGATCGGTATGCCGTTCTGGCGCCGTGCTGTTGTGGCCATGCAGGCCTTTACCTACCATCGCTGGGGTACCGACTGGCGCACGCGCATGTGCCTGCCGATGGTGGCGTTTGCCTACATGGGGATCTTAACTGCACGCTTGATCTACGATTTCTATCGTACACGCGTGTTGAGGCAGGTGCGTGATGTCTGATTCGATACAGTTGATCCCAACAGCTAAGGGCAAGTTGGCGCGCCGAATAAAACAATTCAAGTCCGAGCCACTGTCTTGGGCCCTTTACATGCTAGGTGCATGGGGCTTCGCAAAGTTGCGCAGTGCGATGTATGCGCGCTTGCTCAAGGCACCGGGTCTGAATGTTGGTCCGCGCTGTGCTATCCGTGGCACCCAATGTATCACAATGGGAAGCGGTGTCTCCATCTATGGCGGGTTGTGGCTCGAAGCAGTCCAACATTACCGGCAGCAGTCTTTTTCTCCGACCATTATCATTGGCGACAATGTATCGTTTTCGCTAGATGTGCATATTACTTGCGTGGAAAGAATCGAGATCGGCAATGGTGTACTGTTTGGTAGCCGTGTCCATGTATCTGACCACAATCACGGAAGCTACGTTGGTACGCACCAGAGTCATCCGCAGCAGGCTCCGGCTGAGCGTGAGTTGGCCCTGCGCGGGGCCGTCATCATTGAAGATAACGTCTGGATTGGCGACAATGTCATTATTTTGGGGCCGGTACGAATAGGTGCCGGCGCAATCGTGGGAGCCAATTCCGTGATCAGCACAGATGTGCCGGCGGCGACCATGGTCGTCGGTGCACCAGCAAAAGTGGTCAAGCAATTTGATTACGAACTGAATCTATGGAAGAAAATTTAATCATGTCAACCAGGAAGTTATTGTCGATCTGCATGCCGGCCAATAGTTGTGCAATTGAGTTTCCGTCAAGGCAGTTTGACGTCGCTGCTGATGTTGCGTGCGATTACACGAATTATTTTTTTTATGCGTTAGCGATCAGTTAGCGTTGGGCAAAAGTCCGCGCCTCTGCCTCATTTAAAGCCGACTAGGCTCTGCAATCTTCCAATGACATGACAACCCTCGAATTTTCCCTGCTGGCCCTAAAGCACATGGAGTCCTATTTGGTGCTGTGGCTGGCACTGTTTGTATTGTATCGGCTGCTGTTCTGGAAAACTGTCAAATCAATTTTAGATCCTCTTTATTTCTTTGTTATTTTTACCAACTCGATTTGCACGGCTAATGTCGTCTTCCTGGCCATCTATAACGAAATAAAATGGTATTACACACTAACATATCTGTTTTCGGAAGCGGCCTTGCTTATCGGGATTTTGCTATTCGCCCGCCCACAGCCTGTACTACTGCCATATATGCCATCGCCAGAGTTCGTCAGACGGCTTAAATTCGGCATATTGCTTACTATGACAATTGCTATTGCTGCAAATATGATGATTTACATCAACAGGGGTATTCCTCTGCTGCTCGATAGCCGCAACGACGCGTCTGCTGGCGGATTTGGTATCCTGCTGCGCTTGTCACAAGTTGCCACTGCCTTGTTCGTACTCTTCTACTACGTCAAGAAAAAAATCACCGCATCTCCCAACTCTAGAATGGAGAAAATGCTCTTCGCGATAAGTATTGTCTTTGGTTTGCTTAGTGGCTATAAGGCGTTTTTTCTATTTTATATTTTTGTCTATTTTTTCACTAGCGGCCACACAGTGTCGATGTCGTTCAAGAAAAAAACTGTTTTCACCGCTGGCGGGATAATTGTGATGTTAGTAATGTTCTCGGTGGTGCTTGACACAACAGAATTAGGTCTTCTTGTCCCTGCCCTGCTGACACGATTGCTCGCCTCCGGCGATGTGTATTACATGGCATTCGTCAATGATACGATCGACATGTTGCCCCCTCAAGGATTCTTTTATCAGCTATTTGGATCCCTGTTGGCTTCGTTTCGCGTGGTCAGTTGGGATGCGGCTCCACTCAACTACGGCTATGCTATCAACGAAGTAGTCAACAAAAATGATTTATTGTTCGGCCCGACCTTTCGCTATAACGTCTTGTGGCTCTTGCTGACCAAAAGCCCAATCCTGACCATCATGCTGTCATTTATGGTTGGCGCCACGATCGGTTTGCTCAACAGGGCGCTGTACCGCAGCAAGAAATTAGGCCTCTCTTTTATCGTTATCGCTTTTTTTTACTATAAGTCATTTATGATAATTCTCGGGCCGGATCACGCCGTTAACGACATTGTGTTGTCCGCCACTATTTTCATAGTCATGGCTGCGTTGATATTTCTGCCCATCTATACGAAGCGGACCGTGCTTGCTGCGGGTACGGCATCGTAAGATTCGGTCGGGTATGGTTCATCATGCACCATAGTCGACCACTATCGACAATTCTCTGAAAATGCTTGGGCCCTAGTGAGGCACTATATCGAAGCGTATTTTCTTGTATCTGCAGGCGCGCGAAGCATGGACTAGTTGATGCGTAATCGAACGTGCAGGTCCGGAGCTTAATTCGAGATTGCTCCTTGCTGCAGAGTTTTTTTAGTTTTCTCAGATTCTTCGCGTATGGATGGGCCTAGAACAACATTTCCAGAGGGATTTTTGAGTAAATAACGCACGAATTCGATAAAAATCACTACTCTCACAGCGTATTCCTATTTGATGGAATCGTATTTGAGTCAATGTTTCAATAAAAGAAAAATATTTTTGCAGTGACATGGTCATGAGACTAATATCAAAGAAAGAAATTTTCCGACTTATATCATTTGATACTTTCTTCTTAATGGCACATGGAATTTTTTGGAATAATATATGAAATCTCCTAGTTTATCCGTTTGCATCCCTGCATATAATAGAGCGAAATACCTGAGGCAGGTATTGGATTCAGTTATCAGCCAGAAAGAATATTTATTTGAAATTGTTATTTGCGAAGATGTTTCTCCTCAACGTCAAGAAATTGGGGAAATAGCATGTGAATACAAAAAGAAATATGGCGACATGATTGTATATCATGAAAATATCACAAATTTGGGATTTGATCGAAACTTGCGTCAGTTGATACAGACAGCTAGTGGCGACTATTGTGTATTTCTCGGGAATGATGATGTTCTTTGTCCCGGAGCTCTGAAGAACTTAACTGAGGTAATAACCCGTAATAAAGATGTTGGCGTTATTCTGCGTGGATATGGTTGGTTTAACGGAACTCCAGATAATGTCGCCCAAACTGTAAAATATTTTCCAGAGGAACGGTTTATGCCAGCGGGGTTGGACAGCCTATCATTTTTCTTCCGGCGCGCCTGCGTGCTGGCTGGCTTGACGATCGCAAGGAAGCCGGCGCTCGAACTCGAGACATCGGAATTTGATGGGTCGCTATTTTATCAATTGCATCTGGTTGGAAATATCATATTGAAGCACAACGGTGTGTTCACGCCGGAGATTATCGCTTTGTGCCGTGCCGACGAGGCCCCTGATTTCGGTCATTCCAGCACGGAAAAAGGAAAATATACGCCAGGAGAATATACCATTGATGCGCGTATTCATATGATGACCGGCATCGTAACTATTGCGAAAGCGATCGATAAAAAGTATAAGGGCGCATTGAATGGAATTTTACGCGACATTGCAAATTATTCTTTTCCTTGGCTGTCATACCATGCCGATAAAAAATATGGAATCTTCAAGAGGTATTACCATGCATTAGGAGACATGGGGCTGAAGTCGTTTCCTATGTTTCACGTGTATTACTATCTTATTTTGATAATCGGTGCTGGACGGGTTGAGAAAATTATTAATTTTGCCCGAAATTCTCTGGGCTATACACCAAAACTGGGCGGACGCAAGTAAGAAACTGACTGTTGGTGTTTCCCTTTTTTGTAATATCGATTGATTATGGAATGTTGAAGTTATGAAGTTGTTGATAGATGGTTATTATCTGGATAAGCCACGAGGAATGGGCCGTTATTTACAGGAACTGCTATTCGCCGTGGCTCGCTTTGCACCTGAATATTACATCATTAGCGTAATGGTCCCAGATGATGTTTCCAATGCCTTGCTGGTTTTGCCAGAGCGAATTAATTATATTAGGAAAAAGCGCCTTCCATTTCCGGTATGGGAGCAATTTTCTGTTCCATTAACTGTATTGACGCAATGCCCGGATGTGGTTCATTTTCCTTACAATACGATGCCAGTTTGTATGAATCTTCCGTTTTTGCGCAATATTTTTCATGGCGCGCGGGTGGTTACTGTGCATGATCTCATCTATATGTCTTCGTCCGGTGGAAATTTTTATCAAGGTTGGGGAAATCGCTACCGAAAATTTTGTGTTCAATTGATATCAAAATTTAAGACTCGTATCATTACAGACAGCTATTTCTCGGCTGTTGAAATCAAATCTCTATTGAACCTGACTGCGGAAGTGGTCTATATACCCGTTGAGCGAACTTGTCCTGAGCAATTCGGTGAACGTTCGATTGCCGATAAATGGATCTCATCTAAAAATTATCTTCTGCATATCGGTGGCGTAAGTCCCCACAAGAATTCGAAGCGGTGCGTCGAAGCCTTTATCGCGGCCAAGCTTGAGGGGTGGCAACTTGCAGTGCTGGGTATGCCGTCCGATTGTCCGCTTGCACAAGAGCATGCGGGTAGCGATGCCGTCAAGTTTCCAGGCTGGGTCTCTGATCATGAAATGCGCACAATACTGGGACATGCAGATGGTGTCTTATTTCCAAGTCTGATGGAAGGATATGGCTTGCCTATCGTGGAGGCCTTCGCTTCAGGGAAACCTTTGCTCACATCTGACTTGCCACCAATGAATGAGTTGGCGGCTGATGCGGCTATCCTGGTAGAGCCAACCTCAATGTCAGAACTAACTGCTGGTATTTTGAAAATGGTTCATGATCGTCCCGGTAGTATTGCATTGGTAGAAAAAGGTTATTCCAGAATGCTCGATATTACTTCTGAAAAAATGGCTCAAAAGATGTTTTTGGTTTACGGAGCAATGAAATAAGATGAAAGTTGCGTTGATTTCTACTTTGTATCCTTTTCCTGCCGATGTAGGTAAAAAAGTCGTAGTGACGGGATTAATTCGTTTTTTCTGCGAGAAAATATCTGCGGAAAATTTCTTTTTGATATTTCCGTTGACGGACCTGATGACTAAAAATGTGCATGAATTTAATCAGGCAAATTATGTCTTGCCAACTGGAATGACGAAACTACGTAATATTTTTTTTCATACATTTCTAAAAAGAAAAAAAAGTATCCAGGAATCACTATTTTTTTCCAATGATATTACGACTTCGCTGCAGAAGACAATTAATGAGATTGATGCGGATATTCTGGTTTTCGATACCATTCGCATGGGGCAGTATCTTCCTTTGCTAAATACAGGAAAAGCGAAAAATGTACTATATTTGGAAGATCTTTTTTCTGTACGATATGAAAGTATGATCCGCGCTTTGAATTTGCCAGGAACGAAGAGTTTTAATCCGCTTGGTAATTTTGAGCGGCATGTGCCTCGGATATTTCGTTCGTATATAAAGAAATTTTCATTCGTCCAAAAGATGTTACTGTCTTATGAGTCAAAATTAGTGGCAAATTCTGAGGCGGTTCAGGCAAGAATTTTTCCTGATAGCTTATTGATTAATAAATCGGAAGTGAAATTGCTCAGTTCTTGGGGGGGGCGTGGCGTTCATGTATTTCCACCCTATGTATCCTCTAGCATGCGTCCCTACGCTCGTTCATGGAACAAATCACCTATTTTTGTGTTTCTTGGTGGACTAGATGTGCCGCATAACGCAGTAAGTTTGGAAAATTTCATTGATGCACACTTGCCAAAAATTATTCTGGATATTCCCGACGTACTTATACGTGTGATCGGGAAAAATCCTGCCCCATCGTTATTGGCGCTCGTGAAAAAATTTCCATTGCACGTGAGAATAGAGGGTTACGTTGAGAGTCTTGATGAAGTATTACTCGGAGCTTGTGCGATGCTGGTACCGTTGCTATTTGGTAGTGGAGTCAAGCTGAAAACGATCGATGCCTTGTCTTACGGATTGCCCATCATAGCAACAGATTTTGGCGTCGAGGGCGTCGGAGTTTCTACAGAAAATCAAGATTGCATTATTGAAAATAATTTATCAAATTATGGTATCTGGATGAAAAGGCTTCTTGACTCTCACTTTAATGAACAGATATCACGAAATTCTTATCGGCTATATATGGAAAACTACTCGGACTCCAGCGTTAAAGCCAAATACTCAAAAATATTTAATATTTGATAAATCTTGAAGATGGTGCGCAATTCTTTCAGGTTTTGTCGCAGGACCTGGAATTTTCGGCCTGATGCCGGCACTCGGCTCGTGAAGCGATTTGTTTTTTTATGCAATGATAATTTTATAAGCTTTAATTAATGGACTATAGAAGAGAAATTGATGGATTGAGGGCGTTAGCTGTTTTGCCGGTCATATTCTTCCATGCTGGTTTTGAAATTTTCAGCGGTGGCTTCGTAGGTGTAGATGTATTTTTTGTGATTAGTGGATTCTTGATCACCACTATTATTCTCGCTGAACTTGAAGCTGGAAAATTTTCGCTTATGAATTTTTATGAGCGGCGCGCAAGGCGAATTTTGCCTGTACTATTTTTTATCATGTTACTGTGTCTGCCATTTTCCTGGATGTTGTTAATTCCAGAGGATATGAGGAGATTTTCTCAAAGCCTAGTTGCTGTTTCTGCTTTTGCCTCTAATATATTATTCTGGGGGACTAGTGGTTATTTTGATAGTGCTGCAGAACTTAAACCATTATTGCATACGTGGAGTTTGGCGGTTGAAGAGCAATACTATCTGATCTTTCCAGTTTTTTTGATGTTCGCATGGCGACTGGGAAAGCGTTTTATATTAAGTTCCTTAGTCTTGGTTTTCATTCTAAGTCTGGCGCTGGCTCAATGGGCATCTTCAGCCATGCCGATGGCAGGTTTTTTCTTGTTGCCTACGCGTGGATGGGAATTGCTGATAGGAGCCTTTGTTGCATTCTATTTCGCAAATTCTAAAAGGAAGCCATCTTCAAAGAAGAAAAATGAAATTGGAAGTTTCGTTGGATTTATTTTAATAATTTTTGCAATTTTTGTTTTTGATAAAGAAACACCATTCCCAGGCATTTATGCTTTAGTTCCTACAGTCGGTGCTGCATTAATTATTTTATATGCAAATGGGGAAACATTTACCGGTAAAATTCTTGGAAGTAAGATTTTTGTTGGTGTAGGACTGATTAGTTACAGCGCATATTTATGGCATCAACCTCTGCTGGCCTTCCTCAGGCATAAATCTTTTGAAGATCCCGGGAAATTAGCTTTGTCAGTTTGTATCGGTGTTACTCTGATATTGTCTTATTTAAGCTGGCGGTATATAGAAAATCCTTTTAGAAAAAAATCGATTTTCAGTAGGCGATTCATTTTTACTTTCGCATTTGTCGGTTCTATTTTTTTTACCGTTGTAGGAATTTCTGGGCATTTCACTACAGGATTTCCCGACAGAGCAATGGCATTACCATTTAAAGCGCTGGAATATGAAACAAGCCGTTTGGGATATGTGAAATGCGATGATAAGGAGCTTGTTGCTGGGGCTAAAATTAACTATTGTCTGCAATCGAAAAAAGGTGAAATCAATGCGGTGTTAATCGGTGATAGCCATGCAGATGATAAGTTTTATGGACTGGGGAAAAATAGTAAGGACCTGAATTGGGCACTTATTGGAAATTCTAGTTGTCCACCCGTTCTTGATATTGATGTTGAAGCAGATCAAAAAGGTTGTCGGGAAAAGTTTGAGAAGATAATATCATGGGTAAAAAAATCACCATCCATTGATACAGTAGTACTTTCTTTTTATGGAAATTATGCATTAACTTCATCATTTGCAGCAGATCATATCAAACGCCACACAGGTCCAGATACGGTAAAGATTACCAGCGACGGTCACAAAAATTTTAACCGACTGGATTTGTTTTATTATGGCCTGAGTCAAACCGTTCGTGCACTAATTCCTTCTGGAAAAGAAATAGTTGTTTTGGTTGATATTCCAGAGTTGCCATTTTTTCCTTTGGATTGTATTAAAGGGAGGCCAAATTGTGAAGTTTCGCTTAGTGCCGTTCTTGTACGTCAGCATGAGCACAGGAAAACTCTGGATAGATTGAAAGATGAATTTCCATCTATATATATTTATGATCCTATAAATTTGTTTTGTACTGATAAAATATGTACATATAAGGCTCAGCAGAAAATACTGTATCGTGATTCCCATCATCTGACTTTTGATGGAAGCGATCTATATGCGAAAGACTTCCTTCATTGGCTGTCAAATTTGCCAATGCAGGAGTAACTTTCAATTGTGAGATTTGCAGACGCTGCCATGCTCGTCTGTGATCACATCATAAGGTAAGGTTTGTTTTCTTATTTAAGAGCATTAAACTTTTAATGTTTCTAAATATTGATAATTGAAATTTAAGCATGAAAAGTGATGAATTTAACTTTGAAATATTTTCATCATTGTCGGAAATTTATAACGTATCTATCGAATTGGGTAATAATGTGAAAAATATTGCTTTTGTTAAACCTGCCAAGGTAATCGGGAAAAATGTTGTGTTCCGCAACGTGAATAAGAATGATGCTGAGTTTATTCTACAGTTACGGACAGATCCAGAAAAGGGAAAGTATTTATCGGCTACGGCGGCAGACCTTGATTTACAATTAGCTTGGCTGGGAAAGTACGCAGATGATAATAGTCAGATATATTTCATCATTGAGGATAAGAACGGCGAGCGCTATGGAACAATCCGGCTCTACGATGTAAGAGAGGATTCATTTTGCTGGGGTTCTTGGATTTTGAGGGACGGTAGGCCCAGTGGCTTTGCCATGGAATCAGCTATTCTGGTCTACCAATTTGCACTCAGCTTGGGATTCAAAAAATCTCATTTTGATGTTCGCAAGGAGAATGTATCGGTTTGGCAGTTTCACGAGCGTTTTGGCGCTGTAAGGATCGAAGAGCAAGGAGAGGACTATATCTATAGTATTTCTCATGAAGCCATAAAAAATTCATTTGAAAAGTATAAAAAGTATATAAATGATGAAATGGAAATATACTCCTAATGAGAAGCGCTTGACGAATTAATTTTTTCTCGTTTCATTCTTTGAATGCTGAAATGAGGACTATAAGATCCAAGGCGAGTGCATGGTGGTTCTGTTGTAGATAAGAGATTGCTGCACAACGTTGTAACCATTTTTTTTCTATGGAACCGAATCGTGGGACTTACCATGTACTCCCTCTGTCAAAATAGTTGTCACCTCCAGGATTTGGAGTTCTAATCTGCCCTAGGGCGATGGATTTGACGATGACGAAATACACCAACGAGAAGAAAGAGTACGCGCTTGGCCAGATGAGCGCCGCATAACAAGCCTGTGGTCGAAGAACAGCGCCACAGCGGCGTTGCCGACGCCGTTCTGAAACAACGGCGCGAGGTCTACGCGCAGGCGCGGGAGCGCCATCCGTTGCGCTGGAAACTGTCGCCACGCGCCTGGCAGCTGGCCGACGAGGTTTGGCTTAACCCTCCGTCCAAACTTGACCAGCGTCACGCCGAATGACCTGTTGAAGAAAGGAAAAATCGATGCATTCTAAAATAGATTTATGCGACAACTGTCTTGACGCGTACCGAGGATTACTTAGCGGGAGGATCGTTTCGTAGAAAGCCTTTAGCCTTGGCATAGCCTTAGTGCATCTCGCCATTGTGGCAAATTGCAAAAGGTATCAATCAGCCGTTGTGAAGACAGCAGCGAGTTGACCGGACGCTTGGCCGGTACGGGATAGTCTTGCGCCAGGATCGCTTTCAACAGCGGCTTTTTCTCGATCGATGGATGTCCCATGATCGCTTCGGTGAAACCGAACCACGTGGTCTGACCTTGCGCGCTCAGATTATAGATGCCGGCGTGTTGTTGCAACCAGGCATATGGATCTTGCGCTGTCAGGCTTTGCGCGATGATGTGGGCGGTGGTGTCGGCGATGGTACGGCTCCACGTTGGTGCGCCATATTGGTCGGAAACAATGCTCAGCGTATCGCGCTCTTGCGCCAAGCGACGCATCGTGAGCAAGAAATTCTTGCCATGCATACTGTAGACCCAGCTAGTGCGCAGAATCAGGTGTGCAATGCCGGTGGCCGTGATCGCCTGTTCACCGGCTAGCTTGCTGCGACCGTAGACGTTGATGGGGCAGGTGGGATCATCTTCCGTGTATGGCATTTCTTTCGTGCCATCAAATACATAATCGGTGCTGTAGTGAATCATGGCGGCGCCCAGTTTACTGGCTTCTTCCGCCATGACGGCCGGTGCTTCGCCATTGATGCGCATCGCCAACTCGACGTCGCTTTCGGCCTTATCGACAGCGGTGTAGGCAGCGGGATTGACGATCAGCGTCGGTTTGATACGGCGGATCACGTCACGCACGTGATCCAGATCGGCCAAGTTCATTTGGCTGCGGTCGACGGCGATGATTTCGCCTAAGCCTTGCAGGCTGCGTTCAAGTTCATAACCGACTTGGCCAGTTTTTCCTGTGAGTAAGATACGAGTCATAGGTGATTTTTATAGTGGTGACTACGGCGCCGCCCGGCGGCGTCGTACAGATAGGGGTTCTGGATCAGGCAAATACGTCGGCGTTGACCAGCAGCGTCCCGGCCTTGTCCTTGCCGGACAGTAGTGGCTCACCATCCAACTGCCAGTCAATGCCGATCGCCGGATCGTTCCACAAGACGCAACGCTCAAACTCCGGCGCCCAGTAATCGGTGGTCTTGTAGATGAATTCAGCGCTTTCGCTGGTGACCACGAAACCATGGGCAAAACCTTCCGGCACCCACAACTGGCGTTTGTTCGTGGCCGACAGCACGACGCCGAGCCATTTTCCGAACGTTGACGAGCTTTTTCGCAGGTCAACGACGACGTCGAATACTTCGCCAGCCGTGACGCGCACCAGTTTGCCTTGTGGATGCTGGATCTGATAATGCAGACCACGCAATACCCCCTTGGCAGACTTGGAGTGATTGTCTTGTATAAACTCGCGTGTCACGCCGGTCAGTTCTGCGAAGCGTTTTTTGTTGAAGCTCTCATAAAAAAAGCCGCGGTCGTCACCAAATACGGTGGGTTCGAGTATCAACACGTCAGGTAATGCTGTGGTCTGAATTTGCATGGTCTATGATTAGTACGGTATGAACTAAGTGGAAGGCGTGGAGCGCCTCAGAATATCTTGTCGTCGAGTAAGCGCAACAAATACTGGCCATAGGTGTTCTTTTTCAATGGCTGGGCCAGTTGCTCCAGTTTGGCGGCATCGATATAGCCTTTACGATAGGCGATCTCTTCCGGGCAAGCTACTTTAAGTCCCTGGCGATTTTCGATGGTGGCGATGAACTGGCCCGCTTCCAGCAAGGACTCATGCGTGCCAGTATCGAGCCAGGCCATGCCGCGCCCCATCAGTTCAACGTTCAACTGACCGCGTTCTAGGTAGACCCGGTTGACGTCGGTGATTTCCAGCTCGCCACGTGGGGACGGGGCGATGCCGGCGGCGATATCGCATACCTGGCTGTCGTAGAAATACAGGCCGGTGACGGCGTAGTTCGATTTAGGCTTGAGCGGCTTTTCTTCGATGCTGATGGCGCGCCGCTGCGCATCGAAATCGACGACGCCGTAGCGTTCCGGATCGTGCACATGGTAAGCGAACACGGTCGAGCCGCTGGTACGTGCCGAGGCTTCGCGTAACTGAGATTCAAAGTCGTGCCCGTAATAGATGTTGTCACCCAGAATCAGCGCCGATGGTGCATCGCCGACAAACTCTTTGCCGATGATGAACGCCTGTGCCAGGCCATCCGGGCTCGGTTGCACGGCATAGGTCAGGCTGATACCCCACTGGCTGCCGTCGCCCAGCAACTCCTGGAAGCGCGGCGTATCTTGTGGTGTGGAAATGATCAGGATATCGCGTATGCTGGCCAGCATCAGGGTGGTCAGCGGATAGTAGATCATCGGCTTGTCATATACGGGCAGCAGTTGCTTCGATACGGCCATGGTGACGGGATACAGGCGCGTCCCTGAACCACCGGCCAGGATGATGCCTTTGCGTTCAATGGTGGTTGCCATTATTGCTGCTCCTGGGCCGTATCGCGCGCCGCGTAGTTTTTCTCCACCCACTTCAGGTAGTCGCCCGACTGGACATCGCGTACCCAGGCCTGGTTGTCCAGGTACCACTGGACGGTCTTGCGGATGCCGGTGGCGAAGGTTTCGGCCGGCTTCCAGCCCAGTTCGCGCTCGATCTTGCGTGCATCGATGGCGTAGCGGCGGTCATGGCCTGGACGATCCTGTACATAGGTGATTTGTTCGCGATAGCTGCCGGATGTCTTGGGATCGAGCGTGTCGAGGATATCGCACAGGGTGTGCACGACTTCCAGGTTGGCCATTTCATTCCAGCCGCCCACATTGTAGACCTCGCCCAGGCGTCCCGCCTCGAGCACGCGGCGAATCGCCGAGCAATGGTCGCCCACGTACAGCCAGTCGCGCACTTGCATGCCATCGCCATAGATAGGCAAGGCTTTGCCGGCACGGGCATTGCTGATGATGAGCGGAATCAGTTTTTCCGGGAAATGGAAGGAGCCATAGTTGTTCGAGCAGTTGGTGGTGAGCACCGGCATGCCGTACGTATGGAAATAGGCGCGCACCAGATGATCTGACGCCGCTTTCGATGCCGAGTAAGGGCTGTTGGGCGCATACGGCGTCGTTTCCGTGAACGGCGGATCATTCGGCCCCAGGGTGCCATACACTTCATCGGTCGAGACGTGCAGGAAACGGAAACCATCCTTGGCCTCGCCTGTCAGGCCGGACCAATAGGCGCGCGCGGCTTCGAGCAGGTTGAATGTGCCGTTCACGTTGGTCGTAATGAATTCACCGGGGCTATGGATCGAGCGGTCGACATGGCTCTCGGCGGCAAAATGCACGATGGCGCGGGGCTGGTGTTCCGCCAGCAGGCGGGAGATGTGGGCGGTATCACAAATGTCACCGCGTACGAAGATATGTCGCGGGTCTTGCTCCAGGCTGGCTAGATTGCTGAGATTGCCAGCATAGGTCAGTTTGTCAAAATTTACTACGGGCTCATCGTTGAGCGCCAGCCAGTCGCGTACAAAATTGGAACCGATGAAGCCGGCGCCGCCAGTCACTAAAATCATGCTGCTATCCTTTTTCTGGAACATTGCCACAATGCCCCGTCGATAAATTGTCTTGAGAGCGAGGGCAATTAAATTCTTAAATGAAATTATTTAATTAATAACCTTACTAATACGCGCCATCTTTCTTGAAAATGACTTTAACCGTTTTCAGCAGGATGACAATGTCATTGAATAAAGACCAGTTCTTGACATACCATGCATCCAGATAAACGCGCGTGTCATAGCTGACGTCATTCCTGCCGCTGACTTGCCAAAGACCCGTGACACCAGGCTTGGCTTCTAGGTAATAGTCTACCTGGGGGCCATACCGCTCCAGTTCCGCATCGACAACCGGGCGCGGTCCGACCAGGCTCATTTCGCCTTTCAGCACGTTCCATAGCTGAGGTAGTTCATCGAGGCTGGTCCGGCGCAGGAAGTGGCCGATCGAGGTAATGCGAGGGTCGTTTTTCAGTTTGAAATCACGGTCCCATTCGGCACGGGCTGCAGGATCGCGCTCCAGTAACTCCTTGAGCAAGACGTCGGCATTCACGGCCATGGTGCGGAATTTGTAGCAGAGAAAATGCTTGCCATTCTGGCCGACGCGTTTGTGGCCATAGAAGATGGGACGGCCCGATGCCATGACCTTGGCCGCGATCCACAGCAAGATGGGGGCGCCAACGATCAGCACGCCGATCGAGGCTATCAGATCAAAGCAGCGCTTAATCAGTTGCAAGCCTGGCCGCGCCAAGTTGTTGCGCATGGTCAGTAGCAGCACTTCATGTGCAAAGAAATGGTTCACTTCCATGCCGTACAGGGGCAGACCGCGTACGGCAGGTACCACTTGCACATTGGCAACACAACGGCTGACCTGCTGGATCATACCCTGATAGGCATCGATACCGCCTTGCTCCAAGGCGACAACCGTATGTGGGTCACCCAGTAACTTGAGCGTTTGTTCCGGGTTCTCGCCCAGTTGAATGCAAGGCACCGCTTGTTTGCTGCGATTCACATAATGATGTTCCAGGCGCTCTTGGCCCTCGGGAATAAGGAACGCAATCAGGCGATAGCCCATTAACGCCTCCTCATCGAAGGCGCGCGCGGTTTGCAAGGCATTGTCTCCCCATCCGATGATGACCATAGGCCGTATCCAGCCACCAGTTTTCATCAGCAGGTATTTGAAGAGGCCGCGCAGCAGCAAGACACAGCACGGCACCAACAGCCAGGTGGCCAATAGTGCCTCGCGAGAGGAGTCGCGCTTGTCGAGGAAGACCAGGGCCGCGTCAATCAAGCCCATGACCATGGAAACCTTCAGGAGTTCCTTGATTTCATTCGAGTACGGACGGCGTTTGGCATGATGGCCCTTCAGCTTGAAGATCGCCAGGGTTACCACGGATAGCAGGCTGTAACTGAGCAGGCGCGAGCTATCCAGTCCGAAGCTGTTCAAGTCGCTGGCATCGAGCGTACACTTGCCAGCAAACCAGAATGCCATGAACATGGCAACTGCATCGGCAAAGGTGAGAAAATATTTCTCTGCCCTACTGCTGCAATACCATTTCACTTCTTGTACAAAGATGCCTTCGATTGGTTTCATGATGCCTTGCTAAACCTTATAAACTTCAGTGTGAATTCTTGGTACCGCATGTGTGGGGATGACGTATCTGCTTGTTTAAGCGCGGCCGTAGCGGTCTTCAAAGCGGACAATATCGTCTTCCCCAAGGTAGCTACCCGATTGAATTTCAATCAATTCCAGTGGTAGCTTGCCGGGGTTCGCCAGGGAATGGACGACGCCGAGCGGGATGTAGGTGGACTGGTTTTCGGTCAGCAAATATTCCTTGTCGCCATTGGTGATCTGGGCAGTGCCGGATACCACGATCCAGTGCTCGGCACGGTGGTGATGCATTTGCAATGACAGCTTGGCGCCAGGCTTGACCGTGATCCGTTTGACCTGGAAGCGCTCGCCGTTGCCGATGGAATCGTACGATCCCCACGGACGGAACACTTCGCGGTGCATGGTGGCTTCAGCACGGTCTTTGGCAATCAACTGCGCCACCAAGGTCTTGGTATGTTGCGCCTGATCCGCATCCATGACCAGCACGGCATCGGCCGTTTCCACGATGACGGTATTGCGCATGCCGATGGCGGTCACCAGGCGGCTATTCCCATGCACCAGGCAATCATTGCAATCCTGCATCAACACATCGCCGTGGGCGCTATTGTTGTTGGCGTCTTTTTTCGCCACGTCGAGTACGGCTTTCCAGGAACCGATATCATTCCAGCCGGCGTCGAGCGCGACGGTGGCCGCATGGCTGGTGCGCTCCATGACGGCGTAATCGACGGCGATATCGGGACTGGCGGCGTAGGCATCGTGGTCCAGGCGGATGAAATCGAGGTCGCTTTTCGCCTTGGCCAGCGCTTCCCGGCACGCCGCGACGACGACAGGCTGAAAGCGTTCAAGTTCTGCCAGGTAACGGCTGGCGCGGAACACAAACATTCCGCTATTCCAGAAATAATCGCCGCTGGCAATATATTGTTCCGCCAGCGCCAGGGCAGGCTTCTCGACGAATTCGACAATACGCTGGACCTGGCCAGCTGCACCGCCCTCGGCGCGGATATAGCCGTAACCTGTCTCCGGTCCGGTCGGGGAAATGCCGAAGGTGAGCAAGTTACCTTGTTCCGCAGCATCGCGCGCCAGCTTGATGGCGCGGTGGAACGCTGGTGTATCCAGGATGACATGGTCGGACGGCAATACGAGAAGGATGGGGTCGTCGCCGTTTTCCATGGCTTGCAGGGCAGCTGTGGCAATGGCCGGCGCCGTATTGCGGCGCATCGGTTCGAGCACCATGCGGGCATTGTTCAGGCCTATCTCACGCAACTGTTCCGCGACAATGAAACGCGACGAGTCATTGCATACCAGCAAAGCCGGCGCCAAGGCTTCAATACCAGTCAGCCGTTGCAGTGTCTGCTGCAACATGCTGGTCTCGCCAGACAAACGCAAGAACTGTTTAGGGTAGCCTTCGCGGGACAGGGGCCACAAGCGTGTGCCGGAGCCACCGCAAAGAATCACTGGTACAAGGGGAGTATTCATCTACGCATCAATTCAAAAATTAAAACAGCTTCGCTAGAGGAAAACTGAGTCGTTAGCCGCTTGAAAATAAGCGATTATTGTTTTATGTAATTGTCATGCAAGCCACAAGGCGTGCTGAAAATCAGTATTGGTAAAGATAAAATATTTCAAAAAGGCATTATTTTAATGAATTATAGAAATTCATGTATTTCGTCTCGCCGCCTCGAATGTTGACGTGGACAGGGGAGGCGCCTTGGCGAACCATGCATTGTAATTTGCTTGGCAGCTATAGCTACTCAACTGGAAAATTTTTCCAGCAAAAAAGCAACAAAAATGCAGGCGGCACTCATGCTGAGAATGAACACAGCCCCTGCGGCGCAATCCTTGACGATCTTGATGCTGGGGTGCAGGCCAGGATGCAGGTGGTCAATCAAGTGTTCAAGCGCCGTATTGAACAGTTCAGCTGCCAGTACTAGGCCACAGTTGAGTAGCAGCAGTGCCCACCAGATCATTACCGGCTTGCTCCAGGCGAGCACGATTACGACCAAGAAGGCGGCAAGGCATTGCAAGCGAAAGCTCGATTCGAGACGCAGGGCGGCGGCAATGCCGCTCAAGGCAAATCCCATGCGCTTGAAAAAGGGCTGGTTCTTCATGGTGAGCGAGGCGCTTGAATAGGGTATCTCACGAACATGTCAGCTGGATTTCTTAATGGATAAATGGATACCGTATGTATGCACGCGCAATATTGCATCGTCCATCAAAACAGAAAAGTTGACGTCAGCCTCTTCGTTATTTTCTAAAAAGAAAAAAGCCCGTTTTCAAATGAAAAGGGCTTTTATGCAATAGTCGACTTATTTCATGTATATCAACTATTGCGGCACCAGGCCGTCACCTTTCGGCTCGACATCAAGCTGCAGGATAGGCCTACCTGTCGCTGCCTGGACAGCCAGGTATTAATGGTGGGTTGGGGTCGTGTGCGCGGTGGTCGAATCCGAGCTTGCTGCACCGGCCACAACGGCAACTGCTGCGCCGATTGCGATCATGGTGCTGACGCTCAGGCCGGCAACGGTGGTGCCGGCAGCGGCGCCAGCTGCTGGTGCAGCTGCTGCTGGTGCAGGAGCTGGTGCCGATTGAGCCATGGCTTGTGCGGAAGCGAAGCACAGGATTGCCGAAGCGATCAGAATTTTCTTCATGGGATTTCCTTTTAGGTTGAACAGCGGGAATGCTAAACTGTCACGCGATTGTAGCAACATTTCTCTTGCTAGTCTGTGCCACACAGTTCAAGACAACAACAATTTATTCTATTTTAGTCGTGTTCGAGCCCATTCATGCTGCCTGACCGCTCACGATGTTGTTCTCTATCAACAAAAATGCTGCCGCGCCGATGCCGCTCTCTGTCTTTTTTGTCAAATACCGCGAGAATTCCTGAGGAACTCGAATGCGATCTACAAGTTTGCCAAGTTCTTGCCATCCCGCGTAAAATGCAGGCTTCGCGGGTGTAGCTCAATGGTAGAGCAGAAGCTTCCCAAGCTTACGACGAGGGTTCGATTCCCTTCACCCGCTCCATTTTTCGCTGGCGCCTGGTTTTATGCGGCACGGCCACTTATTTCTTCATTCCCATGTCTTCTGATACCCCAGCAAACGGCCCGGCGCGGCCGATGATGTACGATCCGACCGAACACCGCATCCGCAGCTTCGTGACCCGCGCGGGACGGCTGTCTGTCGCGCAGGCGCGCGCGCTCGAGACCCTGGGGCCGCAGTTCCTCGTGCCTTTCGCCAAAGAACCGATGGACTTTGAGCAGGTGTTTGGCCGCAAGGCACCCGTGATCCTGGAAATCGGTTTTGGCATGGGCGCGACGACCGCGCATATCGCCAAAGCCATGCCGGAGAAGGATTTCATCGGTGTTGAAGTGCATACGCCCGGTGTCGGCAGCCTGTTGAAGCTGATCGGCGAAGAATCGCTGACGAATCTGCGCCTGCTGCAGCACGATGCGGTGGAAGTGCTGACGCACATGATACCGGCCAATTCGCTGGCCGGCATCCACGTTTTCTTCCCCGATCCATGGCACAAGGCGCGCCACAACAAGCGCCGCCTGATTCAGTCGCCATTCGTCAAACAATTGACCGATCGCCTGGCGCCGGGCGGTTATCTGCATTGCGCCACCGATTGGGAAGATTACGCAGGGCAAATGCTGGACGTGCTGGGCGCCGAGCCCCAGTTGCACAATAGTGCCGACGGCTATGCGCCGCAACCGGCGTACCGTCCCCTGACCAAGTTCGAGAACCGCGGCTTGAAGCTGGGCCATGGCGTGTGGGATCTGGTGTTCATCAAGAAATAAGCGCGAATGCGCTGGGGGCTGTCGGCCCGTGTACCGGAACAGAATCAGCCTGCCGCCACCGCGCCGCAGGCTTTTTTTATGCCAAATGGCGATTCGTCTGGTGTGCCGGCTTGGCAGGCCGGACGAATTCAGGTAGTCTTATCTTTTTTGCATTGATTGACATTATGGCCAAGAAAATACTCGTGACCGGCGCATCCGGTTTCATCGGTTCGCATACCTGCGTCGAATTGCTCGCTGCCGGCTTTGATGTCGTCGCGGTGGATAATTTGTGCAATAGCGCGCGCGAAGCGATGGCGCGCGTGGAGCGCATCTCCGGCAAAAGCGTGCCTTTCTACGAGGCTGACGTACGCGACCGCACGGCCATGGCCGCCGTCCTGCGCGAGCACGCCATCGATGCGGTGATCCATTTCGCGGGCTTGAAAGCCGTGGGCGAATCCGTGGCCCAGCCTTTGATGTACATGGACAACAATGTGACGGGCACCGTGGCCTTGCTGGAAGTGCTGGCGGCGGCGAACGTGAAGCGTTTTGTCTTCAGCTCGTCGGCCACCGTGTATGGCGACCCGGAAGCCTTGCCGATCCTGGAAACGTCGCGCCTGTCCGTGACCAATCCATACGGCCGCTCGAAACTGATGGTCGAGCAGATCCTGGCCGATCTCGTGCATGCCGATGCGCAGTGGCAAGTCGGCGTACTGCGCTATTTCAATCCGGTCGGTGCACACGCCAGCGGCTTGATCGGCGAAGATCCGGCAGGTATCCCGAACAACCTGATGCCCTTCATCGCCCAGGTGGCCGTGGGCCGCCGCGAGCGCCTGGCCGTCTTCGGCAACGATTACGATACGCCGGATGGCACGGGCGTGCGCGATTACATCCACGTGGTCGACCTGGCGCTGGGCCATGTGGCCGCGTTGAATCGCCTGTTTTCCACTGACGGCGGCTTTACCGTCAACCTGGGTACGGGCCACGGCTACAGCGTGCTCGACACCGTGCGTGCTTTCGAGGCCGCCAGCGGGCGCAAGGTACCGTACGACATCGTGCCGCGCCGCCCTGGCGACATCGCCAGCTGCTACGCCTCGGCCGACAAGGCCAAGGAGCTGCTGGGCTGGCAAGCGCAGAAAAACATCGACGACATGTGTACAGACCACTGGCGCTGGCAGCACCAGAACCCGCAAGGCTACGCAGTGTAGAAAATCCGGCAGACGTAAAAAATCCCGCTCACACGCAAAGTGTAGCGGGATTTTTTTAGATTGCCAGAAACCCAATGGCGCCTGAAAAATGCCCAGGGCTAGGCGCCGCCCCGAAGACAGTACGCTAGTACGGCGAGGGGCAGGCAACAACGCCTTGGGCTTTTTCTCAGGCAGCCATTATGGATACAGGCCGCGCACTTCGCGCGCTTGCAGCACGCGCGTGCACGCCAGGATGAAGGTCGCGGTACGCATCGATACTTTCTTCTCTTGCGACACTTGCCATACCGAATCGAACGCTTCGCGCATGATGCGGGTCAGGCGGCTGTTGATTTCTTCTTCCGTCCAGAAGAAGCTCGAGAAGTTCTGCGCCCACTCGAAGTAGCTGACGGTCACGCCGCCGGCGTTGGCCAGCACGTCCGGCACGATCAATACGCCGCGGTCGGTCAGGATGTCGTCCGCTGCCGGCAGGGTCGGGCCGTTGGCGCCTTCCAGGATGATCTTGGCGCGGATGACTTGTGCGCGTTCGGCCGTGATCTGCTGTTCCAGCGCGGCCGGGATCAGGATGTCGCAATCGATGCCCCAGAAATCTTCGCGTGGCACGAATGCCTCGGCGCCCGGGAAGCCTTCGACGCTGCCCACTTCGGCCACGTGTGCCAGCAATTGCGGGATGTTCAGGCCGCCGGAGTGCACGACGGTGGTCTTGTGGTCTTGTACCGCGACCACTTTCGAGCCCGCTTCAGCGAACATGCGTGCAGCGACGCCGCCCACGTTGCCGAAACCTTGCACGATGACTTTCGCGCCTTCGAGCGACATGCCGACCTTGGCGGCCGCATCGCAACCGACGACGAACACGCCGCGGCCCGTCGCGTCGCGACGACCCAGGCTGCCGCCCAGCGAGATCGGCTTGCCGGTCACCACGCCGGTCGACATATTGCCGCCGATCATGGCGTAGCTGTCCATCATCCAGGCCATGACTTGCTCATTCGTGTTGACGTCCGGCGCCGGGATATCCTTGTTCGGTCCGATGATCATGCTGATCTCGCTCGTGTAGCGGCGGGTCAGGCGTTGCAGTTCGTTGCGCGACAGGGTCTTCGGATCGACACGGATGCCGCCCTTGGCGCCGCCGTATGGCACGTTGACGGCTGCATTCTTGACCGTCATCCAGGCCGACAGGGCCATCACTTCCGACAGGGTCACGTCCTGGTGGAAGCGCACGCCACCCTTGCCCGGGCCGCGCGACAGGTTGTGCTGCACGCGGTAGCCTTCGTAGTGGGCAATGGTGCCGTCATCGCGCTCGATAGGCACGTCGACCGTCAGGATGCGCTTTGGACGCTTCAGCGTTTCCACCCAGCGCGACAGGTTACCCAGGTACGGCGTAACGCGGTCGATCTGCTCGAGGTAGACGCCCCATGGGCCCAGGTCTTCAGGATTGAGGTAGGAAGGAAGTGCGTGCTTGCTGGTCATGCTTGATAAGCTCCTGACAATACGAATACGTTAGAGGCACAGCCGAGATGCAGCTGCGCGCAGCGGAACCGCATCGTAGGCGATAGCATCATGCCCCGGCCAATGCTTTGTGCGCATCCGGTTATGCATTTATTGCATAGTTGAGAGATCAGGAGGGAGTTGGGGGGACAGCCGCGCGCCGGCGTTTTTTCCCGCCGCGCGCGGCGCTTTCCTGCGCCTGCACCAGGTATTGCCACAGGCTTTCGACGATCTGCTTTCCCGGACGCAGGCTGGACGGGCGCTCGCGATATAAACGGATTTCCAGCTCGATTTCCCAGCCTGGCGCGCCGCCGTCGGCGCGCGCCAGGTGCTTGTACTTGACGTCGCGCATGACGGCCGATTCGGGCAGGAAAGCGATGCCGCGCCCTTCCAGCGCCATCATTTTGAGGCCCTCGGCCATGTCCGTTTCGTAGCAGGTTTCCAGGAACAGGGGCGCCTTGGCGTCGGCCAGCAGCAATTCCACCATGCGTCCCAGGTAGGCGTTGCTGGTGTAGGAAAGGAAGGGCAGCGGCTCCTTGGCGCTGCCGGGCAGGACGAAGTCCGGCACCTTGTCCTGGCCGCAGCGCGCATACGCGCGCAGGGTTTCGCGGCCCATCACCAGCATGTCGTAGCGGCCCGGGTCCAGCTGCACCGGCTGGCGCGGATGGTGATAGCACAGCAGCAGGTCGCAGCCGCCGTCGACCAGCTGCAGCACGGCGTCGTGCACGTTCAGGGCCATCAGGCGGCTGTTGATGGGCGCGAAACCAACTTCGAGCGCCGTCAGCCACTTCGGCATGAAGGTCAGCGACAGGGTGTGCGGCACGGCGAAATCGACGCTCGTCTGCGTGGCCGCGCGCTTGCCGCGCAACAGTGCGCGCACGCCATTGATCTGCCCCAGCATTTCCAGCGCCTGTTCGTAGAACACGGCACCAGCCGGCGTCAAGCGCGTGGGGTAGGAGGTGCGGTCGACCAGGTCGATGCCGAGCCAGTTTTCCAGCGACTGGATGCGCCGCGAAAAGGCCGGCTGGGTCACGTGGCGCAGGGCTGCGGAACGGCTGAAATTATGCGTTTCAGCGAGCGAGATGAAGTCTTCCAGCCATTTGGTTTCCATCGCGGGACCGTTCTCTTGTCAAGGGCAAACGCAAGGTGCAGTGCTCAGGGCGTATCAGCCGATACCGCCGGCTGGTACAGGGCGGCGGGCAGGCCGAAGAAGGACGGCGGACCCAGGGTCGTGCCATCGAGCGAGCCGCCCGCGTTCAAGGCCTTGTTGATGGCCGACAGCAGGGAACTGCGGTCGGCCAGGTTTTGTATCAGCGCGCGCGGTCCGTTGTGGAAGGTGTGCTGGGCGATGTCCGCGGCGACGACAAAGATCGGCTCGCGGCGCAACGGGAACTCCACCCATTCGCCGTCCTCGTCCTGCGCGCAGAAAGTGTCGGGCAAGGTCATGTTTTCGGCGCCGGGAAGGTGCGATGCCAGCACCAGGCCGAAAGCTTCCGGCACCACGTCGGCCAGGCGGCGCACGGTGAGGTCGTCCTGCACCAGGGCGCGTACTTGCGCTTCCACCGCGTCGTCCGCGTCGGGCTGGGCGCCGAGGATTTTCACGGCCTGATAAATCAGGTCGGACGAGAGTGCTTCCATCAAATCATCTCCAGAATCATGGCGACGATTTCGTCGCCGTACGAAGCCAGTTTTTTCTCGCCCACGCCGCTCACGCCGCGCATCTGCTCGAGCGAAGTGGGCTTGGCTTTGGCGATTTCGCGCAGGGTGGCGTCGACGAAAATCACGTAGGCGGGCACATTGTGCGTGCGCGCCGTCTCCACGCGCCACCAGCGCAGCTTGTCGAAGATCGCCTGTTCGCTGGTGGACAAATCCGTCTCGACATAGCCTTTCGCCACGCTGGTGCTGCGCTTGCTGGTTTTCACCGGTTTCTGGTACTGGCGCAGCTGCACCTTCTGGCCGCCCTTGAGCACGGGGCGCGAGGCGTCCGTCAGCTTCAGCGAGCTGTATTGTTCATGGTCGACCGAGACGAGGCCCAGCGCGATGGCCTGGCGCAGGATCGATTTCCATTCCGCTTCGCCCAGGTCCGAGCCGATGCCGAACACCGACAAGGAATCGTGGTGCCAGGTCTTGATGCGTTCCGATTCCACGCCGCGCAGCACGTCGATCACGTGGCCGCCTGCGAAGCGCTGGTCGACGCGGTAGATGGCCGACAGCAGTTTTTGCACGGGCACCGTGCCATCGAACGACACGGGCGGCACCAAACAGGTGTCGCAATTGCCGCACGGCGAAGCCGGTTCGCCGAAGTATTCGAGCAAGCGCATGCGGCGGCAGCTGAGCGTTTCGCACAGGCCCAGCATGGCGTCAAGTTTGACGCCCAGCACGCGCTTGAAGGTGTCGTCCGCTTCCGATTCGTCGATCATGCGCCGCTGCAGCACCACGTCCTGCAAGCCGTACGCCATCCAGGCGTTGGCGGCCATGCCGTCGCGGCCCGCGCGCCCCGTTTCCTGGTAATAGCCCTCGATGCTTTTCGGCAGATCCAGATGCGCGACGAAGCGCACGTCGGGCTTGTCGATGCCCATGCCGAAGGCGATGGTGGCGACCATGACGATGTTTTCCTCGCGCAGGAAGCGCGCCTGGTTGGCGCTGCGCTTGGCGTACTCCATGCCGGCGTGATACGGCAGGGCGCGGATGCCGCTCTGGTTCAGAAATTCCGCCGTCTCTTCGACCTTTTTGCGCGACAGGCAGTACACGATGCCGCAGTCGCCCGCGTGTTCCGTGTTGATGAAGTCGAGCAGCTGCTTGCGGCCATTCGCCTTTTCCACGATCTGGTAGCGGATGTTCGGGCGATCGAACGACGAGACGAACTGGCGCGCGTCTTCCAGCTGCAAACGCAGGGCGATTTCGGCGCGCGTCTGCGGGTCGGCCGTGGCCGTGAGCGCGATGCGCGGCACGTCCGGGAACTGCTCGTGCAGCACCGACAGCTTGATGTATTCAGGTCGGAAGTCATGGCCCCACTGGGCCACGCAGTGCGCCTCGTCGATGGCGAACAGGGCGATCTTCGAGGCCTGGAACAGGTCCAGGCAGCGCTGCGTCATCAGGCGCTCGGGCGCCACGTAGACGACGTCGATGCCGCCCGTGCGCACCAGGCGCTCGATGCGGCTCGCTTCTTCGTAGGTCTGCGTGGAGTTCAGGAAGGCGGCGCGCACGCCGACTTCCTCCAGCGCGTCGACCTGGTCCTGCATCAGCGCGATCAAGGGCGAGACGACGACGCCGACGCCGTCGCGCAGCAGCGCGGGAATCTGGTAGCACAGCGACTTGCCGCCGCCCGTGGGCATCAGCACCAGCGCGTCGCCGCCATGGCTGACGTGGTCGACGATGTCGGCTTGCTGGCCGCGGAAGGCCGGGTAGCCGAAAACGGTTTGCAGCAGGTGCAGCGCGCGCTGCTCAAGATCTTGATTCATAGTGCCTTATTCTGCCCAAACAACCCAGCCGTAGTGGGCGCTGGCCAGGACCAGCAAGCCGAACACGATGCGGTACCAGGCAAAAAACGTGAAGTCGTGCGAGCTGATGTAACGCAGCAGCCAGCGCACGCACAGGAAGGCGGAGATGAAGGCGGCCACGGTGCCCAGGCCGAACAGGGGCACGTCGGTGGTCGACAGGATGTCGCGCGCTTTATACAGCGAGTAGAAGGTCGCCGCCAGCAGGGTGGGGATGGCCAGGAAGAACGAGAATTCGGTGGCCGTCTTGCGCGACAGGCCCAACAGCATGCCGCCGATGATGGTCGAGCCGGAACGGCTGGTGCCGGGAATCAGCGCGAACGCCTGCGCGCAACCCACTTTCAGGGCGTCGAACGGCGTCATTTCATCGACCGAGTTGACGCGCACGGTGACGGGGTTGGTGCGCGCGCGGCGCTCCACCAGCAAGATCACGATGCCGCCGATGATGAAGGCCATGGCGACCGGTACTGGCTTGAACAGCGCATGCTTGATCATCTTGCCGATAGCCAGGCCGATGATGGCCAGCGGCAGGAAGGCGATGGCCACGTTGAGCACGAACTTGCGCGACTTGACCTCGCTGCCGAAGGTGGACAGCACGCTGCCGATGCGCTGGCGGTATTCCCAGCACACGGCCAGGATGGCGCCGGCCTGGATGGCGATCTCGAAGACATCCATGACTTCCTTCGATACATCCTTGGTGAAATCGAGCAGACTGCCGGCCAGGATCAGGTGGCCCGTGGACGAAATTGGCAAGAATTCGGTGAAACCTTCGACCAGCCCCATGATGATGGCTTTTAACGCAAGAATGAGATCCATAGATGTATAAACGAGTATAAGTGGCAGGATGGGGGGAGTGCATGGCGCCAGCAATGTGCGCGGGGTCGAAGCTTACCACGCCGCAGGCCCGCGGACCTTATTGGGCGCTGCCGGGCGGCGCTTTTTTAGCGCCTTGCGGCAGGCAGGAGGGACGATCAGGATGCCTGTTTTGCCGGCGCCACCAGGCGCGCGCTGGCCGCCACCAGCAGCAGGGCGGCGCCCAGCATGGCGAAGGCGATATTCAGGCTGGTGGCGTGCGCGACAAAACCGATCACGGCCGGGCCGGCCAGGATGCCCGCATAGCCGATGGTGGTGATGGCCGCCACCGCCAGGCTGGCCGGCATGGCATGCTGCTGGCCCGCCGCCGTAAACAGGATGGGCACGATATTTGCCGCGCCCAGGCCGATCAGCACGAACCCAAGCATGGCCAGGCTGGCATGCGGCGCCAGTACCGCCAGGAAGAAGCCTGCCGCCGCGCACAGGCCGCCAACAGTAAGCACCCGCTTGCCGCCAAAGCGGCTGACCACCTTGTCGCCGGTGAAGCGTCCCACCGTCATGGCGATGGCGAAGGCCGCGTAACCGAGGCCGCCCTTGGCTTCTTCCACGCCGCGCGTGGTGGTGAGGAACAGGGCGCTCCAGTCGAGGATAGCGCCTTCGGCCAGGAAGACGATAAAGCACAGCAAGCCGATGAAAATGACGGCGCCATGCGGCATGACGAACAGCGGCGTCTTTTCGCCGGAGGCGGACGCCGTCGGCAGCAGATGGCCTTGCGCCGCGCCCAGCACGCCGCACAGCAGCAACATCACCACCACGCAGGACCAGGCCGGCGTCAGTCCCAGCCACAGCAGCAGGGCCATGCAGGCCGCGCCGGCAAAGCCGCCCACGCTGAACAGGGCATGAAAGCCCGACATCATGGCGCCGCCGTTGGCCTTTTCGATGATCACGGCCTGGATATTAATGGCCACGTCAAACGTGCCCATGGCCGCGCCGAATACCAGCAGCACCAGGCCCAGCTGCAGCGGCGTGGCTGCCAGCGCCAGGCCGGGCAGCACGGCGGTCAGCAGCAGGCCGGCGCCGACGATGACCTTGCGGCAACCGAAGCGTGCCGTGAGCATGCCCGTAAACGGCATCGCGCACAGCGAGCCGGCGCCCAGGCACAGCAGCAAAATGCCGAGGGTCGCTTCATCAAGGCCCAGGCGCGACTTGGCGTAGGGAACCAGCGGGGCCCAGGCGGCCATGCCTAGGCCGGCGGCGAAAAAGACCAGGCGCGTGGCGCGTTGCTGCAGGATGCCGGTGAGATGCATGGGTGAGCTTTTCAAGAGTCGGGTGGATAAAATCAGGCGTGGGCGCGCAACACTTGCACGCCCAGCCGTTCAAAGGCGGCCACGTGGACCGCATCGGCATCGGCTTCCAGCACCAGGTGCTGCAGCAAGCCCGTGGCCAGCACGCCGAAGGGCGCGGCCGTGCCCAGCTTGTCGCTGGTGACGGCCACGACGACCGCCTTGCTGGCGCCGGCGATGCTGCGCTTGAACTCGGCCTCGTCGTAGTTGAACGCCGTTACGCCCGCGTCGGCATCGGCGCCGCAAGCGCCGAGGAAACACAGGTCGGGATGCATGCGTTCGACGGTGCGCAGCGCCTGCGGCCCCAGGCTGGCGCCGGCACGGCGGTCGACCCTGCCGCCAGCCATGATCAGTTCGATTTCCGGGCGTTCCATCAGCGCCATGGCGATCGATGGCGCGTTGGTGATGACAGTGAGCGCCAACTGTGGCAAGGCGCTGGCGATGGCCAGGTTGGTCGAGCCCGCATCAAGAAACAGCACCTGCCCTGCGCGTACGAGGGACACGGCCGCCTGCGCCAGACGCGCCTTGCGTTCTGGCGCTTCCTGCTTGCGCTGAGTCAAGGTCCCGCCGTCGGGCGCCAGCGGCAGTGCACCGCCATACACGCGCTGGCACAAGCCAGCCGCCGCCATCTCGCGCAGGTCGCGGCGTATCGTATCTTCGGAAACGTCGAGCTGGCGCGCCAGGTCCAGCGCCAGCACGCGGCCGTCGGCCTGCAATTGTTGCTGGATCAGCGCGTGGCGCTGTTTGAGTAGCAGGGTGGCGGACATGTTGAACTTATAAACGTGCAGGAATGTGCATGAATATACGTAAACGTGCAGATTGGGTCAATGCTTATTTGCATGTCAGGGGCAAACAGCCTGACTGTCGTGACACTGCGCCTGTCTACTTTTTCGCCTCTTCGAGCAGCCAGTCGCGAAATGTCGCCAGCCGTGGCAGGCTTGCGGACTCCGGACGGTAGACTATGTAGTAGGCCAGCGGCGAGACAAAGCTTACCGTGCCGCACAGGCGCACCAGCCGTCCGGAAGCGATATCGTCATGTGCCATCACGCTGCGCGCCAGTGCCACGCCGTGGCCTTCGGCCGCCGCCTGCAGCACCGCTGCCGAGTTGTTGATCTTCATGCCGCGCGCGCTGGCGCTATCGCGTACGCCTGCCTTGTGCAGCCACGCTTCCCATGTTGGAAAATCGCCATGGCCATCCATCGACAGGTCGTGAATCAGCGTTTGCCGCGCCAAGTCGGCCGGCTGCCGCAATGGCGCATGCTGTTGCAGAAACGTAGGTGAACACACGGGATAGACTTCTTCATCCATCAATTTGTCGGCGCTCAGTCCCGGCCAGTTGCCGGTGCCGTAGCGCACGCCGATATCGATGCGTTGCGAGACAAAATCGACCGCCTTCAGATTGGTATCGAGCCGCACGTCGGTTTCCGGGCAGACCGTCTGAAAGCGATCGATCCGTGGCAATAGCCACTTGGCGGCGAAGGCGGGGCTGACGGTCACCGTCAGCACCCCGTTAAGCGAACCTTCCTTGAGTCTTTCCAGACCAAGCAGCAAGCGGTCGAAGCCGGCACGCAAATCCGGCAGGGCGCGCTCCGCAACGTCAGTCACTACGAGGCGCGTCTTGCCTGCCGTGTGCCGATGGAACAGCGGCGCGCCCAGCCAGTCTTCCAGGGTGCGCACCAGCTGGCCCACGGCGGCCGGGCTGACGTTGAGTTCAGCGGCGGCGGCCGAAAAGCTTTGGTGGCGGGCGCTGGCTTCGAATGCCCGCAAGGCGTTCAGATGGATCGGTGTCTTCATGATTTTCTTCCATGGTATCGCGTGATTGCGCGTCTCTGCGTGCCTATTCTAGTCACTCCGCGGCCGTGCCGCTAAAGATTTTCTTTCAATGACTGACATTTAATCTGGTTTGTTCCAGTGCGTAGGCAAGCGCAGAATGCATTGCATCGCGGCAGTACACAACTGCACGGAAGTTTTTCTTCAACAGCGCCTGCCTGGACGGCGGGTATAGGAAAGGAATGGAAATGAGCAAGCAATTCGAAGGCAAGAAACTGCTGGTCGTGGGTGGCACCAGCGGCATGGGTCTGGCGACGGCACGCGTGGTGCTGGAGCAAGGCGGCAGCGCCGTGATCGTCGGCCACCTCGCAGAGAAAACCGAAGAGGCGCGCAAGGCATTGTCGGCCCTCGGCACGGTGTGGGCCGTGACCGCCGACCTGTCGAGCGACGCGGGCCTGGCCGCGCTGCTCAAAACGCTGGACGAACAGCATCCGGACATCGATCTGCTGGTCAACGCGGCCGGCGTGTTCTTCCCCAAACCGTTCCTCGAGCACGGCGCCGCCGACTACGACCAGTACATGAATCTCAACAAGGCCTTGTTCTTCATCACGCAAAAGGTGGCCGCGCACCTGGTCGCCGGCGGACGCCCGGGAGCGATCGTCAACATCGGCTCGATGTGGGGCAAGCAGGCGATCGCCGCCACGCCATCGTCGGCGTATTCGATGGCCAAGGCCGGCCTGCACTCGCTGACCCAGCATCTGGCGATGGAACTGGCGTCAAAGCAGATCCGCGTCAACGCCGTCTCGCCAGCCGTCGTGCAGACGCCTATCTACGAAGGTTTTATTCCCAAGGCGGATGTCCATGAGGCGCTGCAGGGCTTCAACGGTTTCCACCCGATCGGCCGCGTGGGGACGCCGCAGGACGTGGCGGAAGTGGTGGCGTTTCTGCTGTCCGACAAGGCCGCCTGGGTCACCGGCGCGGTGTGGGACGTCGATGGTGGCGTGATGGCCGGCCGCAACTAAATACCTGGGGCAAGCCCGCCTTGCCCTGCTTTTTCGTCACTGTGCAAACAGGGCGCATCGCATGGCCTATCTGCAAATTGCCCCAAGATCGCTGACGCCAACCGCGCAGCCGCGGCGCCCGACGTGCGCATTTATACCGTGGCATAAGCGGGCACCCGCCCGCTGCTACCTACTATTCCCTTTTTATGGAGCAACAATCATGATGCAAGACTGGAATACCTACCGCGACTCCCTGCTCGAAAAAGTCGGCGATTACGCCGCACAGAGCCCCGACGTGATGCGCGGCGTAATGGCCATCGATGGCGCCGCCGCCAAGACCGGCCACCTGGCGCCGAAGATCCACGAGCTGATCGCGCTGGCGGTGGCCATCACCACGCGTTGCGACGGCTGCATCTCGGTGCACACCAGGAAAGCGGTGGAAGCCGGTGCGACCTTGGAAGAAATTTCCGAAGCGCTCGGCGTGGCGATCGCGCTCAATACCGGCGCGGCGCTGACGTATTCGGCGCGCGTGATGGAAGCCTACCAGCAACTGCCGAAGCAGTAAGCGCTGGCCGCCGCCACCACCGGTCAGGGCGCCATGCCTTGGCTGGCGGTGGCCGTTTTTTCAACTCTGGAAGTTTGCCATGCTGATCAATGCCGATTTTTCGCGCCCCGTCATCCTGGCGCCGCACCAGTACCGCTGGATTGCGTCGCCGCAGGGCGGCGTCGAGCGCATCATGCTCGATCGCATCGGCGCCGAGCAAGCGCGCGCAACGAGCATCGTGCGCTATGCGCCCGATTCCTTCTTCCCGCCGCATCGGCATCCGGGCGGCGAGGAAATCCTGGTCCTCGACGGCACGTTTTCCGAAGACGGCGTGGATTATCCCGCCGGCTGGTATTTGCGCAATCCGCCCGGCTCCAGCCACCGGCCGTCGAGCGGCGCGGGGGCGGTGATTTTCGTCAAGTTGCAGCAGATGCAGTCGCAGGAACAGCGCCATGTCCGCATCGACACCCGCGACCCCGCCAACTGGCGCGAAGAGCGGGGGCGGGCCGTCTGCCCGCTGTTCGACGATGCTGCCGAGCAGGTCAGCCTGCAGCGGCTGGCGCCGCATGAAGCCTTGCTGGCCGAGGCAGGCGGCGGCCTGGAACTGCTGGTGCTCGAGGGCGAGGTGCGCGCACGCCAGCATGCCTGCGCGCCGCGCAGCTGGATGCGCCTGCCTGCCGGCGCCTTGCCCGCCATCGTTGCCGGTGCGCAGGGAGCCACCGTCTACCTGAAAGTCCGGCATGTGGCGGACACGACTTTGAAAGGCTCAGCATGCAACACGCACGCATCATCATTATCGGCGCCGGCTTGAGCGGCCTGTACGCGGCCCACCTGCTGGAGCGGCTGGGCGTGGCCAATGTGGTCGTGCTCGAAGCGCGCGATTTCATCGGCGGGCGTATCGCCGGCATGCAGGCAGATGGCGGCAGCGACCGCTTCGACCTGGGCCCGGCCTGGTTCTGGCCCGAGCAGCAGCGTGAGCTGCATCGTCTGGTCAACGAGTTGGGACTGCAACGCTTCGCCCAGTACGACCAGGGCGACATGCTGTACCAGCGCGCGGCGGTGGAGGCGCCGGTGCGCATGCGCACGTACGCGAGCGCGCCGCCGTCGATGCGCCTGATTGGCGGCATGAATGCGCTGACCGATGCCTTGCACGGCACCTTGCGCAGCACGCGCATCGTCACCGGACAACAGGTGCTGCGCCTGCGCCATGCGGCCGATTACGTCGAAGTGGCGAGCGCGGATGCGGCGGGCGCCGTCACCGCGTGGCGCGCCGGACACGTGCTGTTGGCATTGCCGCCGCGTCTGGCTGCCGCCGGCATCGCGTACGAACCGGCCCTGCCTGCGGCGCTGGCGCGCGAGTGGGGCGCCAGCGCCACCTGGATGGCGCCCCATGCGAAGTACGTCGCCGTCTACGAGCGGCCGTTCTGGCGCGAACAGGGTTTGTCCGGCTCCGCGCGCAGCCAGAGTGGGCCGCTGGGCGAGATCCATGATGCCTCGATGCCGGGCGGCAGCGCGGCCCTGTTCGGTTTCCTGGCCGTGCCGGCACGCACGCGCCAGCGCCTGGACGACGGGGTCTTGCTGGCGCATTGCCGGGCCCAGCTGGTACGGCTGTTCGGCCCGCAAGCGGCCGCGCCGCGCACCGATGCCATCAAGGACTGGTCGCAGGACGTGCTGACCGCCACCGCCGCCGACCTCGACGCCGGCGGCGAGCATGGCCACGCCCCGGCAGCGGCGCCTGCGGCCGGTCCCTGGCAGGGCTGCCTGACGGCCATCGCCAGCGAATGGTCGCCGCGCTTTCCCGGCTATCTGGCCGGCGCGGTCGAGGCGGCCGCTCTGGGCGTGCAAGCCTGGCAAGGGGGGCAGCAGCGCGCCAGCGCGCCCACCGTGGCGCCCGGCAATTCTGTGACTTAACTCAACGAAGGAGAATGAAGATGAAAGCAACTTACCGCGCCATGCAAGTGAGCCGCCCCGGCGTGCTGGAACTGGTCGAGCGCACCACGCCACTGCCTGGCGTGGGCGAAGTCTTGATCGCCGTCGAAGCCTGCGGCATCTGTGGCGCCGACAGCGCCGACATCGACGGCGCCGACCCGGCGCTGCAGCCGCCGCGCGTGCCCGGTCACGAGGTGGTCGGGCGCATCGTCGCGCTGGGCGAACACACGCCGGGCATCTGGAAAATCGGCCAGCGCGTCGGCGTCGGCCGTTTGGGCGGCCACTGCAACGCCTGCCCGCCGTGCCGCCAAGGCCGTTTCCAGTTATGCCAGGACCAGCCGTTCGTGGGCGCCAGCCGCGACGGCGGCTATGCCGAGATGATGCTCGCGCGCGCCACCGGCCTGGTGTCCATTCCCGGGCAGCTCGATGCGGAAGAGGCGGCACCCATCCTGTGCGCGGGCCTCGCCACCTTCAATGCGCTCAAGAAGAGCGGGGCGCAGGCGGGCGATACGGTCGCCATCCTGGGAATCGGCGGCCTGGGGCATATGGCCTTGCAGTATGCGCGCCGCATGGGCTTCAAGGTGGTGGCGATCGGGCGCGGCAACGACATTGCGCAGGACGCCCTGGAGCTGGGCGCGCACGTGTATGTCGACAGCCTGGCCGAGGATGCGGCCGCCGTGCTGCAAGCGCATGGCGGGGCGCAGGCGGTCATCACCACCGTCTCCAGCGCGGCTGCCGTGACGGCGCTGATGGATGGCCTGGCGCCAGCCGGACGCTTGGTCGTGCTGGGCGCGGGCAAGGACCCGCTGCTCGTGTCTTCCGGTAAATTGGTGGTGGGCGAACGCGGCGTGCTCGGCTCGATCACCGGCACGCCGTATGACAATGAAAAGACGCTCAGTTTCAGCGTGCTGGCCGGCGTGCGTCCACGCATCGAAACCATGCCGCTGGAACGTGCGGCCGAAGCCTATCAGCGCATGAAGTCCGGGGACGTCAAGTTCCGCATGGTGCTGACCATGTTGCCGAAGGCCTAGGCGCGGGACGGCGGCGCCTCAAGTCTGCGGCGCCGTTGCCTGCTCCAGGTCGTCGAGCCAGCGGATGGCATGTTCGCGGCTGGCGCCGCACATGTCCTCGGAGGGCTGCAAGCCGCCGCAAAACGCGGGCCGCTCTGGCCGGCCGAAGATCTTGCAACGGTTGTCGTCAGCCAGCTGCACGCAGCGCACGCCCGCGGGTTTTCCATCCTGCATGCCAGGAATCGGGCTGGTGATGGAGGGGGCGGTGCAGCAGGCGCCGCACGATGGACGGCATGCCAGGGGGGCAGAGGGTGACATGGGATTTCAAACGGGCGGGTGAGGAGCCGACAGTATAGCAAGCCGGCTCCCGTACATCGCAGGTGCGCGGTCAGTGCACGACGCTGACGCGCTTGCCCGACAGGGTGCGGCGGGCCGGATCGCCATGCACGGTGATGCGGCCTGAACCGCTGGCGCGGGCATTGACTTCATTCTGGACGGTGACGTCGATGTCGCCCGAACCATTGCTCGCCAGATACGCGACGTCGCTGCGCAGGGCGGCCAGGTTGATGTCGCCCGAGCCGTTCACGTTGGCGTCGAGGCGCTGCACGGCGCCGCTGGCGCTGATGCTGCCCGAGCCGTTGACGGCCACGTTGATGCGTTCGCCGCGCACGCTGCCCAGCTGGATATTGCCCGAACCGTTCTGCACCGCGTCCGTGTTGCCGCTGGCTAGGGTCGCCGCGTTGATGCTGCCCGAGCCATTGTTGGCCACGTCGAGGCGTCCCACCGTGCCCGACAATTCGCTCTTCATCGAACCGCGCTGCTCCAGGCTGAAATCGTCGCCATTGAAACCGCTGGCCACCAGGCGGCCAGCGCCGGACACATTGACCTTCTTCAATTGCGGTGTCGTGTAGATGACGTGGATGCCGTTGCTGCTGCGAATGTTCGTGTCGCTCCAGATGCGCAGGGTATTGCCGCTCACTTCGCTATGGATACGCGGCTGCAGATTGCTGTCCGCTTCGATCACCAGCGATGTCGCCGGCCCCACGCGCACGTCAATCTTGATGTCGATGCGCTTCATGCTGTCGATGTCGAGCGTGTTGATGTTGCCGACCTGGCGCACGTCGCGGCTCACTTGTTCGTTGCCCTGGATGGCATTGCCGGCCGAATCAGCATGGCGCACTTCGCCATCGTTGGGGTTGATGACGATGGCGCAACCGCCGAGGGCAAGGGCGCAGCACAGGGCCAGCAAGGTACGCATGGTGTTTCCTTTATGATTGTTTTAGTTCGGGACAAGAAATAAGCCGGCTGCCGCGCCGCGGCTGCCGTGCTGTCGATGTCAAGATAGCAAAGCGCCTGTCTTTGCTGAACGCCAATGCGATGAACTGCGCAAAACGGGGGCTGAAACGCATTCTGGTTCACCCGGCGCCACAGGTCAGGCGCCAGAGCAGGTGTCGCCAACGCCGGCACGGAGCGTACAATACCCGTGTTCAGCATACGGGGCGGTGGTCCACGTCGCTCGCGCTTGACCTTGCCCGTAGACAGGGCTACTATTAATGACTCAAAAGTAAGTTACTTGGAAACATACATGCAAGCCCCGATTGATACCAAGCCCCGCTGGGAGCGGCGCAAGGATGCCCGCCCGCAGGAATTGCTCGCCGCCGCACTCGACCTGTTTGTCGAACGGGGCTTTGCATCGACGCGCCTGGAGGATGTGGCCAAGCGGGCTGGCGTGTCGAAAGGCACCTTGTACCTGTATTTCGAGAATAAACAGGAGCTGTTCAAGGCCGTGGTGCGCGACAATATCGTGCAATCGATCGGCGAGGCGGAAGACAGCATGGCCGCATCGGACAGCAGCAGTGCCGAGTTGTTGCGCAAAGTGATGATGCAGTGGTGGGAAGAATTCGGCGCCACCAAGCTGGCCGGTTTGACCAAGCTGATGCTGGCCGAAGCGAACAATTTCCCGGAACTGGCGCAGTTTTACAACGAAGAAGTCGTCACGCGCGGCAATGGGCTGATCGTCAGTCTGCTGGAACGGGGCATGCAGCGCGGCGAATTCCGCCAGGTCGATCCCGTGCTGGTCAGCACCATCCTCAGCGCGCCCGTCACCATGCTCATGATGTGGACGCATTCCTTCCTGCCGTGCGAAGTCAAGAATATCGATCCGATCGCCTACATGGATGCGTTTATCGACATGAGTTTGCGCAGCCTGCAGGCGGAGACGCCCGGGAAAAGCTGACCCGCCGTGCCCGCTACTACCGTTCAGTTGCCCCTTTTCCAAGGTTCGCCCCCCCAAATCTGCAGATCGTCGCAAATTTCCTCCATTCCCCGCCTTTATGGTTAACATGTGCTTTCAGCCAGTTCAACGATAAAATGGCGGATTATTACTTCACTTACCGAGTCCAAAGATGAATATCGAACAAGCCCGCTTCAATATGATCGAACAGCAGATCCGTCCGTGGGACGTACTGGATATCGACGTGCTGGAGCTGTTGAACGTGGTCAAGCGTGAAGATTTCGTGCCGGCTGCCTATAAAAACCTGGCCTTCGTCGATACCGAAATTCCACTGGGCGGCGGCGAATGCATGTTGACGCCGAAGCTGGAAGCGCGCATTTTGCAAGACGTAGCCGTCAAGAAGCATGAAAATGTGCTGGAAATCGGTACCGGCAGCGGCTACATGGCCGCGTTGCTGGCGCACAAGGCGCGCCATGTGACGAGCGTGGAAATCGTTCCCCAATTGAAAACCCTGGCTGAGCAGAACCTGGCCGCCAATGGCGTGACGAACGTCACCGTGGAACTGGGCGACGGCGCCCAAGGTTGGAGCAAGGGTGCACCGTACGACGTGATCGTTGTGTCCGGCGCCCTGGCCGTGTTGCCGGAAGCACTGTTGCAACAAGTAAAAGTCGGCGGCCGCATCCTGGCCATCATCGGCGAAGCGCCAATCATGTCGGCGCACCTGATCACGCGCAGCTCGGACAAGGCTTACGACACGCGCAAGCTGTTTGAAACCAATGTCACGCCGCTGCAAGCCGTGGCACCGTCGCATTTCCAGTTCTGAGGCGACCGATTCGATGGAGCATTTGAGTGCACCGCAGCTGGCCGCCTGGCTGGCTGACCCTTCCCGACCGCGTCCGTTCCTGCTGGACGTGCGGGAACAGTGGGAGTTCGACCTGTGCCACCTCGACGGTGCCACCCTGATGCAGATGAACTCGATTCCTGCCCGCATCGATGACCTCGATGAAGACGCCGAGATCGTCTGCATCTGCCATCACGGCATGCGCAGCATGCAAGTGGCGGCCTTCCTGGAGCGCAATGGTTTTGGCAAGATCAGTAATTTGACGGGCGGCGTGCATGCCTGGGCGCTGCAAGTCGACAGCGCAATGCCTAAATACTAAGTTATTTTGCAGTAGATGCACCCAGGCATGTTTTCCTGCATGCCTGAGGAGGCCTGTACCCCGCTCATCCGGCGGGCGCAAGGCAAGCGGTAGCAGATTTTTGATTCCATCAACTTTTGACGACTCCAACGGAGAAATGCAATGCGGAAACCCCTTATCGCCGTGCTGATGACCAGCGCCTTTGTCTCGATGACATGCTCGCTGCAAGCGCAGGCGGCCGATCTCATCCAGGTGTACCAGCAGGCGCTGGCCAATGACGCGCAGTATGCCAGCGCGCGCGCGGCCCTGTCGGCCGGGATGGAGCGGGTTCCGCAGGGGCTGGCAGGCTTGCTGCCGCAAGTGTCCGCGTCGGGCAGCAATACGCGCAACAGTATCGAGCCGATCACCAGCACGATTTCCATGCCGACGGTCAAGGTGCACACGAACACTTACAACCTGACTCTGGCGCAGCCGCTGTTCCGCTGGGATCGCTGGGAAACCTATCAGCAAAGCAAGCTGGCGCAGGCGATTGCGGAAGCGCAATTTGCACAGGTGCAGCAAGACCTGATCACGCGCGTGGCGCAGGCGTATTTCGACGTGCTGAGTGCGCAGGATAACCTGGGTGCCACGCAGGCGCAAAAAGTGGCGACGACGGAACAGCTGGCATCGGCCAAGCGCAATTTCGAAGTCGGCACGCAAACGATTACCGATACGCACGAAGCGCAAGCGGCGTACGACTTGGTGGTGGCGCAGGAATTTGCCGCCATCAATGACCTGGCCAACAAGCGCAGCGCCCTGCAAACCATCATTGGCGAGGCACCAACGTCGCTGGCGCCGATGCGCACGGGCGTGGTCATCAGCGCGCCGGAACCGGCCGCCGTCGAACCATGGGTGAGCTCGGCGGAAGAGCAGAACTTCGGCGTCGTCACGGCCCAGTTCAACGTGGAATCGGCCAAGCGCGACATCGGCCGCAACCGGGCCGGCCACTATCCGACCCTGGACCTGATCGCCAACGCGGGCCATACCTACACGACGGGCGGCGGCAGCGGCAGCTCCAACAACAACGCCATCGGCGTGCAGTGGAGCATCCCGATCTTCAGCGGCTTTGCCGTCACCAGCAAGGTGCGCGAATCGATCGCGCTGGAAAACAAGGCCCGCAACGACCTGGAATCGGCACGCCGCGCGGCATCGCAAGGCGCGCGCCAGGCTTTCCTGGGCGTCAACAGCGGCCTGGCGCAAGTCAAGGCGCTGGAAGCGGCGGAAGTGTCGAGCAAATCGGCACTGGAGTCGAACCAGCTCGGCTATCAAGTGGGCGTGCGCATCAATATCGACGTCTTGAATGCGCAGAAACAATTGTTCTCGACGCAAAAAGACCTGTCGAAAGCCCGCTACGACACCATCATGAACGGCTTGCGCCTGAAGGCGGCCGCCGGTACTTTGAAGGAAACGGACTTGATGCCTGTGAACGCCTTGCTCGACAAGTAATATTTGTCTCGGGATTCAAATGAAAACCAGCATCGGCGACGGCGCTGGTTTTTTTTCGTCCTGAACTGTTTCACACGGCGCGGCTGTTGGCGAATTGGGTCAGCACGACACCGGCCACCACCAGCCCCGCACCGGCCCAGTGCAGCGGAGAAATATGCTTGACGGCAAAACCTAGCAAGCCGTAGCGGTCGATGGCCAGCGCGGCCAGCATCTGTCCGCCGATGACGGCCGCCATGAAGGGGCCGGAACCCATGCGCGGCGCCAGCATCAGCGCGGCCGTAATATAAAACACGCCGGCCGCGCCACCAAGCCCGGACCAGCCCGGTCCCCGCATGGCGAGGCTGACATCGGGCGCCGGTACCCGCCAGACCAGCATCACCAGCGACGCGAGCACGGCGCTGACGGCCAGCGAGGCGAGGGTGGCCCACAGCGGGTGGCCCAAGTTGCGGCCCAGCGCGGCATTCGCGCCGGCCTGGAACGGGACGACGGCGCCGGCCAGCATGGCCAGCGGGGCAAATACGGTAATCCATCCATGCATGTGCGACTCCATTACGTTGAGTTGATGGAGTCATCGTATTATGCTGTTATCATTAAATCAAATTCGTAGTTTGTCATTAAAATATGCACCAAATGAATAATCTGCGGGCCGTCGATTTGAACTTGCTGGTGATCCTGGAAGCGCTGCTCAGCGAGCGCCACTTGTCGCGCGCGGCCGAGCGCTTGCACATGAGCCAGCCTGCCGTCAGCCATGCGCTGGCCCGCCTGCGCCATCTGCTCGGCGACCCGCTGCTGCTGCGTGGCAAGGGCGGCTTTCAGCCGACGGCGCGCGCTTTGGAGCTGGCGCGGCCGCTGGCCGAAGCCCTGCAAAGTGTGCGTTCCGTGCTCGGCGGCGCCGTCTTCGAGGCGGCCACGGCGCAGCGCGTGTTTCGCCTGGCCATGTCGGATTACGGCGCGGCGCTGATCTTGCCGCGTTTGTTGCGCCGTTTGTGCGTAGAAGCGCTCGGCATCGACCTTGCCATCAGCTATGCGAGCCGATCAGCTGTGATCGCTGGCGTGCAGGATGGCGAGATCGACCTGGCGCTGGGCGTGTTCCCGCAACTGCCCGAGCAGTTACATCGAGAAACCCTGTTCGAGGAAACCTTCGTGTGCGCGCTCGATCCGGCCAGCTTGGCGGACGGCGCAACATGGAATCTGGACACTTATCTGGCGCGCCCGCACGTGCTGGTGGCGTCTAGCGAGGGCGGCATGGCGGCCGAAGTCGACGCGGCCCTGGCCCAGCTGGGACAGACACGCCGCATCGCCGTGCGTGTGCCGTACTGGACGGTTGCACCGGAGGTCGTGAGGGGGACGGACTTGATCCTGACGGTGGCGCAGCGTGCCTTGCAGGGAAGTGCTGCGCAGGGGCTGGCGCTGTACGCTGCGCCATTTGCCATCGCGCCGTTTGCGTTTGAAACGATACGCCACCGCCGCACGGACGGCGATGCGGGCATCGCCTGGCTGCGCGCGGCCATTGCACAGGCCGCCGAGCCAGACTGAGCCACTACAAGCCGCCGCCCTGGCCGTCGAACTTGCGTTCGATCAATTCGATCTTGTAGCCGTCCGGGTCGGTGATGAAGGCGATGACGGTATTGCCGCCTTTCACGGGACCCGGTTCGCGCGTGACGTTGCCGCCATTCGCGCGTGCCGCGTCGCAAGCGGCGACGATATCGTCGGCCGAGATGGCGATGTGGCCATACGCCGTGCCCAGCTCGTAACTGGTGGTGCCATAGTTATACGTCAGTTCCAGTTCCGCGTGGTCGGGATTCGATCCGTAGCCGACGAAGGCCAGCGTGTACTGGTATTCCGGATTGTCGCTGGTGCGCAGCAATTTCATGCCCAGGACCTTGGTGTAAAAATCGATGGAGCGCTGCAGGTCGCCGACCCGTAACATGGTGTGCAAAATACGCATCGTAAATCCTTGATGATGATAGGGGAATGGCAGGATTTTATGCGTTTTACGGCTTTCGTGCCGAGACCGCCCCTGCCGGCCGGTGATGGAACAGCAGCGGACGGCAGGCCGGCATTACTCCAGATGGGCGTCCAGGGTGATTTCCGTGGCCAGCAACTTCGATACGGGGCAACCGAGCTTGGCGCGCAGGGCCGCGTCCTGGAACGCTTCGTCGGTGGCGCCGGGAATGGTCGCCACCAGGGTCAGGTGCACGGCCGTGATGGCATAGCTGCCATCGATTTTTTCCAGGCTGACGTCGGCCGTGGTTTTCAGGGCCGTGGCGCGCAGGCCTGCCTCGCCCAACTGGCCGGACAGGGCCATGGTGAAGCAGGCCGCATGGGCGGCGCCGATCAGTTCTTCCGGATTGCTGCCGGGACCGTCTTCGAAGCGTGTGTTGAAGCCGTATGCCACATTGTCGAGCGCGCCGCTCTGGGTGGAAATAAACCCTTTGCCATCTTTAAGGCCGCCACTCCAGACGGCTGATCCTGTTTTTTTCATGATGTACTCCTTGCGTGGTTCGAACGTCCATCATGCGCGAGCCTCCTTTGCCCTTCCGTTCGTTGCGCCACACAGGGGGCGCATGCGCGGCGCGGGTGTGGCCGCTCACGGCGCCGGCGTCACGCGCCAGATGACATTGCCTACGTCGTCCGCCACCAGCAGCGCGCCCGCCTTGTCGACGGCCACGCCGACGGGGCGTCCCTGCGCCTTGCCATTGCTGTCGAGGAAGCCGCTGACGACGTCCTGTGGCAGCCCGCTGGGCACGCCATTGGCGAAGGGCACGTAAATGACTTTATAGCCGCTGTAGGGCTTGCGGTTCCAGGAGCCGTGTTGGCCGACGAAGGCGCCGCCCCGGTAGCGTTCGGGCAGCAATGTGCCGTCATAAAACGCCAGGCCCAGCGAGGCCGTGTGCGCACCCAGCGCGTAGTCGGGCGCGATGGCGGTGGCCACCAGCTCGGGGCGCGGCGGCTTGACCCGCGCATCGACGTGCTGGCCGAAGTAACTGTAGGGCCAGCCATAGAAGGCGCCGTCCTTGACGGAGGTCATGTAGTCGGGCACCAGGTCGTTGCCCAGCTCGTCGCGCTCATTGACGGCCGTCCAGAGTGCCCCGCTGTGGGGTTGCCAGGCCAGACCGACAGGGTTGCGCAAACCCGTCGCATACACGCGTGCCTTGCCCGTGGCGCGCGTGAACTGCCAGATGGCGGCGCGGCCATCTTCAGCCGACAGGCCATTCTCTCCCACGTTGCTGTTCGAGCCGACGGTAACATATAAAAACTTGCCGTCGGTGCTGGCGATGACGTTCTTGGTCCAGTGGTGATTGATGGGCCCGCCCGGCAAATCCATCACCTTGACACCGGGCGCCGTGATGGCCGTCTGGCCTTCCTTGTAGGGAAAACGCAGCAGCGCATCGGCATTGGCGACATACAGCTCGTTGCCGACCAGGGCCATGCCAAATGGCGAATTCAGGCCTTGCAGGAACACGCTGCGCGTTTGCGCCATGCCGTTGCTATCGATGCCGCGCAGCAGGGTGATGCGGTTGGCGCTGGGTGTGGCGGCGCCCGCTTTTTTCATCTGCATCTGCATGATGGCGCCCTTGATGCCCTTGTTATCGTCGGGCTTCGGCGGCGCATTTGTTTCCGCCACCAGCACGTCGCCATTCGGCAGCACGTATAGCCAGCGCGGATGGTCGAGGTCGCGCGCATACGAACGGATGGCCAGGCCGGCCGCGACCACGGGGCGCTGCGTGGTCGACCAGCGCTGTACCGGGGCCACGTTGACGGTGGGAATCAGTTGCTTGTCCGGCGCGGGCAGGGCGGGTTGCGGGCCGAAGCCCACGGGCATGGCGGGCGCCTGGGCGTGGGCGATGGGTGCGCCGCAGGCCGCGGCCAGCAGGAATGAACAGACGTAACGGTGCATGGCGTACTCCGGAAAAATAGCGGTGCCTGACAGTTCGATTCAGCGCGCTTTCTTTGGTTCCAGCTGTGGGTCGGGACGCGCTTGCTGCGGCGTGGCGGGCTTGACCTTTTCCACGCCGGGCTGGGCGCGGCGGTCCGTATCGACCAGGCCCTGCTCCAGGTCGCTGGCCGCCTGTTCCATGATTTTGCGCGGGCGCACGTTTTGCGCATCGGGCGATTCATCGCGCTCGTGCGGCAGACGGTCGACGCCGTCATTCTTGACCTTTTCATCGGTATTGATCTTGCGTTCGCTATGCTGGGTAACCATATGGCCTCCTGACAGTAAAAGTGACGTGAAACCAGTGTCCTGCCGCGGCAAGCCCTCTGCAAGCGGATTTGTCCATGCAGGGAGCGCTGGCGCACGCATGGACGATTCTTTTTCTGCGCTACACTGCGTGCAACACCAAGAACGCCCCTTGCGGGCACACGGCAGCCGCACTATACTGTGCATATATACAGTATCATGCGATGCCGGCGTGCGACGCGACAGCCAGGGGCGGCTTGCCACCGAATTCACTACCGAGACTCTTATGCCCGTCGATACACACGCCGAACAGCGCGCCGAACAGCCAGCCGCGACCTTGCCAGCCCCGGGCGAGCGCTTCAACCTGGGCGCCAAGACCATCGCCCTCGTCGTGCGCCAGAATACGGATGGCATTGCCGAACCCGTGAAAAGCATCGTCGATTTCCTGCAAGTGCTGGGCCACACGGTGGTCTTCGAGGCGGAGACGGCCGCGCACCTGAACCTGGCGTTTCCCGGCGTGCGCGCCATGTCGCCGGCCGAGATCGGCGCCGCCGCCGATTGCGCCATCGTCATGGGCGGCGATGGCACCATGCTGGGTATTGCACGCCAGCTGGCGCCATTCGACGTACCCTTGATCGGTATCAACCAAGGACGATTGGGTTTCATGACCGATATCCCGCTCGAGCGCATGCTGCCCGTGCTGGCGCAAATTCTCGGCGGCCGTTTCAAGGCCGAACGCCGCACCTTGCTTGAAGGCAGCGTGCTGCGCGACGGCGAGTCGATTCACGTAGGCATGGCCGTCAACGATGTCGTCGTCTCGCGCGGCGCCGGCGCCGGCATGGCCGAATTGCGCGTCGAGGTCGATGGCCACTTCATGTACAACCAGCGTTCGGATGGCTTGATCATTTCCACGCCGACGGGCTCAACCGCGTACTCGCTGTCGGCCGGCGGCCCCCTGTTGCACCCGACCCTGGGCGGCATCGTGCTCGTGCCGATCGCCCCGCATGCGCTGTCGAACCGCCCCATTGTCTTGCCCGATTCCAGCCAGATCGTCGTGGAAATCGTGCGCGGGCGCGATATCAGCGTCAATTTTGACATGCAGACCTTTGCCAGCCTGGTGCAGCAAGACCGCATCCTCATCCGCCGTTCGCCGCACACGATTACCTTCCTGCATCCGGAAGGGTGGAGTTACTACAACACCCTGCGTGAAAAATTGCACTGGAATGAGTACCCGTCGGGCGAGGGCAAGCTCAGCTAAATTTTTCTCCACCTCAACCCGCGGTGCGCCGCCCAACCACAGAAGCCATGCTCCATACACTGTCCATTCGCGATTTTGTCATTGTCGATACCATTGAACTGGAATTTTCCGCCGGCTTCAGCGTGCTGACGGGCGAGACGGGCGCCGGCAAGTCCATCCTCATCGATGCGCTGACCCTGGCGCTGGGCGGGCGCGGCGACGCCAGCGTCGTGCGCGAAGGCGCGGCCAAGGCTGACATCACGGCCGACTTTTCCGTCAGCGAGGTGGCGCAAGCGTGGCTGGTGGCGCATGAATTCGCCAACGACGATGGCGGCGCTCTGCTGCGCCGCGTGATCGACAATGCGGGCCGCTCGAAGGCGTATATCAACGGCATCCCCGCCACGGCCGCGCAGTTGCGCGAACTCGGTGACATGCTGGTCGACATCCACGGCCAGCATGCACACCAGTCCTTGCTGAAAAGCGAAGCGCAGCGCGCCTTGCTCGACGGCCAGGCGACGGCGCGCGAAGCGGGCGCGGAACAGGATGCGCGGCAAGTGGCGGCCCTGCACAAGCGCTGGCGCGCCCTCGTGCGCCAGCGCGAAGAATTCGAAACCAACGCCGCCAACGTGCTGTACGAACGTGAGCGCCTGGAATGGCAAGTGGGTGAACTGGAAAAACTGGCTGCCAAGCCCGGCGAGTGGACGGAGATCACGAACGAGCACAGTCGCTTGTCGCACGCGGCCAGCCTGCTTGAAGGGGCGCAGGAAGCCTTGTCCCTCATTTCCGAGTCGGAAGACCATCCGATCGTGTCGCAACTGTCGGCCCTGAACCAGAAGCTGGGCAAACTTGTCTCCGTCGATGCGGAATTGCAGCCGATCGTCGACCTGATCGAATCGTCGCGCATCCAGCTGCAGGAATCCGTGTACGCGCTGAACAATTACCTGGACCGGGTGGAACTGGACCCGGAGCGCCTGCACCAGCTCGACGCGCGCATGGAAGCCATGCACGGCACGGCCCGCAAGTTCCGCGTCACGCCGGAAGAGTTGCCCGAGGAACACGCGAAGCTGTCGGAAAAGCTGCAGCACCTGGCCGACGCTTCCGACATCGAAGGCTTGCTGCGCCAGGAAGCGAAGATCGAGGCTGAGTACCGCGCCGTGGCCGAGCGCCTGTCCGCCACGCGCCGCGCCGCCGCCCTGGAACTGGGGCAAGCCGTCACGCGCGCCATGCAGGAACTGAGCATGACGGGCGGCAGCTTTGAAATCGCCCTGCACCCGTGCGAGCCGGCTGCCCACGGCCTTGAACAAGTAGAGTTTCTCGTCGCCGGCCACGCGGGCACGGCCCCACGCTCCCTGGCGAAAGTCGCGTCCGGCGGCGAACTGGCGCGCATCGCGCTGGCCATTTCCGTCATCACCTCGCACGCCACCACCACGCCGACCCTGATCTTCGACGAGGTCGACAGCGGCATCGGCGGTGCCGTCGCCGAAGTCGTCGGGCGTCTGCTGAAACGCCTGGGGCAGGGACGGCAAGTGCTGTGCGTGACCCACTTGCCGCAAGTAGCCAGCCAGGCCAATCAGCATTTTCAGGTGGCAAAAAGCACCCTGGACAATGGCAAGACGGCCTCGCGCATCGACATGCTCGACGCCAAGGCCAGGGTGGAAGAAGTGGCGCGCATGCTGGGCGGCCTGGAAATCACGGCCACCACGCGCAAGCATGCGCGTGAACTGCTCGCGATTTGATTCATGGCTGGGGCAGGCCGTAAATCCGGGGTCAGACCCCCGGTTGCGTTGGCATCGAGCTTGGCGTTAGCGGCATTGAGGGTCTGACCCCAGCAGTTAATACAACTATAATAACTGGCTATCCTATCCAACGATTTCGAAGAGTCTCATGTCATTTCAAACAGAACCGCCGTACACGCATGGCAGCATCGACCGCAGCGCCGTGGTGCTGGTCAACCTGGGCACGCCCGATGCACCGACGTCGTCAGCCGTGCGGCGTTACCTGAAGCAATTTTTGTCGGACCCGCGCGTGGTGGAAATTCCCCGCATCGTCTGGTGGTTCATCCTGAACCTGATCATCTTGCCATTCCGCTCCGGCCAGTCGGCTAAGAAATACGCGTCGATCTGGACGCGCGAAGGTTCGCCCCTGAAAGTGCATACGCAAAAGCAGGCCAAGTTGCTGGCCGGCGCCCTGGCCGAGCGGGGCCATGACGGCGTGACGGTGGCGATGGCCATGCGCTACGGTTCGCCTTCCTTGCCGGAAGTACTGGCCCAGCTGAAAAGCGAAGGCTGCGAGCGCATCGCCATCCTGCCGGCCTATCCCCAATACTCGGGCACGACGACCGGTTCCATCTACGACGCCGTGTTTGCCCATTACGCCACCGTGCGCAATGTACCGGAATTGCGTTTTATCAAGCAATATCACGAGCACGACACGTATATCGACGCCTTGCGCGATTCCGTGCTGAACCACTGGGAAGCGCATGGCCGTCCGGAAAAACTGGTGATGAGTTTTCATGGCGTACCCAAGCGTACCTTGCTGCTGGGCGACCCCTACCATTGCCAATGCCTGAAAACCGCGCGCCTGCTGGCGGAAAAGTTAAAATTAACTAAAGAGCAATATGTGGTGACCTTCCAGTCTCGTTTTGGCAAGGCCGAATGGCTGCAGCCGTACACGGCGCCCACCTTGGTGGCGCTGGCCCAGCAAGGTGTCAAGCGGGTCGACTTGCTGTGCCCGGGTTTTACCAGCGATTGCCTGGAAACTCTGGAAGAGATCGCCATGGAAGCGAAGCATGATTTCGAGGCGGCCGGCGGCCAGCAGTTTCATTACATCGCTTGCCTGAACGAAACGCCAGCCTGGATCGCGGGCATGGCGGAAATTGCGGAACAGCACATGATTGGCTGGCCGACGATGAAGACGGCGGCGCAGCGCGAAGTGGACAAGAAAGCGGGCGAGCAGGCGCGCACGGCGGCGCTGGCGCTGGGCGCGACGAACTGATATTCCTGCATTTTTTGCCATCGTAAAGCCGCGCTTGCGCGGCTTTGTCATGTCTGGCGCGGCCAAGTAACTTTCCAAATAGCAACACCGCCAGTGGCGATGGCCGTGGCGGGGCTGGTAGAATGCCCGCTTTGCCGCGGGAAGCCTGGAAAATCAAGGGTGGGCGCGCACGGATGAATGCCCGAAATGGGAAGCGCTTTGTAATAGGCTGTAACATGGACCGATGTAATGCTGGTTTTGCCACGCATACCCCTTGAAACAATAGGATATAGCCCCATCTGCCCGTTAGTGTTGTAAAGATAGTTAGACTAACTCATTTAAGTCATTGATTGTAGGAGCTTTTCAGATGCAAGATCAGGAAAACCAAGCTGTACCTAATCCGCAAGCGGACGCCACGGCGACTGCCCCATCGACTCCCGCAGAGCCTACTTTGGAAGAGCAGCTGGCGAGTACCGAAGCGCGTCTTGCAGAGATGCACGATGCCTTCATGCGCGCCAAGGCCGATGGTGAAAATATCCGCCGCCGCGCACAGGAAGATGTTGCTAAAGCACACAAATTCGCAGTCGAGAGCTTTGCCGAAGCCATGGTGCCCGTCAAAGACAGCCTGGAAACGGCGCTGACGGTGGAAGCACCGACCATCGAATCGTTGAAAGAAGGCGTCGAGATGACCTTGAAGCAATTGAATGCTGCGTTCGAGCGCAACCGCCTGGTGGAAGTGTTGCCAGTGCAGGGTGAAAAGCTCGATCCGATGAAACACCAGGCCGTTGCCGTGGTGCCAGCGGACCAGGAAGCCAATACCATCGTGTCAGTCCTGCAAAAGGGCTATATGATTGCGGACCGCCTGCTGCGTCCAGCCATTGTAACGACCGCGCAAGCAAAATAATCAGAGGGCGGCATCAAGCAAGCCTTGAAACCATGCCGCTTTGCCACATATAAGAACCATCTGAAATCTAGCAAATAAAAGGAAATAAATCATGGGTAGAATTATCGGTATCGATCTGGGAACCACGAATTCCTGCGTTTCCATCATGGAAAACGGTCAACCAAAGGTAATCGAAAACGCTGAAGGCGCACGCACGACGCCGTCGATTATTGCTTATCAAGAAGATGGCGAAATTCTCGTCGGCGCGCCAGCGAAACGCCAGGCCGTGACCAATCCGAAAAACACGCTGTACGCAGTCAAGCGTCTGATCGGTCGCAAGTTCGACGAAAAAGAAGTCCAAAAAGACATCGCGCTGATGCCGTACCAGATCATGAAAGCCGACAACGGCGATGCATGGATCGGCGTACGCGACAAAAAACTGGCGCCGCCGCAAATTTCGGCTGAAGTGCTGCGCAAGATGAAGAAAACGGCAGAAGACTACCTCGGTGAAGAAGTCACCGAAGCCGTCATCACCGTGCCTGCGTACTTCAACGACTCGCAGCGTCAAGCCACCAAGGATGCCGGCCGTATCGCTGGCCTGGACGTCAAGCGCATCATCAACGAGCCAACCGCGGCAGCGCTGGCGTTCGGCCTGGACAAGACCGAAAAAGGCGACCGTAAAATCGCCGTGTACGACTTGGGTGGCGGTACGTTCGACGTGTCGATCATCGAAATCGCGGATGTTGATGGCGAGAAACAATTTGAAGTGCTGTCGACCAACGGGGACACCTTCCTGGGCGGCGAAGACTTCGACCAGCGCGTCATCGATTACATCATCGACGAGTTCAAGAAGATCAACGGCATCGACCTGAAAAAAGATCCGATCGCCCTGCAGCGCATCAAGGCTTCGGCCGAGCGCGCGAAGATTGAATTGTCGTCGTCGCAGCAAACCGAAATCAACGAGCCGTACATCGCCATGGCGAACGGCGCACCGGTCCACTTGAACCTGAAGATGACCCGCGCCAAGCTGGAATCGCTGGTGGAAGAGCTGATCACGGCCACGATGGAACCATGCCGCATCGCTATCAAAGATGCTGGCGTGAAAGTGTCGGACATCGATGACATCATCCTGGTCGGCGGTATGACGCGTATGCCGAAGGTGCAGGAAAAAGTGAAGGAATTCTTTGGCAAGGATCCACGCAAGGACGTGAACCCGGACGAAGCCGTCGCCGTGGGCGCAGCGATTCAAGGTTCGGTCCTGTCGGGCGAACGCAAGGACTTGTTGTTGTTGGACGTTACTCCTCTGTCCCTGGGTATTGAAACCCTGGGCGGCGTGATGACCAAGATGATCCACAAAAACACGACGATTCCGACCAAGTTCAGCCAAGTGTTCTCGACGGCCGACGACAACCAGCCTGCGGTGACCATCAAGGTCTTCCAGGGTGAGCGCGAAATCGCCGCCGGCAACAAGGGTCTGGGCGAATTCAATCTGGAAGGCATCCCGCCAGCATCGCGTGGCACGCCACAGATCGAAGTGACCTTTGACATCGACGCCAACGGCATCTTGCATGTCGGCGCGAAAGACAAGGCCACCGGCAAGGAAAACAAGATCACGATCAAGGCCAATTCCGGCTTGACCGAGGCTGAAATCCAGAAGATGGTCAAGGATGCCGAGCTGAACGCGGAAGAAGACAAGAAGGTCAAAGAATTGGCCGAGTCGCGCAACCAGGCCGATGCTCTGGTACACTCGACCCGGAAATCCTTGACCGAATACGGCGACAAGCTGGATGCGGGCGAGAAAGAGAAGATCGAAGCGGCCATCACCGACCTGGAAGCAAGCATCAAGGCGGGCGACAAGGCTGAGATCGACGCCAAGGTGGAAGCACTGTCGAGCGCATCGCAGAAACTGGGCGAAAAAATGTATGCCGACATGCAAGCACAGCAAGCTGCCGGCGGCGCGGAAGGTGCACAGCAAGCTGCTGGCGCATCGGATGCAGGCGCCAAGCAAGACGACGTTGTTGACGCTGACTTCAAAGAAGTCAAAGACAGCAAGTAATTGTCTTGCGCTCCCATGAACTGGGGGCAGCCGGGCTGAACGCTACATCGCGGGATTAGCCGCGAAGACCGGCCGAGCCGAGTCGTTGCCCAGTGCAGCACTCGACTCGGCTTTTTCGTGTAATTTTTACATCAGTAGATAGACTGCAAGGTGCCGACAACATGGCAAAGCGTGATTTTTACGAGACACTCGGTGTCGCAAAAAATGCTTCGGAAGAAGAGATCAAAAAGTCTTACCGTAAACTGGCGATGAAATACCATCCGGACCGCAATCCGGATAGCAAGGAATCGGAAGAAAAGTTTAAGGAAGTCAAAGAAGCCTACGAGATGCTGACCAATCCGGAAAAGCGCGATGCGTATGACCGTTATGGTCACGCTGGCGTGGACCCGAACATGGGCGGCGGTGGCGGCTTCGGCGGCGGCGCTGGCGGCTTTGCCGACAGCTTCGGCGATATCTTCGGCGACATCTTTGGCGGTGGCGGTGGACGCAGCCGCAATGCGGGGCCACAGGTGTACCGTGGCGCCGACTTGCGCTACAACCTGGAAATTACACTGGAGCAAGCTGCTCACGGCTTCGACACGACTATCCGCGTGCCGAGCTGGGACAAGTGCGACACCTGCCACGGCAGCGGCGCCAAGCCGGGCACTTCGCCAACCACCTGCGGTACCTGCGGTGGCCACGGCCAGGTGCGCATGCAGCAAGGTTTCTTCAGCATCCAGCAAACCTGCCCGAAATGCCATGGCAGCGGCAAGGTCATCACCGACCCGTGCACGCCATGCGGCGGCGCCGGTCGCATCAAGCGCAACAAGACCCTGGAAGTCAAAATTCCAGTCGGTATCGACAACGGCATGCGTATCCGTTCATCCGGCAACGGCGAACCGGGCACGAATGGCGGTCCGTCGGGCGACCTGTATGTGGAAATCCACATCAAGCCGCACGCCGTATTCCAGCGCGAAGGCGACGACCTGCATTGCGAAATGCCGATCTCGTTCACCAAGGCAGCTTTGGGCGGCGAAATCGAAGTGCCTACCCTGAACGGCAAAGTGTCGTTCACGATCCCGGAAGGCACCCAGTCGGGCAAGACCTTCCGCCTCAAAGGCAAGGGCATCAAGGGCGTGCGCTCCGGTTACGCGGGCGACCTGTTCTGCCACGTGGCCATCGAAACGCCGGTGAAACTGACGGAAAAACAGAAAGACCTGCTGCGCGACTTTGAAAAGTCGACGACCGAGGGCGGTGCCAAGCACAGTCCGCAAAGCAAGACCTGGAAAGACAAGGTCAAGGATTTTTTTGAATAAGCACACGTAATACCATGCGCCGGGATGCTTCAACATCCCGGCGTTTTTTTCATCACGACTGAGAAATGTGCACGCATCGCCAGCCTATGGGCGCGATCTGCCGTCAATTCAGTCGTACGTACACAATGGGAGCGATATGACCGAACAGAAAAATGGCCCGGCCCTGGCGGAGCTGCTGCAGCGTAACCGCCGCTGGGCCGACTCGATGGTGGCGAAAGACCCGAATTTCTTCAAGAACCTGGAAGCGCAAACGTCGCCCGAATACCTGTGGATCGGCTGTTCCGACAGCCGCGTGCCCGCCAACGAATTGCTGGGCATGGCGCCTGGCGACGTGTTTGTGCACCGTAATATTGCCAATGTGGTCGTGCATTCCGACCTCAACTGCCTGTCCGTCCTGCAATTTGCCGTGGACGTGCTGAAAGTCAAACATATCATCATCGTCGGCCATTACGGCTGCAAGGGCGTGCATGCGGCCATGACGGGCACGCGCATCGGCCTGGTCGACAACTGGCTGCGCCACGTCCAGGACGTGGGTCAGAAGCATGAACGCTACCTGGGCGACGTGCTGACGAGCCGCCAGCGCGGCGACCGTCTGTGCGAACTGAACGTCGTCGAGCAGGTCTTGAACGTGTGCCAGACCACCGTCGTGCAAGATGCGTGGGAACGGGGCCAGGAACTCAGCGTGCACGGCTGGGTTTATGGCTTGAAAGATGGCTTGCTGAACGACCTGGAAGTGACCGTCACGGCTGGCCACGAGCTGGCGCCACGCATGGCGACGCGCCTGGCCCGTTACGAAGCAATCGCGTAATCGATGCCGGCGCCGTGCCTACGGCGCCGCATTATCCAGGCGGCCCAGGTAATCGGCCGCCTCCCGCACGCCTTCCTGCGCCGCCTGGCGCAGCCAGTTTCTGGCCTGGGGAATGTCCTGCGGCGTGCCCCGGCCTTCGGCCAGCGCCACGCCATAGTGGTAGCGCGCGAGCCGCGCATAGGCCGCGTCATCGTTCGTATGCGCACCGCGCCGCATCAGCGCCGTCGCCTGTTGCAAGTCCTTGGGCACGCCGATGCCCGTTTCATACAACTGGGCCAGCCAAATCATCGAATACACATCGTTCCAGCGCCGGATGCAATCTTCAAAGATGGCGACGGCGGCCGCATGGTCGCCCGTCTTGTCGGCCGCATAGCCGTACAAACACTTGATGCGCTTGTCGCTGTGCACGTAGGCTTTGTAGCTGAGATCACTTTCACTCTCGCTATCCTGCGCGTGGACGAAAGCAGGGAACAGCAAGGCGAGCAGCAGGGCATAGGTGGGCATGGCTTTCCTGATCAACGATTGAAGCTTGGTAGATAAGCAAGTTGCGTGCTGGCTCCATTCCCGGGCAAAGCCGGCGCTGCTGTGCCATTGCGTGACAGTGCCTGTTGCCGAGTGGCGCAACGCGCCGCGCATATCCATATAGTAAATGCTTCGTTTGCAAGCAAGGCTGGCCGGCATACAGTGGACTTCCCCAGACTCTTGGCGAACTCCCCATGTCGGCCGTCCTGAAACCCGTGCAGTCCACCAGCCATTTCCATATCGAGACTTTCGATGCGCCGCTGGGCGCGCAAGTGCTGGGGCTGGACCTGGCGCAACCGTTGTCGCAGGGCGATTTCCAGCGCCTGCACCATGCCCATCTCGACCATCACGTGCTGGTGTTCCGCGACCAGCGCATCACGCCGCAGCAGCAAGTCGATTTCAGCCGCCGCTTCGGTCCGCTGCAAATCCACGTGCTGCGCCAGTTCCAGCTGCCCACGCAACCGGAAGTGCTGATCATCTCGAACATCGTTGAAAACGGCCAGCCCATCGGCCTCGGTGACGCCGGTCATTTCTGGCATTCCGACCTGTCCTACAAGGAGGTGCCCAGCCTCGGCTCCATGCTGCATGCGCAAGAGTTGCCGGATGAGGGCGGCGATACCGTGTTCGCGAACATGCACCTGGCCTGGGAAAGCTTGCCGGCCGCGCTGCGCCACGCCGTGCGCGGCGCCCGTGCCGAGCATAGCTATTTGAGCCAGTATGAGGAATTGCGCCGCCGCAATCCATGGCGTCCCACCCTGACGCAGGCGCAGATCGATGAAGTCAAACCCGTCACCCATCCCGTCGTACGCGTACATCCGGAAACGGGACGCCGCGCCCTGTTCGTCAGCGAACATTTCACCACGCGCATCGTCGGCTTGCCCGACGATGAAAGCCGCGCCCTGCTCGATGAACTGTTTGCCCACAGCGTACGTCCCGAGCACCTGTATGTGCACCGTTGGCAACCGCATGACCTGGTGTTCTGGGACAACCGTTCCCTGATGCATCTGGCCACCGGTTGCCCGCCCGACCAGCGCCGCAAGCTCTACCGCACCACCATCGAAGGCGATGCGCCGTACTGATTTTTTCCTGTAAGCCTGACCCAAGGAGTGTCCATGTTGCCGATCTTGACCTTTTCCCGCCGCCTGCTCGCCACCATTGCCGTGCTGTGCATGGCCATGTCCATGGCCCGGGCCGAAGGGCAGATCCGCATCGCGGGCCAGCACGGCATCACTTTTCTTTTGCTCAATATCGCGCAGGAACAAAAGCTGATTGAAAAGCATGGCAAGCAGCAGGGCGTCGACGTGAAGGTCGAGTGGATCACCCTGTCTGGCGGCCCGGCCATCAACGATGCTTTGTTGTCGGGCAATATCGATATCGCCGGGGCTGGACTGGGACCGCTGCTGACCATCTGGGACCGCACGAAAGGCCGGCAGAACGTGCGCGGCGTGGCTTCGCTGGGCAACTTCCCCTATTACCTGATCAGCAATAATCCCAAGGTGAAAACCCTGACGGACTTGACGGACAAGGACCGCATCGCCCTGCCCGCCGTCTCCGTTTCCGTCCAGGCGCGCATCTTGCAAATGGCCGTGGCGAAACAGTGGGGCGACAAGGAATTCGCCCGCCTCGACAAGATCACGCAAACCTTGCCGCACCCGGATGCGGCCGCCGCCATCATCGCCGGCGGCACGGAGCTCAGCGGCCACTTTGGCAATTCGCCGTTCCAGGAACAGGAACTGGCGCAAAACCCGAACGCCCATATCATCCTGAACTCGTATGACGTACAGGGCGGGCCCAGCTCGTCGACCTTGCTGTATGCGACAGAAAAATACCGCAAGGATAATCCGAAAACCTATCGCGCCTTCATCGCCGCCTTGGCGGAAGCGGCGCAGTATGCGAGCAGCAACCCGCAAGGCGCGGCCGACATCTACATCAAGGTCAACAAGAGCAAAGTGGACCGCAATCTGCTGCTGAAAATCTTTGCCAATCCGCAAGTGCAATTCAAGATTGCCCCGCAAAACACCTATGGTCTGGCGCAATTCCTGCATCGCGTGAGCGCCATCCGCAATTTGCCCGACAGCTGGCGCGATTATTTCTTTGACGATATTGCCATCACGCAAGGAGGCTGACATGAACGCGCCCGCTTTCCACCTGGTCCGTCCTCCGGTTGCTTTGCAGCCCTTGCTCAGCGTCAAACATGTCAGCCTGGAATACCGTACGGAGCAGCGCACCGTGCGCGCCACGCATGGCGTCAGTTTCGACGTGTTCCGGGGCGACCGTTTCGTGCTGCTGGGGCCATCGGGCTGCGGCAAGTCGTCATTGTTGAAAGCCGTGGCCGGTTTCATCGCGCCGCGCGCGGGCAGCATCGCCATGCAGGACAAGATCATCACGAAGCCGGGGCCGGACCGTGTCGTCGTGTTCCAGGAATTCGATCAGTTGCCGCCATGGAAGACCGTGCTGGAAAATGTCATGTTTCCCCTGCTGGCCAGCAAGCGGCTGGACAAGGTAGCGGCCCGCGAGCGCGCCCATCACTGGATCGCCAAGGTGGGCCTGGCCGGCTTTGAAGACGCCCATCCGCACACCTTGTCGGGCGGCATGAAGCAAAGGGTGGCCATTGCCCGCGCCCTGGCCATGCAGCCGGAAGTGCTGCTGATGGACGAGCCGTTCGCCGCCCTCGACGCCTTGACGCGGCGCAAGATGCAGGAAGAGCTGAGCCGCTTGTGGGAAGAGTTGCGTTTTACCCTTGTGTTCGTCACACATTCGATCGAGGAGGCTTTGGTCGTGGGCAACCGCATCCTGCTGCTGTCGCCCCATCCGGGCCGGGTGCGCGCTGAATTGAACAGTCACCAGTTCGGCTTGCACAGCGCGGGCAGTGCGGAATTCCAGGCCGCCAGCAGCCGCATCCACGGCTTGCTGTTCGATGGGGAAGTCGCTCCCGTCCCGCAAGCAGTGACCGCGCAGCGGGAGGCCGTATGAGCGCGCTGCTGGAGCCGCCTATCCGCCAGGAATTCGTCTATGCGGCGCCGCCGCCGGCCGGCGTCACCGTCGAGCAGCCGCTGTCGCGCTGGCAGCGTGTGAGCCAGCATGCGCTGTGGCGCAAGGTGCTGATTTTGCTCAGCCTGGCCCTGTTGTGGGAAGGCGCGGCGCGCTGGACGCAGAACGATTTATTGCTGCCCGGTTTTCTACAGACGGCGCAGGCGTTTATCGGCGGCATCGCCAGCGGTGAATTGCTCACGCGCACGGCCGCGTCCCTCGTCGTCTTGCTGCAAGGTTATGCGGTGGGCGTGCTGGCCGCCTTCGTGCTGACCTTGCTTGCCGTGTCGAGCCGTATCGGGCGCGACGTGCTGGAAACCCTGACGGCCATGTTGAATCCCTTGCCGGCGATTGCCCTGCTGCCGCTGGCTTTGCTGTGGTTCGGCCTGGGGCGCGCCAGCCTGATCTTCGTCATCGTCCATTCCGTCATGTGGCCGTTGGCCCTGAATACGTATGCGGGCTTCCAGGGCGTGCCCGAGACCCTGCGCATGGCGGGCCGCAATTACGGGCTGAACGGCTTGCGTTTGGTGCTGCACATCCTCGTGCCGGGCGCTCTGCCGTCCATCGTTTCGGGTCTGAAGATCGGCTGGGCGTTTGCCTGGCGCACCCTGATCGCGGCCGAGCTGGTGTTCGGCACGACGTCGGGGCAGGGCGGCTTGGGCTGGTACATCTTCCAGAACCGCAACGAGCTCTACACGGACAAGGTGTTTGCCGGCCTGGCGGCCGTCATCGTCATCGGCTTGCTGGTGGAAAACATCGGCTTCCGCACTCTGGAACGCGTGACTCTGAAGCGCTGGGGCATGCAACGATAGCTATTTCAGCATGCTGCGCGCCGCCGCGATGATTTGCCGCGACAACTGCTCCATGCGCGGCGACTGCACCTTCCACGTATGCCAGTACAGGGCCACGTCGGCCGGGGTCTTGGGCGTGAGCATTTCCACCAGCTCGCCGTCCGTGTTTGCTTTCAATAACAGCTCGGGCACCATGCCATAGCCGAGGCCATAGCGGATGGCGTTGAAGTGCGAGGTGGCACCCGGCACGTAATGGCAGGGGTAGGCCCCTTCGGGCAGCCCCAGCGCCTCTTGCAGGAACGACGATTGCAGGGTGTCCTTGCGCGTGTAGGCGACGACGGGCGCCGTGCGCGCCGCCTTGCGCGTCAGGCCGTGCGCGAACCACTGCTGGCGGAACGCCGGCGTGGCCACCAGCCAGTAGCGCATCACGCCCAGCGGCTCGGCAGTGCAGCCGCGCATGGGTTTTGGCTCCGTGCTGATGCAGCCGATCGCCATGCCCGTTTCCAGCAAGGTATACGTGTGGTCCTGGTCTTCCACGGTCAGGTCCAGCAGTACGCGCTCGCGTATCAGCACCTCGGACAGGGCGGGGAAGAACCACGTGCCCATCGAGTCCGCGTTCAGCGCCAGCACCAGGGTCAGCGGGGCATCTTGCTGCACCGCCAGTTCCGCCTGCAAATCCGCTTCCAGCAGCTTTGCCCGTTTCAGATACTGCATCAGGCGCTGGCCCATGCGCGTGGCGCGCGCGGGGCGGCTGCGCACGATCAGGGCATTGCCCAGCTGGCTTTCCAGCGCCCGCACCCGCTGGGAAATGGCGGGTGACGTCAGGTGCAGCCGCAGCGCCGCCTGTTCGAAGCTGCCCGTTTCAACGACGGCGCGGAATGCTTCCGTGTGCTTGGGATTGAGATCCATGGTCATCACCTGCATAAGAAAAATTTATCAATACTAAATAATACTTACTTTTCATAAGGATGGATGTGTTGCAGTGCACAATGCCTCTTTGATGGAGTGCTGCGCGCCAGCGCGCGGCCTTCTGGCAGCAAGGAATACCACCATGGAAGCACAAGCGAACGACAGCAGCACCCGCAAGCCCCAGTCTAAGCTGGCGCGCAATCTGAAATTCGGCCTGGGATTGACCCTGGGCCTGGGCATGGCCGCCGCGCTGGCGGGCGGCTGGTGGCTGCGCCAGGCGTGGCAGGATTTGCCGGCCGTCGAACACCTGGCCCAGTACAAGCCCGCGCTGCCGCTGCGCATTTTTTCGAGCGAAGGCGAGCTGCTGGCCGAATACGGCGAAGAGCGCCGCGAATTTTTGCCGTTGAAGCATATCCCGCTGCGCATGCGCCAGGCCTTGCTGGCCATCGAGGATGCGCGCTTTTATGAACATGGCGCCGTCGACTTCTATGGCTTGACGCGCGCCACGCTCGCCAATGTCGTCACGGGCCACCACGCGCAGGGCGCCAGCACCATCACCATGCAGGTGGCGCGCGACTTCTTCCTGTCGCGCGAAAAGACCGTGCAGCGCAAGCTGACGGAGATGCTGCTCGCCTACAAGCTGGAACAGCATTACGGCAAGGACAAGCTGCTGGAACTGTATATGAACCAGATCTACCTGGGCGAGCGCTCCTACGGCTTTTCCGCCGCTTCGAACATTTATTTCGACAAGCCACTGGCCGACGTCAGCATCGCCGAAGCGGCCATGCTGGCCGGTTTGCCGAAGGCGCCATCGGCTTACAACCCCGTCGCCAACCCACAGCGTGCCACCGTGCGCCAGCACTACATCCTGCAGCGCATGCGCGAACTGGGCTACATCACGCCGGCCGAATACACGGCCGCCGTGGCGGAAAAGCTGGCCCTGAACAAGGACCGCAACAGCTCCGTGCATGCGGCCGCGTATGCGGTCGAGGAAGCGCGCCAACTGATCCTGCAAAGCTATCCCGAAGGCGCCTACAGCATGGGACTGGACGTGACGACGACCATCCGCATGGCGCCGCAACGGGCGGCCGACAAGTCGCTGCGAGATGGACTGTTGAACGCGCAGGCGCGGCGCGGCTACCGTGGCCCGGAAGCGCGCCTGGCCGCTTCCGAAGACAGCGTGGCGCGCCAGCTGGCCCCTTACCCGGACAGCGGTGAACTGCGCGCCGCCCTCGTGCGCAAGGCCGATACCGCCGGCAAGCGCCAGCTGACGGCGCAGTTGCGTAATGGCGACGAGATCGTGCTGACGGCATCGGAAGCGCGCCTGGGCGGCAAGCTGGCCTGGGATGGCAAGCGCGCCATCGTTGCGGGCAGCGTGATTCGCGTGATGCATGACGCGGCAAAGAAGGGTTGGCTTGTGAGCCAGCTGCCCGAGATGGAAGGCGCGCTCATTTCCGTCGAGGCGCACAGCGGCGAAATCGTCGCCATGGCGGGCGGCTTTGATTTCTACCGCAACCACTACAATCACGCGATGCAGGCCTACCGCCAGCCCGGCTCCAGCTTCAAGCCCTTCGTGTATTCGGCGGCGCTGGAAAAGGGATATTTCCCCGGCACGGCCGTCGACGACACGCAGCGCCTGCTGCTGCCGCAGGAAACGGGCGCACGGCCTTGGCGTCCACGCAATTACGGCAACAACTATGAAGGCTTCATCAGCGTGCGGCGCGGCCTCGTGCGCTCGAAAAACCTGGTGGCCGTCAGCCTGATGCAGGCGGCCGGCCCCGGCTACGTGCAGCACTACGCCACGCGCTTCGGCTTCGAGGGCGCGCGCAATCCCGTCTCGCTGCCGCTGGCGCTGGGCGCGGGCGCCGTCACGCCGCTGCAGCTGGCGCAATCGTATGCCGTGTTCGCCAATGGGGGCATGCAGATGCCACCGAAACTGATCAAGGAAGTGCGCAGCCGCAGCGGCGAAGTGCTGTTCAGCGATGCGGCGCTGCGCGCCAAGGGCGAGCCGGCGCCTGGTACGCAAGTCATCTCCACGCGCAATGCCTACGTCATGGACAGCATGCTGCGCGACGTCGTCAAGAGCGGCACGGGACGCGGCGCGCTGGCGCTGGGGCGCGGCGACGCGGCCGGCAAGACGGGCACCTCGAACAACGCCTACGACGCCTGGTTCGCCGGCTATTCGTCGGGCCTCGTGTCCGTCGTCTGGCTCGGCTACGATCAGCCGAAAAGTCTGGGCAATGCCACCGGCGGCACCCTGGCGCTGCCCGTCTGGCGCGACTACATGCAGGTGGCCGTGCAGGGCCGCCGCGAGCAGGTACTGGCCGAACCGCCAGGCCTGGCCCTGCTCGACGGCGATTACGTGTATGCCGAATACCTGGCCGGCGACTGCCTGAAGGATAACTTTGCTTTTATCCACAGCAGTGTCGGCTGCGGCAGCGGCGGTGCGGATACGCGCATGGCGCACGGCGAAGCTGGCGCTGGAAATGGCGGCTCCAGCACGGGCACGAATGAAGCGCGCACCCTGAGCGAAGCGCGCGAACGCGAACAAATTCTCAAATCATTTTCGGAAGAATAAGAGCATGCTGCTATATACGATTTACCTGGTGGCGATTGTCGCCGAAGCGATGTCCGGCGCCATCATGGGGATGCGGCGCGGCATGGATTTGTTCGGCATCTGCATGATCGGCACCGTCACGGCGCTCGGTGGCGGCACCGTGCGCGACGTGCTGCTGGGGCACTATCCGCTGGGCTGGATCGCGCATCCCGAATACCTGCTGTTTACCATCGGCGCGGCCATTGTCACGGCCTTCGTCGCGCGCTATTTGCACCATCTGCGCGCCATCTTCCTGCTGGTCGATGGACTGGGCCTGGTGGCGTTTTGCGTGATCGGCTGCGACATCGCCATGTCGGCCAAGATGCATCCGGCTATTGTCGTGCTGGCGGGGATGATCACTGGCGTCTTCGGCGGCCTGCTGCGCGATATCCTGTGCAACCAGATTCCCCTCGTGCTGCAGCGCGAAGTGTATGCCACCGTGGCCCTGTTCACGGGCAGCCTGTATGTCGGCCTGCTGTACTTCAAGGTCGACAGCTCGGTGGCGCAGCTGGCGTCCATCGGCGCCGGTTTCCTGTTCCGCTTCCTGGCCCTGCACTTCGAATGGCGGCTGCCGAATTTCAATGGCGACCGCATACGGGGTTTTGAATAAGGTGAACGCTGCGTGAATATTTTCACGTGTATTTAACCCCTTTTTCTGCGCTGCTGCGTTTCATGTTGGACACCCCAGCCAACCGGAGAAGAAGCGATGTCCAGCGCCCTCAAGATCACATTGACACTGTCCCTGCTGCTGTCGGCAGGCAGCCACGCCGCCGGCACGGCGCCGCGCAAGACCCTGGCGCCGTTCGCCAGCGAGCAAGCCTTGAGCAGCTACCTGCAGCAGCTGCACGCGCGTCAGGAGGCGTTGCTGCTGAAGCAGCAGAAACTGCAGCGCGCCACGGCGCAGTATTCGGCACAGTCCATGGCGCCGCCGCCCGCTTTTCCCGCCTCTCCCGCACCGATGGCGGCCAAGGCTGCCCCCGCGCCATCGGCAGAAGCTGCCGAATCCATCACCAATGTGCAGACGGCGGGCGTGGACGAAGGCGGCATCGTCAAGCTGCATGGCAAGCACCTCGTGATGCTCCGGCGCGGCAAGCTGTTCACGGTGGCGGTGGGCGGCAACGTCTTGCAGCCCGTGTCGTCGCTCGACGCGTTCGCGCCCGGCAGCGACCCGTCCGGCAGCTGGTATGACGAAATGCTGATCGATGGCGACACGGTGGTAGTGATCGGCTACAGCTACAACCGTGGCGGCACGGAGATCGGCCTGTTCGACGTCAACGGGGACGGCAAGCTGGCCTACCGTTCCACGTATCACTTGCGCTCCAACGATTATTACTCGTCGCGCAATTATGCGAGCCGGCTGGTCGGCGGCAAACTGGTGTTCTATTCGCCCCTGTCGCTGAACTTGCGCCGGGGCGACCCGTTCGGCGGCTTCCCCGCGTTGCGGCGCTGGCGTCCTGATGCCGTGCCGTCCGATTTCAAGCGCATCGCCCCGGCCACGCGCATCTACCGCACCGATGAAGAACCAGAAACGGGCTTCGGCCTGACCCTGCATACGGTCACCGTGTGCGATCTGGCGCAGCGCGACATGCGCTGCGAAGCGACGGCCGTGATGGGACCGCAGGGCCGCGTGTTTTATGTATCGGGCGAATCCGTTTTCGTGTGGACGACGCGCCGCGGCAGCGACTCGGGCGTGTTCCGCATTCCCCTCGATGGCGGCGCGCCCAGCGCCCTGAAGGTGGCCGGCGCGCCCGTCGACCAGTTCTCGTTCCTGGAAAGTAGCGATGGCCACCTGAACGTGCTGCTGCGCGCCGAAGGCCAGGGCGACGCCATGTGGGATGGCGCGCGGGGGCGCGGCGACATGGCCTTGCTGCGCGTGCCTTTGGCGTCGTTTTCCGATGGCCGCGACAGCGCGCCCGCCAGCAGCTACAAGGCGCTGCCCGGTGGTGGCGGCTACGGTTTGCAGAACCGCTATGTGGGCGCGTATCTGTTGTACGGCAACCCTGGCAATGCCGGACGCCGCAAGGCGGACCAGGCCTGGCCGCGCCAGCCCCTGTTTGCAGTGCGCTGGGCCGATGCGGGCAGCGTGCAAGCCTTGTCCCTGCCGCATGGCGTGGAACGTATCGAGGCGCTGGGCGATGACGCCGTGGTGATCGGCGCGCAGGGCAGGAACCTGCACTTCAGCAGCATCCGCCTGGGGGCGCAGGCGGCGATCGCCACGCGCTACATCCGCGCCGACGCGGCGCAGGGCGAGTCGCGCAGCCACGGTTTTTTCTACAAGCCGCAAACGGCCAGCGAGGGTGTGGTCGGCTTGCCCATCCTGGGTGCGGACGAGCGCCCTGGCCTCAACAAGCCAGCCGCCTCCGTCCTGTATCTGCGCAACAGCGGATTGCAGTTGACGGAGCTGGGCGCGCTGGCGGCTCGGCCGGGTCAAGTGCCGGACGACGGCTGCCGCGCGTCCTGCGTGGACTGGTATGGCAATGCGCGGCCATTGTTCCTGCAGGGCCGGGTCTTCGCCTTGCTCGGCTATGAATTGGTGGAAGGGGCGCTCAGGGATGGACAGATCCGCGAAGTACGCCGCATCAGCTATGCGCCCATTGTGTCCACCGTACGCTGACGGCGCAGGGAAATTGCCGCTGCCGCGCAGTTCGGCTACACTGCTCCGCATGCCCGACACCCTGATTACTGCGACGGATGAAGACCTGATGCTGCGCTACGGCGCTGGCGATCTGCCGTCGTTTCGCGAATTGTACCGGCGCCATAGCCAGGGCCTGTACCGTTTCGTGGCCTGGCGTGCGCCGCGCCGAGCGTGGGTGGACGAGATCGTGCAGGATGCGTGGGCCAGCCTGCATGCGGCACGCGCCGGCTACCAGCCGCAGGCGGCGTTCCGCACCTATCTGTACCAGATCGCGCGCAACCGCCTGATCGACATCCTGCGCCAGAGGGAAGCCTCGCCATTCGATGAAGGCAGGGACGAAGCGCCGCACGATGGACTGTCGCCGCAGCAGTCGCTGGAGCAGAAACAGCAGCACGCGCTGCTGCATGCGGCCATCGCCGCTCTGCCAGCCGAGCAAAGAGAAGCACTGGTGCTGCAGCAGTTTAGCGGCATGAGCATCCTGGATATCGCCGTGGTGACGGGGGCGGAAGCGGAAACCGTGAAAAGCAGGCTGCGCTACGCCATGCAGAAATTGCGGGCCCAGCTCGATAGCGCGGCCGGCACGGGAGGACAGGCATGAATACGCACGATACAGACAAGCACGAAGCCGATGACGAGGAATTGAACGCGCTGCTGGCCAGCCTGCCGCAGCCTGCGCCTTCCAGCGCGCTCGATGCGGCCATTCTGGCGGCCGCGGAAAAAGCCTTGCACCAGCCGGCGGCCGCGAACGACAGCGCCGATGGCGTGCTGCGCACCCTGCCTGCGAAAAAGACGCCCGATTCCCTGCCGCGCTGGCGTGTTCCGCTGGGCCTGGCCGCGGCCGTGCTGTTGACGGTCAACCTGATCGGCGTGGACTGGTTCGGATCGAAGCCGGCGCAGTTTCCCGTGATCGGGGAACCGGTCACGCCGGAGGTGACGCCGGCACCTGGCGCTTCTGCTACCACGTCCGTTCCGCCGCCGGCGGCTGAGGCACCGCCGCAACCCGCAGCTTTGCCAGCGGCACCGGCACCGCGCGCGGTGGCCAAGATGGCACCGAGACCGACACCGCAGGCCGAGCCAGCACCGCTGACAGCGCCGCCAGCGCCAGTCTCGTTTCCCACGCCTCAGACAGCACCAGTGGCGCCGCCAGCACCGCCGCCCCCGCCGGCGCCGGCGCCGGCAATGCGCGAGGCGATGGAGCAGCAGGCGGCCATGAAGGCTGAATCTGGCCTGCAACGCCAGGCGCCGGTGCAGCGCGCGCTGGCCATGCCGCCGCCGGCAAAGCTTGACGCTTCCGTGTGGCTGGTGAAGATCGACGCCCTGCTCAAGGCAGGCGAGGGCGCCCTGGCGCAGCAGGAATGGATGGCGTTCCGGCAGGCGTATCCCGATTATCCGGTGGCCGAAGAACTGCGGCAGCGCCTGGAAAAGCAGAAGCAGTAGCGCAAGCTACACGATCCCCTTCCTGCGCTCCCATACGGCGCTGCCGACAAAGATGGCGGCGCATACCCACATCACTGCCGGCAGCGCGTTCACGCCGACGGACTGCATCAGCACCCCTGTCAGCAGGGGGCCGCCGCCGCTGGTCACGCCCCAGGTGGCGTTGACGATGGCGCTGGCACTGGTCAGCGACAGTCCTGTAAACCGTTCGCCGCAGGCCACCAGCGCCAGCATGTAGATGCCGCCCGCCGCCGCGCCCAGCAGCAATAGCAAGGTCCACCACAGCCATGGCGTGCCGACGGCAAACGGCAGCAGCGGCAGCAGCAGGCAGACGGCCACGCCGCAGCCCGCGTGGACCTTGGCGCGGCCGTAGCGGTCGGCCATCCATCCCAGTGCGAATTGCAGGCCAGTGTCGCCCACCAGCACCACGGTGGCCGACAGCAGGGCCAGGTCCGTGCCGATGCCGTGTTCCATCGCGTACAGCGGCAGCAAGCTCAATGCCAGGGTGTCGAACAGGGCGAAGAAGGCGGCGCCCAGCACGATCATCGGCATGCGCGGCAGAATCAATGTCCACTTCACGCCATGTTCTTCCGGCTCCCTTTCCGGGCCGCTGTTCGAGATCAGCATCAAGCCGGGCACGGCCAGCAAAAACAGCAGGCCGCAGGCGGCAAAGCTCCAGCTGATCTTGTCGTTGAACAGCGCCACGAGGGCAGGACCGATCAGCTGGAAGAACGTAAAACTGGTGGTGTACATGGCCACCACGCGTCCGCGCGAATTGTCGGGCGCCAGGCGGTTTACCCACGCTTCGCCGATGGTAAACAGCACGCCCATGGCGCCGCCGAACAGGAAGCGCAGCACGCTCCACGCCAGCAGGTGGTCGGTACACTGCATGGCGATCGTCGCCAGCGAGGCCACCCACACGGCGCCCAGCATGGTGGCGCGCGCGCCGAAACGCCCCACCCAGCGCGAAACGAATGGCGAGGCGGCCAGGATGCCCAGGGCGCTGACTGCCGTGATCATGCCGATGATGTCCGTGCCCACGCCGCGCTGGTGCAGGGTCAATGCGGTGAGCGGCATGGTGGCGCCCAGGCCCAGGCCGACCACGCCGATGCTGACGACGAGGGCGAAGAAGTCGCGCCATGGCATGTGCTTCATGGCCGCCCCCTCGGGGTGGAAAAGGTGTTCAGGAAGGCTGGAATACGGTGTGGATGCATGGGAAAGTAAGGGACTTTGCCTGCGGCGCTGGTGTTTGGCGCCGGACGGGCATATGATGATTTTATCAAGAGCAATATTGCAAAGCCGTAGTGTAGGCGATGTGCGCCGCCGCTGGCCACGTCCATCGGTGTGGCCGCTGCCTGCGGCTCTGCTGTACAGTGAAGCGAGCGGCAGCGCTGTCATGGCGCTGTCATTGGATCGTCACGCCAGCGAGGAAGCTTTATGCGCCGTCCCATCGTTCTCGTTCCTGCCTGCCAGCGCCAGCTTGGCAGCCACGCCTGGCACATGGCGCAGGACAAATACCTGCACGCCGTGGTGCGCGGCGCCGGCTGCATGCCGCTGCTGCTACCCGCCCTGGGCGCGGATGCGGACCTGGAAGCGGCGCTGCACGTCGCCGATGGCGTCATGCTGACCGGTTCCGCTTCGAACGTCGACGCGCGCCTGTATGGCGAAGACATCCTGCATCCCGACCTGCCGCAAGACCCCGCGCGCGACGCCACCACCTTGCCCCTGATCCGCGCCGCGCTGGCGCGCCAGCTGCCCTTGCTCGCCATTTGCCGCGGCTTCCAGGAAGTCAACGTGGCCCTGGGTGGCAGCCTGCACCAGGCCGTGCACGCGGTGCCTGGCATGCAGGACCACCGTGAAAACGTGCTCGATCCTTTGGAGCGCCAGTACGGGCCCGCGCACCGCATCAAGCTGATGCCTGACGGCCTGCTGTCACGGCTCTTGGGCGGCGAGAGCGAAATGATGGTCAATTCCCTGCATGGCCAAGGCATCGCCCGGCTGGCCGAGGGCTTGCTGGTGGAAGCCCTGGCCGACGACGGCCTGGTGGAAGCATATAGCGTGGCCAGCGCCGCCGGTTTTACGCTGGCCGTGCAATGGCACCCGGAGTGGCAGGTGGAAGACAACCCGCAGTCGATGCGCCTGTTCGGCGCCTTCGGCCAGGCTTGTCGCGATTACCTGGAACAGCAGCACAGAAAGAATGGATGACAGGCGCGCCGCCGGCAGTACGCGGCGTTTGATCAAGACCAGCGAGAGGGAAGCATGGCAATACGCGAAAATTTCACCTATACGGACATGGATTTGTGGCTCAATGAAAAGCGCGTCACGGAAATCGAATGCCTGGTCCCCGACTTGACGGGCGTGGCGCGCGGGAAGATCCTTCCGCGCGGGAAATTCACCCAGGAGCGCGGCATGCGCATCCCGGAAGCAGTACTGGGCATGACGGTGACGGGCAATTATCCGGTCGACGATGGCGGTTATGACCGCGCCATTTCCAGCACCGACCGCGACATGATTTTGAAGGCCGATCCCACCACCATCACCATGGTGCCGTGGGCAACCGATCCCACCGCCCAAGTCATCCACGATTGTTATTTTGCCGACGGCGCTCTGGTCGATTTCGCCCCGCGCTCCGTGCTGCGGCGCGTGCTGAAACTGTATGCGGACAAGGGCTGGAAACCCGTGGTGGCGCCCGAGCTGGAGTTCTACTTGACGGCGAAAAACACGGACCCTGACTTGCCATTGAAGCCGCCCATCGGGCGCAGCGGCCGGGCCGAGACGAGCCGCCAGGTGTACAGCATTGACGCCGTCAACGAATTCGACCCGCTGTTCGAGGATATCTACGATTACTGCGAATTGATGAACCTTGACGTCGACACGCTGATTCACGAGATTGGCGCGGGTCAGATGGAAATCAACTTCCTGCATGGTGACCCGCTGGGCCTGGCCGACAAGGTGTTTTTCTTCAAGCGCACCTTGCGCGAAGCGGCCTTGAAACACGATATGTACGCCACCTTCATGGCCAAGCCCATGGCGGGCGAACCGGGCTCCGCCATGCACGTGCACCAGAGCGTCGTCGACGCGAAGACGGGCCTGAATATCTTCAGCAACGAGGACGGTTCGGCCGCGCCCATCTTCAAGCATTACATCGCGGGCCTGCAGCGCTACATGCCGTCGGCCATGGCCATCGTCGCGCCGTATGTGAATTCCTACCGGCGCATCGTGCGCCACACTGCCGCGCCGATCAACATCCAGTGGGGCCTGGACAACCGTACGGTGGGTTTTCGCGTGCCCGAGTCCGGCGTGCAGGACCGACGCGTGGAAAACCGCATCATCGGCGCCGACGCGAATCCCTACCTGGCGCTGGCCGTCACCCTGGCCTGCGGCTACCTTGGCATGACGGAGCAGCTGGAAGCGACGCCGATGATGGTGGGCAGCGCCTACGACATGAAGTTCGAATTGCCGCAAGGCTTGCCCGAGGCCCTGCAGCTGCTGCGCGCGGAAGACAAGCTGCGCACGGTGCTGGGCGAGCGCTTCATCGACGTGTATGCGGCCATCAAGGACCTGGAGCACCAGGAGTTCATGACCGTCATCAGCCCGTGGGAGCGCGAACATCTTCTGCTCCACGTTTAAGAAAGGATCTCAATGAGCACATCCAATAATCCGCTGGCGCCAATTGCCGCCCTGGTTGCCTCCGTGGCGCAGAAAAACGCGGCGCCGCAGGTGTATGACACGGCCGCCATCCAGCAGATGGACTCGGCCCACTACCTGCACCCATTCACCGATTTCCAGGACCTGGCGTCGAAAGGCGCGCGCGTGATGGTGCGCGGCGACGGCGTCTACCTGTGGGATAGCCAGGGCAAGAAGATCGTCGACGGGATGTCGGGCCTGTGGTGCGTCAACGTGGGCTATGGCCGCACGTCGATTTCGCAAGCCGTGTACCGGCAGATGGAGACGCTGCCGTTCTATAACAGCTTCTTTGGCACGACGAACGTGCCGGCCGCGCAGCTGGCGGCCAAGCTGGCGCAAATATCGCCGCCGCAGTTCCAGCACGTGTTCTTCACCAGTTCCGGTTCCGAAGGCAACGACACGAATTTGCGCATGGTGCGCCGCTACTGGGATATCCTCGGCTACAAGCAGCGCCACACCATCATCAGCCGCCACAACGCCTATCACGGCAGCACGGTGGCGGGAGCGTCCCTGGGCGGCATGGACGGCATGCATGCGCAGGGCGGCATGCCGATACCGGGCATCGCGCATATTGGCCAGCCCAATTACCTGGAGTCGGGGCACGGCTTGAGCCCGGAAGCCTTTGGCCTGAAGGCGGCCGGCTGGCTGGAAGACAAAATCCTGGAAATCGGCGCCGACAAGGTGGCCGCCTTCATTGGCGAACCGGTGCAGGGCGCCGGCGGCGTCATCATCCCGCCAGCGACGTACTGGCCCGAAATCCAGCGCATCTGCGACAAGTACGGCATCTTGCTGATCGCCGATGAAGTCATCTGCGGCTTCGGCCGCCTGGGGCGCTGGTTCGGTTCCGAACTGTTCGGCATCAAGCCCGACCTGATCACGTTCGCCAAGGGCGTCACCTCGGGCTATGTGCCGCTGGGCGGCGTGCTGGTGGGGGATCGCGTCGCTAAAGTCTTGATTGAACAGGGCGGCGAGTTCACGCACGGCTTCACGTATTCGGGCCACCCCGTGGCCTGCGCGGCCGCGCTGGAAAACATCCGCATCATCGAGGAAGAGCAGCTGGTGGCCAAGGTGGCCGAGGACACGGGGCCATACCTGCATCAGTGTTTCGCCAGCCTGGGCGAACATCCGCTGGTCGGCTATGCGGACAGCTGCGGCCTGGTCGCGGGCCTGAACCTGGTGCGCAGGAAGGGCGCCACCGTGCACGAGAACGAGCTGTTCGACGAGGGCCAGGGTGTGGGCATGATCTGCCGCGGCCACATGTTCGACAATGGCGTCATCATGCGCGCCGTGGGCGAGCGCATGATCGTTGCCCCGCCGCTGGTGATGACGCGCGCGCAGATCGATGAAATGGTGGGCTTGATACGGCTGTGCCTGGACAAGACGTATGCGGATGTGAAAGCGAAGGGCTGGGTGTAGGTTTTTGCCCCATTTTGCCGCCATCTGCGCATTTTTTGGACCGCAATGGCGGCAGTTCCGCTAAACTTCCATCTTGGCCGCTGCATTCGCGGCCAGTTTTTCATTTTGACACCATCTTATTGACATCCCCTTACCCAGAAGCCACCCACACATGACGATAGCAACACCCGCCGCGTCGGCCAGCGACGCCTCAGCGCCCTTCTTGCTGATTGATCAACTGGTCAAGGAATTCGATGGCGTGCGCGCCGTCAATGATATTTCCGTGACGATCAACAAGGGCGAGATCTTCGCCTTGCTGGGCAGTTCAGGTTGCGGCAAGTCGACCCTGCTGCGCATGCTGGCCGGTTTCGAGACGCCGACGTCGGGGCGCATCGCCCTGGCGGGCAACAGCATCGTCGATGTGCCGCCGCACCAGCGCCCGATCAACATGATGTTCCAGTCGTACGCGCTGTTCCCCCATTTATCCGTGTGGGACAACATCGCCTTCGGCCTGCGCCGCGACGGTTTGCCGAAAGCGGAAGTGGCGGCGCGCGTCGAGCAGATGCTGGCGCTGGTGCAGCTGGGCCAATACGCGAAGCGCAAGCCGCACCAGCTGTCGGGCGGGCAGCAGCAGCGCGTGGCGCTGGCGCGCAGCCTGGCCAAGCGGCCGCAATTGCTGCTGCTCGATGAGCCGCTGGGCGCGCTGGATAAAAAACTGCGCGAGCGCACGCAGATGGAACTGGTGAACATCATCGAGCAGGTGGGCGTCACCTGCGTGATGGTCACGCACGACCAGGACGAGGCCATGAGCATGGCCACGCGCATCGCCGTCATGAGCGAAGGGCGCATCCTGCAGGTGGGCGCTCCCGGCGAAATCTATGAAACGCCGAACTGCCGTTTCGTCGCCGATTTCATCGGCAGCGTCAACCTGTTCGACGGCCGCATCGCGCATGACGAGCCCGACCACGTGGTCATCGCCACGCCCGATGGCGAGCACTATGTCTCGCACGGCATCACGGGCAATCTGGGCATGGATGTCTCGGTGGCCGTGCGTCCCGAGAAAATCGGCATCCAGATCGCGCCACCCGCTTTGGAAGAACGGGCGTCGCCAGCGGAACATGGCTACAACTGCGCGCAAGGAGCAATCGTCGCCATGGCGTATTTTGGCAATGAAACCAGCTACCACGTGCGCCTCGACAGCGGCACGGTGGTGAAAGTGTCGCGCACCAACGCGGCTCGCCACGACGTCGCGCGCCTCGAGCGCGAACAGCGCGTGTGGGTGTGGTGGGATGGCGCCGACATCGTCGTGCTGACCAGCTGAGGCCATCATGACGTCCCTCCTGCAATCGCTGCGTAAGCTCGTCACCCTGCGTTGGGTGACTGGGCGCAACGCCGTCATCGCCGTGCCCTCGCTGTTCCTGGCGGCCGCCTTTTTGGTACCATTCCTGATCGTACTGCGCATCAGCCTGTCCGACATGGACACGGCGGGCAGCCCGTTCGGCGGCTTGCTGTCGTACGTCGACGGCATCGTCGTGCTGAAGGTGAAAATCGCCAACTACCTGTTCATCGCCGCCGATGAGCTGTATCTGCTCACCTACCTCAGCTCCATCAAGTACGCGGCCATCACCACGGCCATTTGCCTCTTCATCGGCTACCCGTTCGCCTACTTCATGGCGCGCGCCAGGCCGTCCATCCGGCCCGTGCTGATGATGCTGGTGATGCTGCCGTTCTGGACTTCGTTCCTGCTGCGCGTGTATGCGTGGAAGGGCATCCTCGCCAACCACGGCTTGCTCAACGACCTGTTGATCGCGCTGGGCGTGGTGAGCGAACCGCTGCACATGATGAACACCTCGTTTTCGCTGGTCGTCGGCATGGTGTACGCGTATCTGCCGTTCATGATCCTGCCCCTGTACGCGAATCTGGTGAAAATGGACATGCGCTACCTGGAAGCGGCGGCCGACCTGGGCGCCACGCCTTTGCAGGCGTTCTGGCGCATCACCGTGCCCCTGTCGAAGTCGGGCATCATCGCCGGTGCCATGCTGGTGTCCATTCCGTCCGTGGGCGAATATGTGATTCCCGAGCTGCTGGGCGGCCCGGAAACCCTGATGATCGGCCGCGTGCTGTGGGATGAATATTTCACCAATAACGACTGGGCCATGGCTTCGTCGGTGACGGTGCTGGTGGTCTTGCTGATCCTCGTGCCGATGGCGATTTTTAACAAATACAAGAAGGACCAGGACGCGGAGGAGCGCACATGAACGGACGTACTTTCCTGCAGCGCTGGTTCGGCCGCGGCTGGCTCTCGCTCGGCTATCTGTTCCTCTACCTGCCCATCATCGTGCTGATCGTCTTTTCGTTCAACAGCTCGCGCCAGGACATGGTGTGGAGCGGCTTTTCGCTGCGCTGGTACCGCGAGTTGATGAGCGATACGGAGATCATCTCGGGTTTTGGCCTCTCCCTGAAGATCGCCTTCATGTCGGCCACCTCGTCCGTCATCCTCGGCACGTTTGCCGCCTTTGCCTTGACGAGCTACCAGCGCTTCCGTGGCCGCACCTTGTTCTCGTCCATGGTCAGCGCACCGCTGGTGATGCCGGAAGTGATCATCGGCCTGTCCCTGCTGCTGATGCTCGTGTCCATGCAAAAGGTCTTCGGTTTTCCCGAACGGGGCGTGCTGACCATCTGGCTCGGCCACACCCTGCTGGGAATGGCGTATGCGGCCGTGGTGGTACAGTCGCGTCTCCAGGAAATGAGTAAATCCCTGGCCGAAGCGGCCATGGACCTGGGCTGTCGCGCGCATCAGGTGTTCTTCCTCGTGACCCTGCCGAACATCACGCAAGCGCTGGCATCGGCCTGGCTGCTGACATTCACCCTGTCGCTCGACGACGTGGTGCTGTCGGCCTTCCTGTCCGGTCCCGGTTCGACGACGATGCCGCTGGTGATCTTCTCGCGCGCGCGCCTGGGGCTCGATCCGCGCGTCAACGCGATCGCCGCGCTGACCATCCTGGTGGTGACGCTTGCCGTGATCGCGTATGCCGTGATGCTGGCGCGCGCCGACCGGCGACGGCGCAAGCAGATGTCTGCGGCCTATTCTCTGGAAAAGGAGTAGGCTGGCTCTTTTACTTGTCTGGAGACGACAATGACGGAGAACACCAGCTGGCATGCACGGGCCGCGGAGCTCAAGATCGATGGCCGCGCCTTCATCAATGGCGAACGCGTGGGGGCCGCATCAGGCCAGAGCTTCGACAATCTCTCGCCCATCGACGGGCGTGTGCTGGGGCAGGTAGCCCGTTGTGACGGCGCTGACGTCGATGCGGCCGTGCTGGCGGCCCGCGCCGCTTTCGAGGACCGCCGCTGGGCAGGCAAGTCCCCCGCGCAGCGCAAGCGGACATTGATCAAGTTCGCCGACCTGGTGCAGAAATACGGTCCCGAGCTGGCCCTGCTGGAAACCCTGGACATGGGCAAACCGATCAAATACAGCCAGAGCGTGGACGTGGGCGCCACGGCCAATTGCCTGCGCTGGTATGGCGAGGCGATCGATAAAGTCTACGATGAAATCGCACCGACTCCCGCCAACAGCCTGGCCCTGATCACGCGCGAACCGGTGGGCGTCGTCGCTGCCATCGTGCCGTGGAACTACCCGATGATCATGGCCGCCTGGAAGATCGCGCCCGCCCTCGCGGCCGGCAACAGCGTGATATTGAAACCGTCCGAAAAATCGCCGCTGACGGCCTTGCGCCTGGCCGACATCGCGCTGGAAGCGGGCGTGCCGGCGGGCGTCTTCAACGTGCTGCCCGGTTACGGCAATGAGGCCGGCGCCGCGTTGGCGCTGCACATGGACGTCGATTGCATCGGCTTTACGGGTTCCACGCGCACGGGAAAATTGATCGTGCAGATGGCGGGCCAGTCGAATTTGAAACGGGCGTGGACGGAGCTGGGCGGCAAGTCCGCCAACATCGTGTGCGCCGATTGCCCGGACCTGGACAAGGCCGTGGCGGCCGCCGTCGGTTCCATCTTCTTCAACCAGGGCGAAAGCTGCAACGCGCCCTCGCGCCTGTTCGTGGAAGCATCGATCAAGGATGAATTTATCGCCAAGGCGCTGGCCATGCTGCCCCGTTTCCAGCCCGGCGATCCGCTCGACGAAGCCACCGTCATGGGCGCCATCGTCGATGCCACGCAGATGCAAACGGTGATGGGCTATATCGCGGCCGGCAAGAGCGAAGGCGCGCAGCTGCTGGGCGGCGGCGAAGCCGTGCGCGCGGAAACGGGCGGCTACTACGTGCAGCCCACCATCTTTGGCGTGGATACTAGCATGACGATCGCGCGCGAAGAGATCTTCGGTCCCGTCCTGTCCGTGCTGGGCTTTACGGATATCGCCGAAGCCATCAAACAGGCCAATGCCACGCCGTACGGCTTGCAGGCGGCCGTGTGGACATCGGACATCACCAAGGCCATCCAGACGGCGCGCGCCCTGCGTGCCGGCACCGTGCACGTCAACCAGTACGACGGCGACGACATCACCGTGCCGTTCGGCGGCTACAAGCAGTCGGGCAACGGGCGCGACAAGTCATTGCATGCGCTGGACAAGTACACGGAATTGAAGACGACGTGGATACAGGTGGGATAATTTTCATGATGGTACTTAAAAGGGCTAATTATTGGTATTAATGGCTTAAAATAGTTCTTTTAAGAGCTATTGAGTTTTCCATAGCGACGTATTTTTTGCAATTTGGATCGTATAAGTACTAATTTAAGGATAAACTGGACACAATTAGTTACTATAAGATCCAGTGGAGCCGCCATGCAGTGCCATTTTCAAATTTTTCATGATGATGCGTGGCGCGATTGCGCATCGCTGACTTTGCTTGATCCTACAGGCGGCAATCCACGCACCGCTGCCCTGTTCGAGTATGACCTCGATTATGCTTTCGGTCATGGTGCCGAGCCGATATCTTTGTGCTTTCCTGTCACGGCGGAGATGCAAAAGCTGGCGCACTGGCCTGCCTTTATCTTTGATCTGATTCCGCAGGGAAGCGGGCGCAGCTATCTGTTGGGTAAACTCGATCTGACGGACGGACCGGCCGCCAATTTTCCCCTGATGTGTGCTGGCGCTTTTAATCCCATCGGGCGCGTGCGCATCGCCGAAGCCGTCCAGTATTACACCCGACATCTTGCAAGCCACGACAAGGGCAAGCCATTGCCCGGTTTTTCACTGGACGAGATCATAGGCCGTGGCGATGCCTTCAATGAACGCATGCTTATTCATAGTATGCTCGCAGCGGGCACCTTGGGAGTGCAGGGAGCAGCACCGAAATATCTGCTGACAACCGACCATGCTGGTCTCTGGCATGCCGATGGCGCCCTTCCGGACCAGAACGCGGCTGCGCATTTCATCGTCAAGCGTCCGCGCGGAAAGACCGCCAGTGACGCCAAGGTGTTGAGAAATGAAGCGGCCTACATGGCTGTGGCGCGCGCGGTGGGCTTGCGCACCGAAGGCCAACTGCGCTACCAGGACGATACCTTGTTCATTCCCCGTTTTGACCGCCGCATCCGCGATAGAAAAGTGCTGCGACTGCATCAGGAAAGCGCTGCTTCGCTGGCAGGTATCGTTGGCTTTGAAGCCACGCCCAGCCAGTTCGTACTATTGCAGGCGCTGCGCGCCGTCGTCAGCGACAAGACTGCGGAAACCATCGAGTTTCTCAAACGCGATATCTTGAACCTGGCCATGCGCAATACCGATAATCACGCACGCAATACGGCGGTACAGCAAGTGGGTGCCGAGGTGCGCCTCACGCCGCTGTTCGATTTTGCGCCGATGTACCTAGACCCCGATGGCATACCACGCGCGGCGCGCTGGTATCACCCGGATACCAAGAACGAGCTGCATGACTGGACGACGATACTGGCGACGATCGGCATGCCGGACGTCGAGCGCCAGCAGGTCCGCCTTGCGCTATACGGATTTGCCCAGCAACTGGCTGCGCTGGAACAGCATATGCAGGAGGCAGGCGTGGATGATGACATCATTGCTTTCCTCCGGCCCCATATCGCCGGGCAGATCGAACAGCTCAAGGCATTGGGAGAACACTGACATGGCGCGTACGAAAAAAACCGTTGGCAAGGAAGAGTTGCGGCAGCGCAGGGCGGTGCTTTACGAAGCCATTGAAGCAGGCGCCGTCACGCTGCAGCACGCCGTCAAGGAAATGCGCGCCATCTCGCGCATGACGCAGGCAGAGTTTGCAGCGCACCGGGGCGTGAGCACCAAGGTCATCAAGGAGATCGAGGGCGGCAAGGGCAACCCGACTATCCAGACGTTGAACCGTATCGGGCAGTTCTTTGGCCTGGAGGTGGCTTTTGTACGGACAGAAACGCTGCGCGAAAAAAAAATCGCCCCGGCGAGTACCGGGGCGATATCGCCTCAATAGGCTACCTCAGAAGCAGTGCTCCAGCGCCGGGAAGCTGCCATCCTTGACGGCTTTGACGTAGCCGGTGACGGCGTCGTCGATGCTGGCCGCGCCTTCCATGAAGTTGCGCACGAAGCGCGCTTTGCGGCCTGGGAACACGCCCAGCATGTCGTGCATGACGAGGACCTGGCCCGAGCAGTCGGGGCCTGCGCCGATGCCGATGGTGGGTATCGTCAGCATCTCGGTCACTTCCTTGCCCAGTTGCGACGGCATCGCTTCCATCAGCACGATGGCGGCGCCCGCGTTTTGCAGCACCAGCGCGTCGTTCTTCAGTTCGGCCGCGCTTTCCGTGCTCTTGCCCTGCACTTTATAGCCGCCCAGCTGGTGCACGAATTGCGGCGTCAGGCCGATGTGAGCGCAGATGGGGATGCCGCGCTCGGTGAGGAAGCGGACCGTCTCGGCCAGCCAGGCGCCGCCTTCGATCTTGATCATGTGCGCGCCTGCCTGCATCAGGATGACGGCGTTGGCGTACGCCGTTTCAGGCGTGCCGTACGCGCCGAACGGCAGGTCGGACAGGATCATGGCCGACTTGCTGCCGCGCGCCACGGACGCCGTGTGGTAAGCCAGTTCGGCCACGGTGACGGGCAGGGTGGAATTGAGGCCGTTGCAGACCATGCCGAGCGAATCGCCGATCAGCAGGATCTCCACGCCGCAGCGGTCCATCAGGGACGCGAAGCTGGCGTCATAGCAGGTCAGCATGGTGATCTTTTCGCCAGCGGCGCGCAGCGTGGCCAGCGTGTGGATGGTCACGGCCTTGTTGGCGACAGGCTTGGCTGGCGCCGGCGCCGGTGTGGCGGCCTTGTCTTTGGCTGCCAGATCTGTTCCTTGCAAATAAGCGGACATAGGTATTCTCTAGAGTGAAAGGGGGTGATGCGATTGCGACGCCGCTAGTGTAGTACTTTATAGGGCGGCGTGCAGGGGCGGCATTGTAGTGTATGTCCGGCGCGGCGGCTCAGAGCTGGCTGATGGCCTGGTCGGCCACCGTGGCCAGGTAGTCCTGCGCCGGTCCGAGCCCGGGCACGACGATGGCGGGCGCCAGTGCCAGCAGCGGCACCAGCACGAAGGCGCGCTCGGTGATGCGCGGATGGGGCACCGTCAGGGTGGCGCTGGCGATCTGTTCATCGCCGTACAGCAGCAAGTCGAGGTCCAGGGTGCGCGGGGCGTTGCGGTAGGGCCTCTCGCGCCCGTGCGCCGCCTCGATGGCGTGCAGCGCCAGCAGCAGTTCCTCTGCCGGCAGGGTGGTCGTGATGCGCGCCACGGCGTTGATGTAGTCGTCACCGCTCGAATCGATGGGCTCCGTGCGGTAGCTGGCCGAGGTGTCGACCAGCGATGCGCCGGGCAGGCGCGCCAGGCGCGCGATCGCATCGTGCACGTTCGCGCGCGCGTCGCCCAGGTTGGCCCCGATGCCGATGTAAGCGGTAACCGGCTGCATGACTACGTTCACTCGCCGCTGGTGCTGCCAGTGGTCGAGCCGCCGCCCGTGCCGGTCTTGCTGCGCGTGCTGCGGCGTGGCGGGCGCTTCTTCTTGACGGCGCCCGGTGCGGCATTGGCGCTGACGAGCAGCGCTTCGCGCGTTTCCTCGTCGCCTTCATAAAAGGCTGTCCACCATTCGCCGATGTCCATGTCGATCTCGCCCGAGGCGCAGCGCAGCAGCAGGAAGTCGTAGCCGGCGCGGAAGCGCAGGTGTTCGAGCAGCTTGTACGGCGCCTTGCCGACCCGGCGCTCGAAGCGCGGCTGCATCGACCAGATGTCGCGCATGTCGGAACCGATCTTGCGCTGCAAGGCCAGTTTTTCCGTTTGCGAATCGAGCACGTCGTCAGCCGCCAGGTGCAGCGCAGGAATCGTTGACTCGCCGGCGGCACGGTAGGCCGTCCATTTTTCCAGCACCTGGTGCCACAGCAGCGAGGCAAACAAAAAGCCTGGCGAGACGGTCTTGCCGGCGGCGATGCGCTGGTCGGTCGCGTCCAGCGCCAGGGTGACGAATTTCGCGCCCAGCGGCTGCTCCAGCACCACGTCGAGCAGCGGCAGCAGGCCGTGATGCAAGCCTTCCTTGCGCAGCTGCTGCAGGCAGGCCAGCGCGTGGCCGCTCATCAGGAGTTTCAGCATTTCGTCGAACACGCGCGGCGCTGGCACGTTGTTGATCAGCGGCGCCATGACGGGAATCGGCGCGGCCGTGTGCGGCTCGATGGTGAATTTCAGCTTGGCGGCGAAGCGCACCACGCGCAGCATGCGCACGGGGTCTTCGCGGTAGCGTTCTTCCGGTTTGCCGATCATGCGCAAGGTCTTGGCGCGGATGTCTTCCACGCCGCCGTGGTAATCGAGCACTTCCTGCGTGGCCGGGTTGTAGTACATGGCGTTGATGGTGAAGTCGCGGCGCAGCGCGTCTTCATGCTGCAGACCGAAGGTGTTGTCGCGCAGGACGCGGCCATGTTCATCCTTGGGCGCGGAATCTGCGCCGGCGCCGCGGAAGGTCGTCACTTCCAGCAAATCCTGGCCGAACATCACGTGCACGATCTGGAAGCGCTTGCCGATAATGAAGGCGCGGCGGAAAAGTCGCTTGACCTGTTCCGGCGTGGCGTTGGTGGCGATGTCGAAGTCTTTCGGTTTCACGCCCAGCAGCAGGTCGCGCACGGCGCCGCCGACGACAAAGGCCTCGAAGCCCGCTTCCTGCAGGCTGCTGGTGACGCGGATGGCATTCGACGACACCAGTTTCGGGTCGATTCCGTGTTGCGCAGGACCGAGCACGATGGGTGCCGTGGTGTCGCGCGCTGCCTCTTTTTTAACGCCGAGGATCTTGCGGATGAATTTTTTAATCATTGAATAAGTGAAGTGATGGCCAGCCGTGGAGGGATGCGTGTGCGCTCAAAGCGGTGTTGGGGTTGGTCGCGACCGGGTGGGTCACGACCGACAGCAGGGGAATGTCGTTGTGCGAATCGCTGTAAAAATAGCTGCGCTCGAACTGCCCCAGTTCCTTGCCCATCTTTTCCAGCCAGGCGTGGGTGTGGGTCAGCTTGCCCGCGCCCAGGGTCGGCGTGCCGACCAGCTTGCCCGTGACGTTGCCTGCGTCGTCATATTCGGGCATGGCGGCCAGCAGGTGCTCGACGCCCAGCGCGTCGGCGATGGGTTTGGTGATGAAATGGTTGGTGGCCGTGACGATGGCCAGCAGGTCGCCCGCGTCCTGGTGCTGTTTCAGCAGGGCCACGACTTCCGGGCGGATGACCGGCATGACCACTTCGGCCATGAATTGCCGGTGCAGCGCCTCCAGGCGTTCGCGCGGGAATTGCGCCAGCGTGCCGAGCGAGAATTCCAGGTATTCCACCGGATCGAGCGTGCCGGCCTGGTATTGCGCGAAAAATTCGTCGTTGCGGCGGGTGAATTCGGCGGCGTCCACGGCACCGATGCGTACCAGGAATTCGCCCCACTCGTGATCCGAGTCGATGGGCAGCAGGGTGTGGTCGAGGTCAAACAGGGCCAGATTCATCATTCTTTCGCTTCCGCCTGCAGCAACTCGCGCAACAATGGCAAGGTGATCGGGCGTTGGGTTTCAAGGGAGTAGAGGTCGAGAGAGTCCAGCATCGTCGACAGCGAACGCATGTCGCGCCGGAAATGGGACAGCAGATAGGGTAACACGCCGGGCGACAAGGTCAAGCCGCGGGTGGTGGCCGCCTGGGTCAGGGCGGCGATTTTTTCATCGTCGGTCAAGCCGTGGATCTGGTAGATCAGGCCCCAGCCCATGCGCGTGCGCAAGTCTTCGCGCACGGGCAGTACGGCGGGCGGCACGGCGCCGCTGCACACCATGAACGCCTTGTTGGCGCGAATTTCATTGAACAGGGCAAAGGCATCGATCTGCGCCAGCGGCGACAGCTTTTCGCAGTCGTCGAGCAGGTACAGGTCGACGTCGGGCGAATACACGAATTCGGACTCGATCGAGAAGGGCGAAATGTAGCGCGCGCGCTCGGTGCTGGCCAGGGCCTTGAGCAGGTGGCTCTTGCCGGCGGCCAGTTCGCCCCACAGGTAGGCAAAATGTTCGCGCGACGTGCGCGCGGCGAACTGGCGCATCAGCTGCGCCACTTCGGCATTCTGTCCCACCTCGAAGGTATCGAGGCTGTGCGCCTGGTCTGTGCCTAAATCGAGCACCAGTTGTTTCATGGCGTACGCCTTGTCCTGTTTTTCATTACTGCATGGGCATCGTGGTATTGCTAGGTTGATATGATATCCGCTTTTACTAGGTATTATAGAAGCTGCTGGAGAGGTAGTGGCGTCTTAGATGCTTAAAAGCGACCATCAGGACGGCAGAAGCGGGTAAAGCAAGCAAAACGCCCACGAAACCGAACAATTGTCCGAAAGCCAATAAGGCGAAGATCACTGCCAGCGGATTTAAACCGATGCGCTCGCCCACCAGGCGCGGCGTGAGGAAAAAGCCTTCGATGACCTGGCCGCAGCCGTAGATGACGGCCACGGCGATGACGCCGCTCCAGTCGGCAAACTGCAGCAGGGCGGCGATCAGCGCCAGCATCAGGCCCAGGCCGAAGCCCAGGTAGGGGATGAACACCAGCAAGCCCGTGATGATGCCCACAGGCAATGCCACTTCAAAACCGGCAATGGCCAGCGCCACCGAGTAATACGTGGCCAGCACCAGCATGACGAGCAACTGGCCGCGCAGGTATTGCGCCAGCAGGGTGTCGACTTCCTGCGCCATGCCTACCGTGCGGCCGACCCAGCGGCGCGGCACGGCGCCGGCGATGCGCGCCAGCATCGGATGCCAGTCCAGCAACAAATAAAACAGCACCACGGGAATCAGCACGACGGTGGCCAGCCAGCCCAGCACGGCCGTGCCGCCGATGCGGGCCGAGGCCAGTACCGTGCTCCAGATTTCATCGCCGCTGGTAGCCATCTGCTGGCTCAGCATGCGCTTGATGCCCGTGCCATCGAGGCGCACGCGGATGCCCAGGTCGCGCAGTTTCGGCGCCAGGAAATCGTTCGCCTTGTTCAGGAATTGCGGGATTTGCGCCTGCAGCAGCGGAATTTCCTTCTGCAACACCGGTACGACGATCAGCACCAGCGCCGTAATGGCGAGGAAAAACAACACTACGACGACCAGCACGGCCAGCGGACGGGGCACGTAAAAGCGCTTGTAATGCAGGCGTTGCAAGCGGTCCACGCCGGGATTGAGCACATAGGCGAGGATGGCGGCGGCCAGGAAGGGCGTCAGGATGGGACCGAGGCTGACGAGCAGCAGCAAAAATGCCAGCCAGACCGCGATCCAAAATGCTGTTTGCTTCTGTTCGGCGGTGATGGCGAATGGCATGTAGTTTGTGCTGTTGCGTTAAAAAAAGGCAGTTAATTACGAAATGGCGGGGCAGTTTGATAAAATAGCGTCTTGATCGACCGAATTCACCCGCTGGCGCCCTGCCGCACGATGTTGAAAAACATGCTTGCGCGCGCGTGCCGGCGGGTATCCGCCTTCTATTTTACCGCCTCCGCTGCCACCACACCATGAACCAGACTTCTAATGTTTCCCTTTCCTACCGTGACGCTGGCGTCGATATCGACGCAGGCGACGCTTTAGTCGAAGCAATCAAGCCGTTTGCCAAGCGCACCCTGCGCGAAGGCGTGATGGGCGGCCTGGGCGGTTTTGGCGCCATGTTTGAAATCAGCAAGAAGTACAAGGAACCGGTGCTGGTCTCCGGCACCGACGGCGTAGGCACCAAATTGCGCCTGGCGTTCGAACTGAACCGCCATGACACGGTCGGCATCGACCTGGTCGCCATGAGCGTCAACGACATCCTGGTGCAAGGCGCCGAGCCGCTGTTCTTCCTTGACTACTTCGCTTGCGGCAAGCTCGACGTGGCCATTGCCACCGACGTCATCAAGGGCATCGCCCAGGGTTGCGAACAAGCCGGCTGCGCGCTGATCGGCGGCGAAACGGCGGAAATGCCGAGCATGTACCCGGCCGGCGAATACGACCTGGCAGGTTTTGCCGTCGGCGCCGTGGAAAAATCGAAAATCATCGACGGCACCAAGATCGCCCCCGGCGACGTGGTGCTGGGACTGGCCTCGTCGGGCGTGCACTCGAATGGTTACTCGCTGGTGCGCAAAATCATCGAAGTGGCGAAACCTGACCTGGAAGGCGACTTCCACGGCCGTAAACTGGCCGACGTGCTGATGCAGCCGACGCGCATCTACGTCAAGCCGCTGCTGGCACTGATGGATGCCATGGAAGTCAAGGGCATGGTGCACATCACCGGTGGCGGCCTGGTGGAAAACATCCCGCGCGTGCTGCAGCCTGGCCTGGTGGCCGAACTGGATTCGAAGGCATGGACCATGCCGCCGCTGTTTACGTGGCTGCAACAGCACGGCGGCGTGGCTGACGCCGAAATGCACCGCGTCTTCAACTGCGGCATCGGCATGACCGTCATCGTCTCGCAGGAAAACGCGGACGCGGCCATCGCCCAGCTGCAAGCGGCCGGCGAAACCGTCTCGCGCATCGGCACGATTCGCGCGCGTAACGGCGACGAGCACCAGACTATCGTCATCTAAGTTGTAGCTTGAATGGAAAAGGCAGGCACTCGCGAGAGGCCTGCCTTTTTTTACGCCCGAATGTCTACCGCGCGTGCGCCGGCTTCATGCGCCCATCCGGCTGCGAGCCTCCTTTTCCGATCATGGCCACGCTGACGGCCGAGACGAGGGCGGCGAACAGGATGTAGCCGACGATGTGCCACGGCTCGCCATTGCCCGTCTTGAGCAGATAGGTGGCGATGATGGGCGTCAGGCCGCTGGCGAAGATGCCGGAGAACTGGTACACGAAGGAGATGCCCGTGTAGCGCACCTTGGCGTCGAACAGGTCGCAGAACAGGGCTGCTTCCGGGCCGTACACGGCTGAATACAGCACGCCCAGCGGGATGATCACGGAACACCACAGCAGCAGCGGATTGCCGGCGTGGTGGAGCATGATCCAGAAGGCGGGAATGGCCGACACGCCCGTGATCAGCGAACCCCAGAAAAATACCTTGCCGCGGCCGATGCGGTCCGACAGACGGCCGAAAAAGGGGATGCAGAAGCACATCACGACGGCCGACGCCATCACGCCCATCAGCGCTTCCGTGCGGTCGATCTTGATGGTGTTGGTCAGATAGGTGATGGAAAACACGCCGAAGATATTGAAGAACACGCCATCGATATAGCGCGCGCCCATGCCCTTCAAGACATTGCCCGGATAGCGTTTCAGCAGGTCGAAGAACGGGATCTGCGTCTCCGCGTTCTTCTCCTTGACGGCCTGGAACTCCGGCGTTTCCATCACGTTCAAACGTATCCACATGCCGATGAAGACGAGGGCGGCCGACAGGATGAAGGCCACTCGCCAGCCCCAGGAGAGGAATTGCGCATCCGTCAGCGTGTATGACAGGATGGCCACCACGCCGGAAGCGAGGCACAGGCCGATGGCCAGGCCGATCTGCGGCAGGCTGGCATAGAAGCCGCGCTCTTTGGGGGGCGCATATTCATACGCCATCAGCACGGCGCCACCCCATTCGCCACCGAGGCCGATACCTTGCAGTACGCGCAGGAACAGCAGCAGGCCGGGCGCCCAGTAGCCGATATGGTCGTAGGTCGGCAGCACGCCGATCAGGAAAGTGGAGATCCCCATGATCATCAGGGTCATGACCAGCATGCTCTTGCGGCCGATCTTGTCGCCGAAGTGGCCGAAGATCACGCCGCCGATGGGGCGCGACAGAAAGCCCACGGCGAAGGTGCCATAGGCCAGCATGGTCGAGACGAGCGGATCGCCGCCCGGGAAATACAGCTTGCTGAATACGATGCCGGCGACGACGCCGTATAAAAAGAAGTCATACCATTCGATGGTGGCGCCGATCACGCTGGCCATCACGACTTTCCGCAGCTCTTTGGCCTTTTTCGGATGGTTCGTATTGTTATCCATAATATCCAGTCTCCAATCGATATCGATTATGTGTTTTTTTCTGATGCTTGGCTTGTCGCCGCGTCATTGGAGGCGGGGCCGTCTGCCCGCCGCTGGCATCCTCCTTTGAGAATAAAATGGGGGCGAGTCAGGCTGCCTTGGGCAGGCGCACGGCGTCCGCCAGGATCATGTCGGCCGCTTTTTCGGCGATCATGATGGTGGGCGCGTTCGTATTGCCCGAGACGATTTCCGGCATGATCGATGCATCGACCACGCGCAGGTTCTGCATGCCACGCACGCGCAGACGCGCATCGACGACGGCCATGGCGTCATGCCCCATCTTGCAGGTGCCGCTCGGGTGGTAGATCGATTGGCTGAAGCGCCGCGCCGCGTCCAGCAGTTCCTCATCGCTCTGGAATTGCGGGCCGGGCACGAACTCGGAAATGATGTGCGGCGCCAGCGACGGCGCGGCGGCGATTTTGCGCGCCACGCGCAGGGCGGCGATTGCCGTTTGCTGGTCGCGCGGGTCGGACAGGTAGTTCGGGTAGATGCCCGGATATGCAAACGGATCGGCGGACTTGATCGACACGTGGCCGCGGCTGTGCGGGCGCAACTGGCACACGGACGACGTGAAGGCGGAAAATGGATGTGCGCCTTCGCCCGGCTTGTCGGCGCTCAGCGGCTGCATGTGGAACTGGATGTCGGGTCGCTCCACCTCGGGCGAGGAGCGGGTAAACACCGTCACCTGGCTGGCCGCCAGGGTCAACGGTCCCGAGCGGGAAAACACATATTGCATGCCCACCCACAGCTTGCCCCACAGGCTGTTGACTTCATCGTTCAGGGTTTTCAGCCGCGTCTTGAAGACGAGGCGGATTTGCAGATGGTCTTGCAGGTTCTGCCCCACGCCGGGCAGGTCGTGCACCAGCGGCACGCCCACTTCATCGAGCAGGGCGCGCGGTCCGACGCCCGAGCATTGCAGGATTTGCGGCGAACCGATGGCGCCCGCGCAGAGTATCACTTCGCCGCTGGCGCGCGCCTGGCGCAGCTGGCCATCTTGCCGGAATTCGATGCCGACGGCACGCTTGCCCTCGAACAGTACGCGCGTGATTTGCGCGCGCACTTCCACGCGCAGGTTGGCGCGCTTGCGGGCGGGCCGAAGAAAGGCTTTCGCCGTACTCCAGCGCAAGCCCTTGCTGGCCGTCTGCTGGAAGTAGCCGACGCCTTCCTGCGTGGCGCCGTTGTAATCGGCATTGAAGGGAATACCGCTTTCCGTGGCGCCCGCAATGAAATGTTCGGCGATGGGACGGCGCAGCCGCAGGTCCGACACTTTTAACGGGCCGCCCACGCCGTGGTAATCGCTGGCGCCGCGTTCCTGGTCCTCCGATTTCTTGAAGTACGGCAAGACGTCGGCATAGCTCCAGCCCGCGTTGCCCAGTTCGGCCCAGCGGTCGTAGTCCTCCTTCTGGCCGCGCACATACAGCAAGCCGTTGAGCGAGCTGGAGCCGCCCAGCACCTTGCCGCGCGGCCATTGCAGCTGGCGCCCGGCGATGCCGGCGTCCGCTTCCGTGCGGTAGCACCAGTCCAGCTTGGGATCGTGCATGGTCTTGAAATAGCCGACCGGCACATGTATCCAGGGATTGTTGTCCTTGCCGCCCGCTTCCAGCAGCAGCACCTGGTTGGCGCTGTCGTGCGACAGGCGGTTGGCCAGCACGCAGCCGGCCGAACCGGCGCCGACAACGATGTAATCGTAGTGTGTTTGCAACATTGCTCTTGTCTCCTGCGTTGCGGTATCGCGCCACCTCGGCGGGCGTTTTTTGCGATACACTGGTCTTTATTGGTTATTTTTGGAACGTCTGGTTCCATTTATAAAAGACGTGCAGCACCGGGACAAGCGGAAACAGCCGCATACGCGAGAGGTGAAACAGAACATGCATGATGCGTTTCAAAAACGGCCGGGCGAGGCCGAAGAAGGTGGTCAAGTGGAGACCGGCACGACGGCCAGCCATGGCGACGAGGCGCGGGGATTGCGCGTGCTGCGTTTGATCGAGCACCTGGCCAGCGCCAGCCAGCCCTTGACCCTGTCGCAGCTGGCCGCGCGCATGCAGGTGCCCAAGGCCAGCATGATGCGTTTGCTCGATACCCTGGAGCAGCATGGCTATGTGCTGCGCACGCCCGTGGGACGCGGCTATGTGCCCGGTGCCGCCTCGACCAACCTGGCGCTGGCGACCCTGCGCAACAATGCCCTGATTCGCGTGAGCCGCAGCATCCTGGGCAGCCTGGTGGCCGTCACGGGCGAGACGTGCAACCTGGCCATTCCCGAAGGCAATGCCATCGTCTACGTGGACAGGGTGGAAACGCAGGAACCGCTGCGCCTGCATCTGGTGCTGGGTACCCGCGCGCCCATGCATTGCACGGCCAGCGGAAAACTGTTTCTTGCGCACATGAGTTTGCTGGAGCGGCGCGAACTGCTGGCCATGCTGACCCTGCAGGCGCGCACGCCGAAAAGCATTACGGACCCGGCACTGCTGGAGCGCGAGATCGTGCGTATCGCCCGCCTGGGGATCGGCATCGACGACGAGGAATTCGTGCACGGCATGGTGGCCGTGGCCGTGCCCATCTGCGCGGCCGACGGGCGCATCGTGGCGGCCGTCGCCTGCCACGCCCCCGTGGCGCGCAAATCCGTGGAGCAGCTGATGCAGCACGTGCCGCAGCTCAAGGAGGCGGCCGTGAAACTACGGCCGCTGTTGCTGGCGGAAAACAGCTAGGGTTTGAGCACCTTCGCCACTTTCGCCGCGCGCAGGCGGAAGGCATCAGGCATGCCCGAGCCCAGCAGCGGACGCAAGTACAGGCGGAAAGCATCGGTGACGTCCGTGCCGCTGGCGCTGATGAATTCGTCTTCCATGGTGCGCGTCTTGCCTGCGACCTCGGTGAGCGGCAGCAATTCATAATCGACGGAATAAAAGCCCGTGCGCTTGATGGCGACTGAGCCGTCGCGGTCGCCCCACATGGCGAATTGCACCGCCTTTTCGCCCACTTCGCGGGCTTCGCGCTGGTCCACGTCGGAAACGCAGCCGATGAAGGAGCGCTGCAGATAACCGAAGGTATCGCCGCGCACGCGCTTGATGCCGAGCTTGGCCTTGATTTCGTCGCACAGCAGGTCGGCCAGCGCACCCGTGCCCGACAATTGCACATTGCCGTGCGCATCGCGTTCGACTTCCTGGGCGAGCAGGCTGGCGATCGGTTCGCCCGAGGCATCGTGGATGCCTTCCGAGACGGCGATTACGCAGCGGCCGTATTTTTCATAGGTCGCTTTCACGTCGGCAAGAAAGTTCTCCAGCACGAAGACGCGCTCAGGCAGGTAGATCAGGTGCGGGCCATCGTCGGGGAATTTCTTGCCCAAGGCCGAGGCGGCCGTCAAGAATCCCGCGTGGCGGCCCATCACGACGCCCACATAGACGCCGGGCAAGGCGGCGTTGTCGAGGTTGGCGCCTGCGAACGCTTGCGCGACGAAGCGCGCGGCCGAGGGAAAGCCGGGCGTGTGGTCGCTGCCCACCAGGTCGTTGTCGATGGTTTTCGGGATATGGATGCAGCGCAGCGGATAGCCGGCCTTGTGCGCTTCCTCGCTGACGATGCGCACCGTGTCGGACGAGTCGTTGCCGCCGATGTAAAAGAAATGTTCGATTTCGTGCGCGCGCAGCACTTCGAAGATTTGCTGGCAGTAGGCGATGTCGGGCTTGTCGCGCGTGGAGCCGAGGGCAGAGGACGGCGTGGCGGCCACCAGTTCCAGGTTATGGCTGGTTTCCTGCGTCAGATCGACGAATTCTTCATTGACGATGCCGCGCACGCCGTGCAGTGCGCCATACACGCGCGTGACATGTTGAAAGCGCCGCGATTCGAGCACCACGCCCACCAGCGACTGGTTGATGACGGCGGTGGGGCCGCCTCCCTGGGCAACAAGAATTTTTCCAGACGGCATGGGATTTCCTCGTAAGTGGAACGGCCCTCCAGCCTACTCCTTTTTTGCCGGGGCGCTGTCTTTTCCGATAGTTCTGTCGAGGAATTTTTCCACGCGGCCCCAGAAGTCGATGCGGTTCTTTGGCAATGTCCAGCCATGGCCTTCCTCGTCGTAGACCACCCATTCGACATTGCGGTTGTGCTGCTTGACGGCCGCGTAAAACTGCTTGCCGTGGTACAGCGGCACCCGCTGGTCGGCGGCACCGTACGCCAGCAGCAGGGGCTGGGTGATGCGCGTCGCCTGGGCGATGGGCGAGGTGGCCTGGAACTGGGCCGCGTCGGCCGTCCGGTCGCCAATCAGTTCGGGCATGCCGTACTGTTTCCAGTCGTCGCCGAGGTCGGACTTGAAGCTCCAGTGGCCGCTATACATCAGGTTGATGTCGGTCACGCCCACCCAGTCGACGGCGCAGCGGAACAGGTCGGGATCGTTGACCAGGCCCATCAGGGCTGCATAGCCGCCATAGCTGGCGCCGGCGATGCAGATGCGGCGCGGATCGGCGATCCCTTCGCCGATGGCCCAGCGCGCGCCATCGGCAAGATCGTCCTGCATCTTCAAGCCCCATTGCTTCCAGCCGGCCCGAAAATGCTTGGCGCCAAAGCCTGTGCTGCCGCGAAATTCCGGCTGCAATACGGCATAGCCACGCGAGGCAAGAAATTGCACTTCGGCATTCCATTGCCAGGAGCTGCCGCGCACATACGGGCCGCCATGCACGAGCACGACCAGCGGCAGCTGCTTGCCGGAAGTCGTGGCGGGTACGGTCAGCCAGGCGGGAATGGACAGGCCATCGCGCGCCTTGTAGCGCACCAGCTGCTGCTCGCTCATCTGCGCCGGCTGAATGAGCGGCTGCGCCTCGCCGATGATGCTCAGCTTGCCCGTGTCGCTATTGAACAGCGAGAATTTGCCCGGCTGCCGGTCGGAATACGAAGTCACCAGCATGAAGGGCGTGGCGGGGCGGGCCGCCAGCGAGAGCAGGTTGATGGTCGCTGGCAGCAGGGCGTCGATGCGCGCCTGGGTCGCCGTCATGGCCGGATCGAACCAGCGCGTGGCGCGCGCATCGCTCAGGTGGCGCACGCCCAGCAGCTTGCCTTGCCCGGCGATCAGATTGCCGCTGAAGTCATAGCCGTCGAGCGAGATGAGGGGCGTGGCTGTGATGCGGCTGCTGGCCAGGTCGTAGGCATGCACGGACAGCGTATCGCTGCCCATGCGGGCGCTCACGTACAGGGTGCCGTCCGGACCGAAGGAGAGCGGAGTGAAGGCGTCGGGGCCGCCGAGGTAGGCGTCGAATTGCGCCAGCGTACGCCAGGCGCCGCCGTCCGGCTCCCTGTACATGACGCTTTCGATATTGCGTTCCCGCGTTACGGCCAGGCGCGGTTCGCCATGCTGGTCGAGCAGCCAGCGGCGCACCTTGCCCGGCGGCTTGACGCTTGTGCTGCGGCCCGTGAGCGTATCGAGCTGCCGCAAGCCTTCGTAGTCGACTTCACCCGTCGAGGCGTACACGGTGCTGCGCACATACACGGCCTGGGAATCCTGCGCACCGCGCTGGCCCGTCAGGTAGGTATGCCAGGGCAGCAGTTTATAGATCGAGGTGGAGGCATCGGGCATGGCGCTGCGGGCGGCCAGCTGGCGAAAATTGCCGCCGTCGCGGTCGACGGCAAACAGGCCCGGCCCGAAACGCATGTCGCCGGGCGCCGTCTGGCGGTCGCGCGTGTTCAGGATCAGGCGTTCGTTGTTGACCCATTCGACGTCGCCCACGTCGACATCGCTGAATTGCGCCACGACCTTGATGCTGTTATCGAGCAGGTTGACGATGGCCAGCCGTTCGCGATTGTTCGCGCCGCTCACTTTCACGGCCAGGTGGCGCGCATCGGGCGACAGCTGGGGGCCGCTGAATTCGGGATTGGCGAAGAAGGCCGACAGCGGTGGCGGCGCGACGGCGGTGTGCGCCTGTGTGGGGATGGCAAACAGGCTGGCGCAGGCGGCCAGGATAGGTAGCAGACGCAAGAAAGCCTTGGGCATGGTGTGTTGTAACCTGGAAGAAAAATTGAGATGGACGCTCACTCCGGCGCCCGGATATGCTCGACCAGCCCCGTGCTGCGGCGTCCCGGCGCCGGCGTCAGCCAGCTGACCAGAATAGCGGCGGTCAGGCCGGCCGGCACGCCGAAGATGCCGGCGGAAATCGGTGCAATATGAAACCATTGGCCGCTGGCATTACCACCCAGCATGGTGCTTGTATGCAGCATGTAATACAGGCATACGCCAAAGCCCGTCAGCATGCCGGCCAGTGCGCCCTGGTAGTTGGCGCGTTGCCAGAAGACGCCCAGCACCAGCGGCGGGAACAGGGTCGAGGCGGCCAGGGAAAAGGCCACGCCCACCAGAGACAAAATGTCGGCCGGTTTTTGCGAGGCCGCATAGGCGGCGATGAAGGCCACGGCCAGTAGCAGCAATTTTGAAATCGTCACGCGCTTTTGCGTCGAAGCCGTGGGATCGACCACCTTGTAATAGATGTCGTGCGACAGGGCGTTCGAGATGGCCAGCAGCAAGCCATCGGCCGTCGACAGGGCGGCGGCCAAGCCGCCGGCCGCCACCAGGCCGGAAATCACGTAGGGCAGGCCGGCGATCTCGGGCGTGGCCAGCACGAGCACGTCGGCGTCGATGGAAATTTCCGCCAGTTGCACGATGCCGTCGCGATTGACGTCGACGATGCTGATCAGGGGACTGAGCTTGTCCACATTGGCCCAGTACGACACCCAGGTGGGCAGGTTCGCGTATTGCGTGCCCACGAGCGCCGAGTAGATATCGTACTTGACCAGCACGGCCAGCGCGGGAATCGTGAGGTAGATCAACAGGATGAAGAACAGGGTCCAGAAGACGGACACGCGCGTGTCGTGCACGGAGGGCGTGGTGTACGATCGCATGAGGATGTGCGGCAGCGCGGCCGTGCCCAGCATCATGCAAAACACGAGGGCCAGGAAATTGTTGCGCTTGATGTCGGATTGCTCGCGGTCCGCGGCGGGAAACGGCTGCGCGTGCGGAATGATGGGCTCGGCGCGTTTCTGGTTCTGCGCCTGCGCCGCTTGCCACAGCACGCGTGCCTCGTCCGGACTTTTCGGATAGGCGATCAGGTAGCGCTCCGCGTTGCGGATGTCGAACAGCGAGGTATTGCGTTGGCGCAAACTGTCGAGCTGGCGCTGGGCCGCCAGGCGGCCTTGTTCCCAGGAACCGGGCAAGCCGCCGATGCGCGCCTGGTAGCTTTGCGCGCGCTGGCGGAAGATGGCGCGCACTTCGTTTTCTTTCGGGTCCGTTTCCAGTACGTGTTCGCGCGCGCTCAGCTGCGTCAGCACCTTGCCGTAGGCGATCTGCGGCACGGGATTGTCCGCATGCTTGACCGACAGCCACATGGCGGGAATCAAAAAGGCGACGAGGATGATGATGTATTGCGCCACCTGCGTCCAGGTGATGGCGCGCATGCCGCCCAGGAAGGAGCAGACGAGGATGCTGGCCAGGCCCAGGAAGATGCCGACGGAAAAATCCACGCCCGTGAAGCGCGAGGCGATCAGGCCGACGGCGTAGATCTGCGCCACCACATACGTAAACGACACGATGATGGTGGCGGCCACGGCCACCACGCGCACGCTGGCGCCCCGTTTGTCGGTACCGCTGCCGTAGCGGGCGGCGAGGAAATCGGGAATCGTGTACTGGCTGAACTTGCGCAGGTAGGGTGCGATCAATAGCGCCACCAGGCAATAGCCGCCCGTCCAGCCCATGATGAAGGCCAGGCCGTCGAAGCCATTCAGGTACAGGCCACCGGCCAGGCTGATGAAGCTGGCGGCCGAAATCCAGTCGGCGGCCGTGGCCATGCCGTTGAACATGGCCGGCACCCGGCGCCCCGCCACATAGTATTCGGTGACGTTCGACGTGCGACTGATGACGCCGATGGTGGCGTACAGGGTAATGGTGACGAGCATGAACAGGTAGCCGATCCACGCGCGCGGCATGCCTTCCTGTTCCAGCACGGACAAGGCCAGCAGGAAGGCGGCGAAACCGGCCGTAAACAGCAGGTAATAGCGGCTCAGCCGGGCAAAGAAGGTGGGGTGGCCGCTCATGCTTGCTCCTCGGCATGAAAAGCCCGGTCGAGGCGCCGCATGCGCCAGGCATAGAAAGCGATGATGGCCAGGTACACGAGCGAGGCGCCCTGTGCCGCCATATAGAAGGGCAACGGCCAGCCGAACAGGTTCAGGTGCAGCAACTCGCGGGCAAAAAAGACGGTGAGGAAGCCCGTCAGCAGCCAGACCAGCAGCAGGATGGCCGTCAGGCGCCGCGTCTTGCGCCAGTGCACATCGCGGCGCGCCTGCAACTCGGGGCTGGGCGCCTGCGATGGCCGCGCCGGGACAACGGGTGGGCTCTGCTTATCCATACGTGATGTCATCCTCTTCTGGCGCGTCCGGCAACAGCAGGGCGATGCTCAGGCGCAGCAGGGTGCCCGGCAGCTTCGGCGACTGCGCGCGCGGATTGTTGAAAATATCGACTTCGGCGCCATGTTGCTGGGCAATTTCGCGCACGATGGCCAGGCCCAGGCCGCTACCGTCGACATTGCTGCCGAGAATGCGGTAAAAGCGTTCGAACACGTGCGCCCGCTCGGCCGGCGCAATGCCGGGGCCCGTATCTTCCACTTCCAGGATGGCCAGTTCCAGGGTGCTGCGCACGCGCACCGTGACGCTGCCGCCCGACGGCGTGTAGCGCAGGGCGTTGTCGATCAGGTTGCTCAGCAGCTCGCGCAGCATCATGGCATTGCCGGAAATCATGATCGAATACGCGGGCTGCTCGAAGCCCAGGTCGATATGCTGGGCAAACGACGCTTGCACCCAGTCCTGCACCACGCCGCGCGCCAGTTCGCTCAGTTCGATCGGCTCGAACGCCGTGCCCGCCTGCGGCTGGTTTTCCGCGCGCGCCAAGGCCAGCAACTGGTTGACCAGGCGCGTGGCCGCTTCCGAACTTTTTGCCAGTTGCAGCAGCGAGCGGTGGATCTCGTGGTGGTCGGTCTGGCGCAAGGCCAGCTCCGATTGCATGCGCATGCCGGCCAGCGGCGTCTTCATCTGGTGCGCGGCATCGGCGATGAAGCGTTTCTGCATGTCGATCGACAGCGACAGCCGCGCCAGCATCTCGTTGAGCGAACCGACCAGCGGCGTGATTTCCTCGGGTACCTGGCCCGATTCGATGGGCGATAAATCGTCGGGCGGCCGGGCGCGTATGCGTTCCTGCAATTGCGCCAGCGGCGACAGGCCGCGCGCCAGGGCAAACCAGACCAGGGCCAGGATCACGGGCAGGATGATGAACTGCGGCAAAATCACGCCCTTGATGATTTCATTGGCCAGCTGGGCGCGCTTTTCCAGGGTCTCGGCCACTTGCACCAGTGCGCGGCTTTGCTCATCGTCGTTGCCGGAAGCAATATCGAGATAGCTGAACGCCACGCGCACGGGCGTGCCGTGGATGGTGTCGTTGCGAAACAGCACCATGCCGCTGCGGTATTTGTCGGGGTCTTGCGGTGGCGGCAAATCGCGGTCGCCGGCCAGGTATTCGCCGCGCGGTCCCACTACCAGGTAATACAGGGTGTCGACATCGTCGCCACGCAGCAAGTCGCGGCCATTATTATTGCTGCTCTTTTGGTTCTTGTCCGGCGCGCGGCGCAGCATGGCGCCGTCCGCCTGCTTGACCTGCTGCGTGAGCACTGTCACGCTGTCTTCCAGCGCATGGTCAAACGGCTGATTGGCGATGCTCTTGGCCACCAGATAGGTGATGGCGATGCTCATCGGCCACAGCAGCAGCAGGGGCGCCAGCATCCAGTCGAGGATTTCGCCGAACAGCGAATGCTCGATGGTGTCATCCTGCTCCGTGGTGGGCGGCTCGAACCAGTCGTCGTCCGGTTCGTCCGCTGGCGCCTCGCGCGCCTTCACTTGCTGGCGGGTCCGCTGGCCGGGCTTGCCGACTCGCCCGCTTCGGCGTTCAGGCGCGCCGCTTCCGAGTATTTTTCCAGGCAATAGCCGAGGCCGCGCACGGTGGCGATGCGCACGCCGCCCACCTCGATCTTCTTGCGCAGGCGGTGCACATACACTTCGATGGCGTTGTTCGACACTTCCTCGCCCCATTCGCACAAGTGGTCGACCAGCTGCTCTTTCGAGACGAGACGGCCGGTGCGGCCCAGCAGGATTTCCAGCAAGCCCAGTTCGCGCGCCGACAGGTCGAGCATCTGGTCGTTGATGTAGGCGCTGCGTCCCACCTGGTCATAGCTGAGGGGGCCGTGCTTGATGATGGTGGCGCCGCCGCCGGCGCCGCGGCGCGTCAGGGCGCGCACTCTTGCCTCCAGTTCCGACAAGGCGAACGGCTTGGCCATATAATCATCGGCACCGAGGTCGAGGCCATTCACGCGTTGTTCGATGGAATCGGCGGCCGTCAGGATCAGTACCGGCAGCAGCGAGGCGCGCGCGCGCAGGCGGCGCAGCACTTCCAGGCCGGACATTTTTGGCAGGCCCAGGTCGAGGATCAGCAAGTCGAATTCCTGGGTGGACAGGGCCGTATCGGCCTCTTGCCCCGTCTTGACGTAGTCGATCGCATAACCGGACTGGCGCAGCGAGCGGGTCAGGCCATCGGCCAGCACGCTGTCATCTTCGGCAAGTAAAATACGCATGGTGCACTTCCTATGCTTTGCGGCGTTAGAAGCTTGTATTGTGTTTCATTTTCCGCAAGGTGGCGAATTTTTGTGAAAATCCACGGTTGTATTGATCTGTTTCAAAACAAATCCATGTTCCGCTTGCATTGATCACTGTTTTTTTATACAGTACTGTCTGTGTAAAGAATTTAACCCACTGGCGCTATCGCAGGCTGCACGGTTCACGTAGATGCGTCACGTGAATCGGCAACTGTAGAACGGCTGAAAGAACATATGGACGATAAAAAAGCTGTAGTACCCGCATCGGAAAAAGCCAAGGCGCTCGCCGCCGCACTGGCGCAGATCGAGAAGCAGTTTGGCAAAGGTTCGGTCATGCGCATGGATGCCAGCGCACCGATCGAAGAAGTGCAAGTCGTGTCGACCGGTTCGCTCGGCCTCGATATCGCGCTGGGCGTGGGCGGCTTGCCGCGCGGCCGCGTGGTGGAAATCTACGGTCCGGAATCGTCGGGTAAAACCACCCTGACCCTGCAAACCATCGCCGAAATGCAAAAACTGGGCGGCACGTGCGCCTTTATCGATGCCGAGCACGCGCTGGACGTCGGTTATGCGCAAAAACTGGGCGTGAACCTGCATGAATTGCTGATTTCGCAACCGGATACGGGCGAGCAGGCACTGGAAATCTGCGACGCCCTCGTGCGTTCGGGCAGCGTCGACCTCGTCGTCATCGACTCCGTGGCCGCGCTGACGCCACGCGCCGAGATCGAAGGCGACATGGGCGATTCCCTGCCAGGCTTGCAAGCGCGTCTGATGTCGCAAGCGCTGCGCAAGCTGACCGGTTCCATCAACCGTACCAATACCCTGGTCATCTTCATCAACCAGATCCGCATGAAGATCGGCGTGATGTTCGGCAGCCCGGAAACGACCACCGGCGGCAATGCGTTGAAATTCTACGCTTCTGTGCGCCTGGACATCCGCCGCACCGGCTCGATCAAGTCCGGCGATGAAGTGATCGGCAACGAAACCAAGGTCAAGGTCGTCAAGAACAAGATCGCGCCACCGTTCAAGGAAGCGCACTTCGACATCCTGTACGGCGCAGGCACTTCGCGCGAAGGCGAAATCCTGGACCTGGGCTCGGATGCCAAGATCGTGGAAAAATCCGGTTCGTGGTACAGCTACAACGGCGAACGCATCGGCCAGGGCAAGGACAACGCCCGCGCCTTCCTGCAAGAGCGCCCGGCGCTGGCCCGCGAAATCGAAAACAAGGTCCGCGCTTCGCTGGGCGTACGCGAACTGCCGCCACTGGCTGCTGAAAAACCGGAAAAAGCCGATAAAGCCGCCGACAAGGCTGCCAAGGCTGCGGAAGCCAAGCCAGAGTAGGTCGGATTAGCGCGGCAAAGCCGCGCGTAATCCGACAACACCACAGACGCCAACAATGTTGTCGGATTACGGCCCAAGGGGTCTAATCCGACCTACGCATGGCTTGCCGCAAGGTAGGACCATAATCGCCGTCCCGCGCTGTTGCGCCGGGCGGCGATTGTGTTTGGGTGACGTGATCGTGGAATGAAAGACAAGGTGGGTGTATGGCCGCAGTACAACTAAGCCTCAAGGGCAGGGCGCTACGCTTTTTGTCGATGCGTGAACACAGCCGCATGGAATTGCGGCGCAAGCTGCAGCGCCATGCGCAAGAGGGCGATGACGTGGAAGCCTTGCTCGACAGCCTGGAGCAAGCCAACTGGCTGTCGCAGGAGCGCTTTTCCGAGTCGCTGATCCACCGCCGCTCGGCCCGCTTCGGCAATAGCCGCATCATGGCGGAGTTGCAAAGCCATGGCATTGGTGGCGAGGCGCTGCAGGAACTCAAGGCGGGCCTGGCCGAAGGAGAAGTTGCACGCGCCTGCGAAGTGTGGCGCCGCAAATTTGGTGAAGTAGCGCAGGATGCGGAGCAGCGCAACAAGCAGATGCGTTTCTTGATGCAGCGCGGTTTTTCCCAGCGCGCCGTGCAAGTGGCCTTGAAGGGGCTGGATCCCGACGAGGAATAAGGCTGGCCAGGGCACGCCGGCCGCCCCCGCCGTGCCGCCATGAACTGCGCTTTCAAACGCCGTCTGTTTCCCGTATGGCGACGCCGCGCGATCGGGTATGCTGGCGCTCGAACGCTGTGCGATGCGCAGCAACACTGACCGTGACAGGATGCAAGATGAGCAACTGGAATGCCGGCTATGTGGCCGAAATCGCCTATACCTATGGCTATTACGAAGAATTGAATCCTCTGCGCCTGCGGCTGCCCCTGCTGGCTGCCGGGCTTGCCTTGCCGGACAGCGGCACTGCTTGCGAGCTGGGCTTTGGCCAGGGCATCAGCGCCAACATCCACGCGGCGGCGTCCTCCACACGCTGGCATGGCAATGATTTCAATCCATCCCAGGCCGCCTTTGCGCAGGAGCTGGCCAGCGCGGCCGGCGCCGGCGCGCAGTTCACGGACGAATCGTTCGCGCAGTTTTGCTGTCGCGACGACTTGCCCGATTTCGACTTTATCTGCCTGCACGGGATCTGGAGCTGGGTCTCGGCGGACAATCGCGCGCTCATCGTCGACTTCCTGCGGCGCAAGCTGAAAGTGGGCGGTGTCGTCTTCATCAGTTACAACACGCAGCCAGGCTGGGCCGCCATGATGCCGATGCGCGACCTGATGGCCGAACATAGCCGCGTCATGAGCGCCCCGGGCCAGGGCGTGCTGGCCAGAGTCGCTGGCGCCATCGATTTCGTCGACAGGATGATCGCCGCGCAACCGCGCTTCCTGGAGGCCAACCCGCTTCTGGCGGACCGCATCGACAAGCTCAAGGCGATGGATGGACATTATCTTGCCCATGAGTATTTCAATGCCGACTGGCAGCCGATGGCCTTTTCCAGCGTCGCGGCCATGCTGGGCGAAGCCAAGCTCGAGTTTGCCGCGTCCGCCACCTATACCGCTCTGGTCGACATGCTGAACCTGACTGCCGAGCACCAGCAATTCCTGGCCGAGATACCCGATCCCATCTTCCGCGAGACGACGCGCGCCTTCCTCGTCAACGAGCAGTTCCGCAAGGATTACTGGGTCAAGGGCGCGCGCAGGCTGACGCCGTTCGCCCAGGCCAGCGCCTTGCGGGCCGTGCGCGTGATGCTGGCCGTGCCGCGCGACGAAGTGGTGTTGAGCGTGCATGGCGTGCTGGGCGACGCCGATATGGATGAGCGCGTGTATGCGCCCGTGCTCGATGCCATGGCCGACCATCGCGTGTACACGATAGGCGAGCTGGAGCAGCAACTGGCGGGCAGCGAAGCCGGCTTGGCCGCCTTGCTGCAGATCATGCTGGTGCTGGTCAGCAAGGGCAGCGTGCTGGCTGTCCAGGATGAGGCCGACATTGCCGTGGCGCGGCCGCAGACGGCGCGCCTGAATGCGCACCTGCTGGAACAGGCACTGGCAAGAACCGATTTGAACATCCTCGCCAGTCCCCTGACGGGCAGCGGCGTGGCTGTGCCGCATTTACAACAGCTGTTCCTGTGGGCGAAACTGCAAGGTTGTTCAACGCCGCAAGAATGGGTGGCCGCGGCATGGCCGGTGTTGCTGCGCCTGAAGCAGCTGCTGACGAAGGACGGGCAGCCCTTGTTGACGGAAGAAGAAAACCTGGCCGAACTCTTGGCGCACGCACAGTATTTCTCTGCGCGTAGCTTGCCCATCTTGCGCGTACTGGGCGTGACAGACTGAGACGCGGCGCTGGCCAGCTTGCCGGTGCCCGCATACCCGCATCCAGGTTATTCATATTGTGAATGCTTGTCATTCATTTTGCGATTTTCATTAATAATTTGCGGCGGGCGGCCAGATCAATAAAAAATTATGTTGCGGCGCAACTAGCGCCCTGTGTGCTACACTTTTAGGGTTTTTGCGGCGCCGCAGGTGCGGTTGCTGTTCGTAGAAGCTGCGAACGGCGTGCTTTATGCACATGGCTGCTTACTAATTATGGCCGCGCAAGCGGCATCGGTCTTATGCCCCTGTCAACTCCCGTATCCCGGCGCGCCCTACGGCACTCCCGCGTTATCGACGTCCAAGCGTATGTGCGCGACGACGGCCTGTGGGATATTGACGCCCATATCACCGACATCAAAAGCTATGACGCGACCCTGGCCTCCGGCCCCCGTCCCGCCGGCGCCCCTCTGCATGACCTCCACTTGCGCATTACCGTCGATCGCGAACTGACCATTGTCGAGGCCGAAGCTGCCTCCGATGCCGTGCCCTATCCCGGTTTTTGCGATACCATCGGCCCCGCTTACCGGGCGCTGATCGGTCTGAATTTATTGAAGAATTTCCGCCGCGACTTGAAACAGCGCCTGGCGGGAATCGCCGGCTGTACCCATTTGACCGAACTGGCGCAAGTCTTGCCGACTGCGACGGTTCAGGCATTTGCCGGCGATGTCTGGTCGACCCGCGACGGTGAGAATGCTGATTTGCCGCATGAAAAGCCGTTTCAACTCGACAAATGCCACGCCCTGCGCACCGATGGCGGGGCGGTTGCACAGTATTACCCGCGCTGGGTAGCCAAAGCGTGACCCCGGCGCTTACCTGTTTTTTTTGCACCACTAACCGTATTTTTACAAATCAGTATCAGAAGGGAAGCCAGCATGAAAATCCATGAGTATCAAGCCAAAGAAATCCTCCGGCAATTCGGAGTGACGGTACCACGCGGTATTCCGTGCATGTCCGTCGAAGAAGCCGTCAAGGCTGCGGAAACCCTGGGCGGCCCGGTGTGGGTTGTCAAGGCGCAGATCCACGCAGGTGGCCGCGGCAAGGGCGGCGGCGTGAAAGTGGCAAAATCGATGGAACAGGTCAAGGAATACGCTGACCAGATCATGGGCATGCAGCTGATCACGCATCAGACCAGCGCCGAAGGCCAGAAAGTCAACCGCCTGCTGGTGGAAGAAGGCGCCGACATCAAACAAGAACTGTACGTTTCGCTGGTCACCGACCGCGTTACCCAGAAAATCGTCCTGATGGCGTCGTCCGAAGGCGGCATGGACATCGAAGAAGTGGCCGAGAGCCACCCGGAGAAGATCCACCACGTCACCATCGATCCAGGCGTAGGCCTGACCGATGCGCAGGCAGACGATATCGCCGCCAAGATCGGCGTGCCTGCCGGTTCCATCGCCGACGCACGCGTCAACCTGCAAGGCCTGTACAAAGCATACTGGGAAACCGACTGCTCGCTGGCCGAGATCAACCCGCTGATCGTTACCGGCAGCGGCAAAGTCATCGCTCTGGACGCCAAGTTCAACTTTGACCCGAACGCCCTGTTCCGCCACCCGGAAATCGTCGCCCTGCGCGACCTGGACGAAGAAGATCCAGCTGAAATCGAAGCGTCGAAATTCGACCTGGCCTACATCTCGCTCGACGGCAACATCGGTTGCCTGGTGAACGGCGCTGGCCTGGCCATGGCCACCATGGACACCATCAAGCTGTTCGGCGGCGAGCCAGCCAACTTCCTGGACGTCGGCGGCGGCGCCACGGCAGAAAAAGTCACCGAAGCGTTCAAGATCATGCTGAAAAACCCAGGCCTGAAAGCCATCCTGGTGAACATTTTCGGCGGCATCATGCGTTGCGACGTGATCGCTGAAGGCGTCATCGCCGCAGTGAAAGCCGTTTCGCTGAACGTACCGCTGGTCGTGCGCATGAAGGGCACCAATGAAGACCTGGGCAAAAAGATGCTGGCCGATTCCGGTCTGCCTATCATCGCAGCCGACACCATGGAAGATGCAGCCAAGAGCGTCGTTGCCGCTGCTGCCGGTCAAGCTTAATTAAGGAATCAACATGTCCATTCTGATCAATAAAGATACCAAAGTCGTTACCCAAGGGATCACCGGCAAGACCGGCCAGTTCCATACCCGCGGTTGCCGCGACTACGCGAACGGCAAAGCTGCCTTCGTGGCAGGCGTGAACCCGAAGAAAGCCGGCGAAGATTTCGAAGGCATTCCTATTTTCGCTAACGTTACCGAAGCGAAAAAAGAAACCGGCGCCAACGTTTCCGTGATCTACGTGCCGCCAGCAGGCGCGGCAGCGGCGATCTGGGAAGCTGTCGAAGCTGAAATGGATCTGGCCATTTGCATCACCGAAGGCATTCCTGTCCGTGACATGATGGCCCTGAAAGACCGCATGGCTAAAGCCAACAGCAAAACCTTGCTGCTGGGCCCTAACTGCCCAGGCCTGATCACGCCAGACGAAATCAAGATCGGCATCATGCCAGGTCACATCCACAAGAAGGGCCGTATCGGCGTGGTGTCGCGTTCGGGCACCCTGACCTATGAAGCAGTGGGTCAATTGACCGCACTGGGTCTGGGCCAATCGTCGGCAGTCGGCATCGGCGGCGACCCGATCAACGGCCTGAAGCACATCGACATCATGAAGATGTTCAATGATGATCCAGATACCGACGCGGTCATCATGATCGGCGAAATCGGTGGTCCGGACGAAGCCAATGCGGCTTATTGGATCAAAGACAACATGAAAAAACCGGTCGTTGGCTTCATCGCTGGCGTGACGGCTCCTCCAGGCAAGCGCATGGGCCACGCCGGCGCGCTGATCTCGGGCGGTGCCGATACGGCACAAGCCAAGCTGGAAATCATGGAAGCTTGCGGCATCACCGTGACCAAAAACCCGTCGGAAATGGCGCGTCTGCTGAAAGCCATGCTGTAATTCCAGCCTGGTCACCGCAGTACAAAAAAGGAGCTTCGGCTCCTTTTTTTTGTCCGCAAGACAGGCCGGTTCCCGCCCTGGGCGGACGGCGCTGGTCCGAACCCGCCCAAATGTGTCGCTTTTCTTGCCATGCGTACCGCCGCCGCCCGGGCGCACCGTTGGCATGGCGCTTGCAGCGTGCACGGCACGAACAACGCACTATGGGAGGATACGATGCGCGCGCAAAGCGGATTTACCTTGATAGAACTGATGATTGTGGTGGCCATCGCCGGCATCCTGGCGGCCGTGGCCATTCCCCAGTACGGCGACTATACGATGCGGGCCAAGGTCAGCAATGTGCTGGCGGCCGCCGCACCCTTGAAGACGGCCGTGGCTTTGTGCGTGCAGGAAAATGGCGGCGAGGCGGCCGCCTGCAGCACGCCCACCGAGAGTGTGCCCAGCGCCATCCCCGTGTTCAGTGCCACGCGCGAAGTGGCCAGCGCCACAGTGAGCAAGGGCGATATCGTGCTGACCCTGGCGGCTGACCTGGGCACGGGTATCGGTGGACAGAGCGTGACGATGACCATGAAGCCGGGCACCAGCAGCCTGACCTGGTTCAATAGCACCACCGTGACGAATCCGGCAGCGAAGGAAGCGATAACCAAAAACAACATTCCCGACGTGACATCGACGCTGTAAGTGGCGCTTGCCAGCTGGGTCTCAGACGATTTTTTGCCGGTCCGCGATCAGCGCTTCATAGGTGAGGTTTTGCAGCAAGGTGTAGTGGGTCGGTTCCAAGTCGATGAATTGCACGCCGTACGTATAGATTTCGGCCACCCCGGCGGCGTGGCCATTCGACGGCTTGCCCACGCTGACGTTCTGGATGCGGGCGCGTGTGTTGACGCGCATCTGATGCTTGTTCGGCTGCACCAGCAGGGTAAAGCTCAGTGCCACGCCTTCGTCATCGGGCGTGAGCATGCTGGGCGCCTCGATCAGCGCGCCCGTGACGCTGAGATTGACGATGAACACGGGCACGGCCGCCACGTCGCGGTAGCTCAGCTGCGCCGGAATTTCCACTTTCACGCGCATGGCCGTGCGCAGGCTGGTGCCTTGGATGGCGTCGGGAAAGCTCAGGTGTACGTAATTGAGCGGGCGGCCGAAGATGCGCAACACGCTGCAGGAAAAGGAACAGACGGTGACGCCGGAAAACACGCGGATGGTCAGCTTGTCGCCCTCGTTGAGCACGATGGACGCGCCGTTTTCCATGGGAATCTTGACGATCAGGTACTCGTCTTTCACATAGCCGATGACGGCCGAGAAATGCTGGATGGGTTTGATGGTGCGGTGCGTGATGAACTGGATGCGTCCCCCCACTTGCAGATTCATGGCCTCGAAGTCGAAGTCCTGGAGCTTGGTTTCCGCGGCGGGCTTGTTGCTTGTCATGCGATGCTCATGTGGATATGGACGACACGCAGTATGCATGATTTCTTGATGAAAAAGCATTTATATCAATGAAATTCATTTTTGCATCGAAAGTGCCATGGGCACATGCGGGTGCTCGGTGCAGGCTTTACAATAGGATCAATATTGACGTATGTAAATCTTATGCCACGCAGCTACTTCTGGACCATGTTGTTCCTCATCCTGCATCAAATCGACGCTGCCTACTGGAAAGAGTGGGAAATGTTTCATGTGCCGGGCGGCGTTCAGGGTTTTCTCGTGTTTAACCTGGCGGCCATTGCCCTGGTGCTGGCCGGTTACCGGCATGTGCTGCTGGCCACTCCGCGGGCGCCCCTGTATGCGGGCATCTGCGCCGCGCTGGGCGTGGGGACTTGCCTGATTCATGCCGGCTTTGCGCTGGCAGGGCTGGAGCAATTCCACCTGCCCCTGTCCACGACCATCATCGCGCTGTGCCTGGCCAGTGGCGTGTGGCTGCTGCACGACTTGCGCCGCGTCCGGGGCCAACTGGCGCGCCAGGCGGCATAGTTACACTTCCGCGTGCCAGTCGCCCGACTTGCCGCCATGCTTTTCCAGCACGCGCACATTCGTCATGACCATGCCCCGGTCGACGGCCTTGCACATGTCGTAGATCGTCAACAAGCCTATCTGCACGGACGTGAGCGCTTCCATTTCCACGCCCGTCTTGCCCGTGGTGTCGACCTGGGCGCGGCAGTGCACGCTATTGGCCGCTTCATCCACTTCAAAATCGACGGTGACGCGCGTGAGGGCCAGCGGGTGGCACAGGGGAATCAGGTCGCTCGTGCGCTTGGCGCCCATGATGGCGGCGATGCGGGCAATGCCCAGCACGTCGCCCTTTTTTGCATTGCCGGAAATGATCAATGCCAGGGTGGCCGGTTGCATGCGGATGGTGCCGGCGGCCACGGCGCTGCGGCGCGTGTCTTCCTTGCTGCCCACGTCGACCATATGGGCCTGGCCCGTGGCGTCGAAATGGGTCAGTTCTCCGGCGGGGGCTTGCTTGTCTGCTGTTGTCATGGCGTCAAAAATAGGTGAGGAGTGGGGCGCGGCACGCGTGGGAATGGGCGCCGCTAACAAGGTATGATAGCACCCGTGAATTCAAAAACTCCCCTTCCGACCACCGTTGCAAACGCCGCTGCGGCATGGCTGCGCGGCTCCCGGCGCGCGTCGGTGCTGGCCGCCTTCTGCGTCGCAGTGCCGTCTGCATTGGCGCAAACCTATACGTCCGCGCCAGCGGTCCCGGCCTCCAACGCGGCGGCCAAGCCGGCCGGCAGCTGGACGCAGCTACCCGTGCCACCGGCGCCGAACCTGCCGAACCTGGGGGACACGTCGCGCGAAGACCTGTCGCCGGCGATGGAGCGCAAGATCGGCGAGGAAATCATGCGCGGCATCCGCGGCGACCGCGACTATCTCGACGACGCCCCCTTGCTCGAGTACCTGAATACCTTCGGCAACGCCCTCGTGGCGGCGCGCCCCAGCGTGCGCGGCGAAACCAATTACGACTATTTCTTCTTTGCCGTGCGCGATCCCCAGTTGAACGCGTTTGCCCTGCCCGGCGGCTTCATCGGCGTGCACTCGGCCCTGGTGCTGGCGGCGCAAACGGAGGCGGAACTGGCTTCCGTGCTGTCGCACGAGATCGGCCATGTGGCGCAGCGTCATATCGCGCGCATGCTGGGCCAGCAGCGCCAGGATGCACTCATGCCGTTGGCGGCCATGCTGCTGGCGGCGCTCGCGTCGCGCGCGGGCGGCGACGTGGCCATGGGCGTGTTTGCCGCCGGCCAGGGCCTGGCCATCCAGCGCCAGCTCAATTTCGGCCGCGACGCCGAACGCGAGGCGGACCGCATCGGTTTCCAGATCATGGGCGAAGCCGGTTTCGACACCACCGGCATGGTGGCCTTCTTTGGCCGCATGCAGGCGGCCAGCCGCTCGTACAGCGACTTGATGCCCGCCTATCTGCAGACCCACCCGCTGACGACGGAACGCATTGCCGACATCCAGGCGCGCATCCGCGAGCAGCCGTACAAGCAGCGTGCGGACAGCCTGAGTTTCCACCTGGCCCGCGCGCGGGCGCGCGTACTGCAGGATGAAAGCGTGCAAGGCCTTTTGAACGCCAAGGCCGTCTTCAAGACACAGCTGGAGCAGCAAAGCCGCTTCCAGGTGACGGCCGCCCATTACGGCTTGTCCTTTGTCGCCGTCAAGCAGGGCAAGCCGCTTGATGCGCAAAAGGAACTCGATGCGGCCAATGCGGCCCTGCACCAGCCGGCCGGGCCGAATGTGTTTACCTCGGGCGGCACGCAAGCGCCCAATTCGCTGCTGACGGCGATGGGGCTGGAAGTGCTGCTGATGCCGGCGCAAAAGAAGGAAGTGGCGCAACAGGCCCTTAAAGCGGCGGACGCTGCGCGCCAGCAATTTCCCCTCTCGCGCGGCATTGCCCATCAATATGCGGAAGCCCTGATGGCTGCCGGCAAGCTGGAGCAATCAACCGTGTATTTGCGCGAGCAGGTGCAGCTCTACAAGGAAGAGCCGGAACTGTACGATTTACTGGCGAAAGCCTATGCGGACCAGGGCAAGATGACCTTGCAGCACATGGCGCTGGCCGAATCCTACGTGCTGCAGGGTGCCACCATGGCCGCGCTGGACCAGCTGACGATCGCCCGCAAATCGACGGACGCGACCTTTTATGACCAGGCCGTGATCGATGCGCGCGAACGCGAGCTGCAGGAAAAGCGCCGCGAACAGATCAAGGACCAGAAGAGCTAGTCCTGATCGGCTTGCGGCACCGGCTGGAAGCCGAAGGTCTGCGGCACGGAGCCATAGGCCAGCGGCTGCACGGCGATCTCCTTGTTGTCATGCAATAACATCAAGGTGCCTTGAGAATGCTCCAGCCAGGCCAGCAGGGCCTCTTCGCTCAATGCCTGCCCATCAACGCGCAGCGACGCCAGCATCTGCGCCATGTCGCGGTCGTCGACCTGCGCCACGATATCGGTGTGGCGCAAGATCATCGCGCCGTTGTCGCACAGGTAAACCTGCTCGATTTTCGATAGTGGCGCACCCGTCTGCAAGACAAAACCGTGCTGCGGATCGCTGCGGGCGATGTACGGCGCCGCTTCCAGGTTCACATACACGCGCTGCGGGCCATTCTGGAAAAACCAGCAACCGCGTTCGTCCTGGGCGTAATTGCGGTTGATGAAATTCAACAGGGCCGCATGGACGATCTTGTCGCCGGGCAGCTGTTGCTGTTGCGCCTGCTGGTCGCGCATGCGCCAGTGGCCGCGCGCGTCCAGGCCCAGCCAACCGTAGCAGTGGGGCACGTTCGGCCATTTGGCCAGGGCCTGCTTGACGAGTTCATCCATGTGTAGCGTTTTCCGTGTGAGTGCGTGCACCGCCAGCGTGCCAGCTTTGCGGTGCGGACGGCGCCATGTTGCCGTTTTCAAAAAAGGAGAGCAGCCGTTGCGGCAGCCAGCGTGTGCTTCCCGGCAGCTTGCCGGCCGCAAAGCCGACGTGGCCGCCGTGGCGCGGATACTCGAGCGTGACGTTCGGCGCGGCGCTGCGCGGCAAGAAGCGCCCGGGCAGGAAAGGATCGTTTTGCGCATTCAGTACCAGGGTCGGCACGGTAATGTCATGCAAGACGTGCTTGGCGCTGGCGCGGTGCCAGTAATCGTCGGCGTCGTGGTAGCCGTGCAGGGGTGCTGTGACGACGTTGTCGAAGGCGTGCAAATCGCGCGCGGCCAGCATGGCGTCGCGCGCAAACAGGCCGGGAAACTGTTCCAGCTTGGCCAGGCATTTCGGTTTCAAGGTGTTCAGGAACATGTGCGTGTAGAGCCGGTTGGCGCCCGAAGACAGGGCCTTGCCTCCCTGCGCCAGGTCCAGCGGGGCCGACACGGCCGCTGCCGCATCGATGAAATCGGCCTGGTGCTGCGACTGGCCCAGCCAGCACAGCAGGGCGTTGCCGCCCAGCGAGACGCCGGCCGCGTAGAATTTTCCCGTGGCGCGCGGGCGCAGGCGCTGCACGATCCAGTCCACTTCCTGCGCATCGCCCGAATGGTAAAAGCGGGGCGCCAGGTTCGCTTCGCCCGAGCAGCCGCGAAAATGCGGCACGGCGCCGGACCAGCCGCGCGCGGCCACCTCGGCCATCAGGGAGCGCGCGTAATGGCTGTTCGACGAGCCTTCCAGACCGTGGAACAGCACCACGAAGGGCTGGCCCGGCTGGCCGTCGACCAAGTCGACGTCGACGAAGTCGCCATCGGGCGCTTGCCAGCGTTCGCGGCGGAAAGCCACGGCCGGCTTGGCGAGGCATACGGCCGGATAAATCGTCTGCGCGTGGCCGCCAGGCAGCCACAGCGGTGCGGTGTAGGAAAGAGACAAAGCCATCAGTGCAGGATCTGCGTCCCCGCGGCGTCGGCCGGAGCGCCACCCGGGGCGATGGAAGCGTGGTGCAGCACGATGCGCCAGCCGCGCGGGGTTTTTACATATACGTTTGTTGCCAGCAGGTGCGCCGGACCGCCTTCTTCCTGGGTTACGCCTTCGATCACCGTGTGCACTGAACTCATCAGATTGTGCGTTTCATGCAGCTGCGCCGGCACGATGTGCAGGCCGCCGCCCGCCAGAATGGTTTCCCACGAGGCGCGGATGGCGGCATGGCCGATCAGGCGCGCGCCGCCCGGGTGGATGCAGACGATCTCTTCATCGTCGGCCCATAGCGCCATCAGCGCTTCGAGATCGGCGCGGTGCAAGGCATCGTAGAATGCCGCTTCGACTTCGGCGGCGCTGCCATTGAGTTCTTTCAGACGTTTCATGACGACTCCGGGCTGATCTGTATAACTTGATACAAATAAAAACGGCGCGCTGGGGGCGCGCCGCTGGGCAGTTTAATGATGGCCGGCGCTGGCGCCTTCCTTCAGGGTGTAGGCCGTGCCGCAGTACGGGCACTTGGCGATACCGTCCTTGTTGAATTCCAGGAACACACGCGGATGCGACGACCACAGCGGCATGGCCGGGTTAGGGCAGTGGGCTGGCAAGTCTTTACTGTCGAGTTCGACCGCTGGCTGGGTGGTTTTTGTCATCTTGTCATGCTCCGTGAGGCTGTATGGAAGGAAGTCGGCTGCTGCCAAAAGCACGATTTTAACGGATTCAGGCAGACAGCAAAAATCATGGCTAAAATGTCGCCTTGATCATCTTCGGCTGCGGCGCGGATTTTTGCGGAAATATGGCAGCTGCAGCGCCACACTGACTGGATTTGCCTTGCCGGTATCACCGTTGCGGAGCTTTTCTCCGCGCACCATTGTTGTGCAGTTACCACACTCCCTGAGCCGGAGCGCCGCGTGAACGCTGTCCTGGCCGCCAAGGACGACGCCCTGCTGAAAGATGCCTGGCGCGCCGGCCTGAACCTGGGTGCACCCACCTTGCTGGGCATCGCCGCCTGGGGCATGGTGGTGGGCGTGGCCATGGTGAAAAGCGGCCTGACGGTCGCGCAGGCGGGGGCCATGACCCTGTTTGTCTTTGCCGGCTCGGCCCAGCTCGCGTCCTTGCCCCTGCTGGCCGCGCAGGCGCCCGTGTGGGTGATCTTTGCCACGGCCCTCGTCGTCAATTTGCGGTTTGTTATCTTTTCCGTGCTGCTGGCTCCCCATTTCGCCCATCTGCCATGGCGCCAGCGCTTTGCGCTCGGCTATGTTGCCGGCGACATCACGGTGGGCCTGTTTCTGCAGCGCTACCCCCATGAAACGCCGGACCCGGCCAAGCTGCCTTTCCTGAAAGGCTTGATCTACCCCAACTGGCTGGCCTGGCAAATCGGTTCCTTTATCGGCATCGTGCTGGGCGCAGTCGTGCCGGCCGAGTGGGGGCTGGGCTTTGCCGGGACCCTGGCGATCCTGTGCGTGACGGTGCCGCTGATCCTCAGCCGCGCCGCCCTGTGCGGCGTGCTGGTGGCGGGCGCGGTGGCCGTGCTGGCCTTCAGCCTGCCGTATAAGCTGGGCTTGCTGGTGGCCGTCGTGGTGGGCATGGTCAGCGCCATGGCCGTGGAAGAATTGACAGAAAAATGGACAAAACGCCATGTTTGACGGCATCGACTGGGGCAGGGCAGACGTGTGGATCGCCATTGCCGTGCTGGTGGTGGCAACCGCCGCCACGCGCAGCACCTTCTGGCTGATCGGCCACCACATCACCATTCCGCGCCGCGTGGGCGAGATGCTGCGCTATGCGCCGGCCTGCGCGCTGGCGGCCATCATCGCGCCCGACATGCTGATGGAGGGACAGCAAGTGCACTTCGACTTATCCAATTTGAAACTCTTGTCCGGTATTGCCGCCACGCTCTTTTTCGTGATTCGCCGCAATATGCTGCAAACTATCGTCTTCGGCATGCTGGTTTTCACGGGCTTGCGACTGTTGCATGTTTTTCAGTAAAGCAGGACAAATCGGGGATTTGGTCTGGGCATTGCGGTAAAATAGCGCACTTCCTTCCACTCGTCATCTGGATCGCCATGTCAGCTGTTCTCAACTTCATCCGTCTGCAAGATTTGATCGCCCAAAATGCACTGCAAGGCAAGCGCGTGTTTATCCGCGCCGACCTGAACGTCCCGCAAGATGACAGTGGCAAGATCACCGAAGATACGCGCATCCGCGCCTCGGTGCCGGCCATCCGCGTCGCCCTCGACGCTGGCGCTGCCGTGATGGTGACGTCGCACCTGGGCCGTCCGACGGAAGGCGAGTTCAAGTCGGCCGACAGCCTGGCGCCCGTGGCGACACGTCTGTCCGAGCTGCTGGGCCAGGAAGTTGCACTGAAACAAAACTGGATCGATGGCGCCGGCCTGGAAAACCTGGCCGCCGGCCAAGTGGTCTTGCTGGAAAACGTGCGCGTCAACAAGGGCGAAAAGAAAAATAGCGATGAGCTGGCGCAAAAAATGGCCAAATTGTGCGATATCTACGTCAATGACGCGTTCGGCACGGCCCACCGCGCCGAAGCGTCCACGCACGGCATCGCCAAGTTCGCCCCCGTCGCCTGCGCCGGCCCGCTGCTGGCCGCCGAACTCGATGCGCTGGGGAAAGCGCTGCATGCCCCAGCCCGCCCATTGCTGGCTATCGTTGCCGGTTCGAAAGTGTCGAGCAAGCTGACCATTTTGAAAGCCCTTTCCGACAAGGTCGATAACCTGATCGTCGGCGGCGGCATCGCCAACACCTTCATGAAAGCCGTCGGCTTGAATGTCGGCAAGTCGCTGGTGGAAGCGGAACTCGTTGAAGAGGCGAAAGCCATCATCGAGATCATGGCCAAGCGCGGCGCGCAAGTGCCGATTCCCGTCGATGTCGTGTGCGCCAAGGAGTTCTCGCCTACGGCCGTTGCCACCGTCAAGGATGTGGCCGACGTGGCTGACGACGACATGATCCTCGATATCGGCCCGAAAACGGCTGCCCTGCTGGCGCAGCAGATCGCTGCCGCCGGCACCATCGTGTGGAACGGCCCCGTGGGCGTGTTCGAATTCGACCAGTTCGGCAACGGCACCAGGACCCTGGCCCTGGCCATTGCCGATTCGAAAGCATTCTCGATTGCCGGCGGTGGCGACACCCTGGCGGCGATTGCCAAATACGACATTACCGATAAAATCAGCTATATCTCCACCGGTGGCGGCGCTTTCCTGGAATTCCTGGAAGGCAAGACGCTCCCAGCAGTTGAGATTCTGATGCAACGCGCCGCTTGAGGCGCTGCCGTTAGCAGTTCAGTACCAAGCGCAGCCTGACCGCTGCGCTTTTACCTTGCCGGGCGGCTCAGCCGCCAGGTCTTGCTCACCTTCGCTCGCGCACAAGGAATCCTATGCCACGCGGTACAAAAATCGTAGCAACAATTGGCCCCGCTTCCACTGACTTCGATATCCTGGTCAAAATGATACGTGCGGGCGTCGACGTAGTGCGCTTGAATTTTTCCCACGGCAAGGCGCAAGACCATATCGACCGTGCGGCGCTGGTGCGCCTGGCGGCGGCCGAGTGCGGCCGCGAAGTGGCCATCATGGCCGATATGCAAGGGCCGAAGATTCGCGTCGGCAAGTTTGAAAACACGCGCATCCAGCTCGAAGCGGGCGAGCGTTTCATCCTCGACGCCAAGTGGGGCGAAAACGGCGAACTGGGCAACCAGGAAAGAGTCGGCCTCGACTACAAAGCCTTGCCGCGCGACTTGCACAAGGGCGACGTGCTGCTGCTCAATGACGGCCTGATCGTGCTGATCGTCGAGCGTATCCACGGCAGCGAAATCCACACCACCGTCAAGATTGGCGGCGAGCTGTCGAACAACAAGGGCATCAACCGCCAGGGTGGCGGACTGTCCGCGCCCGCGCTGACGGCCAAGGATATGGAAGACATCAAGACGGCCATGAGTTTCCAGGCCGACTATCTGGCCATTTCCTTCCCGAAATGCGCGACCGACATGGAAATGGCGCGCCAGCTGGCCAATATCGCGGGCGAACCGTACCACCACAAGCCGATGATGATCGCCAAGATCGAGCGTGCCGAAGCGATCCCTGCCTTGCAAGAGATTCTCGACGCTTCCGACGGCATCATGGTGGCCCGTGGCGACTTGGCCGTCGAGGTGGGTAACGCGGCCGTGCCGGCCTTGCAAAAGCGCATGATCAAGATGGCGCGCGCATCGAACAAGCTGGCCATCACTGCCACGCAGATGATGGAATCGATGATCGTCAACGCCGTGCCGACCCGCGCCGAAGTGTCGGACGTGGCCAATGCCGTGCTCGATGGCACGGACGCCGTCATGACGTCGGCCGAGACGGCCTCGGGCAAGTACCCGATCGAGACGGTGGAAATGATGGCCGCCATCTGCGTGGAAGCGGAACAGTCCGAATATAACAAGCTCGACGCCGATTTCCTTAACGTCACCTTTACCCGCATCGACCAGTCGATCGCGTATGGCGCGCTGTTTACGGCCCACCATTTGCGCGTGAAAGCCATCGTGGCGCTGACGGAATCCGGTTCCACCGCCTTGTGGATGAGCCGCCACAGCATCGACACGCCGATCTATGCGTTGACTCCCAGCGTGACGACTTTGCGCAAAGCCGCGCTGTACCGCAATGTTCGGGCGTATCATCTGATGCAGAACGCCCCCAGCGCGCAAGTGTTGAGGCAGGCGGAAGACTTGCTGGTGGCGCAAGGCATCGTCCGCAAGGGCGACATGATCGTCGTCACCTGGGGCGAGCCGATGGGCCAGGCAGGCGGCACAAACGCATTGAAAATCGTCAAAGTCGGTGATCTCGAGTCAGTATTGCTTTGATTGAATGAATTCAGGCGCCGCCGCGGTCATTGATCGCGAAGCGCCGCAACGGTTTCTATTGTTATCTGGAGTATTACCATGTCTCTCGTATCCATGCGTCAACTGCTGGACCATGCCGCCGAAAACGGTTATGGCATTCCTGCTTTCAACGTCAACAACCTGGAGCAAGTGCAAGCCATCATGGCTGCCGCCGATGCGCTGAACTCGCCGGTGATCATGCAAGCGTCCGCTGGCGCGCGCAAGTACGCCGGTGAAGCGTTCCTGCGCCACCTGATCGACGCCGCCGTCGAAGCGTATCCGCACATCCCTGTCGTCATGCACCAGGATCACGGCCAGTCGCCGGCCGTCTGCATGGCCGCCATCCGCTCGGGTTTTACTTCCGTGATGATGGACGGTTCGCTGGAAGCGGACGGCAAGTCGGTCGCCTCCTACGAATACAACGTGGAAGTATCGCGTGAAGTGGTGAAATTCTCGCACGCCATCGGCGTGACGGTGGAAGCGGAACTGGGCGTGCTCGGTTCGCTGGAAACCATGAAGGGCGACAAGGAAGACGGCCACGGCGCCGACGGCACCATGACCCGCGAGCAACTGCTGACGGACGTGGCGCAAGCGGCCGACTTCGTGCAGCGCACCCAGTGCGACGCCCTGGCGATCGCCATCGGCACCTCGCACGGCGCCTACAAGTTCACGCGCAAGCCGACGGGCGACATCCTGGCGATCGACCGCATCAAGGAAATCCATGCGCGCATCCCGAACACCCACCTGGTGATGCACGGTTCCTCGTCGGTGCCGCAGGAATTGCTGGCCATCATCCGCGAATTCGGCGGCGACATGAAGGAAACCTACGGCGTGCCAGTCGAGGAAATCCAGGAAGGCATCCGTCACGGCGTGCGCAAGATCAACATCGACACCGATATCCGCCTGGCGATGACGGCCGCGATCCGCAAATACCTGTTTGAAAACCCGTCGAAATTCGACCCGCGCGACTACCTGAAGCCAGCCCGCCTTGCGGCAGAGCAAATCGTGCGCGCCCGCATGCAGGCATTCGGCTGCGAAGGCCAGGCGTCGAAAATCAAGGCCATGCCACTGGAAAAAATGGCCGAGCGCTACAAAGCCGGCGAGCTGTCGCAAATTGTGAAGTAAAATTCTGTCTGGAACGGGCCGGACGCTATCCTCCGTGCCCGATTTTCTCGACCGGCAGGCGCCCCCTGCCTGCCGGTTTCGTTTCATCCAACTATTCCCCCGCTATGAACAGCCTCTATCAGACTTCCATCCACTCCCTGCCATTGCTGGGCCACGGCAAGGTCCGCGACAATTACGCCGTTGGCGACGACAAGATTTTGATCGTTACCACGGATCGCCTGTCGGCCTTCGATGTCGTCATGAACGAGCCTATCCCCGGCAAGGGCAAGGTCCTCAACCAGATGAGCGATTTCTGGTTCGAGAAACTGGGCCATATCGTGCCGAACCACCTGACCGGCGTGGCGCCGGAATCCGTGGTGGCGCCGGAGGAAGTGGAGCAGGTGCAAGGCCGCGCCGTCGTGGCCAAGCGCTTGAAACCGATCATGGTCGAGGCAGTCGTGCGCGGCTACATCATCGGTTCGGGCTGGAAAGATTACCAGGACACGGGCAGCATCTGCGGCATCGCGCTGCCGGCCGGCCTGCAACAGGCGGAAAAACTGCCGGAACCGATCTTCACCCCGGCGGCCAAGGCCGAATTGGGCGAGCACGACGAAAACATCAGTTTTGCCGAAATGGAAGAGCGCATCGGCTTTGAGCTGGCCGCCAAGATGCGCGACGTCGCCATTCAACTCTACAAGACAGCCGCCGAATATGCGGCCACGCGCGGCATCATCATTGCCGACACCAAGTTCGAATTCGGCCTGGACGACAATGGCGTCATGCACCTGATGGATGAAGTGCTGACGGCCGACTCGTCGCGCTTCTGGCCCGCCGATTCGTACCAGCCTGGCATTTCGCCACCGTCGTTCGACAAGCAATTCGTGCGCGACTACCTGGAAACGCTGACCTGGGGCAAGACCGCGCCGGCGCCAGCGCTGCCGGCCGACGTCATTGAAAAAACCCAGGCCAAGTACTTTGAAGCCATCGAACGCCTGACGGGCGAGAAGCTGAAGGCCTGAGATGACTGAGCAAAACAAGCCGCTGGTCGGCGTCATCATGGGTTCGTCCTCGGACTGGGACGTGATGCAGAACGCGGTCGCCATGCTGAAACAGTTTGGCGTGCCGTACGAGGCGCAAGTCATTTCCGCGCACCGCATGCCCGACGAGATGTATGCGTACGCGAAAAGCGCGCGCGCGCGCGGCTTGCGCGCCATCATCGCCGGCGCCGGCGGCGCGGCCCACCTGCCTGGCATGGTGGCGGCGATGACCATCGTGCCCGTGCTGGGCGTGCCCGTGCCGTCGAAATACTTGCGCGGCGAAGATTCCATGCTGTCCATCCTGCAAATGCCCAAGGGCGTGCCGGTAGCCACGTTCGCCATCGGCGAAGCGGGCGCGGCGAATGCTGCGCTGACAGCGGTGGCGATGCTGGCCGCCAATGACGACGCCCTGGCCGAGCGCCTGGAAGCGTTCCGCGCCACGCAAACTGCCGCCGCCAAGGCCATGGTCTTGCCTGAATAATGTGTTTGAAAAATAATGAATAGTAAATCGACTTCCCCATTGCTGCCTGCCGCCAATCCACCGGCGTGGCTGGGCGTGATGGGCGGCGGCCAGCTCGGCCGCATGTTTGCCCAGGCGGCCCAGAGCATGGGCTATCAGGTGGCCGTACTGGAACCGTCCGATGCCTGCCCTGCGGGACAGGTGGCGCAGCGCCTCGTCAATGCCGGCTACAGCGATGCAGCCGGACTCGACACCCTGGCGGCGCAATGCCTGGCCGTCACCACGGAATTCGAGAATGTGCCGGCCGACAGCCTGTCGCGCCTGGCCGAGCGCGTGTTCGTGGCGCCGAACGCCCATGGCGTATCGGTGGCGCAGGACCGCATCGCGGAAAAGCGTTTCTTTGTCGACTGTGCGGCCAAGTCGGGCGTGCTGCCGGCGCCGCACATGGTGATCGCCACGCAGCTAGACATCGACGCCATCGGCGACGACTTGCTGCCGGGTATCTTGAAAACCGTGCGCATGGGCTATGACGGCAAGGGCCAGTTCCGCGTGCGCACGCGCGACGATGTGCGTGCCGCGTTTGCGGAAATGGGCGAAGTAACTTGTCTGCTGGAAAAGATGCTGCCGCTGGCGTATGAAGTGTCGGTGCTGACGGCGCGCGGCGTGGACGGCGAATCGGTCGTGTATCCGATCGCCGAGAACGTGCACCGCGACGGCGTCTTGTTTACCACCACCGTGCCGGGCCCGAACGTGTCCGACGACTGCGCCGCCAAGGCGCAGCGGGCGGCGCAAGCCATGGTGTCCGAACTCGGCTATGTCGGCGTGCTGTGCATCGAATTTTTCGTGCTGGAAGATGGCAGCCTGGTGGTCAATGAAATGGCGCCGCGCCCGCACAACAGCGGCCACTACACGATGGATGCCTGCGTCACCAGCCAGTTCGCACAGCAGGTACGGGCCATGGCGCGCTTGCCGCTGGGCGACGTGCGCCAGCATTCGCCGGCCGTGATGCTCAATATCCTCGGCGACGCCTGGTTTGCCGACGACAGCGATGCGGTCACTGAACCGGCATGGGACCAGGTGCTGGCGCTGCCTGGCGCCTGTCTGCATCTGTACGGCAAGGACGATCCGCGCCGTGGCCGCAAGATGGGTCATTTGACCTTCATCGCCGCCACGTTGCCGCAGGCGCAGCAGCGCCTGCGCGACGCTTGCCTGATCCTGGGAATCGCGCCGTGAGCGTGCCCGCACACGACCTGGCGGCGGCCGCCGCCGTGCTGGAAGCGGGCGGCCTCGTCGCTTTCCCGACGGAAACCGTGTACGGCCTGGGCGCCGATGCGGAAAACCCGGCCGCCGTGGCGCGCATCTACGAAGCCAAGGGCCGTCCCTCGGACCACCCCGTGATCGTGCACGTGGCGCCCGGCGCCGACTTGGCGCACTGGTCCGACGATATTCCTGTCGAGGCCGAACAACTGGTAGCCGCCTTCTGGCCCGGTCCGCTGACCCTGATCGTCAAGCGCGCCGCACATATCCCCGACGCCGTTTCCGGCGGCCAGGATACGGTGGGCCTGCGCTGCCCGTCGCACCCTGTGGCTATCGCTTTGCTACGCACGTTCAAAGGCGGCAAGGGCGGCCTGGCGGCGCCGTCGGCGAACAAATTCGGCAACGTCAGCCCCACCACGGCGCAGCACGTGCGCGATGAATTCGCGGCCGAACTCGACCGTGGCTTGCTGGGCCTGGTGCTCGATGGCGGACAGAGCGACGTGGGCATCGAGTCGACCATCGTCGACCTGTCGCGCCTGGGCACACACGGTCCCGTGTTGTTGCGTCCCGGCCATATCAGCAGCGAGCAGATCGCCGCCGTCATTGGCCGCGCACCGGCTGTTGCCGATGCAGCCGCGCCGCGTGCCTCGGGCACCCTGGAATCGCATTACGCGCCACATACGCCTGTTGCGATGCAACATAGCGACGACGTGAGCGCCACCCTGAACCGTTTGCTCAATGACGGGCGCCGCGTGGCCCTGATCCACTACTCGGATCTGCCGCCGGCCAGCGCCAGCGTGCGCCTGGCAGCCAACCCGGAAAATTACGCACATGCGCTGTATGCCTCGCTGCGCATGATGGACCAGGTCGGCGCCGAGCTGATACTCGTCGAAGCCCCACCGACCGGCCCCGCGTGGCTGGGCGTCAACGACCGTTTGCGGCGTGCCGCGTTCGGCTCAAGTGGTATCTTGCAGCAATTCCTGTCCGTCTGAAAAAAGCCCCGCAAGGGGCTTTTTCTTGATGCAGCGCAATAGCGATGCTTGCCACGAAACATAGTAAATCCTCCATAATTCAGCAGATCGGCCGGCCATGACAGGGCGCCGGCGGTGTTGTTATTTCGTTGATTTTTAAAACATATTTTCTATACAAGCCTGAGGAACGATGGCATATTAGTTGGGTAGCGAATAGCACGCCCGTTCGTTTAGAAACCAGAAAAAAGACCGAGGAGACAAAATGCATCAAACAAAATTCGCGCTGGCCGTGCTGGCTGCGGCTGTCCTGGCAGGTTGCGGCGGCGCCAGTGGCGGTGATCAAACCTTGAAAGTCAAATACACGGCGCAGGTATCGTTTGGCGACAGCCTGTCCGATGTCGGTTCGTATGCCGTGGGCACGGTGAAGGCGAAAGGTGGCGGCAAGTTCACCATCAATGGCGACAATACCAAGATCAATCCTGAACTGACGGGCAAGAACTGGACCGAGCACCTGGCCGCACAATTTGGCCTGGCCGCGCCATGCGCCGCCGAGACTGGCCTGGAGGGAAATGCGGCGCAAGGCCTTTCCGTGCCGCGCGTCAAGCATGCCGGCTGCTACGGCTACGCCATGGGCGGCTCGCGCGTGACCAATCCGGTTGGCCCGAACAACAAGGCGACGGGCAGTGCGCTGGGCGCCCTGACCGTGCCCGTGGTGACGCAGATTGCGAACCATCTGGCTGTTTCCGGCGGCAAGTTCAGCGGCACGGAAGCCGTTTTCGTGATGGCTGGCGGCAATGACGTGCTGTATCAGCTGGGCGCATTGCAAGCGGGTGCGACTGCCGCTGGCCAGGCTGCTGGCGCGGCCGCTGGCGCCCAGGCTTTCGCCACCAATTTGACCATGGCGCTGGCTGCCGGCGCCACCAACCCTGCCACGGCAGCGGCAGCCATCGGCGCCGCCATCAAGACGGCCAGCGCCGCGCCGGGCGCCACGTCGGCGGCCATCGTCGGCGCCGCCGTGCAAGCTGCCGTGATTGCAGGCAATACCAATGCCCCAACCCTGGCCCCTGCTTTGGCCGCCAAGGCGCAAGCCGATGCGACGGTGACGGGCAACGCTGCCGGCGCCAAGGCCGGGGCCGACTACGCTGCAGCCCAAGGTCCGACGCTGGTTGCCGCCATGAAACAGGCGGGTACCGAACTGGTGGCGCTGGTCAAGGACCAGATCATTGCCAAGGGCGCCAACTATGTCATCGTCAACAATCTGCCTGACGTGGCCGGTACGCCATCGGGCCTGAGCAAGGATGCCAATACCAAGGCGCTCATCAACGCCATGGTCAGCGCCTTCAATGGCGAACTGAGCGGCGGCCTGAGCGCCAACGCGAAAGTCTTGCTGGTCGACGTGTTTGCCGTCAGCCATGACCAGGGTACCAACCCTGGCCCGTATGGCTTGACCAACGTCAGCGAGACGGCGTGCGACTTGAGCGCGCCAGGCAATATTCTGGGCAGCTCGCTGGTCTGCAATGGCACGAACCTGAAAGCGGGCGACGTCAGCCACTACTCGTATGCCGACGATGTGCATCCTACGCCGTTCAACAACCTGTTGCTGGCCCGTTATGTGGCCAAGGACATGGTCGTGCGGGGCTGGCTGTAAGGAATCGCCGCGCCAGCTGCGTCCCCGGGGCGTGGCTGGCGCTGGCAGCGACACGACTGGATAGCCTGGCTATCCGCACATAATGATCAGGAGACAAGATGAAAAATCGTTTGAATACCGCTGTACGCGTGCTGGCCGCCGCCGCCGCGATGGCCATGGCGACGGGCGCTTCGGCGCAAAGCGCAGGCACCTGGATGGCCAAGGCTGGCCTCAACAAGATCACGCCGCACGTCGACAGTGGCGACATTTCCGCGCCAGCACTGCCGGGTACGAAAGCGGACGTCAAGGCCGATACCAAGCCCATCCTGACCTTTGCCTACATGATCACGGACAATATTTCCGCTGAAATGATCCTCGGCGTGCCGTACAAGCATGACCTGTTGGGCGCTGGTGCCATCAAGGGCACGGGCAAGCTGGGGACGGCGGAAGCCTTGCCGCCGACGGCCTTCATCCAGTACCGTTTCTTCCAGCCCAATGCGATGATCCGCCCTTATGTTGGCGCGGGCTTGACGTATGCCTATTTCCAGAAGGAAAAAGGCTCGGGCCAGATGACGGCCTTGCTCGATCCGGGTGGATCGCCTGTCACCTACCGCCTGGACAACAAGCTGGCGGGCAGCCTGGTGGTCGGCAGCAGCCTGGCGTTCAACGAGCGCTGGTTTGCCGATGTGGCCGTGGTCAAGACCTTCCTGAAAACCAAGGCGAAATTCTCGACGGGACAGACGCAGGACATCAAGCTCGACCCGATTGCCGTGAGTGTCAGCATCGGATACAAATTTACGCTGTAAAACAAAAAATCCGCCTCGGCGGATTTTTTTTTGTTCATCAGGCTCAGGCCGGTGGCGTATTGAACTTTCCATTGTGGAAGATCAAGGGCGGCTGCGCGGCAAACGCGCATTGTTCCACTTCGCCCACGAAAATGACGTGGTCGCCTTCCGGATAGCGGCTGCGGTTGTGGCATTCGAACCAGGCCGACGCGCCTTTCAGGATGGGCTGGCCCGTGCGCGACAGTTCGTATTCGACGTCGTCGAACGGGTTCGGCGTGCGGCGTGAAAAGCGCGTAGCCAAGTCCGCCTGCTCGGCGCCCAGCACGTTGATGACGTAATGCGAATTGCCGCTGAAGATGGGCATGCTGTTCGCCACAGAACCGAGGCTCCACAGCACCAGGGGCGGCGACAGCGAGACGGAATTGAAGGAACTGGCCGTCAAGCCGCGGAAACTGCCGTCGGCCAGGCGCGTCGTGATGACCGTCACGCCGGTGGCAAACTGCGACAGTGCCTGACGGAAATGTGCCGTATCGAATTCTTGCGCTGGCGCGCGGGGAGAGCGTGTGTTCATGGGTGACCTGTCTATTTGCTGACATTATGCCAAAAATCGGCCATGCCAGCGCAATCGTGACCGGCATGCCCCTTATGTGCGGTGCACCACGCGCCGTTTCAAGCGGCACTGCAGGCCATGGCGCTTTGCGTTACAGTAATGAAATGATACGTCGCAGAGGCGTTGCAGGAGGACATCATGCATCAACAGACGGAAGTGGCGGTATTCGGCGGTGGCTGTTTCTGGTGCCTGGTCGCCGTGTACGGGGAAGTGCGCGGCGTGACGCGTGTCGAGGCCGGCTACACGGGCGGCAACGTGCCCAACCCCACGTATGAACAGGTATGCACGGGCGAGACGGGCCACGCGGAAGTGGTGCGCCTGGAATTCGATCCCGCCGTCATCGCTTACCACGACTTGCTGGAAATCTTTTTTACCCTCCACGATCCCACCACCGTGAACCGGCAGGGCAACGATGTCGGCACGCAATTTCGCTCCGTCATCCATTACCAGTCGGCGGAGCAGGAAAAGGTGGCGCGCAAGGTGCTCGCCGAGATGGCCGGCGTGTGGGATGCGCCCATCGTCACGCAGCTGGCGCCGGCATCGGCCTTTTATCCGGCCGAGGATTACCACCAGAATTATGTCGAGCAGCATCCCTTGCAGGGCTATTGCGCTTTGGTCGTCGCGCCCAAGGTGGAGAAATTCCGCGCCATGTACGCGGGGCGCCTGAAGTAAGCGCCCCGCGCGCGGCTTTCAGGTCGTCAGCACGGGCGCCGGCCTGGCATCCTGCGTATACATATAGTTGCGCGACCAGGGCAGGGCGGAAGAACGCCGGCCCGCCTTCACGCAGACGATCTGGTACAGGCTGATCAAATCTTGCTCGAAGGCATAGGCGCAGCCAGCCAGGTAGACGTGCCAGATGCGGAAGCGCCGTTCGCCCGCCAGCGGACGAATCTGCTCGGCATGGGCTTCGAAATTTTCCGTCCACAGGGCGCAGGTGCGCGCATAGTGGCGCCGCAGGTTTTCCACGTCCAGTACTTCCAGCCCCCCCTGCTGCATGGTTTTCAGGACGTTGCCGATGTGCGCCAGTTCGCCGTGCGGAAACACATATTTTTCGATGAATTCGCCGCCGCCGTATGGCGTCTCGCCATTGTCCGGATCGGTCGAGGTGATGCCGTGGTTCATCGCCATGCCGTCCGGCGCCAGCAGCTTGTTGATGATGGAAAAGTAGTCGGGCAAGTGTTTCAGGCCCACGTGCTCGAACATGCCCACGCTGGTGATGCGGTCGAACTGGCCCGTCACGTCGCGGTAGTCTTGCAGGCGGATGTCGATCAGGTGCGCCAGGCCAGCCGCCGCCACGCGCTCGCGCGCCAGCGCGTACTGGTTTTCCGACAGGGTCACGCCCACGCAGCGGGCGCCATATTGCTGGGCGGCACGCATGACGAGCGCACCCCAGCCGCAGCCGATGTCGAGCAGGGTCTGGCCCGGCTGCAGCTGGATTTTCTTCAGGATATGGTCGATCTTCTTGACTTGCGCCTGCGCCAGGGTTTCGTCGCCCTGTTCGAAATAGGCGCAGGAATACACGAGGGCGGGGTCGAGAAACTGTTCATAGAACGCGTTTGACACGTCGTAGTGGTAGCGGATGGCTTCGGCATCCTTGCTCTTGTCGTGCGTAAAGCTGCGCACGATGCGGGCCAGCTTGCCTTCCGGCTTCAAGGTATTGCGCGCCAGGGCATTGCAGATGGAAATCATGTCCATCGCCGTGCCCTTGACCTCGATATTGCCTTCCACATAAGCCGAGCCCAGGTTGGCCAGCGAGGGGTTCAGCAGATAGCGGGCCGAGGCGACGGTCGGCAGGCGGATGGTGACTCTGGGCGTTTCGCTGGACAGGTCGACGTGCTGGCCGTTCCACAATTCTATGCGTAGCGGCAAGGCGGTCTTGCTGCGGATGCTGGCGATCCAGGACTTGAGTTGGTTTTGTACAAACAAAATGGCCTCCAATGAAGCAGCCCCAGCCGGGGCCGCAAATTGAGAAACAATGTTATTTAGTAACTTCTACCCTCATAGCCTACACCGATATTGACCAGCTTGCTTTGCGCCGCCTTGGCTATCCTGCTTACGGTTGCAAGCGTTGCATGCTCCATTGCCCGTCAGCACCGCGCGTAAACACGATGCGGTCGTGGAAGCGCGAACGGCGTCCCTGCCAGAATTCGATGCGCTCCGGTTGCAAGCGGTAGCCGCCCCAGTGGGCAGGACGGGGCGGCTGCGCGTCGCCGACGGCGGCGGCCACGGCCGCGTAATTGCTTTCCAGCGCGGCACGGTCGGCGATGGGGGCGCTTTGCTGCGAGGCAATCGCCGACAAGCGGCTTTGTACGGGGCGTACATTGAAATACTCGTCGCTTTCGGCGGCCGTGGTTTTTACCACCGTGCCCTCGATGCGCACTTGCCGCTCCAGCTCACCCCAGAAGAACAGCAGGGCCGCGTGGGGATTGTGTTCCAGCTGCTGGCCCTTGTCGCTGTGGTAATTCGTGTACCAGGTAAAGCCCCGCTCGTCGAATTGCTTGATCAGCACGATGCGCGAGCTGGGCTTGCCGTCGGGACTGACGGTCGCCAGGCTCATGGCGTTCGGCTCCATTACCTGGGCCTTGACGGCTTCGGCAAACCATTTCTGGAACTGGGCGATGGGATCGGCCAGCACGTCCGTCTCGCTCAGGCTCGATTGCACGTAATCGGTGCGCATGGCGGCCAGCACGGCGGCCGGATCCGGCTGGGCCGCTGCCGCGGGCGCTTCCGGCGCGATGCCGCGGCGGCGCTGCATGGCCGTGCCCAGCTGCTCCATCTGCTGCGCACTGAACAGGCGCTTGGCCATGGGCGCCAGCTGGCCCTCTTCCTTGCTCATGTGGGCCTGGTAGGCGGCGACATAGTCGCGCACGCCATGGGCGGACAATTGGACACCCGTGCCGGCCGCGATGGCGTCCAGTTCCGGGCGCAGGGTCAGCCAGGCCAGGTCCATGCGCTGGTGATCGGCCAGGATTTCCGGCACCAGGGTCGTCAGCAATGCCGCATCGTCGCCCGTGGCCGTCGCCTGCAGCATGGGCATCAGGTCCTGCTCTTCATCGTCATGGTGCAGATGGGCCGCTTTATTGAAATACTGCAACACCGCCTTGGCCGCCTGCTGCGCGTCCGCCGTGTTGCCGTGCTGCGCCAGGTGGCCCAGCAGGTTTTGCAGGGTGGTCAGCTGCTTGCGGATCTTGTCGTGGCAATGCTTGAGCACGGCGATGGGTTGGTCAAAGCCGGGAACGGAGTCGAACAGGGGAGAGGTCATGGCGCATTCTCGTGGTGGGCGGTGTGGGGCATGGCGACAAACGCTGCTTGTCGCTGTGTCAATTCAGCTATTTTAGAATATCCGTCAGCGCAGTGTCCGTTAAAATGGCGCCATGCATACCTCCACCAATGAACTAATTTCCATGGACTTGACCGAGATCGATTTTGAGCGGCGTTTCGGCGGCATTGCCCGTTTGTACGGCGCGCCGGCGCTGGCGCGCTTCCGTGCCGCCCATGTGTGTGTGATCGGCGTGGGCGGCGTCGGTTCCTGGATCGTCGAAGCGCTGGCGCGCAGCGCTATCGGCCGCCTGACCCTGATCGATCTCGACAATGTTGCCGAATCGAACATCAACCGCCAGATCCAGGCCATGAGCGACACCATCGGCCAGGCCAAGATCACGGCCCTGGCCGAGCGCATCGAGCTGATCAACCCGTTTTGCCAGGTCACGCAGATCGAGGATTTTATTACCCCCGATAACCTCGAGCAGTTGCTGGGCGGGCGCGATTTCGACTATCTCGTCGACGCCATCGACAATGCCAAGGCGAAAGCGGCCGTGATCGCGTATTGCCGTGCGCGCAACATTCCCATGCTGACCATCGGCAGCGCGGGCGGGCAGACGGATCCGACCTTGATCGCCGTGCGCGACCTGTCGAAAACGGAACAGGAACCGCTGCTCAAGCGGGTGCGAAAACTGTTGCGCACCGAATATGGTTTCCCCCGTGGCGTGAAAAACAAATTCAATGTCGACGCCGTGTTTTCCATGGAGCCGTTGAGCACGCCCGAAAGCGCGGAAGCGTGCGTCATCGATGGCAGCGCGCCCGCCGGCGTGACGGGCCTGAACTGCGCCGGTTTTGGTTCCAGCGTGGTGGTGACGGCCAGCTTCGGCATGGTGGCGGCCGCGCATGCGCTGAAAAGCTTGCGTCAGGACAAACTGGCCGAGGTAGCCGTGTCGATGCCGGACGCCGCCTAGCTTAATTTCCTGCTGGCCAGGATGCGGTAGTCGCCGCTGCTCTTGAGCGACTCCACCAGCACCAGCTCGTCCGCCTGCCAGGCGATGGGCGCGAAGTCCCCGATGGCCGGCGGCGGCGCCTGGCGCGCCAGGGTGATGTGCGGCGTAAAACGGTCGTGCTCGAAGCGGGGCGCCAGTCCCTGTTCCGCCAGCTTATGCATGCAGGCCGCGCGCAAGTCCAGCAGGGCTGGCGACGGTTGCGCCAGGGCGGCCCAGGCCAGCATCAGCTTCGTAAAATGGCTGGCGTGATCGAACAGCAAGGGCATGGGATGCGCCGGCAATTGCGCCAGGATGTCGAGCAGGGCTGGCAGCTCGCTGGCCGGGCGCTGGCCCAGGAAGGCCAGGGTCAGGTGCAGCTTGTCGGCGCGCACGGGTTTGCCTTGCAAGCGCGCCTGCCAGGCGGCCAGGGCCGCGCGCGTGGCCGCATCGGGCCACAGCGCGTAAAACAGGCGAGGGCAGTGTGTATCGGGCGACAAGTTTTTCCTATCGTTGCGGCGGTTTGCTATTATTGGCGTTCCCTGCCCACTTGCACTGGCAGGGATCTCACCGAAACTCACTGAAAGAATACATCATGACGCGTAGCTCCGTTTTGTTTGCCCTGATCTGCTCCGTCGCCGCGTCGCTGGCGCAGGCACAGGCGCCAGCGCCTGTTCCCGCCTCGGCCGTCTCGCTGAGCCCCGGCCCTGTCGCCGATAAATTGATCATCATCGACAACAAGGTTGGCACGGGCAAGGAAGCGTCCGCCGGCAATAACGTCACCGTGCACTACACGGGCTGGCTGTACCGTCCGCTGGCAAAAGATTCGCGCGGCAAGAAGTTCGACAGCTCCGTCGGTCGTGGCCCGTTTGACTTCCCGCTCGGCAAGGGCATGGTCATCAAGGGCTGGGACCAGGGCGTGGCCGGCATGAAAGTGGGCGGCAAGCGCACCCTGATCATTCCAGGCGAACTGGCTTATGGCCCGCGCGGCGCCGGCAATGGCGACATTCCACCGAACTCGGCACTGATCTTCGACGTGGAACTGCTGGACGTTAAGTAATTGTTCAGTTTGGCGGCGGCGCATGCCCGCGCCGCCGCCATTTACGCTCTGAAACGCGGTAGACTGGGTTCTCCTGAAATTGCTGTGGAGACCACACCCATGAACATCGCCAACGACGTCACTGAACTGATCGGCAACACCCCCCTGGTGCGCATCAACCGCATCGCCGCCGGCAGTGTGGCCACCATCCTGGCCAAACTCGAATTCTACAATCCCGCGCACAGCGTCAAGGACCGCATCGGCCTGGCCATGATCGTTGCCGCCGAAGCCGCTGGCAAGATCCATCCCGATACCGTCATCGTCGAGCCCACGAGCGGCAACACGGGCATCGCGCTGGCCATGGTGTGCGCCGCGCGCGGCTACCGTTGCACCCTCGTCATGCCCGACACCATGAGCCGCGAGCGGCGCATCCTGCTGCGCGCCTACGGCGCCGAGCTGGTGCTCACGCCCGGCAGCGAAGGCATGCTGGGCGCCATCCGCAAGGCAGAGGAACTGGTGGCGGCCGACCCGCGCTACCTGATGCTGCAGCAATTCAACAATCCCGCCAATCCCGCCATCCACCGCGCCACGACGGCCGAGGAAATCTGGCGCGACACGGATGGGCAAGTGGACATCGTCATCGCTGGCGTGGGCACGGGCGGCACGATTACCGGCATCGGCGAAGTGCTGAAGGAACGCAAGCCTGGCCTGCAGGTGATTGCCGTGGAACCGGAAGCGTCGCCGATGCTGTCGAAAGGCACAAAAGGGCCGCACCCGATCCAAGGCATCGGCGCCGGTTTCGTGCCGCAGATCCTCAACACGACCATCTACGACGAAATCATTTGCGTCAAGAACGACGACGCCTTCGCCACAGCGCGCCTGGCCGCCAGCGATGAAGGCTTGCTGGTCGGCATCTCGTCGGGCGCCGCCCTGTGGGCCGCCCTGCAAGTGGCGCGCCGTCCGGAAAACGCGGGCAAGACCATCGTCACCATCATCCCGTCGTTCGGCGAGCGCTACTTGAGCACGGCCTTGTACGCGGGCCTCGGTGATTGATTTGTAAACAGTAGGGACAGGTCTATCCCTTCCGCCAGCGCCCGGTTGCCCGCGTCGCTTGGGTGCAAATGGTCGCCCGAGTCGTAGACGGGCAGCAGGCGCAGCGGGTGCGCCGGGTTGCGGACCAACGCATCGAAGTCGAGTACGGCATCAAAAAGGCCGCTGGCGCGTATCCACGCATTCAATTGCTGGCGCAGCGCATCTTTTTCTGGATGGTAATAGTTGCTCAAGGGCGTGCCGGGCAGGGCGTTTTCGAACGGCGTCAAGGTGGCAGCGAGCACGCGCACGCCGCGGCTGCGGGCCTGGGCGACCAGCTGGGTGTAGCCGCTTGTTAATTCTTCCAGGGTCGGCCGTTTTTGCCTTGGCGCAAACGCCGTACCGGGCCAGCTGATGTCATTGATTCCCAGCAAGACGATTACCGTGCGCACGCCAGGTTGCGCCAGCACGTCGCGCTCGAAGCGGGCCAGGGCATTGTCTCCCATGCCATCGGACAACAACCGCGCACCGGAAATGCCCGCATTGATCACGGCCACGCCATGCGGCGCCAGGTGCCGGGCCAGAAAATCGGGCCAGCGTGCGTCCATTCCCAGGCTGGCGCTGGCGCCATCGGTAATCGAATCGCCGAGGATGGCCACGGCTTGCGCCCCCGGCGCCGCCTCCACCTGAATCGCACTCAGTAAAAGGCGCGCCGTGGTGGTCTGCATGCCAGGCGCGTCATCGATGCGCGCGGCCCGTGTCTGGTCCTGCGGGGCGATCCACGCCGTCTCGCGGCCATCCCAGTGAAACGTCGACATGGGACTGGCTTGCGGCAGGTGGAGGCTCACCGTCAGCCGGGTCAGGTCCGGCACGGACAGCTCGACGGGGTCGCTGACGAGCGGAGCGCCCGGCGCCACGCTGGCCGCCGGCTGGCCGGAAAATGTCAGTGTGCGCAAGCTGCCGGGTTCGATGGCGGAAGTGGACGCGGCCAGCGCCACGGTGGCCGCGCCGATGCGCAGCGGCGTCTTGCCATACGCGTTCGACAGCACGATGCGCACGCGCGGGCCGCCCACGCTGAGGCGCGCCACTTGGCGCACGGTTTGTGCTTGCAGCACGGCGGGCACATTGCTGGGGAACAGGAAGTCGCTGCTCCACACGGCTTGCGGGCTGGCCGTCCAGCTGGCCAGCCAAGTGGATGCGGGATCGGCCGCATGGACGGGGGGAGCACTCAGTGCCAGGCTCAGCAGTGCGGCGGGGAGGAGGGACAATCGTTGCATGGCGGCTCGCTTCATCAAGGGGAATGTGCGCATGATGCAAGCAAAGCCATTTATGCACTAGACTATCTCATCGAAGAACATTTATGAGACGAATTCACAATGGCCAGACTGGAAGTGAACCGTTCCGGCGAGCTGGAAGTGTTCGTGCGCGTGGTCGAACTGGGCGGCTTTTCCGCCGCCGCGCGCGCTTGCGGCATGACGCCGTCGGCCGTCAGCAAGCTCGTCTCTCGGCTGGAAGAGCGCCTGGGTGCGCGCCTGCTGAACCGCTCCACACGCCAGCTGCAGCTGACGGCCGAAGGCTGCGGCCTGTATGAACGGGGACAGCACGTGCTGGCGGCGCTGGACGAGGCCGAGCGCTGTGCCGGCGTGCAGGATGTGCCGCGCGGCAAGATCAAGGTCAATGCGAACGTGCCGTTCGGCCAGCATTTTTTATTGCCGCTGGCGCCGCTCTTCCTGGAGCGCTATCCGCAGGTGACGCTCGACATCGTGCTCACGGATGCCGTCGTCGACATCCTCGAGCAGCGCACGGACGTGGCCGTGCGGGCGGGGCCATTGAAAAGTTCCAGCCTGCTGGCGCGCAAGCTGGGCCAGACGCGCATGGTCATCGTGGCCGCGCCAAGCTACCTGGCGCGGCGCGGTACGCCGTTGACGCCCGCCGAGTTGGCATCGCACAACTTGCTCGACGCTAATTACGCGCGCGCCCGCTTGGGCTGGCCGCTGCGTCTGCCTGACGGCGACATCGTCGTGCCCGTCGCGGGCAATGCGCAAGCGAGCGATGGCGAAGCCTTGCGGCAACTGGCGCTGGCGGGACTGGGACTGGCGCGTCTGGCCGCCTTCCAGGTGCGCGCCGATATCGCGGCCGGCCGTTTGCAAGCTGTGCTGGAAGAGTGCAACCCGGGCGACAGCGAGGAAGTGCATGCCGTGTTCGTGGGGCAAGGCGGGCATGTGCCGCTGCGTGTGCGCGTCTTTCTCGATTTCCTGGCGCAGCACGTCGACCTTGGCTGAGGTTGTCCAGGCGCATTAGGCTACAGGCAGACACGGCCGCGCAGTACAATATCGGACGGGCCGCAATGGTTCGGCCCGTATTGTGCCTTTGAATGGAAATATGTTCCTGGTAAAACCTGAACGCCGCCGCCTGCTGCAGGTGGGCGCAACCGTGGCTGTCATCGCGCTGGGCCTGGCTTCGCGCGCCTTTCCCCAATTCGTCCCTGCCGCGCTCGGCAAGTATCCGGGCGACGCCCTGTGGGCCATGATGATCGTCTTTGCGCTGGGCATTGTCGCCACGCGCATGCGCACGTGGCAGCTGGCGCTGACGGCCTTGCTGATCTGCTTTGCCGTGGAATTCGGCCAGCTGTACCAGGCGCCGTGGATCGTCGAGTTGCGCGCGCATCCGCTGGGGCACCTGGTGCTGGGCTCCGCCTTCGGCTGGGCCGACCTGATCGCCTACGCGGCGGGCGTGGCGATCGCGGCGCTGGTCGATAAAGCGGCGCTGTTCAAGCGCCGCTAAACTTTGATATGTGGGGCCAGGCCTGACAGGACTAGCCCCATAAGTATCACTTTACGTTACCCTCCGCGTCGCGCAATTCGACGGGCGCCAATTTCAGCTTCGACAATTGCGGGGCGATTTTCGCCTTGTCGCCCACGCCGATGACGATCAGCTTTTCCGGCTGCAGGTATTTTTTCGCCACCTGCTGCACCTGCTTGTCCGTCACGCTGGCAAAGCTCTGCGGCAAGGTCGTGTAGTAGTCGAGGCCCAGGCCGTAGATGTACGTGTTGGCCATGCTGGCGCTGATGCTGGCATTCGTGTCGAACTGGCCCGGCAAGGACAGCACTTGCGAGTTGCGCGCATTCGCCAATTCCTTGTTGCTCAAGGGCTTGGCGATCATGGCGCGGATTTCCCTGACGGTTTCCGATACGGCCGGGCCCGTCACATCGGTGCGCACACTGGCGGCAATCGAGAACGGTCCAGGTTGGTTGCGGTACTGGAATTGCGAGCGCACGCCATATGTATAGCCTTTTTCTTCGCGCAAGTTGGTGTTCAGGCGGCTGGTAAACAAGCCGCCCAGCGCCGCATTCATCACTTGCAGCGGCGCGTAATCGGGCGTGGCGCGCGGCACGGCGATGGTCGACAGGCGCACGGCCGTTTGCGGCGCGCCCGGCTTGTCGACCAAAATCAATTTTGCCTTCGCCGTCTGCGGTGCGGCGGCCACGGCCGGCGCCACCGTGCCTGGCTTCCAGCTGCCAAACCTGGCTTCGGCCAGCGCCTTCAATTCCGCTTCGCCGATATCGCCCGAAACGATCAGGGCCGCATTGTTGGGCAGGTAATGCTGTTGCCAGAAACCTTGCAGGTCGGCGCGGCTGGCCGCTTTCAGCGCCGCTTCCGTGCCCAGCTGGATATAGCCATACGGATGCTGCGGGCCATACAGGGCCGCCGCTTCCACTCTGGCCGCCACCGCGCCCGCGTTTTCGCGCTGCTGCGCCAGCTGTCCGATGCGGCTGGCGCGCTGGCGTTCCACTTCTTCCTGCGGGAATTGCGGGTGCAGCACCACGTCGGCCAGCACGTCGAGCGCTTGCGGGAACGTGGCTTTGAGCGACGTCAGCTGGGCGAACGACGCGTCCACGCCGGAGCCGGTATTGAGCAGCGCGCCCAGCTGCGCCACGTCGTCGGCGATCTGCGGCGCGCTGCGCGTGGCCGTGCCTTCCTGCAGCAATTGCGCTGTAAAGCTCGACAAGCCCGGCTGCGCCAGCGGATTGGCGCCCGAGCCGCTTTTCACCACAAGCTGGCTGGACACGAGCGGCACGGCCCCGTTGTAGTGGTGGATCACGGTCAAACCGTTCGCCAGGGTGAACGATTTTCCTTGCGGTAAAACAATCTTCGGCGCGGGGCCGGCCTTCGGCACGGCATTGCGCCATGGTTCGTCCGCATTGATGGCCGTGCCAGGCGCAGGCTTGACCTTGCCAGGCGCCGGCGTCGGCACTTCCGCGCCCAGGTCCGGCGTGCCCGGCACGCCGTAGACGACCACGCGCGACTGGTTTTTCAGGTACTGATCGACGGCGCGCTGCACGCCGGCCGCCGTCACCTGACGGTAGCGCTCGATATCCTTGGCCAGGTAGCCGGGGTCGCCCACGTACTGGTTGTATTCGTTGAGCAAGTTGGCCACGCCGTGGCCGCCCATTTTTTCCACTTGGCTCAGCATGCTCGTCTCGATGCTGTTGCGCGCCCGCTCCAGTTCTTTCTCGGACGGGCCCTTGGCGCGCAATTGCTCCAGTTCCGCCTGCAAGGCTTGCTCGATTTCCTCTGGCTTGCGGCCCGGGCGCGCCGTCGCGTCGATGGTGAAGATGGACGTGAGGGCGTTCGAGCCCTGGCTGGCGCCCACGTCCTGGGCGATCTGCTTGTCGTACACCAGCGATTTATATAAACGGCTGGACTTGCCGCCGGCCAGGATGTGTGCGGCCATCGACAGTTCCGCGTCATCCCTGGTGTAGGCGGATGGCGTCAGCCAGGCCATGAAGACGCGCGGCAACTCGACCCGGTCCTGCACCACGACGCGGCGTTCCTGCGTGATGGGCGGCGTCACGACATCGGGTTTCGGCACGGCCGGGCCGCTCTTGAAGCTGCCAAAATACTTGTTGACCAGTTCCTTGGTCTTCGCCTTGTCGATGTCGCCGGCGATCACGAGGCTGGCGTTGTTGGGACCGTAGTATTTGGTGAAGAATTCTTTGATGTCGGCCAGTTTCGCGTTCTGGATATCCGCGTGCGAACCGATGACGCTGGCGTAATACGGATGGGTCTTGGGAAACAGCTGGTGATACAGCGCTTCCTGCACGATGCCGTAGGGCGCATTTTCCACGCTCTGGCGGCGCTCGTTGCGCACCACGTCCTGCTGGTTCGTCAGCGCCGTCTGGTCGAGCACGTCCAGCAGATAGCCCATGCGGTCGGAATGCGTCCACAAGGCCAGTTCCAGCTGGTTCGACGGCACCGTGTCGAAATAATTGGTGCGGTCGAAATCCGTGCTGCCGTTGGAATCGGTGGCGCCCGCGCCTTCGAGCAACTGGTCGGCCATGCCACGCGGCACGTGCTTGGTCGCGGCAAACATCATGTGCTCGAACAGATGCGCAAAGCCCGTCAGCCCCGGCGCTTCATTGGCCGGTCCCACGTGGTACCAGATATTGACGGCCGTGACGGGCAATTTATGGTCTTCCACGAGAATCACGTCGAGGCCGTTCGGCAAGGTGTATTTTTCGTAGGCAATGTTTGGCACGGCCGTGGCGCCCGTCGTGACGGCCGCATCGGCGGCGTGGGCGAAGGTGAGCGGGGCGCCGTACAGCGACAGCAACAGCGCTGGAATGGCCAGCAGTTTGATCGGTTTCATGCATGCTTCCAGGGATGGGTGGAAAAACGCTGCGGCTCGCTCGTGGCTGGCGCAGCGGGACGTTACGACGGTCGGTACTACGGTCGGTGCTACAGTTTATACAGCAGGGCCGCGCCACCCAGCACCAGCAGCGCGCTGGCGATGGAGACGATGGCCGCCGCGCCCAGCAAGCGCCATTCGCGCGGAGAAAACCAAGGGGCGGACAGGGGCGCTTCCGGCCCAGGCTGGGGCGCGGCCGCAGGCAAGCCGCCCGCCGCGCGCGCCTGGACCGCCAGCGCCTGTGTGGCGGCGTCCAGCAGGGCCAGCTGGCGCTCGACGGTTTCCTCCAGCACGGCTTCGTTCAGCGCCACGAGGGCGAATATCGGGTCGTCGACGTCGACCTTGATGCCCGTCTTGTCGAACACGTGGCTGCGCAGTTTGTGCTGGTCCATCTACCACTGCACCTTGTCGAGCTGTTCGAAGATGTCGCGGTAGACAACCTTGATGCGCTGTTTTTCCATGATGTTGAACTTGTCGTTCTGCAGCACTTCCTGCATCGTCAGGCGCGCCGTGTTCATTTTTTTCACGTCCGCGCCGAAAGTGTCGGGGTTGCGCTGGCTCAAGGTGATGCTGCCTTTCACGCGCGCGCGGTTGTCGGCGTACGACTGCGATTCGACGAATTGCTTGCCGGACGCCGATTGCAGCAGGCCGAAGTGTTCGTTTTGCCACAGCACCAGCGGCACTTTCGTCGATTGGGCCGTGGCAACAAAACCCGTGGCCGTGTCATGCAAGGTATCGCCGCCGCCGACGATGGTGTGGATGTACACCTTGCGGCCCGATTCTTCCAGCAGCGAAAAACAGTCGTTTTCCAGCAGGTAGCCCATCAGCGGCGAAAAGGTGTTGGCGCCATTGTCGACCACGCAGTTGCCGTCCGTGTCGAGAATGTCGATCATCAGCGCGTCGAAACGTTTCGGGTCGATGTTGCGCGCATCCGTCATCACGGGCACGTGCTTGACGTTCATCGCCTTGTAGCGCGAAAAAGTCGCGTTTTCCTGGTCGGTGTCATAGCAGCGCAAAGGCGTGTCGTCCTTGCCGCCTATCCACTGGGCCAGCAGGGTCGAGACGAGGGTCTTGCCGATGCCGCCCTTGCCCTGCAGGATGAAATGTACCGTGTTTTGCATTGCGACTACTCCAAGTTGTTGCGTCAGTGACAATCCAAGATCCGTGACAGCGGCGACTGGCATTTTTACCACAATCCTTTGCAAATATGCCATGCGGAACAGCGAATCTGGTTATGATGTTAATCAGGATACCATTGATGCAGAGCAAGTTTTGTGTGAAAAATGCACCCCCAGAGTGTGAATGAGGACGCAGTGCCGATCTCCAGTCTCGATAAAGCCGACATTGACCGTCTGAATCAGCAAGCCCTGTCTTGCCTGGTCGGCAACCGCCGCCAGGCGCGCCGGCTGGCGCAGATGGCGCTGGCGGCGGCGCAACGACAACAGTATGCACGCGGCGGCGCGTATGCGGAACTCAATCATTGCTGGCTCGCGTACTACGCGGGCGAGGCCGAACCGTCATGCGAGCGCCTGGGCGCGTATTTCCAGCAAAGCGGCGACCTGGAAGGGGGCATGGAAGTGGCCGCCCTGCAGGGCGCGTATGCGAGCCGGCGCGGCGATTTTGCCGATGCCGAGCAGCATTTCCTGCAGGCGCGCAGCCAGGCCGCGCAGATACCTGATTCCCTGCACAAGTTCATGCTGTACGCGCGCCTGGGCGTCGATGCCTTGAACCGTGGCGATACGCAGGACGGTCCGCGCAATTTCCTGTTGGCGCTCGACATCGCCGAGCGCTTCGGCAGTCCCGCGCACCGCGTCAACAGCCTGTCGAACCTCGCGTCGTCGCAGCATGACCTGGGCAACGATGAAGACGCCATTCCCCTGCTGGTCGAAGCGCTCGAGATCATCGGCACGCAAAAGCTCAAATACCAGCAAACCATCGTCTCGGCCAACCTGGCCATGTGCCTGCTGGCCACGGGCAAGCCGGCCGAGGCGCTGGCGCTTGTGGAACCGTTTTACGAGTGGCCGGAAGAAGACCTGGCCGTGCGCGCTTTCCTGTTCTGCATCGCCGCCCATGCGGCCATCCTGCTGCGCCAGCCAGACAGCGCCTTGCAATTGCTGTTGCGGGCGGAAGAATATGCGCGCCGGGGCCAGGACCTGGAAGAGCAGATGCATGCGTGGCTGGTGCGCGGCAAGCTGGACTTGCACGCGGGCCAGACGGCGCAGGCGCTGGCGTCCCTGACGCAGGCGCACAGCTTGCTGAGCTGGACGCGCAATCCGTTTCACCAGCAGCAGATCCTGCGGGGGCTGGCCGACATCAACGCCCAGCTGGGCGAATGGCAGGCCGCGTATGGTTTCCTGCAGCAATACCAGGCCGCCTACGAGGCCAGCAGCAAGTCGGCGCGCGCCTCGCGCAGCCTGATGCGCAATCTGGAAAAGGAAATGCACAGCCTGAAAGCCGAGCGCGACAAGGCGCTGGAATTGCAGGCCGCGCGCGAATCGGAAAACGTCAAGCTCGAGCACCTGAACCGCGAACTGGCGCACCAGATCCTGCACGTCAATTCCCTGCAGGACAGCTTGAAGGAGCAGGCCATGCGCGACCACCTGACGGGCCTGTACAACCGCCGCCACTTTGAAACCTGCCTCAACGCCATCCTGCACGAGGCCGATGCGGATGCGCCCGTGGCCATCGCCATCATCGACCTGGACTTTTTCAAGCGCGTCAACGATACCTACGGGCATAACTTTGGCGATGAAGTACTGATCCAGTTCGCGCGGCTGGTGGAAGGCCAGCTGCGCGGCACCGATATGGTGTGCCGCTATGGCGGCGAGGAATTCTGCCTGCTGTTGCGCGAAGCCGACAGCGTCATCGCCGCGCACAAGATCGACGATATCGCCGCGCGCTACCGCCAGTTGCTGATTCAGCAGGCGCCGCACAGCTTGACGGGCTGCACCTTTTCGGCCGGCATCGCCGAATATCCGCGCCACGGCGCCGGCCGCCACGAATTGCTGATGCGCGCCGACAGCGCCCTGTACGCGGCCAAGCAGGCGGGCCGCGACCGCGCCTGCATCGCCGACGCTACTGGATAAAACGCAGCAGTTCGCGCAGGGCGTGCGCCACGGCCTGCTCGCGCACGGCCTGGCGGTCGCCGGCGAATACCAGCCGCTGCGTCTGCACGCGCCCGTCCATGGCCCAGCCGAAGCAGACGGTACCGACGGGCTTGCCCGGTACGCCGCCCGTGGGGCCGGCGATGCCGGTGGTCGAGACCGCCACCTGGGCCTCGCTGTGGGCCAGGGTGCCTTGCGCCATGGCGGCGGCCACTTCCTCGCTGACGGCGCCGTGTGCGGCGATCAGTTCGGCGGGCACGCCCAGCATGCTGCTCTTGGCCCCGTTGGAATAGGTGACGAAGCCCCGTTCGAACCAGGCGCTCGAGCCCGGGATATCGGTGACGGCCTGCGCCACGCCGCCGCCCGTGCACGATTCGGCCGTGGCCAGCAGCAAGCCTTTCGCCTGCAAGGCCAGGCCGAGGGCGGTGGAGAGGGGGGCGAGTTCGTTGCTCATGATGACTCCTGCATGCGGTGAAAATGGTGGCGAGACTGTAGCATGGGCAACGGTAAAAGAAACTTTCCCCGGTACCAGCGAAAATGCGTACACTCTTTTATACATTTGCTACCACTTCGGGCTGGCAGGCGCTCTGTCGCTGCGCTACCCGGGTGCGCATCGCTCGAACAGGCAAGCGGCATGGTGCCGCGCCTTCGTATGCATTATCTTTACTCGGTTGTCATGGCAATTCTGAACTGGACCTGGTGGTGTCATCCTGGCCCCTTGCGCCGCCCCGCGCGCGGCGCTGCTTGCCGCTCCCTGCGCTGGGGCTGGCTATTGCTGCTTTTTGGCGTGCTGTGCGCCGATGCGCGATCGCAGGTGCCGGGGGAGCTGGAACGCCAAGTCAAGGCCGGATATCTGTACAAGTTTGCCGGCTATGTCGAATGGCCCGACGGCAGCTTTGCCCGGCCCGAGTCGCCGCTGGTGATCGGCGTGGCGGGCGCCGATGCGCTGGCCGAGCAGCTCGAGCAGAGCGTGGCCGGGCATAGCGTCAACGGCCGCGTCGTACAAGTGAAAAAAGTGCGCCGCGGCGAAGCGCTGGCCGGGCTGCACGTGCTGTACCTGGGGGCGCTGGAGAAAACGGCGCTGCAGGAAATGCTGGCCGCCAGCCGTGGCCTGGCGTTGCTGACGGTATCCGATTCGGATGAGGTCTACGCGATGGGCAGCATGATCAATTTTGTGATGGCCGAAGACAAGGTCCGCTTCGACGTGGCCTTGAAACCCGTGGCGCAGGCGCATATCCGCATCAGCGCGCGCATGCTGCTGGCCGCCTACCGCGTGCAGACGGGGGGCGCCTAGATGATACGACTGCGTTCCATCCGCCACAAGCTGATGTCGGTGGTCTTGCTGACCACCCTGGTGGCCCTCGTCATTTCCCTGGGCACCATCGTCGTCTACGACTTGCGCGCCTACCACCGCAACCTGGTGGCCGACATCAGTACCCAGGCCGAGCTGCTTGGACACATGAGCTCAGCCGCGCTGGCTTTCGACGACGAGCGCCTGGCGCTGGAAAACCTCAATTTGATGCGCATCCGTCCGCGCGTGACGGCCGGTGCCCTGTACAAGGCCGACGGCAGCCTGTTTGCCAGTTACCGCGCGCATCAGCACGTGGGCGAGCTGCCGGCGAAGGCGGGCAAGGAAGGCGTCAGCATCGCGGGAAAATCCGTCGAATTGTTCAAGCCCATCGTCGACAATGGCGAATTGCTGGGTACCGTGTATCTGCGCGCCGATTACGAGCTGGCCGGCCGCACGGCCGATTACCTGGCCATCGCGCTGGGCGTGACGGTGCTGGCGCTGCTGGTGGCCTTGCTGCTGCTGCGCCGCCTCGATTTCGTCATCACCCAGCCCATCCTCGATATCGCCGACGTGGCGCGCGAAGTGATCGAGACGGGCGATTACTCGCGCCGCGCGCGCAAGCTCAGCGTCGACGAAGTGGCGCAGCTGGTCGATTCCTTCAACAAGATGCTGGCCGAGATCGAGCTGCGCACGCAGGCGCTGGAGCGCTCGAACGGCGAGCTGGCGCGCGAGGGCGAGCAGCGCACCGAGGCGCAGCAGGAAGTCATGCGCCTGAACCAGGAACTGGAAGTGCGCGTGCACGAACGCACGATGCAGCTGGAAATGACGAATGGCGAACTGGCCATGGCGATGGAAGAGGCGCGCAGCGCCAACTACGCCAAGTCGGCGTTTTTGTCGTCGATGAGCCATGAATTGCGCACGCCGTTGAACGCCATCCTGGGCTTCGCGCAAATCCTCAGTTCCGACCGCCTGCCGTCGACCCTGGAGCAAAAGAAGGAATTCGCCGGGCATATCCTGAAATCCGGGCGCCATCTGCTGACACTGATCAATGAAATCCTCGACCTGGCCAAGGTGGAATCGGGCACGGTCAGCCTGTCGCTGGAACCCGTGGGCCTGGACGCCATCTTGCAGGAATGCCGCGACATGATCGCGCCGCTGGCCAGTCAGCGCGGCATCGGCATGACCTTCCCCGACGCCTGCCCCCTGAACGTGCTGGCCGACCGTACGCGCCTCAAGCAAATCCTGTTGAACCTGTTGTCGAATGCGCTCAAGTACAACCGCGAGCGGGGGCAGGTGGCCATCGATTGCGCGCCGCAGGCGGGCGGGCGGGTACGCATCAGCGTGCGCGACACGGGCGTGGGTCTCGACGGCGAACAGGTGGCGTTGCTGTTCCAGCCTTTCAACCGGCTGGGGCAGGAGGGCGGCACGGAAGAAGGCAGCGGCATCGGCCTGGTGGTCACCAAGCGCCTGGTCGAGCTGATGGATGGCAGCATCGGCGTCTCCAGCGCGCCCGGCGAGGGCAGCACCTTCTGGATCGAGCTGCGCGTGGTGGACGCCTTGCCCATTCCAGCGACACCCGCCTTGCCGCGGCCGGACCTGGCCGGGGCGCTGCTCGATCACAGCGCCCCCGTGACCTTGCTGTACGTGGAAGACAATCCCGCCAACCTGACCCTGGTCGAGGAAATCGTGCGCTATTGCCCCCAATTGCAGCTGCTGACGGCCACAGATGGCCGCCTTGGCGTGGAAATGGCGCGCACGCACCTGCCGCAACTGATCCTGATGGACATCAACCTGCCGAACGTGAATGGCACGGATGCGCTGAAACTGCTGCGCGCCGATCCGCGCACGGCGCACATCCCCGTCATCGCTCTGACGGCCAACGCCATGCCGGGCGACGTCGAGCGCAGTCTGGCGCTGGGCTTTTACCGCTATCTGACCAAGCCGATCAACCTCGATGAATTTACCGAGGCGATCAACAGTACCCTGGCCTATGTGGCGCAGCAGCGCCGGCAGAAGGGAACAGGCGCGCCATGATCAGCCAGGCCGATATCTATGCGGCGAAAATTCTCATCGTCGACGACCAGGACGTCAATCTGCGCCTGCTCGAGCATTTGCTGCAAAGCGGCGGCTACACGGCCATCACCAGCACCCTCGACGCGCGCGCCGTGGCCGGCCTGCACCAGCGCCACCAGTTCGACCTGATCATCCTCGACCTGGTGATGCCGGGCATGAGCGGCTACGAGGTGATGGATGCCTTGCGTCCGCTGGAGCTGGAAGGCTATCTGCCCGTGCTGGTGATCGCGGCCGACCCGGACGCCAAGCTGGCGGCGCTCGAAGCGGGCGCGCGCGATTTCATCAGCAAGCCCTTTGACGCGCTCGAGGTGCTCACGCGCATCCGCAACATGCTCGAAGTGCGGCTGCTGCACCGCGCCGCGCGCCATTACAACACCCTGCTCGAACGTACGGTGGGCCAGCGCACGGCGGAACTGCAGCGCTTTCGCGGGGCCATGGACGCCACCACCGACGCCATCTTCCTCGTCGACGTGCTGGGCATGACCCTGGTCGACGTCAACGACGGCGCTTGCCGCCTGCTTGGCTATGCGCGCACCGAACTGCTGGCGCTGGCGCCCGGCACCTTGCTGCCATCGCCTCCGGCCCCCCCGCTGGCCGCGCTGCCGGGCGGCCCGGCCCACCTGGCCACGGAAGTGACGGAATGCGAACTGGTGCGGCGCGACCTGAGCCTGATCCCCGTGGAACTGGGCTGGCACTGGTATGCGCAGGCGCCCGTGGCGGGCGGCTATCCTGGCACCCCTGGCGCGGGCGGTCTGCTGCTGATCGCCGTGGCGCGCGACATCAGCGAACGGCGCCAGGCGCAGGAGCGCCTGAAGCACCTGGCCCATTACGATGGCTTGACGGGCCTGCCGAACCGCAGCCTGTTCTACCAGACGCTGGCCCAGGCCGTCGAACTGGCGCAAGAGAAAAGCTGGCGCATCGTGGTGCTGTTCATCGCGCTCGACCGTTTTAAAAGTATCAACGACACTCTGGGCGCGGCGCTGGGCGATGAATTGCTGCGCCAGTTCAGCAACCGCCTGGTCGAATGCGTGCGCCTGCGCGACACGGTGGGGCGCCTGGGCAATGACGAATTCGCGCTGATACTGACCATGAGCCGCAACCAGCAGGAAGCCGTGGCCGTGGCGAACCAGGTGCGCGAAGCCTTGCGCGCGCCATTCGACTTGCGCGGCCACGCGGCCACCCTGACGGCCAGCATCGGCATCGCCATGTATCCGGACGACGCCACCGACCCGGAAACCTTGATCAAATACGCGAATACGGCCATGGGCGGGGCCAAGCAGGCGGGCCGCGACGGCTACCGCTTTTTCACGGCCGGCATGAACGTGCAGGTGCTGGCGCGCCTGGACCTGGAACTGGCGCTGCGCCATGCGCTCGAACACGAACAGTTCATCCTGTACTACCAGCCCAAGGTGGATTTGCGCACGGGCCGCATCAGCGGCGTGGAAGCGCTGCTGCGCTGGCGCCGTCCCGGCTACGGCCTGGTGGCACCCGCCGAATTCGTGCCCGTGCTGGAAGACACGGGGTTGATCGTGCGCGTGGGCGCCTGGGTGATTCAGGCCGCCTGCCACCAGATTGCCGAGTGGCGCGACAGCGAAGTGGGACCCGTGCACGTGGCCGTGAATGTATCGAGCCGCCAGTTTGCCGAAGGCGACCTGGAAGGCGAAGTGACGCGCGCGCTGGCGCTGCATGGCGTGGCGCCGGAACTGCTGGAACTGGAGCTGACGGAAACGGCGCTGATGTCGAACGCCGAGCGCACCATCGTCGTGCTGGGAAAATTGAAGAAAATCGGCGTGAAGGTGGCCATCGACGATTTCGGCACCGGCTATTCGAGCCTCGCCTATCTGCAGCGCTTCCCCATCGACAAGCTGAAAATCGACATCGCCTTCGTGCGCAACATCACCAGCAATCCGAACGACGCGGCCATCGCGCTGGCCATCGTCAGCATGGCGCACAGCCTGAAACTGAGCGTCGTGGCCGAGGGCGTGGAGTCGCGCCCGCAGCTCGAATACCTGCGGCGCAACCGCTGCGATGAGATCCAGGGCTTTTATTTCAGCCGCGCCCTGCCGGCGCTGGAACTGGGGCAGATGATCGTCGCCGGCGCCGGCCTGCCGCCCGGCCATGACCCGGCCGCACAGCCGGCGCAGACGCTGCTCATCGTCGACGACGACGTCAACGTGCTGTCGTCATTGCACCGGCTGTTCCGTCCCGAGGGTTATCAGATACTCACGGCCAGCACGCCGGCCGAAGGCTTTGAAATGCTGGCCCTGCACCGGGTGCACGTGATCGTCTGCGACCAGCGCATGCCGAGCATGAGCGGCACGGAATTCCTCAGTAAAGTCAAAGAACTGTACCCGGAAACCATCCGTATCATCCTCTCTGGCTACACGGGCCTGGAAGCTGTGCTCGACTCGATCAACCGGGGCGCCATCTACCGTTTTTATACGAAGCCGTGGGACGACACCCAGCTGCGCGATAACATCCGCCTGGCCTTCCAGCACTACTGGATGGTGAACCAGCCGGGGCTGGCGCGCGTGGCCGTGCGCTAGCGTTACTCGCTGAAGTGGTCGAAGGAACTCAGCGCCAGATCGAGCGGCTGCCCGGCCGCATCCACCAGGCGCAAGCCTGTTTGCGTCTCGATGCGGCCCACGCGCGTGACAGGCGTGCCGCAGCTTGCCGCCAGGGCGGCGATGGCGTCGCGCGACGAGGCCGGCGCCGTGAAGCACAATTCATAATCGTCGCCGCCGGCGGCCGTGTAGCGGCGGCGCAGGCCTGTTTCCTGCCGCGCCAGCACGGGGCCGGCCGGCAAGGCGTCGACGTCGAGGGTGGCGCCCACCTGCGACGCTTTCAAGATGTGGCCCAAATCTCCCACCAGGCCGTCCGAGATGTCGATGGCCGCATGCGCCAGACTCTGTTCCGCCAGCGCGCAGCCCAGCGCCACGCGCGGCGTCGGCGCGTGCATGCGCGCGGCGGCCGTCAGCAGGTCGGCTGGCGACAATTCCTGTTCCATGCGATAGCCGGCCAGCGCCAGGCGCGCGTCGCCCAGGGTGCCGCTGACCCAGATATCGTCGCCCGCCACGGCCGCGCCGCGGCGCAGGGCCTGGCCCGGCGCCAGTTCGCCAAATACGGTGATGCAGATATTGAGCGGGCCCTTGGTGGTGTCGCCGCCGATGAGTTCGCAATCAAAGGCGTCGGCCAGCGCGAACAGGCCTTCGGCAAAGCCCGCCAGCCAGGCGCGCTCCGCTTGCGGCAGGGCCAGGGCCAGCGTAAATGCCACGGGGCGCGCGCCCATGGCGGCCAGGTCGGACAGATTCACGGCCAGGCTTTTGTGACCGAGCATGCGGGCGTCGGCGCCGGCAAAGAAGTGGCGGTCCTCGACCAGCATGTCCGAGGAGATGGCGATCTGCTTGCCGGCGCCGGGCGTGATCAGCGCGCAATCGTCGCCGATGCCCAAGGTGGCGCGGCCGGGGCGCTGGCGCACGAAATATTGTTTGATCAGGTCGAATTCGGAAAGCGCGTCGTGAGGGGCCATGGCGTAGTATGTGCGTTGAATGATGGTGTGGCCCGGCTATTATAGGCTGGCCTACAATAGACGCCTTTGCCACTGCCGAGCAGCTTACTATGCCCATCCTCGATATTCACGTCCTGTTGCAATCCTGGCTGGACCATGGCTGCTTGCGCGATCCGCAAGCCGTCGGCTTGAGTACTTTCGAGGCGCAGGAGCTGGTGGCGCGCGGCTTCTATGCCGTCAGCGACGTCGACCAGCTGTGCCTGTACGAGGACGAGCGTCTGTTCCGTCGCGCCGGCCGGCCCGTGCATGTATTGTTCAAGGCGTTTCTGCAGCGCGGCCAGCTGGTCGCGAATGGCCTGGGCCTCGGTGATCAGGTGCACCTGGCCGGCTTCCTGCGCGCGGCGGGGCAGCCCCTGCCGGCGTGTCGCGTGCTGCTGGAACAGGGCGGCCGCAGCGGCGCCCTGCTGTTCGACAGCGGCCTGGTGCTGCAGTTTTCCGCCAACTTTTGGGGCAAGCCCCGTCATTACTATCTGACCCTGGTCGAGGGGCACGTGGCCGACGCCCATGTTCCAGGCCGCCGCGACAGCGATATCGACCTGCGCGCGGCCAGCGCGCGCCACGTCCAGGCCATCTACGACAGCCGCGACCCTGCCGACCTGCAGCGCCTGGTCCGGCGCGGCAATGCGGCGCTGCGCGAACTGGCGAGTCTGCTCGCCTAGGCTTTCTTCGCCTGCGCCATGCCGTGCAGCAGCTTGGCCAGCAACTGGTCGAGCTGGCGCTGCTCGTCCGCGCCGAGCGCCGACAGCATGGCGCGTTCGTTTTCCACGTGCAGCAGCACCAGTTTTTCTATCAGTTCCAATCCCTTTTGTGTCAGCGCCACCAGCACGCCGCGCCGGTCCGTCGGGTGCTTCTGGCGTTCGATCCAGCCGGCCGCTTCCAGCCGGTCGATGCGGTTGGTCATGCCGCCCGAGGACAGCATGGCCGCTTCGTACAGGGCCGTCGGCGTCAAGCTGTAGGGCGCGCCCGAGCGGCGCAAGGTCGCCAGCACGTCGAATTCGCCCGGTTGCAAGCCGTGTTCGGCGAACAGCGGATTGAGCCAGTCGCGCGCCATCAGCTGCGCCACCGTGCCCAGTTGGCCCACCAGCTGCATGGCATGGGTATCCATTTGCGGCAGCTCGCGTTGCCATTGTGCGGCGGCAAATTGCGCGCGCGTGTGTTCTTGCGGGGTATCCGTCATGGCGTATGCATTTATCTCGACATCAAGATAGATTTCTATCTTTGTGCTAAGATACTTTTCATCAAGTGATTATGTCACGCATTAAACCATGTGCCTCCCTGCGAGGCAAGGACTACTCTGCCATGCCTGTTGAACGCCCCGTATCTTCTCCGCTGCCTTCGTCCGCCCTGCTGGTGGCCGCCATCATCCTGCTGGGCCTGAATTTGCGCCCCATCTTGGCCGCCATTGGCCCCTTGCTTGACAGCATCCAGGCCGGCACGGGCCTCAGCAATGCCGACGCGGGCTTGCTGACCACCGTGCCCGTGTTTGCCATGGGCGTGTGCGCGCTGGCGGGCGCGCAGCTGCAGCGCCGTCTTGGCGTGGCGCGCGGTATCTCGCTGGGCATCGCCATCATCGCTGCCGCCTGCGCGCTGCGCTGGCCCTTGCACGGCAGCGGCGGCCTGATCGCCACGGCGGCCCTGGGCGGCCTGGGCATCGCGCTGGTGCAGGCGCTGCTGCCCGCTTTCATCAAGCGCCATTTCCCCGAGCGTGCAGGCCAATTGATGGGCTTTTATACGACGGGCATCATGGGCGGCGCGGCCATTGCCGCCGCGTCCGCTTCGCCCTTGGCGCAATCGCTGGGCTGGCAGGCGCTGCTGGCCCTGTGGGCGCTGCCGGCCGTGGCCGCCGCGCTGCTGTGGCGGCGCGCATCGGCCGCGCGGGTGGACGTGTCCGGCGGCGCGGGCGCCAGCCTGCCCGTGCGCAGCTCCCGCGCTTGGCTGCTGATGGTGTTCTTTGGCATCGGCACGGGCGCCTATACGCTGGTGCTGGCCTGGCTGCCGCCGTTTTACACGGAGCTGGGCTGGAGCGCGGCCGACAGCGGCCTGCTGCTCGGTGGCCTGACCCTGGTGGAAGTGCTGGCCGGACTGGTGATTTCCAGCATCATCCACCGTTTCCCCGACCGCCGCATCCTGCTGTTGTCCGTCCTGCTGGCTGTGCTGGGCGGCCTGGCTTGCCTGATTGTGGCGCCCGCGCAACTGGCGCTGCCTGCCGTGATATTGCTGGGCTGCGGTATCGGCTCCCTTTTCCCGCTGTCGCTGATCGTCAGCATGGACCACGTGCGGGACCCGGCTGGCGCCGGCGCGCTGCTCGGTTTTGTGCAGGGCGGCGGTTACATCATCGCCAGCAGCATGCCGTTTATCGCGGGCCTGATCCGCCAGCATTCGTCAAGCCTGGCCCAGGCGTGGATGGTGATGGCCGCTGGCGTCGTGCTCTTGCTGCTGATCGCCGTGCGCTTCGCGCCAGGTGCGCGGCTGGCGTCGCCTGCGGGAAAAATCGCGTAGGCTGTCGGTTTGTCCTTGATAGAAAGATGCCGCCATGGCCGACCACATCGCCACGCCACCATCGCTGCTGCCCGCCAACCGCCGCATCGTGCTGTCCGGCGAGGATGCGCTGCGCATCCTGCGCGAGATCGAATTCCTGCTGCAGTCGCTGCATCACATCGGTCGCCATTATTATCCCGACGGCGACGATGATGGCGCCGATGCCCAGCGCCGCGCGCAGTATTGCGTGGAGACGACCCGCTTCATCGACGCGCAGCAAGCGACGACGCGCCTGGCGCTGATGCGCAGCATTTTGTCCGCGCCGTTCGACACCACCCTGGGGGCGGACGACATGGACGATATCGAGCGCGCCGTCGAAGCGCTGCCGCTGTGGCGCACCCCTGGTGATTCATCACAAAAACTAATTGAAATCTAAAATTTGATAGTTTTTCCTGTTCAGGACGTTTGTGCCGCCGGACGGCCTTACAATGCTAGGTTATGCGTTTTCGTGATATCAGACTGTGGCTAGCGGAAAATACCTAGCTAATTGAAAGAATCGGTCTGATAAAATCCGGAACACCCGATCGACCAAACAGGAAGGCAGCACAGCATGGATTCGTCATCTGATAAAAAAGAAGAATTGCGTCAACAATTGCGCTTGGCCGCACTCGAGTATCACGAGTGCCCGCGCCCCGGCAAAATCAGCGTGACGCCGACCAAACAACTGACCAACCAGCGCGACCTGGCACTGGCCTACTCGCCAGGCGTGGCCGCTCCCTGCGAAGAAATCGTCATCGATCCGGCCAATGCCTATAAATATACGGCGCGCGGCAACCTCGTGGCCGTCATCACCAACGGCACGGCCGTGCTGGGACTGGGCAATATCGGTCCGCTGGCCGCCAAGCCGGTGATGGAAGGCAAGGGCGTACTGTTCAAGAAATTCGCCGGCATCGACGTCTTCGACATCGAGATCAACGAGATGGATCCCGATAAACTGGTCGACATCATCGCTTCGCTGGAACCGACCTTCGGCGGCGTGAACCTGGAAGACATCAAGGCGCCCGAGTGCTTCTATATCGAGCGCCAGCTGCGCGACCGCATGAAGATTCCCGTCTTCCATGACGACCAGCACGGCACCGCCATCATCGTTGGCGCGGCCATCCTGAACGGCCTGAAAGCCGTCGGCAAGAAAATCGAAGAGTGCAAACTGGTCGTGTCGGGCGCGGGCGCCGCAGCGCTGGCCTGCCTGGACCTGATCGTCGACCTGGGCTTCCCGCTGAAAAATATCTACGTCACCGACCTGGCCGGCGTCGTCTACAAGGGCCGCACGGAATTGATGGACCCGGACAAGGAACGCTTTGCGCAAGACACGCCGCTGCGCACCCTGGCCGAGATCATCCCGGACGCCGACATTTTCCTCGGCGTCTCCGCCGGCGGCGTGCTGAAACAAGACATGGTGCGCAAGATGGCGCCGAACCCGCTGATCCTGGCGCTGGCCAACCCGAATCCGGAAATCCTGCCGGAAGAAGTCAAGGCCGTGCGCAGCGACGCCATCATCGCCACGGGCCGTTCGGACTATCCGAACCAGGTCAACAACGTGCTGTGCTTCCCGTACATCTTCCGCGGCGCCCTCGATTGCGGCGCGACGACGATCACGCGCGAAATGGAAATCGCCGTGGTGCACGCGATCGCCGACTTGGCGCATGCCGAGCAGTCCGACATCGTGGCCACCACGTACGGCATCAGCAACCTGTCGTTCGGTCCTGAATACCTGATCCCGATGCCGTTCGATCCGCGTTTGCTGATCAAGATCGCGCCAGCTGTGGCCAAGGCAGCCGAGGATTCGGGCGTCGCCACGCGTCCGATCAAGGACCTGCAAGCCTACGCGGACAGCCTGCAGCAATTCGTCTACCGCAGCGGCACCTTCATGAAGCCGCTGTTCCTGATGGCCAAATCCACGCCGGCCGAACTCAAACGCATCGTCTACGCCGAAGGCGAAGAAGAGCGCGTGCTGCGCGCCGTGCAAGTGGTGGTCGATGAAAAACTGGCGCGTCCTATCCTGGTCGGCCGTCCACCCGTGCTCGAAGCGCGCATCCAGAAGTTCGGCCTGCGCCTCAAGCAAGGCGTCGACTTCGACGTCATCAACCCGGACTTCGACGAGCGCTATCGCGATTACTGGAACACGTATTACGCGATGACGAGCCGCAAGGGCGTCACCGAGGAATACGCGAAGCTGGAAATGCGCCGCCGCCACACCCTGATCGGTTCGATGATGATCCACAAGGGCGACGCCGACGGCATGATCTGCGGCACCTTCGGCACCACCCAGCTGCACCTGAAATACATCGACCAGGTGCTGGGCAAGCGCGCCGGCAGCAACGTGTACGCCGCCATGAACGTGTTGATCATGCCGGAGCGCCAGCTGGTGATGGTCGACACGCACGTCAATGAAAACCCGGACGCCGAGCAGCTGGCCGAGATCACCATCATGGCCGCCGAAGAGATGACCCGTTTCGGCCTGTCGCCGCGCGCGGCCCTGCTGTCGCACTCGAACTTCGGTTCCAGCGACAGCGCCTCGGCGCAAAAGATGCGCGCCGCCCTGGCCATCGTCAAGGAGCGCGCGCCGGACCTGGAAATCGACGGCGAAATGCACGGCGATACGGCTCTGGACAGCAAGCTGCGTCAAAAACTGATGCCAAATTCGGCACTGAAGAACGACGCCAACCTGCTCGTCATGCCGAACATCGAGTCGGCCAACATCGCCTACAACCTGGTGAAAACGGCCGCCGGCAACGGCATCGCCGTGGGCCCGATCCTGTTGGGCTGCGCCAAGCCCGTGCACATTCTGACGCCATCGGCCACCGTGCGCCGTATCGTCAACATGACGGCGCTGTGCGTCGTCGACGCAGTGGCTCAGCGTAAAGTCTAAGCGTTAGCTGCGCATGAAAAGCCGCCCCGTCCGCAAGGAGGGGCGGCTTTTTTACGTGGGTGGCACGGGCAGGGCCGTGGCGGCCGGATGGCGGCGCAGGTAATAGTGGCGGTACAGCAAGATCTCGCCCCACACCAGCAGCAGCGCCGCCAGCGCGAGCAGGCCCAGCGTGATCTTGAGCGAATTGAAATACGCGCCGGCCTGGCGTTTGATGGCGTCGATGAAAATCATCGGCACTGATTTGTCGAGTTTGCTGAAGTCGGCCTGGCGCGCCACTTCGGTGGTCAGGCGCACTGCCAGGTCGGTGCCCAGACTGGCCAGTTCGCCCGTCGCCTGGCCACGGAAGCCGGCGCCCTTGAGCGCTTCGCCCAGCACCTCGGCCTTGGCGATCAGCTGTTCCTGCAGTACTTGCGTCAGCAGCACGCTGCCGCGGCGCAGGATGAATTCATTGATCCAGCGCGCCTTGCTGCGTTCCCAGTAACTGCCTGATGTCGGCCGGTAATACATGTCTTGCACGAAGGGCTCGATCAGGCTGCGCATGCTGATAGCCTGGCCCGGGGCGATCAGCTTGACCTGCTGTTCCAGGTAGACGCGCAGCGCCGGCATCTGCGCTTCGACCACCGGCTGCAGGTCGCGCTCGAGGGCCTGATTGACGACGCGGTGCACGCTGTGTACGGCGCCAAACCCGCCACCGAGGAGCGGCAGCGCGACCAGGATCAACACATAGCTGAGCTTGGCTGCAACATGCCAGGCGGGCGGACGGCGCACCAGCAGGCATTTTCTGGCCAGCTGGTAGCAGATGCCGAGCGCCAGCACAAAGCCGACCACGCCATACAGCAGCATCCACGGCAGGGCGGTCCACAGCAGGTCGCTGCCGAACGGCGCCAGGGTGCTGCCCCAATTGACAAGTTGTTGCTTCATGTACATTGCCTTAAAGTAAGTAATCAGGCAATTATAGCTATTTAACAAATAGACATGGCGCGCTATACCTCAGTGCGCCATCAGCACCGGTTGATGTGGGTCAAAAAAGCACAGGCCCTGGTCATGTACAAGCGCGTTTGCCAGAAATGCCGCTCTATTTGATGTGCATCAAAATGCTTCGCTCCCTGCCGGCGATAATGGCATCGAACTCCTTGCCCTTCCAGTGGTCTGCAACGGCGCCGGCGCCATCTGTCCGGCACTTCCTTGTGTGACGCAACAACGCTGGCCGTGGCGGGAGTTCACTCTTCATGCCTGCGCGTGGTGTTCCTCTTGCTCTGCCCAGCGCAGCCGGATGGCGTCGATGGCGGGTAGTTCCTCGACAAACAGCTCGACCAGCCGCGCATCGAAATGGCTGCCTTTTTGTTCTTGCAAATAGCCCACGGCATCGATCACCGACCATGCGCGCTTGTACGGGCGCACCGAGGTCAGCGCGTCGAAGACGTCGGCCACGGCGACGATGCGTCCCGCCAGCGGGATCGTCTCGCCCGCCAAGCCGTTCGGGTAGCCGCTGCCATCCCATTTTTCATGGTGCGCCAGGGCGATTTCGCGGGCCAGCGCCAGCATGCCGCCCTCGGCATGTTCGCCGATGATGTCGGCGCCGATGCGCGCATGCGTCTGCATGACGGCCCATTCGTCCGCGTCGAGCTTGCCCGGCTTTTGCAGGATGCGGTCGGGGATGCCGATCTTGCCCACGTCGTGCATGGGCGCCGCGAGCAGCAGGTCGTCCGCGGCGGCCTCGTCCATGCCGGCGGCCACGCCCAGCAGGCGCGCGTAATGGCTCATGCGGATCACGTGCAAGCCCGTTTCATTGTCCTTGTATTCGGCTGCCAGGCCCAGGCGCTGGACGATCTGCAGCCGCGTTTCCTTCAGTTCGTCGATGCGCACCAGCGACAAGTGCGTGCGCACGCGGGCACGCACGATGGCGGGGCTGAGCGGCTTGGTGATGTAATCGACGGCACCCGCTTCAAAACCGCTCAGTTCGTCGCGCATGTCGTTCAGGGCCGTGACGAAGATGACGGGAATGGCGGCCGTCAGCGGCGCCGCTTTCAGCTGGCGGCAGGTGTCGTGGCCGCTCATGCCCGGCATCATCACGTCGAGCAGGATCAGGGCCGGGCGTTCCTGCCGCGCCAGTTCCAGGGCCCGCGCGCCATCCTTGGCGAACAGCAGCGCATAGTCGTTCTGCAAGATCTGGCGCAGCAATTGCAAATTGGCCGCTTCATCGTCGACGACGAGAATCACGGGCTTGGCGCGTGCATTCATGGGGACTCCGGTGCGAAGGTGGGCAGCAGGTCGTGCAGGAGCGACTGCGCCAGGGCGAAATCAAAGTCGTCGATGGCGTGCAGCAGCGGCGCCAGCGCGTCCGCTTGCGCGCCCATGGCGTGCTGTAACTGTGCTTGCGCCGCGTCATCGAGTTCGCCGCGCCGCAGGGCGTGCAGCAGGGAACTGGCCGCTTGCCGGGCGGCGGGCGCGTCGATGGCAGCCGCCGTTGCCGCTGGCAAGGCAGGCGGCACCAGCCGGGCGATGGCGGCCAGCGCCGCCGGCCATTGCGTCAGCAGGTCGCCCAGTGTTTCGTCGAGTTGCTGTGCCGTGGCGGGGCCGGGGCTGGCGCAGCATTGCTCCAGCGCCGCCAGGCTGGCGGCCAGTTGTTCCAGGCCCAGGTTGGCCGCCACGCCGCGCAGTTTGTGGCTCTGCGGCAAGAGCGTCAGGTGATCGCGCGCCTCGATGGCGGCCAGCAGGGCAGGCGGCAAGCGGGGATGCTCGTGGCCGAAACGGGCCAGCGCTGCGTGGTAGGCGCTGTCGTTGCCGGCCCAGCGCTGCAGGGCGCCCGCATGGTGCAGCACTCTTGCGCCAGCGGGCGCGCGGCTGTCATCGGCCGGGTCCGCCGCCAGGCCCAGCACGCGGGCGATTTCCTGCGACAGCGCCTGCCATTCGACGGGCTTGGTGGCGAACCCGTCCATGTCGGCCGCCCGCGCCGCCTTGCGGTGCGCATCGAGCACGCTGGCCGTCATGGCAATCACGGGCACGCGCGGGCGGCCATCGCGCAGGGCGGCGGCGCGGATGGCTTGCGTGGCGGCCAGGCCATCCATGCGCGGCATTTGCAAGTCCAGCAGCAGAATGTCGAAATCATCCTGCTGGGCCAGCTGCAAGGCTTGCGCGCCATCGCCTGCCGTGACCACCGTGTGGCCGCGCTTGCCCAGCAGCAGGCTCAGCAGTTCCAGGTTTTGCGGCACGTCGTCGGCGGCCAGCACGCGCAGGAGCGGCAGGCGCACGCTGCGGCGTTCGCTGGCGGGCAGCGCCGCCTGGCGTGCCGGCAACAAAGGCAACATGACGTGGAACACGCTGCCGTGCGGAACGCTGGCGTCGGCCCAGATGCGCCCCTGCATCAGGGTCACCAGCTGCCTGCTGATGGTGGTGCCCAGGCCCGTGCCGCCAAAGCGCCGCGTGGTCGAAGCATCCGCTTGCACGAAGGGATCAAAAATGGCGTCGCGCCGTTCCGCGGAGATGCCGATACCGCTGTCCCGCACCAGCAGGTGCAGCTGGCCGTCGTCGAGGCGCGCCGTCAGGCTGACGCCGCCGCTGGGCGTGAACTTGATGGCGTTGTCGAGCAGGTTGCCCAGCACTTGCCGCATGCGCAATTCGTCGCCATGCAGCACGGCCGGCAGTTGCGGGTCGTACTGCACCTCCATGCGCAAACCCTTGTTGCGCGCATGGACGCCATACGTGGACGCCAGTTCATCGACCAGCGCCAGCAGGCTGTAGTCGCGCATTTCCAGCGCCACTGCGCCCTTGTCCAGCTTGGCCGTATCGAGCACTTCGTTGAGCAGGCGCAACAGCGAGCGGCCGGACTGGCGCACGGTATTGAGGTGGCGCCGCTGCTCCGGCGCCAGCGGCGAGTCGAGCAGCACATCCGTGAAACCGAGGATGGAATTCATCGGCGTGCGGATTTCATGGCTCATGTTGGCGACGAAGCTGGCCCGCGTGGCGGCCGCCAGCTCCGCTTTTTCCTTGGCCATCCGCAAGTCCTCCTCCATCTGCCGCCGTTCGCTGATATCGAGGATGACGCCGTCGACCCAGCGCACGGCGCCTGCCGCATCGTGCACGACGGTGCCACGCTCCCACAGCCAGCGGGCCGTGCCGTCGGCATGCAGCAGCCGGTATTCCAGCAGGTAGGGCTCGCCGCTGGCCACGCTGCGGTTGAAGACGTCGACGACGTAGGCGCGCTCTTCGCTGGCGATCAGGCCCGTGATGCTGCGGCGCGGCGTGGCGCCGAGAAAGTCGGCGGGCGGATAGCCGGTGACGGCTTCCACGCCATCGCTGATGAACAGCATGGGCTGGTTTTCCGCCGTGGTGCAGCGAAAGGCGATGCCGGGAATATTGCCGATCAGCGAGCGCAACTGTTGCTCGCTTTCGCGCAGGGCGGCCAGCATGGCGCGCCGTTCGCTGATGTCGGTAATGAACAGCACATACAAATCCTGGTCGGCCAGGCGCGCGCTGGCCATCGAACGTTGCACGGCCACGGGGGCGCCATCCTTGCGCAGGTAGACGATTTCCTCGCTGGTGTGGGACACCTCGCCTTCGCCCATGCGCAGGTAGTGCAGCAGGCCGTGCCGTTCCGACTGGCGCACATCGCTGACCAGCACGCTGATATGGCGGCCGACAATTTCCTCCGACAGCCAGCCCAGAATGCGCTCGGCGGCGCCGTTGAAGTCGATGATGCCGCCGTGCCGGTCGATGGTGATGACGCCGTCGACCGTGCTCGTCAGCAGGGAACGCGTCCAGTGTTCGCTCTGGTTCAGGTGGCGAAACAGCTCGCGGTAGCGCAAGACGCCCACGGCCGAGGCAACCAGGATGGTCAGGGCGATGGTCAGCAGGGTCACGCTGATCACCAGTATCGGCCGGTTGGCATCGGCATCATTGCCGGGCGAAATCGTCCCCACGAAGCGGGCCGCTTGCATGCCCATGTAATGCATCCCGGTGATCGCGCAACCCATGACGCAGGCGCTGATCAGCGTGCGCTGCGACGAGGGCACGCGGCTGCTCCAGCCGCGCAATCCGAAACGTATCCACAAGGCCAGGGTGGCCAGTGCCACGGCAACGACGAGCGACAGCGCGAACAGCAGCGGATCGTAGCGCAGCGACAGACCTACACGCATGGCCTGCATGCCCGTGTAATGCATGGCGCCAATGCCCAGGCCCACCAGCAAGCCGCTGCGCAGCAGCAGCGGCGCCGTGACGGCGCGCCGGCTGATGTTGGCCAGGGCCACGAACGAGGCCGCCACGCTGGGCACGATGGAGAGCAGGGTCAGGCCCGGATCGTAGGCGACGCTGGTGCCCAGCTCGAAGGCCAGCATGCCGATGAAATGCATGGCCCACACACCGCAGCCCAGCGCCAGGCTGCCGGCCAGCAGGCACAGCAAGTGCAAACGGCGGCTGATGCTCGCCTGCGCGCGGCTGTATCCCGTCATCTGGAAAGCCATCCACGACGTGAAAATGGCGATCACGAGCGACAGCAGCACCAGGCCTGGCGCATGCTGGCCGTGGTGCAGCTGGGCCGGGTCGGCGGGAAGGTGGAACAGGTGCTGGACGCTGGCAGGTATCATCGTAGGCAAACAGGTGGCGCGTTGGGCGCTGGCATGGGCGCTTGCCGCCACTGCGGGTGATCGATGCGAATTACCTTACCATATTTCAGGAAACAAATATCTTAATTGTAATTATTTTCCCTGTCGTGCAAGCGATTCCCGAGCGGGACAAGTGGGACGCGGACTTGTCGTGCCCGTGGAATGGCGATGCTGGCGAGGAAGTTGCTATCAAGAATTGTGTGGTTTTTTTGCAAGGTGCGACGCCTTGCCGGGTGTCATGCTACATTCGCGTCCTGTTTTTCTGAAAGGATGACGATGCCTTTAAGTGACAACCTCTTGCGGCATAATCAGCAAGCCTGGGATGCCCAGGCTGTACAGAATAGCCCATGGTCGCAACCTGTCGACCGCGCCACCATCGCCGCAGCGCGCGCCGGGCAGTGGCAAATCCATTTGACGCCCGGCCCCTTGCCGGCCGGTTGGCTGGGCGATGTGCAAGGCAAGCGTATCCTGTGCCTGGCCGGTGCCGGCGGGCAGCAGGCGCCCGTGCTGGCCGCCGCCGGCGCACATGTGACCGTCTTCGATTTGTCTGAGCAGCAACTGTCGAAAGACCGCATGGTGGCTGAACGCGACGGCTTGCACCTGGCCACCGTGCAGGGTGACATGCGCGACCTGCGCCGCTTTGCCGACGCCAGTTTCGACCTCATCGTCCATCCTGTATCGAACCAATACGTGCCCGACATCGCTCCCGTATGGCGCGAATGCGCACGCGTGCTGGCTGACGGCGGCGTGCTGCTGAGCAGTTTCTTCAATCCGGCCGTGTTCATCGGCGACCGCGATCCGCAATGGGCAAAGCAGGGCTTGATACGTCCCCGTTTTGTGCTGCCGTATTCGGATGTGGAGGATATGCCAGCCGATGCGTTGGCGGCGCGCATGGACAGGGGCGAGGCGCTGATCTTCGGCCACGGCCTGGACAGCCAGATCGGCGGCCAGCTGGCGGCGGGTTTCGTGCTGGCAGGCTACCACGAGGAAATGCATCCCCAGCCGCGCTTTGAAATTGAAAAATACCTGCCCAGCTTTATCGCCACGCGCGCCGTCAGGCTGGCGCGCGCGATAGCTTAGTTGTAGGGCTGCAGATCGAGCCACACGGCATACGACAGGCGCTTGCCGTTCCACAGACCGCCGCCGCGGATGACGGCGTCGCACGAGGTCAGCTGGCCCACCAGGTCCATGCGGCCCAGGTTGCGGCGCAGGCGCAGGGCGTCGTTGTGCGACAGGTAGCCGACCAGCAGGCCATCGATGAAGACGGCCATGGCCTTGTCCTGGAACGGATTGGCGTCGTCGCAGACGAGCAGGGCCAGGCATTTTTCTTCCGCATTGCCGGGACCGTGCTCGCCGGCCAGCTTGGCGATGGCGGGCTGGTACATCGCTTCGTTTTCCACTTCCGACGCAAAGCGTCCCTCATCGCTCCAGTGGTGCGCGGGTGCGCCGGGAGGAATCGCGGGCACGTACTGGCGCACCGAGACGAGCGGCTTGTGCAGCGGTTTGACGGGCGTGCGGCCGCTGAAGACGTAGTACAGCAGGGCGATGACGATCACGATGGCAAGCAGGTAAAGCATGGTATCTCTCTGATTTCGAAGGGGGGAGCCGGGCTCGCGGACGCGCCGCGCGGCGTTGCCGCTACTATAGCAAGTTCGTCGCCTGGCCTCGGGTAAATCTGCCCATGATCTGCCGCCGGCGCCGCAGTGCCAGCGGGTCGCTCAGCACGATGGGCGAGGCGCCAGTCAAGCCCGAATAATACTGGCCATGGCGGCGCAGCACGAAGGCGTAGGCGCGTAGCGCGTGGCCATGCGCCAGCATGCGCGCATCGCAATCGACCTCGATGGTAAAGCGCAGCCGGTGCAGTTGCCACCACAGAGGCAGGTTCCACGGCATGAGCACGATCAAGGCGTACGCCACGGCCAGCAGCAGCGGATCGCGCGCGGCCAGCCGGCATTGTTCGTGCGCCAGCAGCAGCTCCTGTTGCTGGGGTGGAATCAATTGCAGCCAGACGGGCATCACGATGCGGGGCCGCAGCAGCCCCGCCACGCAGGGGCCGATACCGCCGCTCAAAAATACCGGCGTGCCCAGCAAGGTGCTCTTTTGCCAGCGGCGCTGGTGCGACAGCAGCCAGGCGCTGCGCAGCGCCAATATCAACAGCATGCCCATCGACAAGACAAACCAGCCCAGCTTCAGCTGCGCCTGTTCCGCCGGCATGGCCGCCAGCACGCCGGGCAGCCATGCCAGGGGCACGATGACGGATGCGGCGATGGCCGCCAGCCACAGCCAGCGGGTCGTGCGTCCGCGCCGCTGCAGCACGGGCTCGGTGCGCCAGGCGGTGGCGCTCAACAGCAGCGCCAGCGCCATGCTGCATAGCAGCCAGGCCGGCACTAGCGTGTCAGCGCCATGCCGACGGAGGCGGGCGCCGTGTGCTTGAAACCGAATTGCGCATACAGTTCTTGCGCCTGGCCATCGGCGATCAGGCTGACGTACGCGCTTTCCGGCACGTCCGTTTCGATGAATTGCATGATCTCGCCCATGATGCGCTTGCCCAGGCCCTTGCCCTGGTGGGCCGGCAGCACGGCGATATCGGTGACCTGGAAGAAGCAGCCGCCATCGCCGATGACGCGGCCCATGCCCACCACCTCGTCGCCATGCAGGATTTGCACGGCAAACAGCGAGTTCGGCAAGCCCTTGGCCGCCGCTGCCGTGCCTTTCGCGCTCATGCCGGCGGCAACGCGCAGGTGCTGGTAGGTGGCGATGGCGGGAATGGCCAGGCGGGTGGTGTAGGGCGATGCTGCGGTCAAGACGGTCTCCTGTGCAATATGGATGGAATGACCATTATAGGCGGCACGCTTTATTCGCCGCGCGCTATGTTGTCCGGAGCGCTTTTGCGCTATGGTGGCGTCATCCATTTATTTGTTGAAAGCACGCCATGTCCGCAGGATTTACCGCCACCGAGTTATCCGTCATTAATGAAGACGACGCCCTGATCACTACCCTGGCCGCGCCAGCCGGCAAAGGCGAGCCCGTCTACCTGATGCTGCAGCGCGCCGACGAGTATGACGAGCAGGACGTGGCCATGGGCATGGACGAGCCCTACATCGAATACTGTGGCCAGGAGTTCGCCTGGTATGGCCACATGCACGCCGTGATTTTGCATCCGAACCGTTTGTCCGTGCAGATGGATGCCGAGGCGGCCATGCAGATGGATGACGACGGCCAGATCGACGTGCGTTTCAATTTGACGCCGGAGCGCTACGCCCAGCTGCAGCAGGCGCTGCGCACCACGTTCGAGGGCTGTGATTACTATCGCGAGGAACGTTGATTTGCGGGGACGGCGCCGGCTTATTTAGTGTGCTTTCAACACGAGCGGATCGAGGTTCGGGAGGTTCATTGTGATCAACGACATAGGCAGTCACGAAGCTCATAAGAGTAAAGAAATTTACGCAGTAGCAGAACCGTCACGTTCATGCGTATGCACACGGCATTGCATGGAAACCGAAAGCCTGGTTTTTCTTGCTATCTGGCAATCATGTCAACCAATCCATACGGAAACTCGTTATTCCTCAAGGAAATATTAAATTCATTTTTTCAAGGGATGACTATGCGTAAAATACTTGCCTTGCTTCTTTTCGGAACGATTCTCGGTGGCTGTGCTGGGCAGCGTGTTTCTTCGGATGATCCGATAAACAGAGCGTTGAAGCTTTGTGGTCTTGGTATTGATACCAAGTCTGCCGACGTGTATAAGGCTGCCGTGGATTTCGCAAACAAAAAAGGTTCCGTTTCATTTGGTAGCGAGGTATCTGAAGCCGTGGATACGCAGATCGGTATTCTGTTAAAGCAAACGGATTTGAAGTCTGACACTGGGCGCAAGGATGTCGTGGACGAGATCCAAAGAACTCGCCAGTGTGTTATTAGTCAAGTTGAGCTGGCAAGGCCTCTCAAGAAGGCGGAGTTACTTGAGCAATGCCGGGTCGATGTTCAAAGAAAAATTTCTCCACCGGGAAACACGTCCTCTGGCACGCTTCGCAACTGGAATCAAGCATCAGGTAGTTTCAGCGATTCAGAGATTGTAACGATGACCGGCTTATTTGATACTCGCGGAAGTTCATCATTCTGGCTAAAGGCGCAATGTGATCTTCGGGGAGGTACATTCAATGAAGCCGTGATTCAGCAAAGCAGTAACTAGCGACAGAATCAGAGTGATGTGTACGTCACTTCTAGTGAAAAATAACTGTTCCGGAGGTTATTTCCTGTCCCTTTGGTTCCTTTCATCGGGAATTTGATTGAGGCAAGTTTTTCGCCTTCCCCGGAACTCCATTCTGGATATCATCCAAATAATTTCCCAGCGCTGTATTATTTGCTTTCTGGCTGGGAGGGGCACAGTGCGGTTGCAGGCCCCCTTAGGGAACGATGACTGCATGTGCCGTTGGTATTCGATGAGGTCGATGTGCTCACTAAGCACCTCGTCGAGGATAGTGATGCGCTATCGCCACCTACCGTCGTTGCACGGAATTTCTCCGTACTTTAGCAAGAAGAGCGGGCACATACCGTCAATTTATGCGACCTGTCAAACGACAGGCTGAGCCAATAAAAAACCCGCAGCATCTGGCGATGGGCGGGTTTGATCAGGTGCTACTAAAGTGTTCTGTGGTGCCGGGAGCCGGAATCGAACCGGCACGCTGTTTCCAGCGCGGGATTTTGAGTCCCGTGCGTCTACCTATTCCGCCATCCCGGCAACGCGAGACGCATTATCACTGATTTGTCACAATCTGGCAAGTTTTATGCTTGGCGTGCGTTTGCAGAAGCATCGAGAGTCCTTGAGCGCGCCGATTCCAGCGCAAGAAGCGGAGTGCCGCGCCTGGCCTGCCGTCCTATCGTATCCCTTCATTCACCTGGAGGGATATCCCATGAAGCAACTGGAAAACAAGGTCGCCATCATCACGGGCGCCAGCTCGGGCATCGGCCATGCGGCGGCGCGGCTGTTTGCCCGCCATGGCGCGCGGCTGGTACTGGTGGCGCGGCGGCGGAAGGAGCTCGATGCGCTGGTGGCGCAGCTGGCGGACGGGGGCGCGCAAGCCGTGGCTTGCGTGGGCGATGTGGGCGACGCCGCGTGCGCGCAAGGGGCCGTGGCGCTGGCGCTGCAGCGCTTTGGCGGCCTCGATATCGCTTTTAATAATGCGGGCACCCTAGGGCCCATGGGGCCCACGCAGGACGTTGCCCTGGAAGACTGGCGGGCGACGGTCGATACCAATCTCACGAGCGCCTTCCTGGCGGCCAAATACCAGCTGCCAGCCATGGCGGCGCGCGGCGGCGGCTCGCTGATTTTCACGTCCACGTTTGTCGGCCATACCTTGGGCATGCCTGGCATGGCCGCGTATGCGGCCAGCAAGGCGGGCGTGATCGGCTTGACGAAGGCCCTGGCGGCCGAGTATGGCGCGGCAGGCATCCGCGTGAATGCCTTGTTGCCGGGCGGTACCGATACACCGTTGGGGCGGCAAGTGGCCAGTACGCCCGAAGCGCTGGCCTTCGTGGCGGGACTGCACGCATTGAAACGCCTGGCCATGCCGGACGAGATCGCCCGCTCGGCGCTGTACCTGGCGTCCGATGCATCGAGTTTCACCACTGGTACGGCGCTGCTGGCCGACGGCGGCGTGTCCATCGTACGGGCATAACGGGGCGATGGAAACGCCGACGGCCCGGGGATGAGCCGGGCCGTCGGTGCTGTGCTGCTACATCAAGCTCAGTTGTGAGCCGAGTTCAGCTGGCGCGCGATGATGTCGTGGTTGAGCCAGACGACCGGTGCTGGCGGTTCCGACATGGTGTGGAACATCAGCGGGCCCGTGCCTTCCAGTACCAGCGAGCTCAGGTGGTCGGTGATCAGTTCCTTGCGGTCCTTGTGCAGCTTGGTGATGTCGTCCGAGGTGCCGATCATGACTTCGGCCAGCTCCGGGGTGTTGTCCATCGGCCAGGCGGCGAAGTTGCGGAACTGCACGCTGGTGGCGTCGCCATTGTAGGCGGCGATACGGTCGAGCAAGTCTTGCAGAGAAACGCCGTCTTCCAGCAAGCCCTGGCAGGTTTTCCACTGCTCTTCTGCCCAGGCCGCGCCGCCTTCTTTTTTCAGCGCGTCGAGCAGCGGGAACAGGGACAGTTCCACGCCGACGAAAATGTCGGACGAGTTCGTGCGGATTTCCGGGCAGTTGAAGACGGTGGCCTTGATGCCTTTGTCCCACGCGGCCTTGGCCACGTTTTCCAGGCGCATCTTCGCCAGGCCTTGCGTGTAGTTGCTGTAGGTTTGCCACTGGTACTTGCCGTCGATCAGGATCTCGGTGCCGTGGTAGCCGTAGGCGCTGTAGCGTACCTGGCCGCCCGTTTGCTCGATGCGGGCGCGGATGGCGGCGCTGCCGTCGATCAGGTGCTGCAGGGTGTTGGCCGTGACTTCGTCGAAGTTCATCAGGATCAGCTTGCCCAGGTCGCTGTCGAGCAGGGCGCGCGAGGACATGAAGCGCTCGCCGCGGCCTTTGTAGATGCGGTTGGCGATCGCCAGGAAAACCTTGACCTTTGGAATGCCGCCAGCCATGGTGTGGGCGAAATACACATTGCTGCCGTCAGGAATCAAGCTGTCCAGCTCGGCCATGGCTTTTGCCACGGAAGCGCTGAAACGGGCGATGCCGGCTTCGCGGCAGCGTTCGATCTGCGCCCAGTCCAGCTTGTCTTCCTGCCAGCTCTTCAGGGTCATGTCGGCCAGCAGGGCCGTCGGCGTCGGTTCGCCGGCTGGCGCGTCGAGGTCAAAACCGGCCATCAGCGGCACATTGATGATGCGCCCGCCCAGGTTGGCTTCGGCTTCGGCCAGCTCTTCCGCGTTCAGCGGACGCAGCGCCATGTTTTCATCGCGGCGGCCGACCGTCATGCCGACGATATTCATGCCCGCCTTGCGCGCTTCGTCCAGCAAGCCATTTACATAGCCGCGGCCGAACAGCTCGCCGAACAGCACAAAGGTGTCGCCCTTGCGGAAGATATTTTTTTGCGGGATGTCTCTTAAGGACGTGATCTCGGTCATGGTGTCAATTCATTCTAAAATTAGCAGGGCAGATGGCTGATGCGACTGCCCGCTGGTTCAACATAGTTGTAAATTATGCGCCATTTCAGCGAGGAAAATCCTGTTGCGAACGATTCTCGTCTGGAATGGCATCTTCTTCTGCATGCAGCTCTTATTCTTTCGCCATGGCGTATTTTACGCTGCCACGGCGCACAGCGCCCGCGGACAGGGTCAGATAAGCCCGGAAGGCGCCGATATTACCTCAGCTTGGCCGCGCAGGTAAGCAGATTTGATCTAGAACAAATCCTGCTGGCCCGACACAAGCCGCGAAAAATCATCGCCCAGGAAGGGCAGGATGGCGTCGGCCACCGGCTGCAGCTGGCGCGTCAGGTAGTGGTGGTAGTCGATGGGCGAGCGCTGCGTTTCCAGCGGTTCCGGCCCCGCCACCGTGATGACATAGCTGATCCAGCCGCCGTTCTGGTATTGCAGCGGCCGGCCCTGCGACTTGTTGTAGGCGTCGGCCGTGCGCGCCGCGCGCACGTGGGGCGGCACGTTGCGCTGGTAATCGTCGAGCGGGCGGCGCAATCGCTTGCGGTAGACCAATAAAGCGTCGAATTCGCCGCGCACGGTGCGCGCCACGTAGTCGCGCACATAATCCTGGTAGGCGGCGCGCTGGAAGATGCGCCGGTACAAATCCTGCTGGAATTGCTGCGCCAGCGGCGTCCAGTCGCTGCGCACGGTTTCCAGGCCCTTGTAGACCATGTCCTCGCTGCCGTCGGGTTTGCCGACGAGGCCCGCGTAGCGCTTCTTGCTGCCTTCTTCCGAGCCGCGGATGGTGGGCATCAGGAAACGCCGGTAATGCGTCTCGAATTCCAGCTCCAGCGCATTCTCGAGGCCAAACTCGTCGCGCAGATAGGTGTTCCACCAGGCATTCACGTGCGCCACCAGGGCGCGGCCTATCTTGCCTGCCGCTTCGTCCGTATGCGCCGTTTTCAGCCACACGAACGTGGAATCCGTGTCGCCATAGATCACTTGATAACCGTGCTCGGTGATCAGCTCGCGCGTGCGGTGCATGATGTCGTGGCCCCGCAGGGTAATCGACGACGCCAGGCGCGGATCGAAAAAGCGGCAGCCGCTCGATCCCAGCACGCCATAGAACGCGTTCATGATGATCTTTAACGCTTGTGACAGCGGGGCGTTGCGCTCGCGCTTGGCTGCCTCGCGGCCTCGCCACACCTGCTCCACGATAGCGGGCAGGCAATGTTTCACACGCGAAAATTGCGCGCCCCGGTAGCCGGGCACGGTTTCCGCCTCGTCGCCACGCGTGCCCACCACCAGCCCCACGGGATCGATCAGAAAGGTGCGGATGATGGATGGGTACAGGCTTTTGTAGTCGAGCACCAGCACCGAGTCGTACAGGCCCGACTGCGAATCCATGACGAAGCCGCCGGGGCTGTTTTCGCCCGAGACATCGCCCAGGTTGGGCGCCACGTAGCCTTGCCGGTGCATCAGCGGCAGGTACAGGTGCTCGAAGGCGGCCACGGAGCCGCCACTGCGGTCGGCCGCCAGACCCGTCACGCTGGCCCGCTCCAGCAGGAACGTCAGCAGCTCGGTCTTGGCGAAGATGCGCGTGACCAGCTCGCAATCCTTGAGGTTGTAGCGGGCCAGCGCCGGCTTGTCTTCGCGGAAGCGCCGGTCGATCTCGGCCATGCGCTGGTAGGGATTGTCGATGGACTTGCCTTCGCCCAACAGCGTCTGCGCCACGTTTTCCAGACTGAACGAGGGAAAATTCCACGTCGCGGACTTCAATGCTTCGATGCCGTCGATGATCAGGCGTCCCGCCGCGGCCGCAAAATAGTGTTCCTGCTTGCCGCCATGCTCGCGCCATTCCATCACGGCGCCGCCGCGTCCCAGTTTCAACGGTATCTGGTAGCGCTCGGCGTGCTGGCGCAGCACGCGCAAGTCGAACTGCACCAGGTTCCAGCCGATGATGGCGTCCGGATCGTGGCGCTCCATCCACGTGTTCAGGCGCTCGAGGATCTGTGCGCGGCTATCGCAGTATTCCAGGTCGAAATCGAGTGTCTCGTCGCCGCCGTTTGGCGGCCCCAGCATGTAGACCTGGCGCTGGCCGCAGCCTTCCAGGGCCAGCGAATACAGTTCGCCATGGGCCGTCGTCTCGATATCGAGCGATACCAGTTTTAATGTGGGGCGGTAGCCAGGCGCAGGTTTCAGCTGCACTTCCGTTTCTCCGCTGAACGTTACCGGCGCCGTGATGAAACGCTCCATCAGGTAGCGCTCGGGCGGGCGGATGTCGGCTTCGTACACGTCGACGCCGTGCGCGCGCAGCTGCTTTTCCAGCTTCAGCAAATGCCGGTATTGCTTGCAGTACAGGCCCAGCACGGGGCGGTGGTGGAAATCGCACAGCGACAGGGGACGCAGTTCCGCATGGCGCTCGCCGCGCAGCAGCTGTTGTGCCTGCTCCTGCTGCTCCATGGGAATGAAGGCGACGGCCGTCTGCACGGGCAGGCGCACGTGGCGGGGCCCGGCATCCGTTGCCAGCCAGAAATCGACTTCCGTGCCGGCGCTCGTGTCGCGCCAGTGGCGGGTCAGGATGAAGCCCTGTTCGGGCGTGTGCTGGGTGTTGCCTGTCATGGTGCCGTGAGTGTCGGATGTGCTGGCCTGCACATTACAGCAAGCTGACGCAGGGCGGGGGCGGTTGCGGCTATAATTTTCTGCATCGAAGACGATAACAAGAGCGCGCCGCGCCACCCACCCCGGAGACAGCATGCAAGCAATGAGTTATGTACATGGCGCCCACGAGACGCCGTTGATCGGCGACACCATCGGCGCCTACCTGGACGGCATTGCCGCCCGCTACGGCCAGCACGACGCCCTGATCGTGGCGCACCAGAACGTGCGCTGGACGTATCTGGAGTTCCAGCAGCGCGTGCACCGCCTGGCCGCCGGCTTGCTGAAACTGGGCTTGCAGCCGGGCGACCGGGTCGGCATCTGGTCGCAGAACTGCGCCGAATGGGTGCTGACGCAGTTTGCCACGGCGAAAGCTGGCTTGATCATGGTCAACATCAATCCGGCATACCGGCGCTCGGAACTCGAATACGTGCTCGACAAGGTGCAGTGCAGCGCGCTGATCCTGTCGCCCAGCTTCAAGTCCAGCGACTACCTGGCCATCGTGCAGGACGTGGTGCCGGAAATCGCCCGTTCGCGCGTCGGCGCCCTGCAATCGCCGCGCCTGCCGCAATTGCGCCACGTCATCCGTCTGGGCACGGCCGCCACGCCGGGCATGCACAACTTTGACACCCTGATGGACGGCATCATGGATGCCGACCTGGCGCACTTGGAAGAAGTGAGCGCTGGCTTGCAGTTTGACGACGCCGTCAACATTCAGTTCACGTCCGGCACCACGGGCGCGCCGAAAGGCGCCACCTTGACGCACCACAATATCCTGAACAACGGCTTTTTCATCGGTGTAGCCATGCGCCTCACCGAACGGGACCGCCTATGCATTCCCGTGCCCCTGTACCACTGCTTCGGCATGGTGCTGGGCAACCTGGCTTGCGTCACGCATGGCGCGGCGATGGTGTTTCCCGGCGAAGGGTTTGATCCGAAAGCCGTGCTGGAAACCGTGCAGGCCGAGCGCTGCACGGGGCTGCATGGCGTGCCGACCATGTTCATCGCCATCCTCGACCATCCCGACTTCAAGCAATACGATCTGTCGAATTTGCGCACCGGCATCATGGCCGGCTCGCCCTGCCCGATGGAAGTCATGACGCGGGTCATCGAGCTGATGCACATGGCGGAAATCACGATTGCCTATGGCATGACGGAAACGTCGCCCGTCAGTTTCCAGACATCGATCGAGGACCCGCGCGAAATGCGCGTGTCGTCCATCGGCAGGGTCCACCCGCACCTGGAAGTGAAAATCATCGATGCGGAAGGGCGCATCGTGCCGCGCGGCGAGAAGGGTGAGTTGCTCACGCGTGGCTATTCCGTGATGCAGGGCTACTGGGGCGACCCTGAAAAAACCAGCGAAGCCATCGACGCGGCGCGCTGGATGCACACGGGCGACTTGGCCGTGATCGATGACAACGGCTTTTGCAGCATCGTCGGCCGCTCGAAGGACATGGTGATACGCGGCGGTGAAAACATTTACCCGCGCGAAGTGGAGGAATTCCTGTATCGCCACCCGAGCGTGCTCGACGTGCAATGCGTGGGCGTGCCGGACGCCAAGTATGGCGAAGAGCTGTGCGCCTGCATCATTCTGCGTCCAGGCACGCAGGCCACCAGCGACGATATCCGCGCCTTTTGCGACGGGCAGATCGCCTACTACAAGATTCCCCGCTACGTGCGTTTCGTCGAGGAATTCCCCATGACGGTGACGGGCAAGATCCAGAAATATGTATTGCGCAAGCAGGTGGCGACGGATCTAGGTTTGAGCACGGAGTAAGATTTTCGCCAGCCCATAAAAAAACACCGGGACGCTCGCGCGGCCCGGTGTTTTTTTATGGATTCAGCGTAAAGCTCAGGCCATCGCGGCTTGCGGTGCGCGCGCTGGCGTGCGGCGGCGCATGAACGCCAGCAAGCCCAGGCCGGCCAGCAGCATGGCGTAGGTGCCTGGTTCCGGCACGGCCGACACGTTGACCGTGTTGAAGCCGGCGCCGTTCATCGCGACGTGGCCATAATTGATCGAGCTGACCGAATTGGCGATCAGGGTGCCGTTCATGTCGCCCGAACCCGAGAACGCGCTGTTCGGCGCCAGGATGCTGCCGTTGATGCCGACGTTCTGCAGGTTGGTGGTGGTGGCGTTGGCGAAGTTGAACAGCGTGCGGTTGGCGAAGCTGGCGAAATTGTCGAAGCCGCCGCTCATGGTGATGTTGCTGGCCGTGCCGTTGATGATGATGCTGGCCGTGCTTTTCAGCGAGGACAGGTCCAGGGTCAGGTTATGCAGGTTCGACGCATCGATGTTGAAAATATTCACGTCGGCGTTGACATTGCCCACCAGGGTCATGTTGCCGTACTGCGAGATGACGGTACCGTTCGATTGCAGCTTGGCCACGTCGCCCGACAGGGTCGTCAATTGCTGCTTGGCGCCCGCGAAGTCCAGGGTGGAAGCGTTGCCTTTGCTGATGTTGTTTGTTGGGAACCATTGTGGCGCCGTCAAGGTGGCGTTAGGGTTGCTGACGCCGTACACGGCCGAACCGCCGAGCGTGCCCCAGCCCGTGTTCAGGTTACCGCCAGCAACGACCGAATTGACGGCGTTACCTGGTTTTTTGTTCGTGCCGACGTTGTAGTTGTCGAGGTAGATATTGCCGCCAGCGGCGATGCTGCCGCCGACGCTGGTAAAGCCGCTGGCGCCGCTGCTGCCGATGTTGCCGAAGATGAAGGCCGAGTAGCCATTGGCGACGCCGAGGTCAACCACGGTGGCCTGGGCCGAAGCGCTGAAGGAGAAAGCGAACAGGGCGGCGCTGATCAGCGGCAAGGTGCGGGTAGCAAATAATTTCATGGACAATCTCATAGTAAATTGGGGGACGAATAGGGCGGGAAAGCAAGACACCGCCATCGCGCAGTCCGCTATTATAATATAAAAAGCAATGTTAGTTCAATTTAGGTAATTAACTATATTTTAAGGCAACACTTTTCCTGTGGGTCGCAATTGTCTGGCGGACATAAAAAAACCGGGGCTGGCCCGGTTTTTTTGTACTTATTTGACGCGCTGATACAGGCGGAAACGCTCCACGTCATCCGTGGGGCGGCGTCCTTCCCACAGTTTGATCCAGTCCGCGCCGTGGTGCTCGGGCAGTTGTTCCTTGCTGTCTGGAACCTTGATGCTGTCTTGCAACAAGAACACATCGCATTGCTGCTGCCCCACGCTGGCAAACGGCAGGTGGCCGAAATAGGCGAACGAGGCGCGCTGGGCGGCGCCGACGTTGCTGTTGATGCACTTGCTGCCTGGCGGCAGGTGGACTGAAATCTGGTGCGCCACGCTGGCGTAGCTCTTGCTGTAGTTCAGCGGCGGCAGGAACAAGGTCATGATCAGCACCCAGATCAGGATCAGGCCGCCGGATGACAGCACCACGGCGCGCCACAGCACGGCCGGCTGGCGCGAGATGCGCCAGTGCACCAGCGCCACCCAGCCAGCGCTGGCGCAGGCGGCCACGAAGAAAGCGAGCAAGTCCAGCTCGGGCTTGAAGCCGGGCATCAGTTTCAGGGCGTTATGCGACAGTTTCGGCGGCCAGCCCGTCAGGATGGCAAACCAGAACAGCCACAGCGCGAGGGCGCAGATGGTCAGCACCATCACGGAGAACCAGTCGATGGCGTTGATGGCGCCTCGTTTCATGGTCAGCAAGCCGAACGCGGCCATCACTGCCAGCGGCGGCAGCAGGGGCAGCAGCTGGCTCGGGTCGGGATCGGGATGGCATAGGCCCAGGATGGCCAGCATGGCGACAAAGGTCAGCGGCACGACGATGTGCAGCACGTGGTGCTGACGGCGCCAGGCGTACACGGCCCAGGCAGCGAACGGCCAGGCGGGCCAGAAGAACCAGATGCCGACACGCAAGAAGTATTGCAGGCTTTTCAGGCTCGGGGCGCTGAACTGGCGGCAATTCCACTCCATCCATGCCTGCAGCGGCGAGTGGCCGTACGGACGCAGCCATTCGCCCGGCAGCAGCCAGACGAGGGTCAGCGCGATGCCGATCACGATGGCCAGCGCCAGGTGGCGCACGCTGCGCAGCAGCGGCAGGCGCAGGAAGACGGTGCACAGCAGCAAGGCGATGCTCAGCGCCGCCGGGGTGATCCAGCCGCGCGCGAGGGTCAAACCGCCCAGCGCCAGGCCCAGCAACGCTGCATTGCGCACGGACGGGCCTTCCACGTAGCGCACGGCGCGGTACAGCAGATAGGCCATCAGGGACACGTACAGCGCTTCGGCCGTGATGTCGTGGCTGTGCTGCAGCAGGCCCAGGCAGCCCAGATAGATGAGCACGGCGGCATCGGCCAGGGTGCGACCGAAGTCGTCCGGTTCGGGCTGGCCGCCGAAGGCCAGGCGCAGCGGCTGGGCGTCGTTGCGGCGGCCCAGGTTGAAGGCGGTATACCAGACGGACAGTGTGCTGACGACGAAGATGCCGATGGTCGACATGCGCGCGCCGAAGACGTCGCCGTCGATCCAGCCGAACAGCTTGATGAAGATGGCGCCCAGCCAGAAGGCCAGCGGGCCCTCGTCGGGCAGCGACAGGCCGGCGATATTGGGCCACAGCCAGTCGTTCAGGCCGCCATGCGCCATGGTCCACATGATGCCGAAACTGGCGGCGTCATCGTTCTTCCACGGTTCGCGGCCGATCAGGCCAGGCAGGATGTACAGCAGGCCGAGCGCAAACAAGGCCCATCGTGGCAGCGCGAGTGTGGCGGCGGCGGGAAGGCGGACTGGCTTCATCGATAATCGGTATCAGAATAGTGGCAAGACGCGACGAATGGCGTCGGGTATGCGCGAGTATAAAGTAAAGCGGCCAAAGACAAAAAAGGCAGCCGTGGCTGCCTTTTCTCTGGGAGCCGAAGCTGCCCTTTTTTGCCGCAATGCGGCAAAAATTAGCCTGCTGCGACTGCGGTTTTCGAACCAACCGAACCGAACTTCTGACGGAACTTCTCGACGCGACCAGCGGTATCGACGATTTTGTGCTTGCCCGTGAAGAATGGGTGCGATTCAGCCGAAACCTCGATCTTCACCAGTGGGTATTCTTTACCGTCATGGGTGATTTTTTCGCGGGTTTGGATGGTCGAGCGGGTAACGAATTTGAAATCGCACGACAGATCGTGGAAAACAACTTCGCGGTATTCTGGATGGGTATCGACTTTCATGGTCTTCTCTCTAGTTTGGTAGCCAAACAGCACTTCGTCGGTCGTCTTGCTTCTTGACCCGATTGCCGATCACTTGCCAGGGTTAAAATAATGCAACCGCAGATTATATAGCGCTTTCGGGCTGGCGGCAATAAAAAAGCCGCTCGAAAGCGGCTTTGCATGATCGCGAGTGGCCGGCGTGGCGCAACGTAGGTCGGATTAGCGCGCAAGCGCGTAATCCGACAACACCACCGCCTGCGCCAACAATGTTGTCGGATTACGGCCCTGCTGGCCTAATCCGACCTACGTCTTTGGTGGCAGCATGTTGCCGCCGGTGAGGGAGAAACCGTAGCGAGCAGGCCGCAGTTGCGATCAAGTAGAGCAACCGTACAAAAGTACGGTGAGCAACGGAAATCGCAAACGTGGCCGCGCAGTAGGTTTATCCCCCCCGGCGCATCATGTCGAAGAACTCAGCGTTGTTTTTGGTCGCTTTCATCTTGTCGAGAATGAACTCCATCGCCTCGATCTCGTCCATCGAGTACAGCAACTTGCGCAGGATCCAGATTTTTTGCAGTTCGTTCGGCTTGATCAGCAGTTCTTCGCGGCGGGTACCCGATTTGTTCAGGTTGATTGCCGGGTAGACGCGTTTTTCGGCCAGACGGCGTTCCAGATGTACTTCCATGTTGCCGGTACCCTTGAATTCTTCAAAGATCACGTCATCCATGCGCGAACCCGTTTCGATCAGCGCCGTGGCGATGATGGTCAGCGAGCCGCCTTCTTCGATATTGCGCGCGGCGCCGAAGAAGCGTTTTGGACGTTGCAGCGCGTTCGCGTCGACACCACCGGTCAGGACCTTGCCCGAGGCAGGGATGACGGTGTTGTAGGCGCGCGCCAGACGGGTGATCGAGTCGAGCAGGATGACCACGTCTTTTTTCATTTCGACCAGGCGCTTGGCTTTTTCCAGCACCATTTCGGCCACTTGCACGTGGCGCGTGGCCGGCTCGTCGAAGGTCGAGGCGACGACTTCGCCGCGCACGGAGCGTTGCATTTCGGTCACTTCTTCCGGACGTTCGTCGATCAGCAGCACGATCAGCGTGATATCCGGGTGATTTGCCGTGATCGCATGGGCGATGTGCTGCAGGATCACGGACTTGCCGGATTTCGGCGACGCCACCAGCAAGCCGCGCTGGCCTTTGCCGATCGGGGCGATCAGGTCGATGATGCGGCCGGTGATGTTTTCCTGGCCATTCATTTCACGTTCCAGGCGCAGCGGCTCGTTCGGGTGCAGCGGCGTCAGGTTTTCAAACAGGATGCGGTGCTTCGAGGCTTCCGGCGATTCGCCGTTGACCTTGTCGACTTTGACCAATGCGAAATAGCGTTCGCCATCTTTCGGGGTCCGTACCTCGCCTTCGATCGAATCGCCGGTGTGCAGATTGAAGCGGCGGATTTGCGAAGGGGAGATGTAAATGTCGTCGGTGGACGCCATGTAGCTGGCGTCGGGCGAGCGCAGGAAGCCGAAGCCGTCAGGCAGCACTTCCAGGGCGCCGTCGCCAAAAATCTGTTCGCCGGACTTGGCGCGTTTCTTCAGGATAGCGAACATCAGCTCCTGTTTGCGCAAGCGGGCCGCGTTGTCAATGTCAAGACCGATCGCCATCTCAAGCAGGGCGGATACGTGTAGGGCCTTTAGTTCGGATAAATGCATATGTGTTGAGTGTCCCGAGACGGGATGTAAAGGTAGGGGAGGGGACTGCGTGGCGTTGATTAATTATTGGGGAAGGCTGTGCACGAATGAGGGCAAAGCCGCTTCCCGGTCTATCCAGTCAGGCGGCGCTGCGGGCGCAGCGCTGCCCATCATACATTAAATGTTGCTGTCGACGAAAGCGGTCAACTGGCCCTTGGCCATGGCGCCCACTTTTTGAGCAGCTGCAACGCCATCCTTGAACAGGATCAGGGTCGGGATGCCGCGGATGCCGAACTTGGCAGGCACTGCCTGGTTGGCGTCCACGTCCATCTTGGCGATCTGGATGCGGCCGGCATATTCCTTGGCCACTTCTTCGAGGATCGGGGCGATGGCCTTGCAGGGACCGCACCATTCCGCCCAGAAGTCGACCAGTACTGGCAACTCGGATTTCAGGACGTCTGCTTCAAAAGATGCATCGCTAATGTGTTTGATATTTTCGCTCATATTTTCCTCAAATGAGGGTGGGATCAATAATGCCTGGAATTAACCATACGCTGGTTCGCCATCCATGCTTCCTGGAATGCAATGAGAAGATGGGGACAATGGGCACGAATTCAATGTTCTTGGAAGGTGCGACCAGAGGTATGCAGGCGGGGATGGCTGAAATAATAACCCATTTTTTCAAAGCGTGGCGATTATTGCAGAAAAACTTGAGGCATATCGCCAGCATATCGCTCCTGCAGGTGCCGGCAGGGCGCCAAAGCCGCATGCCTGCTGGCCTGCAGCGCCGTGCCCGCCCCTCCTGCCTGGTCCTGAGATCAGGCTTGCGCGCTGGCCTGACGCGCCGTGTGCTGCAATTGCAAGTTCACCATCAGCTGCAATTCCGCGCTTTCCATCGGCTTGCGGAAGGTGCCCAATATATGCAGGCCGTTGGCCATGGCCAGGCGCTCGGCAGCCAGGCGCACGGCTGAATGCAGGCCCGACAGCAGGACCACGCCACCGCGGAAGCCGTTTTCAGCCGCCATGCGCAAGAATTCGATGCCGTCGATGTCGGGCATGGACAGGTCGCAGATCAGCAGGTCCGGCTGGTGCTGCTTCAGGGTCGACAGCGCCTGTTCGCTGTGCGACTCGCAGCGGATGTCGAACGGGCCCATTTGCTCGAGCATGTCGCTGAGCACGTCGAGCATGAAAACGTCGTCGTCCAGCAGCAGCACGCGCAACGGCGCCAGGCCTGCTTCATTGTGTTCCTGGTTTGTTTGGTTGGATACAGTATTCATCGTTCAGTCTTTCTGTTGATATGCATCGCTGTCGATGCCGATACCTTGCCATAGCATAATTTGGCGGTAGCTAATCGTCATTGGCAAAGCTGGTGTTATTCATGATTTGTTCGGTAATCTGTTCCAGCAGGGGCCACAGGCGCGCGACGATGTGCCGTGCCCGCTCCGCCTCGTCGGCCGGTTCGCCCGGCGGCAGGGTTTCCAGGTTGTGGCACAGCTCGGCCAGTCCCAGGGCACCCACGGTGCGCGCCGACGACTTGATGCGGTGCCCCAGTTCGCGCACCTGGTGCACGTCGCCGCGCGCCAGGGCCGCATCGATGTCGCCGAAGCCATCCTGCGTGGTCTGCAGGAACTTGAAGGCGAACTTGCGCACTTTCTCCGGGTTGTAGCCCAGCAACTTGGCCAGGATCGACAGGTCGATCACTTGCGGATCGCCCGCCAGGGTGGTCTTGAAGGCGGGCGCGGCGCGGCTGCGCGCCGGTGGCGGCGGCGTCTCGCGCGCCGGCAGCCAGCTGGCGATGGTCTGGTACATCATGGCCGGCTGGATGGGCTTGGAAATGAAATCGTCCATGCCCGCGTCCAGGCAGCGCACGCGATCTTCGCTGGTGGCCGTGGCTGTCATGGCCAGCACGCGCAAGTGCGCCAGCTGCGGGTCGGCGCGGATGTGGCGCGTTGCTTGCAAGCCATCCATCAGCGGCATCTGCACGTCCATCAGCACGCAGTCGAACTGGGTCTGGCGCAGCAAATCGAGCGCTTCCTCGCCATTGTTGGCCAGGCAGACGGAGGCGCCCGCTTCTTCCAGCAATTCCAGCGCCACTTGCTGGTTGAACGTATTGTCTTCCACCAGGAGGATGCGCGCATGCTTGAGCGTGCGCATCACCAGGGCCGCGTCGGCGCTGGCGCGCATGGCCGCCGCCGTTTGCACCATGCTGTCGAGCATGGCCGGTGCGGCCTGGTCGGAAATGCCCAGGTTGGCCGTGAACCAGAAGGTGCTGCCGGCGCCGGGCTGGCTGTCGACGCCCACGTCGCCGCCCATCAGCTGCGCCAGCTGCTTGCAGATGGCCAGGCCCAGGCCCGTGCCGCCATATTCGCGCGTGGTGGACGTGTCCGCTTGCTGGAAAGATTGGAAGAGCTTGCTCATTTCATCCTGCGACAGGCCGATGCCGTGGTCGCACACTTCAAAGCGCACCAGGCAGTGCTTGGCGTCCGCCACCACCTTGCCCACTTTCACGGTAATGCTGCCCTGTTCGCTGAACTTGATGGCGTTATTGGCGTAGTTGATCAGCACCTGCCCCAGGCGCAGCGGGTCGCCCACGAGCACGGCCGGCAATTGCGGGTCGATTTCAAACAGCAATTCCAGGTTCTTGCCGGCGGCGCGCGGCGCCACCACCGTCATCAGGGTTTGCACCACGTGGTCGAAGCTGAAGTTGACGCGCTCGATTTCCAGCTTGCCCGCCTCGATTTTCGAGATGTCGAGAATATCGTCGATGATGCCCAGCAAGTGTTCTCCGGCAAAACGGATTTTTTCCAGGTAATCGCGCTGGCGCGGTTCCAGATCCGTCTTGAGCGCCAGGTACGCCATGCCGATCACGCCATTCATCGGCGTGCGGATTTCATGGCTCATGTTGGCCAGGAACTGGCCCTTTGCCAGGCTCGCTTCTTCGGCCACCTGCTTGGCCTGGTCCAGCTGCTCCGTACGCTGCGCCACGCGCTCTTCCAGATGTTCATTGAGTTCGCGCAGAGCGCTCTCGCTGCGCTTGTGATACGTGATGTCGGTCAGGCTGGCCACCACCATGCCCACCTTGCCGTACTCATCGCGGATGGCTTCCGTATTTACGGACAGCCACGACAGGCTGCCGTCGGGCTGCTGCACGCCCATCAGCACGTCGCGCATGGCGACACCCGTCGACAGGGTGATGTGCACGGGATGGCTGCGCTGGTCGAAGGGGGAACCGTCTTCGTGGATGGCTTGCCACAGGCTGCGGTTGGACTGACTGGCCGGACTGGCCGCCAGCATGCGCTCGGCGGCGGCGTTGCTTTCCAGGATGTGGCCGTGGCTGTCCTGCACCACCAGGCCGTTCGTCACGGCGCCGAACACGGACGCCATGCGCTGGCTCGAGTTCGACAGCGCGATCGACGCCTGGCGACGCTCCGTGATGTCGGTGATCATCGCCAGGGTGCCGCCCGGCTCGCCATTGTCCGACTGGATGCTGGTGCTCGACAGCAAGCCCCACAGGCTGGACTGGTCCTTGCGGAAGAAGCGGAAATCGACCTGGTCCGGCTGGCTGGCGAAGCTGCCGTGGCTGGCCAGGCGGCGCTGCATCAGCAGCTGGCTGTCGCGGTCCATGAAGTCGAGCAGGGGACGGCCCAGCATTTCCTGCACCGTGTAGCCGAGCATGTGCGCCATCTTCGGATTGACGAAGGTGGTCTTGCCGTCCGCATCCGTCATCCAGATGCCTTCGGCCGCCGTCTGCACGATCAGGCGGTAGCGTTCGGAACTGGCGTGCAGCGCTTCCTCGGCGCGTTGCCGCTGCGTCATGTCGCGCAGCGAGACGATGGAAAACACCTGGCCGGCCATGCGTAGCGGCGATAAGCTGACCTTGGCGGGGAAGTGCGTGCCGTCGCGGCGGCGCGCCATCATCACCCGGCCCGGCAGGCTGTGCCGCCCTTGCGGGTCGCCTGCGGATTGGCCGGCCGTGCTTTCCGGCACCAATTGCTCCAGCGACATGCCCGTCAATTCGGCCAGCGGATAGCCGAAGCAGCGCGCGCCGATCTGGTTGGCATAATGCACCTTGCCCTCGACGTCGGCCACCAGCATGGCTTCCGGCGCCGCTTCCAGCATCGAGCGCATGCGCGATTGCTCGTCCTGCTTGCGTTCGCTGATATCGCAGATGATGCCGCTGGCCTGCGTGGCGGCGCCATCCGAGGCGCGTGTCAGCACGGCGCCGCGCGCCAGCAGCCAGCGCCAGTGGCCATCGCTGTGGCGTAATCGGAATTCGCAATTGAAGGTGCCGGGCGCCTGGCCATCCAGATGCTGGTGAAATGCCAGACTCAGGCGCGCGCGGTCATCGCGGTGCACTTCGGCCAGCCAGTCGCCCAGGGCATGCTCGAGTTTGGCGCTCTTGTCGCCTAGCACGTCCTGGTACTGGGGCGCGAACTGCAGCCGTCCGGACTGGCGCCGCCAGGTCCAGCCAGCCAAGGCCGCGCCGCGCAAGGCTTGCCCGGCATCCTGTTCCGCCAGGGCGTGCGCGGGCAGGAGCAGGCGGTGCAATCGTTGCCGCAGCCGCCAGGCTTGCCAGCAAGCCAGTCCCGCCAGGGCCGTGGCGCTGGCGGCTGCGTACGGCCACAGCAGTGTTGGCGCCATGCCGTGTACCGCCGCCTGCACCGGCAGCGAAAGCGCCATGCCTGCCGCCAGCATCGTATGAGCGAGCCGGTGCAGCGCAGGGCGCCGAAGGCGTGATGCGCTGAAACTCGTGTGGCTGCAATACGACAAATGCATCCCTTTCTGGGGCATGATGGAACTGGTCTGACAGTGCATGATGCGCGCTCAAATAAACGCCTGCGGCGCTTTCTGGCGGCAACTATAGCATCGAATATTTGCTCACAGTAGTTAAGTTCTGAAACAGCCAAAACGGGATTTTTTTTACCCCTGAATGGCTATTTTTTTCGCGATTTGGTGAGAATTCGTGAGAAATTTGGCGCGAAATCGTGCTAGCGAATCGCGATGTCTGACCTCAAGTAAAACTTCCCGCGAACTGATAGCGGTGCCCGGGATGCCACATGGTGGCGATCGAGGCGATCTTGCCGCCCGAGCGCGTCTGGCGGCGCAGCACCAGGCACGCCTGTTTCGTGTCGATGGCCAGCATTTCGGCGATGTCGCGCGGCGCCGACAGCGCCTCGATGCTGTAGGTGGCGCCTTGCAGGGGCGCGGCGGCCATCAGGTATTCGTTCGGCGTGATGCTGGAAAAATCCTGCGTCATGTAGTCGGGCGCGCACTCGGGATTGACCCAGCGGTCTTCCACCTGGATCGGCACGCCGTTTTCAAAATGCACGATCAGCGAGTGGAACAGCGGGTGCTCGGGCGGCAGGCCGAATTGCTTGGCCAGCAAGTCGGATGCCTTGGTGCGTTCCAGCAATTGCAAGCTGCTGCGGTGGATATGTCCGCGTGCCCGCACTTCATCGGCGATACTCTTGATTTCCAGCAGTGTCGCCTGGTATTTTTGCTGCGCCACATAGGTGCCGGAACCCTGGCGACGGGTCAGCACCTGTTCGCTGGTCAGTTCGCGCACGGCGCGGTTGACCGTCATGCGCGAGACGCCGAATTGTTTCACCAGTGCTTGCTCGGATGGAATCACGTCGCCTTCCTTCCAGCGTCCGGCGGCGATGCCGGCCAGCAAAAAATCCTTGATGCGCTGGAAAATGGGCGTATTTTCTTGTGTATTGTGATCGTCCAATGCGGTTTCTCCGAGGCGCGGGCAGGGCGCGCCGCCGGCTGGAGGCGCGATGGCCGATTTTAGCACCGAGCACGATGCCTGCCGCCAGCCTTTTTGAATTCAAAAGCAAGCGCCGGAGTGTGGCGCGCGCCGGTGCTGGCTATGCTGGTGACTTACTATTGACTTGCACGGAGTTCGCCATGGAACACGCTTACCTGACTGACGATGAACGCTGGGATGCCCTGCAGCGGCGCGCGCCCGATGCCGACGGCGTCTTTTATTATTCGGTGCGCACGACGGGCGTGTATTGCCGGCCTTCCTGCGCCGCGCGTCCCGCCTTGCGCCGCAACGTGGCTTTCCACGCCACGTGCGAGCAGGCGGAGGCGGCCGGCTTTCGCCCCTGCCTGCGCTGCAAGCCGAACCTGCCGCCACTGGCCCAGCGCCAGGCGGCCATCGTGGCCGACATTTGCCGGCTGATCGACGCCAGCGACGAGCTGCCCGACCTGGATAGCCTGGCACAGGCGGCCGGCATGAGCCGCTTTCACTTCCACCGCGTTTTCAAGGCGCACACGGGCATCACGCCGAAAGCGTACGCGGCGGCGCGGCGCGGCGAGCGCCTGAAAGCCGGCTTGCAGGGCGAAGCGAACGTCACGGAAACCTTGTATGCGGCCGGCTTCAATTCCAGCGGCCGCCTGTATGCGGCCACGCCCGGTTTGCTGGGCATGACGCCGGGCGCGTTTCGCGCCGGCGGCAGCGGCGCCGTGATCCGCTTTGCCATCGGCGCCTGCTCGCTGGGCGCCATCCTCGTGGCCAGCACGGACAAGGGCATCTGCGCCATCCTCATCGATGACGACCCGGAAGTGCTGCTGCGCGACTTGCAGGACCGTTTTCCGCAAGCCGAGCTGCGCGGTGCGGAAGCCGACTATGAACAGACGGTGGCGCAAGTCGTCGGCCTGGTCGAGGCGCCGGGCCTGGGACTGGACTTGCCGCTCGACGTGCGCGGCACCGTGTTCCAGCAGCGCGTCTGGCAAGCCTTGCGCGAGATTCCCGCCGGCAGCACGGTCAGCTATGCCGAGCTGGCCCGCCGCATCGGTGCCCCGCAAGGCGCGCGCGCCGTGGCCGGTGCCTGCGCCGCGAATGCGCTGGCCGTCGCCATTCCCTGCCACCGGGTGGTGCGCAACGATGGCGCCTTGTCCGGCTACCGCTGGGGCGTGGAGCGCAAGCAGGCATTGCTGGAACGCGAGGGCGAACGGTGAGGGCGCTCGATTGGCGGCAGATCGAGGATGAGCTGAATGCGCATGGTTGCGCCGTCGTGCCGGGCTTGCTCAATCCTGCGCAGTGCGCGGCGCTGGCGGCGCAGTACGACGATGCGTCGCGCTTTCGCAGCAAGGTGGTGATGCAGCGTCATGGTTTTGGGCAGGGCGAATATCAGTATTGGGCGCATCCGCTGCCGGATGTGGTGGCGGCCTTGCGCACGAGCTTGTATTCCCCCTTGGCGGTCATTGCCAACCGCTGGCACGCCAGCATGGGTATCGAGACGCGCTTTCCGTCCAGTCACGCCGATTTCCTCGCGCGCTGCCATGCGGCCGGGCAAACCCGGCCCACGCCCTTGCTCTTGCGCTACCGCGAAGGCGATTACAACTGCCTGCACCAGGACCTGTATGGCGAGCACGTGTTTCCGCTGCAGCTGGCCGTGCTGTTGTCGCGCCCGCAAGACGATTTCACGGGCGGCGAGTTCGTGCTGACGGAGCAGCGCCCGCGCATGCAGTCGCGCGCCGAGGTCGTACCGCTGGCGCAGGGCGACGCCGTCCTCTTTCCCGTCGCGCTGCGTCCCGTGAATGGCACGCGCGGCAGTTACCGCGTGAACATGCGCCACGGCGTGTCGCGCCTGCGCTCGGGCTTGCGTCACACCCTGGGCATCATTTTCCATGATGCGAGCTGAACGCTAGCTGCAGCGCTTGAGTTTCCAGGATTACATGGCATGATGGCTACTCCCTGTCACTTTTCATTGCTGCCATGTCCGCGTTGCTCCGCCTGTTGTGCCTGTTGACCATTTTCCTGTTGCCCGCAGCCCATGCGGACGATGGCGTGCCTGCGCTCGTTGCGGAGGCCGGGACCGTTGTGGCGCCGTCGCAGCTTGCCGCGGCCAGGACGGCGCCGCTGATGTTCGCCAACCGCAAGGTATTCGTCTTCCGCGCCGTGCTGGCCGGCTATCCGCCTGACGAGCGTGCCATCGGTGCGCAGCGCCGCCTGGAAAGCGTGCTGGCAAAAAACGGTCCGTTGCTGGCGAGCACGCGCATGATTTCCGAAGGCACGCAAGTGCTGCTCGATGGCGTGCAGCTGTTCGTCGTCGTGCCTGGCGACGTCAACCAGTTGGCTGGCGACACGACGGAAAGCGTGGCGAAAACGGCAGCCGCCGAGCTGAGCAAGGCTGTGTTTGACTATCGAGAGCAAAGCAGCTGGCGCTACCTGGCCATCGCCGCCGCCGTGTGCGCGGCCGCCACCCTCGTGTTCTGGCTCGTGTGGATGGGCTTGACGCGTTTTTACCACTGGGCCAAGCGCCGCAGCGGCATCCTGCTGGCCTCGCGCCTGCGCGACGTGCGTCTGAAGAATGTGCGCGTGCTCGACGCCGAACATTACATCGCCTTCGCGTATCAGCTGCTCAGCGCCGTGCTGTGGGGCTTGCGCCTGATGGCCACCTATCTGTGGGCCGCCTTCGTGCTGGGCCGCTTGCCCTACACGCGCTCCTGGGGCGAAAGCCTGAGCGGCTATCTGTTCGACGTGGCGGCCGACGTCTTCCACGCCATCATCGGCGCCTTGCCGGGGCTGGTGCTGGTCTGCGTGATCTTCGCCATCGCGCGCCTGATCGCCGCCACGGCCGCCTCGCTGTTCAAACGCGTGGAAAGCGGCGAATTGCAAATCGGCTGGCTCGACAAGGACACGGCTCTGCCGACGCGCCGCATTGCCAGCGTGGTGATCTGGCTGTTCGCGCTGGCCATGGCGTATCCGTATCTGCCCGGCTCGCACACGGCCGCCTTCCAGGGCCTGTCCGTGCTGGTCGGCCTGATGGTGTCGATCGGCGCGTCGAGCATCGTGGGCCAGGGCGCCAGCGGCCTGATCCTGATGTACACGCGCGCCCTGCGCAAGGGCGAATATGTGCGCGTAGGTGACAGCGAAGGCACGGTGGTCGACGTGGGCATGTTTGAGACGCGCTTGCGCACTGGCCTCGGCGAAGAGGTCGCCTTGCCGAACGCGTGGGTGATGTCGCAAACGACAAAGAACTACTCGCGCGCCCAGCCCGGCGGCGGCTTCGTGCTCGACTCCACCGTCACCATCGGCTACGCCACGCCGTGGCGGCAAGTACACGCCATGCTGGAACTGGCAGCCTCGCGCACCACGGAACTTTCCACTTCGCCAAAACCGTACGTGATGCAGCTGGCCCTGCAAGACTATTATGTGCAATACCGCCTGGTCGCCTACGCCAGCGCCGAAGTCCCCCGCCAGCGCGCCGAAGTACTGAACCGCTTGCACCAGAACATTATCGACGTCTTCAACGAATTCGACGTGCAGATCACGTCGCCGCATTACATCGATGACCCGAAGGAGTCGCACGTGGTGCCGCCCGGTGAATGGTTCAGGGCGCCGGCGCACAAGCCGGAGGACGGGGCCAAGTAAGGTCGCGCGACATGATGCTCGGTCATGGCGCTGCGCATGAAATGCCAGTGCCGGCCCGTGGTGTCCTGTGGTATTGGCCAGGCGCGAGGCCTGCGCGCTTGCGTTAAGATGCCGGACGTCTCAATGAAAAAACACAACGAAAAGAAAAAGAGTCCATGTCCAGCCCATGCCCCGCCGACACCTCCCGCACCGCCCGCAGCCTGGCCGCCGCCCTGATCGGCGACCCGTTCTACCGCACCGTCACGGTGGCGTGCGGCGAGGACGAAGCGGCGCGGCTGGCGATGCTGGAAGTGTACTTTGCGCTGGCGCTGGCCGAGGGGGAGCAGGCGGGCCGCGTCGACCTGGCTGACGAGGTGTGCAATGAGGCCGGCAATGGCGCCGCCATCTGGACGACGGACACGCCGGCAGCCCAGCGCCAGGCCGCGTATGCGCAGCGCGAGGATGCCTTGCGCGTGCTGCTGGGAGAGCAGGGCTACGCGCATTTCACGGCCATCGTCGGGAACATGGAGCACGCGCTGGCATTGCACGACTTGAGCGCGGCCTGGTATCTGTCGATCGCCGGCATCGCCCCGGACGCACAGGGCCGGGGACTGGGCGCGTCCGTGCTGGCGCCTGGCCTGGCGGCCGTCGATGCGGCTGGCGCCGCATGCTTTCTGGAGACATATAACGAACGCAGCCTGCCGTTCTATGGCCGTCTGGGTTTCGTGGTGGCGGGGCGGTACGCTGAAGCCGTCACGGGTTGCGATTACTGGCTCATGGTACGGGAACCTCACGCTGCCTGATTGACCATTTTGCCAATTTCTATACACTCGTCTTTTCACTTATTTACTTAATTAAAAGACCTGGAGATGGAAATGCCGAACCTGCCATTGCGCCGCACCCTGCTCACGCTCGCCTGCCTGGGCGCCCTTGGCCACGTTCATGCCGACACGGTCATCGACAACGCCAACGGCTACACGCTCAACGCAAATGGCAAGGTGGTGCGTTTCACGGCGCTGGCCTTTGACGATGCGGGCAAGCTGCTTGCCGTCGGCAGCGCCGCGCAGGTAAAACGCAAGGCGGCCAAGGGCGCCACGCATATCGACGTGCAGGGAAAAACCGTGCTGCCGGGCCTGATCGACGCGCATGGCCACGTGTTCGGCCTGGGGACGATCGCCAGCGGCGTCATGCTGTACGGTTCGTCCTCGCTGCCGGGGGCCGTACAGGCCGTGGGCGACTTCGCGCGCGCGCATCCGGAACGCAGCTGGATCATCGGCAATGGCTGGAACCAGGAGATATGGAAGCTGGGGCGCTTTCCCACGGCTTTGGAACTCGATGCGGCGGAAAGTGCGCGGCCCGTGTGGCTGCGCCGGGTCGATGGCCACGCGGGCTGGGCCAACAGCCGCGCGCTGGCGCTGGCCGGCATCACGCGCGCCACGCCGGATCCGGCAGGCGGCAAGATAGTCCGCGACGCGGATGGCGACGCCTCCGGCGTGCTGGTCGACAGCGCCATGGACTTGATGGACGCCGTGCTGCCCAAGCCGGGCGACGTGGAAAACCGCGCCGCCCTCGATGGCGCGCTGGCGCAGCTGTCGCAGGTGGGCTTGACCAGCGTGCACGATGCGGGCATCGGCCAGATGCAGGACCGGCTGTTCCGCGATTATGCGGACCATGGCAAGCTGACGGTGCGCGTGTACGGCATGATTGCCGACACGACGGAAGACTTCGACGCACTGTCGAAAAACGGCCCCTTGACCAGCTATGCGCGCGACATGTACGCCTTGCGCGCCGTCAAATTGCTGTCCGACGGCGCCCTGGGCAGCCGCGGCGCGGCCCTGCTGGCACCGTACAGCGACGATCCCTCTACCCGTGGCCTGCTGTTCTACAAGGATGACGTCATGCGCGCGAAGATGGAAAAAGCCATGCGCGCCGGCTATCAGGTGAACGTGCACGCCATCGGCGACGCGGGCAACCATCAAATCCTCGATGGTTACCAGACCTTGATCGCGCAATACCGCAGTGTGGGTCTGCGCCACCGCATGGAACACGCTCAGGTGGTGCAATTGAGCGATATCCCCCGTTTCAAAAGCCTGGGCATCGTGCCGTCGATGCAGCCGACACATGCCACGTCCGACCAGAATATGGCGGAGCAGCGCGTGGGGCACGAGCGCATCAAGGGCGCGTATGCGTGGCGCACCTTCCTCAAGCAGGGTTCGCGCATCGCCTGCGGCTCCGACTTCCCCATCGAGTCGCCGAACCCGTTAGAGGGCATCCACGCGGCCGTGACGCGGCAAAACAGCGAGGGTTTCCCGGCCGGCGGCTGGTACCCGCAGCAAGCCATGACGGTGACGGAAGCGCTGCGCTGTTTTACCTTGGACGCGGCTTGGGCGGCGCACCAGGAAAAGGTCATCGGCACCCTGGAAGCGGGAAAATGGGCGGACTTCATCGTCGTCGACCAGGACCTGTTCAAGGTGACACCGGCCGCCATCGGCAAGACGCAGGTGCTGCAGACGTGGGTGGCGGGCAAGCGCGTGTTCGAGAAAAAATAGGCAGTTTTCGCTTGCAAAAATCTGTTGACTTGGTTGTATAGACAACCTATGCTGGGAGCACCAGAGCGGGCCACGCATGTCCGCTCGCACCCTATGAGGAGACAGCATGAACAGCACAATGGACACCGATCCACGCTTTGATGCCAGCCGTACCATCCGCGCGCCGCGCGGCACGGTCATGGCTTGCAAGAGTTGGCAGGCCGAGGCGGCCTACCGCATGTTGCAAAACAATCTGGACCCGGAAGTGGCGGAAAATCCGCAGCACCTGGTCGTCTACGGCGGCATCGGCCGCGCAGCGCGCAACTGGGCCTGTTTCGACCAGATTCTCGCCTCGCTGCGCGAACTGGAAGACGATCAGACCCTCCTGATCCAGTCCGGCAAGCCGGTGGGCGTATTCCAGACCCACGCGGATGCGCCGCGCGTGCTGATCGCCAATTCCAACCTGGTACCGAAATGGGCCAACTGGGAACACTTCAACGAACTCGATCGCCAGGGCCTGTTCATGTACGGCCAGATGACGGCCGGCAGCTGGATCTATATCGGCACGCAGGGCATTGTGCAAGGCACGTATGAAACCTTCGCCGAGGCGGGCCGCCAGCATTTCGGCGGCGACTGGGGCGGGCGCTGGATCTTGACGGCGGGCCTGGGCGGCATGGGCGGCGCGCAGCCGCTGGCCGCCACCATGGCGGGCGCCGTGTCGCTCAATATCGAATGCCAGCAAAGCAGCATCGATTTCCGTCTGCGCACGCGCTACCTGGACAAGCAGGCGGCCAGCCTGGACGAAGCCCTGGAACTGGTCAAATACCATACCGAACGCAAGGAAGCGATCTCCATCGGCCTGCTGGGCAACGCGGCCGAAGTGCTGCCGGAACTGGTGCGCCGCGCCAGGGTGGGCGGCCTGGTGCCCGACCTGGTGACGGACCAGACGTCCGCGCATGACCTGGTCAATGGCTATTTGCCGCGCGGCTGGAGCGTGTCGGACTGGAAGGCGGCGCAGCAGGACCCGCAGCGCCATGCGCGCCTGACGGTGGCCGCCGCCGATTCCTGCGCCGCCCACGTGCAAGCCATGCTCGATTTCCACGCCATGGGCGTGCACACCGTCGATTACGGCAACAACATCCGCCAGGTGGCGTTCGACCAGGGCGTGCAGAACGCCTTCGACTTCCCCGGCTTCGTGCCCGCCTACATCCGCCCGCAATTTTGCGAAGGGCGCGGGCCGTTCCGCTGGGTGGCGCTGTCGGGCGACCCGGAAGACATCTATAAAACGGATGCGAAGATCAAGGAGCTGTTCCCCCACCACAAGCAGGTGCACCACTGGCTGGACATGGCTCGCGAGCGCATCGCCTTCCAGGGCCTGCCGGCGCGCATCTGCTGGCTGGGACTGGGCGAGCGCCACATCGCCGGCCTGGCCTTCAACGAGATGGTGCGCACGGGCGAGCTGAAGGCGCCCATCGTCATCGGCCGCGACCACCTCGATACGGGTTCCGTCGCCAGCCCGAACCGCGAGACGGAAAGCATGAAGGACGGCACGGACGCCGTTTCCGACTGGCCGCTGCTGAACGCCATGCTGAACACGGCCGGCGGCGCCACCTGGGTCTCGCTGCACCATGGCGGCGGCGTGGGAATGGGGTATTCTCAGCATGCTGGCATGGTCATCGTGGCCGACGGCAGTGAAGCGGCGGCGAAGCGCCTGGCTAGAGTGCTGGTCAACGACAGCGGCTCGGGCGTGATGCGCCATGCCGATGCCGGCTATGAAACAGCGGCCGCCTGCGCCAAGCGCAACAACCTGAACCTGCCGATGCTTAATACGAAGTGAAAGCAAACATGACACAGCACTCCAAAAGTTGGACCCTGAAACCGGGCGCGATGACCCTGGGCGACCTGCGCGCCGTCTGGGCCGCGCCTGCGAAACTGATCCTCGCCGCCGAAGCGTATCCCGTCATCGAAGCGTCGGCCGCCGCCGTGCAAGCCATCGTCGCCAAAGGCGATGCGGCCTACGGCATCAACACGGGTTTCGGCCTGCTGGCCAAGACGCGCATCCCCGATGAAAAGCTCGAGCAATTGCAGCGCAACCTGATCCTGTCGCACTCCGTCGGCACGGGCGAACTGCTGTCGGACGCCGTCGTGCGCCTGATCATGCTGATGAAGATCGGCAGCCTGGCGCGCGGCTTTTCCGGCGTGCGCCCGCTGATCGTCGACACCCTGATCGCCCTGTACAACGCCGGGATCATGCCGGCCATTCCCGCCAAGGGTTCCGTCGGCGCCTCGGGCGACCTGGCGCCGCTGTCGCACATGACCCTGGCCATGCTGGGCGTGGGCGAAGTGCGCGTCAACGGCGAATTGATGGCGGCGCCCGAAGCGCTGGCGCAGGCAGGCATCGCGCCCGTCGTGTTGGCGGCGAAAGAGGGCCTGGCGCTGATCAACGGCACGCAAGTGTCGAACGCGCTGGCGCTGCATGGCCTGTTCATGGCCGAGCGCCTGCTGGAAGCGGCCATGGTCACGGGCGCGCTGTCGCTCGATGCGGCCAAGGGCAGCGATTCCCCATTCGACGCGCGCGTGCATGCCGTGCGCGGACAGCCGGGGCAGATCCTGGCCGCGCAGATGTACCGCCAGCTGGTGGCGCACAGCGCGATTCGCGCCTCGCACCTGGAAGGCGACGAGCGCGTGCAGGACCCGTACAGCCTGCGCTGCCAGCCGCAAGTCATGGGCGCCTGCCTCGATTTGATCGGCAATGTGGGCCGCACCCTGCTGATCGAAGCCAATGCCGTCACGGACAATCCGCTGATCTTCCAGGATGGTCCCAACGGGCAGGCGGAGATCGTATCGGGCGGCAATTTCCACGCCGAGCCGGTCGCCTTTGCAGCCGACACCCTGGCGCTGGCGATTGCTGAAATCGGCGCGCTGGCCGAGCGCCGTATCGCGCTGCTGATCGACGCCACGCTCTCCGGCCTGCCGCCCTTCCTCGTGCGCGATCCCGGCGTCAATTCCGGCTTCATGATCGCCCACGTGACGGCTGCCGCGCTGGCGTCGGAAAACAAGTCGCTTGCCCATCCGGCCAGCGTCGACAGCCTGCCCACTTCCGCCAACCAGGAAGACCACGTGAGCATGGCCACGTTCGCCGGGCGCCGCCTGGACGACATGGCGCACAACACGGCCGTCATCGTCGGCATCGAGCTGCTGGCCGCCGCGCAGGGCATCGATTTCCACCGTCCGCTGAAAACCTCGCCACACCTCGAGCACGTGCATCATCAGCTGCGCCAGAAAGTGCCGTTCTTCGACGCCGACCGCTTCTTCGCGCCCGATATCGAAGCGGCCAAGCAGATGGTGCTGCAGGGTGAGTTGAGCAGCAAGTGCAAGAATTTGTTCGCCCCGCTGTACGGCTGAGCGGGCGCAAGGAGACAAGCATGGATTTCCGCTTCAACGAAGGCAGCATCCCGCTGCTCGTGTCGATGCCCCACGTGGGCACCGACATACCGGACGATATTGCCGCGCGCATGACGCCCCAGGCCCTGGTCAAGGCCGATACGGACTGGCATCTGCGCGAGCTGTATGGCTTTTTGCAGGAGATGGATGCGTCCGTGCTGTCGGCGCGCTGGTCGCGCTACACCATCGACTTGAACCGTCCGCAGGAAGATACGAATCTGTATCCGGGGCAAGATACGACGGGCTTGCTGCCCAGTGATACCTTCCACCGTGAACCGCTGTACCTGGCCGGCAAGGAGCCCGATGCGGCCGATGTACAGCGCCGGCTGCAGCGCTACTGGGCGCCGTATCATGCGCGGCTGCGCACGGAACTGGACCGGCTGCTGCGCGTGCATGGCGCCGTGGTGCTGTGGGATGCCCATTCCATCGCCTCGCGCGTGCCGCGCTTCTTTGACGGCAAGCTGCCCGACCTGAACTTCGGCACGGCCGATGGCGCCAGCTGCGATAGCGGCCTGACGTCGGCCGTGGTCGATATCGCGCGCGCACAGGATGCATTTACCGTGGCCTTGAATGGCCGCTTCAAGGGCGGGCATATCACGCGCCATTACGGCCAGCCGGAAAACCGCGTGCATGCGATCCAGCTGGAGATGTGCCAGTGCCTGTACATGGACGAGGCGGCACCTTTCGGCTACCGGCCCGACCTGGCGGCCCAGGTGCAGCCGCTGCTGCGCCAGATGATGGAAGCGGCCGTGGCATGGGTGGCGCGTTGAGCGGCTGTCTGTTCGCGCGCCACGCGCTGCTGCCGCAGGGCTGGCGCCGCGACGTGCTGCTGGAGTGGAATGCGACGGGCGACTTGACGGCGGTGACGGACAACGCCGCAGCGCCTCTTGGCGCGGAAGTGGCCGAGTATGTCTTGCCCGGCATGGTCAACCTGCATTCGCACGCGTTCCAGCGGGCGCTGGGCGGCATGACGGAAAAGGCGGGAGAAGGGCCCGACAGTTTCTGGACCTGGCGCGACCTGATGTACCGCTTCGCGCGCCACATCACGCCGGAACAGATGGAAACCATCGCCGCGCAGCTGTTTGCCGAATGCCTGCGCCATGGCTACACGGCTGTCTGCGAGTTCCATTACCTGCAGCGCGATGCGGCCGGCGCGCTGTATGCGCACCCTGCGGAAACGGCCGAACGGGTGCTTGCCGCGGCGCGCCTCAGCGGCATCGGCATGACCATGCTGCCCGTGCTGTACAGCCATGCGGGTTTCGGCGCACAGCCCCTCCAACCCGAGCAGGCGCGCTTTCGCACCGGTGCGGATGATGTCTTGCGCATTGTCGAAGCGCTGGCGCCGCAGCGCGGCGGGCAGGTGGAAGTGGGCTTTGCGCCGCACTCGCTGCGTGCGGCCGACGTGGCGCAGATCCGCGCAGTGGCGCAAGCGCTGCCTGCGGACCGCCCCATCCACATCCACATCGCCGAGCAGCAGGGCGAGGTGCGCCAGAGTCTCGATGTCAGCGGCCGGCGCCCGGTGCAGTATCTGTACGACCAGGTCGACGTCGATGCGCGCTGGTGCCTCGTGCATGCCACGCATGTGCAGCCCGATGAAGTGGCGCTGATGGCGGCCAGCGGCGCCGTGGCGGGCCTGTGCCCGACGACGGAAGCGAACCTGGGCGACGGCCTGTTCCCGCTGGCCGAATTCATCGCCGCCGGCGGGCGTTTCGGCGTCGGCAGCGACAGCCATGTATCCCAGTCGCCGGTGGAAGAATTGCGCTGGCTCGAATATGGCCAGCGCTTGCAGCGCCAGCGGCGCAATGTGGCCGCCACGCCGGATCAACGCCATGTGGGCGACTACCTGTGGCAAACGGCCTTGCAGGGCGGCGCGCAGGCGGCCGGGCGCAAGCTCGGCGCCCTGTCACCGGGCTGCCGCGCCGACTTGCTGGTGCTCGACGACGCGCACGTGAATCTGTGCGGCGTGGACATCGCCGATGTGCTGGGCAGCGTACTTTTCTGCGGCAACGACAACCTGGTGCGCGACGTGCTGTGCGGCGGCCAGTGGCAGGTGCGCGATGGGCGCCACGTGGCGCAGGACGCCATCGCCACCGCCTACAAGCGCACCCTGGCGCAATTGAGAGCACTCTGATGGCGACCTTCATCCCGCAGGAGTACCTGTGCGCCGCGCCGTGGAAAAACGGCGGCGGCAGCACGACGGAAATCGCGATCGCTCCCCCTGGCGCCGGTTTCGACGATTTTGACTGGCGTATCAGCCTAGCGACGATCACGGCCAGCGGGCCATTTTCCAGTTTTCCCGGTATCGATCGCAGTCTGATACTGGTCGATGGCGACAGCGTGCAGCTGACGCTGGACGGCACGCGCAAGGTAACCCTGAGCGCGGCGCAACCGATGCTGTGGTTTCCAGGCGAAGCGGCCGTATTCGCGCAAGTCAAGGGTCCGACGACGGATTTCAATGTGATGACGCGACGCGACCGCTGCCGCCACCAGCTGGAAAAAATCACGGCGCCGGGCAAGCTGGCGCGGCGCAGCGCGGCGACCCTGCTGTTCGTCGCCGGCGAAGGCCACGTGCTGGCGCACGGTGGCGAGCAGCAGTTCGCGCTGGCCCGCCATGATGCGCTGCTGCTCGATGCCGACGATGCGCCGGACTGGCGGCTCGACGCCTTGCAGCGCACGGCCGTGTTGCGCGTCGACCTGTTCATCTAGGAAGGAAACACCATGCAAGACTGGGATATGGTCATCCACAACGTCCACCTGGCCACCATGGAGCATGGCTATGGCGAACTGCTGGACGCGGCCATCGCCGTCAAGGATGGCCGCATCGCGTGGTTCGGCCCCGGCGACGAGCTGCCGGCCAGCGGCGCGGTGCTGCACGACGGCCAGGGCTGCTGGCTGACGCCAGGCCTGATCGACTGCCACACGCACATCGTCCACGCGGGCAACCGCAGCGACGAATTCGAGGCGCGCCTGAATGGCGCCAGCTATGAAGACATCAGCCGCGCCGGCGGCGGCATCATGTCCACCGTGCGCGCCACGCGCGCGGCCAGCGACGACGAATTGCTGCGGCAAAGCCTGCCCCGCGTGCTGGCGCTGCTGGCCGAGGGCGTAACGACCCTGGAGATCAAGTCCGGCTATGGCCTCGACGCGGACAGCGAGGCGAAGATGCTGCGCGTGGCGCGCAAGATAGGGAAACGGCTGCCGGTCACTGTGCGCACCACCTTCCTCGGCGCGCACGCGCTGCCGCCCGAGTACGCGGGCCAGGCCGACGCCTATATCGAGCTGCTGTGCGCGCAGATGCTGCCCCGGCTGGCCAGTGACGGCCTGGTCGACGCCGTCGACGCGTTTTGCGAACGCATCGGTTTTACGCCGGCGCAAACGCAGCGCATGTTTGACGCGGCGCAGGTGCTGGGCCTGCCCGTGAAACTGCATGCGGAGCAGTTGTCGGACCTGGGCGGCGCGGCGCTGGTGGCCCGTTACGATGGCCTGTCGGCCGACCACCTGGAATTCTTGTCGGAAGAGGGCGTCGCCGCCATGGCGCAACATGGCACGGTGGCCGTGCTGCTGCCGGGCGCGTATTATTTTTTGCGTGAAGTACAGCAACCTCCTGTCATGGCCTTGCGCGCGGCCGGCGTGCCGATGGCGGTGTCCACCGATTGCAACCCGGGCACGTCGCCGATGACGTCCTTGCTGCTGGCGATGAACATGGCGTGCACCCTGTGGCGCCTGACGCCGCAGGAAGCGCTGGCCGGCTGCACGATCCACGCGGCGCGCGCGCTGGGCTTGCAGGATCAGACGGGCAGCCTGGTGGTGGGCAAGCGCGCCGATTTCGCCCTGTGGCGCATCGCGCGCCCGGCCGACCTGGCGTATGCGCTGGGCCTGAACCCGTGCGCGGGCGTGGTGCATGGCGGTGTCTGGCGCGCGCCGGTGGTAAGCTTGCCGGATTGATCATCCGCCCTGGAGCGCCGCGTGCGTGTTGTTTACTCGTTGTCTTACCTGCTGCTGTTGCTAGTCTTCGCCATCGCGCCCGCGCATGCTCAGGATGGCGGCACCCTGAAGGTGGGTTCGAAGCGTTTTACGGAATCGTATATTCTCGGCGAAATCCTCCAGCAGAGCGCCGCGCCGCACGTCAAGGCCGAGCACCGCCAGGGCCTGGGCAACACGGCCATCGTGCTGGCCGCGCTGCAGGCGGGCAGCATTGACGTGTATGCCGAATACATGGGCACCATCGGCAGCGAAATCCTCAAGCACGACAACGCCATCGACCTGGCGCAGATGCGGCGCGAGCTGGCGCCGCTGGGCCTGGGCGTGGCCGTGCCGCTGGGCTTTAACAACACCTATGCGCTGGCAGTGCGCCATGATGAAAAATCCATCGCCAGCCTGGCGCAACTGGCCCAGCACCCGGCCCTGAAATTCGGCCTGTCGCATGAATTCATCGGCCGTGTCGATGGCTGGCCGGGCCTGGCCGCCCGCTATGGCTTGCCGCAGCGCCCGCGCGGGCTTGATCACGGCATCGCCTACGAAGCCTTGGCGCAGCGCCAGGTGGACGTGATCGACATCTATTCGACGGACGCGAAGATCCGCCAGTACGGCTTGCGCGTGCTGGCCGACACGCAGCAGTATTTTCCCCGCTACGATGCCATGCTGTTGTACCGGCTCGACGTGCCGCAGCGTTTTCCCGCCGCCTGGCTGGCGCTACAAGGGCTGCAGGGGCGCATCAGCGAGGCCGACATGATCGCCATGAATGCGGCCGTTGAAATCGATGGCAAGCGTTTTTCCGAGGTGGCCCGCCAGTGGCTGGCTTCCGGCACGCAGGCGAACAAACCTGCCGCCGCGCGCGGCAAGCTGCTCGATAAAATCATCGGCGACGACTTGTGGACCCTGACGCGCCAGCATGTGACCCTGGTGCTGTTGTCGGTGGCATTGGCGTGCCTGATCGGCGTTCCGCTGGGCGTGCTGGCGGCGTTTTCGGCGCCGCTGCGGCAAACGGTGCTGGCCTTCGTCGGCGTGCTGCAGACGGTGCCGTCCCTGGCCCTGCTGGCGATATTGATCCCCGTGCTGGGCATGATCGGCACGGTGCCGGCGCTGGTGGCGCTATTCGTGTACGCGCTGCTGCCCATCGTGCGCAACACGTGCACGGGCATTTTGCAGGTGCCGCAAGGCTTGCGCATGGCGGCGCTGGCGTTGGGCTTGAACAAGCGCGACCGCCTGCTGCACGTGGACTTGCCGCTGGCCTTGCCCGTCATGCTGGCGGGCGTGAAAACGGCGGCCGTGATGAGCGTGGGCACGGCCACCATCGCTGCCTTCATCGGCGCGGGCGGCTACGGCGAACGCATCACCATCGGCCTAGCGCTCAATGACAACGACATGCTGCTGGCCGGCGCAATCCCCGCAGCCGTGCTGGCCTTGCTGACGCAGGGCTTGTTCGAGCTGGTGGAGCGCTGGGCCGTGGCCGGCCGGCAGCACTGAAGGCGTCACGGTTACAGCGAGTGCAGTTTGGAGCGCACCGAGACGACGGCCTGGTGCAGGATGCGTTCGGCCTGGAAGTCGTTCTCGCGCTGTTCGGCGATGGCTTGCAAGTCGCGCGTGTAGCGCTCCAGGCGGGAGCGCAGATAGGCGCGGTAGATTTTCATGACGAGCGGTTTGGCAGAAACATTCATGATGTGGCTCCCAGATGCGTAACGATGCGTTCATTTTGTGTGAGCGGAATGCTGCCACTTTGTGCCATATCAAATGCCATGACCCCGTCAAATTGGCGCGTTTGACATTGCACAATGCTCCCAAGGCCGACGATGCCACACTGAATTTTCCCTGCTCGCCTGATCATCATCAGCCGCGGGCCCTGATTCCCTCAAGCATATTCAAGGAGCGTCGCATGGTCATTTTTGCCGTGGTTGCTGGCTGCATCGCCTGCCTGACAGTGTACCAAATCTATAGAAAATCGCAGGGTGGCAGTGGGGTTGCGCAACAACATATCGGCTTGCACGGCACATTGATTGAACCACGGAAATAATCAGTGTCATCCCAGCGACACTTGGTGAGACTTGGTTAGCAGATTTAAGTCAAATGTAAGGCCCGGTAAGCAAATGTAAAGGTCTGCGCTATCGCAAGCGGCAGCGGTTATATTGATAACCGTTGATTGCATTCTCCCCCTCCCACTTGACAATGGGTTCTACCCCGCGGTGCCGCTAGCCCGCGGGGATTTTTTTTGGGACTTACGCTTAAGGTTCCCCCATCAGGCCGATGTTGGCGTGCCTGCCGATAATTGCGTCAAGGCATTGCCAGCGACGCGGCAAATGCGCCAGTCCGGCATCACGTCCGCACCCATGCCCTTGTAGAAGTTGATCGCGTTTTCATTCCAGTCCAGCACCGACCATTCGAAGCGGCCGCAATCGCGTTCGACGGCCAGTTGCGCCAGCGCCACGAGCATCTGTTTGCCATAACCTTTGCCGCGCACCGATTGCTTCACGTACAGGTCTTCCAGGTACAGTCCCTTGCGGCACAGGAAGGTGGAAAAATTATGGAAGAACAGGGCGAACGTCACTACTTCTCCATTTTCCTCGCCGACCAGCGCTTCGCACGCGGGATGGGCGCCGAATAGGCTGTCGTGCAGCATGGATTCCCTGGCGATCATCATGTGTTCGAGTTTTTCAAACACGGCCAGTTCATGGATCATGCCGAAGATGGCTGCCACGTCGGATGCGGTCGCGGGACGGATGGCGAGGGAGGAAGAGGTGCTCATGTTGCCTTTGTTGATGGAGTGGTGGAAAGGGAAGCAATGGTATTCGTCTTGCGCGCCCCCGACGTCAGGGCCCAGGCCACGCTGGACAGGCACAGCACCATGCCCACCCATTCGATGGCGGCGGGCCGGTAGTGTTCGAACTGCACCGACAGCAGGACGGAAATGACGGGCGTGACGACGCCGATATACACGGTCTTTTGGGTACCGATGCGGGCGATTAACGTGAAATAGGCGCTGAAGGCGATCACCGAACCGAAGATGGCCAGGTACACCAATCCCATCCAGTAACTGGGGCGCGCGGGCAATTGCCACGACTGCCCCGTGGCGATGGCCCAGGCGGCCACTATCAAGGTGCCCCACAGCATGGTCCAGGCCATGGTCAGCATCACGTTGCCGGAATGTTCGCGTACTTTCATGACGAGGGCATTGCCTGCCGTGCTGGAGATGGTGGCCACCAGGGCCAGCATGAAACCGAGCAGGAAATGGCCATTGCCGCCGCCCAGCATATCTTGCAGCGCCGCGCCGATGGATTGGTAAAACAGCAGTACGATGCCGCAGATGGCGACGAATGCCGCGCAGCAGGTGCTCCAGGTAATCGGTGTGCCAAAGGCGATGCGGTTGAGCAATGGCGTCCAGAACACCATCAGCGCGAACAGCACGCTGACGAGGGCAGACACCAAGTATTGCTCCGAGCTGTAGGTGCACACATAGCTGAGGGCGAACGAGGCCAGGCCTTGCAGCAACATCCATTTTTGCGCGCGCCAGGGCAGCCGCAAGCGGTCGCCGCGCACGGCGCACCAGGCAAACAGGGTAGCGGACGCGAGGCCGAAGCGGTAGACCACGGAAACGGCGGGGGCGACGTCGCCCAGCTGCAAGGTGATGGCCCAGAAGGTGGAGCCCCAGATCAGGCAGGCAATGATGAACAGGAAAGGAGAGGACATCGCGCAAGTATACGGGCATCGCGCGGGGATGGCGAGTGCGGTCGAGTTTGCTCAATGTGTCGTCAGGAGACAGCCAGGATTGAGCCAGCGCAGCGCTTATGGAAAATGTTGAATTTATGAAAATATTTACTTTATTATCAAGTAAATATTTTCCGGATTGCATCTTTGAAGGGGACCGCCATGCCAGCCTCACTGCAGATCAAAGTATGGAGCGTGCTTGTGTATGTGGTCGTGACGGCGGTGATTGCCATCTGGCTGCACCCTTCGGTCTTGCTCGCTGCCGGCGCCTTCGGCTGAGCGCGTGCGCCGGCAAGCGGATCAGTGCGTGACGCGGGTCTTGCGACCGTCGGACAGCAGACGCACGCGCTCGCCCGCGCGGAACATTTCGTCCGCGTCTTGCACGATGGCGCGCATGTCGCCGTTGTCCAGGCGCACGGTGATTTCCAGGCCGGGCTTGTTCGAAGCATTCGCTTCGATGCTCTTGCCGGCCATGCCGCCCGCGACGGCGCCTAGGATGCTGGCCGCGATGGCGCCCTTGCCGCCACCGACAGTTGAACCGGCCACGCCGCCCAGCGCCGCGCCCGCCAGCACGCCCGTGCCAGTTTCACCCTTGTCGATGGTCACCTGGCGCACGGATTCAACCGTGCCCATGCGGACCGACTGTTCATTTTGCGCCTGGCGCGCATTGTAGACATTTGCCGAGTTCGGTTGTACGGCGCAGCCGGCCAGGGTGGCGAGCAATGCCACTGCAATAATTGGTGCTTTCATGTGGGACTCCCTTGGACAAAAGTTGGTTGCCGATTGCGTCGACCGGCCGATGATGACTTATCATAAGGACACTTGCCGCAGATAACTAGTTACGAATGGTAAAAATCTGTTACCAGCTACACGTAACCGCTTGCCGCTCAATACGCCAACCGCAGGCGCCGGTATAAAAATCCCAGCACGAACAGCGGCCCCACCAGCAAAAAGCGCAAGTCGTCGAGGAACGACGGTTTCTTGCCTTCGATCTGGTGGCCGATGAACTGGCCTATCCAGGCCAGCACGAACAGCGCCAGCGACACGGGCAGAATGGTCAGCGCCGGCATGAGCAGCAACAGGCCCAGCATGGCGGCCAGCATCGCCAGCATGCCCGCCGCAAACGGGCGCGACAGCTTATAGTAATAGTATAAGGCCAGAATACTGCCGAGCAGCGCCACGCTGGAATGTACGCTCCACAGCAGCCCCAGCAAGCTGAAAACGATCAGCGGCACGCACACGATGTGTACCCATTCATTGACGTGATTGCGGTGGCTTTCGCCATACTGGGCCAGCAGGGTGTCGATGGTGCGCATGGGTAGTCTCGTGTGTGGGGAAAGGTTGTGCGGGAATTCTACACCGTCGCGTGGCCGGGTAAAATGGTCCTTCGTTTTCCCTTCCGGACATCTCATTTGAATAGCCCAGCCATCTTGCCAGACGTTGCCGTTGACCCGCGCAAGCGCTGTTTCGATCCCGTCGTCGACGCCGGCACGCGCTTGCTGATACTGGGCAGCCTGCCTGGTGAAAAATCGCTGGCGCACAGCCAGTACTATGCGCATCCGCAAAACAAGTTCTGGATGCTGCTGGGCGAGGTGCTGGACGTGGATTTGAAGAGCCAGCCTTATGAGGAACGTCTGGTGACCTTGCTGGCGCACGGCGTGGGCCTGTGGGACGTGGTGGCGCAGGCGCAGCGCACGGGCAGTCTGGACAGCAATATCCGCGACCGCGACGATAACGACCTGGTGACCCTGGCCGCCAGCCTGCCGCGACTGCAGACGATCGCCTTCAATGGCGGCACGGCCGCGAAGCTGGGCATCAAGGTGCTGGGCGAACACGCCCAGCGCTACCGCATCGTCAGCTTGCCGTCGAGCAGCCCGGCTTATACGCTCGCGTATGGCGCCAAGTTGCTGCAATGGAAAACACTACAGCCCTTGTAAAGCTTACGCCGGCGCGTACGGCTGCGCTTCCAGCGGCTGTCCCTTGGCGTCGAATTTCAGCGCCACGGACAGTTGCGTCACGCCTATGGTGGCCAGCGCGTCGCAGATGTCGTCGACTTCGTCCTGCAGGTCGGCGGCCAGGTCCAGCGGCTTGTCGGCGCTGTGCAGCAGTTCGCCGCCTGCCGCGCTGACGTTGACGCGCAACAGCATTTCGCCGTGCTCATCGGCGGGGCCGACGACCACCGAGACATCGGCAGCATCCACGTTGTTCTCTGCCAATGCATGGTTGATGCCCGACATCATCTGCAGCATCGCATATTCGCTCATGCCTTGCTCCTTGCCGCCGTGGAACAAATCCTGGTAGAGGAAGCTCACTTCCAGGGCGCTGCCGGCTGGCGCCAGGCAGCGCTTGACGAGCTCCCCCACTTCCGTCGTCCACTGCTGGTAGCGGGCCATGCGCGCGTCGAACCAGGCGTCGAGCGCCGCTTCGTCCTTTGGTTCCGCATAGAACGGGTCGTCCACGCGCTTGAGGGCAAAGCCCAGCAGGAAGCGCAATTCGACGGCCGTGTCCTGCGGACCGAAAGCCGTCTCGCTCCAGCCGACGATGCTGCTTTCCAGGCCCGGCGTGGCAACGATCTTCTTGTCCGTCATCGAGCTATAGGCATCGCGCACCATCTCGTGCAAATGGCTGTAGGTGATGCGGTCGATTTCATCGAGGTCGTAGGCATGGCTCATCAGGACCACCTTGGCCTTGGCGCTTTCCAGTTCTGCCTGCTGGAAACTTTTTACCAGCGCTTCGAACGCGTCCTGGTCCTGGAAGCTGTCCGCTTCCTTCAGGCCGCCCGTGCTTTGCACCAGCAGGGGCACGACAAAGGCGTTGATTTCCATGGCCGGCGCATTGTCGCGGCGGATCACGGAAATGGAGGCCGCTTCCTCGATGTGGCTGCGCAGGTACTGGTAGGCGCCCACGTCTTCGTATTTCGAACGCTCGATGGCGTCGTACAGGATTTCATCCTTCTTTTGATTCAATGCCTTGCGGATCAGGCGGCCGAACTCGACGGCTTGCTCGGCCAGCACCGTGCCCTGCGATTCGCTGTCTTCCTGCTCCGCCAGGTTCAAGGCCATCGTGCACAGCATGCGCGTAACGGACTCGTCCTTGTCTTCTGGCGTGTTAGCGGATTTACGGGGGACAGGGCGCTTATTTTTGGGCATGGCGATCAACAGGTTAAGAAATACGGGTCAGGCAAACGGAAACGGGCGCCATGGCTTTGCCAGGCGCCGGGACAGATCATACAGGCGGACGAGGCCGCCTGATACATCAATGGTCGGTATCGAACATCTCGTGCAATTCGTCGAGCAGGTCGGCGGCTTCTTCCTGCGACAGGCCGAGATGCTGGCAAGCAAGTTCGCCGCCCTTGTCCCACTCGAGCGAAGTACTGTTGCCATGGTAGCGCTGAATGCCCTTTTCGGCCAGCAGCGACAGGGCGACGAGCGAACGGATGGCGTCGTCCGTGGACGGGTCGGCCAACACCGTGTAGTCGTGGTGGTGCAAAATTGCCCAGGAGACATCGGAGGACAGGCCCCAGTTGCGCGCCAGCAAGCAGCCGATGGCCGCGTGGTTGGTCTGGTGGCGCGCGTCCTCCAGTGTAGTAAAGCAATTCTGCGCATCGTTGGCCGCCGCCGCGTACGTGTTGACGTAGTCGGGAAAACGGTTCATCAGCAGGGGCACGCCGATATCGCAGAACAGGCCGAAGGTGTGGGCGATGTCGGGCGGAGCGATACGCAGCTTGCGTGAGGTAAATACCAGGGCGCGCGCGCGCTTGGCTGAGACATCCCAGAAGTTCGTCAGTTCCACACCTTCCGCTTCCAGCGCCTGGCGTGCCAGCAAGCCCGTCATCATGGCGCTGCACTGGTTAATGCCAAGAAAGTTGATGCCTTGCTCAACGGACTTGGCCTTGCGCGCGGCGCCATAGAACGGCGAGTTGGCCAATTTCAGCAGGGCGCCGGACATGCCGACATCATCGGCGATGATGCGCGCGATGCGGCGCGGCGACGGGTCCTGTTCCGCCAGTTCGCGCTGCAAGTCGACCAGCAGGCTGGGTCGCGGCGGGATACGGATGGAACGCATCAAGGCGTCAACCGGATCTTCCTGCACTACCTGCTTTTGCGCTGCCGCTCTCATCATCACGCTTTCATCATCATTTTTGTGCCCGGTGCTTATTCTGTGCGCGCTGCCGCTGCCCGCCTCATGAGCGTCTGGCGCAGTGCCCGACGATTATCGCTGTTTATGCATGGCAATAGTTCATCTCTGCAATATATTGTCGCAAAAATCCCTGTTTTCGCCTGCTCCAGCCCCGATTTTCGTCATTTTACGACGCTGCCCATGAAGATGTTCATGATGAAAATAGCAAGTTTATTTGTTTTCAAGGCCGGCAGGGCGTGCGGCGGGATGCACGGCGGTACAATTGCCGGATGAAAAAAATCCTCGCGGGTATCGATTTTGCGGACGATTCCAGCAGCGTGGCGCGCCAGCTGATCGGCGTGACCGTGCTGGTCGACGGCGTGGGCGGGCGCATCGTGGAAACGGAAGCGTATGACCGGCTCGACCCGGCCTCGCACACGTATGGCGGCATGACGCCGCGCAATGCAGCCATGTTCGGTCCGCCCGCGCACGCCTATGTCTACCGTTCGTACGGCATCCACTGGTGCCTGAACTTTGTGTGCCGCGAAGCGGGCCACGGCGCGGGCGTGCTGATCCGCGCCATCGAGCCGCTCGTGGGACTCGATGCCATGCGCGAACGGCGCGGCGTCGAAGATGTGCGGCTGCTGTGCTCGGGGCCGGGCAAGGTGTGCCAGGCGCTCGGTGTGAGCCATCTGCAGAACCGGCTGGCGCTCGATGCGCCGCCGTTCATGTTGCTGGCGCGCGAGGAGGAGGTGACCGTGCACGCAGGCCCGCGCATCGGTATTTCCAAGGCGATGGACACGCCATGGCGCTTCCTGCTGGCGGGTTCGCCCTACCTAAGCAAGCCGATGCGCACGCCAACTGCCTAGCTGCGCCGGCGCTGTGGCGTCGTGTTTGCGCCGGGCAAGCCGGGCATGCCGCGCAGCGGGCTGTGCAGTGCGCGCCGCTCCTGCTGCGCACTGGCCGGATGCCGGAACGCTTCCTCGTCAGGCGCGGCTGGCTGCGCGGGCGCCAGCGGGTCGAGGGTAAACACGGCCACGGCCGCCGACAATTTGACGGCCTGGTCCTGCAAACTGGCTGCCGCCGCTGCCGCCTGTTCCACCAGGGCCGCATTTTGCTGGGTGACGTCATCCATTTGCGTGACGGCCTGGTTCACTTCCGTGATACCCGACGCCTGCTCCGCGCTGGCCTCTTTCACGCGCTGGATGATTTCATTGACTTGCTGCACCGAGGCCACGATGGCGCCCATGCTGTCGCCCGCTTGCTGCACTGCCACGCTGCCGCCATCGATGGTGGTGACCGAGGTGGCGATCAGGGTCTTGATTTCCCTGGCCGCTTGGGCCGAGCGCTGCGCCAGGGTGCGCACTTCGGACGCCACGACGGCAAAGCCGCGGCCTTGCTCGCCCGCGCGCGCCGCTTCTACCGCCGCATTCAGCGCAAGGATATTGGTCTGGAAGGAAATGCCGTCGATCACGCCGATAATTTCCACGATCTGGCGCGAATTGGCGCGTATCGTCGCCATCGTCGTCACGGCCTGCTGCATCGACTCTCCCCCTTGCACGGCCAGGGTGGAGGCTTGTCCCGCCAGCTCGCAGGCCAGCTGGGCGTTGTCGGCATTGTCATTGACGGCTTGCGTCAGCGCTTCCATGGCGCTCGACGTTTCTTCCAGCGAACTGGCCTGCATTTCCGTGCGCGCCGACAAATCCAGATTACCGGTGGCAATTTCCCGCGAGGCCATGTCGATCGATTGCACGGCGCCCATGATGGTGCGCAAGGTCTGGTTCAGGTGGGCGATGGTCTGGTCCAGCACGCGCGAGGTGGCGGCGATTTCGTCATTGCCCTGCTTGGGCGGGCCGGCCGTCAGCTTGCCCGCCGCCAGGTCTTGCACTGCGTCGGCGATGCCGCGGATCTCCGCCAGCATGGCGCGGCGTACCAGCATGGTCACGACGATGGAAACGAGGATCGATAGCAGCACCGTCAGCAGCAAGCTCCAGCCGAGGCTGCGAAACTCGGCGCTGGCCGTCGCATGGGCCTCGTTGCTGAGGGTTGTTTCCAGAGCAGACAGCTGCGTCAGCTGCGTATTGAACTGGACGAATTGGGTTTCCGCCTTGAGCATGGAATTGGTGGCGATCGACTGGTCCATCTGCGCCATTTCCATGGTTTCCAGCACGGCCTTGCGATAGCCGGCCAGCGCCGTGATGGCCGCATCGACGAGGGTGCGCTCGGCGCCCGTGGCCGTGGTGCGCAGCGTGGCCAGCTGGGTGCCGATGGCCGCATGGCGCGCCTTGATCTGTTGCTCCAGCGTATAGAGGCGGGCCTTGGCGAAGCTGCCATTCGTCCACGACAGCAACTGGTACATATTGCCGTGCACCTGCCTGGCCTCGCCTAGTACGTCGGCGGCCGCCTTCAAATGCGTGATACGTACCCGCACCATGTTTTCCAGCGAGGCATTTTGCCGCACCATGCCATACCAGGCGCCGGTGGAGCTGAGTATCAGCAGCAGCAAGACCAGGGCGGGCGCCAGCAATAATTTTGGTCCGATGCGTAATTGATTGAGCATGCTTGACTCCTGGCTATGGCTGTTCCAACCGCAGGCGGCGTGCGGCGTGCGTGCGCGCCGCCCCTATCTTATTTTTTGTAGATGCCCGCTTCCAGCACCACATCGTTGACGCGCAGGATGTAGGTGGTCTTCGGCTCGATCTTGCCGCTGGTGGGATTCTTGTACTGGTAGTCGACCCAACCCTTGCCTTGCTTTTGCGCCAGTTCGATGATTTCACGGCGATATTTCTTGCCATTTGCATCGGGCACGTCCGTCAGATCCTTGCCCACGATGGAAGGATTGATGGGGTGGGCCAGCACGATGCCCGTCTTGATGTCGCGCATGTCGACATACAGCGAGCCCTGCACGAAGTCGGGGTCTTTCGCCGTGATTTTCTTCATCATTTCTTCCTTGCCATACGCCTTCATGAAGGCAGCGCCCCGTTCGGCCATGGCGATGGCGTCCTTTTCCGTTGGTTCGACCGCGGCGCTGACGCTGCCGCCGGCAAATGCCAGGCACAGCAGACTACCCGTGAATAAGCGTTTCATGAAAGCTCCTTGTGATATCGAGGGATGTGTTGCCAAGTCACAATTTACGTCGCCGAAGTCCGCCTCAGATTGCGATGGAACAAACTAAAGTGTTGCTTGTAGGCAGCTTGCAACGTATCGACGGCTTGTTGATATGCAGCAATTTGGTTCTTCGCAGCAAGAACTATGATGACTTTCGCAGCATGCCGAGGTGGTCTCGCATGTAGGAGAAAAAAGCTGGGATTGGCCGATATGGGGCCAATTTCATGAAAGTTATCGCTATTTACAGGCAAGGAGCCGATCGTGTCCGCACTCATTACCGAGCCGTTTTCACCCAAGTTCAAGCCGTACACGCGGCAAACCATTCAGCAGGCGCGGCAGTGGGAATGGCTGCCGGAAGAGCTGCGCGAAGCCGTGCAGGTGGTGTCGCACGTCTTGCCGTTTCGCACCAATGAATATGTACTCGATCAGCTGATCGACTGGAACAATATCCCCGACGATCCCATCTACCGCCTCGTCTTTCCCCACCGCGACATGCTGCCGCCCGAGCAGTACGCGCACTTGCGCGACCTGGTGCTGGTCAAGCAGGACAAGGCGGCTATCGACGCCTATGTGCATGGCTTGCGCCTGGGTATGAATCCCCATCCGGCTGGCCAGATGACGCATAACGTGCCGCGAGTCAACGATGCGCCCGTGCGCGGCTTGCAGCATAAATATGCGCAAACGGTGCTGTTCTTCCCCAGCGCGGGCCAGACTTGTCACGCGTATTGCACCTTCTGCTTCCGCTGGCCCCAGTTCGTCGGCATGGACGACATGAAGTTCGATGCGCGCGAGTCGCATGAGCTGGCCGCGTATTTAAAACTGCGTCCGGAAGTGACGGACGTGCTGATCACGGGGGGCGACCCGATGATCATGAACACGCGGCAACTGGCCGCCTACCTGGAACCGCTGCTGGCGCCGGGCCTCGAGCATATCCAGAACATCCGCATCGGCACCAAGGCGGTGGCGTACTGGCCGCAGCGTTTCGTCTCCGACCGCGATGCGGATGACTTGATGCGCCTGTTCGAACGCATCGTCAAGGCGGGCAAGAACCTGGCCGTGATGGGCCATTACAGCCATGCCGTCGAGTTGCGCCAAGACATCGCCCAGCAAGCCGTGAAACGCATTGTTTCCACGGGCGCCACCTTGCGCATGCAGGGACCGCTGATCCGCCACATCAATGAAGACCCGGCAAGCTGGGCCGAGCTGTGGCAGACGGGCACGCGCCTGGGGGCGATTCCGTATTACATGTTCGTCGAACGGGACACGGGGCCGCGCGGCTATTTCGAGTTGCCCTTGGCCAAGGCGCACGAGATTTTCCAGGCCGCCTATCAGATGGTGTCCGGCCTGTCGCGCACGGTGCGGGGACCGTCCATGAGCGCCTTTCCCGGCAAGGTCGTCATCGACGGCATCGTCACCATCCATGGTGAAAAGCTGTTTGCCCTGCAATTTTTGCAGGCGCGCAACCCGGACTGGGTGCGCCGGCCGTTTTATGCGAAATTCGATGCGGAAGCAACGTGGCTGGACGATTTGAAGCCGGCGTTCGGCCACGACAAGTTTTTCTTTGAGAAGGATGAGCCCGTGCCGCAGCTGCCGCACAAAATCATCCGTCTGGCACAGGCCGCCTGAGCATGCACGGCGCCGGCGCTTCTTCCCGCTCCGGCGTGGCCGTGTTTTGCCTGGTGTTCCTGCCGTTCGCGCTCGGGCATTACCTGTCGTGCCTGTTGCGTGGCGTCAATGCCGTGCTGACGGCCGAATTGCTGGGCGCCATCGCCCTGACACCAGCCCAGCTGGGCTTGCTGACCAGCGCTTTTTTTCTCGCCTTTGCGCTGGTGCAACTGCCGATCGGCATGGCGCTCGACCGCTACGGCCCCCGTACGGTGCAATTGTGGCTGCTGGCGCTGGCGGCCCTGGGCGTGTGGCTGTTCAGCCGGGGCCACAGCTTTGCCGAGCTGATGTGGGCACGTGCCTTGATGGGGGCGGGCCTGGGTGGCTGTTTCATGGCCGCCGTGAAAGCGATCTCGTGCGCCGTCACGCCATCACGCCTGCCGTCCGTACATGGCTACCTGATCGCCGTGGGCGGTCTGGGCGCGGCCACGGCCACCATGCCCGTCAAGCTGGTTCTGCACTACACGGATTGGCGCGGCGTGTTCCTGGGCCTGGCGCTGGCGGCGCTGGCCATCGGGCTGCTGATCCGCCTGCTGTCGCCAGTCATGCCCGCGTCTGCCGCTGGCATGGTCAAGGTGAACAAGGTCAGCGTCTGGAGCGTGTACCGCGATTCCGGCTTTCGCCGCACCATCGCGCTGATCCTGCTGCCGCACACGGTGTTCTTTGGCGTGCAAGGCTTGTGGATAGGCCGCTGGCTGGCCGACGTGGGCGGCTTGTCCGACGACAACGTCGCGTATTTGTTGTACCTGGGCATGGCGGCCGTCATCTTCGGCGCCATCGGCATGGGCATGCTGACGGAATGGGCCGGGCGGCGCGCGATTGAACCAATGCAAGTGGCGGGCGCCGGCATTGTCCTCTTTGTCGGCGTGCAAGTGGCGATGGCGTGCAATGTGGTGCCCAGCCTGCCTTTGCTGTCCGTGCTGTTTACCTTGCTGGGCACGGTGACGGGGCTCGAGTATGCGATCGTCGCGCAAAGCATGCCGGCCAGCCTGACGGGCAGGGCGGCCACCTGCCTGAATTTGCTCATTTTCACGGGCGCCTTCCTGGTGCAGGCGGGCTTTGGCCTGATCCTCGGCTGCTGGCCCCTGAACAGCCAGCAGCAGTATCCGCCGCAGGCCTACCAGACGGCGTTCGGCGTGCTGGCGGCCTTGCAACTGCCGGGACTTGCGATGTTTTTCATAGACCGCTACAGGCGTGCCGGGCCATCCGGTAAAATGGCAGCCTGCACAGCGGCAATGATCAACTCCAAGGAAGACTATGAAACTCGTTCGTTATGGACGTCCAGGCAAGGAAAAACCGGGCCTGATCGATGAAGAAGGCAAACTGCGCGACCTGTCCGGCGTGATTGCCGATATTGACGGCGCACAACTGTCCGACAAGGCCTTGCGCAAGCTGGCCAAGCTCGATGAAAAGACGCTGCCCCTCGTGCGCGGCAATCCACGCTTCGGCGTGCCGCTGGCGAAAGTCGGCAAGTTCATCGGCATTGGCCTCAATTACGCGGATCACGCAGCCGAATCCGGCATGGCTATCCCCGCCGAACCCATCGTCTTCATGAAAGCCATCACTTGCCTGAATGGCCCGGACGACAATGTCGTGTTGCCAAAAGGTTCCAAGAAGACGGATTGGGAAGTGGAGCTGGGCGTGGTCATCGGCACGCGCGCGCAATACGTGAGCGAAGAGGACGCCCTGAAATACGTGGCCGGCTATTGCGTCGTCAACGACATCTCCGAGCGCTCGTTCCAGCTGGAACGGGGCGGCCAGTGGGACAAGGGCAAGGGCTGCGACACCTTCGGCCCCGTCGGCCCGTGGCTGGTGACGCGCGATGAAGTCATCGACGAGCAGGATCTGGACCTGTACCTGGAAGTCAACGGCAAGCGCATGCAGACGGGCAATACGCAAACCATGATCTTCACGGTGGCGCAGATCGTCAGCTATTTGTCGCAATTCATGACCCTGGAACCGGGCGACGTCATCGCCACGGGCACGCCGCCGGGCGTGGGCCAGGGCCGCAAGCCGCAGCGCTTCCTGAAAAAAGGCGACAGCATGCGCCTGGGTATCGCCGGCCTCGGCGAACAGCAGCAGGACGTGGTCGCCTGGACGGCCTGATGGCCGGTAGCGATATCGACCGTTTGCCCCCGTTGCCGCTGGACCAGCTCGACCCGCAGCAGCGTGCGGCCGCGCAAGCCATCATCGACGGTCCGCGCGGGGCGCTGTACGGCCCCTTCGTGCCGCTGATCCGCAGCCCCGAGCTGATGGAAACGGCGCAGCGCATGGGGGAATATTTGCGCTACCGCAGCGCCATCGGCACGCGGCTGTCGGAACTGGCGATCCTCGTGACGGCGCGCCAGTGGGACCAGCAAGTCGAGTGGGCCATCCACGCGCCGCTGGCCGTGCAGAACGGCATCGCGCAAGCGGCCGTGGACGCCATTGCTGAACGGCGCTTGCCGCTTGCCCTGAAAGACGATGAGCAAGCCGTGCACGACTTTTGCATCGAGCTGCAGCAAAACAAGAGGATCAGCGACGCCACGTATGCGCGGGCGCTGGCGCTGTTCGGCGAGCACGGCGTGGTGGACTTGATGGGCATCAATGGCTACTACACTTTCCTGGCCATGGTGATGAATGGGGCGCAGACGGCCGTACCGGCCTTGGGTGTGACGCCCTTGCTTGCCTGATTAGAGGAGTTCTTCGGCAAAGATGGACAAAGTGTAATGAAGTTGCAATTATTCAATATATAATTTTACTTCCCTTCCATTGCCAACAAGCTCAATGAAAACTCGTCCGTGCTCCACCCTGATGGGCCGCGCCTTCCTGGCGCTGGCCCTTTCTTTTTGCCCGTTGATGACGGTGCGCGCCCTTGCCGCCGAGACCGCCGCCAGCGCCAGCGCTTCCGCCCTGGAAAACTCCGTCGTCAAGGTGTTTTCCACCCTGCGCGGGCCCGATCCGTATAAACCCTGGAGCAAGGCTGCGCCACAGGAGGTGACGGGCTCAGGCGTCGTCATCGAAGGCCGGCGCATCCTCACCAATGCGCACGTGGTCGGCTATGCCAGCCAAGTGCAGATCCAGGCCAACGGCGCCGGCGACAAGATCCCGGCAACCGTGCTGGCCATCTCGCGCGGCATGGACCTGGCCTTGCTGAAAATCGACGACGACAGTTTTTTTGCCAGCCACAAAGCGGTGCCGCGCGCCAACGTCATGCCGGACGTGCGCGATGCCGTGCTGGCGTATGGCTATCCGACGGGCGGCACTTCGCTGTCGATCACCAAGGGCATCGTCTCGCGCATCGAATTCGTGCGCTACAACTTCCCCGTCTCCGGCCTGCGCATCCAGATCGATGCGGCCATCAATCCGGGCAATAGCGGCGGCCCCGTGATCGCTGGCGACAAGATGATCGGTCTGGCCTTTGCGGGCATGCTCAATGCGCAAAACATCGGCTACATCATCCCCAACGAGGAAATCGAGCTGTTCCTGCGCGACCAGGAAAGTGGCGCGCCCAAGGGCAAGCCGGCCATGCGCGACGTGACGCAAACGCTGGAAAACCCCGCGTTGCGTACCTATTTGAAGCTGGCCAAGGGCGTCGAGGGCGCTGTCGTGATGACCCCGGCCAGCAAGGATGCGGCCTACCCGCTCAAGGAGTGGGATGTCATCACGCATATTGGCGATTTTCCCATCGACAACCAAGGCATGGTCAAGCTGAATGCCAACAGCCGCGTGCGCTTCCAGTACCGGGTGCAGCAGCTGGCGAAAGATGGCGAATTGCCGCTGACGGTGGTGCGCCAGGGCGCGTCCCTGAAAATCAAGGTACCCGTTTCGGCGGCGCATCCGATGCTCATTGGCGGCCTGCAGGGCAATTACCCGTCCTATTTCATCTTCGGCCCCATGGTATTTTCACGCGCCACCACGGAATTCATGGCGGCGCCGAATGGCAATCCGGCAATCCTGGGCGGCATGGCGTTTGCCGGCAATCCCCTTGCCACGCGGCGTGGCGACGCGCCCGATAGCGAGCGCGAAGAGCTGGTGGTGATCGCCGCGCCATTCTTCCCGCACAAGCTGATGAATGGCTACAGTACCCGCTTCTTCTCGGTCGTCGATTCCGTCAATGGCGTGCGCGTGCGCAGCCTGGCGCACCTGGTGGCCTTGCTGCGCGACCAGACGGATGAACTGCTGACGTTCCGCTTCCAGCAGCGCGATGCGGAAATGGTCGTCGTGCCCCGCAAGGATATGCTGGCAGCGACGGAATCGGTGCTGACGGACAACGGCATCCGCTCGGAAGCGTCGCCCGACATGCTGAAAATCTGGAACGAAAAAACGCCGGCGAACTGAGCGTTCCCGGCGTTACGTACACCTACAACAACAGGCGCGGCGCACACCGCGCCTGTTTTATCTTAGGCGAGGACTTTTTTCAGCCACGCGCCGATGGCGTCGATCTCTTCCTGGCACAGCGAGTGCTGCATCATGTATTCGTGCCATTCCACCTTGTAACCCATGCCGGTGAGCAAGTCACGTGACTGTTGCGCGCGGGCGACCGGCACGACGGGGTCGGCCGTGCCGTGCGCCATGAAGATCGGCGTTTCCAGGCTTGCCGGGGTGCGCTCGGCCGCCGTCTTGTCGGCCAGGGGCAGATAGCCGGACAGGCACATCAGGCCGGCCAGCGGTTCCGCATGGCGCAAGCCCGTTTGCAAGGTCATGGCGCAGCCTTGCGAGAAGCCGGCCAGGATGATGCGGCTGGCGGGAATGCCGCGCGCCTTTTCGCGCGCGATCAGCGCCTCAATTTGGGCTTGCGAGGCGCGCAAGCCGCTCTCGTCTTCGCGGCGCACCAGGTCATTTTCGCGGATGTCGTACCAGGCGCGCATCACATAGCCGTTGTTGATGGTGACGGGCATGGTGCCGGCGCTGGGGAAGATGAAGCGGATGGCGGGGCAGCCGCGCAAATCGAGTTCTTTCACCAGGGGCACGAAGTCGTTGCCGTCGGCGCCCAGGCCGTGCATCCAGATGATGGAGACGGTGGGATTCGGTGCGCTGTCGAGTTCTATGGTTTCCAGCAAGTTGCTCATGTGTTTTCCTCAGGTAGGGGTTGCGCCGGACGCAGCGCCGATTTGGGACGGAAGGCCTTGCAGATGGCCGGGTCGGTTTCCATGTAGGGACCGCCGATGAGGTCGATGCAATACGGTACGGCGGCAAAGATGCCGTTGACCAGTTGTTTGCCGTCAGCGTCTTTCAAGCCTTCCAGGGTTTCCTTGATGGCTTTCGGCTGGCCCGGCAAGTTCATGATCAGGGCGGCGCGCTCGGGCGTCTCGCGGATCACGGCCACCTGGCGCGACAGGATCGCCGTCGGCACGAATTGCAGGCTGATCTGGCGCATCTGTTCGCCGAAACCGGGCATTTCCTTGGTCCCGACGGACAAGGTGGCGTCCGGCGTCACATCGCGCCGCGCCGGCCCCGTGCCGCCCGTCGTCAGGATCAGATGGCAGTGGCTCAGGTCGACCATGTCGATCAGGGTGTTTTCAATCTGCGAGCGCTCGTCCGGGATCAAACGCTTTTCCAGGCGGAATGGCGTGCGGATGGCGGCGGACAGCCAGCTTTCCAGGGCCGGGATGCCCAGGTCTTCATACACGCCGCCGCTGGCGCGGTCCGAGATCGACACGAGGCCGATAATCAATTCGTCTTCGATGGTGTTGGGCATCTTGCACCTATACAGTCTGGTCGTGGCGTAAAAACAATAAAACCGGGATTATCCCCGGTTTTTTGTCCATCCTTGCGTTTCGGACGGCGAATTACTCGTCGTCTTCCGCTTCTGCGTCATCTTCGTCGGCATCTTTCTTGCCGCCGTTTTTCTTCTTGGCGATCTCTTTCAAGATCTGGAAGATTTCGCGGTAGGCTTTTGGCGGCTTGTTCTCGGCCTGCTCCTTGCGGGCATTGCGGATCAGGGTGCGCAGGTGCTGCACGTCCAGTTCCGGGTTTTCCGACAGCAAGACGGTCAACGCCTTGTCATCCGTCAACAGCTTGTCGCGGCGGCGTTCCATCGCGTGCATATTGGCCGTGTCGGCTTTCGACAAGCCTTTCCAGCTATCGATGGTGCGTTGGATGGCGGCAACTTCTTCCTCATCCAGGGTGCGCATCTTCTTGCCCACGTATTGCAACTGGCGGCGGCGGCCTTCGTGGTCCTTGATTTGCTGGCATTCGAGAATGGCGTCGCGCACGTCTTCCGGCATCGGGACGCGCTTGACGCGGTCACGTGCCTCATTGACGAGTTCTTCGCCCAGCTTTTGCAGGACGGTCATCTGGCGCTTGAGTTCCGACTTCGAAGGACGTTCATATTCCTGTTCGAATTCGGTCGATTGGAAGCCGCAAGCTCCCCGGTTTGGATTTGGCATGATAAGGCGGGATTGGCCGCGTAGGCCGCACCTGTAAACTGTAAACGACTGCTATGATAACCTTTTTAGCGGCTTTCCGAAGAAAACAGCGCATGAACGACTCCGTATTTACCCATAGTCAAGAGCAATTGCAGCAACTGGCCCGTGATGTGTTGTCTTTTGCGCGGGAAGCGGGCGGTACCGACGCTGCCGTCGAAGTCAGCGAAGGCGGTGGCCTGTCCGTTTCTGTACGAAAAGGCAAGATCGAGACGATCGAGCAAAACAAGGACAAGGGCATGGGCGTGACCGTGTTTGTCGGCAAGAAGCGCGGCAATGCCAGCACCTCCGATTTTTCGCCGTCCGCTCTGCGCGCCACGGTGGACGCCGCCTACAACATCGCCCGCTTCACGGCCGAGGACGATTGCGCGGGCCTGGCCGACGCCGACATGCTGGAAATGTCCCCCCGCGACCTGCAACTGTTCTATCCCTGGCTCATTTCCACCGAGGAAGCCGTCGTACTGGCTCAGCGGGCCGAAGCGGCCGCGTTCGCCGTCGACCCGCGCATCACGAACAGCGAGGGCGCCAGCGTGCACGTGCAGCAATCGCACTTTGTGTCTGCCAATTCGCGCGGCTTCATCGGCGGCTACCCGTTTTCGCGCCACACCCTGTCCGTGGCGCCCATCGCCGGCAAGGGGGCCAAGATGCAGCGCGACGACTGGTATTCGTCCGTGCGCGACGCCGCCAAGATGTCGAGCCCGGAAGCCATCGGCCGCTACGCCGCCGAGCGCGCCCTGTCGCGCCTGAATGCGCGCAAGCTGGGCACGCGCACTTGCCCCGTGCTGTTCGAGGCGCCGCTGGCGGCCGGTTTGCTCGGTACCTATGTGCAAGCGACCTCGGGCGGCGCCCTGTACCGCAAGTCCACGTTCCTGAACGATTCCCTGGGCACGCAAGTGCTGCCCTCGCACGTGCAGATCTTCGAAGACCCGCACGTGATCGGCGGCGTCGGTTCGGCACCGTTCGATGAAGAGGGCGTGAAAACCGTCAGCCGCGACGTCGTCAAGGATGGCGTGGTGCAAGGCTATTTCCTGTCGACTTACACGGCCCGCAAGCTGGGCATGCAAACGACGGGCAACGCGGGCGGCTCGCACAATCTGTACCTGACCTCGAAACTGACGGCCGCCACTGACGATTTTGTTGCCATGCTGAAAAAGTTGGGCACGGGCTTGCTGGTGACAGAACTGATGGGACAAGGAACGAACTACGTGACGGGCGACTATTCGCGCGGCGCGTCCGGTTTCTGGGTGGAAAATGGCGTAATTCAATACCCGGTGGAAGAAATCACCATCGCCGGCAACATGAAGGACATGCTGCGCAACATCGTGGCTGTGGGCGCCGACGCCTTGCGCCGTGGCACCAAAGAGACGGGTTCCATCCTCATCGAGAGCATGGTGGTGGCGGGCGGCTGAGCTGTTGCCTGTCACAACTGCTGCAACGCCTGGCAGGCGCCCCTTTACTGCTGGACTTGATAGCCATCCGTCAGGGTAGCCAGGAATTTCACCATATCCTCGATCTCGCCCGCCGTCAGCGCGGGCGCCATGCCGCGCTTGCGGTCGAACGGCGCTTCGCTGACGTTCACGTTGGCGCGGTACCTGGCGGGTACGTCATTGAATTTCTGCACTTTCCCCCGCTTGTCGCGCGGATACCATTCTTGCGGATGGGTATCGCGCCGCACATAGAAACGCAGGGCATCCGTCAGGTTGTCGAACACGCCGTTATGGAAAAACACTTGTCGCGTGGCCACATTGCGCAGGCTGGGTACCTTGAAGGCGCCGCATAACTCGCCTTTCGTCGTCAGGTCCGTGCGGTCGGGGCCGCACAAGCCCAGGTCGAAATAGGCAGGATCGGCCGTGGCGGGAATGCGCGTATTGCGCGGCACGCCCAGATTGTCGAAACTGAAGTCTGTGAACAAGGGCGGCGTGCCATGGTCGCCCCGCACGCTGGGGTGGCAAGCGGCGCAATTGCCCTTGCGTTCATCGTTGAACAGGGCCAGGCCCCGCAATTCGGCCAGCTCCAGCGGAACCTTGTTGGCCAGGTATAGGTCATATTTGGAATCGTAGCGGTGGAAATCCGGTTCTTCCTGTTGGAATTGCTGCAAGGCATAGGTGATGCGGCGAAATGCCTGTTGTGGCTGGGCAAAGATGGCCTCGCCAAAGACGCACTGGAATGCGTGCGCGTAACTGCCGTTGCGCAGCCGTTCCACCACCGCATCCGTACTGGCATTGGCCATTTCGTGCGCTGCCAGGAATGGCCGCTCCGCCTGTTCTGCCAGGCTGGCGGCGCGGCCGTCGCGGTTGATGCCGCCGTTGGGCGCGCCTTCCTCATCAAAGCGGAAGGGCGGAGTGTGTTCCAGGTAGCGCAGCGATGGTGTGGCGCGGTAGCCGGGCGCCTGGCCATCGGCGCCTCCCAGTTGCACGGCCAGCTTGTTGCCGGGCGCGTAAGCGTGGGCCGGGTCGTGGCAGCTGGCGCATGACTGCTTGCCCGAGGCGGACAGGCTGGCATCGTGGAAAATCTGCCGTCCCAGCTGCGCGGCCGGGCTGAGTTCGGCCGCGGTGCCTGGCATGCCATGCAAGCTGGCAAACCAGAGTATGCACACGTGTGCAAATTTGCTCCTGAAAAAGCGCGCCACGGCGCATGGCTGGTCTCGAGTGGTCATGGGCAGGATGAGTTGTCGGCAAGAAGGAGGACAGAAGTGCTGGGGCCAGTATAGGCAGCAATGGGCGGTGTGGCAACGATTTACGATGTTGCGCTGCGCAAGAAAGTGGCAGGAAAATAGCCGGCGGCAGGGGCGCCGCCGGCTTCGCCTGGCCCGCCACAGCATGTGTGGCGGGCCAGTATCTCGCCGGATCAGGCGCGCAAGGTCGACAGGATAGGTTGCAGCACGGCCGCACCCAGTGCGGCGCTGCGGGCGCCGCTCCAGCCCGTTTGCGGGTCGGGATCGTTGGCGTTGTCCTTGAACGGCAATTCCAGGGTCAGCGACAGGCAGCCGAAGGCATGCGTGATGTGGGGCGAACCCATGGTCAGCACTTCCGGCGTGAACGGGCCGTCTTCGTAGCCATGCTCATCCTGGAAGTCGGGGCTGGCCACCTTGAAGTCGGCGATGAAACGGTCTTGCTCGGCTTTTTGTGCTGGCGTGAAATTTTCCAGCGCATCGCTGCCGGCCACGAAGACGTACGGCAAGCCTTCATCGCCATGCACGTCGAGGAACAGGTCGCAGCCGATTTCATGCATCTTTTGTTTCACCAGGAACACTTCCGGGCTGCGCTCCATCGTCGGCGTCATCCATTCGCGGTTCAGGTTGGCGCCGGCCGCGTTGGTGCGCAGGTTGCCATGCACGGAACCGTCCGGGTTCATGTTCGGCACCACGTAGAAGACGGCATCCTGCAGACACTGGCGGGCAAATGGATTGGCCTGGTCCAGCAAGGCTTCCAGCATGCCTTCGGCAAACCATTCAGCCATCGTCTCGCCTGGGTGCTGGCGCGCGATGACCCAGACTTTTTTCTCGGCATCGGCGTCGCCGACGACCAGCAGATTCATGTCGCGCCCTTCCACGGTGCTGCCCAGGTCGATCAGGCGCACCAGCGGGGACGCTTGCGCGCTGTCGATCAGGGCCAGGTGGCGGTCCCATGGATACGGCTCGAAGTAGGCGTAGTACACGCTTTCTTCTTCCGGCGTATGTTCGATGGTCATCACCGTGCCGTCAAAGCTGGTCGGCACGCGGAACCAGGTTTCGCGGTCGTAGCTGGCCACGGCCTGGTAATCTTTCCAGCCGTCCGGGTAGGCCGACTTGCCTGCGTTCATGAAGCGGATCGTGCACGCTTCGCCTTGCGCACCTTGCAGGCGGAAGTAAAACCACTGCGTGATGTCGGCGTGGGAATCCTTGCGGATGTTCAGCTCGATGGATTGGGCATCGTCGGCGCGCAGCACCTCGATCGCGCCGGCGTCGAATTGCTGGCTGATTTTAATGGTCATGTGTGTTCCTGATAAAAACGTATGGGTTTTGCATCGTGTGCAATGGCGCGATGATACCCGTTTTAGCCGCGCCTTTGTGCTGGCGCAAACGACGACGGACGTGCTTTGCTAACGTGGAAGTTCCAACACGGGAGAGCATCATGGACGACAACGGCAACCACATACGCGAACTGGAAAAGAAAGTCAGCGCCCTCAGCGACGCCCTGGCGCACCTGGGCAAGGGCGCGACCTTGCAGGAATTGCTGCGCATCCTGCGTTTCCCCGGCTATACGACGCCGGCCGAATTCACCTTCAACGTCGCCATCCTCGACACCATGCTGGTGCAGGCCAATGCACTGGAAAAGCTGGGGCAGGATTTATTGGCGGGCGCGAAACAGGTGGTGGTAAAGCAGTGAGCAGGCAGTGACTTATTCCTGAACGCCTGAAAAATGTTCAGGGCAAGGCGCAGGGTCGCAGGTAGTACGAACGTACGCCCAGGCCCTGCAACGCCGCCATGGACGTTTTGTCAGGTGTTCAGACCGCCAAATCGTTCGTAGAACCACGGCTCGACGTCCGGCGCTTGCGCATCCTCGCGCCGCAATGTAGCCAGGATATGTTCCTCGGCCGCCGCATACGTGATGCGATACAGGTTGCGCGCCAGCGCATAGGCTTGCGTGCCGGGCCACGGTTCGGGCAGTAGTTCGACGGGTAGTTGCGGGTCGTGCAATTGCACGCGGCGGTAGGCGTGCGTCAGCAGCGAGCGGATGACGAACGCTTGCTCGGCATCGAACACGGGTTCTTCTTGCAGCAAGGTCAGCAGTGGCTGGAAGCTGGCGATGAATTTTTCGTAGCCGGCCATCACTTCCGACAGGTCCCAGCAGTCGCCCACCATGTCGCGCAGGGGGCGCGTGCTCACGCCCGGCAATTCTGTAGTGTGGCAGACGTACAGCTTGCCCTGCACCTCGTTGCGCACGAGGATATCTTCGAGCGCTTCCGCATTGCTGGCCGGGTGGCCAAAGATGCCGGGAGAAATCAAGCCATAGCCGGCCCACAATAATTCCTTGCGCAGCGCCCCCCGCTCGGCGGCGCCGATGCTGCCGGCCGGCCCGATCACCAGGGTCCAGCTGCCATCCCAGTGCACGACCAGCGGCGCATAGATGCGGCGGTAGGCGCGTTCGAAGCGGGCCAGCGCCTCCGGGCGTATCGTATAGGCGCTGCGGCGGCCGTCGCGCTGCGAGCTGAGCCAGCCTTCCTGAGCCAGGCGGAACACGCTGGTGCGCAATAGCCGGTCATTGACGCCGAATGGCGCCAGCAGTTCGATCAGGCTGCCCAGCCAGATGGCGCCGCCGCGCGGCACGATGGCGTCGCCAAAGATGGTCATCACCAGGGACTTCGAGCGCGGTGGGTCGCTTTCCAGGAAATCGGCTATCCATGCCGTGCAACGGGTGTTCTTCATGTGGTTCCGGTCTGGCCGTGTTGCGGTCTGTTCAATAAAAGCAGCAGTTTACTTGGCTGCGCGGGTAGCGCGGCAATAATTTGCCGGAAGCGCTGGTGGCGCTCCATAGTGTTTTCTCATAAGCAATATCATACGCACAAAAAAGCGGCACAAGATACGATTTTTTAAAATGATTCATATCAAGTGTATGCAAATCGTTTTTTGTATCGTATTATTGCTTCATCGCGCTGCGCTGCTGCGCAACATCAAGACATGGGAGACACATCATGTACGCACAAATGGTTGAAACCGGCCTCAAAAATGTCCGCTCCATCGACGACATGGGGCAGGAAGAACGCGCTTTCCAGACGCGCATCGACGAAGGCATCAAGATCGAGGCGAAGGACTGGATGCCGGACGCCTACCGCAAGACCTTGATCCGCCAGATTTCGCAGCACGCGCATTCGGAAATCGTCGGCCAGTTGCCTGAAGGTAACTGGGTCACGCGCGCGCCCACCCTGAAACGCAAATCCATCCTGCTGGCGAAGATCCAGGACGAAGCAGGTCACGGCCTGTACCTGTACAGCGCAGCGGAAACCTTGGGCGTGTCGCGCGACGACTTGCTGGCCGCCTTGCACTCGGGCAAAGCCAAGTATTCCAGCATCTTCAACTATCCCACCTTGTCGTGGGCCGATATGGGCGCCATCGGCTGGCTGGTCGACGGTTCAGCCATCATCAACCAGATACCCCTGTGCCGCTGCTCGTATGGGCCGTATGCGCGCGCCATGATCCGTGTCTGCAAGGAAGAATCGTTCCATGCGCGCCAGGGCTACGACATCATGATGTCGCTGTGCAAGGGCACGCCCGAACAGAAAGCCATGGCGCAAGATGCGCTGAACCGATGGTGGTGGCCATCCCTGATGATGTTCGGCCCGTCCGACGCCGCCTCCGTCAACAGCGCCCAGTCGGCGCAATGGCGCATCAAGCTGTTCTCGAACGACGAACTGCGCCAGCGCATGGTCGACCAGACCGTGCCGCAAATCGAATACCTGGGCTTGACCGTGCCCGACCCCGACCTGAAGTTCAATGCGGAAACGGGCCACTATGAATTCGGCGAGATCGACTGGTCCGAATTCAACAACGTCCTGAAGGGCAATGGCCCGTGCAACCGCGAACGCCTGCAAACGCGCGTAAAAGCGTATGAAGACGGCGCATGGTTCCGCGATGCCTTGGTCGCGTATGCAGACAAGCAAGCTGCTAACAAAGCGGCAGCGTAAATACATAAGACAGATAGGGGATAGCAACATGAGCAAAGAATGGCCATTGTGGGAAGTTTTCATCCGCAGCCAGCACGGCCTGGCGCACAAGCATGTGGGCAGCCTGCACGCGTCCGACGCCACCATGGCGGTCAACCACGCGCGCGACGTCTACACGCGCCGCAATGAAGGCGTGAGCATCTGGGTGGTGCGCGCGGCCGATATCGTCGCCAGCAGCCCCGGCGACAAGGGCGCCCTGTTCGAACCGTCGAACAGCAAGGTGTACCGCCATCCCACCTTCTTCCCGATGCCGGAAGAAGTCAAGAACCTGTGATGGGAGCGCCTGCAATGGATGACAAGGTCAACTACCTTTTGCGCCTGGGCGACAACGCCTTGATCCTCAGCCAGCAGCTGTCGCAGCTGTGCGGCAAGGGCCCGGCGCTGGAAGAAGACATGGCGCTGACCAACGTGGCGCTCGATCTTCTGGGGCAGACGCGTTTGTGGTTCAGCTATGCGGCCGAACTGGAAAACGCGGGCCGCGACGAGGACGACATCGCCTTTTTGCGCGATGCCCACGACTTCAAGAACTGCCTGCTGGTCGAACAGCCGAACGGCAATTACGCCGACACCATGATGCGCCAGTTCTTCTTCGACAGCTGGCACTATTTCCAGCTGCTGGAGCTGACGAAATCGACGGATGCGCGCATCGTCGAGGTGGCGCAAAAGTCGATCAAGGAAGTGACCTATCACTTGCGCCGCAGCGGCGACCTGATCGTGCGCCTCGGCGACGGCACGGCCGACAGCCACGCGAAAACGCAGGCCGCGGCCGACAAGCTGTGGATGTACACGGGCGAGATGTTCACGTACGACGCCGTCGACCAGACCATGGTTGCCGCCGGCATCGCGCCGCCATCGGACGTGCTGCGCCGGGCTTTCCTCGAACACGTGGCCGAGATCTTCGCCGAAGCCACCTTGACCATGCCGGCGCCTGACGCCTGGATGCAGAAGGGCGGCAAGCAGGGCACGCACACGGAGCACCTGGGTTTTATCCTGGCCGAGATGCAGTTCCTGCAGCGCGCCTACCCCGGGTCGGAGTGGTAATGAACACGGCCACGGTAGCGCTGGACGCCGCCCAGGTCTGGGCCTGGCTGGGCGACGTGCCGGACCCGGAAATCCCCGTCATTTCGGTGGTGGACCTGGGCATCGTGCGCGCCGTCGATGTGGTCAGTGGCGAAGAGTGCATCGTGACGATCACGCCCACGTATTCGGGCTGCCCGGCCATGCAGGTGATCGCCGACGCCGTCACGGATGCCTTGCGCAGCCACGGCGTGGCCAAGGTCACGCTGGTGAACCAGTTGGCGCCCGCCTGGACGACGGACTGGATGAGCGAAGCGGGCAAGGCCAAGCTGAAAGGCTATGGCATCGCCCCGCCGCAGCAGCAGGTGATCGATATCAGCGGTTTGCGTGGTGGCGTCAAGCGCCAGGCGATGCCGAAACTGGACGTGATCTGCCCGAACTGCGGCTCGGCGCATACGCAGCTGACCAGCCAGTTCGGCTCCACGCCGTGCAAGGCCCTGTACAAATGCATCGATTGCCGCGAACCGTTTGACTACTTCAAGTGCCACTAAAAAAAACAGGCACACGTTCCGAAGAAACTGGAGATGAAGCATGAGTAAATTTTATCCGCTGTGCGTAGCGAACGTGCGCAACGAAACGCGCGACACGATCGCCGTCACGTTCGACGTGCCAGCCGAATTGCAGCAGCAGTTCCGCTTCCAGCAGGGCCAGCACCTGACCCTGCGCGCCAACATCAATGCGGAAGACGTGCGCCGCTCGTATTCCATCTGTTCGGCGGTGCAGGACGGCACCCTGCGCGTGGCCATCAAGCGCACGCCGGGCGGCGCTTTCTCCACCTGGGCCAACGATACACTCAAGGCGGGCGCCACCATCGAGGTGATGCCGCCCATGGGCCACTTCAACGTGCCGCTCGACTGCGTCAACCGCAAGCACTACCTGGCGTTCGCGGCCGGCAGCGGTATTACGCCCATCCTCTCCATCATCAAGACGACCCTGCTGACGGAACCTCTGAGCCGCTTCACCCTGTTTTACGGCAACCGCGCTTCGTCGTCCGTCATCTTCAAGGAAGAATTGACGGACTTGAAGGATGTGTACCTGGAGCGGTTGAACCTCGTCTACGTGATGAGCCGCGAGCAGCAGGATATCGAATTGTTCAATGGCCGCATCACCCAGGAAAAATGCGAACAGTTCCTGCAACACTGGATCAAGGTGGAAGACTACGACAACGCCTTTATCTGCGGCCCGGAAGACATGATGCTGGGTGTGTCCGCCGCCCTGCAGGCGGCCGGCATGCCCAAGCAGAATATCAAGATCGAACTGTTCGCCGCCAGCATCCCGAAAAACGCCCACAAGCCGCGCGCCCAGCTGGCCGCCGACGCCGTGCAGGAAACGCAAGTGACCGTCATCATGGATGGCAACCACACCACCTTCACAATGGACAAGGACAAGGAATCCCTCCTCGACGCGGGCCTGCGCGCCGGGCTGGACATGCGCTACTCGTGCAAGGGCGGCGTATGCTCGACCTGCCGCTGCAAGATCCTCGATGGCAAAGTCGAAATGGACGTCAACTACGCGCTGGAAGACTACGAAGTGGCGCGCGGTTTCGTCCTCAGTTGCCAGAGTTTTCCGCTGACCGACAAGGTGGTGGTCGACTTCGACCAGGCTGAATAAAGCCGGGGGCAGACCCCAGATTTCCGCTGCGGGCCAATAACTAAAATAGCGAGACACGCCATGACCTACCAAAACATCCTCTTCACCATCGAACAGGGTATCGCCACCCTGACCCTGAACCGTCCCGACAAGCTCAATAGCTTTACGCAAGCCATGCACGAGGAAGTGCGTGATGCCATCGCCAAAGTCAATGCCGACAGCTCCGTGCGCGTCTTCGTATTGACGGGTGCGGGCCGCGGTTTTTGCGCGGGCCAGGATTTGTCCGACCGCGCCGTGGAACCCGGCTCGAAGGGCGTGGACCTGGGTGAGTCGGTGGAAAAGAACTATGCGCCGCTGGTGCTGGCCTTGAAGGCATTGCCGATGCCCGTCATCTGCGCCGTCAACGGCGTGGCTGCTGGCGCGGGCGCCAACCTGGCGCTGGCCTGCGACATCGTCATCGCCGGCAAGTCGGCCAGCTTTGTCGAAGTGTTCTGCAAGCTGGGCCTGATCCCGGACACGGGCGGCACCTTCTTCCTGCCGCGCCTGATCGGTTCGGCGCGCGCCATGGGCCTGGCCATGCTCGGTGAAAAACTGACGGCGGAAAAAGCGGAAGACTGGGGCCTGATCTGGAAATGCGTCGAGGATGCCCAACTGGCCGAAGAAACGCGCAAGCTGGCCGTGCACTTTTCCACGGCGCCCACCAAGGGCCTGGCCTGCACCAAGCAGGCGCTGGCCGCCAGTGGCGCCAACACCCTGCCGCAGCAGCTGGCGCTGGAAGCGCGCATGATGAGCGATCTCGGTAACAGCGACGATTACCGCGAAGGCGTGGCCGCCTTCATGGAAAAGCGCGCACCGCAATTCAAGGGACATTGATATGGCAGCTTTGGACAACAACAGTATCGTCGCCGTCATCGGCAGCGGCGCCATGGGCGCCGGCATCGCGCAGGTGGCGGCCGCCGCCGGTTACCGCGTCAAACTGTATGACACGCGTGCGGAAGCCGTCAGCAATGCGCTGGCCGACATCGGCAAGATGTATGCGAAGCTGGCCGAGAAGGGCCGCATGACGGCGGACGAAGCGGCGGCCGCCACGGCGCGCCTGCAGGCGGCCGGCAGCCTGGCCGATGTGAGCGATTGCGTCCTGGTGGTGGAAGCCATCGTGGAAAACCTCGACGTCAAGCGCGGCCTGTTCGCCGAACTGGAAGCATTGGTCAGCGACGACTGCATCCTGGCGACGAATACGTCGTCGATTTCCGTCACGGCGATTGCCGCCAAGCTGCGCCGCCCGGAACGCCTGGTCGGCATGCATTTCTTTAATCCCGTGCCCCTGATGGCGTTGGTCGAAGTGATCAGTGGCCTGGCCACCAGCGAGCAAGTGGCCGCCACCGTCTATGACACCTCGCTTGCCTGGGGCAAGAACCCCGTGCATGCGAAATCGACGCCCGGCTTCATCGTCAACCGCGTCGCCCGTCCGTTCTACGCGGAAGGCTGGCGCCTGCTGAACGAGCAGGCGGGCGACGCCGCCACCATCGATGCCGTGTTGCGCGAAGCGGGCGGTTTCCGCATGGGGCCATTCGAGCTGATGGACCTGATCGGCCACGACGTGAATTTCTCCGTCACGCAATCCGTGTTCGGCGCCTATTTCAACGACCCGCGCTTCACGCCGTCCGTGCTGCAACAGGAAATGGTCAACGCCGGTTTCCTCGGCCGCAAATCGGGCCGTGGCTTTTACCCGTACGGGGAAGGCGCCAGCGCGCCTGTGGCGCAGGCGGAAAGCGCGCAAGCGAAACCGGAATTCGTCTCCCTGTCGGCCGCCATCGGCGGCGATGGCCGTGGCCATAGCGGCATCATCCACAGCCTGGTGCAGCGCCTGGAGCAGGCCGGCATCACCGTCAGCCGCCGCGTGACGCAGGAAGGCCAGGCGCACGACGAAGCGCCGGCCCTGCATTGCCATGGCGCCGCGATTTACCTCACTGATGGCCGCAGCGCCACCCAGCGCGCGCACGACAACCAGCATCCGGACACGGTGCTGTTCGACCTGGCGCTCGATTACGCCGGTGCCAAGCGCATCGCCGTGGCCCGCGCCGACCAGTGCGGCGACGCCGCCTACACGGCCGTCGTCGGCCTGTTCCAGGCGGCCGGCTTCATCGTCACGCGCCTGGACGACGTGCCTGGCCTGGCCGTCATGCGCACGGTCGCCATGCTGGCCAACGAGGCGGCCGACGCCGTCAACCAGGGTGTTTGTACTGTGGCCGCCGTCGATATCGCCATGCGGAAGGGCGTCAACTATCCGCGCGGACCGCTGGCCTGGGCCGATGCCGTCGGCGTCCAGCACATCGTGAACGTATTACAGCACCTGGCGCTGGGCTACGGCGAAGACCGCTACCGGGTCTCGCCGCTACTGCGCCGCAAACTCGCCAATGGAGTACCGTTTCATGCCGAATGATATGTCAAATAAGGACCAGAACATGACCGCGCAAGCCCTGGCCGAAGCGGCCGCCGCTTCCATGCTGTCGCGCGATAATGCCACCGCCGCCATGGGCATCGCCCTGGCCGACGTGGGGCCCGGCCATGCGCGCATGACGATGACGGTGCGCGCCGACATGCTCAACGGCCACCAGACCTGCCACGGCGGTTTTATCTTCGCCCTGGCCGACAGCGCCTTCGCCTTTGCCTGCAACAGCTACAACATGAACACCGTGGGCGCCGGCTGCACCATCGACTACCTGGCGCCGGGCCGCGAAGGCGACGTGCTGACGGCGCATGCCGTCGAGCAGGCGCTGGCCGGCAAGAGCGGCGTCTATGACGTCAAGGTCAGCAACCAGGAAGGGCGCGCCATTGCGCTCTTCCGCGGCAAGTCGATCCGCGTGGCGGGTGAAGTCATCAGCAATTGAAGTGACAAGAGCAGGCTTGAACTGCCGGTACAAATTACACAGTGATAGTAACGATTCAGGAGACAGAGATGGTCCAGAGAACCCCAGCACCGAATGACCTCGAGCCGATCGAGCGCGCCAGCAAGGATGAACTGCAGGCGCTGCAACTCGAACGCATGAAATGGACGCTCAAGCACGCGTATGACAACGTGCCCCATTACCGCGCCGCTTTTGACGAAGCGGGCGTGCATCCGGACGACCTGAAATCGCTGGCCGACCTGGCCAAATTCCCGTTCACCGATAAAAAAGTCTTGCGCGACAATTACCCGTTCGGCCTGTTCGCCGTGCCGCGCGAGCAAGTGGTGCGCATCCACGCGTCGAGCGGCACGACGGGCAAGGCCACGGTGGTCGGCTACACGCAGAACGACATCGATACCTGGGCCAACGTGGTGGCGCGTTCGATCCGCGCCGGTGGCGGCCGCGCGGGCGACATGGTGCACATCTCCTACGGCTACGGCCTGTTCACGGGCGGCCTGGGCGCCCATTACGGCGCCGAGCGCCTGGGCTGCACGGTCATTCCGATGTCCGGCGGACAGACGGAGAAGCAGGTGCAATTGATCCAGGACTTCAAGCCGTCGATTATCATGGTCACGCCATCGTACATGCTCAACATCATCGAGGAATTCACGCGCCAGGGTCTCGATCCGGCCGAATCGTCGCTGAAGGTGGGTATCTTCGGCGCCGAGCCGTGGACGGACGCAATGCGTTCGGAAATCGAGGCGCGCGCCGGCATCGACGCCGTCGACATCTACGGCCTGTCCGAAGTGATGGGCCCTGGCGTGGCGTCCGAATGCATCGAAAGCAAGGATGGTCCCGTCATCTGGGAAGACCATTTTTATCCCGAGATCATCGACCCGGAAACGGGCGAAGTGCTGCCGGACGGCGAAGAGGGCGAGCTGGTGTTTACCTCCTTGTCGAAAGAGGCGCTGCCCATCATCCGCTACCGCACGCGCGACCTGACCCGCCTGCTGCCGCCGACGTCGCGCTCGATGCGCCGCATCGGCAAGATCACAGGCCGTTCCGACGACATGCTGATCATCCGCGGCGTGAACGTCTTCCCCACGCAGATCGAAGAGCTGATCCTCAAGATGCCGCGTCTGGCGCCGCAATACCAGCTGGTGGTGACGCGCGACGGCCACCTCGACAAACTCGAAGTGATCGCCGAGCTGCGCATCGACCTGACAGCCACCATCTCGGCCAGCGAGACGGACGCGCTGGCGCGCGAGCTGGAACACCGCATCAAGACCCACGTGGGCGTGAGCACGCGCGTGCGCCTGGTGGCCGCTGCCGGCATCGAGCGCACCTTGACGGGCAAGGCCCGCCGCGTGGTCGACCAGCGCCCGAAGATTTTCTCCTGATAGCCAGAACAAGGAAGCAAACATGAACGAAGCCTTTATCTGTGACGCCGTACGTACTCCGTTTGGCCGCTATGGCGGCGCGCTGTCCAGCGTGCGCGCGGACGACCTGGGCGCGCTGCCGATCGCCGCGCTGATCGCCCGCAACCCGTCTGTCGACTGGTCCGCCATCGACGACGTGTTCTACGGCTGCGCCAACCAGGCGGGCGAAGACAACCGCAACGTGGGCCGCATGGCCGCGCTGCTGGCCGGCTTGCCTGCGGCCGTACCGGCCAATACCATCAACCGCCTGTGCGGCTCCAGCCTGGACGCGGTCGGCATGGCTGCCCGTTCCATCAAGGCGGGCGAGGCGGAACTGATCATCGCCGGCGGCGTGGAAAGCATGACGCGCGCGCCTTTCGTGATGGGCAAGGCCGACAGCGCATTTTCGCGCGCGGCTAAGATCGAAGACACGACCCTGGGCTGGCGCTTCGTGAACGGCAAGATGAAGACGCAGTACGGCATCGACACCATGCCGGAAACGGCGGAAAACGTGGCCGTGGAGTTCGGCATCAGCCGCGCCGACCAGGATGCCCTGGCCTTGCGCAGCCAGCAGCGCTGGGCCGCCGCCCATGCTGCCGGCGTATTCGAGCGCGAAATCGTGCCCGTCGCCGTACCGCAAAAAAAGGGCGACCCGAAGATGGTCACCAGCGATGAACATCCGCGCCCGGATACGTCGATCGAGATGCTGGCAAAGCTCAAGGGCGTGGTCAAGCCGGATGGCACCGTCACGGCCGGCAATGCTTCGGGCTTGAACGACGGCGCCTGCGCGATTTTGCTGGCGTCCGCCGCCGCCTTGGACAAATACAAGCTGACGCCGCGCGCAAAAGTGCTGGGCATGGCCACGGCCGGCCTGGCGCCGCGCATCATGGGCTTTGGCCCTTCGCCCGCGTCGCGCAAGGTGCTGGCGCAAACGGGATTGAGCATCGATCAGATGGACGTCATCGAGCTCAATGAGGCGTTTGCGGCGCAGGCCCTGGCCGTCACGCGCGACCTGGGGCTGGCCGACGACGCGGCCCACGTGAACCCGAATGGCGGCGCCATTGCCATCGGCCACCCACTGGGCGCATCGGGTGCGCGCCTGGTGATGGCCGCGCTGAATCAGCTGGAACGCACTGGCGGACGCTATGCGCTGTGCACCATGTGTATCGGCGTGGGACAGGGGATTGCCGTCGTGATCGAACGCGTATAACACAGTAAAAAAAAAGGCGCAGGCTTGTAAAAAAGCGCCGACCATAATTGACCGTAGTGCCAACCTGGTGGAGACCATAATGATTGCCAATATCTTCAAGAAAACCCTGATCGCCGGCGTACTGGCCATGTCCGCCGCGGGCGCGTATGCGGCCGAGAACATCAAGATCGGTTCCGTGCTGTCCGTCACGGGACCGGCCGCCTTCCTGGGCGACCCGGAACTGAAAACCCTGCAGCTGTACATCGAGAAGATCAACGCGGCCGGCGGTGTCCTGGGACGCAAGCTGGAACTCGTGCATTACGACGATGGCAGCGATGCGGCCAAGGCCAACGGTTTTACCAAGCGTTTAATCGAGTCCGACAAGGTCGACGTGCTGATCGGCGGCACGACCACGGGTGCGACGATGGCGATGGCGCCGCTGGTGGAACGCGCCAGCATGCCGTTCATTTCGCTGGCTGGCGCCGTGGTGATCATCGATCCGGTCAAGAAATGGGTCTTCAAGACGCCGCATACGGACCGCATGGCGGCCGAGAAGGTGTTCGAGGACATGAAGAAGCGCGGCATCAGCAAGGTGGGCCTGCTGTCGGAAACGAGCGGCTTTGGCGCCTCGGGCCGCAAGGAATCGCAAATCGTCGCCTCGAAATACGGCATCACCCTGGTGGCCGATGAAACCTATGGCCCGAAAGATACGGACATCACGGCGCAGCTGACCCGCATCAAGAACACCAAGGGTGTGCAAGCCGTCTTCGTCTTCGGCCTGGGCCAGGGTCCGGCCGTCGTGACCAAGAACTATGGCCAACTGGGCATGGCCGCGCTGCCGCTGTACCAATCGCATGGCGTGGCGTCGGACGAGTATCTGAAACTGTCGGGCAAGTCCGCCGAAGGCGTGCGTCTGCCAACGCCGGCCCTCTTGATCGGCGCCATGCTGCCAGACAGCGACGCACAGAAGGCCGTCGTCGTCGGCTACGACAAGACGTACAAAGACCGCTACAAGATCGATCCGTCGACCTTTGGCGGCTATGCGCTCGACGCCCTGAATCTGTCCGTCGACGCCATCAAACGCGCCGGCGGCACGGACCGCGAAAAAGTGCGCGCGGCGCTGGAATCGACCAAGGGCTTTGTCGGCACGACGGGCGTGTTCAACATGTCGGCCAAAGACCACATGGGCCTGGACCTGTCGGCGTTCCGCATGGTGGAAGTGAAGAACGGCGAATGGCAATTGTCGAAATGATGTTCGAAATACGGTAAGCCAGAGTACCTGCGCGAGGCCGCCCTCGAGGCGGCCCGCGCGTAGCCGAACATATTGGAGACACCATGGAAGTCGCACAATTTCTACAATTTCTGTATTCCGGGATGACGGTCGGTTCCGCCTATGCGCTGGCTGCGCTGGGCTTTACCATCATCTACAACACCAGCGGCGTGATCAACTTCGCCCAAGGCGAATTCATCATGCTGGGCGGGATGCTGGCCGCCGTGATGTCGGCCGCCGGCGTGCCGCTGCCGCTGGCCATCATTCTGGCCGTCATCGCCACCGGCCTCGTTGGCCTGCTGATGGAAAAAACCGTGATCGAGCCGGCGCAGAACGCGCAGGTCATCACGCTGCTGATCATCACCATCGGCGCCTCGCTCGTGCTGCGCGGCCTCGTGCAAATCTGGCTGGGCAAGGATACGCACTCGCTGCCGGCGTTTTCCGGCGATGCGCCGATCGATTTTTTGGGCGCCAGCCTGCTGCCGCAAAGCCTGTGGGTGCTGGGCGTGACGGTCGTCATCGTGCTGGTGCTGGGCTGGTTCTTCGGCCGCACCCTGATGGGCAAGGCCATGCTGGCCACGTCGCACAACAAGCTGGCCGCGCAACTGGTGGGCATCAACACGCGCAAGGTGCTGCTGTTCTCGTTCGGCCTGTCGGCCCTGCTGGGTGCTGCGGGCGGCATCCTCGTTGCACCGATCACTTACACGTCCTACGACGCGGGCATCATGCTGGGCCTGAAAGGCTTTGTCGCCGCCGTCCTCGGTGGTCTCGGTGGCGGCGCGGGTGCGATTGCCGGTGGCCTGATCCTCGGCATCGCCGAAGCCATGACTGCCGGCTACATCTCTTCGGCGTATAAAGACGCGGTGCCTTTCGTGCTGATCCTGCTGATCCTGTTCTTCCTGCCGCAAGGCTTGTTTGGCGCCAAAAACTCGGAGCGTGTATGAAGAATTTCTTTACCCGCTCGCGCCACGGCGGCCTGGTATTACTGGCCCTGGTGCTGGCCATCCTGCCCCTGTTCCTCACGAATGCGTTCTACTATGACGTGGCGATCCGCATTGCCCTGAACGCCATCGTCGTCATCGGCCTCAATCTCCTGATGGGCTACACGGGCCAGATCAGCCTCGGTCACGCGGGTTTCTATGGCCTGGGCGCGTATGCGTCGGCCGTGCTGACCACGCACTATGGCTGGCCGCCGCTGGCCGCCCTGGCCGCCGGCGCTGTCGCCACGGGGCTGCTGGCGCTGCTGCTGGCGCGCCCGGTCTTGAAACTCAAAGGCCATACGCTGGCCATGGCGACCCTGGGCCTGGGCATCATCATCTCGATTGTCATCAACAACGAGACGCAGTGGACGGGTGGCCCGGACGGCATCGGCGTCTCCGCCTTCAGTGTCGCCGGCCTGGACATCGCCGGTGAAAAATCGTGGTACCTGGTGTGCGCCGTACTGCTGTTGCTGGTCACGTGGCTGGCGCTGAACCTGATCGATTCGCCCGTCGGGCGCGCGCTGCAAGCCATCCACGGCTCGGAAGTGGCGGCCCGCGTCGTCGGCGTCGATACGACGCGTTTCAAGGTGCGCGTGTTCGTGCTGTCGGCCGTCATTGCCAGCATCGCCGGCAGCATCAGTGCCCACTACATCGGTTTCATCACGCCCAACCTGGCCGGTTTCTTCCACTCGATCGAGCTGGTGACGATGGTGGTGGTGGGCGGCATGGCGTCGATCTTCGGTTCCATCATCGGCGCGGCCCTGCTGACGATCTTGCCGCAGCTGCTGTCCAGCTTTGAAGGCTGGGAAACGGTGGTGTTTGGCGTGATCCTGATGGCCACCATGATCTTCATGCCCAAGGGCCTGGTACCGAGCCTGGCCAGCCGTTCGCGCAAGCGGGCCGCCACTCCGAAGGCGCCCGTCAAATCCGCACAGGAGGTCTGAGATGCTGACGATTACCAACCTGAGCAAGAGCTTCGGCGGCGTGCACGCGGTGCAGGACGTCAGTTTTACGGTCAAGGAAGGCAATATCCACTCCGTGATCGGGCCGAACGGGGCCGGCAAGACGACCCTGTTCAACCTGATCACCGGCGTCTACACGCCGACCAAGGGCGAAATTTTGCTCAATGGCGAGAACGTGGCCGCCATGTCGCCCGATGCGCTGGCGCGGCGCGGCATGAGCCGCACCTTCCAGAACCTGCAGGTGTGCATGAACATGACGGCCATCGATAACGTGATGGTGGGCGCGCATCTGCGCCTGAACCAGAACCTGTTCGCCTCCATGCTGCGCTTGCCGTCCGTGCGCCGCGCGGATGCGGCCTGCCGCGACGAGGCGGCGGGCCTGATGGAGTTTGTCGGCGTGGGCCGGCATATCGATGACGAGGCGGGGCAGATGTCGTATGGCGCCTTGAAACGCCTGGAAATCGCCCGCGCGCTGGCGGCCAAGCCGAAAGTGCTGCTGCTCGATGAACCGGCTGCGGGCTTGAACCACACGGAGACGGGCGAGATTGAAACCCTGATCCGCAAGGTGGCGCAATCGGGCGTGACGGTGGTGCTGGTCGAGCATGACATGAAGCTGGTGATGAATCTGTCGGACCATATCCTGGTGCTCGACTATGGCAAGAAGCTGGCCGAAGGGACCGCCGCTGAAGTGCGCGCGAATCCCGACGTGGTGGCGGCATACCTGGGAGTGGCGGCATGATGAAGATGGAAAAACCTCAGACACCGCTGGTGCTCGACATCCAGGGATTGACCAGCCATTACGGCCGCATCCAGGCCCTGCACGGCATCGACCTGCAGGTACGCCAGGGCCAGTTGGTGGCGCTGGTGGGCGCGAATGGCGCCGGCAAGACGACCCTGTTGCGGGCGATTTCCGGCGTCCAGCCGGTCAGCGCCGGCAGCATCGCTTTCGCCGGCCAGGACGTCAGCCGCATGAGCGCCGACAAGCGCGTGCGCAGCGGCATTTGCCAGGTGCCGGAAGGGCGGCAAGTGTTCGGCCCCATGACGGTGGAAGACAATCTGCGCCTGGGCGCGTTTACACGTCCCGCACAGGACGTGGCGGGCGACATGGAGCGCATGTATGGCCTGTTCCCGATCCTGAAGGAAAAGCGCTTGCTGCTGGCCGGGACGCTATCTGGCGGACAGCAGCAGATGCTGGCCATGGCGCGCGCGCTGATGGGCCGCCCGCAACTGCTGCTGCTCGACGAACCGAGCATGGGCCTGGCGCCTTTGCTGATCGCGGAAATCTTCCGCATCGTGGCCGAACTGCGCGACCAGGGCATCACCATCTTCCTCGTCGAGCAGAACGCCCATGCGGCCCTGTCGATCGCCGACGTGGGCTACGTGATCGAGACGGGCGCCATCACCTTGTCCGGCCCCGGTCCCGAATTGCTGCATAACGAGCAGGTACAAAGCGCCTATCTGGGCATGTAAGGAGTCTGTATGGTCAAAGTCTACGAAATCAACGGCGTCACCCCCGTCGTCCACCCCAGCGCCTACGTGCACCCGTCGGCCGTGCTGATCGGCGACGTGATCGTCGGTCCGCGCTGCTATATCGGTCCCCTGGCCTCGATCCGGGGCGACTTCGGCCGACTGATCCTGGAAGAGGGGGCGAACCTGCAGGATACCTGCGTCATGCACGGTTTTCCCGGCTGCGACACGGTGGTCGAAGTCGACGGCCATATCGGCCACGGGGCCGTGCTGCACGGCTGCCGCATCGGCCGCAATGCGCTCGTCGGCATGAATGCCGTGGTGATGGACAACGCCGTCATCGGCGAGGAATCCATCGTCGCCGCCATGAGTTTCGTCAAGGCAGGCATGATCGTCGCGCCGCGCAGCATGGTCGTCGGCACGCCCGCCAAGATCATCCGCGCGCTGACCGATGATGAAATCAAATGGAAAAGCTCGGGCACGGACCAGTACCACGAACTGGCCGTGCGCTCGATGCAGACGATGCGCGAAGTGGAAGCCCTGACTGAAGTCGAGGCGAACCGCCAGCGCCTGAATTTCGAATCCGCCTTGCCGCTGCACCTGCACAAGAACGCAGCGGCGCAGTAAGCAATATGGGCGTAGGTCGGATTAGCGGGGCAGCGCCCCGCGTAATCCGACACTACCACCAACATCACCACACCCTCGTTTTACGGAGAAACCACATGGCTCAAATATCCACCCTGCAAAGCCTGATCGCCGGCCGCTGGCTGGGCGAAAGCGCCGCCGTGCCCCTGCACAGCGCCTTGAACAACCGCGTCATCTATCACACGCATGCGGAAAAGATCGACTTCGACGAAGCCGTTACGTATGCGCGCAAGACGGGCGTGCCGGGCCTGATGGCGCTCGACTTCCAGCAGCGCGCCGCGCGCCTGAAGGCGCTGGCCCTGTACCTGGTCGAACGCAAGGAAGAGCTGTACGCGATCTCGCACCTGTCGGGCGCCACGCGCGCCGACAGCTGGGTCGATATCGAAGGTGGCACGGGCACCCTGTTCGCCTACGCCAGCATGGGCAGCAACGAGCTGCCATCGTCGAACGTGCTGCACGAAGGCCCGGCCATCGCGCTTGGTAAAAAAGGCGGTTTCGCCGGCACGCACATCCTGGTGCCGCGCGGCGGCCTGGCCGTGCATATCAACGCCTTCAACTTCCCCATCTGGGGTTTGCTGGAAAAATTCGCGCCCAGCTTTTTGGCGGCCATGCCCTGCATCGCCAAGCCGGCCACGGCGACGAGCTATCTGACGCAGGCCGTCGTGCGCATGATGCACGAATCGGGCTTGCTGCCGGCCGGCAGTCTGCAACTGGTGATCGGCTCCACGGGCGACTTGCTGGACCGCCTGAACGGCCAGGATTTCGTCACGTTTACGGGATCGGCCGCGACGGCCGCCAAGCTGCGCACGAATCCCAACCTGATCGGCCAGTCAGTGCCCTTCAACGGCGAAGCCGATTCGCTCAACTGCGCCATCCTGGCGCCGGACGTCACGCCCGACGACGTGGAATTCGACCTGTTCGTCAAGGAAGTCGTGCGCGAGATGACGGGCAAGTCGGGCCAGAAGTGCACGGCGATTCGCCGCATCATCGTGCCCGAGCACCTGATGGACGCCGTCGGCACGCGCCTGCGCGAGCGCCTGGCCAAGGTGGTGGTGGGCGATCCGTCCATCGAAGGCGTGCGCATGGGCGCGCTGGCCTCGAAAGAGCAGCAGAACGACGTGGCCGAGCGCGTCGCCACCCTGTCGCAGGGTAATGAAGTGGTATTCGGCGCGGCCGACGGTTTCAATCCGCTCGGTGATGGCGCGCAGGACGGCAGCTTCTTCTCGCCGACCTTGCTGATGTGCCGCGACGCCTTCGGCAACGACGCCGTGCATGACGTCGAAGCGTTCGGCCCTGTCAGCACCATGATGGGCTACCACGATATCGACGAAGCGCTGGCCCTGGCCGCGCGCGGCAAGGGCAGCCTGGTGAGCACCCTGGTGACGCGCGATCCGAAGATCGCCGCGCGCGTGGTGCCGCAAGTGGCGGCCACGCATGGCCGCGTGCACGTGCTCGAGCGCGTGGCTTCCGTCGATTCGACGGGCCATGGCTCGCCCCTGCCGCAACTGAAGCACGGCGGCCCTGGCCGCGCGGGCGGCGGCGAAGAATTGGGCGGCGTGCGCGCCGTGCGCCACTATCTGCAACGGGCGGCCGTGCAAGGTTCGCCGACCATGCTGGCGGCCATCACCGGCGAATACGTGCGCGGCGCGGATGTCAATGAAAGCCCGATCCACCCGTTCCGCAAGCACTTCGAGGACTTGAAGACGGGCGACTCGCTGCTCACGCACCGCCGCACCGTCAGCGAAGCGGACATCGTCGCCTTCGGCGGCATCTCGGGCGACTTTTTCTACATGCACTTCGACGAAATCGCGGCCAAGGAATCGCAGTTCGGCAAGCGCATCGCCCACGGCTACTTCGTGCTGTCGGCCGCCGCCGGCCTGTTCGTTTCGCCTGGCGTCGGTCCCGTGCTGGCCAACTATGGCCTGGACAACCTGCGCTTCGTCGCGCCGGTGGCGATTGGCGACACCATCCGCGCCCGCCTGACGTGCAAGCGCAAGGTCGACCGCAACCGCAAGGACGTTTTTGGCGTGGGCCAGGGCGTGGTCGCGTGGGACGTGCAGGTGACGAACCAGAACGAGGAACTGGTGGCCAGCTACGATATTCTGACCCTGGTCTCGAAGCGCGAATAAGCGTCTGCCGCAGCACTGGTGTAAACGGCGCCGCCCGCGATCTTCGCGCAGGCGGCGTTTTTTTATTCGGCTTCTCTTGAATTATCCATAAGTGTATGAAAAATATAGCGTAAGTGTGGTTTTGCACCGCGTGCTATTTAGATAAACCCCTCTAGAACGCGTGCTTTTTTCGTGAAAAGGGGCGAATTCACTCATTGCCGCAAGAAAACTTTCCAACGTAAAACCTTTTCTCTGTAGCATGGTTTTACTCACTGGTCACGCCGCCATGCACGCTCCTCGAAGCGATGGCGGCGCGAAAAAACGGACCCGGCCTTTTACGGCCGGTGAGCCATCGACCTCGAGCCCACTCCACGTTCACCGCTACGGGTATTTAATTACTATGAATAAACACGTCCTGATTTTCCTGTTGGCCATGCCCCTGGCCATCAGCCATGCCTATGCCGAAGAGGCCACGGGCCCTGCGGTCAAGATCAGCGGCTACGGCACTGCCGCCCTGACCATGGCCGATACCGACAATGCGCAGTTCGCGCGCCCGAACCAGGCGGCTGGCGCCAGCAAGACAGCCCGCACGGGTGTCGATTCCAACCTGGGACTGCAAGCCAATGTCACCGTCAACCCGTGGCTGTCGGCCACCGTGCAGGGTCTGGCGCGCAAGGATGGCGAGGACGATTTCGGCGCCGAATTGGCGTGGGCCTTCGCCAAGGCCAAGGTGTCGGACAGCTTCAGCGTGCGCGTCGGCCGCATGGGCCTGCCCGTCTTCATGATTTCCGATTACCGCAACGTCGGCTATGCCAACACCATGCTGCGCCCGCCCGGCGAAATGTATTCGCAGGTACCGCTGAACAGCATCGATGGCATCGACGGCACCTACCAGTTCAGCGCGGGCGACACCAGCATCACCACGCAGCTGGCGCTGGGCCGCACCAAGGCCACCCTGGCCACAGGCCCCGCTTCGACGGTGCAGGTGGAAGGCAAGTCCATCGTCGCCCTCAACGTGGTGGCCGAGCATGGCCCCGTCACCGTGCGCTTCGGCCGTGCCGAGACCAAGCTGACGATCAACGATTCGCCGAGCCTGAATACCTTGATGGGCAGCCTGCGCGCGGCCGGCAACGGCTACAGGATCGCCCAGCTGGGCGCCCTGGCCGATGCGCTGGAAGTTAAGGACAAGAAGGCGTCCTTCACGTCCGTTGGCCTGGGCCTGGACTGGAACAACGTGCTGCTGCAGTCCGAATATGCAAAGCGAAAGACGGACAGCTATGTCAGCGACAGCACCTCGTGGTACGTGATGGGCGGCTACCGCATCGGCGCCTTTTTGCCGTACTACAGCCACGCCAGCCTGAAGGCCGATGGCCGCGTGAACAACACCGTGCCCGCATCCTGCCCTGCCGGCTATCCGGCCGCCTGCACGCCGACCCTGCGCGCGCTGTCGGCCGGCGTCGACACCCTGGCTACCATGCGCAACCAGCTCGAGCAATCGACGGACAGCATTGGCGTGCGCTGGGATTTCCACCGTTCGGCCGCGCTGAAGGTGCAGATCGACCGCATCAAGCCGAAGAATGGCCCGGGCCTGTTCGTGCAAGCCAAGCCAGGATTCCATGGCCCCGTCACGGTGGCTGCCGCCGCCATCGATTTCGTTTTCTAAGGAGCGCCGCATGAAACCTTACATTTTTGCGGCTGCCTTGCTGGCGCTGTCGACCGCTTTTTCCGCCATGGCCGAAGTGGTCGTGGTGGTCAATCCGAAGAGCGCCGCCGGCGCCATGACGAATGAACAGGTGGCGCAATTCTTCCTCGGTAAGTCGACGGCCATGACGCCGGTTGACCAGCCGGAAAGCGCACCCGTGCGCGCCGAGTTCTACAAGAAGGTGACGGACAAGGAACCTTCGCAGGCCAAGGCACTGTGGTCCAAGCTGGTTTTCACGGGCAAGGCCACCTTGCCGAAGGAGGTGGCGAATAGCGCCGACGTGAAGAAGGCCGTGGCCGCCGATCCGAAAGCCATCGGCTATATCGAAAAGAGTGCCGTCGACGGCAGCGTCAAAGTGGTGCTGACGGCGCCATAAAGCCGGCCCGGGCCGCGCGCCATGCGGCGGCCCGGTACACATACATCAGGAGACAGCAATGAGCATCAAACGCAAGATATGGGCGCTGCCTGTCGTCTCGGCCGTGATTTTCGGACTGGGCCTGGCCGTCAGCGCCTATCTGTCCACGGCCACGCTCAATTCCATCCACGCCACCGAAAGCGCCGACTATCCGGTGCTTGACCTGGCCAAGTCGCTGACCCTGGACGTGGCCGCCGTCGGTGACGCCTTGCGCGATGCCGTCAGCGAAGGCGACAAGGAGCGCATCGGCCAGGTCGGCGGCCAGGCAGTCAAGCTGCGCGAAAAACTGGCCGCCTTTGCGGCGATTCCCGGCCAGCGCGAGCAGGGCCAGCGCCTGGCCAGGGAATTTGATGCCTATTACGCGCCGGCACTGAGCGCGGCGCGCATCATGCTGGAAATGGAAGAGGGCGACCCGCAAGCGACCGTGGCGCGCATGCAGGGCGCGCTGGCCGTGCTCAACACGGACCTGGCCAAGACCAACGAACAGGCGCAATTGCAGTTCAAGCAGGGCATCGAATGCAGCGCGGCCAATGTGCGCAATGCGCTCAATACCAGCATCGCCGTGGCGCTGGCCGTCATCGTCTGCCTGGTGGCCGTGTCGCATTTCGTCGTGCGCGCCATCTGGCAGCAGCTGGGCGGCGAACCCGAATACGCGCGCCAGATCGCGCGGGCCGTGGCCGATGGCGACCTCTCGATGCAGATTGTGACCGAGGCGGGCGACCAGGACAGCCTGCTGGCGGCGCTGAAGGAGATGCGCGGCCGGCTGGCCGGCATGGTATCCGGCATCAAGGCGTCGGCTGAAACCATCCAGGTGGCTAGCGCGGAAATCGCTCAGGGCAATGCGGACCTGGCAGCGCGCACGGAATCGCAGGCGGGCAGCCTGGATCAGACAGCGCGCAGCATGGACAGTCTGACTTCCACCGTGCGCGACAACGCCGCCAACGCGGGCCAGGCGCACGAACTGGTGGTGTCGGCATCGTCGGTGGCCGTGAAGGGCGGGCAAGTGGTCAGCCAGGTGGTCACCACCATGGGCGAGATCAATGATTCCTCGAAACGCATTGTCGACATCATCGGCGTCATCGACGGCATCGCTTTCCAGACGAATATCCTGGCCTTGAACGCGGCCGTGGAAGCGGCGCGCGCCGGCGAGCAGGGACGCGGCTTTGCCGTGGTGGCCTCCGAAGTACGCAACCTGGCGCAGCGCAGCGCGGCTGCGGCGCGCGAGATCAAGCAATTGATCGGCGATTCGGTAGCCAAGGTCAACGTCGGTTCGAAGCTGGTCGACGAGGCGGGTCTGACCATGGGCCAGATCGTCGACTCCGTGAAAAAGGTGGCCGACATCATGGCCGAGATCAGCGCCGCGAGCCAGGCGCAAAGCGCCGGCATCGGCGACATCGGCGTGGCCATCGGCAGCATGGACCAGATGACGCAGCAAAATTCCGCGCTGGTGGAAGAAGCGTCGGCGGCTGCCGAATCACTGCAGGAACAGGCCGTGCAGCTGGGCACGGCGCTGGCCGTGTTCAAGCTGGCGCAGGGCGTTGTGGCGTCGGATTACGCGCGCAGCACTCCTGCGGCTTACCTTGCGTTGCGGTGATGTCGGATTAGCGCAGCGTAATCCAACACCCGGCTTATGCGCGCAGCCCGAACGGATCGTCGATGCTGTGCGCCGGCTGCGTGAACCAGCGCGGACCGTTTTCCGTCATGTAAAAATGGTCTTCGTGGCGGATGCCGAATTCGCCGGGGACGCAGATCATCGGCTCGTTCGAGAAGCACATGCCCACGTCGAGCGGCGTCGTGTCATTGCCCACCAGGTAGGGCCATTCGTGGATATCGAGGCCGATGCCGTGGCCGGTGCGGTGCGGCAGGCCCGGCAATTTGTAGCCGGGACCGTAGCCATCTGCTTCCAGCGACACGCGGGCGGCGCGGTCCACGTCGCCGCAGGGCACGCCCAGTTGGGCGGCCGCGAATGCGGCGGCCTGCGCCGCCTTTTCGCTGTTCCACACGCTGCGCTGGCGTTCGCTGATGGCGCCAAACACATAGGTGCGCGTGATGTCGGAGATGTAGTTCATCACCTGGCAACCCGTGTCGATCAGCACCGTGTCGCCCGCTTTCAAGGTTTGCACGTAGTTGACGCCATGCGGGTAGGCCGTCGCCTCGCCGAACAGCACGATGCAGAAATACGAGCGGGGCGCCCCCACCTTGCGGTGCGCGCGCTGGATGAATTCCTCTACTTCCACCGTCGTGATGCCTTCGTACAGCATGCTGGCCGTGGCCACGTGCACGGCCAGGGTCATGTCCATCACGCGCTGCATCAGGGCGATTTCCGCCTGTGATTTTCTGCTGCGGCAGTAGGCCGTGACGGCGCGCGCGTTTTCCAGCGCATAGCCGGCGGCCAGCGGCTTGATGCCGTCGTAGATGAAGAAGGCGGCGCTTTCGCAGATGCCCACGCGCGGCGGGGCAGCCGAATCCTGCGCCACGCCCATGCGCGCCAGCACGTTGACGAACAGCTGGTACGGGCTTTCATGCTCTTCCCAGCAATTGACCTTGCCTTCGATGAGCATGAAGCCTTGCAAGGTGCTTTCCTCGAAGGCGGGGGCGATGTATTCGATGTCGCCGCTGGCCGGCAGGATGGCGCCCACCATGCGCTCGCTGGCATACCATTTGGTGCCCGTGAAATAGGTGAGGTTGGCGCCCGCGTTCAGGTAGATGGCGGCGATGCCCTGCTGGCGCATGAACGCTTGCGCCCTGGCGATGCGTTGCGCATGTTCGTCCTTGCCGATGGCGACCATGCCGCCCGTCATGTCCGACAGCGATGCCAATGCCTGTTCGATGGAAATGCCACCTATGCTCATGCCTGCTCCTTTGCTCGATGCTGAATATGGAATGCGGGCATGATATCAGTTCGCGCCTTTCGGCTTGAGCCCGGGCGCGCCGCCGGCCGCATCTGGTGGGGCCAGCACCAGGTCGTGCGGATACGTGAAGTGCCAGTCCGCGTAGCGCTGCTTGCGGCGCAGGCTCGCGTCTTCGTCGAGAAAATTATCCTGCTTGATGGGCAGCTGCGGCGACAGCGAATGGATGCCGACGATGCGTCCTTCCTGCCGTAGCACGCCCCATTCCGCCTTGCCCGTGACAGGGTCCGCATATACGCGGCGCAAATGGCGCCGGGCGTTGGCAAAGCGCGGATCGCGCAGCAGTTCCTGCAGGGTCAATGGATAGCGGGGCCGCCCGTCGCCCGGCGTGCTGTCGTAGTAGCGGCCCAGCGCGTTGCGAAATTCATGGCCGATGAACAGCAGCTCGCGTTCCTTGTCGCGCCGCGCGGCCGTGGCATGCAATTCGCTGGCCAGCACCAGGCCCACGCCCATGAAGGCCACCAGCATCAGGGTCCAGATATACGCGAAGCCCCGTGCGCGGCGTCGAAAATCAGAGCTGCTCAAAGGGAATGCCCTCGCGCGTCTTGCCCTTGGCGCCGCTGCGCACGTCGGCCACGCCGCCGATCTCGCCATTGGGCGAAGGGATCAGCTGCCACGTAGCGGCGGACTCCGTGACGGGGTCCAGCGGCACGCTGCGGAAATAATGGTGGGTCACCAGGTCGGCCAGCGCGGCCGGATACTCACCCTTGTCGGCATAGTATTTATCGAGGCCGCTCCTGAGCACCTGCAGGTTTTCCTTCAGGGCGATTTCCTTCGATTTTTCCACGGAACCGAAATAGCGGGGGATGGCGATCGTCAGCAGCAGCGAAATGATCGCCAGCACCACCAGCAGTTCGACCAGGGTAAAGCCGCGGCGTAGAGAAGAGGCAGGCATCGGGTTCACCATTGATTGAGCGGCACGCCGTTCAGGCCCACCTTGGTCGAGCGCGAGGCGACATCGAACACGTCCTCGCCTTCGCTGGGATTGTCGGGCGGCGAGGCATAGGCGCGCTTGCTCCAGCTGTCGGCGGCGCTGCCTTCTTCCCTGGGCTGGAACGGGTCGCGCGGCAAGCGGCGCAGGAAGTAGATGTTCTGCTTCGAGGGACTGCGCTGGTCGGGCACGCCCTCGACCAGTTCATCGAGTTTTTTCGGATAGCCGGAGGCGCCCAGCGACAGCTTGATGCGGCCATTGTCCGAAGCGCGCTTGTAGGCATCGATCGCTTCGCGCATCTCGATCAGGGCGCTGCGCAATTGCTGCTCCTTCGCCCGTTGCAAGGCCACCTGCGCCATCGGCACGGCCACCGTGGCCAGGGTCGCCATGATGGCCAGGGTGATCATCAGCTCGATGAAGGTAAATCCCCTTGGTTTCACTGGCCGCCCTTGCCTGATTTTTCGCCGGCGGCGGGCGCTTCGTCGCCGCCCGTCATGGGCGAGCCGGCGCGCGGCGGAGCCTGTTCCGGCGCGGCAATCGCCTCTGGGGAGCCGCCCACGCTGGCGCGGCCGCCCACGGATGCTTCGGTGCCGGAATTGAATTCGGCCGTCATCAGGTCCGGGCGGCGGATGCTGCGCAGCAGGCGCGGCGTGATCGACAGCACGATCTCGCTGCGCATGGCGTCGTCCTTCTGGCTGCCGAACAATCGGTTCAGCACGGGCAGTTCGCCCACGCCCGGCACCTTGTTGGCCGTGCCCCGGTCTTCGTCGCTGATCAGGCCTGCCAGCACCTGCGTCTCGCCATCCTTCAGGCGCAAGACCGTCGACGCGCTGCGCGTGCCGATCTGGTATGCCTGTGTGCCCGTCTTGCTGATCACTTCCTTGACGACGTTCGACACTTCCAGGTTGATCTTGATGGCCACTTCGTCGTCCAGGTAGACGTTCGGTTCCACGTCGAGCTTCAAGCCCACGTCGATGTAGTTGACGCTGTCGGAACTGACGCCGTTATTCGTCGTGACGGTGATGACGGGCACACGGTCGCCGATGAGGATCTTGGCCTTTTCCTTGTTGCGCACGCGGATGCGCGGGTTGGCGAGGATATTGCTGTCGCTGTCCGTCTTGTTGGCGTTCAGGGTGACGCCGCCGATGCCCAGGTTGATATTGTCGCCATTGATGCGGTGCAGGTCGGCCACTTTCAGGCCACCCAGGCCTCCTGTAATACCTGCAGCACCGGCCAGTGTCAGGCTGGCCTGGTCCGGCCAGCGCACGCCCAGTTCCATCAGGCGCGTGCGCTTGACTTCCAGCACTTCCACTTCCAGCATCACTTCCGGGTCGGCCAGGTCTTGCACGTTGATGATGCGCTCGGCCATGCGCACCATTTCAGGCGTATCGCGCAGCATGATGATGCCCAGGCGTTCATCCGTGACGACGTCCTTGGCCTTGAGCAGTGTCTTGATGGAAAACGCTACCGTCTTGACGTCGGCATTGGCCAGAAAGAAGGTGCGCACCACGAGCTGCTGGTAATCCTTCACCTTTTGCGGCGTGTTCGGGTAGATCGTGATCGATTTGTCGCTGGTGACGCTTTGTTCCAGCTGGTTCGCGCCCAGCAGCATGGCGATCGCTTCTTCGATGCTGGTGTCGCGCACGGAGATCGTGGCGCGCAAGGCTGGGTCGACTTCCTTGTCGAAGACGAAGTTCAGGCCCGACACCTTGCTGATGAAGTCGAATACGGAGCGCAGGGGCGCGTCCCGGAACTCCAGGGTGACGGGTTTGCGGTAGGCGGCCGCCAGCTTGCCGCCGGCCGGCAGGCTTTTCGACTGCGTCTCGCCGATGCGGCTTTTCAGGGCCAGCGCCTCGCGCTGCGCGGGGCGCTCCTGCAGCACCTGGCGCAAGGCTTCCTGCGCCTGCGCGACATTCGCCTCGCCACCGCGCTGGTAGCTGGCCTGCGCTTCCTGCACCAGTTTTCGGTGCCGTTCGTCCTGCGCCACGCCGGCCAGGCCCCGCTGCGCCACATCGTTGCTGGCGTCCAGTGCCAGCGCCTGCTGGTACAGCGCCTGTGCTTCGGGCAGCTTGCCCTGCTGGCGCAGCGCCTCGGCGCGGCCATTGAGGTTGTTCAGCGCGCGCATCCTGCCGTTGGTGACGGCGATGCGGTACTTGGCGTTGGTCGGCTCGGCTTGCGCCGCCTGTTCCAGCAGGGCCAGGCCCTGTTCCGTGCGCCCCGCGCCCAGCATGGCCTGGCCATCGTTATAGGCCTGGTTGCCGGCGCAGGCGGCCAGCAGGGACAGCATCGGCAGCAGGGTGATGAGATTACGAGACATACGTGTGGCGCGTCGTTTCAATTGAGATCCCCTACGGCGAGTGTCTGTTTCAGGTTGAGCGGCAGATAGGTAAATTGCAGGGCGCCTTGCACCACGCCATCGAAGCGGTAACGCTCTTCGAGCGTGTCGCCGGGGCGCGCGACCACGTTGCGTTCGCCCGCTTGCAGGAAGTAGGCCGCCTTGCCTTCGTCGACGAAGCGGCCGAGGAATTGAAATGGCAGCGGTGGCGGCGCGTTCGCATCGACGCGGGCCGGGGGCAGCGCGGCCTGGGCCGCCTGCTGGTCGAGCATGATCTTTTTTGGCGTCTCCGGCTGCCAGCTTTGCTTGGCGAACAGGGTGGCCGCTTCCTCGTCGTCGAGTCCCCGGCGCGGTTCGATGGCCAGCGCGCGATTCGTTTGCGCAGCTGCAGTGGCGGCAGCGATGGGAACTGGCGCCACCCGCTCCACGTGGCGCGGCGTGGCCGTGGCCGGCCCCACGATGCTGCCTTCGTCCTCGGGCGCGAAGAGGGCGGCCAGCAAGGTCGCCACGGCGGCGGCTCCCAGTACGGCTTTTTTCATCGGCGCACCTCCGCCTTCTTCACCAGCAGGATGAACTGGATGCGCGCGTCGATTTCGCCCGCCTCGATCTGCTCGCGCTTGAAGAGCACGGAGTCCAAGGTCAGGGTGGGCAGTGCCTGCAGGGCATCGACGATAAAGGTTTGCAGCTGCGCGTATTCGGCCTTGACGGGCAGAGTGATCTGGTAGCGCAAAAAGGCCGTGTTACCGTCTTCCTGCGGCTTATAGTCGGCCTTGGCCAGGGTGACGCCGCTCTTTTGCGCCACTTCCAGCAATGCCTTCAATTGTTCGGGAATGCTGTCATGCGCAGGCAGGTAGGCGTGAAAGGCGGCCAGGCTGTCGGCATCCGCATCGAGCGTGACAGGTGCCGACGGCAGCGCCGCCTGTTTCGCCATCATGGCCAGCTGCGCGCGCAATTGCTGCTGGCCTCCGGCCAGGGCATCACCCTGCTGCACGGCGAAAGCGGCCAGCGCCAGGCAGGCCGCACCGATGGCGCTGGGCCAGCCCAGCATGCGCCACAGACGCGTGGTTTCCCACGCCAGGCGCGGCGGCACGTGAAGCTGCAGACGCGCGCGGGCCACGGGCGTGCCGGCTTTTAACACGGGTTTTATTGCCGCCATTGCGCCTCCAGCTGAAAACGGTAAGGGTGTTCGGGGGCGTTCGCATTCATCTCGTGCTTGAGCAGATACACGGAGCTGAACATCGGCTGCTGGTTCAGGAAGGCCAGGTAATTGAGCATGTCCTGCGGGGTTTCACCCTCGGCGGCGATCTTCAGGACGCTGGCACCGTCCTGTCCCTGCTGTGCGTTCAGGTCCAGCCCCAGCAGGGCCACGCGCACGTCGCGCGGCGCCTGCACCGTCTTGATCAGGCGCGTGACGGGCAGGTTGAGCTGGCGCACGGCGGCGGCCACCTGTTTCAGTTCGAGGTCGCGTTCGCGCTGCTGGCTCGCCGACAGGGGCGCGCGCACGGGACGCGCGGGCTGCAGCTGCGCCAGTTGCGCTTCCAGGCGCCGCGTTTCCTGCGCCTGCACCAGCCAGTACCCGGCGGCCGGCAGCAGCATCAAGCCGCCCGCCAGGCACAGGGCCAGGCGCCAGCCCTTGAAGGTCTGCATTGCGCTGGGTGGCAAAAATTCCAGACGGCTCAGGCCCATGCGGCCTCCCGCATCAGGTGGGCGCCGCTGGCCACGGCGATGGGCACGAAGCGTTCGGGCACATTCGTTTGCGGCACACCGCTCAAGTCGATCAGCGCCACCTGTTCGATGGCGTCAAGCTGCGGCGCGCGCAAGTTCCAGCGCCGCCAGGCCCGGTCCAGTTCATCGCCCCAGTCCGCGGCGCAGGACTGGCTGTGCAGGGCCGTGATGCACCCGCCGCTCGCCGTTGCCAGCAGCAGCCGGCCCGCCTCCACCAGGGCGAAGGCGGCGGGTTTGCCGCCGGCGATGCTGCGCCAGGCCGGTCCGGCGATGGGTTCGATGGACAGGCAGCGCCGGCCATGCGCGGCCGCCGCATCCTGCACGCCTTGCAGCAGGGCCGCATCGATGCCGCAGGCCAGGCGCGGCTTGCCATAGGATGCGTCGTCCGCAGCCAGGCGCCAGCCGCGCGCGCCATCGCCGTACACGGCGGCGAACTGGCTATGCAGGAAGCGCTGCGCGCTGGCCCGCTCGAGCAGGGCGCCGCTCCACGGCACCACTTGCATGGCGCACCAGCGGCTGGCCAGGCTGACGGCCAGCGGCAGTTTTTTTTCATTATGCTGTTCGAGCCAGCCGCGCAGGGCGGCCAGCGCCACTTCCCAACTGGCGTCGGGATTGGCGATGGGCAGGTGGAAGGCGCTGTCCGCCACGGGACGGCCGGCGCGGCGCAGCACGCCGTGCAGCCCGTGCGGCGCCAGGTGCAGGCACACGGTGGCGCGGGCAAGGCGTTCAATAAGTGACACGATTGAGCTCCGCTAAAGTGGTTTCGCCGCGCCGCACCAGGTCCAGGCCCGCTTCGCGCGCCAGGCGAAAACCGTTGCGCGCCGCTTCTTCCTTCATCTGGCTCAGGGGCGCGCGCGTGCAGATCATTTCGCGCATGGCATCGCTGAGCATCAAGACTTCGGCGACGGCCTTGCGGCCCTTGTAGCCGGTGCCGCGGCAGTGGCCGCAGCCCTTGCCTGCCATGAACTGCCAGTCCTGCACCTGGTGCAGGGCCAGGCCGCTGTCGCGCAGCTGCTGCGCATCGGCCAGCACCTCGGCGCTGGCGTCGACGGCGCAATGGGCGCAATTGAGGCGCAGCAGGCGCTGCGCCACGATACCGTTCAGGGCCGCCGCAAAGCTGTAGGCGTCGACGCCCATGTGCAGGAAGCGGCCCACCACATCAAAGACGTTGTTCGCATGCACGGTGGTAAACACCAGGTGGCCCGTGAGCGCTGCCTGCACGGCGATCTGCGCCGTTTCGTCGTCGCGGATTTCGCCGATCATGATCTTGTCCGGGTCGTGGCGCAGGATGGAGCGCAGGCCGCGCGCGAACGTCAGCCCCTTCTTTTCGTTGACGGGAATTTGCAGCACGCGCGGCAAGCGGTATTCCACCGGGTCCTCGATGGTGACGATCTTGTCGCGCCCCGTATTGATTTCCGTGATGGCCGCGTACAGGGTGGTGGTCTTGCCGGAACCCGTGGGGCCCGTCACCAGCAGCATGCCGTGCGGCTTGGCGGCCAGGCGGCGTATCTGCTCGATGGCGTCCTCGTTCAGGCCCAGGCTTTCAAGGCGCAGCGCCTGCGCCGCCTCCGTTAGCGCGCGCCGGTCCAGCAGGCGCAGCACGGCGTCTTCGCCAAAGATATTGGGCATGATGGAAACGCGAAAATCGATCTCCGCCCCTTTCACGCGTACCTTGAAGCGGCCATCCTGGGGGATGCGCCGCTCGGCGATATCGAGATCGGCCATGACCTTGATGCGCGAGATGATCTGCTCGGCCATCTGTAGCCCCTGCACCTGGCCCGCCTGCACCAGCACGCCGTCGACGCGGTATTTGATGACGAGGCTGGCCACGTCACATTCGAGGTGGATGTCGCTGGCCTGGAATTTCAGGGCGTCGTAGATGGTGGAGTTCACCAGTTTCACCACCGGGCTGCTGTCTTCGCTGATGCGAATGAGCGAGATATCCTCGATGCTCTGGTCCAGGCCCGGCACGTCACTGTCGTCATCCTGGTGCTGCATTTCCTGCATCGCCTGCTGCACGCTTTCCTGCTGCAGCAGATAGGCGGCCAGGTCGTCCGGGTGCGCCAGCGCCACCGTAAAGGGCGTGGACAGGGCGAAGTCGGCCCACTGCAGCAAGTCTTCGGCAAACGGGTTGCCGATGACGAGCACGGGCGGCGCGCCGGGGACGCCTGGCTGCAGCAGCACGCAGTCGCGCTGGGCGCAATCCGTGTAGGGCAGCAGGCCGAACGCGGGCAAGGCGGCCTGCAGCTCGGCCATCGTCCAGGCCGGGTAACGGAACAGGGCGGCCAGCTGGCGCAAAAAGACTTCGGGCGGCAGGGCCGCCGTTTCCTGCAGCACGGCCATCTGCGGGCGGCCTTGTTCCAGCGCGCTGGCGTGGGCGCGACGCAGCATGGCGGCATCGAGCACGGCCCGTTCCTCGTCGCGTGCGTTCATGTCATGACTCTCACGATAAGCTCCCGGCCAGTTCAAAGATCGGCATGTACATCAGCACCACCACGCCGCCGATGACGACACCGATGATGGTCATCAAGAGCGGTTCGAGCAGGCGCGACGCCCAGTCCACCCAGCGGGCGAATTCCTCGTCGTGGAACTTGGCCGAGCGTTCCAGCATGTCGCCCAGGCGGCCCGTGTTCTCTCCCACTTTCAGCAGCGATTGCGCCACCGGCGTGGCCATGCCGGCCTGTTCCAGCGCGGTGGAAAACGGCATGCCTTCCTGTACCGCGCGGCGCGCCTGCGCCAGCTGCTCCTGCTGCGCCGGCAGCAGCATGGGGCCGACCATGGCCAGCGCCTTGTGCAGGGGGATGCCGGCGTGCAGCAACAGGCTGAGGGCGCGGTAGAAGCGCGCCAGGCGAAATTCCGCCGCCTTCCCTGCCAGCACGGGCAGGCGCAAGAGGCGCAGCACCAGCGCCATGCGCATGGTGCGGTTGGCGATGCCAAAGACCACGGCGGCCAACACGGCGGCCAGCGCGCCGGCGCACAGCAGCGGATGCGCGGCCAGGGTCTGGCCAAAGCCGAGCAGCATTTGCGACATCCAGGGAATCTCGCGGCCCGAGCTTTCGTAGACGACGCTGAACTTGGGCACCACGTAGCCGAGCAGGAACAGGGTCACGAGGCCGCCGACAACGAGCAGCATGCACGGGTAGATGGCGGCGGAAATGAGTTTTTTTCGGATGGCGTCGAACTGCAGCTGGTAGGCGACGAAGCGCGCCAGCGCCTCGGGCAGGTTGCCCGAGCGTTCGGCCGCATGCACGGTGGCGATGTAAATGTCGGGGAAGATGTCGGGAAAACCGGCCAGGGTGTCGGAAAAGCTTTGCCCTTGCTGCAGGGTGAGGACGATGGCGGCCAGGGTGGCCTTGGCGCCAGGGCGGGTTTCCTTGTTGTGCAGGGTGGCCATGGCCTCGCCCAGGTTCAGGCCCGCTTCGAGCAGGGCCAGCAACTCCTGGCTGAATTGCAGCAGAGGCAGGCCCTGTTTGCCGGGACGCAGCGCGGCGCCTGTGTCTGACGTGGCGCCAGCGTCGACGGCCAGCACGCGCCAGCCGCCGCGCACGGCCGCGCGGATCGCCTCGGCCTCGCTGGCGGCGTCAATGGCCAGCGTCTGGCTGCCCGCCGGGCCCTGCACCTGGAGGTGGAACTGCATCGTCGGCTCAGGCGAGCATGGCGAGGGCCTGGGGCGTGAAAATGGGAGTATGTGAAAAGGGGACGGCGCGTGCGGACAAGGTCGAAGTAGGCATCGGTCAGGAACAATCCAAAAAAAGTTCAATTCGTCGCGGGTACCGGCAGCAGGCAAGAGGCAATCACTGCCTCAGGGTAGACTGGAATTGCCAGGAAATCAATCGTGCCGTGCGGGCAAGCCTTGTATCGATGGCTTGCCCGCAATTCAGCCGCTTACTGCGTAACCAGGCTGACCTTGTCGATCACGAACGAGGTTTGCAGCGATGCATCCTCGGTCGCGGCAAACGAGATCTGCACGGTCTGGCCCTTGTAGGCGATCAGGTCGAAGGTGCGGATCTGGTAGCCGGCAGCCTTGTTCACGTTCGAATACGAGGCCAGGGTGCCCAGCACCGTACCGGCGCTGTTCTTCACGGTGACGACCAGCTTGTCGTACACGGTATTGCCTGTTTCAGCCGTGTCGATATGCAGCGCGAAGGTCAGGCTGGCGGAAGTGGCGGCGGCCGGAATGGCCACGCTTTGCGTCAGCGATTCGCTGGCCGTGGCGCCATTGCCGCCCAGCCAGGCGTACTTCGTGCCTTCATAGGCGGTTTGGCCCGTGAAGGTGCCGATGGCGCCCGTGGTGCCGCTCCAGCCCGTGGCGCCGGACTCGAAGCCGCCGTTCGTCACTCTTTCGGTGGCCGAACTGGTGCCGACCGTCAGCGTGGCGTTGTTCGACGTGGCCGTCACGGCAGGCGAGGACGAATCCGTCACCGTTGCCTTGAAGACGGCGCCGCTGTCGGCCGCCACGGTCGTGAAGCTGTAGGCTGGCGACGTGGCGCCGCTGATCACGGCACCGTTGCGGTACCACTTGTAGGTGTACGGCGCCGTGCCGCCGCCCGCGCCTACGGCGAATGAGGCGGTGGTGCCCGGTGCGACGGTGATGCTGGCCGGCTGGCTGGTGATGGTCACCGCGCCGCCCGTCGTCGATTCATCGACGTCGGCGCCCACGTTGATGGCTGCATACGCGCGCTTGACGGCGATGGACTCGGCGCTGCCCACGCCATACAGTTCCTCGGCTGCCTGCAGCACCTTGTTGCGCGCATCGGCGTAGTTGGTCGACGAGGTGAACTTGGTGGTGGCGGCCTTGAACCAGATGCGGTACGCCTTGTCGCTGCCGATGCCGGTCATGGCCAGCGGGCTTTTGTTCAGGTAGGAGCTGTAGTAGTCGCTGCTGGACGTGGAATTCGAACCTTGCGACAGGAAGTAGAACATGCGGTTGTTCGGGCCGCTGCTGTAGTGGACGTCCAGGTTCTTGATGGTGCTGCTCCACGCATTCGGGCTGCTGCCATCCTTGCTCGGCTTGTACAGCCAGCGCAGCGGCTGGCCATTTTTGGCGATTTCCTTGCCCGTCATCCAATCGTTGCCCGTGTTGGGAATCGTCGTGCCCGTGCCGCCGGCGCGCGCATAGGCTTCCACCATTTCGCCGGCGATGTCCGAACTCGATTCGTTCAAGCCGCCCGACTCCTGCGAGTAGATCAGGCCCGAGGTGGCGTCCGTGATGCCGTGGCCCATTTCATGGCCGATCACGTCGATGGAACCGAGGTTGTTGAACGAGCTGCCGCCGTCGCCGATGTACATGCACTTGCAGTTGCTGTCGTAGTAGGCGTTGTCGTAGGCCGTGTTGACGTGGGCGGCGATGTGGGTGGCCGTGTTGTTGCCGTCCAGGCTGGACCAGCCCAGCACGTTCTTGTGCGTGTCGTAGGTGTTCATCAGGCCCCACATCGCGTTCACGGCCGCCGTCTGGCCGTTGGCGTTGGTGGTGCTGCCACCGTTGATGTATTGCTGGCCGTCGCCCCAGGTATTGCTGGTGCTGCTGTACACGCTGCCCGAGGTGGTGCCGTGGTTGGCATTCGTGATGGCCATGCCGCCGAAGCTGCCGCCCGTGCCGCGGCTGGGGTCCTTCATGGTGTAGGTGCTGCCCGTGAGCGTGGTGTTGAGCGGCACCTGGCCGTTGTACTGGCTGTTGCCGATGCCGGCGACGGTTTTCAGGGCTTTCCATTGGCGCAGGATGCGGCCATCCCTGGCGCTGACGACGGTGTCGTAGTAGACCGGTTTGCTACCGCTGATCATGCGCGTCTGCACCAGGTAGGCCAGCTCGTAATGGTCGACCACGTCCTGCACGTCGAGGGCGTTCAGCGCGGCTTCCGACTTGTTCTCGGCGCCGGCCACGCGCACGGTTTTCATGACGGGGTAGATCAGCAGTTGCGCATGCGGCGGCACGTGGTCGACGGCGCGCACGCCAATGCTGTCCACTGCGGCGGCGATGGCGGCGGCGGCGCTGATGGCCGGTGTCGTGTCGATATCGGTGGTGGCGCTGCGGGTGACGGAATTGACGCCGCCGCTGCCGAGGCCGGACGCGCGGTCCGACACGGATTCGCTGACGATGTCGCCGGCGCTGTTGCTGACCACGACCGTTTCGGAACCGAAGACGGGCAAGCCCTTGTAGGTGTGCTGCACGCGGCTGACACGCGTGCCGCTGACACCCGGATGCTGGGCGCCGACGGCAAAGCCATGTTCGGTGTTCAGGCCGCGGCTGCGCGCCTGCGCTGCCAGCTTGTTGACCAGGCTGGCGGTCTCTTGTGGAGAAGCCAGGGCGACCGGGGCAGCCATCAGGGTGTGTGGCAGCGGCGTGGCGGCGTCTGCCGTGGTGGCCATCAGCGGCAGGGCGGCGATGGATGCGGCAACTATCGTCAAACGTAAATTCATTTCTGCTCCATGGTATCGGTTAAGGAAATGGTGAATGAGCTGGCCGCGATGCCTGATGGCCACCCCGGCGTGCCTGGCGGCGGGCGGATAGCCTGCCGTTTTGTGGTGGCATGACGCCGGGTAGGGCGACACTAAACTTGTCGAGATCGCCATGTCAAAAAATTCAAGAAATGGGTCACTCCACGAATTTTTGTTAAGAATTGAACATTTATCGGCGCCACATCGTTGGAAAGTTTGATCTACCACAAGCTGCAACTTTTGTTATGGACTACTTCCCCTAATGGAGCGTTCTGTTGGAAAAACACTGTTGCATTTTCTAAATGTTGCGATCTACACTAGCTCTTCGCGTTGTCCCCGGCGGACCAGGCGAAAACAAAAAAAGCGCACGCGGCAATGACCGCGTCCAGATACAGCGCATCGGGAAAAAAATCGGGAGTTTCACATGACGTCAGTTCTGTTTTCTGCTGTTGGTTTCAGCCATTTCCCCTCTGGAGCGGCATTCATGCTGCATCCGCCTTCCTAGCCGACGCTATCCGGCTCTTCCCCCCGCGAGGGGGCTTTTTTCAATGAGTCCGACCGCGCCGCCCGGCGCGGCCGCTGGCGCAGTGCATCCTTTTTTCAGGAAGGGTTGCCGGCTCCTGGTGCGTGCACCGGAATCACCGGCCCGAAGAACTATGCTTTCGATAGCGACCAAAGTGGAACAGATCGTGATGGAATCGGCCTTTCTCAGCGAGGGATTGGGCCGGGGCTTGCTGAACCTGTCGGAACTGGCGCGCCAGCTGCAGCCGCAATTGCAGACCGACTTGTGGAAGCCGGTGGGGCAGGCCGCCGTGGTGATGGCGCTGCGCCGCCTGGCCGAACGGATGCCGCAGCAGAAAAGCGGCGAGATCATGCTGGCGCACCGCGCGGGTGAACTGTCCACGCGCAGCGAATTGATGATTTTTACCTATCGCTACTCCGACGAGACGTATGCCTGCCAGCGCCAGTTGCTGGCGCTGGCGGCGCCCCAGCGTGGCACCTTCATCACGGTGACGCGCGGCGTCAATGAGGTGATGGTGATCTGCAGCCGTTCACTGCATGCGCTGGTGGAAGAGGTATTCGGCGAAGAGCAGGAACTGGCGCGCCTGGAACGGGTGACGGCCGTGACCTTGCACCTGGCGCCCGAAACCTGTTATACGCCGGGCGTGTATCACGCCATCCTCAAGCGCCTGGCCTGGGAGCGGATCAACCTGATCAACATCATCTGCACCTATACGGAGCTGACCTTGCTGCTGGAGGCGTCGCAGACGGGGGCGGCTTTTTCCGTGCTGTCGAAAATCGTCGCGCAATGAAAAACGCCCCGCTGCATCGCTGCAGCGGGGCGCTGGCGGGACGCAGCCCGTTTATTTTTCCAGTTGCGTACGCACGCGGGCGATCGCGGCGCGTACCTGGCGTGGCGCGGTGCCGCCCACGTGATCGCGCGCGGCCACGGAGCCTTCCAGGGTCAGCACGGCAAACACGTCTTCATCCGTCAACGGGGAAAACGCGCGCAGCTGCTCGAGCGTCAGGTCGGCCAGGTCGCAGCCGGCGTCGACGCAGGCGCGCACGGCCAGGGCCACCGCTTCATGCGCATCGCGGAACGGCAAGCCCTTCTTGACCAGGTAGTCGGCCAGGTCGGTCGCCGTGGCGTAGCCCTGCAGGGCGGCCGCGCGCATCGCTTCCGGTTTCACCGTGATGCCGCCGGCCATGTCGGCGAAGATACGCAAGGTGTCGATGACGGTGTCGACGGTGTCGAACAGCGGTTCCTTGTCTTCCTGGTTGTCCTTGTTGTAGGCCAGCGGCTGGCCTTTCATCAGGGTCAACAGGCCAATCAGGTGACCGTAGACGCGGCCCGTCTTGCCACGCGCCAGTTCCGGCACGTCCGGGTTTTTCTTTTGCGGCATGATCGACGAGCCGGTGCAGAAGCGGTCGGCGATGTCGATGAAGCCGATGCGTGGGCTCATCCAGATCACCAGTTCTTCGGCCATGCGCGACACGTGCATCATCAGCACGGCGGAGGCGGCGCAAAATTCGATGGCGAAGTCGCGGTCCGAGACGGCGTCGAGCGAGTTGTGGCACACGTCGTCAAAGCCCAGCGTTTTTGCCACGCGCAGTCGGTCGATGGGAAAGGTGGTGCCGGCCAGGGCGGCGGCGCCCAGCGGCAGGCGGTTGACGCGTTTGCGGCAATCGGCCATGCGCTCGGCGTCGCGGCCGAACATTTCGACATACGCCAGCATGTGGTGACCGAAGGTGATCGGCTGGGCCACCTGCATGTGGGTAAAGCCCGGCATGATGGTGTCGGCATGCTGCTCGGCCAGGTCCGTCAGCGCGCTGCGGAACGTCGCCAGCAGGGCGGTGATGTCATCGATGGCGGAACGCACGTACAGACGGATATCGGTCGCCACCTGGTCGTTGCGCGAACGGCCCGTGTGCAAGCGCTTGCCCGCATCGCCTACCAGTTCGGTCAGGCGTTTTTCAATATTCAGGTGGACATCTTCCAGGTCCAGCAGCCATTCGAACTGGCCGGCGGCGATTTCCTGCGAGATTTGCGCCATGCCGCGCTGGATTTCCGCGTAGTCGGCCGGGCTGATGATGGCTTGCGCATGCAGCATTTCCGCATGGGCCAGCGAACCTTCGATGTCGAACAGCGCCAGGCGCTTGTCAAAAAATACAGAAGCTGTGTAGCGCTTGACGAGGTCCGAGACCGGTTCGGAAAACCGGGCCGACCAGGCTTCGCCCTTTTTGGAGAATTGATCAGTCATGAAAGAAGTCCTTTAGTGTAGGGCGATTATAAACAAGGTTGGCCGGCGGTAGGGCTTTTAGGGGCTTGCAGGGCGCTGAAATGGCCAGGAATGGGGTTGGCAAGCGTCAAATGCCGCGGCGATGGCCTGTTACGCGTTTCATCCGGGCTTTTTGTATTCTGTCCCGCGTATCGTGCGTTTGGTCGCAATCCGATGGCAGTTCAGGGGCGATCGGCCTACAGTTCAATCATCGCAGCACACAACCAGCCACCCAAAGGACACCATCATGAACATCGCTAAAAACATGGAAGCCATCTTCGTTGCCATCATCGCCGTTGCCGCCGCCACCAGCCTGGCCACCGCCGCCGTGCCGAAGTTCCGCGCCGCGCCAGCCGCTTCCGCCGCCCTCGTCGCCAGCGCAGACCAAGCCACCATGCACACCGTGTATGTGAGCGCCAAGCGCCTGAGCGCCGAAGAAAAAGCGGCCCTGTAAGCGTGGCGATGCAATGCCGGCAGTACGACAAGCATCAGCAGAAAATAGCAGTACCGCATCATGGACAGGCAGAACGGGCGGCGCCCCCGGTTCTTTCCAAGCCTGGTGACAGCAGCAGCAAAATGGCCGATGATCGTGTTTTCAACGATAGCAGGGCCTGCGCGATGCCACCTTTGATGATCAGCACCGACAAGGCAGAACTCGACGTTCCAGCCATCCACCATTTTCTCAGCACGCAATCGACATGGGCCATCGGCATCCCGTACGCTACCGTACAGCGCGCGATCGACCATTCCCTGTGTTTTGGCGGGACCCTCGACGGCCGCCAAGTGGCGTTCGCCCGCGTGGTCAGCGACTACGCCACCTTTGCCTATCTGGTCGATGTGTATGTGCTGGAAGAATACCGCGGCCGCGGCTACAGCAAGCGCCTGATGGAGGCCGTGATGGCACATCCTGACTTGCAGGGCCTGCGCCGTTTCATGCTGGCCACCAGCACGGCGCATGGCTTGTATGCGCGCCACGGCTTTACTGCGCCGCTCAGGCCTGAGACGCTGATGGAACGGTATTTTCCCGATATATACCGGCGTTGAACAGCCGACGCGGTGTGCGCGTGGCCCTGGTGTTGCCCAGATATTTCCGTTTTCCTGATTAACAATGCGACAGCCCCGTATCGGACACATGACTCCATGACCTCTTTTTTTCTCTGGCCTCTTCTTGCCGTATCTCTCACGGCGACTGGCGCATCCATGCCGGAGGCATTCAGTCCGGCGCCTTGCGAGACGGGCATTTTTCGCCAGGACCAGACGGGCTTCGTCTCTGTGACCAAAGGTGGCAAAGGATACGGCTACACCTTCAGCGACGGGATAGTGGGCAATACGCTGGATGCCGGGGCGCTGGTCGCGTGCGGAAAGGACGCCGTGCTTGTCCGCGGCAACGAACGCTGGCCGAAAGTGGCATTGGCCGAAGCGGATACGCGCTTTGAATCGGACGGCGTCATGCTCGCTGGCCGCTTGATGGAAGCGCCGGGCGCAGGCAAGGACACGCCACTGGTCGTGTATGCGCACGGTTCCGAAGGCACTGGCTGGATAGACCGCGCGCGCGATCCCTATCAGATGCTTGGCCGGGGCGTGTCCGTTTTCGTGTATGACAAGCGCGGTACCGGGCTGTCTGAAGGTGAATATACGCAGAATTTTCCACGTCTGGCCGATGACCTGGTGGCCGCGTCGCGCGAAGCCAAACGGCTGGCGCAAGGGCGTTACGGCCGCTTCGGCCTGTTGGGCGTGAGCCAGGGCGGCTGGATCGTCCCGCTGGCGCAGGTGCGTGCCAAGGCGGAATTCATCGGCATTGGCTATGGTCTGGCGGTCGATATCACGGAGCAGGATGCGGCGCAGGTCGCCAGGGAACTTCAGGATAAAGGCTATGGCGGCGACGTCATTGCCCAGGCCCGGACGCTGACGGATATCACGGCCAGGATCGTCAAATCCGGCTACAACGATGGCCTGGATGAGTTGTCGGCGTTTCAGCAGCAGTTTGGCAGGGAACCCTGGTTTTCCCTCATCAAGGGAGGCTACACGGGCGTGTTGCTGGGTATGCCGGCCGACGAGCTGCGCAAGCATGGCATACCGCGATTCGACAAGCTCGATATCGACTGGTCAATCGATCCTGTGAAGGTGTTGAGCCAAGTCACGGTGCCGCAGTTATGGGCCTTGGCGGAGGACGACCGCCAGGCACCGCCGGCTGTCACCGTGGAGCGCCTGATGGCGTTGCGCGGCCAAGGCCAGGCCATCTCGGTCTACCTCTTCCCGCAGGCCGACCACGGCATGCGCAGCTACGCCCAGGCGCCCGATGGAACGCGCAAGTCCACCGTCATCACGCCTGGGTTTTATGAGCTGATGGCCGACTGGGCAAAGGGCGGCGTAAAAGGCGCGTACGGAACGGCGTATCGCAAATAAAAAAGCCACGGCGGCCATGCATCGCCGTGGCTTCTTTCATTGCCAGTGCATCAGGCAGGGAGGAATCAGCAGCAGCAGCGCCAGCACCAGATAAATCAGCTGCAGCGGGATCATCCACTTGGCCCACGTAAGCCAGGGCACGCGCGCCAGCGCCAGCACGCCGACGGTGATACCGGAAGTGGGGATCATCGGCGTGGTGAATTCGCCGAACTGGAAGGCCAGGATGGCTGTCTGGCGCGTCACGCCCACCAGGTCGGCCAGCGGCGCCATGATGGGCATGGTGAGCGCCGCCTGGCCGCTGCCCGAGTGGATGAAGAAGTTGATCACCGACTGCATGAAGAACATCTTTTGCGCGGCGAAGACGGGGTTGGACGAGGCCACCAGAGGCGTGAGCGCATGCAGTATGGTGTCGATGATCTGCGCGTCGCGCGCCAGGATCATGGTGCCGCGCGCCAGCGCGATGACCAGCGCCACGCTGACCATGTCGCGCGCGCCCTGCACGAAGGACGCTACCAGGCTGTCCATGTCGAGTCGGCCGACCAGGCCGACGATGATGGCCATCACCAGGAACAGGGCGGCGATTTCATCGATGAACCAGTCGTACTTGACGACGCCGACGACCATCGTCAGCAGGGTCGCCATGAAAATCCACAGCACGGCGCGGTGCGTGCGCGTCATGCCGGCAAAGCTGTCCAGGTCCATCGAGTGCTCGCTGCGCTTTTCGATGTCAAGCAGGTAGGTCGGGCTTTTTTCCGGATGGCGCTTGATGCGCGCCGCGTACCACATCAGGAACACGATGCTGACCGCCGTGGCGATGGCCCACACGATCAGGCGGTAGCCGATGCCGGAAAAGATCGGCACGCCCGCGATGCCTTGCGCGATGCCGACGTTGAACGGATTCAAAAAGGCGGCGGAAAAGCCCACCTGCGATCCGATGAAGGGAATCGACACGCCCGTGATGGTGTCATAGCCCAAGGCCAGGGCCAGCGGCACGAAGATCATGATAAAGGGGATCGCTTCCTCGTTCATGCCGAAAGTGGCGCCGCCCAGCGAGAACATGGTGAAGAAGACGGGAATGATGGCGGCGCGCACGAAGCGCGAACTGGTATGCGCCTTGGCGATGGCCTTGATCAGCGAGTCGAAGGCTTCCGTCTTTTGCAATACTGCGAAGGCGCCGCCGACGATCAGCACGAAGCCGATGATCAGGCTGGCGTCGACGAAGCCCTTGATGGGCGCCATCATCAGGGCGGCCAGGCCCTGCGGCTTGTTGTCGACGTAATGAAACGTGCCGGGGATGATCAACTGCTTGCCGTTCACCAGCTGGGTGTCGAATTTCCCGCCCGGCACCAGCCACGTCGCCACGGCGATCATGGCCAGGATGGCGCACAGCAGGACGAAGGTATTGGGGAGCTTGAATTTTCTCATGGATGTCACTTATTGGCTCAGCAGGCTGCCGCCGCGGAAGGCGATGCTGCCGGCGACCTTGCCGACATTCATGCCGCGCAAGACGTGGCGGTGGGCGCTGCGCGCAAAAAAGACACCGGCCACGGTGCAGCGCAAGGTCGTCGTCTCGCCGCTGACGGGGTCGATCAGGTCGGCCACCGCGTCGCCGGCGGCCAGCACGTCGCCCATTTCGCGCAGGTAGACCAGCACGCCGTGATGCGGCGCGAGGATCGGTTCCACGCCGGCCAGCGGCGTCGGCTGGCATTGCGGCGCGGGCAGGTTGTCGCCGGCGCCGTCGATTTCCAGCACGCCCTCGATGGCGAGAAAGCGCAGCAGGGCGGAAGCGTCGCGTTCGGCCAGGGCGTAGCTCACTTCCACTTCGCCGCGCAATTCGACGGTGCTCGACAGGCAGGCGGCGGGAATCGGATAGCGTCCGCCGAAGTGCGCGTCGAGATCCCACCATAACCGGCTGCAGGCTTCGTCGAACGGCTCTTCGCCGGCCGCCAGTTCCAGCAGCACGGCGCGCGCACCCAGGAGCGCGGACAGGGGCGCGATTTGCGCCGCCAGCGGCGTGCCCGTATAGATGTGCAGGGCCGCCTCGTTATCGCAGTGCAGGTCGAGCACGATGTCGGCGTCGATGGCCATGCCCAGCAGGGTTTTCTTCAAGGTTTCCGCATCCGTGCCCGGTCGCCAGGCGGCGACGGCGGCGCGCGCGTGCTCGCGTATCAGGGCCACGTTGGCTTGCGCATCCTGTCCCAGCTGGCCATCGAGCGTGGTTTTCAATTCATCGGCCACGTGGCGGTAGGCGCGGTTGAAGTTGATGCCGGTGGTCAGGTCGAAGCGGCCGAACGGCGCGCCATGGATGGCTTGCACCAGGCCGATCGGGTTGGCGGCCGGCACCAGGATGATTTCGCCGTGGATCTTGCCGGCCGCCTCCAGCGCCAGCAGTTCGCGGCGCAAAAATTGCGACACCAGCATGCCCGGCACCTCGTCCGCGTGCAAGGCCGCCTGGATGTACACCTTCTTTCCGCTGCGGCTAGTGGCGGCCGCAGTGCCGAAGTGGAAGCTGCTCAATTGGCAGGACATGCTGGCGTGCGCGGTGGAGATGGGATGCTGTTGTACTTGCATGGTGGGTGCCCTGAAAAGGTGCATGGTTGATGGATTCCGGTCGATTATGTAGCAATATTTTCACGAAGTAAATCAATGAAAATCCTTTTACAAATATTTGTTGAGTTTTCTTTTTGATATGAGTACAGTAAGTTCCAGCGACCCGATTTCGCCTTTCGCCAGTGATCCGCAGTGCCCAAGAATACAGGCCGCCAGTGATATGAGAGCATCCGCCAGTCCTGCCCGCAGCAGCGCCCCTACGCCAGTGGCCACCACGCTGGCGTCGCCCGATGCCGCGTTCGCGCAATCGCCGCTGGGGCAGGCGCTGATGCACGTGCTGGCCAGCGGCTCGGCTTCGCAGCGGCAGATCGCCGATTATCTGCTGCGCAACCAGATGCGCGTGACGGCGCTGGGCATCGAGGAACTGGCCGACAGCTGCCAGGTGTCGACGGCCACCATCAGCCGCTTCGCGCGCGATATCGGCCAGAAGAATTATTCGGCCATGCGCGGCGCCATGGCCGAAACCCTGCAATCGCTGTTGCAGCCGGTCGACAAACTGCGCCGCACGATAGAACGGCGCGCGCGCGCCACCTCGCCCATCACGGAAAGCCTGGAATATGCGGCCGCGAACATCGCCGCCACGTCCGACGCCCTGTCGCCGCCCGCCATGCAGGCCGTCGTGCGCCGCCTGACGCGCGCCAAGGTGGTGTATGTGATGGGTTTTGGCCTGTCGGCCAACCTGGCCGGCATGCTGGTGCAGCATCTGCAGCCGTTTTGCCCGCACGTGGTGGAAGTGGTGGGCATCGGTGGCTCGGAAGTGGCGGCCGGCCACCTGGTCAACCTGACGGCGCACGACGTGCTGGTAGTGATCTCGTTCCCCCGTTACACGCTCGACTGCATCGGCTTGGCCAGCTTCGCGCGCGACCGCGGCGCCTGCATCGTGGCGCTCACCGACTCGCTCGCGTCGCCCCTGGCCGAACTGGCCGACCACGCGCTGTACGCGCAAAGCACGCATCCCGTCTTGCCCAGCAGCGCCAGCACGGCGCTGGCCATGATCGAGGCGCTGGCCGTGGCGCTGATGGTATCGAACAGGAAGAACGTAGAAAAAGCGGCCCGCTTGAGCGAAGTCATCGCCGCCTATCTGTATGGCGGCGAACATGGCGTGCAGGGTCCGCGCAAAACAGCTTCAAAACAACGCAAGGCAGTCGCAAAATCATTATAAAAGTCAGGCATCAACATCCGGGGAGAATGACAATGCAGATGAAAAGACAGGAGGGCGGCTCCTTGCCGCGCGAGTCGGTGCTGGCGCAAGGCGTGCGCCTCGCGCTGGGCGCCTTGAGCGTGTCGGCGGCGCTGGGCATGCTGGCCGGCGGCGCGCAGGCACAAGAGCAGGCGCAGGCGCAGGATGGCGAACCTGCGCCGAAAAAAATGCAGCGCGTGGAGATCACGGGTTCGGCCATCAAGCGCCTGGAGTCGGAGACGGCGCTGCCCGTGCAAATCATCACGCGCGCCGAGATCGAAAAGGCGGGCGTGACGACGGCGGCCGAGCTGATGGCGCGCGTGTCGGCCAACGTGGGCGGCCTGACGGACGGCGCCAGCATCAACGTGGGCGGCGACCAGCGCGGCTTCAACAGTGCCAACCTGCGCGGCGTGGGCACCTCGTCGACCCTGGTGCTGCTCAATGGCCGGCGCATGGCCAACTTTGCCTCGCCCGGCGACGATGCGGGCGTGGACTTGAATAACATTCCCGCCGCCGCCCTGCAGCGCGTGGAAGTGCTGCTCGACGGCGCTTCGGCCCTGTACGGCACGGACGCCATCGGCGGCGTCATCAATTTCATTACACGCAAGGATTACCAGGGCGTGGAGCTGAATGTCTATGGCAGCCGCACCGATGAAGGCGGCGCGGGCAAGCGCACAGCCAGCATCACGGCCGGCACGGGCGACCTGGCGGTGGATGGCTACAATATCTTTGCCGTGGTCGACCTGCAAAAAACGGACCGCCTGCGTTCCTCGCAGCGCAAGTTCATCCCGAACCTGCAGATTCCGCAGCGCCTCGGGCATTTGCTGTCGAACTTTACCAGCCCGGCGAATATCCGTCTGTCCAGCGCCCAGCGCGATCACCTGCAGGACAATGGCTTCCTGCTCAATGGCCAGCCGATCACCAACCGCCAGATCAATTTTGGAATTCCGAACTGCGCGCCGCCGGCCAATCTGTACCTGCCGGCGGGCACGGGTGGCGTCGATGCCTGCACCTACGACTACATGGGCGACACGGAGCTGTATCCGAAGACGGACAAGCAGAACCTGCTCACGCGCGGCGTGCTGAAACTGAATAACAATCACCAGCTGTACGCGGAAGTGGCGCTGAGCCGCTCGCGCAGCCATTACGTGGGCTCGTCGGCGCGCGTGACCGGTTTTCTCGATTACAGCAAGGTGCCGCAGCTGGCCAATGCGGGCTTCGATACGCTGCTCGATGACGATGGCAAGCAGGTGGAGCGTGAACTGGAGCTGCGCATGCGCCTGAACGAGGCGGGCATGCGCACCAGCCAGCTGACCAGCGAAAGTCAGCGCTTCGTGGTGGGCGCCACCGGCACGCTCGCCAGCTGGGATTACGACGTGGGCTTCAATCACAGCGTCAACATCGTCAAGGACCGCGATACGCATGGCTACGTCCTGTACGACAAGCTGATCGAAGGGATCGCCACCGGCGACATCAACCCGTTCGGGCCCTCCGGCGCGCAAGGCCGGGCGCTGCTCGACAGCATCCAGATCGACGACGAGGTACGCCATGCGCGCGGCACCATGGATGGCGTGGACTTCAAGGCCTCGCGCGCGCTGATGGCCATGGGCGGGGGCGACATGGCGCTGGCCGTGGGCGGCGAAGTACGGCGCGAACGCACCGAGTTCCGTCCATCGGCACTGCTGATGAGCGACAACATCAACAACGATGCGGCGCCGGAAGGCGGCAAGGGCACCAGCGACAGCCGCAATGTACAAGCCGTCTACGGTGAATTGCTGCTGCCGTTCACCAGGCAATGGCAAGCGCAGTTGTCTGGCCGCTACGACCATTACGAGCAAGTGGGCGGCGCCCTCAGCCCCAAGGTGGGCCTGACCTACATGCCCAGCAAGCAGGTGCTGCTGCGGGCCTCCGCCGGCAAGGGCTTCCGCGCGCCGTCGATGTCGGACCTGCACCGCCCCACCGTCTATAGCAGTACGGCGACCTTGCCCGATCCCGTGCTGTGCGCCACCGTGGAAAACAATTATGCCGATTGCGCGCAGAACTGGGACACGCGCCGCTACAGCAACAACAAGCTGAAACCGGAACGCAGCCGCCAGTTTTCGGCCGGCCTGGTGCTCGAACCGAGCCAGCACTGGACCTTCAGCTTCGATTACTGGAACATCAAGCGCACGGACCTGATCAGCGAAATCGGCGACGACATCATCCTGGGCAACCTGGCCAAATATGGCGACCTCGTACACCGCAACGAGGATAATGAGATCGACTACATCGAGCTGCGCAAGGAAAACCGCGGCGCGCAAAAAGCCTCGGGCATCGATATCACGGCCGACTTGCATGGCGTGAAAACGGCATGGGGACGCTTTGGCGGGCACCTGAACGGCACCTATGTGCTCGACTCGAAAATCCAGACCAGTCCTGGCGACACCTTTGTCAGCAATCTCAATCGTTTCGTCACGGACGGCGTGGTGCAGCGCTGGCGCCACACGATCACCCTCGATTGGGACAACGGGCCGTATTCGGCCAGCCTGTCGAACACCTATTCGAGCGGCTACGCTGACCAGAACTCGGCCATCAACACGGACGACGGCAGCGTCGTCAAACCGAACCGGGTGAAGGCGTACACCTTGTGGGACATGTCGGCGGCTTATGCGGTCAGCCAGCAGTTCAAGCTGCGCGCCGGGATACAAAATCTGTTCAATACCAGCCCGCCATACTCGAACCAGGCCTACTTTTTCCTGTCCGGCTATGACCCCAGCTACACGGACCCGCGCGGCCGGCGTTTCTATGCGAGCGCCAATTACAGCTTCAAATAAGTGGGAAAGCAGGAGTTGTCGCCATACCGCTGTCACACGCGGCGGTTAGTATCGTAGTTCGATGGCGTTGGGTTGCAAGCAGCAGTTTTGGCAGCAAGGGCGCGCGCCGGTATCAACAAGTGCGCGCCACTTTCCTTGTATTCGAAAGGCACCATGAAATCATCTTCAAGCCTGTATCGCACCTTCCGCGCCGCGCTGCTGTTCACGCTGGCATTGTGCAGCGTCCATGCCGTGGCGGCACCGGCCGGCAGTGCCATCGGCAGCGCGCCGCAGGGCACCCTCGTCATCATCGGCGGCGGACTGCGCGCCGACAATGCCGAAGTCTGGCAGCGCATCGTCAAGCTGTCGGGCGGGCCGGGCGCGCGTATCGCCGTGCTGGCATCGGCCGCGATGAACCCGGAAAAATCCGGTGAAAGCATCATCAGGAAACTCAATCAATATGGCGCCGACGCCTTTTTTGTGCCCCTGGCCGTCAAGCTGGCCAATCGCGATTACCGCAAGGCGGCCGAAGACCCGGCCATCGTCACGCAGATCAAGTCGGCCACCGGCATCTACTTTGCCGGCGGCGACCAGGGGCGCATCACGCAAGCCTTGCTGCGCCCGGACGGCAGCCGCACGGCCGCGCTGGAAGCCATCTGGTCGGTCTACCGCAACGGCGGCGTGATCGCCGGTTCCAGCGCCGGCGCGGCCATCATGAGCACCACCATGTTCTACGACGCCAAGCCGGTGCTCGACATGCTCAAGATGGGTGTGACGGATGGCCGCGAAATCGCGCCGGGCCTGGGCTTCATCGGCAGCGACGTCTTCGTCGACCAGCATCTGCTGGTACGCGGGCGCTTTGCCCGCATGATTCCCGTGATGCTGAAAAAAGGCTATCACCTGGGACTGGGCATCGATGAAAACAGCGCCATGGTGGTCGACGCCATGCGCGACGTGGAAGTCATCGGCTACAGCGGCGCCCTGCTGATTGACCTGTCCGGCGCCATCAGCGACCGCGGCGTGAAAAATTTCAATATCAGCAATGCGGCCATCAGCTATCTGGACCGGGGCGACAAATTCAACCTCGTCACGCGCGTGTTTACGCCGTCACCGGACAAGGCCGACAACAAGCTCGATCCGAACCAGCCCGACATGCGCGAACCCGTGTTTACCAACGATATCCTCGGCAACAACGCCGTGCTGGACCTGATGGGCAATTTGATCGACAACGCCCAGCAGGAAGCCATCGGCATCGCTTTCGGCAACCCGCGCGACCCGTACCCGGACCTGGGCTTCGAGTTCCGCTTCAGTAAAACCGTCAACAGTGTCGGCTACAGCTCGACCGAGGCGGAAGCGTATTCCGTGCTGAAGCTGCGCCTCGATATCCGCCCGATCCAGCTGCGCCAGCCGTTGTACCGTTACAAGTAAGCGGCGCGCTGGCGCCGCCAGCGCGGCCACGCGGCGATCGTCAGGGCCCGCAGCAGCCACTCGACGGGGCCATACGCATGGCCGCGCAACCACCAGCGGCTCAATGGCAGCTGCACGCAAAAGATGATGGCGGCCAGCGCCAGGGCTCCCAGCGGCGAGACGCTGCCCATCAGCCGCGCGCCGTATGCAAGGAACAGCATGGCGCAGGTGGCCGACTGCAGCAGGTAGTTCGACAGGGCCATGCGGCCCGTGTCGGCCAGCAGCGCAAACAGCGTGCCGTCGCGCAGGCGCTCGAACAGAGATAGCGCCAATGCCAGGTAGGCGCCCGCCAGCAGCGGCGCGGTGGCCAGGCCCACAGCCAGTCCCGCCACCTGCCATGCCTGGCTGTCGCCATACACGGAGGTCCACGCATAGAAGGCGGCGCCGGGCAATCCCGCCAGCGCGCCGGCCCGCAGCAGGCGGCGTAGTGGCAGATAATCGCTCGCATGCAGCAGCATTTCGCGCTTGCCGGCGGCCAGACCGCACAGGAACATGGCCAGCGCGCACGGCGCCTGCACCAGCAGCAGGACGAGCCAGATGTCACTGAGTTCGCGCAGATGCTGATGGACGACGGCGGCCGGCGTGGCGCGGTAGGCGGCCAGCGCGCTTGCCGCCTTTTGCGCCATCGCCACGGCGTTGTCTGCGGCGTCGCCCGCCGGCTGCAGGCTTTGCAGCCAGGCCATGCCCGCCCAGAATGCCACGCAGACGGCGACGAGCATCAACGCCAGCGACAGTGCCCGGCGTTCGCCGCAGCGGTGCAGCGCCAGCAGCACGATGCCCAGCACGGCGTAGGTGGTCAGTATGTCGCCATGAAACAGGAGCACGGCATGCAGGGCGCCGATCAGCCACAGGCCCGCTTGCCGGCGCAGCATGCGCGGCACGAACGGCGCACCGGCGCGCGCGGCCGCCTGCATCTGCAGGGTGAAGCTGTAGCCGAACAAAAAGGAAAACAGCAGGTAGAACTTGGTCTCGAACAGGAGGGCGACGAGAAAATGCGTGGCACGGTCCACGCCGCCGTGAAAGGCGGGATCGGTCAAGCCCAGGCCGAACCAGGGCGTGGCGAAGGCGCCGATATTGACGACCAAAATGCCGAACAGGGCGCAGCCGCGCAGGGCGTCGACGTCGGCGATGCGCGTGGACGGCGTACTCAGTGAGCCGCTCGTGGTGGCGCTCATGCCAGGGCAGGGCGCAGGAAGCGCGCCAGTAATAGACGCAGGCTGGCCCGCTGCGCCAGCGGCGCGTAATGGGGATCGACGGCGACCCGGTTGAAGATGCCGTCGATCAGCGCGGCGATCCAGCTGGCCGTTTGCGCGGGATCCAGCGCGGCGTCGACCTGGCCTCCTGCTGCCGCTTCTTCCAGCAAGGTTTGCAGGCCGCCGCGCAGGCTGGCGTCGTTGCGCGCCACCCTGGCCGCGATGTCCGTGTCGCGCATCGCTTCGGCGGCGATGTCCAGCGCCAGTCCCGCAAAGTCCGCGTCGGCCGCCAGCGCCAGCACCAGGTCCGTGAAGTCGAGCAGAGCACCGTAGGCATCGGCGCTGCCTTGCACGCCGGCGAAATAGGCGGCCGTCTCGCTGCCTTCCTGGTCGACGATGGCGGCGATGATCGCTTGCTTGGTGGGGAAGTAATGAAACAGGTTGCCGGGGCTCATGCCCGCCTGCGCGCAGATGGCGGCGGTGCTCGTCTGGTGAAAGCCCTTGCGCGCGAAGCAGCTGCGCGCGGCGGCGAGAATGGCGTCGCGGCGTGCCGCGTGTTTGTCGGGATCGATGGTGCGCATGGGCTTACCCTTTAATTAGTAGACTGGTCAATCTAATATAGGCCGATTGCCTTGCGGGGTCAAGCAAATCGCGTGAAATGGCCGCTTTGCACGCTTGCTTCCTGTCGCTACAATGTGCCGCAGCGGTTTTTCCCGCGCCTGCCGGGCAGGCCCGCCGATTGTTTGGAAAACCGTTCCCTTTACCTGTTTTTCTACCGTTTTAGGAATGACATGCAGCAGACCCCGATTCGATCCTTCCTCTGCGCGCTGGCGCTGGCCGCCGGCATCGTCCCTGCCGCGCAGGCGGCCGATGCGCCGCTGCCGGCCACCATGCGCCTCGATTACCAGCACAGCGGCAATGCGCTGGGCGAGCATTACGCGGTCGAGCGCGTGCTGGTCGAGCCCCTGCCATGGCCGGGCAACCTGGCGCGTCCCATCGATGACAGCAACCGCGGCAACAATATGCTGGAAGTGGTCGACATCAAGTCGGGCAAGGTGCTGTATTCGCGCGGTTTTTCCACCATCTTCGGCGAATGGGCCAGCACCGATGAAGCGAAAACCACCACGCGCGCGTTCCAGGAGTCAGTGCGCTTCCCGCAGCCCGAGCAGCCCGTACGCGTGCGCATCCTCAAGCGCGACGAGCGCGGCCTGTTTTCCATTGTGTGGAGCACGGACGTCGATCCGGCCGCGCAGGACGTGATCCGCAGGCAACCGCCTGCGCCCGTCAAGCCGATCCCGATCCGCATCAGTGGTCCATCGTCCGGCAAGGTTGACCTCTTGATCATGGGCGACGGCTATACGGCGGCGGAAATGGGCAAGTTCGAAGCGACGGCGCGCAAGCTGGCCGAGCATCTTTTCACGGTGTCGCCGTTCCGCGAGCGGGCCAATGACTTTAACGTGTGGGCCATGGCCGCACCGACGCAGGAGTCGGGCGTGTCGCGCCCATCGACGGGCGTGCACCACGCTTCGCCACTGGGCACGCGCTACGACATCTTCGGCAGCGAGCGTTACGTGCTGACGACAGACAACCGCGCGCTGCGCGACCTGGCGCAGTACGCGCCGTACGAATTCATCGAAATCCTCGTCAATAACGATACCTACGGCGGCGGCGGCATCTTCGGCCAGTTCAGTACGGCGGCGGCGAACAACGACTGGGCCAACTACCTGTTCGTGCACGAATTCGGCCACCATTTCGCCGGCCTGGCCGACGAGTACTACACCTCGCCCGTGGCCTATCAGTCGAATGGAGAGCGCCAGGAACCGTGGGAGCCGAACGCCACGGCGCTGCGCGATCCGGCCAAGCTGAAATGGAAGAACCACGTAAAGGCGGGCACGCCGCTGCCCACGCCATGGCCGAAGGAGGCGTACGACAGCCATGCGCGCGAATACCAGAAACAGCGTGCGGCCCTGCGCGCTGCCAACCGCCCGGAAAACGAGATGAGCGACTTGTTCAAGGCCGACCTGGCGTACACGCAGCAGCTGTTCTCGAAGGCGCCGCAGCGCCATGCGGTGGGCGCCTTCGAAGGCGCCCACTACGAGTCGTCCGGCTACTACCGCCCCGAGATGCAATGCATCATGTTCGACCGCAGCGAGACGTTCTGCTCCGTATGCCAGGATGGCATCAGCACCATCATCGACCTGTATTCGCGTCCGGCTCCGGCGCCGGGCAAATAAGGCCGTGATGTTTTAGTCAGCAGTAAGGCCAGGCGGGCCATGTTGCATCGCAATAGCATGGCCCCCATTTTTGCACGTTCCCGCCTGGCGCCTCGCGCCAGGTCGCTCCACCGCTTGTTTTCCAGGCAATCTCCCCTTCTTTTGCACGGCCGCTTTTCTGTGCGCCAGCCCCACGATGCTATCAAAAAAGCACCGCGATTCGCTTGCTTGTCAATTAGTTCATTTAAATAATATTGATGTAGAATTTGATCTACATCAATGTTGCATTGCCGCAATCGCACTTATAGTTGACCAAGCTCAAAACGATAAGCATGCGGACCGGACTCATCGCGAATCACGTATCTAAATGCTGTAGAGTAATTTTCGCCCTGTACCAGTTCCCCGAGAATGCACTGGTGCCGGCCTCGAATTTCAGTAACGGAAGCCGATTCATGAAGATGCAGACCCCCGCGCCTGACGCGTGCAGTACCCTCCATCCCCACACTCCGATTGCCTTGCCGTATGCACGCGCCGGCGGCGTCACCCTGGCCATGTGCGCCGCCGCCATGCATGCGGGAGCCGTGCGCTGCGTGCATGCGGCCACGCCGTGGCCCGCCCTGCGTCCAGTCCCGGCATGACGGCCCCCTTGCCGTACCTGCCCTTGCAGGGCAAGCGGGGGCTGGTGGTGGGCATCGCCAATGCGCAAAGCATCGCCTGGGGCTGCGCCGGCGCCTTGCGCGCGGCCGGCGCCGAACTGGCCGTCACCTGGCTCAATGACAAGGCCAGGCCGCACGTGGAACCGCTGGCGCTGCAAGTGCAGGCGTCCATCATGGCGCCGCTCGACGTGGCCGTGCCGGGGCAATTGGAGGCGCTGTTCGCGCAGATCGAACGTCAGTGGGGGCGCATCGACTTCGTCGTCCATTCCATCGCCTACGCGCCGAAACACGATTTGCATGGCCGCGTGACGGACAGTTCCGCCGACGGCTTTGCGCAGGCGATGGATGTCTCCTGCCACTCCTTCATGCGCATGGCGAAACTGGCCGAACCGCTGATGCCGGATGGCGGCAGCTTGATGACCATGAGTTATCTGGGCGCCGAGAAAGTCATCGCCGACTACGGCCTGATGGGGCCCGTGAAGGCGGCGCTGGAAGCGTCCGTGCGTTACCTGGCGGCCGAACTGGGGCCGCAAGGCATCAGAGTCAACGCCATTTCGCCCGGTCCCCTGGAGACGCGGGCCGCTTCCGGCATCGCCCATTTCGACCGCCTGATGGCCGACGCCATCGAACGTTCGCCCATGCGCCGCCTGGCCACCATCAAGGACGTGGGCGCGCTGTGCGCCTTCCTCGCCGGCGACGGCGCGCGCGCCATCACGGGCGGCACACTGTACGTCGATGGCGGCTACAACATTCTGAATTGACTGGAAGATGATGACCATGGCTGTTTTCACTTTGCCACACCGCGCCATGCTGGCCGCGCTGGCAACCACGCTGGCCCTGGCCGGCTGCGCCTCGATGGCGCCGCCCTATGCGCCTCCGCCGCTGCCCGTGGCGGTGCAGTATCCGGAAACCGATCCGGCCGGCGCGCACGCGCCCGACGTCGCCTGGCAAAGCTATTTTGCCGACCCGCGCCTGCAGGCGCTCATTGCGCAGGCGCTGGCCAGCAACCGCGATATCCGCATCGCCGCGCTGCGCGTGGAAGAGGCGCGCGCCGCGTATGGCATCCAGCGCGCGGAGCAATTTCCCACCATCGCGCTGGGCGCCTCCGGCAGCCGTGCGCGCGTGCCCGGCGACCTGAGTCCGACGGGCCGCGCCATGACGAGCGCGCAGTACCAGGCGGGCTTGAACGTGAGCGCGTGGGAACTCGATTTCTGGGGCCGGGTGCGCAGCCTGAAAGACAGCGCGCTGCAAACCCTGCTGGCCAGCGACGAGGCGCGCCGCGCCGTCGGCGTGGCCCTGGTGGCGCAGGTGGCCAACGGCTACCTGGGCTTGCGCGAACTCGACGAAAGGGTGGAACTGGCCCGCGCCACCGTCGACAGCCGCGCCGAATCGCTGCGCATCTTCACGCGCCGTTTTGAAGTCGGGTCGATTTCCAAGCTGGACCTGACGCAGGTGGAAACCCTGCTCAGCCAGGCCCTCTCGCTGTCGGCCCAGCTGGAACAGGCGCGCGCCGTGCAGGCGCACGCACTGGCCCAGCTGGTGGGCGGCCCCGTCGATCTGACGCCGGTGGCTGGCGAGATGCGCCGCTTCGACGACGCCAGCGTGCTGCAGCCGCTGCATGCGGGCTTGCCCTCGGCCTTGCTCACGCAGCGTCCCGACCTGATCGCGGCCGAACACCAGCTGCGCGCCGCGCAAGCCAATATCGGCGCAGCGCGCGCCGCCTTCTTCCCGACGATTTCGCTGACGGCCGCCTACGGCACGGCCAGCGCGGAATTGAACGGTTTGTTCGACTCGGGCAGCGGCGCCTGGAATGTCGCGCCGCGCCTGGTGCTGCCGATTTTCGATGCGGGCCGTTTGCGCGCCAATATGGACCTGGCCGAGGTGCGCCGCGACGTGGCCGTGGCCAATTATGAAAAGAGCGTGCAGGGCGCGTTCCGCGAAGTGGCCGACGCGCTGTCGAACCGGCGCTGGCTGGCGCTGCAGGTCGACATCGGCAAGACGACGTTGGCCGCGCAGAGCGAACGGGCGCGCCTGGCCAAGCTGCGCTACGACAATGGCGCCGCGCCCTACCTGGAAGTGCTCGACGCGCAGCGCGACCTGCTGACGGTCGAGCAGCAGCTGGTGCAGACGCGCCGCGCGCTGCTCTCGAGCCAGGTCAGCCTGTATGCGGCCCTGGGCGGCGGCGCGCCCGTCGCCTCTGCCGCCGCTTCCACCCACTAATTTGATCGCCCCGATACCATGAATGCTCAACTGAAGAAAAAACTCATCCCCGCGGCGCTCGTCGTGGCTGTTCTCGTGCTGGGCTATGTGGCCTGGCAAAAAATGCGTCCCACCGGTCCTGGCGAAGGTTTTGTCAGCGGCAATGGCCGCATCGAAGCGACGGAAGTCGACGTCGCCACCAAGCTGGCGGGGCGGGTCAAGGAGATCCTCGTGCGCGAGGGCGACTTCGTCAAGGCGGGCCAGCCGCTGGCCACCATGCAGGTGGACTCGCTGGCGGCCCAGCGCGACGAGGCGCGTGCGCGCCAGCAGCAGGCATCCGATGCGGTGGTGGGCGCGCAGGCGCAGGTGGCGGTGCGCGAGAGCGACAAGGCGGCCGCGCTGGCCATGGTGGCGCAGCGTGAAAGCGAACTCGATGCGGCCAGGCGCCGCCTGGCCCGCTCCGAGACACTGTCGAAAGAGGGCGCGTCCTCGGTGCAGGAACTCGACGACGACCGCGCCCGCGTGCGCAGCGTGGCCGCCGCCCTGAATGCGGCCAGGGCGCAGGTGACGGCGGCGCAGGCGGCCATCGACGCGGCAAAAGCGCAGGTGGTCGGTTCGCGTTCCGCCGTCGTGGCGGCCGAGGCGACGACGGCGCGCATCGATGCCGACCTGGCCGACGGCCAGCTGGCGGCGCCGCGCGACGGCCGCGTGCAATACCTGGTGGCGCAGCAGGGCGAAGTGCTGGCCGGCGGCGGCAAGGTGCTCAACCTGGTCGACCTGTCGGACGTCTACATGACCTTCTTCCTGCCCGAGACGGCGGCCGGCAAGGTGGCGCTGGGCGGCGAAGTGCGCATCATCCTCGACGCGGCGCCCCAGTACGTGATTCCCGCGACGATTTCGTTTGTCGCCGCCAGCGCGCAGTTCACGCCGAAGACGGTGGAAACGGCCAGCGAACGCCAGAAACTGATGTTCCGCGTGAAGGCGCAGATCAGCCGCGAACTGCTGCAAAAGCATCTGGCCCTCGTCAAAGTGGGCTTGCCTGGCGTGGCCTGGGTGCGTCTCGACGCGAAGCAGGCCTGGCCCGCTGAATTGACGGCGAAGGTTCCGCAGTGACTGTGGCTTCCACATCCCCAGTCGTCAGCATCCGCGGCGTCAGCCAGCATTACGGCAAGACGGTGGCGTTGGACGGCATCGACCTGGACGTGCCGGCCGGCCGCATGGTGGGCTTGATCGGGCCCGATGGCGTGGGCAAATCGAGTTTGCTGTCGCTGGTGGCGGGCGCGCGCGCCGTACAGCTGGGCAGCGTGATGGCGCTGGGCGGCGACATGCGCGATGCGCGCCACCGCGACGACGTCTGCCCCCGCATCGCCTACATGCCGCAAGGGCTGGGCAAGAACCTGTATCCGACCCTGTCGGTCGAGGAAAACCTGCAGTTTTTCGCGCGCCTGTTCGGCCACAACGCGGCCGAGCGCCGCCGCCGCATCGACCAGCTGACCCGCAGCACGGGCTTGCAATCGTTCCTCGCGCGCCCGGCGGGCAAGCTGTCGGGCGGCATGAAGCAGAAGCTGGGCCTGTGCTGCGCGCTGATCCATGATCCCGACCTGCTGATTCTCGACGAGCCGACGACCGGCGTCGATCCGCTGGCGCGCGCCCAGTTCTGGGACCTGATCGCCGGCATCCGCGTGCAGCGCCCGCAAATGAGCGTGATGGTGGCCACCGCCTACATGGACGAAGCGCAGCGCTTCGATTGGCTGGTGGCCATGGATGACGGCAAGGTGCGGGGTACGGGCACGCCGGCCGAACTGCTGGCGCGCACGAACAGCAGCAACCTGGAAGCGGCCTTCATCAAGCTGTTGCCCGAAGCCAAGCGCGCGGGCCACCAGCCCGTCGTCATCACGCCGCTCGATGCCGCCAGCGCGCAGGATGTCGCCATCGAAGCGCAAGACCTGACCATGCGCTTCGGCGATTTTACGGCCGTCGACCATGTGAATTTCCGCATCGGCCGTGGCGAAATCTTCGGTTTTCTCGGCTCGAACGGCTGCGGCAAGTCGACCACGATGAAGATGCTCACGGGCTTGCTGCCGGCGACGGAAGGCAAGGCCTGGCTGTTCGGCAAGCAGGTCGATTCCAGCGATATCGACACGCGCCGCCGGGTCGGCTACATGTCGCAGGCCTTCTCGCTGTACAGCGAGCTGACGGTACGCCAGAACCTGGTGCTTCACGCGCGCCTGTTCCACGTGCCAGAGGGCGAGATACCTGCGCGCATCGACGAGATGGCGCAGCGCTTCGACTTGCGCGCGGTGATGGACGACTTGCCCGACAGCCTGCCGCTGGGCATACGCCAGCGCTTGTCGCTGGCCGTGGCCATGGTGCACAAGCCGGAAATGCTGATCCTTGACGAGCCCACGTCCGGCGTCGACCCCATCGCGCGCGACAATTTCTGGCGCCTGATGATCGAGCTGGCGCGGCGCGACCGCGTCACCATTTTCATTTCCACCCACTTCATGAACGAGGCCGAGCGCTGCGACCGCATCTCGCTGATGCATGCGGGTAAAGTGCTGGTCAGCGATGCGCCGGCCGAACTGGTGCGCAAGAAGGGCGCGCCTTCGCTGGAAGCGGCCTTCATCGCCTACCTGGAAGAGGCGGGCGGCGGCACGGCGGCGGGGGCGGTGCAGGAAACGCCGGCGCCCGTGCAGAAAGCTGAAACGGCCGCAACGCAACAGGGACACCGGCGCAGCCGCTTCAGCCTGGGCCGCATGCTCAGCTACATGTGGCGCGAGACGCTGGAGCTGCGCCGCGACCCCGTGCGCCTGACCCTGGCGCTGGGCGGCTCCGTGCTGCTGCTGTTCGTCATCGGCTTCGGCATCAGCCTCGACGTCGAAGACTTGAGTTACGCGGTGCTCGACCACGACCAGACGACGTTGAGCCAGAATTACACGAACAACCTGGCCGGCTCGCGCTATTTCATCGAGCGAGCGCCGTTGCGCGACTATGCCGATATCGACAAGCGCATGCGTAGTGGAGAACTGTCGCTGGCCATCGAGATCCCGCCCGGCTTCGCGCGCGACGTGCAGCGCGGCGCGCCGGCACAGGTGGGCGCGTGGATCGACGGCGCCATGCCGATGCGCGCGGAAACCGTGCAAGGCTACGTGCAGGGCATGCACCAGCTGTGGCTGGCCGACCAGGCCCTGCACCGTTACGGCATTAAGATGAACAATCCGGTGGCCATCCAGACCCGCTACCGCTACAACCCTGACGTGAAAAGCCTGCCGGCCATGGTGCCGGCCGTGATTCCCTTGCTGCTGCTGATGCTGCCGGCCATGCTGGCGGCGCTGTCCGTGGTGCGCGAAAAGGAGTTGGGCTCCATCATCAACCTGTACGTGACGCCCGTCACGCGCCTGGAATTCTTGCTCGGCAAGCAGGTGCCGTACGTGGCGCTGGCCATGTTCAACTTCCTTCTCATGGCGCTGCTGGCCGTCACCGCCTTCGGCGTGCCGGTCAAGGGCAGCCTGGCGACCCTGATCGGCGCCACCTTCATCTTCAATATCTGCGCCACCGGCATCGGCCTGTTTGCCTCGACCTTTACGCGCAGCCAGATCGCGGCCCTGTTCGTGACCATGATCGGCACCATGATCCCGGCCATCCAGTTTTCCGGCCTGCTCAATCCCGTCTCGTCGATGGAAGGCGTGGGCAAGGCCATCGGCCTGATGTACCCGGCCACGCACATGCTCAATATCAGCCGGGGCGTGTTCAACAAGGCGCTGGGACTGGGCGACCTGCACGCCTCGTTCTGGCCATTGATCATCGCGATACCCGTGATCCTCGGCGTGACCGTGGCGCTGCTGAAGAAGCAGGAGAGCTGATATGCGCCACCTTGAAAATATCTACCGCCTGGGCGTGAAGGAAATCTGGAGTCTGATCCGCGATCCCATGATGCTGATCCTGATCCTCTACACGTTCACTTTGGCCATCTACGTGGCCGCCACGGCCAAGCCGGAAACCCTGCACATGGCGTCGGTCGCCATCGTCGACGAGGATGGCTCGCCGCTGTCCGGGCGCATCGCCTCGGCTTTCTTCCCGCCCCAGTTCACGCCGCCGGCCATGATCAACCAGAGCCAGGTCGACGCGGGCCTGGACGCGGGACAGTACACCTTCGTGCTGACGATTCCGCCCAAGCTGCAGGCCGACGTGCTGGGCGGACGCCAGGCGGAACTGCAGCTGAACGTGGACGCCACGCGCATGAGCCAGGCCTTCAGCGGCAGCGGCTACATCCAGCAGATCGTCGCTGGCGAGATATCGGAATTCGCCAAGCGCTACCGGGGCGCGACCGTCTCGCCCGTGGAGCTGGTGATGCGCGCGCGCTTCAACCCGTCGCTGAGCCAGGCCTGGTTTGGCTCGCTGATGGAGCTCATCAACCAGGTGACGATGCTGTCGATCATCCTCACCGGCGCGGCGCTGATACGCGAGCGCGAACACGGCACCATCGAGCACTTGCTGGTGATGCCCGTGACGCCGGCCGAGATCATGCTGGGCAAGGTCTGGTCGATGGGCCTCGTGGTGCTGCTGGCCGCCGCCCTGTCGCTGAACCTCGTGGTGCGCGGCATGCTGCACGTGCCTATCGAAGGCTCGATCGCGCTGTTCCTGTGCGGCGCGGCGCTGCATTTGTTCGCCACAACGTCAATGGGCATTTTCCTCGCCACCGTGGCGCGCAGCATGCCGCAGTTCGGCATGCTCCTGATCCTCGTGTTGCTGCCGCTGCAGATGCTGTCGGGCGGCAGCACGCCGCACGAAAGCATGCCGGAACTGGTACAGAACATCATGCTGATCGCGCCGACCACGCATTTCGTCGAATTGAGCCAGGCGATCCTGTACCGGGGCGCCGGCATCGACGTGGTGTGGAAACCGTTCCTGGCCCTGCTGGCCATCGGCACGGCCCTGTTCACGTTTGCCCTTGCCCGTTTTCGCAAGACCATCAGCCAGATGGCGTAGCCCCCGCGCCGGAATGGTCCGGCGTGTGTTTGCATGAAAAGGATAGCCATGAAGACCGAAGCTGCACCATTTTTTTCCCCCGGCGGCTTGCCGTCGCTGGGCGTGCTGGGCGACTATGCGCGCGACTCGTGGCAGCGCATCGTGCTGTACGCGGACGTGATGCGCCGGCGCGGCAACCAGTACCAGGAACACATGGCCGAGGAAGTGCCGAACGTGCTGGACTTCCCCGCCGAACTGGTGATGTCGGGCCTGGAGCTGGCGCGCCCCGTCAATTACGGCCTGGCGCGCATCCTGACGCCCGATGCGCCCGAGCCCGATCCATCGAAGCGGCCATTCGTCGTCGTCGATCCGCGCGCCGGTCATGGTCCCGGCATCGGCGGCTTCAAGGCCGAGAGCGAGATTGGCGTGGCCCTGCGCGCCGGCCATCCATGCTACTTCATCGGCTTCCTGCCCGATCCCGTGCCGGGACAGACGGTGGAAGACGTGATGCACGCCGAGGCGGCCTTCCTGGAAAAAGTCATCGCCCTGCATCCGCACAGCGAGGGTAAACCCGTCGTCATCGGCAATTGCCAGGCGGGCTGGCAAATCCTCATGACGGCGGCCATGCGCCCGGAATTGTTCGGTCCCATCATCGTGGCCGGCGCGCCCGTGTCGTACTGGGCCGGCTGGCATGGCCGCAATCCGATGCGCTATGCCGGTGGGCTGATGGGCGGCAGCTGGGCCACGGCCCTGGCGGGCGACCTGGGCAACGGCCGTTTCGACGGCGCCAGCCTGGTACAGAATTTCGAAAAGCTGAACCCGGCCAACACCCTGTGGAGCAAGCAGTACAACCTGTACGCGAACATCGACACGGAAGCGCCCCGTTACCTGGAATTTGAAAAATACTGGGGCGGCCACGTCTTCCTCAACGACGTCGAGATGCAGTACATCGTCGACAATCTGTTTATCGGCAACCGCCTGGCCACGGCCGAATTGATCACCTCCGACGGCGTGCGCCTGGACTTGCGCAATATCCGTTCGCCCATCGTCGTATTCTGCTCGAACGGCGACAACATCACACCGCCACCACAGGCCCTGGGCTGGATCACGGATCTGTACCGCGACGACAAGGACGTGCTGATGCACGACCAGACCATCGTCTACGCCGTGCATGACAGCATCGGCCACCTGGGCATCTTTGTGTCGGCCAAGGTGGGGCACAAGGAACACCAGAAATTCGCCAGCAATATCGACCTGATCAACCTGCTGCCGGCCGGTATCTACGAAGCGAGGATCGTTGACAAGACGCCCGACACGCCGAATGCGGACCTGGCCAGCGGCGACTACGTGCTGCAGGTCGAGCACCGCGGCATCGACGAGGTGCGCGCCATCGTGCAGCCCAGCATGGAAAACGACCGCAAGTTCGCCGCCGCCGCGCGCGTGTCCGAAGTGAACCTGGCCCTGTACCGCACGTTTGCGCAGCCGTGGGTGCGCGCCATGGTCACGCCGCAGACGGCGCGGTTTTTGCAGCTCGCGCACCCGCTGCGCGTGTCGTACGAGCGCTGGACGGACCACAATCCGCTGGCCAGGCTGGTGGCCAAGGAAGCGGACAAAGTGCGCGCCCAGCGCCAGCCGGTATCGCCCGACAATCCGTTGCTGGCCATGCAGGAAGCCATCTCCGGAGCCATCACGGCCGGCTTGAACGGCTGGCGCGACTGGCGCGACATGGTGCAGGAAACGACCTTCGACCTGGTGTACGGTTCGCCCCTGGTCCAGGCGCTGACGGGACAAGCCATCGGCGATACGACGCCGCCGCGTCCCCATCCAGGCATCTCGCCCGAGCATTGCGAATACGTGCGCTGCGAAACGCGCAAGATGGACGAGGACATGCAGCGGGGCGGCCTGGTGGAAGCGGCCGTGCGCGCGCTGTTCTACATCTACCGCTTCCGCATGATCGCCGACGAACGCAGGGTCAACCTGGCCCTCAAACTGATCAAGCCGCAATACCGGCAGGATGTCGGCATGGAGGAATTCCGCGGTATCGTGCGCCAGCAGGCGCGCCTGATGCTGCATGATTTCGACGCCGCCATCGCCGCCTTGCCGGCCTTGCTGTCGCGCGCCGACCCGGACGACATCGGCGCGCTGGCCGAGTGGCTGCAGCAAGTGTTGCAAGTGCCCGAGGCGCCGACGCCGGACGAGGAAGCGAGCTTGCAGCAGATGCTGGACGTCTTCGACCGCGCGGTCAAGGCGCAAGCGAAGGCGCTGCCGCCGGACGCGCACACATCCGCTACCGGCCCCAAAGCCAAACCGGCCAAACACATTACCCCTGCATAGAAGACCACGATGACTACTCCCCAAGACGACGATCTGAATATCGTACGCAACCGCACCTTCGACCAGATCGCCATCGGCGACACTGCCAGCATCACGCGCACCCTGAGCATGGACGATATCGCCCTGTTCGCGGTGATGTCGGGCGATGACAACCCGCAGCACCTCGATACGGAATTTGCCGCCGCCACCCGCTACGAGGGCGTGATCGCCCACGGCATGTGGGGCGCGGCCCTTATTTCCGCCGTGCTGGGCACGCGCCTGCCCGGCGCCGGCACCGTCTACACGGGGCAGACCCTGCGCTTTTTACAGCCCGTGCGCGTGGGTGATACCCTGGCCATCAGCGTCACCGTCACGGCCCTCGAGCCGCGCAGCCGCCACGTTACCCTGGTTTGCCGCTGCGTCAACCAGCATGGCGCAGTGGTGCTCGATGGCGAGGCGCAGGTGATCGCGCCGGCCGAGCAGATCGAACGCAAGCGCGCCACCTTGCCGGAGGTACGCCTGCATAACGGCGACGGCACGCGGCGCCTGCTCGAGCACGCGCGCACCCTGGGCCCGATCAGGGTGGCCGTGATCCACCCTTGCGATGAATTGAGCCTGTCAGGCGCGCTTGACGCTTACGCGGCCGGCCTGATCACGCCCGTGCTGGTGGCGCCGCGCGCGCGCCTGGAAGCCGTGGCGTTGGAGGCGGGCCTGAGCCTGGACGGCATCGCCATCGAGGACGTCGAACATAGCCATGCAGCCGCCGCGCGCGGCGCCGAACTGGCGGGCAAGGGCGAAGTGGAAGCCTTGATGAAGGGCAGCCTGCACACGGATGAACTGATGTCGGCCGTGCTGTCGGCCAGCGCCGGCCTGCGCACCAAGCGCCGCATCAGCCACTGCTTCCTGATGCAGACACCCGCGTATCCGCGCCCCTTCATCATCACGGATGCGGCCATCAATATCGCGCCCAACCTGGCCATGAAGGCCGACATCGTGCGCAACGCCATCGACCTGGCGCACGTGATCGGCGTAGCCTGCCCGCGCGTGGCCATCCTGGCCGCCGTGGAAACGGTGAACGCAGACATGCCGGCGACCCTGGACGCGGCCGCCCTGTGCAAGATGGCCGACCGTGGCCAGATCAAGGGGGCGATCCTCGACGGCCCGCTGGCTTTTGACAACGCCGTGTCGATCGCCGCCGCCACCGTCAAGGGCATCGTCTCGGAAGTAGCCGGCCGCGCCGACATCTTGCTGGTGCCTGACCTGGAAAGCGGCAACATGCTGGCCAAGCAGCTCGAATACATGGGCGACGCCGACAGCGCAGGCATCGTGCTGGGCGCGAAGATTCCCGTGATCCTGACCAGCCGCGCCGACTCGCGCGCCAGCCGCATCGCCTCGTGCGCCATCGCCGTGATGCTGGCCAACCATTACCGGAGCACGCCCCCATGAACGCACCAGCCACCCATGCAGATGGCACCCTGATCCTGGTGCTCAATTGCGGCTCGTCGAGCATCAAGTTCGCCCTCTTCGAACAAAGCGGCGGCGTGCTGCCGCAGCAGGCGCAATGGAGCGGCAAGGTCGAAGGCATCGGCCGTGAAAACGCCACGTACCGCGCCGGCGGCCTGCCGGCCACCGCCTTGCAGCTCGATGCGACGCAGCCGCATCACGCGGCCCTCGAATACATCCGCGCGCAAGTCGTGGCGCAGCTGGATGGGCGCCCACTGCGCGCCGTGGCGCACCGCGTGGTGCATGGCGGCAGCAAGTATTTCGCCCCCGTACGCATCGATTTCACCGTGCTGGCCGACCTGAAAAGTTATGTACCGCTGGCGCCCCTGCACCAGCCGTTCGCGCTCGAAGCGATAGAGGTGCTGCTCGAATCGCGGCCCGACATCGCCCAAGTGGCGTGCTTCGACACGGCCTTCCACCACACGGTGCCGCAGGTCGAGCAGATGCTGGCCCTGCCTTACGACGCGTGGGAGCGGGGCTTGCGCCGCTATGGCTTCCACGGCCTGTCGTACGAATACCAGTCGCTGGTGCTGGAGCAGAGTTTTGGCGCCGTCGCGCGCGGCAAGGTCATCGTGGCCCACCTGGGCAGCGGCGCCAGCCTGTGCGCCATGGACAATCTGCACAGCGTGGCCACCACCATGGGCTTTTCCGCGCTCGACGGCTTGATGATGGGCACGCGCTGCGGTTCGCTTGATCCGGGCGCCGTCATCTACCTGATGGAGATCGAAAAACTGTCGCTGGAAAAAGTGGCGCACGTGCTGTACCACGAGTCGGGCTTGCTGGGCGTGTCGGGCGTGTCGGCCGACCCACCGGTGCTGCTGGCGCAGCAGGACCGGCAGGATGCCACGGGCGAGCGCATCCGCGCCGCGCTGGCTTTATATATCCGCCGCATCGTGCGCGAGATCGGCGCCCTGACGGCCGTGCTCGGTGGGCTGGACATGCTGGTGTTTACGGCCGGTATCGGCGAGCACAGCGCCGAGCTGCGCCAGCGCATCTGTGCCGAGCTGGGGTTTATCGGCCCCGTGCTCGATGCGGAGGCCAATGCGCGCAACGCCAGCCGCATTTCCACCGATGCCAGCCGCATCGTGGTGGGCGTGGAGCCGGCCAACGAGGAGTGGGTGGCTGCCCGCCACGCGGCCCTGGCCGTGGGCGCATGAGGCTATGAGACCTGCATCGCACTCAATGGAAAATTTGCCGAATTACACATATTTTCCGTTGAGTGCGCTAACGCACTGTGTGGTTTGCCAGATATCTTTACTATGAAGTCATGCCATTGCGCTACATCAAGAAGCAGCGCGATGCCTGGCAAATTTTGAACATTTTGCCCGCCTTTAGTAAGAATAAAATTAAACCATATTGAAAGGTCTCATCATGAACAAATTACTCGCCACCCTGATCGCTACCCTGTTTGCCACCGCTGCCATCGCGCAAACGGCGCCAGCTACCCCAGCCGTTGCCAGCGCCCAGGCGTCTGCGCAGCATGACATCAACAAGGCTGCCAACAAGGAAGCCAAAGTTGATGCCAAGGCTGACTCCAACGTCGCCAAGGCCGAAATGAAGGCCGACGAAAAGAAAGCCGACGCCCAGCACAAGGCAAATAAAACCAAGGCCAAGGCCCACGACAAAGTGGTCGACGCCGATCCGGAAGACAAGATGAAAGCGCAAGCCAAGGCTGACAAGGCCGCCGCCAAAGCGGATGCGAAAGCGCACAAGGCCGCCGTGAATGCGGATGCCAAAGTGGCCAAGGAAAAAGTGGAAGCGAACCAGGATAAAGCCATCGCCGCCACCAAGACGGAAGAAGCCAAGGCCAAGGCCGACGCTGAAGTCAAGGCTGCCGCCGCCAAGTAATGCACCGTTTGCAGGCCACGGCCTGCAAGCCAAAAAGACAGCTTCGGCTGTCTTTTTTTTCGTCCGCCACTTTTCCCTGGCCCGCTTGCCAGTCTTGATCTCGCGCAAATGCTCCTCTTTTCGCCGTGCCATAGTGAATTGGCACACAGACGAAGGAGACATCATGAGCACCGCTAAAACGAAAAAATCGCCGGCCACCGGTTCGGCGGAAGGCGCGCCAGCCACGTCCGCCACGCAGTCCATGCCGGTTGAAGGCGACATGCAGGCCGGCGCCGATGCGGCGGGCGACGACGCCATGCGGGGGCAGCGCCTGGGCGTGTCGTACGCGGACCAGGCGGCGCTCGCCCAGGGCACGGCGGCCGCGAATGCCGGCGACATGCCGGGCGGCGGGATGCAGCAGGCATCGCAGGCCATGGCCGGCGCCAGTTGCATGCAGGTGGGAGTTGGCGGCGGCATGGGAGGCGATGGTGGCGGGAGTGGCGGCATGGGGGGTGATGGAGGACAGGGCGGCGGGCAGGGTGGCGGCACGCCGCAGACGCGCACCTGCGCCACGATGGACGTGCATCGCCGTCTGCTGACCGAAGATCCAGCGTACGCGAACGTGCGCGCCGATATCGAAAACCTGGCCGGACTGTACGAGGGCGACGGCAGCATTGCCGGACGTGCCGGCGTGACCCACATCCCGGTGGTCGTGCACGTGGTGTGGAATACGGCCGCGCAGAATATCTCGGATGCGCAGATCGCCAGCCAGATCGATGTGCTCAATCGCGACTTCCGGCGCGTCAATCCGGACGTCAACAGCACGCCGGCGCCGTTTCTGCCGCTGACGGCTGATGCGCGCGTGGAGTTTGCGCTGGCCACGACCGATCCGCATGGCGCGGCCACCAGCGGCATCGAGCGGCGCCAGACGACGGTGGCCTCGTTTGGCGCGGACGATGCCGTCAAGTCGCAGGCGACGGGCGGCATGGATGCCTGGCCGGCCGACAGCTACCTCAATATCTGGGTCTGCCAGCTCGGTGGCGGCTTGCTGGGCTACGCGCAGTTTCCCGGCGGCCCGGCCGCCACCGACGGCGTGGTGATACTGCAATCGGCCTTTGGCACGACGGGCACGGCGGCGCCGCCGTTCCACCTGGGGCGCACGGCCACGCATGAAATTGGCCACTGGCTGAACCTGAACCATATCTGGGGTGACGACGGCACCGGTTGCTCGGGCACGGACAACGTGGCCGACACGCCGAACCAGGGCGGGCCGAACACGGGCCAGCCCTCGTTTCCCCAGGTGTCGTGCAATAACGGGCCGAATGGCGACATGTTCATGAACTACATGGATTACGTCGACGATCCCGCGATGTTCATGTTCACGGCAGGCCAGGTGGCGCGCATGCAGGCTTGTCTCGATGGCCCGCGCGCCAGCATCGGCACGGGCGGGACGGGCGCAGGCGCCACGCCGCGCCAGGGTTCTTCCCCCGTCGTGGCCTGGGGCGCGAACCGCCTCGACGTCTTCGTGGTGGGCACCGACCGCGCGCTCTTCCACAAGGCCTGGAATGGCACGGCCTGGGCGCCGTCCGTCACCGGCTATGAAGCGCAGGGCGGCATTTGCACCAGTGCGCCGCAGGTGGTGTCGTGGGGGCCGAACCGGCTCGACGTGTTCGTCACGGGCACCGACAGCGGCTTGTTCCACAAATGGTGGAACGGCACGGCCTGGGGACCGTCTCTGACCGGCTATGAAGCGATGGGCGGCCTGTGCGTGGGCGACCCGCGCGCCGTGGCCTGGGGGCCGAACCGCCTCGACGTGTTTGTCGTCGGAACGGACCGCGGCCTGTATCACAAGTGGTGGAACGGGTCCGCCTGGGGGCCATCCTTGACGGGCTATGAAGCCATGGGCGGTCTGTGCCTGGGGCAGCCGGAAGCTGCGACCTGGGGGCCGAACCGCCTCGATGTCTTCGTCGTCGGCACGGACCGGGCCCTGTACCACAAGTGGTGGGACGGCACGGCCTGGGGACCGTCGCTGACGGGCTATGAACGCCTGGGCGGCATCTGCACCTCGTCGCCGAAAGCCGTGGCGTGGGGACCGAACCGCCTCGACGTCTTCGTCACGGGCACCGACGGCGCGCTGTACCATAAATGGTGGGATGGCGCGAAATGGGGGCCTTCCAACGATGGTTTCGAACGCCTGGGCGGTGTCTGCGTGGGCGAGGTGGAAGCCGTGTCGTGGGCGCCCAACCGGCTCGACCTGTTCGTCATCGGCACGGACAGCGCCCTGTATCACAAGGCGTGGAATGGCACGGCCTGGACACCGTCCCTGACGGGCTTTGAAAACCTGGGCGGCGTGTGTACCTCGCGTCCGCGCGCCACGGCCTGGGCGTCGAACCGCCTCGACGTGTTTGTCACGGGCACGAATGGCGCCCTGTTCCACAAGGCGTGGAACGGCACGGCCTGGTCGCCCTCCGTGACTGGCTATGAAAACCTGGGCGGCGTGGTATCGTGTTTCTGAGGGAGGGATCGCCATGCACGACATGACCACGGCACTGCCCAGCGGCAGCTGGACGCACTCGTTCGAGGAAGATGCGGACGGTATCGAGGTGTACCGGCCCACGGCCACGTTTGCCTTTCCTCCCAGCCGCAAAGGGCGCAAGGTGCTGGAATTCGGCGCCCCCGCCGGCGCCATGGCGCAAGGGGCGGCGACCTTGACGTCGATGGCGCCCGGTCCCGACGACCGGCCCCGCGCCGGCCCCGTTACCCGGCTGGTGCCCCTGGGCATGGGCCGCTATGCGCTCGGTGACGATGCGGGCGCGCAGGATGTGATCGATATCGTCGAAGCGACGCCCGAGGTGCTGCGCCTGTCGCGGCGCTAAGGCTGGCCGCGCAGCTTGTGCGCGAGCGCCGTGCGGTTGCCCACGCCCAGCTTCTGGTAAATCGCATGCAGCTGGTTGCGCACGGTGGCCGGCGACTTGCCCAGTTCCCTGGCGATGCTTTTATACGGCAAGCCTTCGGCCGCCATGGCCGCCACCAGCCGCTCGGCCGGGGTCAAACGCTGCATGGCAGCCTGCCTGAAACGTTGTTTCTCATCCCTGTTCTCCTGTCCGTGGGCGGCATGCCGGTGGCATGCCTGCAGGGATAACGGGGACGCGCGCGTATTTGCAAAACTATCTGTAAAACTATTTTTTCCGCGGCGATAGGCGAAAAAAAAGACAGGCGAACCTGTCTTTTTCGTATGGCGCGATGCCGGTCAGCCGATGGCCGCCATCGAAACAGGCTTCAGCTTGGCCGCCAGCGCCTTGCCTTTCTTCGAACGCTTGCCGAAGTGGTCGGCCAGGGCCGTAGCGCCCAGCGACGCATCCTGCGGTTTCGACGCCCGGCCGATGCCGGAGACCACCACGCCGCGCTGGGTGATCGGTTGCACGGCGAGCAGCTTGTCCTTGGCATCGAGGTCGATCAGCTTGACGCCGGTGCCGCCCTTGGACAGGGTTTTCATTTCATCGAGGCCGAACACCAGCAGGCGCGCGCCTTCCGTCAGGCAGGCCAGGGCGCTGGCTGTCTCGGCGATGACCTTCGGTTCAAGCGGCACGTCGCCGTCGTCCAGGGTGATGAAGGCCTTGCCGCCTTTCAGACGGCTCGTCATGTCGCCCGCCTTGGCGATGAAGCCGTAGCCGGCGCTCGACGCCAGCAGCAAATTGGTGGCGCCATTGCCCGCAAAGTAGTGCAAGATGCGCACGGCGTTGCCCGGCGTGCCGCCGCTCAGGTCACACAAGGTCGTGATCGGCACGCCGTCGCCGCGCGCGTTGGGCAGCGCCGAGACGGGAACCGAGTAAATCTTGCCGTTGTTGCCAAAGCCCAGCAGGGTGTCGACCGTGCGGCACTCGAAGGCGCCATGCAGGCTGTCGCCCGCCTTGAAGGTGAACTGCGCCGCATCGTGGCCGATGCCGGTACGCGCGCGCACCCAGCCTTTTTCCGAAATGATGACGGTGACGGGTTCGTCGACGACCTTCTGTTCGGCCACGGCTTTCTGCGCTTCCTCGATCAGGGTGCGGCGTGCGTCGCCGAATTGCTTGGCGTCCGCTTCGATTTCGCGGATGACGGCGCGCTTCATCGAGCCCGGGTTGTCGAGCAGGTCTTGCAGCGATTTTTCTTCCTTGCGCAGCTCGGCCAGCTCCTGCTGGATCTTGATCGTTTCCAGGCGCGCCAGCTGGCGCAAACGGATTTCCAGGATGTCGTCGGCCTGGCGTTCGGACAGATTGAACGCGTCGATCAGGGCCGCTTTCGGTTCATCCGAATTGCGGATGATCTGGATCACCTTGTCGATATTGAGCAGGATCGCTTCGCGCCCTTCCAGGATATGGATGCGGTCCTTGACCTTGCCCAGTTTGTAGCCGGTGCGGCGGGTGACGGTCTCGAAGCGGAAGTCGATCCACTCGCGCAGGATGTCGCCCAGGCCTTTCTGGCGCGGACGGCCGTCGCCGCCTATCATCACCAGGTTGATCGAAGTCGACGATTCCAGCGACGTGTGCGCCAGCAGCATCAGCATGAATTCCGTCTGGTCCTGGTTTTTCGACTTCGGCTCGAACACGAGGCGCACGGGGGCGGCGCGGCCCGATTCGTCGCGGATGGTGTCGAGCGAATTGAGGATCAGCGCCTTCAGGGCCACCTGGTCCGGCGACAGCGCCTTCTTGCCCAGCTTGATCTTCGGATTCGTCAGTTCTTCGATTTCTTCCAGCACCTTTTGCGACGAGGTGCCAGGCGGCAGTTCCGTCACGACGGCTTGCCACTGGCCGCGCGCCAGTTCCTCGATCTTCCAGCGCGCGCGCACCTTCATGCTGCCACGGCCGCTCGCGTACATATCCTGGATCTGCGACGGCGGCGTGATGATCTGGCCGCCGCCGGGGAAGTCCGGGCCGGGAATGATGGCCATCAGCTCGGCGTGCGTCATCTTCGGATCGCGAATCATGGCGACGGCCGCTTTCGCCACTTCCGCCAGGTTGTGCGACGGGATTTCCGTCGCCAGGCCCACGGCGATGCCGGAGGCGCCGTTCAGCAGCACCATCGGCAGGCGTGCCGGCAGCAGCTTCGGTTCTTCCGTCGAGCCGTCGTAGTTGGGCTGGAAGTCCACCGTGCCCATGCTGATTTCATCCATCAGCAGCTTGGCGATCGGCGTCAGACGCGCTTCCGTGTAACGCATGGCCGCCGCGCCGTCGCCGTCGCGCGAGCCGAAGTTGCCCTGGCCATCGATCAGCGGGTAGCGCAGCGAGAAATCCTGCGCCATGCGCACCAGCGCGTCGTACACGGACTGGTCGCCGTGCGGATGCAATTTACCGAGCACGTCGCCGACCACGGCCGCTGATTTGCGGGGCTTCGCCGTGGAGTTCAGGCCCAGCTCGTTCATCGCATACAGGATGCGGCGCTGCACGGGCTTCTGGCCGTCGCACACGTCGGGCAGGGCGCGGCCTTTGACGACGGAGATGGCGTAATCGAGATAGGCGCGCTCGGCAAAAGTGGACAGGGTCAGCGCTTCGCCGTCGAATACCGGTTCATCCGGCTCGATCGGCTCAGGCTGGGCATCGTCAAATAAATTGGTTTGTGTGGACATGGCGCTTGTTTCGGTGTTGAGTGGTTGCGGTTGAATTCGTGGGGCTGATTATGACAGCCGGGATTTGGAAAAGGACTTGCCGTACGTCAGATACATATAGCGCAAGGTCAGATACAGCACGGCCAGGGCCAGCTCGACGCTGTTGTGCATCATCGGCATGGTGCGGATGGCGGGGGCGTGGCCGGCCAGCACGACGCTGGCGAGGGACGGCACCAGCACCACCGGCCAGATCGTCTTCCATTTGAAATCGGTGGGGGAAAACAGCAGGCCGGCGCACGACCAGGCATACAGCACGGCGCCGACGAGGGCGGCCGGCAGCAATTGCAAATACAGTTGCAACAGCAAGCCCGCACAGCCGATCAGCCATGCCGCGCGCAGGCGGGGCAAGAGCGCCTCCGGCCAGCCGCAATCGCCATACAGGCCGGTGGCGCTGCGCAGGGCCAGCGCCGCCAGGCAGAACATCAGCGGCATGGCGTCACCGATGGCCAGCGCCGACTGGCCTTTGCCGCTCATGAACATGGCCGCGAACAGCGACAAGCCCAGACACAGGAGCAGCAGCATGCCATGCAGCAGCTGGCGGTTCATCGCATACGCGAGCAGGGCGGACGCGCACAAACCGGCTGCGGTAACGAGGCGCATGCTCTCGCTGCGCTCGGGCAGGAACAGCAGCAGCGCCACCACGAGGTAGGGCACGATCCAGCCCAGCTGCCGCAAGCCGGGCCGCTGCCACAGCGCGGGCAGGCGTTCCTGCAGCGAGTCGAACCGCGTGAACAGGGCCGCCGGCCAGCGCAAGGCATGCATGGCCAGCAGGGAAAAGGCCAGCGCCTGGAAACCCAGCAGGCTGGCATAGGCGGCCGTGTCGCCGAGCTTGAAGCCGGCCGCATCGAGCACGCCCGCGAGCATGAAGTGCAGCACGAAACCGAGGCCGCCCGAGGCCAGCGCCGTCTGCTTGAAGTAGCGCTTGGCATGGACGGCGTGCTCCCATTGCTCGAACAGGTCCGTATTGAGTTTGTAAGCGAGCATCTCGCCGTGCTGCCAGCGTATCGCATGCAGCAGTTCGCGCAGTTGCAGCGTGAATTTTTGGTCGAACAGCTGGCGCGCGTAGGCCGAAGGCGGCTGTTGCGACATGATGCAGTCGAGGCCCGGGTAGCTGTCGCGGTTGTCGCTGAAATGGGCGAACGAGCGGTCGGCCCGGTAGCGCTGCACGGCGCTGCGCACCAGATCCCCATGGCTGCGCGCCAGGTAGGAAAAATCGCGGTCCCAGCCCAGTTGCTCGAACAGGGCCTGGCGCAGCGACAGGTCATAGCCGGCGCTGGCGCAGTAGCGCAGCGCGCACAGCTCGAATTCCTCGCGTACGTCGAGGTTCAGCATGGCGTCGTCCTGCAGGATGCCGGCCAGTACCTCGCTGCCATCCGCGTGCCGCGACTGTTCCAGGAATGCCTGCCACAGGCTGGCCGCTTCCTGCGCCGGATCGATGGCGACCACGCCCCATAGTTCCGGCGGCGGTGCGGGCTCCTGGGCAATGACGCCCCACAGTTCCGCAGGCGGCTCCTGCGCTTCCTGCGCGGGTTCGTCGATGACGCCCCACAGCTCGGCCGTTTCCATGGGTGGCGCTTCTGGCGCTTTGGCTTCGACCTCGGCTTCGGCCGCTTGCGCTTCCGGGAACTCCTCGGCAAACAGGTGGGCATGGCGCAGCGCGTATTCATACGCGTCACGCAGTTCCTGGAATGCGGCCGGATCGTCCTCGGGACGCGTCGCCTTCAGGCGCTTCGCATACGCGCGCTTGAGGGCGCGCTCGTCGCCGGTCGGCTCCGTGCCCAGGATTGCCCACAGGCTGCGCTGTCCGTTGTCCATGCCGCCGTCCATTTACAGGAAGCTCTCGCTCTCGACCTGGCGCAACACGTCATCCAATGCCTGGCGCGCCTTGCGGATGGTGTTCGGGTCCTGCGTTTCCAGCGCGGCCTGGAAGTTGGCCGTGTGCGCCGCCAGGTACTGGCGCACATCGCCCAGCGACTGTTCGTACAGCCGGTCGGCGCGCGTGACCAGGGTGCGGTTTTCCAGCTGCTCGCGCGGGTGGATCTTCAGGTCGGCCAATTCCGCAAAGCGCTGCTCGATCTGTTCCGGCGTCATCACGCCCGCGTTGTCGCTGATGATCATCTTGTGGCGTTCCTGCGTGGCCAGCACCGTCACTTCCGCTTCCAGCACGCCGCTGATGTCATAGGTGAAGCGCACGTCGATGCCGATCTCGCCCGCTTTTTTCGCGGGGATCGGGAAGCTGATCTTGCCGAGGAAGACGTTGTCGGCCACCAGGCGCGACTCGCCCTGGAAGATCGCCACGTTGATTTCCTTCTGGTTGTCGTGGATGGTGGTGATGTTTTCCGTGCGCGAGACGGGCACGACGGAATTGCGCTCGATGATGGGCAGGTAATGGCCGCCTTCATACTGGTTCGCGCCGACCTGGCGCGAAATCGAAATGCCCAGCGAGTACGGCGCCACGTCCGTCATGACCACTTCGTCCAGGGCCGCGTCGCGCATTTTCAGGCCCGCCTGCACGGCGGCGCCCAGCGCCACGGCTTCGTCCGGGTCCAGGTGGATGGCGGGGAAGCGGCCGAACATGCGCGACACGAGCTTGCGCACCAGCGGCATGCGCGTGGCGCCGCCGGCCAGCACCACTTCATTCAATTCCGCGGCGCGGATGGTGGCGTCGCGCAGTGCCCGTTCCACGGGCAGGCGCAGGCGGGCCAGCAGCGGCTCGCACAATTGTGCCAGCTTGTCTTCGCCGATCTCCCAGCTGTATTCCTTGTCCTGGTAGCGCGTGGCCATGCGTACGGACGGCTGCTCCGACAGCAGGCGCTTGACGCGCTCGGCCTCATCGCGCAGCAGCTGCTGCTGGCGCGGTTCGAGCAGGCGGCTGCCGACGGCGTCGCGCAAGCCGCTGCCTTCCATGAAAGCGTCGACCAGCACGGTGACGAAGTCTTCGCCGCCCAGAAAATTGTCGCCGGCCGAGGCGCGCACTTCCATCACGCCTTCGAACAGCTCGAGGATCGACACGTCGAAGGTGCCGCCGCCCAGGTCGAAGACGAGGAATTTGCTTTCCTGTTCCTTGTCGCGGATGCCGTAGGCCAGCGCGGCGGCCGTCGGCTCGTTCAGCAGGCGCTCCACGCGCAAGCCCGCCAGCTGGCCGGCGATGCGCGTGGCCTTGCGCTGCGCATCGCTGAAATACGCGGGCACGGTAATGATGGCTTCCTCGACCTTGTGGCCGAGAAAGGCTTCGGCATCTTCCTTCAGCGCGCGCAGCACCATCGACGACAGTTCTTCCGGGCGGAATTGCTGCGTGCCGAGGGTGATCTTCTTTTCGCTGCCCATGTAGCGCTTGAAGACGGCCGCCGTCAGCTGCGGGTGCGTCTGCAGGCGCTCGCGCGCCGCGCGGCCCACCAGCACGGTGCCGTCGTCATCGATGCTCACGCACGATGGCGTCAGGTGCTCGCCGAGCGCATTCGGGATGATGGAAGCCTTGCCGTCGCGCCAGATAGCGACCAGGCTGTTGGTGGTGCCCAGGTCGATGCCGATGATCATCAGATATCCGCCTCCGCCTCATTGCCGTGTTCCTCGATCCAGGCGCGGCGTCCGGCCGCTTCGCCCTTGCCCATCAACATATTGAAGCGCGAGGCCGAGGCCATGTGGTCGACTTCACCGAGCGTCACTGGCAGCAAACGGCGCGTGTCCGGGTTCATCGTCGTTTCCCACAGCTGCTCGGCGTTCATCTCGCCCAGGCCCTTGAAGCGCGAGATCGACCAGGCGCCCTGTTTCACGCCTTCCTTGCGCAGCTTGTCCTCGATGGCCACCAGTTCGCCGTCGTCGAGCGCATAGATTTTCTGCATCGGCTTCTTGCCGCGCGCCGGCGCGTCCACGCGGTACAACGGCGGGCGGGCGATGCAGATGTGGCCCTTGTTGATCAGGACGGGGAAGTGCTTGAAGAACAAGGTTAGCAGCAGTACCTGGATGTGCGAGCCGTCCACGTCCGCGTCGGACAGGATGCAGATCTTGCCGTAGCGCAGGCCGGACAGGTCGGGTGTATCGCCCACGCTGTGCGGATCGACGCCGATGGCCACGGCGATATCGTGAATCTCGTTATTGGCGAACAAGCGGTCGCGGTCCGTTTCCCACGAGTTCAGCACCTTGCCGCGCAGGGGCAAGATCGCCTGGAATTCCTTGTCGCGGCCCATCTTGGCCGAACCGCCCGCCGAGTCGCCCTCGACGAGGAACAGTTCATTGCGCGCGATGTCCGACGATTCGCAGTCGGTCAGCTTGCCGGGAAGGACGGCCACGCCCGAGGATTTTTTCTTTTCCACTTTTTGCAGCGAGCGCTGGCGCGACTGCGCCTGCTTGATCACGAGATCGGCCAGCTTCTTGCCGTAATCGACGTGCTGGTTCAGCCACAGTTCCAGCGGCGGCTTGGTGAAGGTCGAGACGAGGCGCACGGCGTCGCGCGAGTTCAGGCGCTCCTTGATCTGGCCCTGGAATTGCGGGTCCAGCACCTTGGCCGACAACACGAACGAGGCGCGCGCGAACACGTCTTCCGGCAGCAGCTTCACGCCTTTCGGCAGCAGCGAGTGCATTTCGACGAAGTTTTTCACGGCGCCGAACAGGCCGTCGCGCAAACCCGATTCGTGCGTGCCGCCATTCGAGGTGGGAATCAGGTTGACGTACGATTCGCGCACGATGGCGCCTTCTTCCGTCCACGCCACCACCCAGGCCGCGCCTTCGCCTTCGGCAAAGCCCTCCGAGTCCGGGCCCGCGTACTGCGCGCCTTCGAACAGGGGGATCAGGGTTTCGCCATTCGATACCTGCGCCAGCGTTTCGGTCAGGTAGCCGCGCAAGCCTTCCGCATACTGCCAGGTCTGCGTGTCGCCCGTTTTCGCGTTGGTCAAGGTGACGGTGACGCCCGGCAGCAGCACGGCTTTCGAGCGCAGCAGGCGCTGCAGCTCCGTCTGCGAGATGTTGGGCGAATCAAAGTATTTTGCATCGGGCCAGGCCGTGACGCGCGTGCCGGATTTTTTGCCGTCGCGCGGGGCGGGGCGGGAATTCAATGGTTCGATCACGTCGCCATTCGCAAACACCATGTGATGCAAGCCGTTGCCGTCGCTTTCCTTGCGCCAGACGGTGATTTCCAGGCGCGTCGACAGCGCGTTGGTAACGGACACGCCGACGCCGTGCAGACCGCCCGAGAACGCATAGGCGCCGCCCGAACCCTTGTCGAACTTGCCGCCCGCGTGCAGCCGTGTAAACACGATTTCCACCGTCGGCACGCCTTCTTCAGGGTGCAGGCCGACGGGAATGCCGCGGCCATTGTCTTCGACGGTGATGCTGCCATCCGTGTTTTGCGTGACGGCGATATGCGTGCAATGACCGCCCAGCGCCTCGTCGGAGGCATTGTCGATCACTTCCTGAATGATGTGCAGCGGATTTTCAGTGCGGGTGTACATCCCCGGGCGCTGCTTGACGGGTTCCAGTCCTTTCAGGACACGGATGGATGATTCGCTGTAGTCGGATGCTGGTTTTTTAGTGGCCATACGTGTTCAAGCTAAGTAAAGACAGTGGTTGGAACGCCAGGCCAGGGCACTGCGGGCGCAATGACAGCGGCGGCGATAACTGTATAAATATACAGTATATCCCGTCCAGCGTCACTGGGGGAGGGCAGTGCGGCAGGCTTGGCGTCCTTGTGCGGACGCTCGCGCATTCTATCTTGATCGGCGGGCAATAGCGCTACTCCAAGGCAACAACAGTGCGCCGCGCGCGTGGTTTTGCGCCAATTGTGATGGATTTTATGCGGTAAAGCCGCCGTTTTTACATCTTGTTTACAGCTGCCTCCCCAGTCTTTACGAATTTTTTAGATCCTTTTGGCTAATCTGCTCACTATCAAAACAAACCTGAATGAGGGTGGGAATGGATCTCGTGTATCTCGGCTTGATTGCCGTGTTTTTCGTCCTGGCGGCCGGCTTTGCCGTCGCCTGCGACAAATTAGGGAGCGTCAAATGAACGCCTTTTATGTGCTGGGCGCCGTCGTCTCGGCTGGCCTGCTCGTGTACCTGCTGGTGGCGCTGCTGAAGGCGGAGGAACTGTGATGACGACGCAATCGATACTGTTATTGGTGGCTTTCCTGGCCGTGCTGCTGGCCGCCGGTTATCCGCTGGGCTTGTACATGGCCAAGGTGGCCGGCGATGCGCCCGTGCGCGGCCTGGGCTGGCTGCAAAAGCTGGAAAACCTGCTGTACCGCTGGTCCGGCCTGCCCGCCGACAAGGCCATGGGCTGGAAAAGCTATGCCATCGCCCTGATTGTCTTCAATACCGTGGGCGCCGTCTTCGTCTACGGCCTGCAGCGCCTGCAGGGCTTCCTGCCACTCAATCCGCAGGGCTTGGGCGCCGTCAGCCCCGATTCCTCGTTCAATACCACCGTCAGCTTCGTCGCCAACACCAACTGGCAGGGCTACGGCGGCGAACAGACCATGAGCTACCTGACCCAGATGCTGGGCATGGCATGCCAGAACTTCTTTTCGGCGGCCACCGGTATCGCCGTGATTTTCGCGCTGGTGCGCGGCTTCGCCTCGCGCTCGGGTAAATCGATCGGCAATTTCTGGGTCGACCTCGTGCGCTCGACCTTGTACATCCTGCTGCCGCTGTCGCTGGCCCTGTCCGTCGTCTTCATGGGCGAAGGCATGATCCAGAATTTTTCTGCCTACAAGGAAGTGACCCTGCTCGACCACGTGGCGTATGAAACGCCAAAGGTGGCGGCCGACGGCCAGCCAGTGCTGGATGCGGCCGGCAAGCCCATAATGGAAGCGCAAGTGGCGACGACGCAGACGATCGCCATGGGCCCCGTCGCATCGCAGGAATCGATCAAGTTGCTGGGCACGAATGGCGGCGGCTTCTTCAACGCCAATTCCTCGCATCCGTATGAAAACCCCACCGTGCTGTCAAACTTCCTGCAGATGCTGGCCATCTTCATCATTCCCGCCGGCCTGTGCTTCACCTTCGGCAGCATGGTGGGCGACATGCGCCAGGGTTGGGCCGTGCTGGCCGCCATGACATTGATCTTTGTCGCCATGACGGCCGGCGTGATGAGCGCCGAGCAGCAAGCCAATCCCGCCCTGCAAGCGCTGGGCGTGGACCAGCAGGCCAGCAGCCTGCAATCGGGCGGCAATATGGAAGGCAAGGAAACGCGCTTCGGCATCAGCTCCTCGACTCTGTTCGCGGCGGTGACGACGGCCGCATCGTGCGGCGCCGTCAATTCCATGCACGACTCTTACATGCCTCTGGGCGGCATGGTGCCGCTGCTGCTGATGCAGTTCGGCGAAGTGATCTTCGGCGGCGTGGGCACGGGCCTGTACGGCATGCTGATGTTCGCCATCCTGGCCGTCTTCATCGCCGGCCTGATGATAGGGCGCACGCCTGAATACCTGGGCAAGAAAATCCAGGCGTATGAAATGAAGATGGTCTCGCTGGCCATCCTGATCACGCCAGCCCTGGTGCTGACGGGCACGGCGATCGCCGTGATGGTCGAACCTGGCACGGTAGGCGTGGCCAATCCGGGTGCGCATGGTTTCTCGGAAATCCTGTACGCCTTCACGTCGGCGGCCAACAACAACGGCAGCGCGTTTGCCGGCCTGTCCGCCAACACGCCGTTCTATAACGTGATGCTGGCGATCGCCATGTGGTTCGGCCGCTTCGGCGTGATCGTGCCCGTGCTGGCGGTGGCCGGTTCGCTGGCGGCCAAGCAGCGCCTGTCGGCCAATGCCGGCACCATGCCCACGCACGGCCCCATGTTCATCGGCTTGCTGATCTGCGTCGTCGTCCTCGTCGGTGTATTGAATTACGTTCCCGCGCTGGCCCTGGGCCCGATCGTCGAACACCTGCAACTTTTCATCAAATAAGAGGCTACCATGTCACGCACAAGCCTGACTTTGTTCGATTCCGCACTGATCGGCCCCGCCGTCGTCGATGCGTTCAAAAAACTCGACCCCCGCACGCAGTGGCGCAGCCCCGTGATGTTCGTCGTCTATGTGGGCAGCATCATCACGACCCTGCTGGCGACCCAGGCCGGGATCAGCGGTGGCCAGGGCGAAGCGCCATTCGGCTTCATCATCGCCGTCGCCGTATGGCTGTGGTTTACCGTGCTGTTCGCGAACTTCGCCGAAGCGCTGGCCGAAGGCCGCAGCAAGGCGCAGGCGGCTTCGCTGCGCGCCCTCAAGCAGACGGTGATGGCAAAGAAAATGCAAACGCCGAAATACGGCACCTCCTGGCTGCCCACGCCGGCGACCGACCTGCGCAAGGGCATGACGGTGCTGGTCGAGGCCGGTGACGTCATTCCCGCCGACGGCGAGGTGACGGCCGGCGTGGCCTCCGTCGATGAAAGCGCCATCACGGGCGAATCGGCGCCCGTCATCCGCGAGTCGGGCGGCGACTTTTCCGCCGTCACGGGCGGCACCCGCGTGCTGTCGGACTGGTTGCTGGTGCGCGTCTCCGTCAACCCTGGCGAAGCATTCATCGACCGCATGATCGCCATGGTCGAAGGCGCCAAGCGCCAGAAGACGCCGAACGAGATCGCCCTGACGATTTTACTTGTGGCCCTGTCGATCGTGTTCCTGATCGTCACTGTGACCCTGCTGCCGTATTCGCTGTTTTCCGTGGCGGCGGCCGGCAGTGGCACGCCCGTGACGATCACGGTGCTCATCGCGCTGCTCGTGTGCCTGATTCCGACCACCATCGGCGGTCTGTTGTCCGCCATCGGCGTGGCCGGCATGAGCCGCATGATGCAGGCCAACGTGATCGCTACGTCGGGTCGCGCCGTGGAAGCGGCCGGCGACGTGGACGTGCTGCTGCTCGATAAAACGGGCACCATCACACTGGGCAACCGCCAGGCGTCGAGCTTTGTACCTGCGCCCGGCGTGACGGAGCAGCAACTGGCCGATGCGGCGCAGCTGGCCTCCTTGGCCGATGAAACACCGGAAGGGCGCAGCATCGTCGTGCTGGCCAAGCAGAAGTTCAATATCCGCGAACGCGAGATGGCCAGCCTGCACGCCACCTTTGTGCCTTTCACGGCGCAAACGCGCATGAGCGGCGTCGATATCCCGGGCGAGCAGCAGGTGCGCCAGCTGCGCAAGGGCGCGGCCGATTCCATGAAAAAGTATGTGGAAGCGCTGGGCCAGCCGTATCCGGCCGAGGTGGGACGCGCCGTCGACGACATCGCTCGCCGCGGCAGCACGCCGCTGGTGGTGGTCGACGACGGCCGCGTGATGGGCGCCGTGGAGCTGAAGGATATCGTCAAGGGCGGCATCAAGGAACGCTTCGCGGAATTGCGTCGCATGGGCATCAAGACCGTCATGATCACGGGCGACAACAAGCTGACGGCCGCGGCGATCGCTGCCGAGGCGGGCGTGGACGATTTTCTCGCCGAGGCGACGCCGGAAGACAAGCTGAAACTGATCCGCAGCTACCAGTCCGAAGGCCGCCTGGTGGCCATGACGGGCGACGGCACCAACGATGCGCCGGCGCTGGCCCAGGCCGACGTGGCCGTGGCCATGAACTCGGGCACGCAGGCGGCCAAGGAGGCGGGCAATATGGTTGACCTGGATTCGAACCCGACCAAGCTGCTGGAAATCGTTGAAATCGGCAAGCAGATGCTGATGACGCGCGGTTCGCTGACCACGTTCTCGATCTCGAACGACATCGCCAAGTACTTCGCCATCATCCCGGCGGCGTTTGTCGGCACGTACCCGCAGTTGAAGGCGCTCGACATCATGCACCTGGCCAGCCCCGCGTCGGCCATCATGTCGGCCGTGATCTTCAATGCCCTGATCATCGTCGTGCTCATTCCGCTGGCGCTCAAAGGCGTGCAATACCGGGCCATCGGCGCGGCCAGCCTGTTGCGCCGCAACCTGCTGATCTATGGCCTGGGCGGCATCGTCCTGCCCTTCATCGGCATCAAGCTGATCGACATGCTGCTGTCCGCACTCAATTTAGTATAAAGGAACCATCATGAGCATCATCGTACGTCCCGCCCTGGTCCTGTTTGCCGCGCTGACCGTGATCTGCGGCGTCGTCTATCCATTTGCCACGGCCGGCATCGGCCAGTTGGCTTTCAGCGATGAAGTCAACGGCAGCATCGTCGAGCGTGGTGGCAAGCCCGTCGGCTCGACCCTGATCGGCCAGTCATTCACCTCGCCCAAGTACTTCTGGGGCCGTCCATCGGCCACCGCGCCGATGGCGAATAATGGCGCCGGTTCGGGCGGCTCGAACCAGGGCCCGACCAATCCGGCCCTGGTGGACGCCGTCAAGGCGCGCATCGCCGCCCTGCAGGCCGCCGACCCGGGCAACCGCAATCCGATTCCCGTCGACCTGGTGACGGCGTCGGGCAGCGGCCTGGATCCTGAAATCAGCCTGGCGGGCGCCTTGTACCAGGCGCCGCGCGTGGCCCGCGTGCGCGCCATGCCGCTGGCGCAGGTGGAAAACGCTATCGCCAAGGTGCAGAAAACCGCGTATATCGGCTTTTTCGGCGAACCGCGCGTGAATGTGCTGGAACTGAATCTGGCGTTGGATGCCATGGCAAAGTAAGCTGGCAACCGTGCGCAGGTCGGCGCAGGTCGGCTTAGCGCAGCGTAAGCCGACACCACCACCAGCCAGGCCAACAATGTTGTCGGATTACGCGCGCCCTTCGGACGCGCTAATCCGACCTACAATGCCCAAGAAGATTAAAATACAACATGCTTCCCAACGACAGCCAACGCCCCGATCCTGATGCCCTGCTGGCGCAAGTGCAGGCGCAGGAAAAGAAAGCCGCGCGCGGCCGGCTGCGCATCTATTTTGGCGCCTCGGCCGGCGTCGGCAAGACCTATGCGATGCTGGCCGCCGCGCGCAAGCTGCTGGCCGATGGCCAGGATTTGCTGGTGGGCGTGGTGGAGACGCATGGGCGCCTGGATACGGCGGCCCAGCTGGACGGCTTGCCCGTGCTGCCCCTGAAGGCCATCGAGTACCGGGGCAAGACCCTGTACGAATTCGACCTGGACGAGGCCCTGCGTCGCGCGCCGCCTTTGATACTGATGGATGAGCTGGCCCATTCGAACGTGGCCGGTTCGCGCCATCCGAAGCGCTGGCAGGATGTCGAGGAATTGCTGGCCGCCGGCATCGACGTGCTGTCGACCGTCAACGTGCAGCACCTGGAGAGCCTGAACGACGTGGTGGGCGGGATCACGGGCGTGCGCGTGGCCGAGACCTTGCCAGACACGGTGTTCGACCGCGCCGACGAAGTGGTGCTGGTCGATATACCCGCCGACGAACTGCTGCGCCGCCTGAAGCAGGGCAAGGTGTATCAGCCGCTGCAGGCCGAGCGGGCGTCGCAGCATTTTTTCCGCAAGGGGAATCTGATCGCCTTGCGCGAACTGGCCTTGCGCCGCACGGCGGACCGGGTGCAGGACGACGTGCAAGCCTACCGTGTCGAAAAATCGATCAATCCCGTGTGGAAGACGGGCGCCGCGCTGCTGGCGTGCGTGGGACCGCACGCGGGAGGCGAACACGTGATCCGCAGCACGGCGCGCCTGGCCAGCCAGCTGAATGCGGAATGGCATGCGCTGTACGTGGAAACGCCGCGTTTGCAGCGCCTGCCGGCGGGCCAGCGCGAGCGTATTTTGAAAACCCTGAAACTGGCGCAGGATCTGGGCGCGCGCACTGCCATCGTGCCGTCGGCCGACATCGCCGGCGCCGTGGTCGAGTATGCGCGCAGCGCGAATATCTCGAAAGTCATCGTCGGCCGTGGCCATGCCAACTTCAATGCGCTGGCGCGCCTGTGGCAGGCGCCGCCGGCCGCGCGCATGGCCAGCCTGGCGCCCGATATCGACCTGATCGAAGTAGGCTTGCCGCCAGCCGATGCGGCGCCCCGGCGCGCAGCCGGCGACGATGCGGAAGCGCCGCGCCGGCCATCGCGCCATTGGCGCTACATCCTGGCCGCCGGCGCCAGCCTGGCCACGGCCCTCGCCTCGGTTCCATTGCAGCCTTATCTTGACCTGGCCAATATCGCCATGCTTTCCCTGCTGACGGTGGTGCTGGTGGCGGTGCGCCTGGGGCGCGGGCCGGCGGCGCTGGCCAGCCTGGTGGGCGTTGCCTGTTTTGATTTCGTCTTCGTGCCACCGCGTTTTTCGTTTGCCGTGGGCGACTTCCAGTACGTGATCACGTTTGGCGTGATGCTGGCCGTGGGCCTGATCACGGGCCACCTGACGGCGGGCCTGCGCTTCCAGGCGCGCGTGGCCTCGCACCGCGAAGCGCGCGCCCGCGCCCTGTATGAATTCTCGCGCGAGCTGTCCGGCGTGCTGCAGACGGAGCAGATTTTCGACATCACGAAAAGCGCCATCGAACGGGCTTTCCGCGCGCGCGCCACCTTGCTGCTGCCCGATGACGAGGGCAGCTTGCAGGCCCCGAATGGCGGCGAGGCGCTCGATATCGGCATCGCCCAGTGGGCCTTCGACCATGCGCAGGCGGCGGGGACTGGCACCGACACCTTGCCGGCGTCGCCCATTTTCTACCTGCCGCTGATCGCGCCGATGCGCACGCGCGGCGTGCTGGCGCTGCTGCCGCTCGAGGGAACGCAGCGTGGACGCTGGCTGCTGGTGCCGGAACAGCGCCAGCACCTCGATACCTTTGCCGCCCTGGCGGCCATCGCCCTCGAGCGCGTGCACTACATCGACGTTGCCCAGGGCGCGCTGCTGCAGATGGAATCGGAGCGGCTGCGCAATTCGCTGCTGGCGGCCCTGTCGCACGACTTGCGCACGCCCTTGACGTCGCTGGTGGGCCTGGCCGAATCGCTGGCCCTGTCGCGGCCAGCGTTGTCGAGCGCGCAGCTGGACATGGCGCGCTCGCTGCAGTCCGAAACCGTGCGCATGAGCGCCCTGGTGGCGAACTTGCTGGACATGGCGCGCATCGAAAGCGGCCAGGTGCGCCTGAACCTGCAGTGGCAGGCGCTGGAAGAGGTGGTCGGCAGCGCGTTGCGCGCCAGCGGCCCGCAGTTGCAGCAGCATGCCGTGCAGACGCAGCTGGCGCCGGACCTGCCGCTGGTGCGCTACGACGCCGTGCTGGTCGAGCGCGTGCTGTGCAACCTGCTGGAAAACGCGGCCAAGTACACGCCGGCCGGCAGCACCATCACAGTCGCGGCCGGGGTGCACGGCCAGTTCCTGCAGGTGACGGTGCTTGACGATGGCCCGGGCTTGCCGCCGGGCCGGGAGGAAGCCATCTTTGAAAAATTCACGCGCGGCGAACGCGAATCGAACAAGCCGGGTGTCGGGTTGGGGCTGGCCATCTGCCGCGCCATTGTCGAAGCCCACGGCGGCACCATCCACGCGCAGCCGCACGCGCCGGGACAGGGCGCCGCCATCGTCTTCAGCCTGCCGCTGGGCACGCCCCCGGCGCCGCCGGAGATCGAGCTCGATGACGCGAACGACTTTGAAACAGGAAAACCAATATGAACGAACCTTCCGCCACCGCCTTGCTGGTCGAGGATGAACCGCAAATCCGCCGCTTCGTGCGCGCCGCGCTGGAAGACGAGGGGTGGCAGATTTTCGAATCGGCCACCATGCAGCGGGGCCTGATCGATGCGGGCACGCGCCGGCCCGACCTGATCGTGCTGGACCTGGGGCTGCCGGACGGCGACGGCATCGATTTCATCGCCGACATCCGCAAATGGTCGGCCGTGCCCATCATCGTGCTGTCGGCGCGCGTCGACGAGCAGGACAAGATCCGTGCGCTGGACGCGGGCGCCGACGATTATCTGACCAAGCCGTTCGGCGTGGGCGAATTGCTGGCCCGCGTGCGCGCCACCCTGCGCCGCCAGCGCCAGCCCGCCGCCAGCGACGATGGCGTGGTGCAGTTTGGCGACGTGCGCGTCGACCTGAAGGACCGGCTGGTGACGCGCAACAAGCAGCTGGTGCACATGACGCCGACGGAATTCCGTTTGCTGTCGGTGCTGGTGAAAAACGCCGGCAGGGTGGTCACAAATCCGCAGCTTCTGCGCGAAGTGTGGGGGCCTTCGAACAGTGAAAACGGCCACTATCTGCGCATCTACATGGGCCATCTGCGCCAGAAGCTGGAAGCCGATCCGGCCCAGCCGCAGTACCTGCTGACGGAAACGGCCGTCGGCTACCGGCTGCTGCTGCCGCTCTAACACCTGTTATTTCCCCTGTTTGAAAACAGGCGCCGCGCGCGCCAGGGGGACGCTGTACCCAAATTTTTGCAGCGGCGGGCCAGCTGCGCCATGTTGGCAAAGGCCCATACCACCCATGAAGAAGAACAACCATGAACAAAATGCTACTTGCACTTGCCGTCGCCACTGCTTTTACGGGCAGCCTGGCCCACGCGGACGAGGCAAAGCCCGACAATGAAGTGAGTTTCAACGTGGCCGGCGTATCCGACTACCGCTACCGCGGCATCTCGCAAACGCGCTTGAAGCCCGCGCTGCAAGGCGGCATCGATTATGTCAACAATCCGATGGGCCTGTACGCGGGTGCCTGGGCTTCCACCATCAAGTGGACCAAGGACGCGGGCGGCAGCGGCGACGTGGAAGTGGATCTGTATGCGGGCAAGCGCGGGCAGCTGGGCGGCGATGTTGGCTATGACGTGGGCGTGCTCGCCTATGTATATGCGGACAACGGCTTGAAGCACGTCGCCGGCCTGGCCGACGCCGACACGCAGGAAGTCTACGGCCAGCTGTCGTACGGCCCCGCCTACGTCAAGTATTCGCACGCCGTCTCGAACCTGTTCGGCATCGTCAACAGCAAGAACAGCGGCTACCTGGACATTGGCGCGAATATCGACCTGACGAACGGCTGGACCGGCAACCTGCACGCGGGCCACCAGAAGGTCAAGAATAATGATGCATCGAGCTACACGGACTGGAAAGTGGGCGTCACGCGCGACTTCGGCATCGTTACGGGCGCGCTGGCCGTGATCGGCACGAACGCGGGCAAGTCGGCCTATGCCTCGCCCGTGAATGGCAAATTCATGGGCAAGACGGCGCTGCAGCTGACGGTCAGCAAGACGTTTTAATTGACAGGGAAGGGAGGCGGCGCATGCGCCGCCTTTTTTGCGTGCCCGGACGGGCTAGGCGGAAAGGTTGAAAACGGCGCAGTACAACTGCCCCAGGCTGACCACGCGGGCGGCTGGAATCTGCGCGGCCAGGGCATGGGCAGGCGCCGCTTGCGTGTCCGTTGCCAGCAGCACGCGCAGGCCCGGATTGACGCTGCGCGCGTGCGCGATGCGGCGCGCCAGGCCTGATTGCGCGGCGGCGTCGACGACACCGTCGAGCGGCACCACCAGAACGCGTGCGGCGATCAGGGCCGAACGGCTGCCCATGGAGTCGCGGCCTTCGCTGTCGATGACGATGTCGTGATAACAGTTCACCAGATGTTCCAGTTCCGGTTGCAAGCCCTTGGCGCTGATGGCGCGCGCCATCAGGCGCGGCCGCGTCAGGCTGCCGTGCATGGCGCCGTCGTGCATATTTCTGGCCTGCGCCATGGCGCTCTGGCGTGGGTCGGCATCGAGCAGCAAGACCTTGCGGCCGGCCAGCGCGCGCGAAGCGGCCAGCCGTCCGGCCAGGATGGATTTCTCCATGCCCCCGCGCTCATCCGTGATGGCGATGATCATCTTGGCGCACGGCTGGCATGATGTTGGCAGGGGAAACCAGCTGCAGCAGACAGCCTTCGCGCGGCTCTTCCCTGTCGCTGGCCGTCCATGCGGGCAGTTCCAACAGTGGCTCGAGTGCCGCGGCCAGGGCGGCCTGGCCGGGGGAAGACATCGGCGTCATCGGCAGGCGCAAGGCGTTGCGCACCTTGCCCTGCATGGCCAGCGCTGCTTTGACGGGCGCGGGATTCGGTTCGGCAAACAGCAGGCGGATGACGGGCAGCATGGTCTTGAACAGGGCGCCGGCCGCGCCGTGGCGGCCCTGCTTGACGAGGTGGTACAGCTGCGCATACAGGTCGGGGCGCACCTGGGCGGCGGCCGACATGGCGCCGTGGCCGCCCATGGACAGGCTGGCCAGCAGCAGCGCATCGTCGCCGCACAGCACGTCCAGGCGCGTGTCGAGCAGCAGTTCGCCCAGTTGCTGCAGCTTGCCGCCCGCTTCCTTTATGGCGACGAAGTGCGAGTCGCGCGCCAGCAGCGCGGCCGTTTGCGGTTCGATATTGACGCCCGTGCGGGCCGGCACGTTGTACAGCACGATGGACTGGTCGGTGGCGCCGGCGATGGCCTGGAAGTGGCGCACGATGCCGTCCTGCGAAGGGCGCACATAGGCGGGTGCGCAGACCAGCAGGCCGGCCAGCGGATGGTCGTTGTAGCGCTGCACCGTGGCGACGACACTGCGCGTATCGCTGCCGCCTATCCCCATCACGACGGGGAAGCGGGGGCCGACGGCTTCAAGCACGCTGTCTAACAGCATTGTCTGTTCGGCGGCGCTCAGCATGGCCGCTTCGCCCGTGGTGCCGCATACCACCAGGCCGTCGATGCCGCTGGCGGCCAGCTCGCACGCGAGCTGCTGGGCCGCGTCGAAGTCGATGTCGCCATCGCCATCGCGGAAGGGCGTGACCATCGGCACCCAGATGCCCTGGAAGTGCGCGGTGATGCGCATCGAGGACATCGCCTGCTCGCAGGAATACTGGTTCATAGCGATTTCCCCTGGCTGATGCGGCCAAATTCCGCCGCCGGCAGCAGGCGCATGACGGCGTCCATCGTCAGGCGCAGGGCAGGTTCCGTCACGCACAGCCACACTTTCATGCGTTCGGCGTGGTCGACCGCCTCGACGCGCATGAACGACAGCATGCCGCCGCACGTCCTGACGACCAGCTGGCGCAGCTCGGCCAGGCAGGCTTTGTCGACCGTGATATGCATGAGGAAGGTGGGCAGGCGAGGGTGGCGGTGGGGCAGTGCGTGATGTGCGGACAGGCGTGAATGGGGTTCCATGGTGGCTTTGCAGCGGTGGTTGAGGTACGTTCAAGATTAGCAGCGGGGGCGTAAAGATTCTCTAAAAAGCGGGGCCGCCAGCGTAAACGGGGCGTATGCGTTTGCCGCCGGCGTGTTGCGTGGATGCCCGCAGGTATGCTTTTGTTACAAAATTGAATCGTGCTTTTGAAGGCGGGGGTTTATATTGAAACCGTTCTCCGCTTTCAGTCAGCCCCCGCCATGTCAGACGAAAAAGATCCCCAGCAGCCCCCGTCCACCGATCAAGCGGCGCCAGAGCCGGCACCGGCGCGGCCCGACCGGGTGGGCCGCCGGGCGCCCGATGACGAGCACCGCGCGCGCGACGCCGCCCCCCGCTACCTGAAGGATAACGACACGCCGCTGGCGCTGGCCTGGCGGGTGATTTCGTCGCGCTACCGGTCCATGCGCGACAAGGCCAGCCGCGATTTCATGCGGCGCACCCTGCGCATCGGCATCTCGGCGCGCATTTTTCACCCCGAGCCTGGCGCCACTGGCTTGCGCAGCAAGAATCTGCAATACCTGGAAGAGTCGATCGCCCAGTGGGTCATGTCGCGCGACGTGCTGGTGTTCATGATCCCGACCGTCAATACCAGCGGCCAGCTACACCCGAGTAACATCACCTTGCGCCACTATGCGCGCCACCTGGACGGCCTGGTGCTGCAGGGCGGCGCCGACGTCTCGCCGCAGACGTATTCCGAGGCTGCCACGCGGCCCGAATGGAACGGCGACCGCGCGCGCGACCTGTACGAGCTGGAACTGCTGCACGAATTCGTCGACGCGGGCAAACCCGTGCTGGGTATATGCCGCGGCTGCCAACTAATCAACGTGGGCTTTGGCGGCACCCTGTACCAGGACATCGCTTCGGACGTGGAAGGCGCCACCTCGCACGTCAACGACCTGTATGACCGTCACCGTCACACCATCGTCTTCCCGAAAGGCTCGTCGCTGGCGGGCATGTTCCCGAAGGCGGGCGAGGCGCTCGTCAATTCCATCCACCACCAGTCGGTCAAGGACCTGGGGCGCGACGTCACCGTGGAAGCGTATTCGCAAGGAGACAACATCGTCGAAGCCATCCGCTACCAGCGGGCCCGTTTCGTCATGGGCTTGCAGTGGCACCCGGAATTCCATTCGGCGGGCGGCGTCGAACTGCTCGATTGCACACCCATCCTCGATAACTTTTTGCGCGCGGCGCGGGAGACGCGGTTTTGAGTGCGCATCTGATCCGCCGGCGCACGCTGCTGGCCGGCCTGCTGGCGCTGCCCCTGGCGGGCTTGCGCGCGGCGCCACGCCCGCACGACGGCCCGCTGCCGTTTGCGCTGACCTCCGCCGCGCGGGCCCGCACGCTCAAGGCGCAGGTGGCGCCGGCCGTTGCCGAACAGGTGCTCAAGGCGGCGCGCAAGGATGCGGCGCGGCCCGTGCACCTGATGGCCGAAGTGCGCACGGGCGGCTTGCTGAAGGGAGAGGGCGGACGCGAGACCAGCCAGCAGGCGCAGGAAGACTGGCGCCAGGCGCGCTTGCAGGCCCTGGCCTGGCGGCTGTCGGGCGAGATGGCGCATTTCGAGGCGGCGCGCCAGCTGCTGCTGGCCTGGAGTGGCAGTTATCAGCCGTCGTTCAGTCCCGTCGACGAGACGGAGCTGGCCAGCTTGCTGATGGGCTTTGACCTGGTCCAGGAACGCTTGAACGGCGTCGAACGCGAGCAGGTGCAGGCGTTTTGCCGCACCCTGGCGAACGGCTATCTGAGTGACCCCATCAAGGTGGGCGGCCCGTCCACGGCGCGCAACAACTGGCACAGCCACCGCATCAAGATCGGCACGGCCGCCGCGTACGTGACGGGTGACTCGCTCCTGATCGCGCGCGCGAAAGAGCGCTTCCTGGCGCACGTGCCGCGCAATATCGGCGTCGGCGGCGTGCCGTTCGACTTCGAGCAGCGCGACGCCCTGCACTACACCACCTACAGCCTGGAGCCGCTGCTGACGACAGCCCTGATGGCGCAGGCGCATGGCGACGACTGGTATGGCGCGCCGGAAGCGCGGCGCCTGGCCGAGGCGCTGGCCTGGTTGGCGCCGTATGCGCAGGGCAGAAAGACGCACGAGGAATTCGCGAAGAGCGCCGTGCCCTTCGACCGCAAGCGCGTGGCGGCCGGCGAAAAGGGCTTTACGGGAAATTGGGAGCCGAAGGGCGCCGCCAATGTTTACCTGCTGGCGGCGCGCTTCGATCCCGCATACCTTTCCCTGGCGCTGGAACTGCGCCCGCCAGCCTGGGCGCTGGCGCTGTATGGCAGTTGATTAAAACTTCGTGCGCACGGTGAACATCACATTGCGCGTCTCGCCGTGGAAGCCTGTCTGGAACAGGCCCAGGCCCGTCATATTTTTTATCCAGCGCTAATAATGTTGTCGGATTACGCGGCCATGCCGCTAATCCGGCCTACGGTCCCAGGCTGAGCAACATCAGTCATTCATGCGTTGTCGGGGTAAAAACGGGTAGGTCGGATTAGGTCCGAAGGACCGTAATCCGACAGCATTGTTGGCGGCGCCAGTCGGATTACGCTTGGGCAGCGTCAGTAGTTCATCGGCTCGCCACGGAAGCAGCGGATCGCCGAATCGACCATGCCCTCGGCGCTGCCCTGCACATTGTGCTGCTTGCGCAGGTATTGCGCGTCGCTCCACTGCTTGGCCACGTCCGACAGGTGTTTCAGGGCTGGCGTGCTGCCCAGCGCCTCGGCGTGCGGCTCCATCTTGCGCAGGGTGGTCATGATGTCTTCGCGCAGGGACATCGTTTCGTAGGTTTTCGGATGCGTGATGGCACCATCGAGGCCGAAGCGGCAAGCCTGGAAGCGGTTGTAGTTATATACGAGGTAATCGTCTTCCACGGGCGGGGCTTCCTTGCGTTCGAGCAGGTAGCGGCATAGCGCCTGCAGGTAGGCGGCCAGCGCGGCGGCCCGTTCCACCGTCAGCGGCGTGTCGCACACGCGCAGTTCGATGGTGCCGAATTCCGGCTTGGGACGGATATCCCAGTAAAAATCCTTCATGCTCTTGATGATGCCCGTGTTCTCCATCTTGGCGAAATATTCGTTGGAGAACTGGTCCCAGCTCAAGGTGAACGGTGCGCGTCCACTCATGGGAAACGCGAACACGGAGTTCAGGCGGGCCGAGTCGAACAGGGTGTCGCGCCCCTGCACGTAGGGCGAGGACGCCGACAGGGCGATGAAGTGGGGGATGTAGCGGTTCAGCGAATGCAGCAGGAACATGGCGTCATCGCCCGAGGCGCAGCCGATGTGCACGTGCTGGCCGAAGATGGTGAACTGCTTGGCCAGGTAGCCGTACAGTTCCGAGATTTCCTGGAAGCGGGGCTTGGAAAAGATCTTTTGCGAGGACCATTGCTGGAACGGATGCGTGCCGCCGCCTGCGATGCCGATATTGAGCTTGTCGCCGGCCGTGATCAAGGTGTCGCGGATTTCCTGCAACTGCTCCAGCAAAGGGCCGTGATGTGTGTGCACGCTCGAGTTGATCTCGATCATGCTCTCGGTGATTTCCGGCGTGACGTTGCCGGGGAACGGCTTTTTATTCAGCAGGTGCAGCAAGTCGGGGCTGGCGGCCGTCAAGTCGTAGTCCGACAGGTTCACCAGTTGCAGTTCCAGTTCGACGCCGAAGGTCAGCGCGGCCGATTGGCCAAAGGGTTCCAGCGGCATTTAGCGCTCCTTGATTTCGTGGGTTTCTTTGGCCAGCATCAGCACGCGCTGCACCAGCACGGGGCCGACCAGTTCCAGGCCCAGGGTGATGGCGGCCAGGGCGTTCAATTCGTCACCGAAGTTCACGCCGTGCTGGCGCGCGTGTTCGAGCAGCAGGATGATGAAGACGGAAACGGGCGTCAGCGCCACGCCCGTCAGCACGCCCTTGCGCCAGGAAATGCCGCTCACGTGCGAAAACGCGGCCACGCCGGCGACCTTCGTCAGCAAGCGTCCGCCGACGACGGCCAGGGCCAGGCCCGCGCCGGCCGTCACGCTGGCCCATTCCAGGGTCGAGGCGGCATACACGAACAGCAGTACCGTCAACAGCTCGCCCATGGCGCCGAAATTGCGCTGCGCCTGGCTGAAGGCGACACGGCGGTGGCGCGCCACCAGGCCGAAGGTGAGCGTGGCCAACAGCGGCGACAGGCTGGTGGTGTAGGTGAGGGCGACGAGCAGCATCACCGACAGCGCGAACGCCACGGTGGCGTCCTGCGCCATATTGCCCAGGCGGCGCAGCATGGCCGGCACGACGATGCCGAAGACGGTGCCGGCGGCCACCGAGGCGGCCAGCACGGCGGCGCTGCTGCTGCTCGCCTCGATCAGGTCGGTGGAACTTTGGAACATCCAGAAGCCGACGATGATGTTGAACGTGAAGACGGCCAGCACGCAATTCAAGGCCGTGAGGTGGACGATGCGTTCCGTGACCTGGCCCGAACTGCGTTCCTCGTTGATGACGCGCATGATGGTGGCCGGCGAGGTGGACATGGCCAGCGACGCCAGCAGCAGCGCCGTCATCGAGGTGCTGCCGAATTCGATGCCGATGAAGTAGACGACGGCAAACGTCAGCAGCGATTCGACCAGGCCCGTGACGGCGATCCACGGGTTGTTCTTCAGCCAGCGCAGGTTGATGCGGTAGCCCACCTCGAACAGGATCAGGCCGAAGGCCACGTCGGCCAGCACCAGCATGGGGCCGGCGTCCGTCTGCGGCAGGATGCCTACCTGCGTCTGCGCGAGGACGAAGCCGATCACGCCGTAAAAACTGATGCGCGGCAGGCCCGTCCAGCGGTGGCCGAATTCGCCCACCACCCAGGCCAGGGTAATGGCGAACGGCCAGGACAGGTCGGCGGCGATCGAGATCAGACTTTGCATGCTCATTCCTTTGAAGTGGCGCTGGCACCGGCCGGCAGCACGGGGGCTGGCGCGGCTATGTCGTGGTGCAGCGGTGGTGCATAGTTTGCGCAGAGCGATGCGCCGATTCTACCGGAGCAGAAGGCGCGCACGATGTGCGCAATCGAACAGTGTCGCGGCCATGGCGGCCGCGCACGGGATGCAGCAGGGTAGGGCAGGGCTGGTATCAGCGTATGGTACCCGCCCGCAGCGGAGATGCTCCGCACGGTAGTGCCGTGTCGCAGTGTACGGCATGGCGGCCCCCTGCCGCCATGGACTTTTTGTTAGGTGCTTTTATTTACTGAGCAGGCGCATGCCCCGTTCCAGCCCGTCGATCGACAGGGGGAACATGCGGTTGTTCATCAACTGCCGCATCACGCCGATCGACTGGCGGTATTGCCACAAGCCTTCCGATTCCGGATTGAGCCAGATGAATTTCGGGAACGCCTGGGTAAAGCGCGCCAGCCACGTCGATCCTGCTTCCTCGTTGTTGTATTCGACGCTGCCGCCCGGCTGCAGGATTTCGTAAGGGCTCATGGTGGCGTCGCCGACGAAGATCAGCTTGGTGTCGGGCGGGTATTTGCGCAGCACGTCCCAGGTGGGAAAACGCTCGGCATTGCGGCGCCGGTTGTTCTTCCACAGGTAATCGTAGACGCAGTTATGGAAGTAAAAGAACTCCATGTTCTTGAATTCCGTCTTCGCCGCCGAAAACAGTTCCTCGGTGCGCTCGATATGGTCGTCCATGCTGCCGCCCACGTCCAACAGCATCAGCACCTTGATGCGGTTCTTGCGCTCGGGCCGCATCCTGATGTCGAGGTAGCCCGCATTGTTCGCCGTGGCGGCGATGGTGGCGTCGAGCGCCAGTTCGTCTTCCGCGCCTTCGCGCGCGAACTTGCGCAGGCGGCGCAAGGCCACCTTGATGTTGCGCGTGCCCAGTTCGCGCTCGCCGTCGTAATCCTTGTAGCTGCGCGCTTCCCACACTTTCACGGCCGTGCGGTTGCCGCCCTTGCCGCCGATGCGGATGCCTTCCGGATTCGTGCCGCCATTGCCGAACGGCGACGTGCCGCCCGTGCCGATCCACTTGCTGCCACCTTCGTGGCGCTCCTTCTGCTCCTTCAGCAGCTCGTTCAGGCGGTCCATCAGCTTGTCGTAGCCGAATTTTTCCAGCTGCGCCTTCTGCTCCTCGGACAGTTCGCGCTGCATGCGTTTCAGCAGCCAGTCGAGCGGAATCGCCGCGTTCGTGTCGAAGGCCGCGTTGACGCCCTTGAAGTACTGGGCAAACGCGCGGTCGAACTTGTCGAAATGGGCTTCATCCTTGACCAGGGTCAGGCGCGCCAGATAGTAGAAATCATCCATCGAGGCATCGATGACGTTCTTTTGCAGCGCTTCAAGAAGGGTCAGAAATTCCTTGATCGAGACGGGAATCTTCGCATCCTTGAGCGTGAAGAAGAAATCGATCAGCATGGCGCGCGCTCTCCCGCGCGGGGCAGTGCGGCGATGGGGCGCTGCGCCAGCTTGTAGCGCAAATGGGCGGCGATTTCCGGCCACTCGCCGCGCGTGATGCTGTACATGACGGTGTCGCGCACGGTGCCGTCGCGGCGCAGCGCATGGTGGCGCAGCACGCCATCCTTTTTCGCGCCCAGGCGTTCGATGGCCGCCTGCGAGGCGTGGTTGAAATTGTCGGTGCGCAGGCCCACCAGCGCGTAGCCGAGCGTGTCGAAGGCGTGCGCCAGCAGCAGCAATTTGCAGGTGGTGTTGACGTGGCTGCGCTGGCAGCGCTTCGCATACCAGGTGTAGCCGATTTCCAGGCGTCCGATGGCCGGCACCACGTCGTGATAGCTGGTGGTGCCGAGCACCTCGCCGCTGGCCGCGTCGACGACGGCAAAGGCGAAGCGCGTGGGGCGCATCTCGATGCCCTTGAAAATGTACTGGTCCACCTGCTCCGGTTCGGGCACGGAGGTGACGCGCAGATTCCACAGTTCGCCATCCATGGCCGCCGCGCGCAGGCCGGCCGCATGGTGCGGCGCCAGCGCTTCGAGGCGGATGCCGTGCAGTTCCAGGGGGACGAAGACCTTGTCGGAGCTGATGTCGTTCACCGGCGCTCCTTAGCGGTTGGTGCGCGACATGAACATCAGACGCTCGAACAGGTGCACGTCCTGCTCGTTTTTCAGCAGCGCGCCGTGCAGCGGCGGCACGACGGCCTTGTTGTCCTTGCTGCGCAAGGCTTCGGCCGGGATGTCCTCGGCCAGCAGGAGTTTCAGCCAGTCGAGAAATTCCGACGTCGACGGCTTTTTCTTCAGGCCAGGCACGTCGCGCACCTCATAGAAGGTTTGCAGCGCCTGCGCCAGCAATTCCTGTTTCAGATGCGGGTAGTGGACGGCGACGATCTGCTCCATCGTGTCCTTGTCCGGGAATTTGATGTAGTGGAAGAAGCAGCGGCGCAAAAAGGCGTCCGGCAATTCCTTCTCGTTGTTCGAGGTGATGATGACGAGCGGGCGGTGGCGCGCCGTGACCATTTCTCGCGTCTCGTACACATAGAATTCCATGCGGTCCAGTTCGCGCAGCAGGTCGTTCGGGAATTCGATGTCGGCCTTGTCGATTTCATCGATCAGGAGCACCACCGGTTCGGGCGCCGTGAACGCCTGCCACAGCACGCCCTTGACGATGTAGTTCTGGATGTCGCGCACGCGCTCGTCGCCCAGCTGTGAATCGCGCAGGCGCGACACGGCATCGTATTCGTACAGGCCCTGCTGCGCCTTGGTGGTCGATTTGATATGCCACTGCATCAGCGGCATGTTCAGCGCGGCGGCCACTTCCTCGGCCAGCATGGTCTTGCCCGTACCCGGCTCGCCCTTGATCAGCAGCGGGCGTTGCAGGGTCAGCGCCGCATTCACGGCCAGTTTCAGGTCGGCGGTGGCGACGTAGCTGTCGGAACCTTCGAAGCGTTGGCCTTGCTGGGTGTGCTGAGCTTGCATGAGCGTTCTGCCAAAGTGGGGAAATGGTGAGTATAAACAGAACTGTGGCGTACTGCCACGCGGACGGCCTGTGCCTGCCTGCCTACAATGCGGGTTTTATAGGTGGACTTGCAAGAATATCTTGGCTAGAATCGGCAAGCAGCAGATTAATTGGCAACCTTAATTGTCAACACATAAAATCAATAAAAACCAGCTCTGGCGTTTCTCCGATTACCTTTGTTCACATTGCCACTATGAAAAAAATATTTGCACTTCTCGTGCTTGCCGGCATAGCAAATGCCGTCACAGCGGCTGACATTGTAGGAAACGCCAAGGCAGCCCCTGCCAAGGTGGAAATGTGTATCGGCTGCCACGGCATTCCCGGTTACAAGGCAACCTTCCCTGAAGTGTTCCAGGTGCCGATGATCGGCGGCCAGCCGGCAAAATATATCGAGAATGCGCTGCAAGCGTACAAGAAGGGCGACCGCAAGCACCCCAGCATGAAGGGCATCGCCAGCAGCCTGTCGGACCAGGATATCGCCGATGTCGCCGCGTATTACGCGCAACAAGCCAAGCCGAACTGAGGACCAGCCAGATGATGAAAACACTACTCGCCGCCCTCGTTTGCGCCACCGTCTCGTTTTCCGCCAGCGCCGCCGGCAATATCAATACGGGTAAAGCCCTGGCCGAAAAGTACAGTTGCGCCACCTGCCACGGCAAGGATTACGGCTCGCCCATCGACCCGTCGTACCCGAAACTGGCGGGCCAGCACAAGGATTACCTGGAACACGCGCTGACCGCGTATAAACGGGGCGACAAGGCCAACGGCCGCAATAACGCCATCATGACGGGCCAGGTAAAACCGTTGAGCAACCAGGACATCAAGGACCTGGCCGCCTATCTGCACAGCTTGCCGACCAGCCTGGTGACCCACCGCTGAGCGGTAACGCCGGCTCAGGCTTTCAGCCCCACCCGGCGAGCAAGTTTATGCAGATTGCTGGCGTCCAGCCCCAACTGCCGCGCGGCGGCGGCCCAGTTATCCTGATGCTGCACCAGCGCTTGCCGGATGGCCTGGCGCTGGCTCGCTTCCACGATCTGATGCATCGATAGCAGCGGCGCCGCTGGCGTGCCGCACGCGGCTGGCGGCAACGGCAGCGCCTCCGTGCCGGCCGGCGCTTCCAGCGCGTCGAGGTCGAGCATATCCGTTTCCAGGGTCACGATGTCCTTGCGGTCCGCGCCGCGTATCACGGCTTTCAGCGCTGCCCGGCTGATCACATGTTCGAGTTCGCGCACATTGCCCGGCCAGCGGTAGTGGCACAGGGCGTTTTCCGCCGCGGCGGACAGGCGCAGGCTGCGCAAGCCCAGGCGCGCGCGGTTCAGTTCCAGGAAGCCGCCCGCCAGCAGCAGCACGTCATTGCCCCGCTCGCGCAGCGGCGGAATCGGCACGGGATACACGGATAAACGGTGGTACAGGTCGGCGCGGAACGAGCCGTCGCGCACGTGTTCGCGCAAGCTGCGGTTGGTGGCGGCGATCACGCGCACGTTGACCCGGCGCGGCCGGTCCGCGCCCAGGCGCTGGATTTCGCCATTTTGCAAGGTGCGCAGCAGCTTGGCCTGTATCGACAATGGCAATTCGCCCACTTCATCGAGAAACAGGGTGCCTCCTTCGGCCGCCTCGAAGCGCCCGGGCCGGTCGCTGACGGCGCCGGAAAACGCACCGCGCACATGGCCGAACAATTCGCTTTCGGCCAGCGACTCGGGCAAGGCCGCGCAATTGACGTGGATCAAAGGCTTGCCCGCGCGGCGCGACAGCCGATGCAGGCGGTGCGCGCACAGCTCCTTGCCCACGCCCGTTTCGCCCAGCAGCAGTACGGGCAGCTCGGAATCGGCGACCACCTGCAATTCGTGCAGCAAGTGCGTGATGGCGCTGCTCTGGCCCACGAAATCGTGTTCCTCGCGAGGCGCTTGCGCATCGGCCAGCATGGCGCCGCCCGACAGGCGCAGGGCGCGGATTTCCGTTTCCAGGCGGGTCACGCGCACGGCCGCTTCGATGGCGCAGGCCAGTTCGCCCAGGTCGCGCTGGGCCTGTCCGTCGAAGGTGCCTACCTGCAGCGCGTCGAGCGTGATCACGCCCCAGCGTTCGCCTTCCAGGTCCAGCGCCATGCCCATGCAGTCATGCACGGGCAGCGGCTCGCCGGCCCGCTCGGCGATCAGGCCATCGTAGGGATCGGGCAGGGAACTGTCGTGATGGAAGCACAACACGCCGCGCCGTTGCAGGATGGCGGCCAGGCGCGGATGGTCGGCGACGGCGAAGCGGCGTCCCAGCGCGTCGCTGGCCAGGCCGGCCATCGCCACGGGGCGCAAATGCTCGCCATCGAGCTTGAGCAAGGCCACGGCCTCGCAGCCGAAGTGCGCGCGCAGGCTGCCGACGAGGCGCTGCAGGCGCACGGCCACGGGCAGGTCGGCGACCAGGTCGGTGAGCAGCAGCAGGTGGATGGCGGTGGTGGTCATAAGTACCATGCAGGGTACAACGGACCACGCTCAAAGAGGGTCATGCCGACCGTGCATTTTTCAAATCGTTGATTTAAAACAAGTTTTTCCTGGCACACGGATTGCCTAGGTAAGAGTGCCGAACCGGCATACAAGACCAAGGAAAGCCTGATGAAAACGACTCCCTCCCTCCACGCCATTGCCGCCGCCGTCTGCGTACTGGCCATGCCCCTGTCCGTGCAAGCCCAGGCCAGCCTGCCGGCCAGTGCCGCCGCCACTGCCGCTAAATCTTCTGCCGCCGCCACGCTGAAACGCTACGAACTGCAAACCAATATCGTCGACGGCAAGATGGTCTTCATCGACGCCAAGGGCCAGGTCAACCCCGTGCTGGCGGCCAAGGTGGGCGACACGGTGGAACTCGTGCTGAAAAGCGGCGAAGGTGCCGAGCACGATCTGCTGATCCCGGAACTGAACGTCGCATCCGCCAAGTTCAGCGCCAACAGCGGCAGCACCACCGTGCGCTTCAAGGTCACGCGCGCCGGCACGTTCACCTATTACTGCTCGATCCCCGGCCACCGCCAGATCGGCATGGAAGGCAAGCTGGAAGTGAGCGGCACTTCGCTGGCCGAGACGGCGGCGCCGAAGGCTGCCAGCGAATCGAGCCAGGCCGCGGCGCTGGCCCTGTACACGCCCGCGCCGTCGCCGATGCGCGGCCCCGATCCTTCGGCCGTCAACGTGGCGGCCAATCCCGCCTCCGTGCCGACCGCCATCGGCGCACGCGCGCCGCAAACCCTGAAATACCGTATGGAGACGGTGGAACTGCCGGGCAAGCTCGATGACGGCACCAGTTTTACCTACTGGACTTTCAATCGCCAGGTGCCCGGCCCCATGCTGCGCGCGAAGGTGGGCGACACGGTGGAACTGACCCTGTTCAACGCCAAGGACAGCAAGATGATCCACTCGATCGACCTGCACGCCGTGACCGGCGGCCATGGCGGCGGACAGCACACGCAGGTGGCGCCGGGCCAGGAAAAGACCGTCACCTTCAAGGCGCTCAACCCGGGCCTGTTCGTGTACCACTGCGCCACGCCGCTGGTGCCGCAGCATATCGCGGCCGGCATGTACGGCATGATCCTGGTCGAACCGGAAGGCGGCCTGTCCAAGGTGGACCGTGAGTATTACGTGATGCAGGGCGAGATGTACACGGGCCGTCCGCACGGCGCGCCCGTGCACCAGGAAGCGAACCTGGAAAAAATGGCCAATGAACTGCCCGACTACTACGTCTTCAATGGCGAAGTGGGCGCCCTGAGCAAGACGCACAAACTGCAGGCGAAAGTGGGCGAGACGGTGCGCATCTACTTTGGCGTCGGCGGCCCGAACAAGATTTCATCGTTCCACATCATCGGCGAGATCTTCGACAAGGTGTACAGCGAAGGCTCGATCAGCAGCCCGAAACACGACGTGCAGACCACCCTGGTGGCACCGGGTGGCGCGACCATCGTCGAACTCAAGGTACAGCACCCTGGCAGCTATCTGCTGGTCGACCATGCGCTGTCGCGCGCCGGCAAGGGAGCCGTGGGCGTGCTGGAAGTGACTGGCGAACCCGTGCCCGGCGTCTACCACGCGGGCGCGGTGCAATAAATCTACCTATTCATCCTCAAGGAACCATTATGGAAATGATCGAGCTATCCCTGGGCCAGCTGGCCCGCCGCATCCCCGGCGCCACGCGCCTGTTCGATGCCCACCGCCTGGATTTCTGCTGCGGCGGCAACAAGACCCTGCGCGCGGCGGCCGAAGCGGCCGGCGTGGACACGGCGCCCATCGTCAAGGAACTGCAGGTGCTGGCGGGACGGGCTGACGCCAGCGGCGAGCGTGACTGGCAGGAAGCTTCGGCCGCCGAGCTGGTGGAACACATCCTGTCGCGCTACCACGCCGTGCACCGCGAGCAGCTGCCCGAGCTGATACGCCTGGCGCGCAAGGTCGAGCAGGTGCATGGCGACCGCGCCGACTGTCCGCACGGGCTGGCGGAGCACCTGTCGGCCATGGCGCAGGAACTGGAAAGCCATATGCGCAAGGAAGAAGACGTGCTGTTCCCCATGATCGTGCGCGGCCAGGGCCCCCGGGCCGGCGCACCCATCAACGTGATGCGCATGGAGCACGACGACCACGGCGTGGCCTTGCGCGCGATGGAGGCGATGACGAACGACATCACCGCGCCGGCCGGCGCCTGCACCACCTGGCGCGCGCTGTACACGGGCTTGCGCACCTTCCGCGAAGACCTGATGGCGCATATTCACACTGAAAACAATATCCTGTTCGAGCGCTTTGCGCCGGCCGTGGTGCACTGACAAAGGAAAGACCCATGGGTCCCTACAAAAAACTCTGGTTCACCCTGATCGGTGTGCTGATCGTGACGTTTTCGCTGCTCGGCTACTACGGCACGGAAGTCTACCGGCAGGCGCCGCCCATCCCTGCGCAAGTGCTGGCGCAGGATGGCCGGCAGCTGTTCGACCGCGAGGGCATCCTCGACGGCCAGACGGCCTGGCAATCGGTCGGCGGCATGCAGCTGGGCTCCATCTGGGGCCACGGCGCCTACCAGGCGCCCGACTGGACGGCCGACTGGCTGCACCGCGAACTGACGGCCTGGCTGGAACTGGCCGCGCAAGAGCAGCATGGCAAGGCCTATGCGGCGCTCGACGGCCCCGCGCAGGCGGCGCTGCGCGAAGCGCTCAAGCTTGAATACCGGGGCAACCGGACCGATGATGCGCAAGTGCTGCGACTGTCGCCGCGCCGCGTGCAAGCGATCGCCAACACGGCGCATTATTACGACCAGCTGTTTTCCGACGCGCCGACGCTGCACGCCAGCCGCGAACACTTCGCCATGAAGGAAAACACCCTGCCCAGCGCCGAGCGGCGCGCGCAGATGACGCAGTTCTTCTTCTGGACGGCGTGGGCGGCCGCCACCGAACGTCCTGGCCAGAAAGTGACCTATACGAACAACTGGCCGCACGAACCGCTGATCGGCAACCAGCCCAGCGGCGAAAACCTCGTCTGGTCGGTTGCCAGCGTGGTGGTGCTGCTGGCAGGCGTGGGCTTCCTCGTCTGGGGCTGGGCCTTCTTGCGCGACCATGACGAAGCGCTGCCGGCGGCCGGTCCGCGCGACCCGCTCACCACGTTCGCGCTGACGCCTTCGCAGCGGGGACTGGGGAAATATCTGTTCCTCGTGGTGGCGCTGTTCATCTTCCAGGTCTTCATCGGCGGCTTCACGGCGCACTACACGGTGGAAGGGCAGCAGTTCTACGGCATCGACGTGTCGCGCTGGTTCCCGTATGCGCTCACGCGCACCTGGCATATCCAGGCCGCGCTGTTCTGGATTGCCACGGGCTTTCTGGCCGCCGGCCTGTTCCTCGCGCCCCTGATCAATGGCGGCAAGGACCCCAAGTGGCAGCGCCTCGGTGTCGACGTGCTGTTCTGGGCCCTCGTCGCCGTCGTTGTCGGCTCGTTCATCGGCAACTACCTGGCCATCGCGCAAGTGATGCCGCCCGAGTGGAATTTCTGGCTGGGCCACCAGGGTTATGAATATGTGGACCTGGGACGCTTGTGGCAGATCGGTAAATACGTGGGCATTTTGCTGTGGCTCGTCTTGATGCTGCGCGGCGTCGTGCCGGCCCTGCGCAAGCCGGGCGGCGACAAGAATTTGCTGGCGCTCTTGACCGCATCCGTGGGCGCCATCGGCCTGTTCTACGGCGCCGGCCTGTTCTACGGCGAACGCACGCACTTGTCCGTGATGGAATACTGGCGCTGGTGGGTGGTGCACCTGTGGGTGGAGGGTTTCTTCGAAGTGTTCGCCACGACGGCGCTGGCCTTCATCTTCTCGACCCTGGGCCTGGTGTCGGTGCGCATGGCTACGGCGGCCAGCCTGGCCTCTGCCTCGCTGTTTATGCTGGGCGGGATACCCGGCACTTTCCACCACCTGTACTTCGCCGGCACCACCACGCCCGTGATGGCCATCGGCGCGAGCTTCAGTGCGCTGGAAGTGGTGCCGCTGATCGTGCTGGGACATGAAGCGTGGGAAAACTGGCGCCTGAAGGAGCGCGCGCCATGGATGGAAAACCTGCGCTGGCCGCTGATGTGCTTTGTCGCCGTCGCCTTCTGGAACATGCTGGGCGCGGGCGTGCTGGGCTTCATGATCAATCCGCCCGTCGCCTTGTACTACATCCAGGGTTTGAACACGACCCCCGTGCATGCGCATGCGGCGCTGTTCGGCGTGTACGGTTTCCTGGCGCTGGGCTTTACCTTGCTGGTGCTGCGCTATCTGCGTCCCGACTACCGCTTCAGCCCTGCCTTGATGAAGACGGCGTTCTGGGGCTTGAATGCAGGTTTGGTGCTGATGATCTTTACCAGCTTGCTGCCGATAGGCATCATCCAGTTCCACGCCAGTGTGACGGAAGGCCTGTGGTATGCGCGCAGCGAAGCGTTCATGCAGCAGCCGCTGCTGCAGAACCTGCGCTGGGTGCGTACTTTCGGCGACGTGGTCTTCATCGGCGGCGCCATCGCCATGGCGCTGCAGGTGGTGCTGGGATTGATGGAAAAGGGACCTGCGCAGGCCTTGCCTCAGCGTATGAAGGAGGCAGTAAAGTCGATGTGAGGCAATACTGGTAAAACACCTGGCAAAACCGTAGCGAGCGGCAGCGATTTGTGGCTAAGAAGCGCAACCGTACTCTAGTACGGTGAGCATCGCAGGCCGCAAAGCGCGACGCGCAGTAGGTTTTGACAGGTGTTCCTACCGGCGGCGGACGCAGTCGATGTAGGCTTCAGTATCCGGCGGCAAGCCCGAGCGCTGTGAAGCCCAGATCATCTGGCCCAGGCATTCCATCACTTCGTGCTGGGCCGCATGGGCCGAATCGAGGCGCTGGGTCAGCTGCTGGACGGCCGGGCGGATGCCGCGCGGCTGGTCCACCTGCACCTGCTCCGTGATCGACAGATGCATGGACAGGTGCAGGAAGGGATTGGCCTGGCCCCCTTCGACGGAGTAGTCGCGCGCCAGCGCCGCTTCGACGTCGGAGAGCTCGTTTTCATACTCGGGGTGTTCGAGTATCCAGTCGAGCGCGATGGCTTCCATCGGCGTGAGGATTTCATGGGCGCGGTGCTTGCGCAAGGTGTCGCAAAAGAAGCGGCGCACGTCGTCGGAAGAGGGGTTGAACATGGCTGAATGATATGGCTAAAGGGCAGCCGGCATTGTACCGCGTACGTCAACGAAGGGCATCGAGGATGCCCTTTTTGTCGTCCGGCGCCTGCTTTCATGACCCGATAGTCACCGAAATTTAATACCCTGCAGTAAGTATTATCCACTACCGCCACGGCCCGGCGGCGCCAAATAACGGTGATAAAATCGCCGCTCTTGATATTTGCACTGGACATGACGGCGATTTTATTGCCATTCCCCTGTTTCCATTGCCCGCACTTTTGCCACCAGATCTTGCTCCTGGCTTATCCCGGAGCGCGGCAGCATGCCTATCACCATCGACATCGACCTGTCCGGCCGCCCTGGCGTTCCGGCTGGCTGGCTGTTTGCATTCCATGCAGCGATGGTGCCGCCACGGTGGCGCGCAAGAATCATCCTTCAGTATTCATAAACGGAGTTACGTATGCGTAAATCGCTATTACTTTTGATGTCGTGCCTGATCCTGGCGGCATGTAACAAGACCCCTCCGGCCTCGTCCGAAAAACCGGTCGACGTGCTGCTGATCGGCGCCGGCACCATGAGCGCCACCCTGGGCAGCATGCTCAAGGAACTCGACCCGTCGCTGACGATGGAAATGGTCGAGCGCCTCGATTCCGTGGCCGCCGAAAGTTCGGACGCGATGAACAACGCAGGCACGGGCCACTCGGCGTTTGCCGAGCTGAATTACACGCCGGAAGCGGCCGATGGCAGCATCGAGACCAAGAAAGCCGTTGCCATCAACGAGCAATTCGAAATTTCCAAGCAATTCTGGGCCTATCAGGTGGCCAACAAGCACCTGGGCGCGCCGCAAACCTTCATCAACAATGTGCCGCACATGGCCTTTGTGTGGGGCGACGACAATATTGCCTTTTTGAAGAAGCGCTACGCCGCGCTGCAAAAGGAAAACCTGTTCAAGGGCATGCTGTACTCGGAAGACCAGGCGCAGATCGAGCAGTGGGCGCCGCTCGTCATGCAAGGGCGCGACAAGGGCCAGAAAGTGGCGGCGACGCGCATGGAAATCGGTACCGACGTCAATTTCGGCAATCTCACGCGCGGTCTCGTGAAATATCTGACGGACAGCCATGGCATGATCCTGCACCTGCGCCACCAGGTGGAAGACATTCAGCGCGGCGCCGATGGCGTGTGGAACGTGACGGTGAAAGACTTGAACGCCGGCACGGAAAAAACCATGCGCGCCAAGTTTGTCTTCATCGGCGCGGGCGGCGGTTCGCTGCCCCTGCTGGAAAAATCGGGCATTCCTGAAGCCAAGGGTTACGGCGGCGTGCCGGTGGGCGGCCAGTGGCTGGTGACGACCAATCCGGAGCTGGTGGCGGCGCATGCGGCCAAGGTCTACGGCAAGGCGTCCGTCGGTTCGCCGCCGATGTCCGTGCCGCATTTGGACACGCGCATCATCGATGGCAAGAAAGCCCTGCTGTTTGGCCCGTTTGCCACCTTCTCGACCAAGTTCCTGAAAAACGGTTCGTGGATCGACTTGCCTGCCTCGATCGGCACGGGCAACGTGAAACCGATGCTGCAGGCCGGTTACGACAATATTCCGTTGACGAAATACCTGGTGGAACAGGTCATGAACACGCCGGAAGACCGTTTGAAAACCCTGCGTGAATACCTGCCGAACGCCAAGATGGAAGACTGGACCCTGCAAAACGCCGGCCAGCGCGTGCAGATCGTCAAGGATGACCCAGTTAAAGGCGGCTTGCTGCAGTTCGGCACGGAAGTCGTCGGCGCCGCTGATGGCAGCATCGTTGCCCTGCTGGGTGCATCGCCAGGCGCTTCGACCGCGCCGCCGATCATGATCAAGGTGCTGCAAACGGCATTCAAGAGCCGTCTGGCCACGCCGGAATGGCAAGCGAAGATGGTGGAAATGGTGCCGTCGTATGGCCAAAAGCTGAACAACGATCCGGCCCTGGCCAACAAGATCCGCCACTACAGCAGCAATATCCTGGGCTTGAAAGCGATTACGCTCGATGTTCCCGCCGCTGCGCCAGTTGCGGCAGCAAACTAAGTCAGCCTGACCGGCAGGGGAGTTTCCTGCCGGCATGAAAAAAGGGGCAGCCTGTTCAGGCTGCCCCTTTTGCGTGGGAGAGTGCGTTCATTGCGGCGGACTACTCCTTGCCCGGCAGAATCAGCTCCGGCGTACACCCTTCGGCGGCGATGCCGTCGCAAGGCTTGGCCACAGCCGTACCATCCTGCGCCCGTGGCGCATGGGGCTGGCGCAGGTAGCGCGACGTGTGGCGGTGCGCTTGCTGTGCGTTGCCATGCACTGGCCAGGTCAGGAAGCGGGACAGCTCCTGCAAGGCGCGCTGGTACACATCGCGTTTAAATTCAATGACGACATCGAGCGGGACCCAGTATTCATGCCAGCGCCAGGCGTCGAACTCGGGATGGTCGGTCAGGCGCAGATTGACGTCGTTATCGCGCGCGCACATTCTCAGCAGAAACCAAATCTGCTTCTGGCCACGGTAATGGCCGCGAATCTCGCGCTTGATGAAGTGGTCTGGCACTTCATAGCGCAGCCAGTCGCGGGTGCGGCCGACAATTTTGACGTGTTCCTGTCTGAGTCCGATTTCCTCTTCAAGTTCGCGAAACATGGCTTGTTCCGGTGTTTCGCCATATTTGATACCGCCTTGCGGAAACTGCCATGAGTGCTCGCGCACCCGCTTGCCCCACCACACCTCGTTCTGGGCGTTTAGCAGGATGATGCCGACGTTGGGCCGAAACCCTTCACGGTCGAGCATAATGCACCTCAAACTTTCTGCGACAGTGCGTCTTTTTTTACATAATTACCCACAACTTCGCAAGCCGGTGACCTTTTCGGGGTGCGAAAAGCGCCGGAATCGCACCAATTGAGCGCATTTGTGTAAAGTATGGACGCATCAGCCAGCTAATCCTTTAAAATTAGGTTGATTATAACCCTCTCTTTTTAAAAAGAATTCACCGTTATGCGCGCCTCCCGTTTTTTTATTTCCACACTTAAAGATGCACCTTCTGACGCGGAAATCGTCAGCCACCAATTGATGATGCGTGCAGGCATGATCAAACGCCTCGGTTCCGGCATCTATACCTACATGCCGATGGGCTTGCGCGTGATCCGCAAGGTGGAAGCCATCATCCGTGACGAGATGAACAAGGCCGCCGGTATCGAACTGCTGATGCCGCTCGTGCAGCCAGCCGAACTGTGGCAAGAGACGGGCCGCTGGACCAAGATGGGCGACGAACTGATGCGCGTGAAAGACCGCCACGGCCGCGAATACGCGATCCAGCCGACGTCGGAAGAAGTCATTACGGACGTCGTGCGCACGGAAATCAAGTCCTACCGCCAGCTGCCGTTGAACTTTTATCACATCCAGACCAAGTTCCGCGACGAGCGCCGCCCACGCTTCGGCCTGATGCGCGGCCGCGAATTCACGATGAAAGACGCCTACTCGTTCGACCGCGACCTGGCCGGCATGCAAGCGTCGTATAAAGTCATGTTTGACGCCTACACGCGCATCTTCACACGCTTCGGCCTGAAATTCCGCGCCGTGGCAGCCGACAACGGCGCCATCGGCGGTTCCGGTTCGCATGAATTCCACGTCATCGCCCACACGGGCGAAGACGCGCTCGTGTACTGCCCGACCTCCGATTACGCGGCCAACATGGAAGCGGCCGAAGCGCTGCCGCCAGCGGGCGAGCGCCCGGCCGCCGCCCAGGCACTGACGAAAACGGCCACGCCGGACACCGTCAAGTGCGAAACCGTGGCTACCCTGCTGGGTATCGAGCTGTCGCGCACCGTGAAAACCATCGCCCTGACCGTGGAAACGACGGGCAAGGACGAGAAAGTCACGAAACAGCATTTCATGCTGCTGCTGCGCGGCGACCATGAATTGAACGACATCAAGGTGGGCAAGGTTGCCGGCCTGGCCGGTCACCGTTTCTCGACGGAAGCGGAAATCCTGGAAGTCTACGGCACCATCCCTGGCTACCTGGGCCCGATCGGCACAAAAGCACCGGTCACCGTGGTGGCGGACCGCACGGTCGCCCACATGAGCGACTTCGTGTGCGGCGCGAATGACGCCGGTTTCCACTACACGGGCGCCAACTGGGGCCGCGACGTGGCCGAGCCAGCCATCGTGGCCGATTTGCGCAATGTCGTCGCCGGCGATGCTTCGCCGGACGGCCAGGGCGCACTGGCCATCGAGCGCGGCATCGAAGTGGGCCACGTATTCCAGCTGGGCACGGCGTACTCGGAAAGCATGAAAGCCACCTTCCTCGATGAAAACGGCAAGCCTGCGCCGCTGCAGATGGGCTGCTACGGCATCGGCGTGACGCGCATCCTGGGCGCCGCCATCGAACAGAACTTCGACGACAAGGGCATCATCTGGCCCGCGTCGATCGCCCCATTCGAAGTCGTGCTGTGCCCGATGGGCATGGACCGCAGCGAACTGGTCAAGGAAGAGACGGAGAAGCTGTACGCGGCCCTGCAAGGCGCCGGCGTGGACGTCATCGTCGACAACCGCGGCTTGCGTCCAGGCGCCATGTTCGCCGACTGGGAACTGATCGGCGTGCCGCACCGCATCGTCATCGGCGAGCGCGGCCTGAAAGAAGGCAAGCTGGAATACCAGGGCCGCCGCGATGCGGAAGCGACCGGCGTGGCGCCGGACGAGATCGTCGCCTTCATCCAGGGCAAAATGGCGCAGTGAAGCGTTTATCAGTAAGCAAGACGGCTGGCGCGCTCGCGCTGGCCGCCTGCCTGGCCTGCGTCTCTCCGGCGCAGGCCGGCAACCAGAAGGAGGAGGCGCTGGCCGACTCCGTCCGACTGGCCCTGTCGCACGCGATTCGCGACGAACGCCCGCCGCAACCCAAATTTGCCACGCCCGCCGACTTGCAGCGCTACCAGCAATGGCTGGCGCAGATGTCGCAACGCCTGCAGCGCAAGCTGCCGGACGCCCAGCTGCGCACGGAATTCCTGGAAACCGTATGGTACGAATCGCGCCGCGCGGGCCTCGAGCCGGCCCTCGTGCTGGGCCTGATCCAGGTCGAGTCGGCCTACCGCAAATACGCCGTCTCGCTGGCCGGCGCGCGCGGCTACATGCAGGTGATGCCGTTCTGGACTGGTGTCATCGGCGACCACGACCGCAGCAAGCTGTTCCACATGCAGACGAATCTGCGCTACGGCTGCGCCATCCTGCGCATGTACCTGGATATGGAAAAGGGCGATTTGTACCTGGCACTGGGGCGGTATAACGGCAGCCGGGGGCGTGCCGAGTATCCGAATGCGGTCAGGGCGGCGTGGACGCAGTGGGAATTCAAATGAACGCTGAACGGGTCTGACCCCAAAAAAAATGCCCCGCTCGCGGATGCGGCGGGGCACTCACACGGCGCAAAACGCCCTGTGCGTATCTGATTATTTCAAATGATCGGAGATCAGTTTGGTCATTTCAAACATGGAGACTTGGGCTTTGCCGCCGAAAACTGCTTTCAGCTTGTCGTCCGCATTGATCATGCGGCGGTTGGCCGGATCTTGCAGATCGAGTTTTTTGATGTAATCCCATACCTTTTTGGTCACTTCCGTGCGCGGCAGTGGTGCTGCGCCAACAACGGCGGCCAGCTCTTTCGATGGCGTCATTGCTTTCATGAATGCTGCGTTTGGCTTGCGTGGTGTTGCCGGTGCTGCCGCTTTCTTCGCCGCTGCTGGTTTAGCTGCTGCCTTGGCTGCGGGTGCTGCTTTCTTGGCGGCTGCAGGCTTGGCTGCTGCTGCTTTGGCTGGCGCTGCTACTGGGGTTTTTTTGGCTGTTGCCATCTTCGAGCCTCCTTAACAAACACATGGGAAATTGCGCAATTAATCGCACGGCTAATATTGGTGTGGATTTACCTTGTATGCAAGTGTTTTTCACGTTTTCACGAGGAAAAAGCAGGGAAATGGCCATGCTGTCGCCCGGGCGCACCGCTTGGGAGCGCAGAACAGCGTTTTTGCCCGTAAATGGCATGGTTGCTGGCTATGCGGGGAGGGGGGCTGCGGAGGGAGGGAAGAGTGATGCCGGACACATGAAAATGCAATCCGGCATTATTTAGAACAATGTTTTTTGGCTTTCAAACAGCGATCCTGAGACATCATGAAGGCCTGCAAAATCACAGCGAGCGGAGGTGATTTGTGGCCGAGAAGCGCAAGCGCACTTCTGGTGCGCTGAGCATCGCCGGCCGCAAAGCGCCCCGCGCAGCGGATTTTGCAGCCTTCCACTACCTCATGCCAGGCATCATGCCTTTCATACTGCGCATCATCTTCATCATGCCGCCGCCCGACAATTTCTTCATCATCGTCTGCATTTGCTCGAATTGCGTCAGCATGCGGTTCACTTCCTGCACCTGCACGCCGGCGCCGGCGGCGATGCGGCGCTTGCGCGTGGCCTTGATCAGTTCAGGCTTGGCGCGTTCCTGCGGCGTCATCGAATCGATGATGCCGCACATGCGGCGCACCTGTTTATCGGCCTGGTCCATGTTCTTGCCGCCTGCCGCCTGCTGGAACTGGGCCGGCAGCTTGTCCATCAGGTTGGCCATGCCGCCCATTTTCTTCATCTGGCCCAGTTGCGCCTTGAAGTCGTTCATGTCGAACTTGCCGCCCACCTTGATTTTTTGCGCCAGGTCGGCCGCCGCCTTGCTGTCGACGCCCTTGCGCGCTTCTTCCACCAGCGCGAGGATGTCGCCCATGCCCAGGATGCGGTTGGCCATGCGGGCCGGGTCGAACGCTTCCAGGCCGTCGAGTTTTTCCGAGACACCGGCAAACTTGATCGGTTTGCCCGTGATGTGGCGCACGGACAGGGCCGCACCGCCGCGCGCATCGCCATCGAGCTTGGTCAGCACGATACCGGTCAGCGGCAGCGCATCGTTAAAGGCTTTGGCCGTGTTGATGGCGTCCTGGCCCAGCATGGCGTCGACGACAAACAGGGTTTCGATCGGTTTCACGGCGCCGTGGACGGCGGCGATTTCGCGCATCATCTCTTCGTCGATACCGAGACGGCCCGCCGTATCGATGATCAGCACGTCGTGGTAATGCTTTTTCGCCCAGTCCAGCGCGGCCAGCGCGATATCGACCGGCTTGTCCGTGCTGGTGGACGGGAAGAAGTCGGCGCCCACCTGGGCGGTGACCGATTGCAGCTGGGCGATCGCGGCGGGACGGTACACGTCGGCCGAGACGGTCAGCACTTTCTTCTTCTTTTCTTCCTTCAGGTATTTCGCCAGCTTGCCGACGGTGGTGGTTTTACCCACACCCTGCAGACCGGCCATCAGGATGATGGCGGGCGGCTGCTGCGCAAAGCTGATCTGCGACGCTTCCGGTCCCAGGTCGGCGCCCATCAGGGCGGCCAGCTCGCGCTGCACCACGCCTACCAGGGCCTGGCCTGGCGTGAGCGAGGAAATGACATCCTCGCCCATGGCTTTTTCTTTGACTTTGGCAATGAATTCGCGCACGGCGGGCAGGGCGACGTCGGCTTCGAGCAGCGCCAGGCGCACTTCGCGCAGCATGTCGGCGGTGTTCGCTTCGGTCAGGCGCGCCTCGCCGCGCATGGTCTTGACGACTTTGGCAAGCCGTTGGGTGAGATTATCTAGCATGATGAACCTGCAATGAAAAGCTTGGGAGTGGGCGGCGCAAGCCGGACGATGGCCGCCATTTTACCCCATCGCGGGTGGCTGGCGGTCCCGCGCTGCAGCGCCTGGCGGTTGGCCGGCGTTTGAATTAGTTGGTATTTCTGGCAATGCCGCGATTGCATGAATGGCAGGAACGCGGTTAGAATGAGAATAATTCTTATTTACATTCTCGGGCGCCGCACGCCCGGGCGGAAAGGGATGCCATGTCGGCCGCCGATTTTGCACAGCAACAAGACCTGCACGCGCTCTACAGCAGCCATCACGGCTGGCTGCAGGGCTGGCTGCGGCATAAGCTGGGCAATGCGGGCGACGCGGCGGACCTGGCGCAAGACACCTTCATCAGCGTGCTGACGGCCCATGCCGCGCCGCAGATCCGCGAGGCGCGGCCTTTCCTGGCCACTATCGCGCGCCGCCTGGTGGCGCACCGCCACCGCCGGCAAGTGCTGGAAGACGCCTATCTGGAAGCGCTGGCCTGTTTGCCGCCCGACGTGGCGCCCGCGCCGGAAGAGCGGTTGCTGGCGCTGGAAGCCTTGCAGGAAATCGACCAGGCCCTCGACGGCTTGCCCTCACCCGTGCGCACGGCGTTCCTGCTGGCGCAACTGGAAGGCCTCAGCTATGCCGATATCGCCGCGCGCCTGGACGTGTCGGCAAGCTCGGTCAAGCAATACCTGACGCGTGCCAACCGCCAGGTGTTTTTCTCGCTGCCGGCATGAGCACGCTGGGGAGTGCTGCGGCCCCGGCGGCCATCAGCGATGCGGTGCAGCAGCAGGCGGCCGAGTGGCTGACCATGCTGATGTCGGGCGAGATGGACGCGGCGCGGCACGCCGCATGGCAGCGCTGGCGCGAGGCCGACCCCGAGCATGAGCGGGCCTGGCGGCATATCGAGGCCGTGTCGCAGCGCTTCAACGGCTTGCACCGCGGTGCGGCCGCGCAGGCGCTGGCCGGCACGGAGCAGAAAGCCGTCAACGGCAAGCGGCGCCAGTTGCTGGCGTGGCTGGGCGTGGCGGCCGGCGGCGGCATGCTGGCCGCGCAGACGGATGCGTGGGACGGCGTGCGCACCCTGCGCGCCGACTACCGCACGGCCACGGGCGAGCGGCGCGAGGTGGCGCTGGACGATGGCAGTGTGCTCAGCCTGAATACGGGATCGGCCGTGAACGTGCGTTTTGACGCCAGCCGCCGCCGGATCGAGCTGCTGGCCGGCGAGATCCTCGTCACCAGCGGCCATGGCGCCGGCAGCGGCGCGCCTTTGGTCGTGGCCACGCGCGAAGGCCTGGTGCGCGCGCTGGGCACGCGTTTTGCCGTGCGCCAGCAGGATGACTACAGCACGGTCGACGTGTTTGAAAGCGCCGTTGAAATCCATCCCCGCGACGGCGACGGCGCCCCCTTGCTGCTGGCGGCCGGGCGCGGCGTGGCATTTTCTCGCCAGGCGCTGGACGCGCCGCACGCCATCGGTGCGCATGCGGACGCCTGGTCGCGCGGGCAGCTGATCGTCGACGACGTGACCCTGGGCGATTTCCTGGCCGACCTGGCCCGCTACCGCCCCGGCGTGATCGATTGCGCGCCGCAGGTGGCCCAGCTGCGCCTGTCGGGAGTGTTCCCGCTGGCTGACACGCAGCGCATTTTGAACATGCTGCCGGACTCGCTGCCGGTGCAGGTACGTAGCCGCACGCGCTACTGGGTGACGGTCGAACCGGCCCCGTAGTACTCCACAAAAAATATTTGCAGTCGGACTGCCCGTTTTTCGTTTTCGCGGCACCTACAGAGTAGGGCGCCTGTTTTTCACCGTCTGATGACGCCACTACTATCAGGAACTTGCATGTCGCACGCTTTGAATTTTGTCAGTTTGCCATCTCCTCACTGCGCATTGCGTCCGCTGGCGCAAGCGGCTGCGGCCCTGTGCCTGGCCGCCAGCTTGCCGGCCATCGCGCAGCAGGCGCCAGCCACCCCCGCCGCCGAACAGACCATGCTCGGCGTGTCCGTTACGGCGGGGCGCGATGCGACAACAGAGGGCAGCGGCTCCTACACGACGGGCGTGAGCAATACGGCAACCAAGCTGAATTTGTCGTTGCGCGAGACGCCGCAGTCGGTCAGCGTGCTGACGCGCCAGCAGATCGACGACCTGGGCATCACCACACTGGACGACGCGGTGCAGTCGATCACGGGGTTGGTCATGCAAAAGGGCAACTTTACGGGCGATTCGGGCAGTTTCAGCGCGCGTGGCTTTCCAATCGACAACATTCTGTTCGATGGCTTGCCCACCAGCCTGGGCGCGAACGGCACCTTCAATGGCGACAATGACGACCTGGCCATCTATGACCGCATCGAGGTGGTGCGCGGCGCCACTGGTCTGATGACGGGCAGCGGCACGCCCAGCGCGGCCATCAACATGGTGCGCAAGCGCCCGACGGCCGCGCCGCAAGCCACGTTTTCAGCCAGCGTGGGCAGCTGGAGCAACTACCGCCTGGAAGCCGATGCGGCCAATGCGCTCAACGAAGCGAAAACCCTGCGCGGGCGCATCGTCGTGACGGTGCAGGACAAGAAGGATTTTGTCGACGCGCTGCATGGCCGCAACCACCAGCTGTACGGCATCATCGAAGCGGACCTGCGCCCCGACACCACCCTGACCGTGGGCGCGCACTACCGCAAGACGGACAACGACGGCGTCGCGACGGGCGTGGTGACGGCCGCCGATGGCCGCTTCCTGGATTTGCCCCGCTCGACCTATTTGGGCAGCGATTTCGACGACTGGCGCCAGACGGACAAGACCATCTTCGCCGAACTGGAACACCGCTTTGCCAATGGCTGGAAGGCCAAGCTGGCCGCCACGCGCAAGACGCCCGAGATCGACACGACGTTTTCCGGGATCAACCGCCGCGGCGACACCCTGCGCTTCAATTCGCAAAGCTACCGCGCCGAGCTGGCCAACACCAGCTATGACGCGTATGCGAGCGGCAGCTACAGCCTGTTCGGCCGCGAGCACGAGCTGACGGTCGGCGCCAGCCACCGCCGTTCGTCGAAAAACAGCTATGGCGGCTGGGCCCCGTACAGCTGGGGCGCGGCGGCGCCCGTGCTCGACCCGTTCCACTGGGATGCGGGCAGCGTGGCGCGCCCCGTCATCAACTACGCGCAGTGGCGCACGGCCAGCATCACCGAGCAAAGCGGCGTGTATGCGGGCACGCGCATGCGCCTGGCCGACCCGCTGTCGCTGGTGCTGGGCGGGCGCGTGAGCTGGTACAAGGACGATGCCGGCTACTCGGTGGCGCGCGAATTCACGCCGTACGCCGGCGTCGTGTATGACCTCGACAAGCATCATTCCGTGTACGCCAGCTGGACCGAGATCTTCCAGCCGCAGGCGGCCACCGACGCCCATGCGCAGCCATTGAAACCGATCAGCGGCACCAACTATGAAGCGGGGGTGAAGGGCGAATACTTCGGCGGCGCCCTCAATGCCAGCGCGGCCGTGTTCCAGATCCGCCAGCAAAACCGTGGCGTGGACGACCTGGCCGGCCCGAACCCTTGCCCGGGCAGCACTTGGGGCTATTGCCAGCGCGCGTCGGGCGAAGTGCGCAGCGAAGGCGTGGAGCTGGACGTGGCGGGCGCGCTGACGCCGGACTGGCAGCTGTCGGCCGGTTTTACGTATGTGAAGGCGCAATTCAAGCGCGACAGCGATCCGGCCAATATCGGCAAGGATTTCAACAGCCGCTATCCGCGCCAGCAGCTCAAGCTGGCCACCAGCTACCGCCTGTCCGGCGCGGCGCAAGGCTGGCGCGTCGGCGCCTCCGTGTACGGGCAGGGTCCGACGGAATCAAACGACGGTACCTACCGTCTGCGCCAGGGTCGCTACGCGATCGTGGGCTTGAACGCGGCGTGGCAGATCGACAGCCGCGCGGAGCTGCGACTGAACGTGAACAATGCGCTCGACAAGCACTATTACCAGAGCATCTATTCCGATGTCTTCGGCAACATGGTGGGTACGCCGCGCAACCTGATGCTGACCTTGAACTACACACTGTAAATAACCGCTTTTGAATGATTTATCTTGATGAAGGATGCCTGGCTTATGGAAGTGCAGTTGAATCTGGCCCGCGATGGCGCGCGCCAGCGCATGCCGCAGGGAGCGCCGCGATGATGAAATCGGCCCACATGATGTTGTTCTCGCGCGTGCTCGCCGCCATCTTTGGCGGCTATGCACTGACGTCCGGCGTGGCCGTGCTGCTGTCGGCCGTGCTGCCGCTGTCGCGCGCCGAAGCCGTGCTGACGGCCACCCTGAGCGCCTTCGTTGTCTACACCTGCGCCGTGATCTGGGTCTTTGCCGTGCAAGACCTGCGCCGCGCCTGGCTCGGGATGCTGTTGCCGGCCATCGTCTGCGGCGGCCTTGGCCTGCTGCTGTCGCGGGGTGCTGCATGAACGCCGTCAAGGTAGACAAAGTGATCAAGACGCCGCAGCAGGGCGGTTTGCGCCAGGCGATGGCCTGGCTGCACACGTGGAGCGGGCTGTGGATTTCCTGGCTGCTGTTCGCCATTTTCCTGACCGGTACCCTGGCCGTCTTCGACGAACCGATCACCCACTGGATGACGCCCGAACATGCACTGGAAGAGGCGGCGCATGCGAACGATCCGCCGCTGCCGAAGGTCACGGACCGTGGACACCGCCTGGAGCTGGCGCTCGACTTCATGGCCAAGGAACATCCGAAGGCGGACATGTGGGAAATCTGGCCCGTGCAGCGCCCGGGCCACGGCCTGTCCGCCTACTGGTTCCAGCCCGCCGGCGGCTATGGCTCGGCTGACCTCGATCCGTTGACGGGTGCCGTCGTCGAACATGCGCGCGAGGCAACGCAGCGCGACACCATCGGCGGCCATCATTTTGTCGATTTCCACTACGAGCTGCACGCGGGACGCATCGGCGTGTGGATCGTCGCCATCACCACCATGATCATGCTGGTGGCGCTGGTGAGCGGCGTCATCACGCACAAGCGCATCTTCAAGGATTTCTTCACCTTCCGCCCGGCCAAGGGCCAGCGTTCGTGGCTCGACGCGCACAACGCGGTGGCCGTGCTGACGCTGCCGTTCCAGTTCATGATCGCCTACACGGGCCTGGCCTTCTTCAGCGATGACTATGTGCCGGCCCCCGTGGTGGCGCAATACGGCATGGACAATGCCAAGAAGGCCTTCCTGGCCGACTGGAACGATGTGGGTAAACCCGCGAAGACAGGCCAGCCGCTGGCCATTCCCGCGCTGGAATCGTTTGCGCTGCGCGCCGAACAGGCCATCGGCCAGGAAATCCGCGCCGTGGTGCTGGACAATCCGAACGACGCCTCCATGCGCGTGTGCATGTACGGCTGGAATGAAGAGACGGACACGATGGAACGCATCAGCGCCAACACGGGCAGGGCCTGCTATGCGCTGGCCACGGGCGAACAGGTCGCCTTGCGCCGTCCCGGCGAGTCGGATACGGGCGGCGCGGGCCTGACGCGCTCCGTCATGTCGAACCTGCACATGGCGGGCTTTGGCGGCACACCGATGCGCTGGCTGTACTTCTTCTGCGGCCTGGCCGGCACGGCCATGATGGGCACGGGCGCCATCCTGTTCATGGTCAAGCGCCGCCAGAAATCCGGCGGCGAATTCGGCGCCTACACGCAGCGCGTGTACCGCGTCATCGAATGCCTGAACGTGGCGGCGATTGCCGGCCTGGCCATCGCCTGCGTGGGCTTCCTGTGGGCCAACCGCCTGATTCCCATCGGCGTCGAGCACCGCGCCGGTTGGGAATTGCGCGCCTTCTTCGGCGTGTGGTTTGTGATGCTGGCGCACGCCTGCCTGCGCGCTGAAAAGCGCGCGTGGATAGAACAACTGGGCTTGCTGGCCGCCCTGTGCCTGATGCTTCCCGTCCTGAATGTACTGAGCACGGGCGATAACCTGGCGGCGCAAACCGCGCGCGGCGACTGGGAAAGCGCCGGCGTGGAACTGGGCGGCATGGCCTTCGGCCTGCTGGCCGCCTGGGGCGCGTGGAAAGTCCACAAGCGCAAGGAAAAGCCCGTGAAAAAGGCCGCGGCCAGGGAAAACGCTGCGTCCACGGCCAGCCTGCACGTCACTACGGAAGGACAGTCATGATCCCTACCATCCTCTGTGCGCTGGGCCTGTCGTATGCGGGCATGGCCAGCCTCTCGCTGGCGATGGACCGCCACCACGGCCAGGTCTGGGGCAGGGACGCGGCGCCGAACGTGCGGCGCGCGCTGCAGTTGGCCGGCACCTTCCTGCTGGCGCTGGCCATCTGGCCCTGCGTGGCCGGCTGGAGCGCGACCGTCGGCGTCGTCGCCTGGCTCGGTTTCATATCGGCCGGCGCGCTGCTGGTGGCCCTGCTGCTGCCGTATGCCCCACGCTTGCTGTTTCGTAGTTCCCTGCTGGCAGCCGTCGCCGCGCTGGCAGGTCTTGTGACGTTCCTGCGGTGATATTCACCGCCATTTTCAAGGATAGACCGATGCACTTTTCACGCCTGGCGACACCGATTGATGTTTTGAATGTATTGAAAGCGGCTGCCTGATGGCGGCCCGCCTGCCTACCCGCCGCGCCCGGATCCTGGGCGGCGTGGTCTTGCTGGCGCTGTTCGGCGCCGGCGCATTGTGGGCCACGCGCGGCCCGAAAACCGTGTTCGACACGGCGCCCGTCAAGCGCGGCAATATCGAGGCCAGCGTCACGGCCATCGGCACCCTGCAGCCGCAAACCTATGTCGACGTGGGCGCGCAGGTGTCGGGCCAGATCACGCGTTTGCACGTGCAGCCGGGTAGCGCCGTGGAAAAAGGCCAGTTGCTGGCCGAGATCGACCCCAGCGTGCAGCAGGCCACGGTCGACGCGGGCCGCGCCGCGCTGGCGGGCTTGCGCGCGCAGCTGGCCGACCAGCAGGCGCAGCACCGCCTGGCCGGACAGCAGCACGTGCGCCAGAAGCAGATGGCCAAGTTCGATTCGACCCCCTTGGCCGACCTGGAAACGGCGGAAGCCACCCTGGCCTCGGCCGGTGCCAAGATCGACCACCTGAAGGCGCAGATCGACCAGACCCAGGCCAGCCTGAAGGCGGACGAGGCGCGCCTCGGTTACACGCGCATTTATGCGCCGATGGCCGGCAAGGTGGTGGGCCTGGATGCGAAGGAAGGGCAGACCCTGAACGCCACCTACCAGACGCCTAACATCCTGCGCATCGCCGACCTGTCGGCCATGACGGTATGGACGGAGGTGTCGGAAGCGGACGTGCGCCGCGTGCGCCCGGACATGCCCGTATACTTCACCACCCTGGGCGGCGACCAGCGGCGCTGGAGCGGCAAAGTGCGGCAAGTGCTGCCGGCGCCGCCGGTGCCCGGCGGTTCCGCCGCCGGCACGGCCCTGGCGCCGTCGACCAGCAAGGTGATCCTGTATACAGTGCTGTTCGACGTCGATAACGCCGATGGCGAATTGATGCCGCAGATGACGGCGCAAGTAGTGTTTGTCACGGCCGCGGCGAACAATGTGCTGGCCGTGCCCTTGCCGGCCCTGAAACCGTCGACGGAAGAAGGCGCCAAGCCGGGGCAGTTCACGGCCCGCGTGATGGATGCGGACGGCAAGGTCGATACGCGCGCCGTCACCGTGGGCGTGCGCAACCGCCTCAGCGCGGAAGTGCTGCAAGGCTTGCGCGAAGGTGAATTGCTGGTCACGGGCGAGCAGCCGGCCGGCAACGGCAGCAGCAGGTTCCAGCTGTGAGCGCGATGAGCGAGGCCAGGTCGCTGGGACAAGCAGGAGAGCCTGGCCGGGCGGCGCCTTTGATTGAACTTGCCGGTATCCGCAAGCGCTACGGCGGCCATGACGGCGCGCCGGCCGTGGAAGTGCTGCGCGGCCTGACCCTGTCGATTGGCGCCGGCGAATTCGTCGCCATCGTCGGTGCGTCCGGTTCCGGCAAGTCGACCCTGATGCATTTGCTGGGATGCCTGGACCGCCCCAGCGACGGCACCTACCGCTTTGCCGGCCAGGATGTGGCCAGCCTGAATGCCGATGAACTGGCGTGGTTGCGGCGCGAAGCGTTCGGCTTCGTTTTCCAGGGTTATCACCTGATCGCCACGGAATCGGCGCGCGAAAACGTGGAAGTGCCGGCGCTGTACGCGGGCATGCCGGCCGCGGCCCGCCATGCGCGCTCGGAAGCGCTGCTCAAGCGCCTGGGTCTCGGTGAGCGGCTAGACCACCGGCCGAACCAGTTGTCGGGCGGGCAGCAGCAGCGCGTGTCGATCGCGCGCGCGCTGATGAATGGCGGGCGCATCATCCTCGCCGATGAACCGACGGGGGCGTTAGACAGCAGCAGCGGCGCCGAAGTCATGGCCCTGCTGGGCGAGCTGGCCGACGCGGGCCATACCATCATCCTGATCACGCATGACCGCAAGGTGGCGGCCCAGGCGCGCCGCGTGATCGAGATCAGCGATGGCGAAATCGTCGAAGACTCGGGCGCCATCGCCATTCCCGCCACGTCGACGGCCCTGCCGCCGCTGGACATGTCGCGCGCCGCCCACGATACCGGTGCGTCGCTGGGCACGGAATTGCTTGACGCGGCGCGCGCCGCATGGCGCGTGCTGTGGATCAACCGCTTCCGCACGGGTTTGACCCTGCTCGGCATCGTCATCGGCGTCGCTTCCGTCATCGTCATGCTGGCCATCGGCCTGGGCACGCGCCAGCAGGTGATGGCGCAACTGGGGGCGTTCGGCTCGAATCTGCTGTACATGGCGTCGCGCGGCGAAAGCTCGCGCATCCCGGGACGCAGCATCACCCTGGCCGACCTCGATGCGCTCAAGGACGTGCCGGGTATTTCCCACGTGCTGCCGAATGTCACGGGCAACAAGGTGATACGCCACGGCAACCTCGACGTGCAGACCTATGTGCGCGGCACGGGGCCGGCCCTGCCGCAGATCCAGACCTGGCCCGTGGCCAAGGGCGGCTTCTTTACGGAGGAAGACGAGCGCGAGATGGCCACCGTGGCCGTGCTGGGCGCACACCTGGCGGAAAAGCTGATGCCCGACGTGCCCAATCCCGTGGGGCAGAGCATCCTGATCGGCAACGTGCCGTTCCAGGTGATCGGCGTGATGAGCGCGAAGGGTGCGCTGACGGGTGAGAAGGATGAAGACGACGTGCTGCTGCTGCCGTTTTCCACGGCCGGCATCCGCGTCTTCGGCCAGCGCGAGCCCACCTACACGGTAATGGCGGTGGATGACGTCAAGCGCGTGACGGAGGTGGAGGCGGCCGTCGATGCCACCATGTTCGAGCGCCACCGCATCCGCGACTACGGCATCAGCAACGCGGCCGCGTCGATCGCCGCCGAAGCCAAGACGCAGGACAACATGACCATGATGCTCAGCCTGATCGCCGCCGTCTCCCTGGTGGTGGGCGGCATCGGCGTCATGAACGTGATGCTGATGACGGTGCGCGAGCGCACGCGCGAAATCGGCATCCGCATGGCGACGGGGGCGCGCCGGCGCGACATCCTGCGCCAGTTCCTCACCGAAGCCGTGCTGGTGTCGGTGGTGGGCGGCGTGGCCGGCATCGTGGTCGGCGTAACGGTGGCCGGCCTGCTGCTGGTGTGGGACGTGCCGGTGATCTTTTCGCTCAGCGCCATCGCCGGCGCGTTTGCCTGCGCCGTGGTAACGGGGCTGGTGTTTGGCTTCATGCCGGCGCGCAAGGCGTCGGGACTCGATCCGGTGGTGGCGCTGGCGGGACAGTAAGTGCTGTGACGCTGCCGGCAAAAAAAATGTTTCTCTGGCTTCAACACACGGTACTATCTCCCCATAATAAAAAAGCAGTGTTTCGCGTGCCCTTGCGGGCACACACCAACCACCACAGGAGAACCCGATGCAGAAAAAATCAACCCTGAAGACCGGTATCGCCGCCGCCCTCATGCTGGCCTTCGGCATGGGCGCCGTCCAGGCGCAGGAAGTCGTGCGCCTGGGCAATTTGAAATTCGCCCATTACGGCGCCGTGTCGTACATCAAGGAAATCGCGCCCAAGTGCGGCATCAAGGTCGAAGAGCATATCTTCGCCAAGGGCCTCGACGTGATGCAGGCGATTATCGCGGGCGAGCTGGACGTGGGGGCGACGGCGTCCGAAGCGGCCATTTCCGGCCGCGCCGGCGGTGCGCCGATCTACGTGGTGGCCGGTTTTGCCAAGGGCGGTGCGCGCCTGGTGGGCGGGGCGGGGCAAAAGATTAGCAGCGTCAAGGAACTCAAGGGCAAGCGCGTGGGCGTGACGCGCGGCGGCATCCAGGAAGTGCTGCTGCTGGCCGAGCTGTCGCAGGCGGGCCTGACGTATTCGGAAACCAAAGGCAAGGATGTGCAGCTGGTATTTCTCGCCTACGCCGACTTGAACCAGGCGCTGATGGGCAAGAATATCGACGCCATGATGCAGTCGGAGCCGCAATCGTCGCAGGCGATCAACAAGGGTTTCGGCACCGAAGTCATCAAACCGTATGACACGCCGATCGGCGAACCCGTACGGACCATGGTGATGACGGAAAAGTTCTACAAGGAACGCCGTCCCGTGGCGGAAAAGTTCATGCGCTGCTTCGTCGAAGCCACCAAGACCTTTATCGACAACAAGGCGACGGCGGAAAAATATGTGCGCGAAGTCGTGTTCCGCGGCCAGATCACGAAGGATGACTTCGACGACGCGATCAGCAATTCGCCGTATTCGTACGACATCTCGCCCGAGCATATCCAGGTGACCACGGACGTGATGGTGAAAACGGGCGTGGGCCGCATGACGAAGCCGCCCGTGGCCAAGGACTGGGTCAAGACGGACTTGCTGGAGCAGGCGAAAAAGAGCCTGAACGTGAAGTAAATCAGACAGCCATGAAAAAAACCTCCGCACCAGCGATGGCGCGGAGGTTTTTTTGTGAAGGAGTGGCTTTAGCGGGCGTTAAAACCCATCCAGCCTTTTTCCGTCTGGCGGAAGCTTAGTGTGTAGATGCGGGTCAGTTCATCGCCTTTCTTCAGCTGGCGGCTGATGATGGCGCCGTAATTGTCTTGCACGAGCTGGTCCGACCATTGCATCAGGTTATCGAAACGCTCGGCCGTCATCGCCGCCTGGCGCGCCAGCAGCGGTGCGGGAATCGCCTTTTTTTCCAGCTGCTGTACCCAGAATTCGCGGAAAACCTTGTTCTCTCCGCCCATGCCGCGCGCCATCAGACCCAGGCCCATGGTCATGCCCACGGAGCCATCCGTCTTTGCCTGCGCTTCGAGCTTGTCGGCCACGTCGGCCAGCAATTCCAGATAGCCCACCTTGGCGCGCAGCACGGCCGAGCCCTTGATTTCATACTGTTCGTTCTCTTTCCAGCCGTTGAGCTTTTCCAGCTTCGCGATGTCGAAGTAATCCTTGTACAGGTCGTAGCTCTGGACGGATGTGCGGAAATACTCTTCGTACGTGGATTGGGAAGGTGCGTCTTTCATGCAGCCGCTTAATATAGTGCAGGCGGCCAGCAGCAGACAGGTCCAGGAAATTTTCTTGAAAGAGAACATGGCGGTGGGGGCGAGTGGCGAAAGGTGAAAGACTGTTGCTCTATGGACATAATTATAGGGCTGGCTCATCGGGATGGCAACGTGCCCGCGGCGCGGCGGCAGTGCGCCGCAGGAAAGATTGCCGAAATCTTGAGGCTGCGCCACCCGTCGCGGCCGAGGCGCGATATCATGGCAGGCTTGCGGTATCGGCTGGCGGCAAATTGCCTGCAGCCCATACTGCCGCTTGAATCGCGCTTGCCGGCTATGGTGTAAACTTAAACTATGCAGATCTATTTCTTTTTCATCGCCGCCCTGTTGTACGCGGCGTGCGCAGTGCTTCCTTCGTCCCGTGCCCGGCTCATTGCCGGCCTGACCGGCGTCGCCTGGCTGGCGCACGCCGCCACCCTGTGGTTCGACCTGATGGCGCCGGGCACCTTGCGCTTCGGTTTTTCCGCCATGCTGTCGGCCGCGCTGTGGGTTTCGGTTGGCGCCTACTGGATAGAGAACCGCAATTTCAGCCTGGATGGCCTGCGCCGCATGGTCATGCCCAGCGCCGTCCTCGCCATCGGCCTGGCCTGGGCCTTCCCTGGCAGCCAGGTCAGCATGGAAGGCAAGTCGGCCGTCTTCGGCTGGCATATTGCCGTGGCCGTGCTCGCCTACAGCACCTTGACGATTGCCGCCTTTCACGCCGTGCTGATGGCGCTGCAGGAATCGCGCTTGCATACGCGCAGTGAAAGCCGCGGCTTCATCGGCACGGCGCTGGACCAGCTGCCAGCCTTGCTGACGATGGAAAAGCTGCTGTTCCGCATGATTGGCTTGGGATTTATTTTGCTCAGCCTGACCGTGCTGTCGGGCATCGTGTTTTCCGAACAACTGTTTGGCAAGGCGCTCAACTGGGATCACAAATCCGTGTTTACCATGCTGTCGTGGCTGCTGTTCGCCTCGCTGCTGGCAGGCCGGCGCTTTCGCGGCTGGCGCGGCAAGACGGCCCTGAGCTTTACCCTGGCCGGTTTCGCCACCTTGCTGCTGGCCTATGTCGGCAGCCGTTTTGTACTGGAAGTGGTTTTACACCGAGGATTCGCATGACACGTGTTTTATTCTGGCTGGCGCTGGTGTTCCTGGTGCTGTTTGCGATCCGCAGCAAGATCCGTGGCATGCAACAGCGCGCCCGCGCGCAGCAGCAACAGCAGCCGAACCCGTTTACGCCGCCCGGCCGGCCGCAGGAATTGCCTGATGCCGAGCTGATGCTGTGCTGCGCCCATTGCGGCGTGTATTACCCGGCCTCGGAAAACGTGCAGGCCAAGGGCCACGATTACTGCTGCCACGCGCACGCCACCTTGTAAGGGCAGGCCGGCAGGTTCGCGCGCGTTGCTCATCCGTATCGTAACGTCCTCCGGCATCCGTCTGGCGTAGCATCTGCATGAGGCGGTTCGTCGCCGCCATAGCGGAAAGGCGCGCTCCCCATGTCCCGTCCCAGTCCCAGCCAGCATCCTGCCGCCAATATGCCGCCGGCGCCGCAACTGAGCGGCAACTCGCTGCCCATGCAGGCGCTGCGCGCGCAGATCGGCCGCATCGCCCGCTGTGGCGCGCCGGTGGCCATCCGCGGCGAATCGGGCACGGGCAAGGAACTGGCGGCGCGCGCCATCCATGCACAGGGCGCGCGCGCCAGCTTCCCGTTTATCGCCGTCAACTGCGGCGCCATTCCCGAAGCGCTGATGGAAGCGGAATTCTTCGGCTGCCGCCCGGGCGCCTATACGGGAGCGCTGCACGAACGCCAGGGCTTGTTCCAGGCGGCCCACGGCGGCAGTTTGCTGCTCGACGAAGTCGACGATCTGCCGCTGGCCATGCAAGTAAAACTGTTGCGCGTGCTGCAGGAGCGCCGCGTGCGCAAGCTGGGCGGCAGTAGCGACGAGGCCATCGACGTGCGCATCCTGTGCGCCAGCCAGCATGGCCTGGCGCGCGGCGTGGCGGCCGGCACGTTTCGCCATGACCTGTTTTACCGCCTGAATGTGATCGAACTGGCGTTGCCGCCGCTGCGCGAGCGGCGCGGCGATCTGCAGGTATTATGTGAGGTGATCCTCGCGCGCCTGTCGCCACGCAGGACCGTGAGTCTGGCGCCGCCCGTGCTGGCGGCCCTGGCCGCGTATGCGTTTCCCGGCAATGTGCGCGAACTGGAAAACGTGCTGGAGCGGGCGCTGGCCTTTGCCGACGGCGGCGTGATCGCGCTCGACGGGCTGGCCTTGCCATCGGCGGCGGGCGACATGCCGTTGCGGGCGGCGCCGGCATTGCCGGACTTGCCGGAACGGCAACTGTGCCTGCCAAGCATGGCGGCGCATGGCGTGGCCCCCGTCCTGCCGCTGGACGTGTATTTGCGCCAGGCCGAGCGCGACATGATCATGCTGGCGCTGGTACAGGCGCGCTACCACCGGGCACGGGCGGCGCGCCAGTTGGGCCTGAGCGTGCGCCAGTTGCGTTACCGCATGCAGAAATTGACGATACAGGAAGCCTTACTTGATGAGCGGATGGACGATAGATGAAGACGGCTGGTGCGACGGCGCGCTGCGCTATGACTCGCCGCACCACGATGCGCGCCCGGACGGTGCGCAAGTCGACTTGCTGGTGATTCATAACATCAGCTTGCCGGGCGGCCACTTTGGCGGGCCGCATGTGTCGGACTTGTTTACGGGCCGGGTAGATTATAATGCCGATCCTTCTTTCGCCGACCTGCGTGGCTTGCAGGTGTCGGCGCACTTTTTTGTGCGGCGCGATGGTGCGTTGTTGCAATATGTTTCTACTGATCAACGTGCCTGGCATGCGGGTGCGTCCATGTTCGAAGGACGCCCGCAGTGCAATGGCTACTCCATCGGTATCGAAATGGAAGGCGCGGACGACGTGCCCTTCCAGCAGCGGCAATACCATGTGCTGGCGGCAGTGACGGCGGCGCTGGTTGCGCGCTACGGGCTGTCCCAGGTGCGCGGGCACGAGCATATCGCGCCGGGGAGGAAGACGGATCCGGGGCCATTTTTCGACTGGCATTTTTACCAAGTATGCTGGCTGGAAACCCTGCGCCGGCAGCCTGCGTTAGCGCTTACTTCGCGGGGATTGGGCTTTCCATCCATGCCCTGAAAAGTCAACCGAAATCGTATATGAAAATACAAAAAATTACGCCAACGGATGCCGGAAAACTATTGCATCACCCTCCGATGGGTACTACAATTAGTGCAGAAGTTGGACGTAAAGACTATATGTAGTGCCATCACAGACGTTTTCAGAATTATTGTCAAAGCTACCCGGATTGCTGATAAAGCACTGGAACTGGCGGTTTATCACCCTTGATCGTGTTTCGCGCCAGCCGGGCAGTGCGGTGTGGCGAGATGGATTCTGACACTGTTTTATGCATTATTAATTTACTATTTAGCAACAAATATCTGAAGAAACCCTGACCATCGGGCGTTCTATTCAACAACACACGCGGCAGCAAAACTGCAGGCTGACTTTAGCTGACAACGGGAGCTTCAATGCAATCACCACAAGATATTTCCATCCATCCAACGCCAGTATCGCCAGCGCCAGGCGCGGCCAACAGCGTGGCGAGCACGGGCGCGGCATTGGGCGACTATCGCATCATCCGCCGCAACGGCGCGGTGGTGGCATTTGAGCCTTCGAAGATCGCCATCGCCATGACCAAGGCGTTTTTGGCCGTTAACGGCGGCCAGGGCGCAGCCTCGGCACGCATCCGCGAACTGGTGGAGCAACTGACGGACGGCGTCGTCGCCGCGCTGGTGCGCCGCCATCCGGGCGGCGGCACCTTCCATATCGAAGATGTGCAAGACCAGGTGGAACTGTCGCTGATGCGTTCGGGCGAGCACGACGTGGCGCGTGCCTACGTGCTGTACCGCGCCAAGCATATGGAAGAGCGCCGCTTGCAGAAGGAAGCGCAAGGCGCGTCCGCGCAAGTTTCCGCACCGCAACTGAACGTGCTGGACAACGGCGTGCGCCGCCTGCTGGACATGCAGGAAGTGCGCGACCTGATCAACGCCGCCTGCGCCGGCCTGGAAAAGCACGTCGATGCCGACGCCATCCTGGCTGAAACGGTGAAAAACCTGTACGACGGCGTGCCTGTCGAAGAGCTGCACAAGTCGGCCATCCTGGCGGCGCGCGCGCTGATGGAAAAAGACCCGGCCTACAGCCAGGTCACGGCCCGCATCCTGCTGCACACGGTGCGCAAGGAAGTGTTCGGCAAGGAAGTGCCGCAAGCGGCCGCTGCCGCCGAATACCTGACGTATTTCCCGCAATACATTGCCAAGGGTATCGCCGCCGAGCTGCTGAACCCGGTACTTGCCAGCTTCGACCTGGAGCGCCTGGCGAAAGCCATCGTCGCTGACCGCGACTTGCAGTTCGGCTACATCGGCCTGCAAACCCTGTACGACCGTTACTTCCTGCACATCCAGGACGTGCGCATCGAAATGCCGCAAGCCTTCTATATGCGCGTGGCCATGGGCCTGGCGCTGAACGAAGCGGACCGCGAAGCGCGCGCCATCGAGTTCTACAGCCTGCTGTCCTCGTTCGACTTCATGAGCTCGACGCCGACCCTGTTCAATTCGGGCACCCTGCGCTCGCAGCTGTCGTCGTGCTACCTGAGCACCGTCTCCGATGACCTGGAAGGCATCTACGACGCCATCAAGGACAATGCGCTGCTGGCCAAGTTCGCCGGCGGCCTGGGCAACGACTGGACGCCAGTGCGCGCCCTGGGCGCCCACATCAAGGGCACCAACGGCAAGTCGCAAGGCGTGGTGCCGTTCCTGAAAGTGGTCAACGACACGGCCGTGGCAGTCAACCAGGGCGGCAAGCGCAAGGGCGCCGTCTGCGCCTACCTGGAAACCTGGCACATGGACATCGAGGAATTCCTCGACCTGCGCAAGAACACGGGCGACGACCGCCGCCGCACGCACGACATGAACACGGCGAACTGGATTCCCGACATGTTCATGAAGCGCGTCATGGAAAAAGGCGATTGGACCCTGTTCTCGCCATCGGACACACCAGACCTGCACGACAAGGTCGGCAAGGCTTTTGAACAGGCTTACCTGGGCTACGAAGCCAAGGCCGCCGCCGGCGAAATCCGCGTCTTCAAGAAGATCGCCGCGCTGGACCTGTGGCGCAAGATGCTGTCGATGCTGTTTGAAACGGGCCACCCATGGATCACGTTCAAGGATCCTTGCAACATCCGCAGCCCGCAGTCGCACGTCGGCGTCGTCCACAGCTCGAACCTGTGCACGGAAATCACGCTGAACACGGGCCCTGACGAAATCGCCGTTTGCAACCTCGGTTCCGTCAACATGCCGGCGCACATGAAGGAAGGCAAGCTCGATCACGTCAAGCTGGCCAAGACCATCCGCACCGCCATGCGCATGCTCGACAACGTCATCGACATCAATTACTACGCCGTCGAGAAGGCGCGCAATTCGAACATGCGCCACCGTCCGGTCGGCATGGGTGTGATGGGCTTCCAGGATTGCCTGCACATGATGCGCGTGCCGTTCGCTTCGGACGCCGCTGTGTCGTTTGCCGACACCTCGATGGAAGCCGTCTGCTACTACGCCTACCTGGCGTCGACGGAACTGGCCGAAGAGCGCGGCCGCTATGAATCGTATGCCGGTTCGCTGTGGGACCGCGGCATCCTGCCGCAAGACTCGGTCAAACTGCTGGCCGAAGAGCGCGGCGGCTACCTGGAAGTCGATTCCTCGTCGGCCATGGACTGGACGCCGGTGCGTGAACGCATCGCCAAGTTCGGCATGCGCAACTCGAACTGCGTGGCGATCGCCCCAACGGCGACGATTTCGAACATCATCGGCGTATCGGCCTGTATCGAGCCGACGTTCCAGAACCTGTACGTGAAATCGAACCTGTCGGGCGAATTCACCGAGATCAATGGCTACCTGGTGCGCGACCTGAAGGCGCGCGACCTGTGGGATGAAGTCATGATCTCGGACCTGAAGTACTTCGACGGCTCGCTGGTGAAGATCGACCGCATCCCGCAAGACCTGCGCGACATCTACGCCACGGCCTTTGAAGTGTCGCCAAGCTGGCTGGTGGAAGCGGCTTCGCGTCGCCAGAAGTGGATCGACCAGGCTCAGTCGCTGAACATCTACATGGCTGGCGCATCGGGCAAGAAACTGGACGAGACCTACAAGCTGGCATGGCTGCGTGGCCTGAAAACCACCTACTACCTGCGTACCATCGCCGCTACCCATATGGAGAAATCGACCTCCAAGACGGGCGCCCTGAACGCCGTGGCAGTCGATGGCGGCATGTCGGCCAGTGCGCAAAGCGCCCAGGCAGCGGTCGTGGCGGCAGCAGCGGTGGCCGTGGCGCCAGTGGTGGCAGCGGCAGCGGACGACGCCGATGGCGAAGCATGCTACCTGCGTCCGGGTGATGACGGCTTTGAAGAGTGCGAAGCCTGCCAGTAAGATTTTAGTTGTCAGCCCAGAGCTTCTGGGCTGATTCAATGTTGTCAATGTCCGCATTGTCCGATTCAACGGGCCTGTTGCGGATCGCCGGCTCGCCGGCATGGAAAGGAAGAAGAATATGTCGTTGTCCTGGGATGATGAAACCACGTCGGCAGCTGTGCCGCGTCCGGCGCAGCAAGCGCCATTGGGAAATACCGAATTGAACCTGCCGGCAGGTGCCGAGCCGTCCGAAGCGAACGCCGAGCAAGTGGCGCGCCGCGTGAATGCCGACGACAAGCGCATCATCAATGGCAAGACGGACGTCAACCAGCTGGTGCCGTTCAAGTACAAATGGGCATGGGACAAATACCTGGCCGGCTGCGCCAACCACTGGATGCCGCAGGAAGTGAACATGCAGCGCGATATCGAGCTGTGGAAAAACCCGAACGGCCTGACGGACGACGAGCGCCGCCTGGTCAAGCGCAACCTGGGCTTCTTCGTGACGGCCGACTCGCTGGCCGCCAACAACATCGTGCTGGGCACCTACCGCCACATCACGGCGCCCGAGTGCCGCCAGTACCTGCTGCGCCAGGCGTTCGAGGAAGCGATCCACACGCATGCCTACCAGTACATCGTCGAATCGCTGGGCCTGGACGAAGGCGAGATCTTCAACGCCTATAACGAAGTCAAGTCGATCCGCGACAAGGATGAATTCCTGATCCCGTTCATCAACACCCTGACCGACCCTGCCTTCGTCACCGGCACGGTGGAAAACGATCAGAAGCTGCTCAAATCCCTGATCGTGTTTGCCTGCCTGATGGAAGGCCTGTTCTTCTACGTCGGCTTCACGCAGATCCTGGCGCTGGGCCGCCAGAACAAGATGATGGGTGCGGCCGAGCAGTACCAGTACATCCTGCGCGACGAATCGATGCACTGCAACTTCGGCATCGACTTGATCAACACGATCAAGATGGAAAATCCGCAGCTGTGGACGGCCGCCTTCCGCGAAGAGATCAAGGATCTGTTCATGAAAGCCGTGGAACTGGAATACGCGTACGCGGAAGACACCATGCCGCGCGGCGTGCTGGGTCTGAACGCGCCGATGTTCAAGGGCTACCTGCGCTTCATCGCCAACCGCCGCGCGCAGCAGATCGGCATCGAGCCGCTGTTCGCCCAGGAAGAAAATCCATTCCCGTGGATGAGCGAAATGATCGACATGAAGAAGGAACGCAACTTCTTCGAGACGCGCGTGACGGAATACCAGACCGGTGGCGCGCTGAACTGGGAATAAGCCAGCCGATAGCGTCACAAGTCATATGACAAAGGCCTCGCGGATGCGGGGCCTTTTGCTATCTGGAGAACTTATTGCATCGGGCTCACGCGGTCGGAATGGTACCGCCGTCGATCACATACTCGGCACCGTGGATCGACGCAGCGCGGTCCGAGGCCAGAAATGCAACCAGTTCGGCCACTTCTTCCGGCGTGCCCGGGCGGCCGATGGGAATGCCGCCCAGCGTCTGCATCAGCTTCTGGCGGGCCGCCTCTTCGTCGATGCCCGCGTGGTCGGCCCAGCGCCGTATCATCGCGTGGGCCGCCGTGGTTTCAATAAAGCCCGGCGAGACGGTATTGATGCGGATGCCCTGCGGACCGTATTCCTTCGACAGCCCCTTGCTGTAGTTGCTCAGCGCAGCCTTGGCGGCCGCATACGCCAGCGTCGAGTCATACAGCGGCAGGCTGCGCTGGATAGACGAGATGTGGATGATCACGCCGTATTGGCGTGCCACCATCGCCGGCAGCAGGGCGCGGTCGAGGCGCACGGCGGCAAGCAGGTTGCCATTGAGCGCGTCTTCCCAGGCATCGTCGTCCAGGGCTAGCGCACCGCCGCCCGCGGCCGTCGAGCCGCCCACGTTATTGATCAGGATATCGACCCCGCCCAGGCTGGCCAGCACTTCCTTGATCACCGTGTCGGTTCCCGCGCGGGTACGCAGGTCGGCCGCGATGAAATGCATGCCGGCCGGCAAGCTGCTGCTGGCGGAGCGCGCCGTGGTCGCCACTTGCGCGCCCCGCTCGAGCATCAGTTTCAGCGTTGCCGCGCCCATCATGCCCTTCGTGCCGCCCGTGATCAGCACGCGCTTGTCCTTGAAATCGGTATTCATGCGCCGATCTCCAGGGTCTGGATGCGGTTGCTGGCGAGCGTGAAGGCAAAGCGCAGCGCCAGCGGGCTGCCGGGGAAACTGCCGCTGACGCTGCCGGTGACCACGCAGCGCGCGCCCTGGGTGTCGGCCGAGATGGGGCTGACGGTGGCGCCGTACTGCTTGCTGCCAGCTTCTTTCCAGGCCTGGATGGCGGCATGGCCTGCGTGGGTCCGGCCTTCGTCGTGAACGACGCCATCGGCGGCGAAGCATTGCGCCACGGCGTTGCTATCGTGATGGTTGTCGGCGCTAAAGTAATCGCCGACGATGGCCGGCATGAGGAGAGACATGGTGCTTCCTTTCGGTGGAGAGGTAGGGAGCGACCATCATATGGCGTTCAATTGCAGAGAAAAAGTAGCGTAGGGGTGATAGGTTTTACACTTCAGGTTCATTATTGGCGGCGTGATCGCGCATGAAAAATAACTCTCTCGATGGCATTCGTACCTTTCTTGCGGTCGCCGAGCGCAAAAGTTTCAGCGCCGCGGCACTGCAGCTTGGCGTGACGGTGACGGCCGTCAGCAAGGCGGTCAAGGTGATGGAGCGCCAGCATGGCGTGCTGCTTTTCAAGCGCAATACGCGCAATGTCGCCTTCACCGAAGCCGGCGCGGGCCTGTACGCCAGCCTGGCCGGCGCCACCCGGCAGATCGATGACGCCTTCGCCGCGCTGACCATGTTTCGCGACCGGCCCGCCGGCCATTTGCGGCTGACGGTGCCGCGCGCGCTGGGCGCGCTGGTGATGCGCGCATTGATACCGCGTTTTCGCAGCAGCTATCCTGACGTGACCATCGACCTGTCGCTCGACGATGGCGCCGTCGATTTGCTGGCGCACGGTTACGATGCGGGCATCCGCCTGGGACAGTCGGTGGAGCAGGAGATGGTGGCCGTGCGCCTGACGGGGGACTTGCGCTGGTCCGTGGTTGGCGCGCCCGGCTACTTCGAGCGGAAAGGGCGGCCGCTGATTCCGGAAGACCTGATGCGCCACGACACGCTGGCCTACCGCTTCCACACTTCCGGCGCCTTGCACCGCTGGCGCTTTGTGCGCGATGGCGAGGAATTTCTGGTGGAAACCGGCGCGCCCCTGGTCGTCAACGACACCACGCTGATCGCCGATTTCGCGCGCTCGGGTCTGGGCCTGGCGTATATGCCGGACGTGGAAATCGAAGCTGGCCTGGCCAGCGGCAGCTTGCTGCGGGTGCTGGAAAACTACGTTCCGACGACGAGCGGATTGTTCCTGTATTTTCCTGCCCGTACCCAGAGCCAGCCCAAACTGCGCGCCTTTATCGATACGGCGCTGGCGCTCTCCCGGCCCGCGTCTTCCGGCGACACGCGCTAGCCTGGCCTGCTTTTTCCAGCCTGGCGCCATCATCCTGAGGACCGGCTGCGGCATCGCACGCCGCGTTTTTTCGCGCTGCTTTTTCATGAGGTGCAGTGGCGCGGTGGCGCAGAAAAGTGCGGCCATTTTTTCGCCGCATCGCGCGCGCCGCGATGCATTTTTTTGATGGCGCCAATGCGCGCGGGACGGGGTGTAAATATCGTTTCCGGATACGCTGGCGGCGGCATTTGCCGCGCGATTGTGCGATAGCACGCGTATCGTGCAAAAAAGCGGGCGAAAACGTGTCGTGCCGGTTGCGCATTGACAAGGTTTTCGTGTACTTTATGAGATTGCAAATGCGAGCGTTAGAATGCGGGGTTTTTTAACCAGCGCGGTAGCGAAAAAACCTCGCAAAACAGGGATACAGATTTACACGGATATGCACAAAACCACACCGTTTTCGTCTGCCGCCGTGCCCGAATTTTTTCAGGCATGGCGGTTTTTTATTTGACGCATCGGTGTTGTGGCGAGCGCGATGCGAGGAGCGAAAAAACGCACGGCATCGAAAACGAATGACCGAATTCAGACTTTGCCACCAGCTGCGAGATAAAGCAGGGTGGCACCGACGATGGCTGAAGTGCTGCAAACGTGAGGAGTTGCAGCAGTTCAGCTGGTGCCGAATTCATTAGCGCAAACGACCGTTTGCGCCGATGAATAATTCGCCTGGCCTATCCCTGTGGTGGGTCGGACGGGTTTAAATCTTGTAGCTTAAATTTCTCATCTCAGATGAAGGAGAGACAAATGGCAACAGCCGCTAAGAAATCAGAAGTAAAGAAACCAGCCGCCAAGGCTGCTCCTGCCGCGAAGAAGCCGGCAGCCGCAGCGAAGACGGTTGCCGCTAAACCAGCTGCCAAAGCCGCAGCCAAACCAGCCGCCAAAGCCGCAGCCAAGCCTGCAGCAAAAGTGGCTGCCAAGCCAGTAGCGAAAGCCGCAGCAAAACCAGCGGCCAAGGCAGCAGCGAAACCGGCCGCCAAGCCAGCAGCGAAAGCCGCAGCGAAACCGGCCGCCAAGGCAGCAGCCAAGCCTGTCGCGAAAAAAGCCGCAGCCAAACCGGCCGCCAAGCCAGCAGCAAAAGCCGCAGCAAAACCAGCGGCCAAAGCAGCAGCCAAGCCAGCTGTGAAAAAAGCCGCAGCGAAACCTGCAGCCAAGGCAGCAGCGAAACCGGCCGCCAAAGCGGCAGCCAAGCCAGCAGCGAAAAAAGTCGTCGCCAAGGCAGCAGCCAAGCCGGCAGCAAAAGCTGCAGCGAAGCCAGCCGCCAAGGCAGCAGCGAAGCCAGCCGCAAAAGCGGCAGCCAAGCCAGCAGCCAAGGTAGCAGCCAAGGTAGCAGCCAAGGTAGCAGCCAAGCCAGCAGCCAAAGCGGCAGCCAAGCCAGCAGCAAAAGCTGCAGCGAAGCCAGCGGCCAAGGCAGCAGCGAAGCCAGCAGCAAAAGCAGCAGCGAAGCCAGCAGCAAAAGCGGCAGCCAAGCCAGCAGCGAAACCTGCCGCCAAGGTCGCAGCAAAACCTGCAGCCAAGCCTGCAGCCAAGGTAGCAGCGAAGCCAGCAGCAAAAGCTGCAGCCAAGCCAGCAGCGAAGCCGGCAGCAAAAGCAGCAGCGAAACCTGCCGCCAAGCCAGCCGCCAAGCCAGCCGCAGCGCCAGTCGTGGCAGCCGCACCAGCAGCAGCGCCGGCAGCAGCTCCAGCGGCACCAGCCGCCGTGGCCGCCAAGCCAGCCGCCAAGAAGGCCGCGCCTAAAAAGGCCGCGCCGAAGAAGGCAGCTCCTGTCGCCAAGCCATCGGCACCTATCGCACCTGTAGCAAAAACCGTGTTGGCACCGGCTGCAGCCTGGCCATTCCCAACCAGCACCCGCCCATCGTAATTTCAACGATACGGGTGCCTGGATGAGGCAACACGCCGCTGTGTGACTCAATCACACAGCGGTTTTTTTTTGGAGAATTAGTCGTGCTGATCGTTATCCTTACATTGATCGTTGATACCATCGCTACCTTGCTGGGCGGCGTGTTGCTGCTGCGCTTCTGGATGCAGGCGGTGCGCGTGCGGCCGCCCTCGTCGGTGGCGCAATTCACGTTTCAATTGTCCGACTGGCTGGTGCGCCCCCTGCGCCGCGTGGTGCCGGGCGTGGGCGGGTATGACTGGGCCAGTCTGATCGGCGCCTTCCTGATCGTGCTGCTGGCCAGCTCGGTATTGTTTATTTCCGGCTATCCCGTCGAAGTGGTGCTGCTCAAGTCGCTACAACGTTTCCTGCAATGGATACTCTACGGTTTCATGGCCTTGCTGATCATCGAAGCCATCTTCAGTTGGGTCAACCCGCATGCGCCGCTGGCGCCGTTCGTACGGGCCCTGAACGAGCCGCTGCTGCGTCCGATCCGCAAGGTCGTGCCGCTGGTCGGCAGCCTGGATTTGTCGCTGCTGGTCGCGCTGATCCTGCTGCAGATCGCGCAAGTGCTGGTGGGGATGATTATTGTGGTGCGATGATGGTGGCGTAGGTCGGGTTAGCGTAGCGTAACCCGACATCACCACTTGCCATGCCAATGATGTTGTCGGATTACGCACGGCCTCGCCGTGCACATCCGACCTGCATATTAATAGCGGTAACCGAACGCCGCTTCGAACTGGTCGGCGATGCTCTCAGGCGTAAACACGTGGTTTTGCGCGCCCTGGGTGGCGATCTTGATGGCGCCCAGCAGGCTGGCCAGGCGGCCGCTGGTTTCCCAGCCCAGGTCGTTGGTGATGCCGAACAGCAAGCCGGCACGGTAGGCGTCGCCGCAGCCGGTCGGGTCCAGCACTTCCTTGGCGGTCACGACAGGAATGTCGATGCGCTTGCCGTCCGTATAGATTTCCGACCCCTTTTCGCCACGCGTGACGATCAGCGCTTCCAGGCGGCTGGCGATGTCCGGCAGGGTCAAGCCCGTGCGTTCCATTAACATTTCCATTTCATAATCGTTGGCCGACACATACGTGGCTTTGTTGATGAAGTCGATCAACTGTTCGCCATTGAAACGTGGCAACTGCTGGCCCGGGTCGAACATGAAGGGGATGCCCAGCTCGGCCAGGTCGGCGGCGTGCTTGAGCATGCCTTGGTCGCCGTCCGGCGAAATGATGGCGACCTTGGCCGGGCCTGCATTGGCGATCGGGTTTTCATGCGCAAACGACATGGCGCCCGGGTGGAAGGCGTTGATCTGGTTATTGTCCGCGTCGGCCGTGACGAAGCACTGCGCGTTGTAGCTGTCGGCCTTGATCAGGATGTTGGCGGTGGAAATGCCCAGCTTTTGCAGGCGCTCCAGGTAGGCGGCGCTGTCTTGCCCCATGACGCCGACGATGCGCGGGTCGCCGCCCAGCATTTTCAGAGTGTAGGCGATGTTGCCCGAGCAGCCGCCGAATTCCGTGCGCATGGTGGGCACGAGGAAGGACACGTTTACCTTGTGCAACTGGTCGGCCAGCAGGGATTCGCCGAAGCGGCCGGGGAATTGCATGATGGTGTCGGTGGCAAGCGAGCCGCAGATCAGCGATGTTTTGGTCATGATAGTGTCGGTTAGGGGTAGAAGATGGCGATATGGTAGCCAGACGCCGTAAGCTGGTCTAATGCAAAATACAGTTTGATGGTTTGTTCCGAGCGCGGCGCAAAGCCCTTGCTCACGTCGATATTGGCTGGCAGGTAGTCGCGCGGCGCGATCACGCGGCGCAAGACGGGCTTGTCGTTGGCGTCGTTGAGGACCAGTTCGATGCTGGGCCAGGCCTGCACGCTGCGGCTCTGGTTGCGCAGCAGCGAGACGTAGGAAAAGGTGTGCTCCTTCAAGGTTTGCAACTCGCCTTGCTCGATGGCCAGCGCCTCGATCTGCGCCGGCAAGTCGACCTGGCATCCGCTGAGCTTGCACAGCGCCACCAGGGTCGGCTTCCACTGCGGAAATTGCGCCGCCAGCGGGTTGCGGAAGGTGGTCATTACTTGCAAGAATAATAGCAGCAGCAGTACTGCCGAGCCGGCGGCCATGGCCATGCGCAAGGCCTTGCCGCTCTGTTCGCGGCGCCGTCCCAAGGTCACAAAGGCCGGCTCGTCGTCGGCTGGCGGCAGGACAGGTTCTTCCTGCTCTTCGGCTGGGTCCGGCGCGACGGGCGCGGCGGGCAGCGCTTCGAACGGGTGGTCCGTCAGCGTCGGTTCACGGCGCGCGGGCGCGGATTTGTCCAGGCTGACTTTTTCGGTCGCGGGCAGCGCCGGTGCGGCGCCAGTTTCCAGATTCGGTTCGCGGCGGCTGTCGCGCAGATACGTGACAAAGGCGGGCGCATCATCGACCTGGCGGCGCTTGAAAGGCGCCATCGGCTGGGGCAGGGGCTGTTCGGGCAGTTCCGCCGGTGTTTCTTCAGCTTCAGGTATATCGAGCGGTATGTCGAGCGGTGCGGCGGCCGGTACCTCTTCGGGCAGTGCTACGTCGAGGTCCAGCTCGATGTGCTCGCCATCGTCTTCATCGTCCTTGAGCTGCGCCGTTTCCGGCAAGATGCCGAACGGGTCGAACGAGGTGTCGAAGTCGAGGGAATAGATGGGTTCGTCGTCCGTGGCGGCTGGCAGGCTGTTGTCGGCAGGATAACTGGCCGGCAGCGGGGCTGCAGTGCCGGGGCCGGATGTTAAAAACGGCGATGCCGCAGCTGGATCGACCAGCGCGGCATTGCCGTCAAACACTTCTCTGCACGTGCCACAGCGCACGATGCCCCCACGTAACTTCAATTGGTCAGCAGCGACCCGAAATATCGTGTTGCAATGGGGGCATTTGGTGGCGAGGGCCATTGCTGTGCTTATGCACCTTCCGCGCGGGGCGCAGGCGCTTGCGTGCTGCCCAGGCGGCCATGCAGCGCCACCCAGCCGTCTTGCTCGGCCCACACACCCAGCTCGATGAACGGCGCGTAGGCAGCGGCCACTTCTTCCGCCTGGCGTGCCAGCACGCCGGACAGGATCAGGGCGCCGCCATCGGCGACGCGGCCGGACAGCATCGGCGCCATCAGTTTCAATGGGCTCGACAGGATGTTGGCGACGACGATGTCAAACTTGGCCGTGGCGTGTGCCGAGATGGCAAACGTGTCTGGCAAGAAATATTCGATGTCGCATTGGTTGCGTTCGGCATTGTCACGCGCCGATTCGATCGCCTGCGGGTCGATGTCGACGCCGGCCACCGTTTGCGCGCCCAGCTTCTTGGCCACCATGGCCAGGATGCCGGAACCGCAACCGTAGTCGAGCACGGTCTTGCCTGGAGCAGGGTTCGCTTCCAGCCACTCCATGCACAGACGCGTGGTCGGATGGCTGCCCGTGCCGAAGGCGAGGCCAGGGTCCAGTTCCAGAATCAGGCCGTCAGGATCCGGTGCCTCGTGCCAGCTGGGCACGACCCAGATATTCTTGCCGATGTGAATCGGTGCGAATTGCGACTGCGTCAGACGCACCCAGTCCTGCTCTTCCACGGGACGCATGGTAAAGGCGGGCACTTCCTTCATGCCGACAGCCTGGGCCGCGGCGGCCACGATGGCGGCCTGGTCGGCGTCGACGTCCGTCAGCGCCACCACGCGGCTGCGTTCCCACGCCGCTTCCTTCGGTTCCATGCCGGGTTCCCCAAACAGGGGCTGCTCGGCATCCGTGCCTTCATCGGCGTCTTCCACCGACACCGACAGGGCGCCCGCTTCCATCAACGCGTCGGACATGGCCTCGGCGTTGTCACGGGCGATTTCGATGACGATTTCCGTCCAGCTCATGCGCCCGCCTTGATTTCGGACTTCTTGGCGATGCTGGGGCTGCCGCCATTCAGGTTCTTGCCCAGGTCCGGCATGTCGGCCAGTTTCTGTTCCAGATAGTGAATGTTGGTGCCGCCTTCGATGAAGCGCGCGTCGATCATCAGTTCGCGGTGCAGGGCGATATTCGTGTTGATGCCTTCGACCACCATTTCGGACAGGGCGATCTGCATGCGGCGGATCGCTTGCTCGCGCGTGGCGCCGTAAGCGATCACTTTGCCGATCATCGAGTCGTAGTGCGGCGGCACGTAGTAGCCGGCGTAGGCGTGCGAGTCGACGCGGATGCCAGGGCCGCCCGGTGCATGCCACGACACGATCTTGCCTGGCGATGGCGTGAACTTGAACGGATCTTCGGCGTTGATGCGGCACTCGATGGCGTGGCCGGACAGCAAGACGTCGCGCTGGCGGAAACGCAGTTTTTCGCCAGCGGCGATGCGGATCTGCTCTTGCACGATGTCGATGCCGGTGATCATCTCGGTCACCGGATGTTCCACTTGCACGCGGGTATTCATTTCAATGAAATAGAACTCGCCGTTTTCGTACAGGAACTCAAACGTGCCGGCGCCGCGGTAGCCGATCTTGCGGCAAGCTTCGGCGCAACGGTCGCCAATTTTCTCGATCAGTTTGCGCGGGATGCCCGGCGCTGGTGCTTCTTCGATCACTTTCTGGTGGCGGCGCTGCATGGAGCAGTCGCGCTCGCCCAGCCAGACGGCGTTCTTGTGTTCGTCGGCGAGGATCTGGATTTCCACGTGGCGCGGATTTTCCAGGTACTTCTCCATATACACTTCAGGGTTGCCGAAAGCCGTGCCGGCTTCCGTCTTGGTCATCGCCACGGCGTTGATCAGGGCCGCTTCCGTGTGCACCACGCGCATGCCGCGTCCGCCACCGCCGCCGGCGGCCTTGATGATGACCGGGTAGCCGATCTTGCGGGCAATTTGCACGATCGCTTTCGGATCGTCCGGCAACGCGCCTTCCGAGCCCGGTACGCACGGTACGCCAGCCTTGATCATGGTTTGCTTGGCCGATACTTTATCGCCCATCAAACGGATCGATTCGGAGCGGGGGCCGATGAAGACGAAGCCCGATTTCTCGACGCGTTCGGCAAAGTCGGCATTTTCCGACAGGAAGCCATAGCCTGGGTGAATCGCTTGCGCATCCGTCACTTCAGCGGCGCTGATGATGGCGGGCATGTTCAGGTAGCTCAGGGACGACTGTGCCGGGCCGATACAAACGGATTCGTCGGCCAGCTTGACGTATTTCGCGTCCTTGTCGGCTTCGGAGTGGACTACAACCGTTTTAATGCCCATTTCGCGGCAGGCGCGCTGAATACGGAGGGCAATTTCACCACGGTTGGCAATCAGGATTTTTTCAAACATGGTAGGTTCGCGTATGTCTGTGAGAGCCGGCGAGCCGGCGAAACAACAAGTGTGAGGGGCTAAAACTGCAAACGGCCGTTGCCGGCCGTGTGGACTGGGTTTTAGCCGATCACAAACAAGGGTTGACCGAATTCGACCGGTTGGCCGTTTTCGACCAGGATCTGGGTCACGACACCGGCTTTGTCGGAGTCGATTTCATTGAGCAGCTTCATCGCTTCGATGATGCACAGGGTATCACCTTCCTTGACGGTAGCGCCCACTTCAACATAGGCGGCGCTGCCAGGAGCGGACGAGCGGTAGAAGGTACCGACCATCGGCGATTTGACCACATAGCCCGTTGGCTCGGCGGCGACCACGACGGCGGCTGCCGCAGCGGGAGCGGCGGCTGGCGCGGCTGGCTGGTATTGGGCTTGCATGCCTTGCGGCTGCATCATGACCATCTGGTTTTGCGGCATGGCCGACGATTTGACGATGCGAACCTTGCTTTCGCCTTCGGTAACTTCCAGCTCTGCGATATCCGATTCGGCGACCAGGTCGATCAAGGTCTTGAGTTTTCGTAGATCCATGTAAAACCCCTAGGAATGTAGTTTGTTTTATGAGTGATGCGGTGATGTCCAAGAACCTATCGCCGCGCTAAATGCGTGCAGATCGCGTAGATTAACGTTTTTTAAGCGCAAAGTCGATGGCAAACCGATATCCATCGATACCCAGCCCGCAGATCGTCCCCTGCGCGATCGCGCTGAGAAATGAGTGATGTCGAAACGTCTCGCGTTGATAAATATTCGAGATATGGACTTCCACGAACGGGATGGCGACCCCGGCCAGCGCATCGCGCAAGGCAACGCTGGTATGGGTCAGGCCGCCCGGATTGATGACGATGGCATCGATCCCTTCCGCTCGCGCGGCATGGATGCGGTCGATCAGCGCGCCTTCGTGGTTGCTTTGAAAGCAGACCAAGTCGGCGCCGGCCGCCATGGCTTGCGCCATTGCTGCCTGCTCGATATCGGCCAAGGTGCTGGCGCCGTAGACCTCAGGCTCGCGCGTTCCCAGCAAATTCAGGTTGGGACCGTTGAGCAGAAGGAGGTTTTTTGCCATGTATGGAAGACCGTTTTAGCGAAAGTTCCGCATTTTGCCGCCAAAGATACGCATTGGCAAGAGAAAAAAGCACGCTCCGAATTTACAATTTATCCAGATCGGCGCGCAACTGATCAAATTTCAAGCGGCCCAGATAGGTCTTTTTGACTTCGCCATCGGCGCCGATCAGCACCGTAAAGGGCAAACCGCCCGTGGCATTGCCAAAATGGCGCGACAGGTCGGTACCGCTCATGCCGGAGACATACACGGGATAGGCGATCTTGAACTTGCTGGCAAAGGTGGCAATATTGCTGGCCGAATCGATGCCGATGCCGATCACCTGCAGGTTTTTCGCCGCATAGTGGCCTTGCACTTCGGATAACTCCGGCATTTCTTCCACGCAAGGCGGGCACCACGGCGCCCAGAAATTGACCAGCACATTCTTGCCTTTCCATTGCGACAGGGCTTGCGTGGCGCCGGCCGCGTCCGGCAGCGACAGCGCATACAGCTCGTTGACGGGACCCGTCGCGCCCGGCGCGATGGTGCTCGTCAGCGGACCCGCTGCTTTGGCTTTTTCCTTGCTCAAACCGACGTAAGCGCCCATGCCGCCAAACATCAGCGCCACGATGGCGCAGGCGATCCAATTCTTTTTTGTCATAACTTTATCTATATCAATGTTAGTCGGCAGCCGGCACGCCATCGGCGAGGCTGGCGGCCAGCAGGCTGCGCAGCCCGGCGATGTCGGTGCGCAGCACCTTGCCGTCCGCCTTGGCTTTCAGCGCGCCGCGCATATCGTCGAGCTCATACATGGCCGCGTGCACGCCTTCATTTTTCCACAGGAAACTGGCTGTCTCGACCGCATCATAACGCGCTCCCTTGAAATGCGGGCTTTCCGACATGTCGAGCACGACATTTTTATTCAGCAGGAAGATGTGGATTTCCTTGGCGCTCTCGGCAAACAGCTGCAAATAGATCTCGTCGTGGGGGCCGGCCGTTCCATTGAGCACGGGGCCGCTGAGCAGGGGATGAAATTGTTGCAACGCTTCCATGACCTGCAGCGCGATCGTGCGCAGCTGGAACAGCCGTGCCGGCTGGCTGTCGGCCAGGAACAGGGCATTATATTGCCGCACCTGCTCCTCGATCATGTCGTTGTCGGGAAGTATATTGGGCCGGTTCGGCGCGTCGCCGAGGACTTGCCGCGCCGCCTTGCGCTTGGCGCTGCCATAGTCGGCGCCGTCCTGCGCCACAAGGCGCGCGGCAGCGGCGGCGATTTCCAGGCGCAACTGCGCGCTATCGTCAAATGCATCGTTCGTCATGAGCGAGATGATACTCCGAAGCGGAAAAAGTCATGGCGTCAGGTAAAATCCTGCACTTGCTGTTTTTTATCTCACCGTCTTACTTACTTAAGCGTGCGCCTTTCGCACTGATCACATGCATATTCATATTCTCGGCATTTGCGGTACCTTCATGGGCGGCCTGGCTGTCCTGGCCAAGGAAGCCGGTCATAAAGTCACCGGTTGCGATGCCAACGTGTATCCGCCGATGAGCACCCAGCTGGAATCGCAGGGAATCGAACTGATCCAGGGCTTCGATCCGGAACAAACCAAGTTGAACCCGGATTTGTATGTGATTGGCAATGTGGTCTCGCGCGGCAACCCGTTGGTGGAAGAAATCCTCAACCGCAGCCTGCCGTACGTGTCCGGTCCGCAATGGATCGGCGAACACATCTTGCGCAACAAGTGGGTACTGGCCGTGGCCGGCACGCATGGCAAGACGACCACGTCGGCCATGCTGGCCTGGATACTCGAAGACGCGGGCTACGCGCCGGGCTTCCTGATCGGCGGCGTGCCGATGAACTTTGGCATTTCCGCCCGCCTCAGCGGCACAATCGACGGCAAGAGCGCCGAGTCGGACTTCTTTGTCATCGAAGCTGATGAATACGACACGGCCTTCTTCGACAAGCGCAGCAAGTTCGTGCATTACCACGCGAAGACGGCCATCATGAATAACCTGGAATATGATCACGCCGACATCTTCCCCGATCTGCACGCGATCGAGACGCAATTTCACCATCTGGTGCGCACCGTGCCCGGCATCGGCCGCCTCGTGTTCAATGGCGACGAGGCATCGCTGCAGCGCGTGCTGGCGCGCGGTTGCTGGAGTGAAAAGGAAAGTTTTGGTCAAGATGCTAACTGGCAACTGCAAGAGCAGGCCGATGGCAGCTTCGACGTGTTCTTCAATGGCAAGCAGGAAGGCCACGTGGCTTGGGCGCTCACGGGCAAGCACAACCGCAGCAATGCGCTGGCGGCCATCGCCGCCGCGCGCCACGTGGGCGTACCGATAGCCCAGGCGTGCGCCTCGCTGACCACGTTCGAGAGCGTCAAGCGCCGTATGGAAGTGCGCGGCGTCGTCAACGACATCACCGTGTACGACGATTTCGCGCACCACCCGACAGCCATAGCCACCACCGTGGGCGGCCTGCGCCAGAAGGTAGGCAGCGGCACCCGCATCTTGGCAGTGCTGGAACCGCGTTCGAACACGATGAAGCTGGGCGCCATGAAAGATGCGCTGCCGGGCAGCCTCAAGGATGCGGACCTGGTTTTCGGTTTCGGCAGCCAGCAAGCGCTGGGCTGGAGCCTGGGCGACGCGCTGGCGCCGCTAGGCAAGATTGCCAGCGCCTACGAAGACATCGATATCCTGGTGGCGGCCGTGGCGGCCAGCGCCCGTCCCGGCGACCAGATCGTGGTCATGAGCAACGGCGGCTTTGGCGGCGTGCACCAGAAATTGCTGGAGGCCCTGGGCCGATGATTCTGTACCTGCATGGATTTCGCTCGTCGCCCCTGTCGATGAAGTCGCGCCTGCTGGCCGCGCAGATGCAGGCGCTGGGCCGCGAAGCACAGTGGCTGTGCCCGCAATTGCCCGCTTCGCCCAAGCTGGCGATCGAGCTGGCTTTGTCGCTGGTCAAGGATGTGGCGCCGGCTGACCTGACGATTATCGGCTCCTCGCTGGGCGGCTATTACGCCACCTGGCTGGCGGAGCAGCTTGGTTGCCGCGCCGTATTGCTGAACCCTGCCATCGTGCCCCTGATCGACTTGGAACAGCATGTGGGCGTGACGACGGAATTCCATTCGGACAAGCCATTCGAGTTCAAGCGCGAGTACATCGACGAGCTGCGCATGTTTGCCGTAGAGAAAATTACTCAGCCGCAACGCTATTTCCTGATCGCCGCCACGGGCGATGAAGTGCTCGACTACCGCGACATGGTGGCGCATTATCAGGGGGCGCGGCAACTGGTCATCGACGGCAGCGACCATGGCATCAGCGAATTTGCCGACTACCTGGCGCCCGTGCTGGCCTTTTGCGGCATCGATGCGGACGCTGCCCAGTGAGGCCGGGTTCGCTGCGACAGGCGCAATGGCATGCGCACGTGAACGCCGTCAATGCGCCGCCGGCCTTGCGCCACTGGCTGACGGGCGGCGGTTCGCTGACGGCCAAGCTGAAAGCCCATAGCCAGGCGTTTCGCGTGCAATGTTTGCATCAGGAAACGGCACGTTGCCTGAGCGACGAAGCCGCCATCATCGGTTTGCACCGTGCGGGCCGGGTGTGGGAACGCGAAGTGCTGTTGCGTTGTGATGACAGGCCGGCCGTGTTTGGCCATACCGTCGTGCCCATGCAGGCAACGGCCACGGACTGGCCCTTGTTTTCCGCGCTGGGCGAGCGTTCGCTGGGCACGACCCTGTTTGGCGACCGCATGGTGCGCCGCGGCGAACTGGAATTTGCCCGCTTGCGCGCCGGGCACCCGCTGGTGCAGCGGGCGCAGGCGGCGCTGGCGCGGGAAGGGCGGCGCGCCGACGGGCAGGCGCTGTTTTTTGCCCGCCGCTGCCTGTATCAGCGTCACCAGGGATTGCTGCTGGTAACTGAAGTATTTTTGCCGGCGGTGCTGGAGTTGACGCCCGTCACTCGCACCGTTGCAACCGACACATTAATAAACAAAGCATAACAATGAATCTATTTTTTGAAGAATCCGGCGATTTCAAGGTCGGCACGGTCCTGTCGCAAGCGGGTGAAGCGTACCAGGTCGAAATGGCCAGCGGCAAGCGCACCAAGGTCAAGGTCAAGGACGTGCTGTTGCAGTATGAAAAGCCGGCCCCGGCCGAGCTGCTGGAACAGGCCAAGTCCGTTGCCGCCGAGATCGATCTCGACTTTCTGTGGGAAGTGGCGGGCGAAGACGAGTTCGGCTTTGCCGAGCTGGGCGCCGAGTATTTCGGCCATGCACCGTTGCCGCCGGAAGCGGCCGGCCTGATCCTGGCCCTGCATTCGGCGCCCGTGTATTTCTACAAGAAGGGCCGTGGCCGCTACAAGGCGGCGCCGGAAGCGTCCTTGAAGGCGGCCCTGGCCGGCATCGAAAAGAAAAAACAGCAGGCGCTGGTGCAGGCAGGCTATGTGGAAGAGCTGAAACAGAACCGCTTGCCCGCCTCGATGCAGCCCATGGTGCTGCAACTGCTGTTCAAGCCGGACAAGAACACCATCGAATACAAGGCGCTGGAAGCGGCGTGCACGGAGTTGCACACGACGCCGCCGCGGCTGATGCTGGCCGTCGGTGGTATTGCTTCGCCGAAAGACTTGCACCTGTCGAAGTTCCTGTTTGAAAATTTCCCGAAAGGCGCCGGTTTCCCGAGCGTGCCCGTGCCGTCCGTGACGGCCAAGCTGCCGCTGGCCGACGTGGCCGCCTTCTCGATCGACGACGTGACCACGACCGAGATCGACGATGCCTTCTCCGTGCAGCCCTTGCCCGATGGCACCGTGAAAGTGGGTATCCACATCGCCGCGCCGGGCCTGGGCATCCGTCCGGAAGACGTGATCGACAAGATGGCGCGCCAGCGCATGTCGACCGTCTACATGCCGGGCGACAAGATCACCATGCTGCCGGACGAAATCGTCAACGCGTTTACCTTGGCGGAAGGCACGACGTGCCCGGCCCTGTCGCTGTACGCGACCCTGGACCCGAAAGCCGACTGGGCCGTGGTCAGCACGCAGACGCGCGCCGAACTGGTGCCGATTGCCAGCAACTTGCGCCATAACCAGCTCGACGACCTGGTCAACGAGGAAACCCTGGCCAGCGGCGAAGGCGAGTATCCGCACAAGGCCGATTTTGCCGTGTTGTGGCAATGGGCGCAGCAGCTGGAACAGGGTCGCATGAAGAAGCGCGAAGCGTTTGGCCTGAAGCCGGAACAGAATAACCGCGTCGATTTCAACTTCTATGTGGAAAATGACATCGTCACTGTGGCGCGCCGCAAGCGTGGCGCGCCGCTCGACAAGATCGTCGCCGAACTGATGATTTTTGCCAACAGCACCTGGGGCAAGATGCTGCACGACCATGGCGTGCCGGGCATTTACCGCAGCCAGGGCGGCGGCAGCGGCAATAGCTGGGCGGCAAAGATGCAGGTGCGCATGGTGACCCATGCGGCGCCGCACCAGGGCTTGGGCGTGGACCAATATGCGTGGAGCACTTCGCCCCTGCGCCGCTATACGGACCTGGTGAACCAGTGGCAAATCATCGCCTGCGCCGAGCATGGCGTGACGGCGCCGCTGGTGGCCCCGTTCAAGCCGCGCGATGCGAATCTGTTCGCCATCGTTTCGGCGTTTGACGCCGCGTATGCCGCGTATGGCGATTTCCAGTCGAACATGGAACGCTACTGGTGCTTGCGCTGGCTGCACCAGGAAAACGCGCGCCAGGTCGACGCCGTCGTGCTGAAAGACGAGATCTTGCGCCTGGTCGACATTCCGCTGGTCATCAAGCTGCCGGGCATGCCATCGGTGGCGCGCGGCGCCCAGGTGAAACTGGACTTGCTGCGCTGGGATGAAGTTGACCTGAGCATCGAAGCACGCTTGCTGGAAATCGCCGCCGTGCCCGATGCGGCGGCCGATGCCGAGCTGGACTACGAGGAAGAGGCGGGCGACGCAGGCGCGGAAGAAGGCGACGTGGCGGCCGAGCCATCGCCGGAAGCGGCGAACCAGGTCAGCGACGCCGATGCGGAAGTGGCGGAACTGGCCAGCGAAGACGTGGTCAGCGAACCCGAGGTCAAATAAGGCCGTCGTCACGCCACAAAGGCGGTGCTGAAAACTGTTGCCGGCGCCGCCCTTTGACGTAGAATTCAGCCATCTTGTATCTTGTGCTTGTAAGGAACTAGGTTGCGCGTGAAGTCTTTCCGAGAGAATCGTTTCCTCATGATCGCCGTGGCGGTATCGCTGCTGGCGCACGGCGCCTTGCTGGCGATGCATTTTGTCGCCCCGGCGCCGCAGCGGGCCGTGGCCACCGATCCCGGCCTGGAAGTGATACTGGTCAACGCCAAGCATGCGAACAAGCCGCTGAAGGCCGATGCTCTGGCGCAAGCCAACCTCGATGGCGGTGGGCAAGCCGACAAGGGCCGCGCCAAGTCGCCCTTGCCTGACATGCGCAAGGTGGAAGAGGGCGAGAGCGTTAAGGCCAGCGCCCGCCGCATCGCCGAACTGGAGCAAAAGCAGCAGGAACTGCTGACGCAGGCGGCCAGGCCGACGCCTTACAGCGCCGCGCCCGTCACGGAAAAGGACAAGCCCAATCCCCTGGCCACCGGCTCGGACTTGATGGAAAGCAGCAAGGCCATCGCCCGCATGGCGGCCGAGATCAGCCAGACCGTGGAAGACCAGAACAAGCGTCCGCGCAAGACGTTCATTACGCCCAGCACGCAAGAGGTTGGCTATGCCATGTATTACAAGACCCTGCAAAAGCGCATCGAGGAAATCGGCACCCTGAATTTCCCGCAAAAAAATGGCCGCAAGATGTATGGCGAACTGGTCGTCTATATCCCTATCTTCCAGGACGGCACGATTTACCAGAAGGAAGGTGGCGCCCGCGTGGAAAAAAGCTCGGGTAACCCGGCACTGGATGCGGCGGCCCTGGCCATCGTGCGCCGCGCGGCGCCGTTTGGCCGTTTCCCACCGAATATGTTGTCGAGCGACAAGGATGACTTGTGGGTCGTCATCACCCGCTTCAAATTTACGCGCGAAGAAAAAATGGAAGCTAACCTGACTGGCGGCAGCAATTGAACAAACAAGTAATGAATCCTGATCAATATTGCGTCTTCGGCAATCCCATCGCCCACAGCAAGTCCCCATTGATCCATGCCGCGTTTGCCTTGCAGACGGGCGAGCCCATCGTCTACGATCGCCGGCTGGCGCCGCTCGACGGCTTTGCGCTGGCGGCCCGCACGTTTGCTGCCGAGGGCGGCAAGGGCGCAAACGTGACGGTGCCTTTCAAACTGGACGCATGCGCGCTGGCGACCGAGCTGACGCCGCGGGCTAGGGCCGCCGGCGCCGTCAATACCCTGCGTTTCGATGGCGACACCATTCTTGGCGACAATACCGATGGCGCGGGCCTGGTGGCCGACATCGTGCGCAACGCGGGCATGAGTGTCGCCGGCAAGCGCGTCCTGCTGCTGGGCGCGGGCGGCGCCGCGCGCGGCGTCGTGCTGCCCTTGCTGGAACAGGGACCGCAGGAAATCTTCATTGCCAACCGCACCGTGGCCACGGCCGAGGCGCTGGTGGCGCAATTTGCCGATGCGCTGGCGCACCCCGCTCAGCTGCGTGCCGGCGGTTTCACGCAGCCCGATGGCGTCTTCGATATCGTCATCAATGCCACCTCGGCCAGCCTGGCGGGCGACTTGCCGCCCGTGCCGCCCGGTATCTTCGGTAGCCATACCCTGGCGCTGGACATGATGTATGGCGCTCAGCCCACCGTCTTCATGGACTTTGCTGCGCAGCATGGCGCGCAGGTGCGCGACGGCCTGGGCATGCTGGTGGAGCAGGCGGCCGAAGCGTTCTACGTGTGGCGCGGCGTGCGGCCGCAGACGCAGGACTTGCTGGCGCAGCTGCGCAGTGCCCTGTGAGCGCCGGCAAGAAGGGCCAGCGCAAGACCGGCCGTGGCAGCCGCTACGGCTGGATCAAGTGGCTGTTCATCGTCCCCGTGCTGACCTTTATCGTCGTGCAACTGTACTTCTTCCTGCAAATCTGGTGGTGGGTCGACCATAACCCGTCCAGCACGGCCTTCATGCGGGAACAGTTGTCTGTCTTGCAGGACAAGAATCCTAATGCCACGATCAAGCAGACGTGGGTGCCGTACAACCGCATCTCGAACAATCTCAAACGGGCCATCATCGCCTCGGAAGACGCGAATTTTTCCGAGCACGAAGGCGTGGACTGGGAAGCCTTGCAAAAGGCGTATGAAAAAAACAGCAAGAAGCAAAAGGTCGTGGCCGGTGGCTCCACCATCACGCAGCAGCTGGCGAAGAATCTGTTCCTGTCCGGTTCGCGCAGCTATGTGCGCAAGGGCCAGGAACTGATCATCACGTATATGCTGGAAAACCTGATGGAAAAGGAGCGCATTTTCGAAATTTATCTGAACGTGGTGGAGTTTGGCACGGGCACCTTTGGCGCCGAAGCGGCAGCGCGCCACTATTACCGGGTCAGCGCGGCGGGCCTGAGCGCGGGACAGGCGGCGAAACTGGCCGTGATGCTGCCGAATCCCCGCTTTTACGACCGTCACCGCGATACGGGCTACCTGAACCGGCGCACGGGCGTCATCCTGCGCCGCATGGGGGCGGCGGAATTGCCTTGATGGCAGCGGGCTTTCTTTGCATAAAATCAAAGCTGCCTGATTGGCACTATTGCGACGCAGCATCTTAATCGACCCCGGTTGGTGCAACGCCGCACTTTTTCCGTGAAAAAGCGGTGCCGGGGGTGGTCGTGAAAAGGCCTTTGCGGGTACACTTGCGCTGTTTTCATTTTTGGCGCCAGCGCCAGCACATCACGATAACCCCACATCCGGCTGAGAGCGCGCATGATCAATGTCTTTGTATTACAGAATGGCCGGCTCAACCAGGTGCCGATCGACAGCCGCGCAGACCTCGAAAACGCCGAACCGGTATGGGTCGACCTGACCGACCCTACCGATGATGAACGGGCCTGGGTCAAGGCCATCTACAACGTCACCCTGCCGGGCGAAGACGAAGTCAAGGATATTGAAGCGTCGGCCCGCTATTACGAAGCGGAAAACGGCGACTTGCACCTGCGCACGGATTTCTTGCGCGAAGAGGACGACGGTCCGTCGCGCGTCATCACCGTGGCCTTCATCCTGGCCCGCAAGATTTTGTTTTCCATGCATACGGACGACTTGCCCGTGTTCCGCCTGGTGCGCATGCGCGCCCGTTCGCGGCCCGGCTCGATTGCCGACTACATGGACGTGCTGCTCGACCTGTACGCCACCGATGCCGAATATTCGGCCGACGTGCTTGAAGGCATCTACCAGAATCTGGAAGAAGTCAGCACGCGCGTGCTGCAAAAGGAATTTACCGACGCGCACGCGGCCGAAGCGCTGAACGCGATTGCCCACGAGGAAGATTTGAACGGCCGTATCCGCCGCAACATGATGGATACGCGCCGCGCCGTGAGCTTTCTGATGCGTGGCCGCTTGCTCAATTCCGAGCAGTTCGAGGAAGCGCGGCAGATTTTGCGCGACATCGAATCGCTGGACGGCCATACGTCCTTCCTGTTCGACAAGATCAACTTCCTGATGGATGCCACCGTCGGTTTCATCAACATCAACCAGAACAAGATCATCAAGATCTTCTCGGTGGCCAGCGTGGCCTTCCTGCCGCCGACCCTGATCGCCAGCGTGTACGGCATGAACTTCAAACTGATGCCGGAACTGGAATGGTCGTTCGGCTATCCTTGGGCCTGGGGCCTGATGATCACCAGCGCCATCGCGCCTTTCCTGTACTTCCGCCATCGCGGCTGGCTGAAATAAGCGCTTGTCGCCAGGGCGCTCGCGCGCTCCGGTTTCAGGACGAGCGCAGCAATTTCAAAAATCGGCGATAATCACTGGTATTGCGTGGTATTGAATTGGTATTGTTTAATTGCTGATTCATGCATGCCGCCTGCTGTGCAGAAAAGTATCGTCATCGAGACGTTTTCTGCGTAGTAGCGTCCGCCTGTTCCACCTATGATCGTTACGATGCCGGCCTTGGCCGGCTGGCCGCTGCATTTCCCGTCACCGTTGTCTTCTGGAGAGTCCATGCCTGATACCGCCACCACCCCACCGCGCTTTACCCATCTGATCAGCGACTGCGATGGCGTGCTGATCGACAGCGAAGCCGTGGCCCTGCAAGCGCTGCTGGAATTGCTGGGGCCGCGCCTGCAGAACCTGCCCGAGGGCGTCACCCTGCAAGGCTTGATCGAGCCGCGCCTGGGCCAGCGCCTGGTGCCGCTGATGCAGGATATCTACAAGGAACTGGGCTTGCCGCAATTGCCGGCCGACGAGATCATGGCCATCGGCAACGCCGTCGATGCAGCCTGCGATGCGCAATTGCGCGCCGTGCCCGGCGTGGCGCAGGCGCTGGCCGCCATTCCGCTGCCCAAGGCCGTGGCCTCGAACAGCGTCAGCGCGCGCGTGCTGTCGGCGCTCGAGCGGACCAGCATGGCGCCGCTGTTCGACAAGCGCGTGTTCACGCCGGACCTGGTGGGCCATGCCAAGCCGCATCCGGGCGTCTACCTGGCGGCGGCTGCCGCCTTTGGCGTGCCGCCAAGTCAGTGCCTGGTGCTGGAAGACAGCGTCACGGGCGTGACGGCCGCCGTGGCGGCGGGCATGACGGTGTTGGGATTCATCGGCGGCGGACATATCGCCGCCGGCCAGGAAGCGCGCCTGAAGGCGGCCGGCGCGCATGTCGTGTTCAACGACATGGCCAGCCTGCCGGCGCTGGTGGCCGCGGTGATGGACACCGCGACCGTATAAAACGTTTAGGCGAGGCTTGCAAACACCTTGCGCGCAGCAGCGATGGTGGCGTCGATGACGGCGTCATCGTGCTGCGCCGAGACGAAGCCCGCTTCGAAGGCGGCGGGCGCGAAGTACACGCCTTCGTCCAGCATGGCGTGGAAGAAGGCGTTGAACTTGCTGCGGTCGCCAGCCATCATTTCCGCGTAGCTGGTCGGTGGCGTTTCGCTGAAATAAATGCCGAACATGCCGCCGATGTAGTCGGCGCAGAAGACCACGCCCGCTTCCTTTGCCGCGCTTGTCAAACCTTCGGCCAGGCGCTTGGCCGTGGCGCCCAGCTGCTCGTAGAAGCCGGGCTGCTGGATCAGTTTCAAGGTGGCCATGCCGGCCGCCACGGCGACCGGGTTGCCCGACAAGGTGCCGGCCTGGTAGACGGCGCCCAGCGGCGCCATGTTGTGCATCAGCGCCGCGCTGCCGCCAAAGGCCGCCACCGGCATGCCGCCGCCGATCACCTTGCCCAGCGCCGTGAGGTCGGGCTTGATGCCGTACAGCGCCTGCGCGCCGCCCAGGGCCACGCGCAAGCCGCACATGACTTCATCGAAAATGAGCAGGGCGCCGTGCTGCGTGCACAATTCGCGCATCGCCTGCAGGAATTCCGGCGTCGCTTTCACCAGGTTCATATTGCCGGCCACAGGTTCGACGATGACGCAGGCGATGTCCGCGCCGAAGCTGTCGAAGGCGTCCTTCAGCTGCTCCACGTTGTTATAGTCGAGCACCAGGGTGTGTTTCACGAAGTCTTCCGGCACGCCGGCCGACGTCGGGTTGCCGAAGGTGAGCAGGCCGCTGCCCGCTTTCACCAGCAGCGAATCGGCGTGGCCGTGATAGCAGCCTTCGAACTTGACGATCTTGTCGCGGCCCGTGGCGCCGCGCGCCAGGCGCAGGGCGCTCATGGTCGCTTCCGTGCCCGACGAGACCAGGCGTACCTGCTCGATCGACGGCACCAGGCGCGTGATTTCCTCGGCCATCAGCACTTCGCCTTCCGTCGGCGCGCCGAACGACAGGCCCAGCGCAGCCGCATCCTGCACGGCTTTCACCACTTCCGGATGGGCGTGGCCGACGATGGCCGGGCCCCAGGAACCGATGTAGTCGATATAGCGCTTGCCGTCCGCGTCCCAGAAATACGGGCCTTCGGCGCGCGTGATGAAGCGCGGCGTGCCGCCCACGGAGCGGAAGGCGCGCACGGGCGAATTGACGCCGCCTGGCGTGGTTTTTTGTGCGCGGGCAAACAGGATGTCGTTCTGTGAAGTCGTCGTCATGATAATCGTGCCTTGAAAGTGGATCGTTGTCTGTGTCGTCTGGTCTTATTGGGCGCCGCGCTGGCGCTGTTGCCGGAACAGCCGGTTCGGCACCAGCTTGCCCATGCCGTGGCGCCGCGCGTGCGCCAGCGCGCCGGCCGTGAATTCCTGCGCCGCCACGACCACCTGCGGCACATCGTCTTCGTTTTCCGCCAGGGCCAGCAGAGCGGTGGCGGCGGCCGACAGGGTGCTGCCGGCGCCGTTGAAGATGCCGGGCAGGTGCTGCCATACGTCGTGGCGCACCACGCCGTCTTCTCCGAACAGGGTATTGGCGCGCAACTTGCCTTCGGCCGTGCCGGACTTGCTGGCATCGGCCGGCATGCCGGTGACGAGCACGTATTCGCAGCCCAGCGCCACCAGATAGTCGACGTCGTTTTGCAGGGTGTCGTCCGGGTCGGCGTCGCGCCAGGTTTCGGCCAGGCGCTCCAGTTCCACCGGCGAGAGTACCAGCAGGGTCGTTTGCGGAATCAGGAGCTGGCGCACGGCCGTGAGGATGTCTTCGTCGTCCATGCCCTGTTCCGGCAGCGCCGAAATGAAAGGATCGAGGATCAGCGGCACGTCCGGATAGTCGGAGACGATTTCGGCGATGGCCGTGACGTTTTCCACGCTGCCCAGCGCGCCGATCTTGATGGCGGCCACGGACATGTCTTCCAGCAGCACGCGCGCCTGGTCGGAAACCCAGTCCGGGTCGACCGCCTGCACGCCTTCCACGCGGGCCGTATCGCTGATCAAGAGGCCCGTGGTGACGGACAGGCCATGGCAGCCGAAGGCTGAAAAAGTGGCCAGGTCGGCCTGGATGCCGATCGCGCCGACCGGATCGGACACGCCGAAGCTTAATATGAGGGGAGAAGTTTGGTTTTGCACGGCGGGTAGATTAAGATACCTAATTCAGCATTTTACTTGATTGAAGGGTGGCAGAACGTGAGTAGCAACGAAACAACGCAGCAATTCCAAACGTGGATGTGTCTTATTTGCGGCTGGGTTTATGATGAAGCGGCCGGCCTGCCCGACGAAGACATCGCTCCCGGCACGCGTTGGGCCGATGTGCCGATGAACTGGACTTGCCCTGAATGCGGCGCGCGCAAGGATGATTTCGAGATGGTGGCCATTTAATCAAGCATGATGCGCAAGCACGCCGCTGCCGCCCATGAAATGGCGGCACGCCTGTGCTATGGTATGAAAGATTATCGAATAATCACATGACGCGTCCTTTCCTGCCCGCGGTATCGTCCGATGGCGCCTGCGAGGGCGTGACGATACTCGTCATCGACGACAGTGCGACGATACGCAGCGCGGCCGAGAAGGTCTTGCGCGAAGCCGGCTATCGCGTGGTGGTGGCGGAAAACGGCTTCGAGGCCCTGGCCAAGATCGCCGACTGCCAGCCGGCGCTGATCGTGTGCGACATCGTGATGCCGCGCCTGGATGGTTATCGCACGTGTGCGCTGATCAAGGCCAGCGCCGCGTATCACGCCACGCCGGTGCTGATGCTGTCGTCGAAGGAAGGCTTGTTCGACCGTGCGCGCGGCGCGATGGCTGGCGCCAGCGCCTGCCTGGTCAAGCCGCTAGGGCGCGAGGCGCTGCTGGAGGCCGTGCGGCTGCACCTGGCCGGGCATTTTGAGTAAGTGGTTTATTGATTGACAACGCAGCAAGGAAGCAGATGGCCATACACACAATTCTGATCGTCGATGACTCGCCGACAGAACGCTACTACCTGAGCGAGATGCTGGTGCGTGCCGGTTACGCCGTTCTCACGGCGCAGGACGGCGCCGACGCATTGGCGCAGCTGAAGCAGGCCAGGCCCGACCTGATCCTGATGGACGTGGTGATGCCCGGTGCGAATGGCTTCCAGATCACGCGCGCCATCGCCCGCGATCCCGAACTGCAGGACGTGCCGGTGATTATCTGCTCGAGCAAGAGCCAGGAAACGGACCGCATCTGGGGCTTGCGCCAGGGCGCGCGCGATTACCTGGTCAAGCCGGTGGTCGAAGCCGAGCTGCTGGCCAAGATCGCCGCGATTTCCTGAGAATGCACACGATGCCAGGTCACGGCGTGTCCACAGCGGCCTTTGCGCCAGCCGCTGCCGCCATGCCATCTTTCGAGACGGGCGCGCGGCAGGGGCGCTTGCGCCAGTATCAGCTGCAATTGATCGAGCGGATACAGGCTGCGCGCAGCGGCGCGCTGGCCGCGCGCAAGGAACTGGGCGTGATGCTCGGCGGCCGGCCGTGCCTGCTCGACCTGACGCAGCTCGGTGAAATCGTCATTGCCTCCGGTGTGCAGATACAGGGCGTGCCGCTGGCGCAGGACTGGTACCTGGGCCTGGCGGCCATGCGCGGACGCCTGACGGGAGTCGTCGACCTGGCCCGCTACATGGGCGGACCGGCCTGCGCGCCCGGCAATCACTGCCGCATCATCACCTTTTCTCCCCGCCTGGGCCTCAATTGCGCCCTGCTGGTCGAGCGCGTGCTGGGCTTGCGCCAGCTGCGCGCGATGCAATCCGTGCCCGTTCAGGATGCGGCGCCGTGGGCGGCGCAAACGCTGCGCGACAGCGAAGGGCAGCAGTGGCTGCGCCTGGACCTGGCCCAGCTGGCGCAATCGGAACGCTTCCTCGATGCCGGCTTTGGCGGCCTTGCCGTCCACAAGGATATGTGCTGATGGGCGCCAATTCCCCCATCCTGGCGGCCGGCATGCCCGAAGCGGAGCACGCGCCCGGGGAGCCGGCATCGGCGGCCGACCTGCCGCTGCGCCTGCGCGACGCGCTGGGACGGCGCAAGTCGCTGGCCAGCGCGCCTGTCCGCGACTTGAAGCTGCCGCTGATCGGCCACTTGCCGCTGCAAAAACAATTGAGCATCCTGTCGACGGTGATGGCCCTGAGCCTGGCCGCCAGCCTGCTGTTCGTGGGGCTGAACACGCGCAGCGGCAATATCGCCTCGGCGCAGACGCAGCTGGCCAGCGATGCGCTGATGCATTCGCAGCGCATCGGCAAGGCCGCGCCGAACGCCGTGCAAGGCAATCCGGAAGCGTTCCGCCAGCTCGAGGAAAGCCGCAATGAACTGAACCAGGATTTCCGCCTGATGCTGCGCGGCGGGACGTATCACGGCCGCGATATCGGCGAGTCGCGTTCCGCCCTGCTGGCGGCGGTGGCGGACGCGCGTAAAAAATGGGCCAGCAGCGACCGCGCGGCCAGCACCATTCTGCGCCTGAAGCCGGAGCTGGGCGAATTCGACAAGACCTTGCAGCAATTGAACGCGCTGTCGCCGGCGCTGCTGGCGCAGACCGAGGAAATCGCGGCCCTGAAGGTGCAGCGCGGCGGCAATGCGCGCGACCTGGCCGTCATCGGCCGCCTGATGATGCTGAGCCAGCGCATGAGCCGCAGCGCCAGCGAGTTCCTGTCGTCGGGCAGCATCAGCTCGGAAACGGCGTTTTCGCTGGGGCGCGACACGACGTATTTCCGCACCGCCGTCGAAGGCCTGCTCAATGGCAGCGTGTCGCTGCAGCTGGCGCCCACGCGCGACGCCGAACTGCGCGACCGGATGGTGGCGCTGAAAGCCAGTTTCGACACGTACCAGAAGCTGGTCTCCTCGATACTCGACCGCCTCGATAAATTCAGTTCGGCGAAAAGCGCCGAACAGCTGATCTTCAATGAAAACGAAGACCTGCGCCAGCGCTTGACCCTGCTGCAGCAGATGTACCACGCGAACCAGGAAACCCTGGGCGTCGCCTTCTGGATGATGGTCGGCGGCGTGTTGCTGACCCTGATCGCGGCGGCCGGCATCGGCAGGGTGCTGCTGCAGGACTCCGTCAACCGCACGCGCGACGCCGAGCGGCGGCGCCAGGAAGCGGAAATCCGGCGCTTGCAGTCGCAGGAAAAAGAGGAGGTGGCGAAGGCCAGGAATGAGCAGAACCAGGCGGCCATCCTGCGCCTGATGAATGAATTGCAGAAGGTCGCCGACGGCGACCTGACGGTGCAGGCCACCGTGTCGGAAGACATCACGGGCGCCATCGCCGATTCCGTCAACTACACGGTGGAGGAATTGCGCGGCCTGGTGGGGCGGGTGACGGCGACGGCTGAGCAGGTCAACCGTGCTTCGACGCAGGCGCAAAGCATCTCGAGCAAGCTGCTGATCGCGTCGCAGCAGCAGTCGCGCGAAATCCAGGGCGTCAGCGCCACCGTCGTCAAGATGGCCAATGCGATTACCGATGTGTCGAAGTCGGCCAGCGTCTCTGCCGACGTGGCGCGCCAGTCGGTGGCGGCCGCGCAGCAGGGTTCGACGGCGGTGGAAAACGCCATCAAGGGCATGCATGAAATCCGCGAGCAGATCCAGGATACGTCCAAGCGCATCAAGCGCCTGGGCGAATCGTCGCAGGAAATCGGCGAAATCACCGAGCTCATTTCCGACATCACCGAGCAGACCAACGTGCTGGCGCTGAACGCCGCCATCCAGGCCGCATCGGCGGGCGAGGCGGGGCGCGGCTTTTCCGTCGTGGCCGAGGAAGTGCAGCGCCTGGCCGAACGCTCGGCCGCCGCCGCCAAGCAGATCGGCGCGCTGGTGCGTACCATCCAGGCCGATACCCAGGATGCGACGCGGGCGATGGAAACGTCCACGCAGGGCGTGGTCGAGGGCGCGCGCCTGTCCGACGCGGCCGGCGCGGCCTTGAACGACATCAGCCAGGTGTCGAAACATCTGGCGGAACTGATCCAGGGCATCTCGTTCGCCACCGGCACGCAGGCCGGTTCGGCCAGCGGCGTGGCCTTGAATATCCAGCATATCCTGAGCGTGACGGAACAGACCCAGGATGGCACGCAGCAAACGGCGCAGTCGATCCACAAGTTGTCGATGCTGGCGCAGGAACTTAAAAATTCGGTGTCGCGCTTCCGCGTCGCCGCCTGAACGCCGCGCCAGTCCAGGCGATTTCTTTACCGAGGCATGCATGAGCACACCAGATAGTCCACAGCAGTCCAAGCCGTTCGACAGCGAGCCTTTGTCGTGGGTGATGGTGGAAATCCGCGAAGCGCTGGGCCGCTCGAAAACAGCCCTGTTCGAAGCGGGTGGCCGCGAGCGCGAAGAACGCGCCACGGCCCTGCAGCATGCGCGCTCGCACCTGCACCAGGCGCATGGCGCGCTGGTGATGGTGGACGTGGCCGGCGCCAGCCTGCTGACGGACGCCGCGGAACAGGCGCTGGCGCGCTTTCGCGACGGCAGCCTCGAATACACGCTGGATCATGCGCAAGTCGTCGCCGAACTGTATCAGGCCTTGAGTGAATACCTGGAAGACCTGGTGGCCGGCACGCCGCCGCAGCCGGCGCGTTTGTTCCCCTATTACCGCGACCTGCAAACCATGCTGGGCGCCGAGCGCATCCACCCGGCCGACCTGTTTTTTCCGCCAGCGTCGACGCTGGAAGGGCATGCCATCGCGCTGGCGGAATCGCCACCAAGCGCCGATTATCCGGCCTGGCGCGGGCGCTTTGAAAAATCCCTGCTGCCCTTCCTGAAGGCGCAGGATGACGCGGCGCGGCGCCAGCACGCCAGCGACCTGCACGCCACCTTGACCCTCGTGGCCGACGCGCAGCAGGAAGCGCCTGCGCGCACCTTCTGGTTCGCCATGCAGGCGTTTGCCGGGTTGGCGGCCAGCGGCGAGGGCATGGGCACGCTCAACGTCAAGCAGTTGTTCGGCCTGATCAACCTGCAGTTGCGCCGCCTGGCGCAGGGGACGGCCAGCCTGCCTGAAGCGATGCTGCGCGACGCCCTGTTCTTCATCGCCGCGGCACGCGAGCCGACGCCGGAGGCACGCCAGTTGCGCGCTGCTTTCGTCCTGGAAGGCATGCTGCCCGCCGACGTGGAAGCGCGGCGCTACGGCCAGGTCGATCAGGATGCCTTGCAAGGCGCCCGCACGGCCCTGGCGCAGGCGCGCGCCAGCTGGAGCCGCCTGGCGCAAGCCGACCTCGATCCAGTCCTGGGCACGGATTTCGACACGTCGCTGCAACAGGTGGCCGTACATGTGGAGACCTTGAAGCAGCCGGCCCTGGCCAGCCTGCTGCGCGAATGCGCGGCCGTGGCGCGGCAAGCCGTGACCAGCGGGCGCAGCGCGGCCCTGGAAAATGAAATCGGCATGGCGCTGCTGTTTGCCGACACGGGCCTGGAGCAGCTGCGCCGCCTGCCCGACGATTTCGCCGGCAATGCGGAAACCATCGCCGCGCGCCTGCAGGCGCTGCTGGCCGGCGAAGCGCCGCCGTCCGTCACGGCGGGCGAGCTGTCGCGCCAGATCGAACAGGGCCAGACGGTGGCCGCGCTGGCCGAGGAAATGAAGACGGGCTTGCGCCAGGTGGAAAAGGTGCTCAATGCCTATTACGCGGATGCAGCGGGTGCGGGTGCGGGGACGGCGAGGGCGCTCGACGGCGTCGCGCCCGTGCTGGAGCAGTTGCAGCAGCAGCTGGCTGGACTGGGACAGGAAGATGCGCGCGGCGCCGTGCTGCAGGTCGATGCGGCCGTGCGGCAACTGGCCGGTGCCGACGCCAATGCGGATGGGTGCGCCGAGGCGCTCGACGAGATCGCGCAAAATGTCAGCGCGCTGGGCTTTTTTGTCGATATGCTGGGCCGCAACGCGCAGGCGGCCAGCGGGCGTTTCCATTTTGATGCGGCCGCCGGTACCTTCCGCGCGCTGCCATTTGAAAAAGTCGCCGCCACCGGCGCCGTACCCGTGCCCTTGCTCGACCAGGCCCTGGCGCCCGCAGCGCCTGCCGGCATGGATGCCGCGCCAGCGGTGACCGATGTCGACGCGGAGATGCTCGACATTTTCATCGCCGAAGCGCGCGAAGTGCTGACCTTCATCGACACCACCCTGGCCCTGCCGCGCGAGCAGGCCGCCAGCGGCGACCACCTGGCAATGCTGCGTCGCTCGTTCCACACCTTGAAGGGCAGCAGCCGCATGATCGGCCTGGCGCAGTTTGCCGAAGCGGCCGGCGCCATCGAGCGCGTCATGAATACCTGGCTGGCCGAATCGCGCCCCGTCAGCGACGATCTGTTTACCTTGCTCAATTACGGCTGGTACCAGCTCAGCGAATGGGTGGCTGAACTGGAAGGCGGCGCGGGGCGCGAGCGCGAGCCCGGCATGCTGCTGGCGGCGGCCGAGCGCGTGCGCGAAGGCGGACCGTTCGAACTGCGCAAGCCGCGCCCGGTCGCGCCCTTGGCCGGCAATGGCAATGTGATCGGACTTCCCTTGGCCACGGCGCCCACGCTGCACGAAGCGCCGGACGACCACCTCAAGCACGTGGGCGAACTGCGCATCAGCCTTCCCTTGTACAACATCTACCTGGCCGAGACGGATGAACTGTTGCGCGTGCTCACGCGCGATTTCGGCGAGTGGCGCCATGAACCGCGCGCCGTCAGCGCGGAGGCGCTGCAAGCCGTGCATACCCTGGCCGGGACGTCCGGCACGGTCGGCTTTCAGTCCCTGCGCGATTTGGCGCACGCGCTGGAAACGGTGATTGAAACGGTGGTGCCGCCGCTGGCCGGCCTGCGCGCGGAGCAGCACGACGTGCTGGAGCAGGCCACGCAGCGCATCGGACAAATGCTGCAGGCGTTCGCGCTGGGCGACCTGGCGCCAACGCAGCCGGACATGATCGAAGCACTCAACACCCTGTGGCGCGCCTTGACGGCGCCGCCCGGCGAGAGCAAGGAAGACCGCCTTGACGCCCTGTTCGCGGATGCTTACGCCAGCATCGTCGGCGCGCCGGCGCAGCCTGCCGAGTCGCTGGCCGAAGTCCCGTTGCCGCAGCTTGAGACCCTGTTCGAATCGACGTATGCAAGCATCGTTGCTGACGCGCTGCAGCCGGAGGCTGCCGACGTGCCGGCGCCGGTGCAGGACAGCGGCGCCAGCGACGACCTGTTCGACGCCGGCTTCGAGCACGCGCCGCCGCTGGAACACGCGGCGCCGGAAGCGCCAGCGCCCGCCATCATGCCGGCCGATGCGGCCGCGCTGCTGGCGGCCAGCGCCGGCATCAGCGATGAACTCGACCTCGATCTCTTGTCCGTCTTCCTGGAAGAGGGCGCCGACCTGCTGCCGCAGATCGGCGAGGCGCTGCGCAGCTGGCAGCAGCAGCCGCACGACAGCGGCCAGGCGCAGATGCTGTTGCGTACCCTGCATACGGTCAAGGGCAGCGCGCGCATGGCCGGCGCCATGCGCCTGGGCCAGCATGCGCATGAAATCGAGACGCATATCGAAAACATGCTGCATGCGGGTACCGCCACGCCGCAAGCGTTCGAGGAATTGCTGGCCCATTACGACCATGCGCTGCACCTGTTCGAGCAATTGCAGCAGCCCTTGCTGCCCTTGCCGGGCATGGAAGACACGCCGGCCGCCGAACCGAAAGCGGCGCTGGTGCGCGTGCGGGCCGATATCCTCGACCGCCTGGTGAACCAGGCCGGCGAAGTGTCGATCACACGTTCTAAAATGGAAAATGAAGTGGGTGTGCTCGGTGCTTCGCTATCCGAGTTTTCCGACAACCTGGCGCGCTTGCGGCGCCAGCTGCGCGAAGTGGAAATGCAGGCCGAATCGCAGATCGCCTCGCGCATGGCCGTCGGCAGCGAGCGCGAATTCGACCCGCTCGAATTCGACCGTTTTACGCGCCTGCAGGAATTGACGCGCATGATGGCCGAAAGCGTCAACGACGTGGCCTCGTTCCATGAAAACCTCAGCCACAGCGTCGATGCGGTGACGGACGACCTGGTGCTGCAGGCACGCTTGACGCGCGAGCTGCAGCGCGACCTGATGCAGATCCGCATGGTGCCGTTTGCCAGCACCGCCGAACGGCTGTTCCGCGTGGCGCGGCAAAGCGCCAAGGAAGTCGACAAGCGCGTTAACCTCGACATCCGTGGCGGCGGCGTGGAAATCGACCGCAGCGTGCTCGAACGCATGGCGGCACCCTTCGAGCACCTGCTGCGCAACGCCATCGTGCACGGCATCGAGCCGCGCGACGCGCGCCTGGCAGTGGGCAAGAGCGAGACGGGCGAGCTGCTGGTGCAGGTCAGCCAGCAGGGCAATGAAGTGGCGATCGCCTTTTCCGACGATGGCGCGGGGCTGGACCTGGCACGCATCCGCGCCAAGGCGCACGGCGCCGGCCTGGTGGCGACGGATGCGCCATTGACGGACGCGCAGGCGGCCGAACTGATTTTCACGCCCGGTTTTTCCACCGCCGACAGCCTGACGGAACTGGCCGGGCGCGGTTTTGGCATGGACATCGTGCGCTCCGAAGCGCTGGCCCTGGGCGGAAGAGTGGAAACGCTGACGCAGGCAGGCCTGGGCATGCGCTTTACCATCCACCTGCCGCTGACCCTGGCCGTCACGCAAGTGGTGCTGCTGGCGGCGAACGGCAAGACGTATGCCTTGCCATCGGTGCTGGTGGAGCAGGTGCTGCACCTGAAAGGCGAACAATTGGAGCAGGTGCGGGCGGCCGGGCGCATCGAGTCGCACGGGCAGTCGCTGGCGCTGCACCACCTGTCGTCGATGCTGGGCGAGACGCCGGCGGCGCAGGCTACGCAGCGTCATGCGCCCGTGCTGTTGCTGAGGAATGGCAATGACAGGCTGGCCTTGCAGGTTGATGACGTGGTGGGCAACCGCGAAGTCGTGGTCAAGCACGTGGGCCCGCAACTGGCGCGCATGCCGGGCATCGCCGGCGCCACGGTGCTGGGCACGGGCGACATCGTGCTGATCCTCAATCCGGTCGCCTTGGCGCAGCACTTGGAACATCACCCGGAATTGCTGTCGCAATATGCGCTGGCCAGCAGCGAGCAGCATGCCGCCTCCAGCGCGCTGGCCGCTCCTGCCGTGCGCGTGATGGTGGTCGACGATTCGCTGACGGTGCGCCGCGTGATGCAGCGCCTGTTCGAGCGCGAAGGCTACCAGGTGCTGCTGGCCAAGGATGGTCTTGATGCGCTGGAGCAGCTGCATGCGCTGGAACCGGCCGCCATGCCGGCCCTGCTGCTGGTCGACGTGGAAATGCCGCGCATGGACGGTTTTGACTTGACGCGCAATGTGCGCAGCGACGACAAGACGCGCGCCATCCCCGTCATCATGATCACCTCGCGCAGCGCCGACAAGCACCGCGCGCACGCGTTCGAGCTGGGCGTGAATGCGTATTTCGGCAAGCCGTTCCAGGAGGAGGAATTGCTGGCGGAAGTGGGGCGGTTGTTGAGCGACGGCGTGGCGTAGGTCGGGATAGATCGGGTAGGTCGGGTAGGTCGGGTAGGTCGGGTTAGCGCAAAGCGCGTAACCCGACGCCACCACGGGCCCGATTACCCCGCCACCTTCACCACGGCATAACGCTCCAGGGTTTCCTTGCGCGCCTCGTCGTGCTGCACCAGCGGTTCCGGATAATCGCGTCCCAGCTCGATGTTTTTTTGTTCGAGCAGCATGCGCGGCACCAGCCAGGGCGCGTGGATTTCCTTGTCGCCCAGCGCCTTCAGCTGCGGCAGGTAGCGGCGGATGAAGCGCCCGCTGGCATCGAATTTTTCCGACTGCGTGACGGGATTGAAGATGCGGAAGTAGGGCTGCGCGTCGCAGCCGGATGACGAAGCCCATTGCCAGCCGCCGTTGTTCGACGCCAGGTCGAAATCGTTCAGGTGTAGTGCAAAGTATGCTTCGCCGCGGCGCCAGTCGATGCCCAGATCCTTGATCAGAAAGCAGGCCGTGACCATGCGCAGGCGGTTGTGCATATAGCCCGTCTGGTTCAGCTGCGCCATGGCCGCGTCCACCAGCGGATAGCCGGTGCGCCCTTCGCACCAGGCGGCAAACGCGGCATCGGCGTCAAGCCCCGTTTCCCAGGCGATGGCGTCGTAGGCCGGTTTGAAGGCGCCGCCTTCCACGTGCGGGTTCTGGTACAAGATCATGGCGTAGAAATCGCGCCAGATCAGTTCGGCCAGCCACACGGGCGCGCCATCGCCGCCGCCGCCCCGGTCCATCAGGTCGACCACGGTGCGCACCAGGTAGCGCAGCGACACGGTGCCGAAGCGCAGGTGCATGGACAGATACGACGGCCCTTTCAGGGCTGGGAAGTCGCGCGCCACGTCATAGCGGCTAACGCGTGGCAAAAAATCCTCGAACAGTTTGCTGGCACCCGACATGCCGGTGGGAATGGCCAGTTCGGCCAGGTTGCTCGCCTCGAAACCCAGTTCGCCCAAGGTGGGCAAGGCGGCCGGGGTGCCGGCGCGCGGCGGCGCCAGGCTGGCCGCGTGCGGCTCGACGTCGAACGGGGCCAGGCAGCCGGGGTCGGCGCGCATTTTCTTCAGCCAGGTGTTCTTGTACGGCGTGTAGACGGTGTATGGCTTGGCCGAAAGCGTCAATACCTCGTCCTTTTCAAAGATCACCTGGTCCTTGAAGCTGAACCACAGGCGCGCGTCGCGCGTGAGTGCGGCAGCCACCGCGGCGTCGCGCGCGATCGCTTGCGGTTCGTAGTCGTGGTTGGCAAAGACGGCGTCGGCGTTCAACTCGGCGGCCAGGCGCGGGATGGCCTCGGCCGCGTCGGCGTGCAGCACGATGAGGTCGCCGCCGAGCTGGCGCAGTTCGCTGGCGAGCTCGGCCACGCTGGCGTGGATGAAGTCGACCCGCCGGTCGCGGCGCGGCAGCGCAGCCAGGATGGCGGTGTCGTACACGAAGACGCAATGCACGGCCTGGCTCTGGCGCAGGGCGTGATGCAGTGCAGCATGGTCAAACGCGCGCAGATCGCGCCGGAACCACACCAGGGAAGTCTTGATTGTCATTATTTCGCGTGTTCAGTGTCAAAGATAGGCTATTTTTTGCCGCCAACAGGGCTTTATGGCCGCTCGCGTCATGCCTTTGGCGTCGCTGCGGCGGCAATTCAGTGTAAACTACCGGGTATGTTCGTGGCGCTTTATGTGCGACAGCGATTTTGCAATCGATTTTACAATTGGCATCGAAATGCGCCCGCAAGCATAGCGAATTGATCATTAATTTATAACATAACAAGAATAACGCCTGGCATCACGGTGCGCGCCGCCCAAGATTCGCGGCAGCTTGTGCCAGGCGTACGATAGCGGGGTAAGCGAGACTTGCCAGCAAGCCCACAGAGAGAGCATCGCGTATGAAAAAGAGTAAAATCGACCAGACTCTACCAGGACATCGTTTGATGCAGGGTGTGGGAGAACCGGCCGCGACCGGTTCCTCCACCCTGAATCTGGCCAACCATTTCCTCATTGCGATGCCGGCCATGCAAGATCCGATCTTCGGCGGCACGGTCGTCTACGTGTGTGAACACAATGAAAACGGCGTCCTGGGCGTCGTCATCAACAAACCCACCGACATGACCATGGAAGTGTTGTTCGACCGCATCGACCTGAAACTGGCGGCCGGCAGCGATACGCCCATCATCAACGAACCGATCATGTTCGGCGGCCCCGTGCAGGACGACCGCGGCTTCGTGCTGCACACGCCGGGCGCGCGCTATTCCTCGTCGCTGACGGTGACCGATGAAGTGGCGTTTACCACCTCGATCGACGTGCTCGAAGCCGTCGCCAAGGGCGATGGTCCCGAGCGCATGCTCGTCTCGATCGGCTACTCGGGCTGGAGCCCGGGCCAGCTGGAAGACGAGATCGGCCGCAACGGCTGGCTGACGGTGGGCGCCTCGGCCGACATCCTGTTCGATTTCCCCATCGAGCAGCGCTACGTGGCGGCCATCAAGCTGCTCGGTATCGATCCCCTCATGCTGGCAAGCGAGGCTGGCCACGCATGAGCGGAGACGCCATCGACACCATCCTTGCCTTCGATTTCGGCTTGAAACGCATCGGCGTGGCCATCGGCAATACCATGATTTGCCAGGCCACGCCGCTCAGCGTGATCACGGCCACGGCGAACGAGCCGAAGTTTGCCGCCATCGATAGCCTGATCAAGGAGTGGGGAGCGAGCCGCATTGTGGTGGGCTTGCCCAGCCATCCCGATGGCACGGAACACGAGATGAGCGCGCGCTGCCGCCGTTTCGCCAACCAGGTGCATGGCCGCTTCAACCTGCCCGTGGAACTGGTCGATGAGCGCTATTCATCGGCCGTCATCGCCGCCAAGCGCGGCGAAGTCATCGACGACCGCGCCGCCGCCATCATCCTGCAACAGTATTTCGACGCGAATTATTAATCTGACCCTAGACTCCCTCCCTGAATGATTAAGAACTCTATGCCGCATCCTACGAATCCATCCCAACTCGACGCCGAGGCCCTGTACGCGGTCTTGCTGCAGCAAGTGCAGAGCGGCCTGGCGGGCATCCCCAACGTGGCCATCGTCGGCATCCATTCGGGCGGCGCCTGGCTGGCCGAACGCCTGGCGCGCGACCTGAACCTGCTCGACCGCCTGGGCGTGCTCGACGTCTCGTTCTACCGCGACGACTTCGCCCAGAAAGGCTTGCATGCGGACGTCAAGCCAACGCAGATCAGCTTTGACGTGGCCGGCGCCACCATCCTGCTGGTCGACGACGTGCTGTACACGGGCCGCACGACGCGCGCGGCCATCAATGAATTGTTCGACTATGGCCGCCCGGCCAAGATCATGCTGGCCGCCCTGGTCGACCGCGGCGAACGCCAGCTGCCGGTGGCCGCCGATTTCGTGGCCGCCTTCACTGCCGTGCCGCCGGGCCAGGCCCTGGTCCTGAAGCAAGCCGACGATGGAAAATTCACGCTCACCATAGATACCCACCATGCTTAATCCGCAACTGAATAAACACGGCGAACTGCAACATCTGCTGACGATTGAAGGCTTGCCGAAGTCTATCGTCAACCATATTCTCGATACCGCTTCCTCGTTCGTCGGCATTTCCGACCGCGACGTGAAAAAGGTGCCGCTGATGCGCGGCAAGAGCGTTTTCAACCTGTTTTTTGAAAACTCCACGCGCACCCGCACCACCTTTGAAATCGCCTCGAAGCGCCTGTCGGCCGACGTCATCAACCTGAACATCCAGGCCTCGTCGGCCAGCAAGGGCGAGTCCCTGCTCGACACCATCGACAACCTGTCGGCCATGCATGCCGACATGTTCGTCGTGCGCCACGCGCAGTCGGGCGCGCCCTACCTGATCGCCAAGCACCTGATCGACACCAAGCAGCCGCACGTCCACGTCGTCAACGCGGGCGACGGACGCCATGCGCATCCGACCCAGGGTTTGCTCGACATGTACACGATCCGCCACTACAAGAAGGATTTCACCAATTTGACGGTGGCCATCGTGGGCGACATTTTGCACAGCCGGGTGGCCCGTTCCGACATTCACGCGCTGACCACCCTGGGCGTGCCGGAAGTGCGCGCCATCGGCCCGCACACCCTGCTGCCGGGCGGCCTGGAACAGATGGGCGTGCGCACCTTCACCAACATGGATGAAGGCTTAAAAGGCGTCGACGTGATCATCATGCTGCGTTTGCAAAATGAACGCATGAGCGGCGCGCTGCTGCCGTCGGCGCAGGAATACTTCAAGAGCTACGGCCTCACGCCCGAGCGCCTGGCGCTGGCGAAACCGGACGCCATCGTCATGCATCCGGGCCCGATGAACCGCGGCGTGGAAATCGATTCGGCCGTGGCCGACGGTCCGCAGGCGGTGATCCTGCCGCAGGTGACGTTCGGTATCGCCGTGCGCATGGCGGTGATGAGTATTTTGGCTGGTAATCAGGGCTGATAGCCCAAGGACGAGTAAGCGAGCATGACGACACTACATATCAAGAACGGCCACCTGATCGACCCTGCCAACGGCATCGATGGCTTGCAAGACCTGTTTATCGCCGACGGCAAGGTATTGGCCGTGGGCAGCGCCCCGGCCGGCTTCACTGCCGACACGACCTTTGACGCGGCCGGCCTGGTGGTTTCCCCCGGCCTGGTCGACCTGTCCGCGCGCCTGCGCGAGCCGGGCTACGAATACAAGGCGACCCTGGAATCGGAACTGCAGGCGGCGCTGCAAGGCGGCGTCACGAGCCTGGTCTGCCCGCCCGACACCGATCCCGTGCTGGACGAGCCGGGCCTGGTCGAGATGCTGAAATACCGCGCCAAGACGCAGAACAAGGCCCACGTGCACCCGCTGGGCGCACTGACCATGGGCTTGAAAGGCAAGTCACTGACGGAAATGGCGGAACTGACGGAAGCAGGCTGCATCGGCTTCGCGCAGGCGGAAGAGCCGATCGAAGACACGACCGTTCTGCTGCGCGCCATGCAGTACGCGAACACCTTCGGCTACACCGTCTGGCTGCGCCCGCAAGACCCGCATATCGGCCGTGGCGGCATCGCCCACAGCGGCCCGCTGGCGTCGCGCCTGGGCTTGTCCGGCGTGCCCGTGATGTCCGAAACCATCGCCCTGCACACGATTTTCGAATTGATGCGCGCCAGCCGCGCGCGCGTGCACCTGTGCCGCATCTCCTCAAGCGCCGGCCTGGAACTGATCCGCGCTGCCAAAGCCGAAGGTCTCCCCGTCACCTGCGACGTGGGCGTGCACCATGTGCACCTGACGGACGCCGATATCGGCTTCTTCGACCCGAACGCCAGGGTCACGCCGCCGTTCCGCAGCCAGCGCGACCGCGATGCGATCCGCGCCGGCCTGCTTGACGGCACGGTCGACGCCATGTGCTCGGACCACACGCCTGTCGACGACGATGAAAAACTGCTGCCGTTCGGCGAAGCGTCGCCTGGCGCCACGGGCCTGGAATTGCTGCTGTCGCTGGCCCTGAAATGGGCCGATGACTACGCGCTGGCGCAGCCGCAAGCGGGCGCCCGTCCCCTGGCGCGCGCCGTGGCCAAGGTCACGTCCGATGCGGCTCGGGTCGCCGGCATCCCGGCCGGCAGCCTGGCCGTGGGCGAAGCGGCCGACATCTGCGTCTTCGATCCCGCCGCGCGCTGGACCGTGTCGTCGGCCTCGCTGGCCAGCCAGGGCAAGCACACGCCTTTCCTCGGCTATGAGCTGAGCGGCATCGTCAAGGCGACCATCGTTGCCGGACAGGTGGCGTTTCAGCGTTAATTATTTGTATCGGAGCCGTAGGTCGGATTAGCGGTACGCGTCATCCGACAAGTCCATGGCGGCTCCTGTCGGCTTACGCAGCACCTCACCGGCGCAGCTAAGCCGACCTACGCGGCTGTATGGATTTGCTTCCAACCTTGGTGTCATTTGAAACTTCTGCTTACCTGGCGCCTCGTGCGCATCGCCATTCACCTGAGCTGCGGCATGGCCAAGAGCGCCGTGCTCTTTCCCTGGCTGGACCTGGAGGGACGCAACCGGCGCATCCGCCGCTGGTCGACGCAGCTGCTCGACATCTGCGGCGTGCACGTGGCGCAGCCGGCAGACAGCGTGCCGGCACTCGATCATGCGATGGTGGTGGCGAACCACGTTTCGTGGCTCGACATCTTCGTCATCAACGCCGTCCACCCTTGCCGTTTCGTCGCCAAGGCGGAAATCCGCGCCTGGCCGATCTTGGGCTGGCTGGCGGGGCGCGCCGGCACCATCTTCATTTCGCGCGGCAGCAAGCGCGATCTGCGTCTGATCTTCCAAGGCCTGGTGGATAAATTGACGGCGGGCGAACGCATTGCGTTCTTCCCCGAAGGCACGACCGCCGCGCAAGGTCAGATCCTGCCGTTCCACGCCAACCTGTTCGAGGCGGCCATCGACGCGCAAGTGCCGGTACAGCCGTTCGCGCTCGTGTATGTGGATGACAAGGGGGCCTTGCATCACGCCGTCGACTTTATCGGCGACATGAGCTTTGCGCAAAGCATGGTGGCGATTCTGAGCGGCCCGCCGATCACGGCGCTTTTGACCTGTCTGGCTCCCGTGGCGATGACAGGCGCGCACCGGCGCGAACTGGCGGCGGCAACGCAGGCGGCCGTGGCCGCCGCGCTGCCGCTGGAGAAGGCCGCTTAATTTTTGACGTGCAGCCAGCGCGCATGCGCGGCGCGGGCCAGGTAGTCGAGAATGAAGCCGAGTATGCCGATCAGCACGATGGCGGCCATCAGTTCCGAATACGCGAGGCGGTCGCGCGTGTCGAGGATGAAGTAGCCGAGGCCCGCCGACACGCCCAGCATTTCCGCCGGCACCAGTACGATCCAGATGATGCCGATGGCCAGGCGCACGCCCGTCAGGATATCGGCCGTGATGCCCGGCAAAATCACCTTGAAGACGATTTCGCTGCGCGTGGCCGACAGGCTGCGCGCCAGCAGCAGCCAGTTCGGATCGAGCCGCGCCACGCCGGCCGCCGTATTGAGCAAAATCGGCCAGACGGCCGCAAACGCCAGCAGGAAGTACACGGGCGCGTCGCCGACGCCGAGCACCATCACGGCAATCGGCATCCACGACAGCGGTGAAATCATGCGCAGCAGCTGGAACAGCGGCATGGCCGCGCCGGAAAAGCTCTTCGACATGGCCACCAACACGCCGAGCGGCACGCCGATGACGATGGCCAGTCCCAGGCCCACGGCCACCCGTTGCAGGCTCAAGACTACGTGCAGCCAGATATCCGCGCCGCCCAGCATCTCCTTGAACGCCAGCGCCGTGGGCAAGGGCGCAAAAGCGGTGGCGATGGGCGTGGATTTCTCCAGCGCCGTCACGCCCATGGACCACAGCAGCAAGGCACAGGCCAGCCCCACCAGGGGCAGGCCGAACTTCGTAAACAACTTGCTTGCCATTGTCAGACCGCCACGGTTTCGCTGCGCAGCAGATTGGCCGGCAAGCCGAAAGCGGCCGGACCGCCGACTGCCGTGATGGCCTTGCGCACGAAGCGGTCATCGACCAGGTCGCGCGCGGCGAACTTCGGATCGAGGTTGGCCAGGAAGCGTGTATCGCCCTCGACCTTGGTGCGGCCGATGGCGCGCACCAGTTCTTCCGTGTACGAGGCGAACGGATACGGCTGGAAGTCGATGCGGCGCTGCTGCCAGTTCTTGTGCACGACCAGGCCCTGCTTTTCGTAGCCGGCGTAATCGGTGGTGGCCAGCACCTTGGTCAGCACTTGCAGCGGATGCGGCGTGTAGCGGTGCTCGCCCACGTTCGACAGCAGCTTGGCCGTGTCGACCTGGTTCGAGCGCGTCCACAGCTGCGCCTTGACGATGGCGTTGGTGACCTTTTGCGCCCATTCTGGACGCGTGTTGATGTCGCGCTCCGAGAGGAAGGTGACGCAGCACGCATGGTTCTTCCACACGTCGCCCGAGAAGCGCAGGATCTTGCCGATGCCGGCGTTTTCCGCCGCCGCATTGAAGGGTTCCGCCACGATGTAGCCGGCAATCGATTTGCTGGCCAGGGCCGAGACCATTTCGGCCGGCGCCAGCACGATCAGGTTGACTTCATTCGGCTTGATGGCCGCGTTGCGCGCGCGCGTGACCGGCGTCAAGCCATTCGAGGACAGGATCTGCTGCAGCAGGATGTTGTGGATCGAGTACCAGAACGGGATGGCGACCGTGTGTCCGCCCAGGTCGGAAACCTTGTTGATCTCGTTGGCCACCGTCAGCGCGGAACCGTTGACGTGGTTCCAGGCGACGACCTTGGCGGGGAACTTGGCGCCGTAGCGCACCCACAGGGTGGCCGGCGACAGCAAGTGAATGACGTTGACCTGGCCGGCGACGAAGGCTTCGATGATCTGCGCCCAGCTGCGGAACAGCCGTGGCGTTTCCGCCTGCAAGCCTTCCGCTTCGAACAGCTTGCGGGCGTGGGCGACGAGCAGCGGGGTGGCGTCGGTGATGGGCAGGTAGCCGATTTTGACGGGCTGGTCGTCGCCTTTCGGGCCTTGCTGAGCCATGGCGTCGCCCGCGAACAGCAGGGGTGAGGCGACGCTGGCCGTGGCCAGGGCCGACATGCGCAGGAAGTCGCGCCGCGTCAGGCCGCAGTCGCAATCGGACGAGGCGCAGATGTGCAGGGGTTTGTTGTGGTCTTCGAATGTCATGGGAATGTTCCGGTCGATTAAATGTGAGCGAAGGCGGGTGCTTGATCCTGCTTTTGCAGCGCCTGCAGGGCGTCGAGGATGTCCATCTTCAGGGCGATGACGTCGGCGCTGTGGCCGATCCGTGGCTGGTCGATGGCGACGGGCCATTCGCGCACGATGTTGCCCGGCTTGCCGCCCATGAGCAAGATGCGGTCGGCTACGAGGATCGCTTCGTCGATATCGTGCGTGACGAGCAGCACGGCCGTGTGCCAGCGGTGCACCACGTCGACCAGCAACGACTGCATCTCGGCGCGCGTGATGGCATCAAGGGCGGAAAACGGTTCGTCGGCGAACAGCAGTTCCGGTTCGCGCGCCAGCGCACGGGCCAGGGCCACGCGCTGCGCCATGCCGCCCGACAGGGCGGACGGATACAGCTTTTCGCGCCCTTTCAAACCGACCGCTTCGATGGCTTGCGCCACGCGCGCCTGGTGCGCCTCGCGCGTGAGCTTGGGCTGGTGCTTGAAGTCCAGGCCGAAGCCGGCGTTGCCCGTGACGTTCAGCCAGGGCAAGAGGCTGGCCTGCTGGAAGACAAGGGCGCTGCGCGGGTCCGGTTCGCGCATGGGAGCGTCGAGGAACTGGATCTCGCCCGTCGATGGCGGCTGCAAGCCGGCCAGCACGCGCAGCAGGCTCGATTTGCCGCAACCGCTGCCACCCAGCAGGCAGACGATTTCGCGCTTGCGCACGCCCAGCGAGACGTGCTGGAACACGGGTGCCGTGCCCGGATAGGCGTAACTGAGATCCTGCGCCTGCAAGGCCCAATCGGCAACGCTCATGCTTGCGCTCCCGCCGCCTTGGCCGCCTGCTGGCTGTCGAACAGCTGCAAGGCCGATTGCAACTGCGTCAGGCTGGGGGTGACGATGGGGATGAACGACGATTCGCGCCAGCGGCGGGCAAAGCCCTGCTGTTCGGCGTTCAGGTAGGCGCGTCCGCCCATGGCTTGCAGTTCCAGCATCAGTGCCTGCTGCAGCACGTCGGCCAGCTGTATGCGCAAACGGAACATGGCCGGTGCTTCTTTTTTGAAGCGGCCGTCGTGCACGCCGGCCAGCAGGGTAGCGACGGCGCTTTCCAGTGTCGCTTGCAGCGCTTCGATGCGTGGCGTGAGCTGGTTGCGCGAGCCGGCGGAAATTTGCGCCGCCTTTGCCAGGCTGGCGCGCGCCAGGCCGATCGACAAGCCGCACTGCATGCCCAGGAAAGCCGGGCGTACTTGCGGCAGCCAGGCTGGCGCGTTGTCGCTGATGATGTCGGCGGCGGGGATGTGCACCTGCGCCAGCTTGACGGAGGCCGTATTGCTGCCGCGCAGGGCGATCAGGTCCAGGTCGTCGCTGCGCTTGACGCCTTCCGTGCCGCTGTCGAAGGCGATGATGACGGGCGGTGCGCCGTTGTCCGGCGCCACGGCCGCCGCCGCGACAAAGCCCGCCTTGCGCAAGTTCGTCACCCAGGCCAGGCCACCATCGACGAGCAAGCCGTCGCCGTGGCGCACGCCCGTGATTTGTAGCTGCTCGATGCCGGACAAGAATTTCATGGCGTTCGACAAACCGCTGGCGCCTGCCTGCGTGCCGGCCAGCAGGCCGGGCAAGCGGCGCTCGGCCAGCGTGCGGTTCTCGCTTTGCAGCAGGAATTCGATGAAGCAGCGCTGGCCCCAGAAGACAAAGGCGGCCGTCACGGATTCTTCGGCCACCCTGGCGATGGCCTCAATGGCGTCGCGCACGTCGCCGCCTGCGCCGCCATGTTCCTGCGGCACGCCGATGGCCAGCAGCTTGTCGCCGGCCAGCGCCGGTAATACGGTTTCAGCCAGTTCCGGCGATTGGTCGAGCTGGTCGGCATGCATGTGCAGCCAGTGATTGAGGCGGCCCATGTCAGACGGCGCCAGGCAAGTAGGGCGTCAATTGCGGATTGACGGGCGTGCCGGCCAGGCTGTTGGAGAAATTGCACAGGGTGGCCAGGCTGATGCCCAGCACGACTTCCAGCGCTTGCTGCTCGTTGTAGCCGGCGGCCAGGAAGGTTTGATATTCGCTGTCGCTGACGGCGCCGCGCGTGGCGATGACGGCCGTGGCGAAGGCGGCGACGGCGTCGAGTTTGGCGTCGCCCGTCGGCTGGCCGTGCTGCAGGGCGCGCACCGTGTCCGGCGTCTGGCCCGCTTTTTTCAGCGAGATGGCGCTATGGCCGGCGATGCAGAAATCGCAGCCGTGGATACGCGCGGCCGTGATCTGCACCACTTCGCGTTCCATTAACGTCAGGCTGGCGCGCGCATTGATGCCGGAGACGGTCAGATAGGTTTCCAGGGCCAGCGGGGCATTGGCCAGAACGCCGATCAGGTTGGGCAGGAAGCCATTGTTGGCGATGGCTTTTTCCACGAAGGGGCGGCTATCGGCCGGGGCGGTATCGAGAGTGTGCAGCGTCAGACGGGACATGGGGGTACCTTGCTAAGTTGGTAAGTCACCCGGCCATTATATCGGCCATGCCGTGCACGCAACAGACGTCAGCGTCGTCCTTTTGTGCTCGTTCGTCTTTGATTTCGCAAACCTTGATCTCAGTTTGCCAACTGGCGCAATCGCTGGTCGCGGCGGTAGGCGCCCGGCTGCTCACCCGTGACCCGCTTGAAGGCGCGCGTAAAGGCGGCGTGCGAGCGGTAGCCCACCAGTTCGGCCGCGCGTTCGACGGAAACGCCGTCGTGCAGGCGCCGCGCTGCGATCTTCATGCGCAGCAGGAGCAGGAACTGGGCTGGCGAGTGGCCGCTGGCGCTGGCGAAATGCTTGCAGAAGCTGGCGCGCGACATGCAGGCCGCCTTGGCCATGTTCTCGATCGACCAGTCGTCGGCGGGTGCATCGAGCATGCGTTCGAGCAGCGGTGAAAACGCGGGTTGGTGCAGCAGCGACAGCAAGCCGGCCGCCACGTGCTCGCCCTGTGCCACATGGCGGATCAGGTAAAAGAACAGCAGTTCGACCAGGCGCGCGATCAGCGGCGATGGCTGCTCCGGATCGCCGCCCGCTTCCGCCAGGATCAGATCGAACAGCGCGGCGGCGGCGCTGAAGGCAGGCGCATCGCCGCGTATCAGCAGATATGGCGGGAACGAGTCGACGATCAGGGCGGAGAGGGCGCCGCGAAATTGAAAGAAGCCGCAGGCCAGCGCCGTCGCCGGCTGCTCCGTGGGCGTTTGCAGCGGCAGCATCGCCTGCGCACTGACCGCTTGCAGCGGGTCGCTGTGGGGACTGAGGAAGTGCGGCAGGTCGCGCAGCAGGAAGACGCCATCGCGCGGGCCGAGTGCAATGGGCGCCGCGCCATCGAGGTGCAGGTAGCAGTGGCCATCGAGCACCAGGTGGAAGCTGCCCAATTCCCGGCCCGCCGTGGAAGCGCGCCAGCGGCCGCAGTATTGGCCCACATGCAGGACGGCGGTGTCGAGTTCCAGGCTGCCGAGCAGCCAGCGCGCCAGTCTGTCGGTATCAGGATGCATGGGGTCGCAAAGGCAAAAGCTCCATCATACGGCCCAGGCGCGGCAAGACCAACGACCGATTTCGACTAAGCATATACGCATGATGGCTGCCATTTACCGCTTGCCGCTGTGCTGCTGGAACGTGGGACAGTCGACTTGCAGCAGCGAGCGGTCTTCCAGGCACACGGCCGACAGTTTCCCGCCCCACACGCAGCCGCTATCGAGGCCGATCAGGTGAGGCCGCAACTGCAGGCCCAGCGCCGACCAGTGGCCGAAGACGATGGTGTCGCCGGCGCTGCGCCGTCCCGGCACGTCGAACCAGGGCAGCAGGCCGGAGCCGGGCGGCGGGCTGCCGCTCTCCTTCATCTTGAAGTCCATCACGCCATCCGGCGTACAAAAGCGCAGCCGCGTCATGGCGTTGACGATGCAGCGCAGCCGGTCGGCACCCTGCAGATCGTCGCGCCAGGCGGCCGGCTCGTTGCCGTACATGGTGCGCAGAAAGGCGACCCAATCATCGCTGCGCAGCATGCCGGACACCTCCCCGCTCAGGGACAGGGCCTGGGCCGTGCTCCATTGCGGCAGCAAGCCCGCATGCACGAGCACATGGCCGTCGTGTTCCAGTGCCAGTGGCCGCTGGCGCAGCCAGTTGATCAACTCCTCGCGGTCGGGGGCATCGAGGATTTCGGCGAGGGTGTCGGATGCATGCTCGGGCCGGATGCCGTTGGCCACGGCCAGCAAGTGCAAGTCATGGTTGCCCAGGACGCTGTCGGCCAGGCCTTGCCGCGCTAGAGAATAAATGTGGCGCAGGGTGGCCAGCGAGGCCGGGCCGCGATTAATCAAGTCGCCCGCGAACAGCAGGCGGTACGGGCCATCCGCTGCCGCCCTGATCCGTTCGATCAGTTCGACGGTTTGTGCATGGCAGCCTTGCAGATCGCCGATAAAATAAGTTTTCATATATGCCGGGGTGAAGTGGACTACGCGCCTGCATTATAAGCATGCCTGCCCTTTGGCGTTGGATGCATTGTTGGCAGGTGCCCGATTGCGCACATGGCGGGCTGGAAGAAAAAATCGGTGCCGATTATGTTGTATGGGGATTTAATTGATCTGCATTTCCGTTGTCATATATCGGTCATAATCCGCCTGTACGGCTGACGGAATGAATAAGCGCACTGGGCCAGCCTTGCTGGAATGCAATTTCATCCATGTTTATTCAATTTTCACGCGCTTCCGGCATATTCTTCATTTAATCTTAATGCGGGGACGCTAAATAAGCCGGAGGCGTGATTCAATTGGCGATAGATTATGCAATGGTGCACAGATATTTATACAATGTAGTATATTCCACGTGATTTTATTATTTAAATTAATATAAAGGATGTACCAATGGATCTGTCAACAATGACGATGCTGGAATTGCGCAAACTGGACGATAATGTCAAACACGAATTGGAAAGCCGCGAGCGCGAGGACTTGAACAAGGCGCGCGAACAGATCATGGCCATCGCGCAGCAGGCGGGCATTCCACTGAAACAGCTGATACTCGATGGTTTGCACCCGCGCACGGGCAAAGTCGCGGTACGTTACCGCCATCCTGAGAATACCGCTGAACAATGGACAGGCCGTGGCCGCCAGCCGCTGTGGGTCAGGCAGTGGGTGGAATCGGGCAAGTCGATCGATCTGCTGCGCGTATAATTCGGTATACTCTTGGCGCAGTAGCAAGCTGTCAGCCGCGCGCGGCACCTTGCCAGGCACCCTGTTTATTCCCTTATTGGCCCCCTTACTTATACCTTATATCGCCCACACCATGCTTCCATTATCCAGAACGATCTTCAAGGCCTACGATATTCGCGGCATCATCGCTAAAACCCTCGATGCCAGCGTGGCATACAAGATCGGCCAGGCATTTGGCCAGGCGGCCCTGGCCAAGGGCGAGCAGCGGGTCGTGATCGGCCGCGATGGCCGCCTGTCGGGACCGGAATTGACGGCGGCGCTGGCGCAGGGCCTGCAGGCGGCAGGCGTCGACGTGATCGACCTGGGCGTGGTGGCCACGCCGATGGTCTACTTCGGCACGAATGTGCTCGACACGCGCTCGGGCATCATGGTCACGGGCAGCCACAATCCGCCCGACTACAACGGCTTCAAGATGGTGCTGGCCGGCGAAGCGATCCACGGCGAAGCGATCCAGGCGCTGTACCACAGCATCGTCGCGCACGACGGCAGCGCCAGCAGCACGCCGGGCAGCTATGCCACGCACGATATCCGCGCCGCCTACCTCGAACGCATCCTGGGCGACGTCAAGTTGGTGCGCCCGATCAAGATCGCCGTCGATTGCGGCAATGGCGTGGCCGGCGCATTTGCGGGCGACCTGTTCCGCGGCATGGGCTGCGAGGTCATCGAACTGTTCTGCGAAGTCGATGGCAATTTCCCGAACCACCATCCGGATCCGGCGCATCCGGAAAACCTGCAAGACCTGATCCGCTGCCTGGCCGAGACGGATGCGGAAATCGGCATCGCCTTCGACGGCGACGGCGACCGCCTGGGCGTGGTCACCAAGGATGGCCAGATCATTTACCCTGACCGCCAGATGATGTTGTTCGCTGCCGACGTGCTGACCCGTCACCCTGGCGCGCAGATTTTGTACGACGTCAAGTGCACGCGCCACCTGGCGCCGTGGATCAGCAAGCATGGCGGCGTGCCGCTGATGTACAAAACGGGCCACTCGCTGGTGAAAGCCAAGCTGCGCGAAACGGGTGCACCGCTGGGCGGCGAAATGAGCGGCCATATCTTCTTCAAGGACCGCTGGTACGGTTTCGACGACGGCATGTATTCGGCCGCGCGCCTGCTGGAAATCCTCACGCGCGAAGCGAATCCGTCAAGCCTGCTGAACTCCCTGCCGCAGTCCGACAGCACGCCGGAACTGCACCTGGAACTGAAGGAAGGCGAGAACGTCGCGCTGATGGACATGCTGCGCCGCGACGCCGTCTTCCCTGGCAATGAACAGATCATCACCATCGACGGCTTGCGCGTGGAATACGCGGACGGCTTCGGCCTGGCCCGTTCGTCGAACACCACGCCGGTGATCGTCATGCGCTTCGAAGCGGAAACGCCGGCAGCGCTGGCGCGCATCCAAGGCCAGTTCAAGAGCGTTATCCTGGCCGCCAAGCCTGACGCCGTCTTGCCGTTCTGACAGCATGGCCGGTCAACCTGGTGCACAGGCGCCCTTGAAAATCCTGCTGGTACGGGTGTCTTCGCTGGGCGACGTACTGCATAACCTGCCGATGGTGGCGGACATCGCCCGCCATTTCCCGAACGCGAGCATCGATTGGGTGGTCGAAGAGGGCTACACGAGCCTGGTGCGCCTGAACCCGCGCGTGAATACGATCTTCCCGTTCGCGCTGCGGCGCTGGCGCAAGAGCCTGGGCAAGAAGGAGACGCGCGCGGAAATCGCCGCCTTCTTCCGCAGCCTGCGCCAGACGCACTACGATTACGTGTTCGATACCCAGGGCTTGCTCAAGACGGGCATCATCATGGGCGCCGCGCGCCTGGCGCCGGGCGGACAGAAGGTTGGCCTGGCCAATGGCAGCGAGGGCTCCGGCTACGAAGGCATTTCGCGCATTTTTCACACGAAAAGCATTCCCCTCGATCCGCGCACGCATGCGGTAGCGCGCGGCCGTCTGGTGGCTGGTGCGGCACTCGGTTACACGGTCGACACGCCTGCCGATTTCGGCTTGCCGGAAGTATCAAGCAGCGAGCCGCGCCCGGACTGGATGGGCGATGCGCCCTATTGTGTGTATTTCCACGGCACGGCGCGCGACGCCAAGAAGTGGGCACCGGAAAACTGGATCGCGCTGGGCCAGGCGCTCGCTCCCATGCCGATTCTGCTGCCCTGGGGGTCGCCCAAGGAAAAGGCGGAAGCCGAACAACTGGCGGCCGGCCTGCCCAACGCGCGCGTGCTGCCAAAGCTGTCGATGGGCGACGCGACCCTGCTGGCGCGCCACGCGGCGCTGGTGGTCGGCGTCGACACGGGCCTGACGCACATCGCCGCCGCCTTTGTGCGCCCGACGGTGGAAATCTATGCCGATTCGCCGCTGTGGAAAACGGAAGGCAACTGGTCGCCGAAAATCATCAACCTGGGCGACAAGGGCGCGCCGCCCGGCGTGCCGGAAGTGCTGGCCGCGGCACGGCGCCTGCTGGCAGACTATCCTCCCGCCTGACTTTAACATTCAACAATCATGCGACTTCTTTATACCCTCGCCTGGTGGCTGGCCTTGCCCCTGGTGCTGGCGCGGCTGTGGCTGCGCGGACGCCAGGAACCCGGTTACCGCCAGCACTGGGGCGAGCGCCTGGGCTTTTACGGCCGCCAGCCGGCATCTGCCACGGACACCATCTGGCTGCACGCCGTCTCCGTCGGCGAGACGCGCGCGGCCGAGCCGCTGGTCGATGCGCTGCTGGCCGCCTGGCCTGCGTGCCGCATCGTCCTCACGCACATGACGCCGACGGGGCGCGCGACAGGTAAATCCCTGTTCGCCAAACATGGCGCGCGCCTCGTGCAAAGCTATCTGCCGTACGACACGGGCGCCATGCCGGCCCGTTTCATCCGTCATTTCGCGCCGCGCATCTGCGTCCTGATGGAGACGGAAGTGTGGCCGAACCTGATCCACCAATGCAATCGCTACAAAGTGCCCGTGGTGCTGGCCAATGCGCGCCTGTCGCAGCGTTCGCTAGGTAAGGCACAGCGCCTCGGTAAACTGATTGCCGACGCGGCGCGCGGCATCACCCTGGTGGCGGCGCAGACGCAGGACGACGCAGATCGCGTGCGCCAGCTGGGCGTGCAGGACGTAGTGGTCACGGGCAGCATCAAATTCGATGTCGTCGTGCCCGAGGCGGCACTGGCGACGGGGGCGGCGCTGCGCGCAGCCATCGGCCAACGTCCCGTGCTGCTGTGCGCGAGCACGCGCGAAGGGGAAGAGCCGCTGATCCTCGATGCCTATATCCGCGCCAGCTTGCCGGCGAATGCGCTGCTGCTGATCGTGCCGCGCCATCCGCAGCGTTTCGACGAGGTGGAAAAACTGATCGCGGCGCGGGGCCTGGCCGTGCAGCGCAGATCAGGTCTGGCGCAGGACGGTGCCGTTGCGGCGGGCACGCAAGTGCTGCTGGGCGATTCGATGGGCGAGATGTTTGCGTATTATGCGGCCTGCGATTGCGCGTTCGTGGGCGGCAGCCTGCTGCCGCTGGGCGGACAGAACCTGATCGAACCGGCGGCCCTGGGCAAGCCCGTGCTGATCGGGCCCCACACCTTCAACTTTGCGCTCGTGACCGAGCAGGCGATTGCGGCCGGCGGCGCCGCGCTGGTGGCGGACGCCGATGCGCTGATGGCGCAGGCGTCGGCCTTGCTGCAGGATCCGGCGCAGCTGGCGTCGATGGGACAAAAGGCGCTGGCGTTTGCGGCGCAGCACCGTGGGGCCACGCCGCGCACCGTCGCTGCGATCAAACCGCTGTTGGCGTGATGTATGCGCGGCCAACAATGTTGTCGGATTACGGCCTGCGGCCCCGCCTAATCCGACAAGCGCCTACGTAAACAGCACCGGAAGCTCCTGCGAGCGTTTTCTCAGCGCCTGCTTGGCGCCATCGTAATCGGGATAAATCGACTCCACGGTGGCCCAGAAGCGGGGGCTGTGGTTCATTTCCAGCAGGTGCGACAGTTCGTGCGCCACCACGTAGTCGATCAGCGGCAGGGCGAAGTGGATCAAACGCCAGTTCAGGCGGATCTTGCGCTCGATGGTGCAACTGCCCCAGCGCGTGCCGGCTGACGACAGCGACAGCGAGTCGTACTGCACGCCCAGCTTGTCCGCATATACGTCCAGGCGCGCTTCGAACAGCTGGCGCGCTTCGTGCTGGAACCAGCCCTTCACTTTTTCTTTCAATTGCTGCTCGCTGCCCGTGGGCGTGACCCACACGTGTAGTTCATTCGTCTCGCGCTGGAAGCTGGCGCGGTGGCGCGGCGCCTGGTGCAATCGCAAGGTGATCTCGCCACCGAGGTAGGGCAGCACGGCGCCATCGACCCAGGCCACGGGCGGGCGCTGCTGGCGCTGCACCTTGCGCTCGCCTCGTTCCAGCAGCTTCGAGACGATCCAGCTTTGCTTGGCACGGATGGCGTTGTCGATTTCGGCCAGGGTGACGCGTTTGGGCGCCGTCACGCGCAAGCCGTTATCGTCGATCATGAAGCCGATGGAACGGCGCGTGGAGCGGCGCAGCGCGAATTCGACGAGGTGGCTGCCCAGCTGCAACTGGCGCAGTGGCGGGCCATCGGCGGTGCGTGGCGGGGAAGGCAGGGGAGGCGGGGCGGAACGAACGA
>NZ_JAAOLY010000029.1 GCF_011601275.1 Janthinobacterium lividum | reverse complement strand
GGGGTGGGGCGGGGCAGTTCGGCAAACGCCACGTGATCGAGGCCGCCGTATTTTTTAAGTTGCAAAGCTTGCATGATGTTCTCTCTGAATGCTGTGAAATGCTGGCGTTCAGGCCAGGCGCAGGTCCTTGCGCAAACCGGCGTCCAGCAGCGAGGCGGGCATGAAACGGCGCATCAGGCGCAAACGCGCCGCCAGCGGCCCTGCCGTGTAGCGCAGCTTGGGCTTGCTTGCCTGCGCCGCCGCCAGGATGGTGTCGGCCACGATGGCCGGGTCGTCGGCGCCGGCCATCAGCGTTTGCAGCCGGCTCGTGACGGCCGCGCTCACTTGCCGGTAGGCGGACAGCGGAGTATCGGGCGCCAGCAGATTGGCTTCGAACGTGGTTTTCGTGTAGGCCGGTTCGATGACGCTGGCGCGGATGCCCCAGCCCCGCACTTCATGGTCGAGCGATTCAGTGTAGCCCTCGATCGCGTGCTTGGTGGCGGAATACAGTGCGCCATAAGGCATGGGCAAAAAGCCCACGACGGAACCGATATTGAGGATACGCCCGCCGCCCTGGGCCCGCATGTGCGGCAGCACGGCCAGAGTCATGCGCAGCACGCCATAGAAGTTCGTGTCGAAGATGGCTTGCGCCTGCGCAATGCTGCTTTCCTCGGCGCCAGCCGGGGCCACGCCGAAACCGGCGTTATTGACCAGCAGGTCGATGCGGCCTTCGCGCTGTATTACCTCTGCCACGGCGGCAGCGACGGACGCATCGCTGGTGACGTCGAGCGCCAGCATCGCATGGCCGGCCTCGGTTGCTTGTCCGCCGCGGCGGCTGGTGCCGTACACCGTGTAGCCGGCTTGTGCCAGGCGCCGGGCCGTGGCCGCGCCGATGCCGGACGAGGCGCCGGTGACGAGGGCAATCTTCTTGTTTTGCATGGCATTCCTTCAGTGGTTGAGAATATTGAATATGACGATCATCATATTTTTGTTTCAAAAAAAGCCCGGGACGGATCAAGGCCACGGGCGATGCGGCTAGCTTGGTGTCTGAAACTGCGCCAGGGTGGCCGCGCACAGCGCGTCCGACAGGGCCGGTTCGTCCACGGCGCGCGCGAGGATGGTCGTGCCGATCATGGCGCACACCATGGCCATCGCTTGCGCGTGGGCCTCGGGCTGGCCCCAGTTCGGCAACTGGCGCGCGAACAGGTCGATCATTTCCTTGATATGGATGGTGGCGGCGCGCCGCACCTCGGGTGCCTGGCGCGGCATTTCCGAGCCCAGCGCCGACACGGGACAACCCACCTCGATGGCGGCGACATGTTCGGGCGACAGATACGCGGCCAGCATGGCCTGCAGCGCCTGGCCGGGCGGGGCGGCAGCGGCCACCCTGGCCGCCAGCGCCACGGCTTCGGCGCCCGCGCGGTCGCCCGCTTCAGCCAGCAGCGCGTCGCGCGAAGCGAAGTGCGCATAGAAGCCGCCATGCGTCAGGCCCGCTTCCTTCATGATGTCGGCCACGCCCGTGCCCGCATAGCCGCTGCGGCGGATGGCGCGCGTGGCCACCTCGACGATGCGCTCGTGGGTGGCTTCCTTGCGGCTTTGCGCCGCCGGTTTGTTCGGTGAGTTCTGCATGACGATCATCATATAGCAGTTTTCAAAAGCGTGCACGCGGTGCGTCCAGGGCATCTCAGAACAGCCCGGCCGTCCAGTCGGTGAATGCCCGCATCGCCGGGGAAAGAAAGCGCTGATGGGGGTAGAGCAGCGATACGGGCACGGGCGCCGGCCGCTTGTCGCCCAGCACCTCGACCAAAGCCCCGGTCCGCAAATGGCCGCTTACGAGGATCTCGGCCAGCTGCATCAAGCCGTGGCCGGCCAGACCCAGCTCGATGTACAGCCCCGTCTCGTTGACGGCGACCGTGCCGGGCAGGGGAACGGCGACATTGACGCCCTCGTCGATGAAATGCAGCTCGCCGCCCCGTCGCGGCGTGCTGGAAAAGTAGTTGACGGCCCGGTGTCCCGGCAAATCTTCCAGGGTTGCGGGAATACCGTGTTCGGCCAGGTAGGTGGGCGCCGCGCAGGTGATCCAGCGCAGTTCGCCCAGGCGGCGCGCGACCAGGGTCGAATCATCGAGGCTGCCGGTGCGGATCACGCAATCGACGCCTTCCTGTATCAGGTCCACCTGGCGGTCATTGACGCCGATCATCAGGTAGATATCCGGATAGCGCTGCTGGAATTGCGCCAACTGGGGCAGGATCACGGCATGGGCAATGCCGCCAGGCATATCCACGCGCAGCCGTCCCTGCGGGCGCCCGCCCGCGTCGTGCAGGCCCGCTTCGGTGTCGGCGATCAGATCGAGTATTTCGCGGCAGCGGTGGAAGTAGCGCTCGCCTTCGGGCGTCAGGCTGAGGTGTCTGGTGGTACGGTTCAGCAGGCGCGTCTGCAAATGTTTTTCCAGCCGCTTGATGATGCTGGTGACCGACGAGGCGGGCAAGCCCAGGGTTTCGGCCGCGCGCACAAAACTGCGGCTCTCGACCACGCGAAGAAATACCTGCATTGCTTGTACGCGATCCATGTCTTGTCCGTGTAGCGCCAAAGGAAATGGCACTATAACCCAACATTATTCGGATTTTTTGCAGAATGAAAACGTCCGGCGCCACTTTTTCCGCGTGCTTGCCTGCACTAGACTGCGTGCACCCATTAGCTCTTCCAGGAATCCACCATGACCGAACAAGACCGTCAACTGCTGGCACCGCTGGCCCCAGTCCCGCACAGGATATTGATACGCGGCGCCACGATCATCAGCATGGATGGCAATATCGGCAATATGCCCAGGGGCGACATCCTGATCGCCGATGGCGCCATCGCCGCCATCGGTGAGCATCTGGCGGCCGACGGTGCCGAAGTGATCGATGCCGCGCAGATGATCGCCATTCCGGGCATGGTCGATACCCACCGCCATTCTTGGGAAGGCCAGCTGCGCCGCATCAACCCGAATGCGGCAACGCTCGAGGACTATTGCAACGCCACGCATTTCTCGTTTGCCAAATACTACCGGCCGCGCGACATCTACGTGGGCAATCTGCTCACGGCACTGGGCTGCATCGACGCCGGCATCACGACCGTGATCGACAATTCCCACAACAGCCGCACGGCTGCGCACTCCGACGCGGCAGTGGAAGCATTGCTAGATACCGGTATCCGCGCGGTGCATGCTTCCGGGGCGCCCGTATCTGGCGTCTGGGACGAGGCGCATTGGCCTGGTAACCTGGCACGCCTGCAGGAAAAATATTTCACCAAGCCTGACAGCCTGGTGACGCTGGCCATGATGGCGCAGCTGGAACCGCAGCAGTGGGCCGTCGCCCGTCAATTGGGCATTCCCATCGTGACCGAGTTTTTTGGCGGTGACATGTCAGCCGAGCTCGAAGGCCTGCATGCGCAGGGGATGCTCGGCAGCGACAACATCTTCAACCACTGCACCTGCCTGCCGGAATCGGGCTGGCGCATCTTGCGCGAAGCAGGTGTGCGCGTCAATGTCTGCCCCCGCTCGGATGCACACTACGGCATCGAGGATGGCGTGAACGCCTGGCAGAAGGCATTCGAGCACGGCATACGCCCCGGCCTGAGTATCGACAACGAGACCTCGTACAGCGGTGACATGTTCATGGAAATGCGCGTGGCGTTCTATCTGCAACGGGCGATGGATCATACCCGGCGCCATCACGGGCATCACCATGTGGCAGCGCCCAGCGATGCTTTCCGGTTACTTGAGGCTGCCACCATCGACGGCGCCGCAGTTGCGGGGCTGGAACAACGGATTGGCAGTTTGAGCCCGGGCAAGCAGGCCGACCTGGTGCTGATACGCACCGGCGACCTGAACATTTACCCGGTCAACAACGCCATCGGCACCGTGGTGCACGCGGCAGAGCGCAGCAATATCGATACCGTCATCGTTGGTGGGCGCGTGCGCAAACGCGGTGGCGTTGTCTTGGGCGTGGATCAGGCAAAGCTGCGTGCTGCAATCGACGAATCGTGTGGCCACCTGTTCAGTGCCGCCGGTTACCAGCCCGATCTGTTCGAGGCGTCCTTTGCACCGATTCACGGTTCGTAAGCAGCGCTGGATGAACGCGTTACTGTTACCGATTGCTTTCTGCGCCGGCATTGCCATCGCCTTGCAAACCACGTTGAATGGGCAGTTAGCGCGCAGCATCGGCGGGGACTCGCTGACGGCCTCGCTAGTGTCTTTCATCATCGGTGGGTTGTTTCTCGCTTTGATCGCCTTGCTGCGCGGTGGTACCGTCCCATCACTCGCGCAAGTGCCTGCCCAGCCCCTCTGGAGCCTGTTGGGCGGCATGCTCGGTGCCGGAGCACTGCTGTGCAATGTCCTACTGGCACCGCGCATCGGCCTGACATTGCTGGTGGGGCTGGCCGTCGTCGGCCAACTGATGTCTTCGTTAGTTATCGATCACTTTGCCCTGCTGGGTGCAACGGCACGGCCGATTTCCGCAGCAAAACTGGTAGGCGCGCTGCTGATGATCGCCGGTTTGACCGTACTGGTATTCGGCGACCGCGTGTCGAGAGCGCTGAACGGATGAAAGCGGCGTCTCGCTGGCAGAGCCGCATCAGAAAATAATCTACACAAACGAGAAAATCATGTTCGAAATTATTGAAAAATCCGACGATCTGCTAGGCGAATGTCCGATCTGGTGTCCACGGACGCACCGGCTTTTCTGGACCAACATCCTAGGAAACGAGCTGCTGGCCTACGCGCCGGGTACCGGGGTCCGTGGGCGCTGGCCCTTGCCCGAGCGCCTGGCGTCGTTTGCATTCACCGCGCGGCAAGACGTGCTGTTACTCGGCCTGGCATCCCGCCTGGTCTTTTTTGATCTGGCGACAGGTGTGGTCAACGAAATAGCTGCATCACCGGGCAACCTTGATACACGTATTGGTGACGGGCGTTGCGATCGCGCCGGTAACTTTGTCTTCGGCACGATGCACGAAGGCGAACCGCAGGAGCAGGTGGGGGCTTTTTATCGTCTCAATGCGCAAACAATGAGCATCGAGTCTCTGTCGCTGCCCGGCGTTGCCATCGCCAACAGCATTTGCTTCAGTCCTGACGGCACGACTATGTATTACTGCGATTCGCTGCAGCCGCACATTTTTTGCTGCGATTACCCTAGCCTTGAACATCAACATGTATTTGCGGATGTCATCGGCGGAGGCGCGCCGGACGGCTCCTGTGTCGATGCGGATGGCTTCCTGTGGAATGCGGAGTGGGGCGGCAGCAGGGTCGTTCGGTACAGCCCGGATGGCCGCATTGATCGTGTCATTACGTCGCCGGCGAATCAGAGCACCTGTCCGGCCATCGGCGGGCTCTCGGGCGACACGCTGTTCTGTACCAGCGCAAGGGTGGGCCTCGCTAAGCCCACCGATGCAGACGGCGCCGTGCTTGCGGTCGGCATACCAGGAATAAACGGCATGCCCGAGACCTGTTTCGCTGGCTAGGTGTAACGGCTCGCGTTTGAAAACGGGCGTGCTCGCATCCGACGCCGTTTTCGGCTCGAATTAACTGCAAATAACGGGGGGCCCGTGCTCACGCTATCTGCAAATGAGCTTGCAATCCCTCAGAGGCAATTTCCGCTTCGGCCGAATGCAGACTTTAAAATGATGTGGCTAATACGTCACCGCCTATTGAAAACGCCACGGCGAGGAATTCCAGGTCTCCCGATACTGCATCGCTCCACCTGGCGACATGCCGGGCAATACGTGAGAATCGATGCAGCTCGCTCGCTTAGTATAAATCCTTGAAGAAAAATCGTGTTCCTCGACCTATAACCCTCCGAAGGGTATGACATAAGTTCGCGGAGCAAGTGTGAAGTAAAAAAGTTAATAATTAGTTCAAGCATGGGAACTTTCTGCGATCCTCATGCGAAGACCGGTGATAAGCAGATCGAGGCCAGCGTCAAATCGCGCATCAAAATCCGGGCTGAATAATTCCGCTGCCGCAGCCAAAACATGTGGATAGCCCTTAGCCGCCAGAGCTTCAAACTGGTCACGGTGAGTTGCGATGGCCAGCGATATTTCACCAGGGGCAGCCAGCGGTTGCTCTTCCATCACGAAGCCCATTACGTAATAGATGATGCTGAAGGCACCCCAAGACGCCAGCCGAGTGGAGGCCCCAGCCTCGCACAAAGGGCCGATCAATGCCTCGGCAACGCGAAGTGTGTTGTCGGTGATGACGTAGGTGCCAGCATATACGCGTGCACCGTCCCGCCGCTTGAGCAGCGCATTTCGAATCTCATGTGCGGTCGCGCTGACCGCATCGAACCAAGCAGTCGAGGGGGACAGTTCGTCCGGATGCTCGTGCGCGACCCCTTCAATCAAAGCGTCGGCTATGCCATTCATCAAAGCCTGCTTATTGGCGAAGTGCCAATACAGTGATGCTGCTTTGATGTCCAGTTCCTGGGCAAGACGGCGCATTGTAAGACCCTCTATACCTACCTCGTCCAGCAGGTTCAAAGCGGTGGCAATTACGGCTTCACGTTGGATCTTCATAAACTTCTTGTTTGACAGACTAACGACGTTAGATTAACATAAATTTTTTAACTAACGATGTTAGATTGAGGTGCAAATGAAAAATGAAAATGCGGATGTGATCGTAGTAGGTGCAGGCCCTGTAGGTTTAACTCTGGCATGCGAGTTGCGGTTGGCAGGAATACGCGTCACAGTACTAGAGCGCCGTGACGCGCCAATAGCGCAGTCGCGCGCGCTAACTATGCACGGCAGGACGGTGGAGATGCTGGCCCAACGTGGCGTGGCTGACCGCTTTCTGGCGAACGGCATAAAGATTCCCAGCGGGCATTTTGCGGGATTGAAGACGCGACTTGACTTTTCGGTGATCGACACCACCTATCCCTACACACTGTTCATCCCACAGAGCGTGACCGAGCAACTGCTGGAGACATGGGCGCTTGAGCTAGGGGTTGAATTGCGCAGGAATGCTACGGTGGAGCGCATTGTCGAAACGGCCGATGGCATTTCCGTGATGGGACAACAGCACAGCGCCCCTTTCGATATTTCTGGCAGCTACGTGGTCGGTGCAGACGGCGCGCGTAGTCTGGTTCGCCAGCACGCAGGCATCGCCTTCCATGGTCTGCCGGCTACGAAGACTGTCATGCTTGGCGACGTTCGTCTGAGCGCACCGCCGTCTACGCCGGGATTCAGTGTCGGCAACGCGGCAGGTGGATTAATGATCGTTCCCTTGGGTAGTGGTATGTTCCGCGTCATCGTGATCGATACCGACAGAGTTGATGTGCCTGCGACCACGCCCGTCACGCTCGAAGAGTTGTCTGATTCGTCCACACGGGTGGCGGGACAGGACTTTGGCCTGCATGCACCGACGTGGCTATCACGCTTCTCGAATGAAACCCGCCTGGCGAGTGTCTACCGCAAAGATCGAATCTTGCTGGTTGGTGATGCCGCACATATCCACCTTCCGGCGGGCGGCCAGGGTATGAACGTGGGCATGCAGGACGCGATGAACTTGGGCTGGAAGCTGGCGGGCGTAGTGAACGGACATGCGCCAGAGCCGCTGCTGGACAGCTACCACAAAGAGCGTCATGCCGTTGGTGCGGCGCTGTACCAAAATACCTTGGCGCAAAGTGCACTAATGATGAATTCGTTTGATGCTCCGGGACAGGCGCTGCGAGAGACATTCAGTGAGCTGATGAAAATTCCTGCTCTTAATGCAGTGCTTGCGCATGACTTGTCCGGCTACGGGATTCGATACCCGGCCTCAGTTGTCGATGTTCCGCAGGGATGGGCGCTGCTGCCCGATTGGACAGGGCGGCGGCTGCCTGACTGGCAGCTAAAACTGGATAACGGTGGCCAAGCCTCGCTGTTCAGTTTTTTGCGCAGTGGCCATTGGCTGCTGCTGCAACTGACGACCAGTGAGGATCGCGAGGGTGGAAACTACACGCCTGAGCTCGATATGCGATGGGTCGATACGATCAAAGCTGTGCCTGCGGGCTCCCAAGTAACACCGGCAGGCGCGCATGCCTTGCTCATACGTCCGGACGGCTACGTGGATCACGCTGTGGGCATCAAAAGGAACGCGTGATAACCAAGCGGGTCTTGACATGTAAGTACCACATTCTAAGAGCCTGTCAACGTAGGGGTGATTCCAATTGCAGTTAGCGCGAGCACGGGCCGTGCGTCATTTGCACTTAATCTGAGCCGGGAAACGCGTCGAATGCGAGCATGGCACGTTCTAAACGCGAGCCACTACAGCTAGGGTTCCCGTCACAATGCGATAGCGCGCATATCGTCTACCGCAACGATGAAAAATACTGGGTCGGCGATTTCCCCATAGCCTTTTTGAACATGGTGATGAAGGCGTTGACAGAGTCGTAGCCAAGATTACCTGCCACATTTTGTACGGATTGTCCTTCTGCCAGTTGACTCAGCGCGATCATCAAGTGCAATTGCTGCCGCCATCGGCCGAACGTCAAGCCTGTCTTGTTTTCGACCAGCCGCGCCAACGACCGCTCGCTCATGGCTAGAAGATCTGCCCATTGACGCAAGGTGGTGCGGTCGCCGGGATCGGCGATCAGGGCATCGGAGATTCGCCTGATTTTTGGATGGTCGGATATAGGCAAGTGCAATTGTTCGACCGGTGCTTGTGACAACTGTTCCAGCAACACCGCGATCAGCCTGGCGCTTGGCCCATCTGTCGCAGCGACGGGGCCCTTTTCGGCGATGTAGCGGATCATCTCCCTGACCACAGGTACGATGGCGACAGTACAGCACTGGTCCGGCATGACGGCCGCACCAGGCTCGATAAACAAAAAGTAGATGTGGGCGTTACCCGTTGCTCGGCAGCTGTGGGCCATTCCGCTCGGTATCCAGACTCCATGCTGTGGTGGCACCAGCCACAAGGCATCGGAAACTTCGCATGTGACGGCGCCTTGCAGTGCCAGGATCAGCTGTCCCTTGCGGTGCTGGTGCGCCACATGCTCGACGCCGTTCTGTTGCGACGCAAGTTCGAGTGCCACGGCAGTCTGCTCGAAGGTGTCGGAATCGAAATCCTCGGGCGATCTGACAAATAATCGGGGGTTTGGCATGATTTAGGTATAGTCAGTCAGTTTATCTATATTAAAGCAATTTCTTATCCTCTAAAGTCTTAGTTTTTCCAGACAAAACGAGAGATGAACACATTGACTTTGAATATTAGGTGGGCAACCGTATCGCTGATCGCGGCAATACTGCTCGTTGCCATGAACCTGAGGGTACCTTTTACCGCTGTCGCCCCCGTGCTGCCCTGGATACAGCATGACTTCAGCCTCTCCACCAGCGCTGTCGGATTGTTGACCTCCTTGCCCTTGCTCGCCTTCGCGGCGTTTTCCCCGTTCGCCGCATCGATCGCAGCGCGCTTCGGTTTGGAGCGCACCGTTCTCGGCGCATTGGGCGTCATTGCGGCTGGCGTTGCTATTCGTTCCGGCGGCAGTACCTGGGCCTTGTACGGCGGAACTGTTCTAATCGGCGCTGGTATTGCGCTGGGAAACGTCCTGCTGCCCAGTCTCATTAAACGCGATTTTCCGGCGCATCTGGTCTCCCTGACCGGTGCGTATTCCATCACTATGGGCGCTGCCGGCGCCATCGGCTCAGCTGCTGTCATTCCGCTCACGCAAGCATGGGGCTGGAGCGCTGCGCTTGCGATGTTCGTTATCGTTCCGCTGGTAGCGCTGTTGGCATGGCTGCCACAATTGAATAAACAAGGCAAAGCTGCCAGTGCCACCAAGCTCCAGGGCGCAAGCGTCTCCGTTTGGCGCTCGCCGCTTGCATGGCAAGTCAGCCTGTTTATGGGGCTTAATGCGATGCCGTTTTATATTGCTGTAGGCTGGCTGCCGACGATTTTGATGGAGCATGGCATATCTGCAACCGCAGCGGGCTCGCTGCACGGAACGCTCCAGTTGGCCACTGCAGTACCAGGATTGTTCATGGCCGTGATACTGCGCCGCATGAAAGATCAGCGCGCAGCAGCCGTGATCGCCAGCTCACTGTCTGCCATCTCATTGCTGGGATTGATGCTGGCACCGTCGATGGCACTGCTGTGGTCTGTCTTGCTGGGATTTGGCTGCGGCGCTAGCATGATATTGGGCCTGACCTTTATCGGTCTTCGTACCACGAATGCTAGAGATGCGGCTGCGCTGTCGGGCATGGCACAGTGCATCGGTTATCTGATGGCAGCTGCGGGTCCGATGATACTGGGCGGCTTACACGATGTCTTCGGGGATTGGTCCACCCCATTGCTTATAGCATCCATGCTCACTCTCCTCGGAGCATGGTCGGGCATGTTGGCCGGGCGAGCTGTTCACCTCTAGGCGGGGAAAGCGAAAGGCTGGCCAATGACTGCTCCTGTACTCAAAGGTCGGGCGTGCGATTGTCGCAGCTAAAGAATCCGGCCCCGACGGTTACGCCGCCATTGATGCCGTCATTCCGTGGTCCGCATTCGCACAAAGCGTAAGCCTACGCCATGAAGACTTCATGCGCCTGCCAGTCGGTAACCAACACCTCGGCCCAGCTACCTTGACGGCGGAATTGCTGGCGGCCCCACAGCGCGGGCAGTTCGGGCCGCAGCCGGTCACGGTGGCGCACCAGGTAGTCGATCAACTGCGCCGGCATGCGGCAGCGCCCAGCGATGCTTTCCGGTTACTGGAGGCTGCCACCATCGACGCTGCCGCAGTTGCGGGGCTGGAACAGCGGATTGGCAGTTTGAGTCCGGGAAAGCAGGCCGACCTGGTGCTGATACGCACCGGCGACCTCAGTTTATATCCTGTGAATAGTGCCATCGGTACCGTCGTGCACGCCGCTGAGCGCAGCAATATCGATACCGTCATCATCAAAGGGCGCGTGCGCAAGCGCGGTGGCGTCGTGCTGGGCGTGGACCAGGCCAGGCTGCGCGCCGCGATCGACGAATCCTGCTTTCACCTGTTCAATGCCGCCGGTTACCAGCCCGATCTGTTTGCCGCATCGTTCGCGCCGATACACGAGGTGTAGGCAGCGCCCGCTGGACGCTGCCTACGCCGCTAGGTCAGCATCAGGCCAGCTTGCGCTTGCCTGCGGAAACGCGGTTCCAGCCATAGCCGGCGACGATGATGGCCACGATGGCCGCCTGCGCCAGCAGGGTTTCCATGGTCGGCAGGATGCCCAGCAGGTCGATGCGCATGAAGTCGACGGGGGTGACGCCGATCCAGCCCGCTTCTTGCAGCGCGGCCACGCCTTTGCCCATCAGGATCACGGCCAGCACGGCCACGAAGGCGGACGTCCACGAGAAGAACTTGCCGATCGGCATGCGAGCGCTCGTGCGCAGCAAGGCCCAGGCGATCACGACCAGCAGCACGATGGCCACGAGGAAGCCGCCCAGCAGGGCGCCGCCATTGCCATCCGCCGCCAGGGCGGAATAGAACAGCACGGTTTCAAACACTTCGCGGTAGACGGCAATGAAGGCCAGGGCGAACAGTCCCCAGGCGGAGCGCCGGCTCATCGCCGCCGTGAGTTTCTCGTGCAGGTATTCCTGCCAGCGTCCGGCGCTGCTCTTCTGGTGCATCCACAAGCCCACGCTGAGCAGGACGAGGGCCGCGAACACGGAACCGAGTCCTTCGCTGACTTCCCGGCTGGCGCCGCTGATGGTGACCAGGTATGTCGCCGCCACCCACGTCAGGCCGCCCGCCACCAGCGCGCTGGCCCAGCCCGCATGCACGTAGGGCAGCACGTCGTTGCGCTTGGCCTTGCGCAGGAAGGCGATGATGCCGATCACGATCAGCAGCGCTTCCACGCCTTCGCGCAGCAAGATCGTCAGGGCGCCGACGAAGGTCGTCATCGGGTCGGCCTTGGCGTCGCCCAGTTCCGCTTCCACGTGGGTAAACAGTTGCTGCAGTTTTTCACCGGCCGCTTCGGCGTCGGCCACCGTGCCCTTGGCCACGGCGGAGCGGTAGGCGAGCATGGCGTTTTCCACGGCCAGCAGCAGGGATTTGTTGCGCGCGCCCACCATCGGCTCGATCGGCTCGAAGCCATCCAGATAGGCGGACAGGCCCAGGCGCGTGGCGTTCGCGCGGTCGCCCGCGCGCATGGCCGCCAGGCTTTCGGCCAGGCGCAGACGCGACAGGGCCAGGCCGGCCGGCTTGTGCGCCTCGGCCTTGTCGGCATGGCTGCGCAAATACGCCGTCAACGCTTGCGCCTCGTCCGCGCCCAGCTTGGCGGCCACGGCTTCCTGCGTCAGCGTCGTCACGGCAGCCAGGTCCGGATACAGTTTTTTGCTGCGCGGATCGTCCTGCCAAAGCTTTTCGCCGCGCGCGCTTGCCGCCGCATCGTGCGACATGCCGCCGATATAGAAAGCCAGGTCCCAGCGCTCGTTGTCGGACAGCTGGCCGAAACTGGCCATCGAGGTGCCGGCCACGCCTTGGGAGATGACCTGGTACAGCGCCATCAGGCTGCGCGACTGCGCCCGTTCGCCATCCGTAAAGGCGATCGGTTTCGGCTCCAGGCTGGCCGCCAGCGGACCATCGCCGCCGCCGGCCACGCCGTGGCAAGAAGCGCACTGGGCCGCATACAGGGCCGCGCCGCGCGCCAGGTTCGGTAGCAGTTTCGGCGCCACGGGTATCGGGTAGGCGGCGATCAGCAAGCCGTTCGCATGGTGGGCCAGGCGCTTGACTTCCACGCCGTCCGCCTTGGCGACGACGGCTTTGCGCAGGTCGGCGATGGCAGCGGCAATGGCCGCTTGCGAGGCGTGGGCGGGCAGGGCGGCGATCTGCGTCGTCGCGTTCTCCGTAAAATCGAGCATTTCCGCGTATTCCGCTTCGCTGACCACCTTGCCGTGTTCGACGGCGCCGCTGTAATCGACGGCAACGTAGTCAATCAATTGCCACAATTGCTTGGCGCCGGCGCCCTGGTCGGCCACTTGCGCGTGCGCGCCACCGGCCAGCAACAGGCTGGCGGCCACGAGCGGATAGCAGACGAGCCATTTCTTGATAGAACTGAACATGATTCTCATTCTCATTTGTCGTTAACCCGGCGACTATAGGACAGACCGTGCTGGGTGTCAACGGCGCGCGGGCGTAAATGGCGGGGGGATCTCTGTCATACTTGCTTGCTTATCCTGTCAATGAGTTTTGAGGAGCCTTATGTTCATTGTCCTTTTGCATTACGTTCAACCGCTGGCAGCCATCGAGGCTCACATTGAGGAGCATCGGAGTTTTCTTGATCGCCACTATGCGACGGGTCGTTTTTTAGCGTCCGGTCCCCAGATGCCGCGAACAGGAGGTGTCATCCTCGTGAAAGGCCTGAGCCGTGAGGAATTGGATGGCGTGCTTGCAGAGGATCCCTTCTACCGGGAGCAGATCGCAACTTATCAAGTCATTCAATTCAACCCGAACAAGTTTGGTGTTGGTATCGAGGCTATTTTGGGCTAAGCGGCATCAAAGTGAGTCTGCAGCGTGCCCTGGCTGATATGGCTGACCAGATGCGGAGAGGCTCTAGAAAGGGGCGGGGAGCCAGGCCTACTGGCCGGACGCCGGCTTCGCGTACAGCCCCCTGGCCAGGCCATTGTCCGCATCGTCGACTTTCAGACCGCCCTTGACGACACGCAAGGCCAGCTTCTGGAACGCCTGGCTCCTGAGCCATTGCGGGTCGGTGACGGCGAACGCGGCGATGCGTTCCTGCGCGCGCTCGGCTGGTACGGCCAGCCATTGGTAGTCCGTTTTTGAACCCTGGCGGCGCAAACCGGCGCGCACCCAGCGTTCCGAAGCCGGCATGCGGACGATGGCGTCGCCGTTCGCCACGCTCACGGCCGTGGCCTTCTTGCCGCTTTGTGCTTCGAATTTTACCTCCACGCCGGCCATCGGTCCCACTTGGGGAAAGCCGACGATGGCTACCCACAGGCCCGCTTCGGCGGGCTTCTGGATGCGCATTTCCGATTCCTCGAACACGCGGAACTGCGGCTCCTTGCCGCCGTTATTGCCCGCCACCAGGGTCACCATGTCGCCGGCAACGCGCCACTCGCCGCTCGCTTGCTGGTCGGTATTGCCATAACTGAGTATCCATTCGAACGTGCCATCCTTTTTCAGCAGCAGTTCGGAGCCCGTTTCCATGATGCCTTGCAGATAATAGTGTCCGGGCAGTGTGGACGCGGCCGGCTCGGCCGCGCTGGCCGGAATGAAGAAGGCGAGGGCGGCGCAGGCCAGCAGGCTGGAGAGGGATTGCTTCATCGGTGTGTCCTCGCTATGTCTTTATGAATAGTCATCATAGCAACATCAATCCCTTGCCGTCGCGCACCAGGACACACCCTGCAGCCAGCGTGCCGGTCAGTTGGCGCTGAAATCGAGCACCACGCGCGCGGCGACCTTGCCGTGTTCCAGGCGGCTGAAGATGTCGTTGATGGCCGACAGCGGCTGCAATTCCACGTCGGCCTTGACCTTGCCGGTGGCGGCAAAGGCGAGCGCCTCGGCCATGTCCTGGCGCGTGCCCACGAAGGAGCCGCGTATCGTCACGCAATTGGCGACGACGTCGAACAGCGGCGTCGGAAAGTCGCCCGGCGGCAAGCCCACCAGCACGCAGGTGCCGCGCTTGCGCGTCATCGCCACGCCTTGCTGGAAGGCGTCGATCGACGGCGCCGTGATCAGTACGCCGTGGGCGCCGCCGCTGGTCGCTTCGCGCAGTGCCGCGACAGGGTCGCCCTGGTGCGCATTGATGGTCACTTCGGCACCGAGGGCGCGCGCGTGTTCCAGCTTGCCCTCATCGATGTCGACGGCCGCCACGCGCAAGCCCATGGCCAGCGCATATTCGATGGCCAGGTGGCCCAGCCCGCCGATCCCGGACACGGCCAGCCACTGTCCCGGCCGCGCCCCCGTTTCCTTGATGCCCTTGTAGCTGGTCACGCCGGCGCAGATGATGGGCGCGGCCTGCACGGCGGACAGTCCCGCCGGTATATGCGCGACGTAGCGCGGGTCGGCCAGGATGTATTCGGCGAAGCCGCCATTCTTGGTGTAGCCGCCGAACTGCGCTTCGGCGCATACGGTTTCCCAGGCTGCCAGGCAATGTTCGCAATGGCCGCAAGCCGAGTACAGCCAGGGCACGCCGACCCGGTCGCCCAGCTGCACTTCCGTCACGCCCGTGCCCACGGCTACCACCAGGCCGATGCCTTCATGGCCGGGAATGAACGGCGGCGTCGGCTTGACGGGCCAGTCGCCGCGCGCCGCATGCAGGTCCGTGTGGCAGACGCCGCACGCTTCCGTCTTGACGAGGATCTGGCCGGGACCGGGCACCGGCACGGGCACCTCGCGCAGCACCAGCGGCTGGCCCAGTTGTTCGACCACTGCGGCTTGCATTGTTGTGGGTATCATGGCATTCCTTGTGAAGTTGATATGGCATAGGGCAAGCTACTGTTCTGGAGAATCGCCTCAGGCAGGCGCGCTACCATAGCTTGTTGAACAGAATCTTGCGTACGGTCATATTCTGCTGCACACGGCGCGAAAATTGATTGATCTACATCAATGTATACCGGCTGGGAATGTAGTCTGCCGGTCATGCGTTTTCCTTATAGATGAGGTGCTGCGTCACGGTAGCGTAAAAGCGTGCCCGGCTGGCGCCGGATACAGGCAAGCCGGCCCTGGCGGTGTTTCCTGGCCAGGCCCGGCGCACTCAAGCTCAGGCCGCAGCGGCGACTTCGGTGGCAAAACCACGATACGAATGCAGCGGGCGGCCCAGCAGCGCGGTCAGCCGTTCGACATCGCCGGCGTCGGGGATCATGCCCTCGGTGAGGAAGCGTTCGCTCATCAGCCGCATGTCATAGGCCATCCAGCCAGGCATGAATTGGCGCAGGTTCTTTTCGAAGCCGGCCGTATCTTCGCCCGGGTAGGCGATAGGGCGGCCCAGCACGTCCGTCCAGATGGCGGCGATATCGGCACCGGTCAGCGTGTCGGGGCCGACCACGTTGATGTGGTTGATGGGCAAGGCGCTTGCCGACTGCTCGCGGCGTATGAGTTCGATTGCCGCGACTTCGGCGACGTCACGCGTATCGACCATGGCCAGGCCTTTGCTGCCGACTGGCATCGGATAAATGCCGTAGCCGGTCACCACGTCCTTCACCGTGAGATCGTTGTTGATGAAATAGGCGGGGCGCAGGATGGTGGCGTGTAGCCCCATCTGCTCGATCATCCGTTCGACGCCGAACTTGCCGGAAAAATGCGGCACATTCAAATAGCGGTCGCTGTGGATCACCGACAGATAAACGATGCGCTCGATGCCTGCCTCGCGCGCCACGTTGAGTGCGATTAGCGCCTGCGTGTATTCGTCCGGCGTCACCGCGTTGAGCAGGAACAGCGTCGACACGCCGGAAAAGGCGCTGCGCAGCGAGTCCACGTCCAGCATGTCGCCTTGAACGACGTCAACGCCTGCCGGGAAATCGGCCTTCGATGGATCGCGTGCCAGCGCGCGCACCTGGGCGCCGCGCAAGACGAGTTGGGCCACAACCTGACGGCCGATATTGCCTGTGGATCCGGTAACGAGAATGGTCATGATGAGACTCCTTTGTGTAGGTGAAAGAAATTGTTGTAATTCAAGCGTCGATCAAGGTCACGACAGCCTTGCCCAGCCGGGCGTGCGTGCGATGGCGTTCGATGGCCGCCGGCAACTCGTCCAGGCGCACGACGGTACTGACCGTGGAGCGCAGGCGGCCGTTGGCCACGTCTTCGCCGGTCGCTTGCAAGCGACCGGTGTCGGGCGTGTTCTGGAACCACAGGCCGCGACGCCCCTCGGGGGTACGCGCCAGAATGTCCGGTGACGCGGCACTGACGATGGCGCCGTTCGGGGCCAGGACTGCCCAGGAGCGCTCCAGCACGTCGCCACCGGCGTAATCGAGCACGAGGTCGATATTGCCGGCCAGGTCTTCGAAATTTTCCCTGTCGTAGGCGATGACATGGTCTGCGCCCAGACTGTGGAGGTAGGCGGCGTTGCTGCCGCGTGCCGAGGCATACACCACGGCGCCGGACTGGTGCGCGTACTGCACCGCGAAGCCGCCCAGGCCGCCGGCCGCGCCATGGATCAGTATGCGTTGCCCCGCTTGCACAGGCCCGGCAAGGTGGAGACTGTTCCAGGCCGCGACCGTAGCCAGGGGCAGGGCGGCGGCCGCCACGAAATCGAGCGCGTCCGGCACCGGGCTGAGGTTGGTCTCGTTGACTGCCACAAGCTGCGCATACGCGCCGAGGCCGCCGACCGGCCCCATGACGCGGTCGCCGACGCGCAGCCGGCTGACGCCCGCGCCTACCGCCTCCACGACGCCGGCCAGTTCAATGCCGAGAACCTGTGGCAGCTGCAAAGGAAACGCTTTTTGCACGAGGCCGTCACGCAGCTTCCAGTCCAGGCCATTGATGCCGGCGGCGTGGACGCGGACCAGCACCTGGCCGCTGCCGGCCGTTGGTGGCGCGATCAGCGCAAGCTGGAGCGCCTCGGGGCCGCCGTATTTACGCAGTACGAGCGCACGAACTGTATTCATAATCAACACCTTCAGAGTTGGCTGGTCAGGGCTTCAGAATAAGGTGTTTCAATTGAGGCGCATAGACTATAAAATGGAGACGTACCGTATCAATATCGAGACAGCATGGATTTCAACGCGCTAGGGGATTTTCAACTGGTGGCTGCGCATGGCGGCTTTGGCAAGGCCAGCCGCGCCAGTGGCCGGTCCAAGGCGACCTTGTCGCGGCGGGTGGCCGAGCTTGAGCAAGCGCTGGGCGTGCGCCTCATCGAACGCGGCGCGCAGCGCCTGGAGTTGACGGAGGCTGGCCAGCTGCTGCTGCAGCGCACGCAAGGGCCGATGAACGAGCTGGCCGAAGCGGCGGCAGCGGTGCATGACAGTTCCGCCACACCGCGCGGCAGGCTGCGCATCGCGGCGCCGCTGCTGTTTTCGCAAGTCGCACTGGGACGCATCGCCGCGCGCTTTCTGACCAGTTATCCGGAAGTGCAGATCGACATCGTGGCCGAGGACCGTGTCGTCAATCTCGCCGACGAGCATTTCGATGTGTCGATCCGCATCAATCCGCCCAAGGACAGCACGCTGGTGGGCCGCTGTTTTGCCAGGGACAGGCTGGTGCTGGCCGCGGCACCGCAGATCAGCAAGCCGAAGGAGGGCGGCCCCGTTGCGGCCGTGGTGACGCCCAGCTACCGCGACGGCGATGTCTGGTCCGTCAGCGGCGGGCAATTGAGCATCGCCCCACAAGCTGTGCTGAAGGTATCGTCGCTACTGATGGTGCGCGACGCCATCGCCGCCGGGGCCGGCGCGGCAATGCTGCCGCGATCCATCATCGGCGACTTGCTGGAACAGGGCGCGCTGGTATCCTGGGGCAGCGCCGACGAGGAAGTCGAACTGTGGGTGCTGCATACCTCACGCCGTTTGCAAAGTCCCAAGGTGCGGGCGTTCGTCGACTTCATGTGCAGCCAGTTCCCCGATGGAATCTTCAACGCGCCGATCCGATAAATAGTCCCCGGAAAATAAGATGACACCATCAAAACCGAAGCAGGCACTCGCCACCTACTATATTGATCAGCTCGCCAGTTGGTCACACATCACGACACGCCGATTGTTCGGCGCCTGCGGCCTTTATCGGGAAGGTCATGTCTTTGGCATGGTGTGGGACGGTGCTTTGTACCTGAAAGTCGACGACGAAACGCGCAAAACGTACCTTGCCGCAGGATCGCATGCCCTGGAATACGTAAGCAAAGGCAAGGTACAAGCGCTCCATTCCTATTGGGAGGTCCCGGCAGATGTCGTGGAAGACCGCGAGACACTGTGCATCTGGGCCGAGCGTGCGTATCAGATTGCGCTGAAGGAGGGGAGGACGAAGCGCGTACGTTCACCCACCTAGCGCCGCGTAGCGATTTTGGTGAAAACAAACAGCCTGGACCAAGCTTTCCACTGTTCGTCGCAAATCCATGGAGCCTCGGGCAGCACTCGCTAAGATAGCCCATTCAATTAATGAAAGGGAAATGTATGCGCATTCGTCCATGGCTATTGCCAGTCCATGCTTCAGGCCGCGCGCTGCGCGTGGGAGCCTTGCTGGGGGTGGCGGCATGTAGCGGACCCGCCCATGCGGGCGAGTCCGATATAGCCGAGCGTATCGCCGAAGGGCTGCGCCAGCGGGTGGACATCGCAGGCGAGCCGGCGCAGACCTTCGATATCCAGCAGCGCCTGCGCCGCTATCACGTCTCCAGCGTCAGCGTGGCAGTCATTCGCGACAGCAAGATCGCTTGGGCGGGAGTCTACCGGCAACCGTCCGCTCCAGCGGCCGACACCGACACGCTGTATCAGGCCGCGTCCATCAGCAAGGGCGTGACCGGTGCGCTGGCGCAGCGGCTGGCAGGCAGCAACAAGCTCCAGCTCGATAGCCCGGTGGACGCCTGCCTGCTGCCGTGGACCTTGCCCGCCGGCCAGCAAAACCCCGAGCATCCGGTGACCTTGCGCAATTTGCTGAACCACACCGCAGGGGCGACCGTGTCCGGCTTCCCCGGCTATCCACCATCGCAGGCTATCCCGACGGACCTTCAGATAATCAAGGGCGAGCCGCCATCGCTCACGCCGGCGGTCGCCATCGAGACCGTCCCGGGCGCCGCCTATGCATATTCCGGCGGCGGCTACACCATCGCCCAGGTCGCCATGCAGCAATGTCTGCGCACGCCTTTTGCCGAATTGATGCGCCAGCAAGTGATGCAGCCGCTGGGAATGGGGCGCAGCACATTCGCGCAGCCATTGCCGGCGGCAGAACACAACCGCGCGCACGGCCACTACGCCGACGGCAGCGAAGTCGAAGGCGGGGCCTTCGTCTATCCCGAACTGGCGGCCGCTGGCCTGTGGACCACGGCCAGCGACCTGGCGCGCTTCGCGATCGCTGTCCAGCGGTCGTGGAAAACCGGCACGGCCTTTCTGAGCGCCACCGAGGTGCGCGATCTGCTGACGCCGGCGCTGAACAATTATGCCCAGGGCTTGTTCGTGGTTGGTGATGGCGAGCACAAACGCTTCATGCATGCCGGCGGCAACACCGGCTTCAAGAGCACCTACGCCATGTATCTCGACAGCGGCAACGGCGTGGTAGTAATGACCGACGGCGACAACGGCAGCTATCTTGGCGGCGAAATCGTCAAGGCGGTGTCGTCCGTCTACGGCTGGCCGGATTTCAAACCTCGCCAGGTCCAGGCGGCGCCGCTGGACCTGGCAACGGCTACACGCTATGTCGGCATCTACCAGCTCGACAGATTCGACGGCCGCTTCGCCAACCGCTACGAACTGCGCTTCGACGGCAAGGACTGGACGATGGTGATGCCAGACATCGGCGCCACCCGCCTGGTGCCGACCGGCAAAACCAGCCTGGTGTCCCCCGAGACCGGCGACATCATCGAACTGATACAGGATGGCGCCCAAGACCTGTTGTTGATCGGCGGGCGCAAGGCTCACCGCAGCCCGGACAGCTGATCCGGCGACGGTAGCGCCAATTCGGCAAAAGCTTACGAGGCGGTGCTGACCAGCTACGATCACGATGGACATCCAGATCTGCGCGCCGCGTCAGCTTCTTTTTGGCGGCGTATTCGAGGTCGGAAAAGCTCTTTTGCAAGATGGATCGTGGATGGTAAAGGTGCCGTTACTGTCCCAGGTGGAAGCGCGACAGGGAACGGTATGCGCTGAATTAATCAGCGGTTCCCTAAAGCACAGGAGAAATTGATATTTTCCGCAAAGTAGTAAAGTTGAAAATTTTCCAAGTATGATCTGATTAAATGGCGCAGCACTATTTAATGCACATACATGGGAAGGAAACGACGGTGAATGTACAACTGGTGGTGCTGGTCGTTGACGATGTCGAACCGATGCGCAAGGTCATTGCGGCCCAACTTGGATACTTGGGTATCGACCAGTTGCATATGGCGCCCACCGGCGACGCTGCCCTGAATCTTCTACGCACACATGATATCGATCTGGTCCTGTCGGATTGGAATATGCCTGGAATGAGTGGCATGGCGCTGTTGGGCGCGATGCGGGAAGATCCTTTGCTTTGCAGCATACCCTTTATCATGATCACTGCCGATGCAGAACGCCATCGGATAGATGAGGCGATAGCGCAGGGAGTTGCCGACCTTCTGGTAAAACCTTACACCACTGCCCGGCTGGCAAAGAGCATTGAACGCGCCATGTCGGCACCCCCATTCCGGCGGCCTCCTGCATTGTCGGGCTTGACTACGCACGAGATGAACAATGCACAGAAGAGTGAGCCTGCATTGGATCAGCATCCTGAAGAGAAGCTGACCATTCTGCTGGTTGACGACCAACCTGACAATTTGCACGTTTTGTATCATATTTTCAAGGACCGCTACCGTATTCTTGCCGCTGACAGCGGCAAGAGGGCACTCGACATGTGCTGCTCGGATTCCCCTCCTGACTTAGTCATGCTGGATGTAATCATGCCTGGCATGGATGGTTTTGAAGTTGCTCGTTGCATGCGCAAGCATCCAAGTGCAGAAAACATTCCGGTCATTTTCGTCACAGCCCTGACGGACGAAAAGGCACGCATTCAGGGCCTGGGACTCGGCGCAGTCGACTTCGTCACCAAACCGGTCGATCCTCAGTCTGTAGTGCTACGCGTACGCAATTTCATGCGCTATGCCAGCTTACGCCGCCAATTGCAAGGGGACTGCGACCGTATGCTCGCTATGGCTCGGCTGCGTGAGGCAGCTGATGACATGATGCGCAATGACATCCAAGGTCCCTTGAAGACGGTGCTGTCTGTTCTGCAAGGGCTGCGGACAGACAAGGAATTGCTACGGCGCCATAGTCTGCAGTTGGAAAACGGCGAACAAGCTGTCTTGAATTTGCTCGATCTTGTACATCTGTCATCCCAGCTGTACAAGATCGAAAGCGGCCGCTACGTAATGGAAGCGGAGCCAGTACCCATCGCGGAGCTGTTGCGGCAAGTCGTGACACTGGCACGGACAGGTTTTAAACAACGTAAGCTGACAATTGTGGTTGATTCTGATGGCGATGTTGGCGTCGAGCCGCCCCGTATTGCAGGCGATGCGACGCTGACTTTTGCGCTACTCCAAAATCTGCTCAAAAATGCATGTGAAGCGTCGCCTGACCATGGCCGAGTCAGTGTAGCGCTCATCAACGTTGACCCGGTGCGTATCGTGATCGTGAACAAGGGAGTTGTGCCGACACAGATCCGTCCGTACTTGTTCGAAAAATACACGACCGTGGGCAAACCGGGGGCAGCTGGCCTTGGCGCTTATTCGGCGCGATTGATGGCCCACGCGCAAGGCGGGTCGATCGAACTGGATGTTTCCGACGAACGCAATACAACGACACTGACCATTTTCCTCCCCAAATACACGAGCCAACCCTAACGATGAGCGTGGACATGGATATCAACTCGACCAAGCCCGCCACCATTCTGGTGGTCGACGACACTATCGCCAATCTGACACTGATGACGGATTTGCTCAAGTCACTGTATAGGGTAAAGGCCGCCACGAGCGGCGAGGCTGCGCTTAAAGTGATACGCACAGATCCACCCGACTTGATATTGCTCGACATCATGATGCCCGGGATGTCGGGCTTTGAGCTGTGCCAATTACTGAAAGCTGATCCGGCAATGCGCCAGATTCCGGTGATTTTCCTGACGGCGCTTGGTGCGGTTGAGGATGAAACCCTGGGACTCAAATTGGGCGCGACAGACTACATTACCAAGCCCATCAATCCGCCTATCGTGCTGGCGCGGGTTGCCAATACATTGCAACTGAAGGCCGCCGCCGACTTCATGCGCGACAAAAATGCCTTCCTCGAAGAGGAGGTTGATAAACGTACAAAAGAAGTGCGAGCTGTCCAGGATGTCACTATTCTGGCGATGGCGTCGATGGCGGAGACGCGCGACAACGAAACCGGAAATCATATCCGTCGCACACAGCACTATGTCAAGCTGCTGGCTGAGAAGTTGAGCGCCCACCCTCGCTTCGGGCATTACCTTGATCCCGAGACGGTGATCTTGCTATTCAAGTCGGCACCATTGCACGACATAGGGAAAGTTGGCATTCCTGACCATATCTTGCTGAAGCCGGGTCGCTATGAACCGCACGAATTTGAAATCATGAAGGCCCATCCACGGCTGGGGCGCGATGCCATACAGCAGGCCGAGGATCATTTGGGAATGTCAGTGCCGTTTCTCTCAATTGCCAAGGAGATTGCCTACGGTCATCAGGAAAAATGGGATGGCAGCGGGTATCCCGAAGGGTTGGCCGGCGACGACATACCAATTTCAGCACGCTTGATGGCGGTGGCCGACGTCTACGACGCTTTGATCAGCCGACGCGTGTACAAAGAGGGCATGCCGCACGAAAAGGCCGTTGCCATCATGATTGACGGGCGCGGCAAGCATTTTGACCCGGATATTCTTGACGCTTTCCTGGCGCTTCAAGATCAATTCCGTGGTGTTGCAGCGCGCTTTCAGGACAGCGATTCCGATCTGGCCGCCAAGGCAGCCCAGTTCACACACCAGCAGGCGGCGCAAGATGACAAGCCTGCGTGACATATTCGATAAACAACTGCTGCGTACCAAACTGTTGGCCGGTCTGATTGTGGCATTGGCCGTCGCAGCGGTGATCGGCGCGTACAGCTTATGGGTGCAAGCGCAGTTGGCTGATGACATTGAGTCGCTCTACCACTACCATTTGCAGGGCGTAGCCCACACTAAGGAAGCACAACTGGCACTCTCGAAGGTCGGCCTGGCAGCCACGGCGAATGTGCGCGACACTGGCGCGCAGGCGCAGGGCCAACTTGCGCAAGCCGAACAGCAGCTTCAGCGCGAAATCGACGCTACGCGTGCCAGTATCGAGCCAGGATCGCCCAACCTGCTCAAGCTTTCGCTGTTTGAGGCCGCCTACAAGACATATCGCACAAACATTGATCGCTATATCGTGCTCGCGCGCCAGGATGCGCGCGACGGATCGCTCAATGATCAGACCGGCGCAGCCTCGGTTTTTCTGAACTCAACGCAGTTTAGGCAAGCGCGTGATGCTGCCAACGATGCCCTGGCGACGATGGGGACGGTCAAGCTCGATAGAGCGCTGGCGGCGGCGCGAACATCGCAGCGCTTGAGCGAGCGCAGTTTCATGGTGACGCTATTGCTGCTGTTAGGGGGTATCAGCCTGAAGGCCTGCCTCACCTTGCTGGTCAGTCGCTCTGTACGTCGTCCACTGCATGCCTTGCGTGATGCCGTTGAACAGCTTGCAGCGGGCAAGCTATCGCTGACTATCCCGCATACCGACATGCCCAACGAAGTCGGCGAACTCGCGCGTGCGATTGCCACACTGCAGGAGGAAGCACGGCAAATGGCAGACCAGCGCTGGCTTAAAAGCCAACTGGCAGACTTGTCGGCCAGCTTGCAAACAGCCGTCAATACCTCCGCCTTGGCAAAGTGCTTTCTGTCACTGCACACAAGCGCCGATAACATCATGCAAGTGACAATCTGGCGGCTAGGCGAAGATCAGCAGATGGTGCTGGTCGCCAACTCCGCTTCAGACGTGGCGAGCGCTCAAGCCGGAGGGCAGCTTGCCCAGCGTTGTGCCAAGGAGTTCGGCGCAGTCGAACTGGAATCGGACCAGGCCTGCCTCTTGGCTTTGCCAGCCTTGCTCAACGGAGTGGTGGGAACCGTTGCGGTGTTTCACTTAGCCGGCCCGCCGTCGTCCACGCTGCGTGCGCTGCTGAACGAAGCGATGCCATTATTGGCCTTCAACCTGGAAATTCGAGAACGTAGTGAACACACGCGCTCAACCGAAATCTGGTTCCGCGCCATCATTGAGTCGGCCCCCGATGGCATGGTGGTGATCGACGACACGGGCAGCATCGTGCTAGCGAACCCGCGCCTTGAGACAATGTTTGGCTATGCGCCCGGAGAGTTGACCGGGCGATCGATCGACATGCTGGTGCCGTCGGCTGTACGCTCGCGCCATGCAGGCCTGCGCAGTGCATATTCAGCAGAAGGTGCTACCCGGCAGATGGGCCGTAACATGAGTAGCCTGCTCGGCGTACGCAAAGATGGCAGCGAATTTTCCATCGACGTTGGCTTGTCTCGCCTGCCTGATCTGAGGGGCGACGGACACTGCGTCTGCGCCGCAGTACGCGATGTGACGGACCGCCAACGGATGGAAGCGGAAATGCGCCGTGTAAATTTTCTTGCTGACATTGCGCTGGAGCTGACTAATTGCGGCTATTGGCACATCGATTTTGCCGATCCTGACCATTACTACCAGTCGGAACGCGCCGCCAAGATTTTGGGCGAAGCATGCAAGGACGATCAGCGCTATCACTTGCAGGACGAGTGGTACGCGCGTCTGATCGATGCCGACCCGCTTGGGGCGGCGCGCACCGCCGAGCGCTACCAAGGCGCCGTTGCCGGCACCTATGACACGTATGAGGCAACCTTTGCCTATCGGCGTCCGCTCGATCAGCGCATTGTATGGATACATGCCGGCGGCAAAGTGGTGCGTGATGAAAACGGCAAGCCGCTGTTCATGTACGGCGCCTATCAGGATATCACTGCTCTGAAAGAGTCGGAGCAAGCCAGCATCAATAGCCAGCGACAGATTCGGACCCTGGTCGACAGTGTCGGATCGGTAATTACGCTGAAAGATCGCCAGGGCCGTTATCAGCTGATTAATGAGCCCTGCGAGAGCATTTTGGGTTTCCGCGAGCGCGACGTGCTGGGCAAGGATGCCTATGCGTTCACGTCACTGGCGGTGGCAGACAAGATTACCCAGATGGAGCAGCAGGTCATGGCGAGTGGCCACGCCACTACCTACGAAGAGGCCATACCGAGTTTGGATGGGGCCGAAGATCGTCATTTCATGACGACCAAGACGCCACTTGTCAATCAGCACGGCGATATTTATGGCATTTGCAGCATCGCGACCGACATCACTGAGCGGAAGAAACAGGAAGAGGAAATTCAACGATTATTGGGTGAGCAGGAGGCGATTTTCCGCAATGCGCCTAACGCAATCTTATATATTGCCGACCAGGTCATCTTGCGCGCCAATCACCGTGCGGGGGAACTGTTGGGGTATCACGTTGATGAGTTGAGCGGGCGTGCAGCAATCGATATCTTTCCATCCCAGCAAGACTTCATTCATTTCAACGAACAGACGTGCACAGCGCTGGCCAATGGTGAAGTTGTCGCGACGGAATGTGATTTTCATCGGAAAAACGGCGCGGCGCTGGTTGCGTCCGTGCATGTGCAGAGCATCGAGATCATGGGCCGCGAGAGCGCCACTATCTGGATGCTGGACGACATTTCCGAGCGCAAGCGCATGGAAGGGGAGATGCGTGAAAGTGAAAGCCGTCTGCGCCGTATCCTGGAAAATAGTCCGGTAGGCGTCGCGATCAGCGAAAACGGTCAGATTACCTTCGGTAACCAGCGCATGGCGGAAATGCTGGCCGAACCTGTTGAAAAGGTGGTGGGTCGTCACACTGCCCACTATTGGAAGAGCACCGCTGATCGCGATGCGTACGTCACGCTATTGCAGCGTGATGACGTTGTTACTGATTTTCAGGCCAATTTGGTGCGGGCCAATGGAGATCCATTAACGGTGTTGATCAGTTCCATACAGATGGAGTTCGGCAACACCAAACAGATCGTCAACTGGTTGTACGACATCACTGAACGCCAGCAAGCCGAGCGCGCACTGACGAAAAGCGCGCAGCGCCTTAACTTTGCCTTGAAAGGCGGCAGGTTAGGGCTGTGGGACTGGGATATTGCCAGCGGGCGCAGTGAAATTAACGAAATCTGGGCTGAAATGCTTGGTTATACGCTGGATGAAGTTAGCGTAGACGGCAGTGCCGCGGATACGTGGTCAAGCTTGCTGCATCCGGATGACATCGTCGCCGTGCAGTCCCAATTTGCGCTATGCATCAACGATCCAGACGAACCTGACTTCCACGCTTTGTTCCGCATGCGGACCAAGCATGGCGATTGGCGATGGATACTTTCCATGGGCCGAGCCACTGAGCGAGATCAACATGGCAAGGCCTTGCGCTTCGTGGGCATACACCAGGATTTCACCGAGCGCAAACAGCTGCAAGACGAAATGGCGCGCGCCAAAGAACTTGCAGAGGAAGCCACCAAAGCCAAGAGCGACTTCCTGTCGAATATGAGCCACGAGATTCGCACGCCGATGAACGCCATTATCGGCATGTCCTATCTCGCGCTGCAGACCAAGCTCGACAAGCGACAACTCAACTACATCACCAAAGTGCATCGCTCGGCGGAAAATCTGCTTGGCATTATTAACGATATTCTTGACTTCTCGAAAATCGAGGCAGGCAAGATGTCTATGGAACACATCGATTTCCGACTTGAAGACGTGCTTGATAGTTTTGCCTCAATGATAGGCATGAAGGCTGAGGAAAAGGGCATCGAGTTGCTCTTCAATATTAAGCCTGAAGTGCCTGCTGCGCTGATCGGTGACGCGCTTCGGCTGGGGCAGATATTGATCAATCTCGGCTCGAACGCTGTGAAATTTACCGAGGATGGCGAGGTAGAGTTGGGGGTGGACTTGCTGGTCCAAGAAAACGATCAGGTCAAACTGCATTTTTGGGTACGTGACTCAGGCATCGGCATGAGTGCTGAACAACTCGATAAGCTGTTCCAGAGCTTTACCCAAGCCGATGCCTCAACTACACGTAAATATGGTGGGACTGGTTTGGGACTGGCGATCTCCAAACACCTGGTCGAGATGATGGCTGGCCATATCTGGGTGGAAAGTACTGCTGGCAGCGGCACCATCTTCCATTTTCATGTGCAATTTGGTCTGCAACAGGATCCCCAGCCGCGCAGGATGTTTCTTGCCGACGAATTACATGGTCTGCGCGTGCTGGTAGTCGACGACAATGCGGCAGCACGGGAAATTCTCTCGACCATGGTGCGCGGTTTTGGTCTCGAAGTCGATGTCGTGTCCAGCGGATACCAGGCATTGTTATTGGTGCGGGAGGCCATCGCGCGCGATTTGGCTTACGATCTCTTGCTGCTGGACTGGAAGATGTCTGGCATGGATGGTGTGCGCACCATGCAAGAGCTGGAGCGCGATCATCCAGGCAGCAGCCACGCGGTCATCATGGTGACTGCATTTGGCCGTGAAGATGCTGTCACCGCAGCACAGCACGCTGGCGTCCAGCCTAGCGCCATACTGACCAAGCCAGTGACCAGGTCGACTTTGCTGGAAGCAATCGGCGAAGCCTTAGGACGGGGCCAGATATTACCAAGCGTACCACCGGGCACGACAAGCCGTAACGAGGGCTCGGTAGAAAAGCTGGTCGGTACGCGAATCTTGCTCGTCGAAGACAATCATCTGAACCAGGAACTGGCGCGTGATTTGCTGGAAAAGGCAGGCGTTATTGTGCAACTGGCAGAAAATGGCGCGCAGGCACTCGATATGCTTGAAACTGATGCCAGCTATGACCTAGTCTTGATGGATTGCCAGATGCCGGTCATGGATGGATATGAAGCCACGCGACGCATTCGATGCATGCCAAAATTCGCACATCTGCCCGTGGTGGCGATGACGGCCAACGCCATGGCCGGAGATCGTGAAAAGGTCCTTGAGGTTGGTATGCAGGACCATATTCCCAAACCGTTGCGTGTGAATGAAATGTATGCAACCTTGGCGAAATGGCTTAAGCCGCGCAACGCGTCAGAGCAGAAGAGGGCGCGTCATACTATTAATACCTCGGCCATCGAAGCACCGGTCAAGCTGCCTGGGGTTGATATCAACGCCGGCATGCAAACCGCTGCACGCGATGCCAGGCTGTATCGCAAGCTTCTGGGCATGTTCGTCGAGGACCACAGTGACTTCGCACGTCAATTTGCGCAGGCGCGTACCAGCCGGTTACAGGAGGACGTAGTACGCCTTGCGCATACCCTCAAGGGTACTTCAGGCAACATCGGGGCTTTTGGCGTGCGCGCGGAAGCGGAGCGACTGGAATCACTATGTGTGCAAGATGCCGACCAGGCAAGCATCGCGCAGGCATTGGCAAGGACTGTGGCATCGCTCGATTACATTATGCCGGGCTTGCGTGCGCTTCGGGCCGAGATTACGGGAACCGACACGCCTGCCGCCACAGTCATTGATCCCGAATGGCATGCCAAGCTGGCCCGTTTGCGCACGCTATTGCTCAGTAGCGATACAGAGGCAATGGAACTTGCGGCAGAGTTGAGCGATGCAGCAACAGATGTAGCAGGCGGCGCGATGTTGCGCGACATTACGGCCGCCTTAGAGCGATTTGATTTCGATACTGCGCTGGCTAAATTTATGATGCCAGAGTAGAAGCGCAATCAATTAAACGACCGTTGGCCAGTAGGCCGGCAGCACGCCAGATAATCACGACGCAGGTGATATGAAGAAAGGCGAGACAGGTTGTGGCGAGCCTTTCCCATCGGACCAAGATGCGACGGAAGCGGCGCATCCATTATTGGTGACGCAACGCTATACCGCGCAGACTGTATCGCGCTGATGTGCACGCTGCAGGACATTCACAGGGTCGTAACCGATCAACCCCGCTTAACTTCATCGGACGGTGCTGAAGATGTAGTAGGACGCCAAAGTGCGGAAATGAATATTTTTTTTGAATAAAACCGGAGACGACATTTTGCATAATAGTGTTCCTGCTACTTCCCCCTAGCGAGATCGTCTATAAGTACAGTTTTATGCAAAAAAAATTTGCATAAAACTGTATCTTTTGCATGCATTTTGCATAAAATTGTAGCTAATCCGAACACGTATCAAACTTCTTGTCCTCAGTTGTTGCATATGCTATTTTGATAACTGACTAGACATGATCTCGGGAGCTGGGATGCCAGAAGGTGGGGAGGTCAAGGCTCAATTCTCATTTCGCGTAATTAACGGCGAATGTATAGACGCGAGCCAGTGGCCTACTCCAGACGAGGGGGCGCTGAGCAGCGAAGACTGTGCCCTTTATTTCGCACGGAAGTCCGCAGTCACGCTCTATTTGCAGGGGGCGGATGCCGCTCAAATAAAGCGAGTTACCTCACTTGGGGCGAAACAAGCATATAGACTGATTCGGGAACGCTGTCTAGCCATTCATGTCGATGGTCAACCATATGGGTGGCGTGCGCTAATTCCATACCTCCGGATACGATCATACAAGCGACGAAAAAAAATCCAGCTAGATCAATTCGGGGCTGGCGGCGCCGGTGCGATGGATACAATGCTGGATGCTCACCCTGACCTAAGGCTAAGGTTTGAGAAACGGATCAAAGCGGTGCCAGGTGGAGGGAAATTAGTCGAAATAAAACGCTCCGTGGCTAGGCAGTGCACTTGGTTTCTTGATGAGTTGCGAAGTCTCGGCTACGAACAACGAGGTGAATGGCCTTTCAATACCAGCAGTACTGCTTATTATTCGGTCCGACGATATATCGACAAAGTTCTTGCATCTGATGTAAAAGCCTTGGCAAATAATGCCGGCGGAGAAAATCTCGTGCGCAAGCTTAAGACTGGAGATGGCTCCAACCGTCCAGTTATGCGGTTCATGCAACGGATTGAAATGGATGCACATAAGCTTGACGGCCGGTTTTGTGTATCGATACCGGATATTTCTGGCGAGAGCAGGGAACGTATCGTATATCGACTTTGGGTCATTGTGCTGGTAGAGGTAGTATCCCGCGCCGTTATTGGCTACTACTTCAGCCTGAGGAAAGAAGTATCTTCCGATGACGTGATGAGAGCGATCAAGAGTGCTCTTACTAAGTGGTATCTTCGCCCGGTGTCGTTTTCCAAGGAGCCTTATGTGCAAGGAGCAGGGCTGTTGTCAACGATGGGGGAAGACTTTGTAGGTCTTTGCTGGGATGAAACCAGCGTTGATGGCGCATTGGCAGAAGTTTGCACTCGAGTAAGGGGGGCACTGAAAGACGCAGTTGGGTCGGTGTTACTGGAACCGGAAAACTCCTTTTCTGTTAAACGGGGTTTGGACGACAGACCTTATATTGAAACTTTTTTCCGGAACCTAGCTGGTAATGGGTTCCAACGTTTATCCAATACTACTGGTGCTAAAGCTGCGGATCGAAAGGGGCGTGATCCTGATACGGTGGCCATCACGTCTTGTTTTTCGTACGAGTACGCTGAAGAACTCCTGAACGTACTAATCGCTAACTACAATGCGCATCCGCACAAAGGTATTGGCAGAAAAACTCCGCTGAACTACGCGAAGTTCCTGTTTGAACACTCCCAACAACCGATGCGTCACGTTGAACCTGATGTGGTTGCATCACTGTTTAGTATTAGGAAAAAGTGCCGGGTCCGTGGTGGAGCCAAAGTTGGACGAGCAGTATTTGTCGAGTTTTACTATGCGCACTACACAAATGAGATGTTACAAAATCGTCAGGATCTTGTAGGCACCGATATTTGGGTTATTAACCATAAAGAGGACGATGGCCGCGTAGCATTAGCTTCTACGCTAGACGGGATGCCATTAGGAATTCTCCGCGCATCACCGCCATGGCATATTTCCCCGCATAGCCTGTCAGTTCGTAAAGCGGTCCGCCAAGCTGAGGCACGGGGACAATTCTTGATTCCAGCGGGAGGCGACGGAATTGACACATTCATAAATTTTGTCGAACACCAGCCAAATAATAAGCTGCCTATTCACCCAGCATATCTTGAGTCACGCAGAATATTGACACAAGCCGCAGATCAGTTTGTTGGCGAAAGTTTGCTGAAGGCCGCGCAGGACCGTGTAAGGCCTTCTCCGTCTCAAGATGACTATGAGTGGCCTGTCAAATCTTCTAATGCTCCTCGGACTCCACCGGCCACATCAAGCAATAATCTCAGTGCGCAAACTACCATACTGCTCCGCCGTATGACCTCGATACGGAAATAACTATGCGCGCATCTCACATTGATCCAGATCATTGTATTTGTACCAAGCAATACGCGGTCTACACCCAACCCATACACGAGATGACCGTTCAGATAGGTGATTGGATAGATCAGCAGCGTCCGGGAGGATACATTTATGGAGCATCGCGCTTGGGGAAGACACGTGCAATCATTTGGTATCTCGCAGACGTATTGGCTGAGCGTTTCGGTGCCATTGTTCCGCTTGTTATCTGGGATAGGTCAGACTCATTGCCAACCGAAGCAGCATTCTGGCATCAATTATTGGTAGCTTCCAATTTTCAATTCGTTGACCCACGTAAGCCAGCAAAAAAAACTGAAGGAGCGTATCTGTGCCTGCAGCGATTCATTTCGATAGCCAAAAATGCTGGAAGAAACTATGTAGTGCTAGTAATCGATGAGGCCCAGGAAATGACGCTGCATGAATGGAAGTGGCTAGTCGGTCTGCAAAATCGTTTGGATTACAGTGGGATTCTTCTGAGTGTATTCTCAATAGGATCGCATCAATTAGGCTATCGTCACGAATACTTGGCGAGTACCGGAAATGCACATATTGCTGCCAGATTTATGGCCGCACACGCTCGCTTCCATGGCATTCGTACACTAGAGGAGATTCGATATGTCCTCAATAACTATGACGTGGATTCCGAATGGCCGGCAGGTAGTGGGATATCATTCCTGAATTGTTTCGCCCCGACCTCATTTGCTCAGGGAAAGCGCCTTGTTGACTGTGCTGAATACTTATGGCGAGCACTGATTGAGCTACGTCCTGCATCCGTAAAAAATTATACGGAATTTCCGATGCAGCATATAGCGAGGACAGTGGAGGAGATATTAAGCCGCCTTTCACACGGCGAAGATTGGAATGTAGCTACATCATATGAAAGCTGGCTAAATGAGCTTGCCAAGGTCAACTACTCGGACCACATGCGAATCATTGCGACTGCTGGTTGATATGAAATCTTTTCCAGCCGTAAACTGGTGGAAAGGAAATTTGCGACCTTATGAGTCATTCATTTCACTAGCGACTCGTTTTTCCGTACTAAATGGAATCGATTTAAAACAATGTAATAGTTTCTTTCGTGGCCATCTTGAAGCGGGTTTTTCCCTCGATGATGTGGATATCGAGTGGATTAACGACATACTGGGAGAGGATATTCAAGTCACCAAAAGTGTACTCAATATGGCGATTTCATTGCCATATAATATCTATCTGAGCTCCGTTGATCAATGGCCGCGCTATTCCTTACGCTACTGTGCGGAATGTTCGAAAATCGGCTACCACAGTTACTTACATGAGCAACTTTGGATGGCACGATGCCCTTTTCACCAGACGCCATTGCACAGTACTTGCGCCGGAAAGGACTATACAAAAATTCAGGTGCGTCGCGGCCAAGCGTTGCTGGAGCTGATGCAGACGGCCTGCCCATATTGGCCAGCTTCAAGTCCGGAACCTTTTTTTCCGGAATCTTACGAGTGCTTCCGAGCGCTCGCAGAATGGATGCCTCGCGTCATTAAAGTGGCAAAGCAATTTGATCAGGGAGAATTTTGGTATTGCACTAACACTAGGCCCCCTCGGCCGCATGATAATGCTCAGTTGTTGGGAATGGTTCGTGCCCTTCAACATATTCCAGAAACCTTGACTCCGCTGTTTACTGATGTGCAGGAGGGCTGGAAAGTGGAGGTAATGCATTTTCCGATTCAAGCTAAGGAAGAATTCGAAAGTATTGCCGATCTAAATATCGATCTACTGTGGATGTTTTATAAATGTGCGGCCGCATATTCTTCGCAACATTTTCCTTTTACTGAAAAGATTAACCTTGTGCGTCAGGCCTTAGATGAGCGTCATCCAAAATGCCATTGCAAATGGGGGCGGGAAGTGATTTCTTTCGGAACGCATTGGATTGGTGTATCTCCAAATCACTGGCCACATTGGCAGATAACCTGTCCACATGATGTTGCACGTCAGGAATTTGAGCTTGCTGTGGGGTTGCGACTTGATTTTTTATCAGATCGAAAATCTTATAAAGAACGTCTTGAGTACATAAAATATGCCAAAGAATTAAATAAAATCGGTCTAGTAAAATTTAATATGAAATTGAATTCGTCTCCTGATGAATATTTTTACTTTTCCCCTAATTTTTTACCCTACATGGAGTGGATCGGAACTCCTTTTATTAATTTGGTGCTAGAAAATATTACACAATTTGAAGTGGAGTCCTTTTCCGATTCACTATTCGATTGGCTGGACGATATTGAGTGCGGCGAAGATCCAGAAAGCTATCCGCCGCAAGGAGGTGCGATTCATTTAGCTAAGACTGAAGATGGTTTGATCTTGTTAAAATGGTGGCATAAAAAAAATAAACATTAAGGAAGCTATACGAATTCACGGCTCATCACTACAATTGGTATTTTTAATAAAATTATTATGTCGGCGTATAGCGCTTCATGAGGGTAAGATGGCGAAAGAGAGATCGAAGCACAAGTGCTACGGGAAATGCTCACTTATCTGTGCAATTCACGACGTGCACACGGCACGGTAAGCAAATTTATGAATGCAAATTGTTATCGAAAATGAATCTATCTGTCGGATGGCAAAAAAATGGCTAACTATCATTGAGCATTTTCCCAACGGATTTTTATGAGAACCAAAATTTATTTTGCTGATGGTTTGCTGATTGCTATACGCGAGGATGGTCTTCGCCTATCGGACACTGATCCCGTTCGCTTGGCTGACCTTCTTTGGGCGAATAATGTGGCAGCGTCAGAAGTTTGGATGACCGACTGGCATGAGGACGCTGAACATGCGCCAATGTCCGGCCATAAGGTGGCAGTGTTTCAACGTCTACACCAGCTTGAGCAGCCTGATGAGATCGATCGAAAAGTCTTGACATAGGTTGAGATGTTCAGATTATTTGCATTTTAGGCATCGAAGTGTTTGTAAGAATGCAATTTAATAATCATATTTTTTGCGTGGCACTATTTTTTATATAAAAAGTGAGCGGTTTAACTGAAAAATGACAGATTACATAGGTTTTAAGTGGCTGGCTAAACAGCTGGATATCCGGGAGGTACAGCCTCTCGCGGTAGAAAGTCAAGTAGGCAAGTTGCGTCGAACGGTGATCAGTTCAATCAGGAAAGAAACATATAGCAGGACTGTTCGGCCGGATCCAACAACAGCCAGTCATCTCTCTTTTGCCCTGAAGCATGAGCTGGTCAATCTAGAGTTTCTGGCGAGACTCTTCTCGATAATCGACCAGGCGGTACTGGAGGACTGGATTCGTAGCGAACCTACTGGCGCGTACGCCCGGCGCGCAGGCTTTCTGTTTGAATGGCTCACAGGCCGCCGTCTCGACGTGCAAGATACCTCATCCTGAAATTACGTCGACGCCCTAAATCCTATCAATTTGTCGTAGCATCCCGCGCTTCCAACACCCAGCGCTGGCGTGTTAGAGATAATCTTCCTGGAACCCGTGACTTCTGCCCAACGATCCGGCGAACTGACGCTGTTCGTGCTCTAGAGCACTTCAATTGCGCCGCAGCGCTTGAATCCCTCGAGATCCAGTTTGGTGCCGATATCTTGGCGCGTAGTGCCGTATGGCTTTCCATCAAAGAGGGGCGTGCCTCTTTTGCAATTGAGAACGAGGAAAAACAGGTCGATCGAGTGAAGCGCTTCGCTGCGGTCATGGAGCACCGATGCGGTCAAAATGGTGATCCTCTCGCGCTACAAGCACTTAGCGAGATTCAAGGTGAAATCCTCGGCATTGCTACGCGCTATGGCGTTCGCCAATCACCTGCCGTCATCGGATATACGCACAGCGTTGAGAATATCATCGAGTACATCGCACCGCCATGAGAGCGAACGATGGAATTGCTCGTAGGTCTCCAGCGGTGCTTGGCCAAGACTACAGGTACATCATCGTTATTGCGCGCATCGATCGCATCGTTCGGCTTTGTTTATATTCACCCGATGAGCGATGGAAACGGCCGCATCTCTCGATTTTTGGTCAATGACATGCTGCGCAGAGACGGTGCTATACCGGCCCCCTTCATCCTGCCGATCTCAGCAACTATCACTAACAGGGCGCAGCAGCGGTTAGGGTATAGTCGTGCACTGGAAAACTTGTCGCGGCCCTTGGTAAGCATGTACCAAGAGGACTTTCATTTCGGTAACGAATACACTTGTCCAGATGGCGTTCGCTCTAATTTCCATTTTGATGCTTACGACGATGCGCTGCCGACCTGGCGTTACCCGGACCTAACACACCAGTCCGAGTTTCTCTGCAATATCATCAGGTGCACCATCGAAGTAGAAATGAGCAACGAAGCTAGTTCTCAGCGTGACATTGAACGTGCACGGCATGCCATCAAAGGTTCGCTGGAGGGACCGAACTCTGATTTAGATCAAATCATCCGGTCAGTGCGTGACAATGGCTGGACAGTGTCAAACGACCTAATTAAAAAGTTTCCTCACCTCGCTGCTACCTCGTTAGCCGCGGCGGTCGTCGCGGCGGTAAGGAACGTATTTCAGCCTGAAGCAGTGGATGCTACTTTTGTTATCAACATGAAGCGTTCTTGATCTGTGTGAAACAAGGTATTTTTCGCCGTAGTGGCGCAAATTAAGTTTCGTCAGCACCACCCTTGTCGGGAAAAATGCGGTCAAACGACTGTATTTCTGCATGGACCCGCTCCCATAGTTCTTTGCGCTCCTCGTCTGTTTCAGGCAAATACGCGAGTGCGAGTAGCGATAGAGGGTGCACTTCCATCACCGATGATATTTCATCAATCTTTGAAATAGTTGGCGCCTTCAGTCCTCGCTCCAAGCTACTAAGGTAAGTTCGACTGGATACAATCGAAAAGTCCTCCTGGGTAAATCCGCGGCTCTTCCGTGCCTTCTGTAGGCCCGCGCCGAAGCGTTCAAGTAAACCCATACATTGGTCCAGTGCAAAATACACGATGTACTCACGCCGCGCACTTTAGGGCTACAATCTATAGTGTTCATTGTTGGTGAAAAATTGAAATGCTAACCACACAGCAGGAGCATGAGCTCCCTAGATTCCCTTTTGCGACCGGACCTGGCGTGTCAACATGGAGAGCGGTCACACTTCACGTAGGGGTGATTTACGTTGTCATGAGTTACGCAATTAGGCATGAAAATGGCTGGTTGCCACAGACCTCAATTTTCTGGAGACATAACGATGCGCTGTCGTTTTGTAAGCATGCGAACATAGACGAAAAGCGAAAGCTGCTTGATATCTTCCTTCTTATCCCTGTCCACGATGGGGCACATGTCCAATGGAGCTTTGTACCGATAAGAGAAGTTTTTTTTAGAAAAGATGGCGACGAAGATAATGAGTTTCCCCTCTACGTTACGCCCGATGGGAAAGTAGTAGATGGGCTAGGTCTAGGAGGGCCCGACAATGTTTCGCTCGTCGAAGATTGCCAGTCATTTCAAAGGATATTCCCTGCTTAGCTTGGCGTGCCATGAGGCGCGATCGACATTGTCGGCGCCTGCCTGTGCTGGGCATTGACAGCAACCTGACGCGCAACGCGCTGGCTAGCGATGCCTTGCAAATTTCCGCCCTGAGGGACCTGGTGGCGAGTTCCGTCAACCTGGCCATCTCCCTGGCTCTGGGTTACACCGTGCCTCTGTCGGCGCGCAGTTACCGTGGTTCGCTCTCGAACGCAATGGCAAGATACTCGGCTACGCCGTATCCTTGGCTTTTCCATCGGTTTCATCATATGCGAAGAGTGATGGTGATTAAGGGATTAGTTGCGCTGGCCGCTTCTGTCCGGTTGTCGTCATCGGCAAGTTCCGTCCCATGGCGGACTTTGCAATATCAAAATAATCGCCTGAACATTATTCGAGCTTTGAGTCTCGGTCGCAAGCGTATTTAGGATGCTGCGCTGGAGCGAGGAAAGTATCGATGGCGGATACAATTTTGGCCTTCAATTGTTCACTACCGGCATCTAGCATATCCTTGTGGCGCGAGCCTTTGATGTGGACCACGCATGTACCGTAGTGACCGCGCTCTTCCTTATTCGGCAGTACACCGCGGTCGGCAGTGGTGTCACTGGCACGAATTGTCAGGACGTGGATACCGGTTGAGCGGGGCAAAGCGATCCGATTTAACCAGGCCAGTGCAGTGAACTGTAAAAAATCGTCAACTTGCCGCCCTCACGGGCATACGATGCATCGCAACCATGACTGACACTGTCCAGGCCGGTTTTATCATAATAGCGCTTTACGGATAGCTCCGGCTTCTCTTGCTGCCATTCCTTGAGCGCCTGGGTGGGTGTTTTGCACCGATGGCCCGTTGTGGAATGAGGTGGTTGTAAAGTTTTAAATAGTTGAGCAAGGTCGTCTCCAGATTGGCCTGGCTATTGCCACCAGAGTTGATGGCTGCAGCGACTCGATGCTGGCAGATGGCTTTCGCCCCAAGCGGACTTTCGCACAAGCATGTGACAATGCGTGAGTTTTTCTGATTGGCAATTTGTTATGCTCTTGGTCGGTTAACGCCTAAGAGCGGACTCTACGTAGGTTAACTCTAGCTTCTACTTTTTCAGCGTAAGCAATCGCTGGAACGACGGTCATAGCTGAGTTTGGATAGCGCCTAAAAATAAATGGAGGCAGTGTTGGCGTTGAACTTGGACTTTAGACGTATTCGGGAACATCGAGGAACTCAGAACGGCGGCTTCGAAGAACTCTGCTGTCAGCTGGCAGCCCTGGAAGACCCGGCGGCGGGCTCTCGGTTCATCCGCAAGGGCCCAGGGGCAGACCAAGGGCTCGAGTGCTACCGAGCCTATGCGGACGGTCACGAAGTTGGCTGGCAAGCGAAATACTTCATCGGCGGTTTCGAGGACGGACAAGTAGGTGACCTGGTCGATTCGTTGAAGCGAGCCCTTAGCGCCCATCCACAGCTGACGAAATTCGTCGTGTGCCTGCCCGTCGACCTGCGTGACAACCGATCGGGCCGGAAGGCCAGCGAAGTTCAGCGCTATGAGAGGTGGCGCAAGAAAGGCGTCGACGACGCAGCAGCCAGCGGGCGCACCATCGAAATCGAACTCTGGAGCGCATCCAGCGTCGGCGAGCGCCTTGGGCGCGACGACCCCATGTACTCTGGACGGGCACGCTACTGGTTCGATTCGGTCAAGTTCAGCTCGGCTTGGTTTCGCGACAAGCTCGACGTACAGCGCCACAATCTGGGTGAACGCTACAGCCCCGAAAGTCACGTGGAGCTGCCCATCCAGCAGGCCTTGCAAGCGGTGGCTCGCGATCCAGAACTACTCGCGATGCCCGCGACCTGGGCTGCCGAGATTACGTACAAGATGGACGGAGCGGCCGGTAGCTTGTCGCGCGAAAAGCTGTTGACGATTGCCGACCGAGTACGACACACCTGCGAATTGCTTCTGCAAAGCCTTGATGCACCTCCCGCAGCGTTGGAGGCATCGGTGCCGCTGGAGAGCTGGGCGGCCTTAGCGGTCGCAGCCATCGACAGCATCTCCGAAGCACTGGCCGAGGTCCAAGACAAGGTTTCCGACAAGAGCCGTTACCTCCCTCGCAAGGACCTCTTCGACCTCTACTCGGCGGTCGACCGTGTCCGCGATGAGATTGCGAGCGAGCGCTGGCAGCTCATGAACAAGCGGGAACTGGTCATCTCGGGCCCAGGCGGCATCGGCAAATCCCACCTCGTCGCTGACTTCGGACACAAGCAGCTTGAGGCAGCTTGTCCCTTCATCCTGATCCTCAGCGGAAGCCTCACCGATGGGGACCCCTGGGAGCAAATCCGTGGTCAGCTTGATTTGGCCCAAGTCACCAACGCCAACTTCCTCGGCGCGCTCGACGCCGCAGCAGAGGCCGCTGATTGCAGGGCAGTACTGGCCATAGATGCCCTCAACGAGCGACATGGCATCGCGCTTTGGGAGACGCGCTTGTCCGGGTTCATCCGGCTGGTACAGAAGTTCCCTCGGCTAGCACTGGTGTTGACCATTCGCAGCACCTACTTCCGCTTCCTCCCGCTTAAGGAGCTCGCGCGCGTCGTGCATCCCGGTTTCGCAGGCCACGCCGGCGCCGCAGCAAAGGCCTACCTCGACCGACGTGGCATCGCGCGACCCAGCTCTCCGAACCTGGCCAGGGAGTTCGAGAACCCACTGTTCCTTCGAACCTGCTGCGAGTATCTCGACGCCGAGGGTCTGAAGCAACTGCCCAAGGGTATGGACGGCGTTACCGCCATCTTCGACTTCTACCTGACCGCAGTGGCGAACAAAGTCCAGAGGGAGCTGAAGCTCATCCCCGAGCTGACGATTCCGCGCAAGGCGTTGGAGCAGTTCCTGGAAGCGTGCGCGGTCCAGGGCGACGGTGGAAGCCTGTCCATGGAAGACACCATCACGCTGCTGGAAAGCGCTCACAGCTCGGGCGGCTATACGGAGCGTAGCCTCTTTTCAGCCTTCATGTCTGAAGGCGTGCTCACGCAGGACGTCGAGTGGCAGTCAGACGGCTCCCAAAAAGAAATCATCCGATTCACGTTCGAACGATTGTCGGACCACCTACGTGCCAAACGGCTCATCAGCCAGATCGACCGCACAGACGTAGATGGCTCGTTCCGGCGCGCGCCGCTGGCCGCTTACTTCGAGCCGTATGAAAGCTGGCGGTTTGCCGGGGTCATCGAGGCCCTGGCAGTGCAACTGCCGGAAGAGTTCAACCTCGAAATCTTCGATGTCTTGTCCGAGGAGGCCATCGACGACCCGTCTCTCCTCGACGCTTTTGAGAGTTCGCTGGCGTGGCGAAGCCCGACGGCGTTCACAAGCCGGACGGCCGGATGGGTAGACAAGCTCTGCGAGGTCACTGGCCGCTCGGCCTACGGCTTGATGCTGCTCGTAAGCACCGAGCCTGAGAATTTGTTCAATGCCAACTGGCTACACAACAAACTGTGGCCGGGTCCAATGCCGCAGAGGGACGCTGTGTGGTCGGTGTTCCTGGCCGTAGATGACCTGGACGAGGGCGGTGCCGTCGCCTCGCTCATCGACTGGGCTTGGGAGGCCAACGCCAGCGAAGTCGACGAGAAACGTCTCCGGCTCGCGACGGTCACGCTGACCTGGTTCTTGTCTACCAGCAACCGGGCCGTTCGTGACCGCGCCACCAAGGCCCTCGTGAACCTCCTGTCCTGTAAGCTCGGTCACGCAGCTGCGCTCGTGGACCAATTTGCCGGCGTCGACGACCCATACATCACAGAACGCCTTCTCGCTGCCTGCTACGGCGCGGCAATGCAGGGCACGGACCGAACACGTTGCGGTGTGCTCGCCGCATCTGTCTGGAAAAACTACTTTACTGAAGGTAAGCAGCCGCCGCTTAACCTCATGACTCGCGACTACGCCTTTGGTATCCTGCTCTACGCCCAAGCTGCAGGGGAGCTGCCCGCGCAGATCAACCTCGATGCATGCAGGGCAAAGTTCAAGTCAGCATGGCCGCTGGAAACTGTTACGGACGAGGACCTCAAGAAGTACCGAGGCCGTGGCTACGGCGATTCGATTTGCTCTTCCACGGACCAACACGGTGACTTCGGCAACTACACTTTGCGCAACTGGCTGCACGGCATCATAGACGCGCCGCGCACTCATGCTGGCAGCACTACGAAGGAACTCTTCGAACACTGGCAGGACGCGCTCATGGACAAGGTGACCACCGAGCAGGCAGAAGCCTACCTTGCGCTGCGCCGGCTGACGGTCGATTACCGGCTGCGGCCCATGCGCGGCTCCTTCAGCGCAGCGAGCAGGCGGGAGTCCGAGCGCCTATTGGCCGAGGTCGGGAGAGCCAACGATGTCTTCAAGGAGGCGCTGTCGGAGGCGTTGCGCACCGAATACGCCGAATTCGCCGAGCACTTCCTTCTTGAATCAACGCGGATGAGCGATGACAACAGGCGCCCGCCGGAGCCCGACTATGGCCCTGTACGACGATGGATTTGCGAGCGAGCGCATCTGCTCGGGTGGACCGAGGAGCTCTTCGAGCAGTTTGAGAGGGGCGGGAGTATCAGCCACGACCGTATGGGTAAGCATCGAGTGGAGCGCATCGGCAAGAAGTACCAGTACATCGCGCTCGCAGAGGCAGCAACCCGTATGACTGACAACCTTGCGATGTGTTCTTGGGAAGACGAAGGTAGGCTCAGGGCATTCGAGCCGGGCCCTCGAGACCGCGACATGAAGAGGGACCTGGACCCGTCGCTGCTCGTTCGAAGCACCCTCGAAACAGGCTGGAAATCTGCACCGGTCACATGGTGGACTCCATCTGCACCCCGACTACCATCTGGCGATACCGACCTACTCCTGGCATGGTTGCACGTAGAAAGCGACCTGTGCAATGAAGTCGGTCAAATCGAGGTTGCCAGCCCCGACGGCGAAGGTTGGCTAACGGTTTACGGCTTTCGTCGCTGGATAGTGCCGGGCCAGGGGCGGCGCACGCATGCGGATGCTTGGTCGCGCATCAGCTGCCTGGTCACCGCTTTAGGCAACGGTCCCCAGCTAGCAAAGGAACTGCTCGGCAGGCATCGGGGCGACGCGTCTCGTCTGCGGGAAAGCGACTCGCTGAGCCCCTTCCTAGGAGAGCATGGGTGGCGCGACACCCGGCAAATCGAGCTGGAACAGAACATCAGCGCTGGCATCAAAATCCCGTATGCCAGCATCGTGGAATCACTGAACGTTGAAGGCAGCGGCAACGACAACTCGGTCGACGACGGGTTCTCGCTCTACCTGCCCTCGTCAGGCGTCATTAATGTGCTGGATCTGCACCTGCGCAGCGGCAAGGCTCCGGAGTACGTCGACGCCGGCGGCACTCTTCGTTGGCAGGGCCCCTCACTGCGTTCGCGCGGTTCAGGAGCCGGCGTCGTATCCAGCGACTACTTCCTGACGAAGCTTGCGAGTGCTGGTCTAGAACCCGTATGGGTGCTGGCCGGCGAGAAGAACGTGTATGCAGGCCAAGATTTTGGCGTCTCTAGAGGTGGATTCGGAGGGAGCCTGTATCACACCACGGCCTTCGCGATGGATGCCGGTACCTTGACGTCATTTGGCACGCGGACTGATTTTCATGCACCCAGCGCGGATCAACTTGATAAGCTGAAGGCCTGATGGGCTATCAGCTACATCGGACCTCGACATCTATGCGATGCCGCCAATGAGAGCAAGGTGTCGCAAAAGGTACGTGACGCTCTAGTTTCAAAGGGATTGCACATCAAGAGCGTTAGCTAACTTCTTGGTTTCCGTATGTACGCAGGCGGCGGAAGCGGTGCAGCCAGCCCAGTGTGCGTTCGACCACCCAGAGCCATTTACTCATGCGATCTGAATCGCCCCGGGTTTTGTAGAGGCTCCATTCTTTGAGAAAATGGAGCTATGAAAAAGCAACCGAAGTATTCCCCCGAAGTCATCGAGCGCGCTGTGCGCATGGTCAGCGAAGCCGGCAGCCAGTA
>NZ_JAAOLY010000028.1 GCF_011601275.1 Janthinobacterium lividum | reverse complement strand
TATAAGAGACAGACCCACCAGGCCCACTTTCAGATAGCCGGCCTGGCGCAAGGCATCCATCACGCCCAGCACGTCTTCATAGGCCGCTTGCTTGTCGGCCTGGAAAAACAGGGTGCGCTGGCGGTCGCCGCCCGTCTGCGCGTCGAGCAGGCTGCCCAGCTGCTCGCGCGCCACGGGCGCTTCGCCCAGGTACAGGCTGTGGTCGGCTTTCAGGGAAACGAACAATGGTTTCTCGGGACGCGGTTCAGGCTTGGCCGTGGCGGCCGGCAAGTCGATTTTCAGGTCGACGGTGGCCAGCGGCGAGACCACCATGAAGATGATCAGGAGCACCAGCATCACGTCGATGAAGGGCGTGACATTGATCTCGCTCAATTCCGGCATGTCGGCAGTGTCGTCGTCAGACGAAGGAAACAGGGACGCCATGGCTCAGGCCTGCTTGCACGTGTCGAGGTCGCGGCTCAGCATCAGCAGCACTTGCGCGGAAGCGGCGAGCAGCTGCGCCTTGTACTGGTTGATGCCTCGGCTCAGGACGTTATAGATGACGACGGCGGGAATCGCCGCCACCAGGCCCAGGGCGGTGGCCAGCAAGGCTTCCGCGATGCCGGGCGCGACGGTCGCCAGATTCGTGCTCTGGCTGACGGCGATGCCGATAAAGCTGTTCATGATGCCCCACACGGTGCCGAACAGGCCGACGAACGGCGCCACGGCGCCGATGCTGGCCAGCAAGCCAATGCCTTGCGTCATGCCACGCACCTGCTGCACGATCAATTGTTCCTGGCGAAAACCGGCCCGCTCCTTCAGGGCCGCTGCCGACGCGCTGGCATGCGACAGAGTCAATTCCTGCTGTACATCGTCGAGCAGCTGTTGCGCCAGCACGGACGCCACGCTCTTTGCCGCCGCGTCCGGCAAGGAAGTCGCCGTCTTCAGCACGGCGACGGCTTGGGCTGCCGCGCGCCGGGCTTGCAGCAAGCTGGCGCCCTTCACCAGCAAGACCACCCAGGTGGCCAGCGCGGCGACGAGCAAGCCGATGAGTACGCTTTTGACGACCTGGTCGGCAGCGAAAAACATGCCCAGCGGCGACATGTCGTGCGGCAAGGCGGACGCTTGCGCCGTGGCATGCAACAGGGAAAGAATGACGCCGCAGGTAGCGGTTTTGAGACAGAAGATACGCATGGAAGCTTCAACAGGTAACAGACATGGCTGCGCCAACGGCGCGCACGCGCATGCAAAAAAATCGGACGGACTACCTGGCTGCTGCGAAGAAGCTTGCTGGGGGAGAATGCCGGGCTGAACGCCCGGCGGAGGTAAAACGGCTTACTTGGCGCTGGCGACGGCGGGCGCTACAACGGGCGTGAACCAGACGAAATCGGCCTGCTGCGCCAGCACCGTCGCGCCCTGCTGCGCCAGGACCAGCACCAGCGGCGCGGGGCCGCCCGTCAAGTCCTGCACGTGCAGCGGCACGCCCAGGTCCTTGTGCGCATGGTAGGCGCCGGCGATCAGCACGGCAGGCGCGGGCGCGGCCAGCAAACGCTCAGCCATGCGGCGGTCGCGCTGCTGCTGTACCGACAGCATGGCGGCCAGGCGCGGCTCATCGATCTGGTTGTCGTGCATGACGCGGATGATGTCTTTCAATTTGTCATGCACCTTGCCATCGTTGGCCAGGTTCGAATGCTTGCCCTGCACGGCCGGCTTGTCGATGAACATTTGCTTGATCTCGCTGCGGTCCAGGTTGGCGGACCAGACGGGATACGGCGCGCGCATCGCGGTCATCACGAGGTCGCCATATTGCGCCCATTTCCAGTTCGGCTGCCAGGCCACCAGCTCGGCCACGTGTTCGGGGCGCACGACGGGGTCCGTCTGCAGCCATGGCTTGACCTTGTCCACCTTGGCTTGCTGGTCCGGGTTCAGCATTTCCAGCAGCACGCTGCCTTGCGGACGCTGACCCTGCAATTGCAGCAGCAGCCATTGCTCGATCTGGTGATGGCTGAGCTGGTCATGCTGCTCGCCCACGATGACCCGGGGCGCGGCGGCCAGCTGGGCCAGCAATTGCTCGGCAGTCAAGCGCTGGCCGCTGCGCAGGTCGACGATCTGGCCCAGCTGGCGCACGTCTTGCGCCGCGGCAGGCGCAACGGCGGTGGCGCCGGCACCGTTGACGGATGCGACGCTGCCGCAGGCGCTCAGGGCCAGCACGCAGGCGGGCAGGACGGCGGCGAGGGACAGGGGGAATCTCATGGGCATGGCCTTTCGGATTGAAGCACGCATTGCAAAATAACTACTGGCGGGCATTTTAATAGAAATGATTCTCATTTACAACCACTGCGCGGCGCATCATGCGGAATTTTTTACAACTGGCAAAAATGGTGCTTCGGTGAAATCTCCAGGTGCGGGGTAGAATAAAAAAAACGGAGGACTTGCGTGAATCAAACTGACCAGTTGGCGGTACTGAAAAAACCGCTGCCAGACTCTCTTGCTGCCGTACTTTCCCTGATCTTTGCCAACCGTTTTTCCATGACGCAAGCCATGCGCGAACACCATGGACGCGACGAGTCGAGCTATCCCCCCATGCTGCCGGACGCCGTCATCTTCGCCCATTCCACCGAGGAAGTAGCGGCCGCCGTCAAGCTGTGCAGCGCGCACGACGTGCCCATCATCGCCTACGGCAGCGGCACTTCGCTCGAAGGCCACGTGCTGGCCCTGCACGGCGGCGTGACGATTGATCTGTCGCAAATGAAGCAGATGGTAGCGGTGCATAGTGAAGACTTGACGACCACCGTACAGGCGGGCGTGACGCGCAAGCAGCTGAACGAGGAAATCCGCGACACGGGCCTGTTCTTCCCCATCGACCCGGGGGCCAATGCGTCACTGGGTGGCATGGCGGCCACACGCGCCTCGGGCACGAACGCCGTGCGCTACGGCACCATGCGCGAAAACGTGCTGGCCCTGACCGTGGTGACGGCCGATGGCCGCATCATCAAGACGGGGACCAGGGCGAAAAAATCGTCGGCCGGCTACGACCTGACGCGCTTGTTCGTCGGCAGCGAAGGGACGTTGGGCATCATTACGGAAGTGACGGTCAAACTGTATCCGCTGCCGGAAGCGATCTCGGCGGCCGTGTGTTCGTTCCCCGGTACGGGCGAAGCCGTCAGCGCCGTGATCCAGACCATCCAGATGGGTATTCCTGTGGCGCGGGTCGAGTTTCTCGATGAAAATGGCGTGAAAGCCATCAATGCCTACGACAAGATGGCGCTGCCGCAAAAGCCGCTGTTGCTATTTGAATTCCACGGCACGCCGGCCAGCGTGGCCGAGCAGGCGCAGCTGGTGCAAGCCATCACGGCCGAACACGGCGCCAGCGATTTCGAATGGGCCAGCCGCCCCGAAGACCGCTCGCGCCTGTGGGCCGCGCGCCACAATGCGTATTTCGCCCTGCTGCAGATGCGCCCCGGCAGCCGCGCCATTTCCACCGACTGCTGCGTGCCCATTTCGCGCCTGGCCGAATGCATCCTCGCCACCAAGGCCGATTGCGAGGCGCAGGGCCTCGTCTACGCCATCATCGGCCACGTGGGCGACGGCAATTTCCACGTGCAGATGCTGGTCGACCCCGACGACCCGGCCGACATCGCCCGCGCGGAAAAGGTCAACAGCGACATGGTCACGCGCGCCATCGGCATGGACGGCACGTGCACGGGCGAGCACGGCGTGGGCATGCACAAGATGGCTTTTCTCGTGGAAGAACATGGCGAAGGCGCCATCGACACCATGCGCGCCATCAAGCACGCGCTGGACCCGAAGAACATCATGAATCCGGGCAAGATCGTACGCTGGTAATCAGGCCGTCAATTCCATGCGCATCGGCACGAAGGCAATCCCGCCCGTCTCCACCTTCGGCCCCGTTGCGACAAAGCCCAGGCTTTGGTACAGGGGCAAGGCGTAGGCCGAGGAGTTGACGGTAAAGGCCGTCACGCCGCCCTGGGCCAGCGATGCATCGCGGGCGGCCTGCCACAAACGGCGCGCCATGCCGCGCCGGTGCAGGGCGCGCGGCACGAACATGTGGAACAGGTGCGTGTTGTCTCGCATGGCCACGACGCCGGCCAGTTCGCCGTCGATATGCGCGATCTGATAATGATAGTTCGGCAGCGACAGGTAATTTTCGATGGCCGGCTGGCGGCAGTTTTCAATAAACTTTTCCGCCCCGGCACCGTCCGGATGCAGGGTCAAAAAGGGCATCAAGTCGTCGATCAGGGCGACGATGGCGGGCGCGTCGGCGACGAGGGCGGGACGCAGTGTCGGTTCGGGTAATGTTGTCATATTCAAATAATGCCATGCCTAGGGCAAACAAGACAATTCTCAACAGAAATCGCGGCTGCTGGTGCGCAAGCGTCCCAGCAAATGCGACATGTCGATCAGGCGCTTGGCCACCAGATTGCGCACGATGCCCTCGCGCTGCCATATGCCGTACACGCCCAGCAACGGCGCGCTCAGCACTTCGCGTCGCTGGCTTTCCACCAGGTCGGGCCAGACGATAACGTTGACGGTACCCGTCTCGTCTTCCAGTGTCATGAAGATCACGCCCTTGGCCGTGCCCGGGCGCTGGCGCACGGTGACGATGCCGCAGGCGCGCGCCACTTGCCCGCTCGTGTACATCATCAGTGTAGACGCCGGCATGAAACGCTGTTCCAGCAATTGCCTGCGCAGCAGCGCCAGCGGGTGGCGGCCCAGGGTCAGTCCTTGCGCACGGTAGTCGCTGACGATGCTCTCGCCTTCCGTCGGCGCGGCCAGCACGGGCACCTCCTCCTCTTGCGTGGTGTCACGCAGCAAGTCCTTGTCGGGCACGGCACCAAACGCCTGCCACAGCGCCTCACGCCGGTGCCCGGCCAGCGCGTGCAACGCATTGCCGGCGGCCAGCACCTGCAAGTCATGACGGTCCAGGCCGCCACGCCGCGCCAGGTCGGCTACGTCGACAAAGGCGGCAATGGCGCGCGCATCCTCGATACGCTGGGCGGCCTCGGCACGCATGCCGAACAGGCTGTTCAAGCCCAGGCGCACGGCGGGCGCGGCGCCTTCCGCAGTCTCTTCCAACGTTGCTTCCCAGCCGCTGATGGCCACATCGACGGACAGCACCTGCACGCCATGCCGGCGACCATCCTGCACCAGTTGCGAGGGACTGTAAAAGCCCATGGGCTGGCTGTTGAGCAATGCGCACAGAAAGGCGGCCGGTTCATGGCATTTCAGCCAGGAACTGGCGTACGTCAGCAGGGCGAAACTGGCCGCGTGCGACTCGGGAAAGCCGTATTCGCCGAAGCCCTCGATCTGGCTGAAGATGGCCTCGGCAAATTTTTTCTCATAGCCATTGTCAACCATGGCATTGACGATGCGGTCATGGTAATTGTTCATGCCGCCCTTGCGTTTCCAGGCCGCCATGGCGCGCCGCAACTGGTCCGCTTCGCCGGGCGTGAAATCGGCGGCGATAATGGCTACCTGCATCACCTGCTCCTGAAAAATGGGAATGCCGAGAGTCCGTCCCAACGCCTTTTCCAGGCCCTTCGGATACTCGACCGGTTCTTTCTGCTGGCGGCGCTGCAGATACGGATGCACCATGCCGCCCTGGATGGGGCCGGGGCGCACCAGCGCCACTTCGATGACGAGGTCGTAGAATTCACGGGGCCGCAGCCGGGGCAGCATACTCATCTGCGCGCGCGACTCGATCTGGAACACGCCGATGGTGTCGGCCTCGCACATCATGTCGTAGGTGGCGGGGTCTTCGCGGGGAATATCCTGCAGGCGGAACTCCTCGCCGCGCCGCGCACCGACCAGTTCCAGGGCGCGGCGCAGGGCCGACAGCATGCCCAGCGCCAGCACGTCGACCTTCATCAAGCCCAGCTCCTCGAGGTCGTTCTTGTCCCACTCGATGACGCTGCGCCCGGCCATGGTGGCGTTTTCGATCGGCACCAGGCGCGACAACTTCCCGTGCGCAATGACGAAGCCGCCCGGATGCTGCGACAGATGGCGGGGAAAGCCCAGCAGCAGCTGCGCCAGGCCGGCCCACTGCTGCGACAATGCCGCCTCCGGGTCGAGCCCGCATTCGGCCAGGCGCTCCAGCAGGTCGCGCTTGCCGTCGAACCAGCGGTGCGCCTTGGCCACTTTTTCCACGATGGCCAGGTCGATCCCCAGCGCCCGGCCGCTGTCGCGCAAGGCGCTTTTCGGCCGGTAGCTGATCACCACGGCGGCCAGCGCGGCCCGCTCGCGCCCATATTTGCCGTAGATATATTGAATCACCTCTTCGCGCCGCTGGTGCTCGAAGTCGACGTCGATGTCGGGCGGCTCGTTGCGCTCGCGCGACATGAAACGCCCGACCAGTGAATTGCCGCGTGCAGGGTCCACTTCCGTGATGTGCAGGCAATAGCAGACGGCCGAATTGGCGGCCGAGCCCCTGCCCTGGCACAGGATGTTTTGCGAGCGGGCAAAGCGCACGATATCGTACACGGTCAAAAAGTACGCTTCATACGACAGCTCGGCGATCAGCTCCAGCTCCTGCTCGATCTGCTCCTGCACGTTGGCTGGAATACCCAACGGAAAGCGGAGGCGCGCGCCCGCATACGTTTCCTCGCGCAGATACGTCGCCGGCGTGTGGCCTCCCGGCACCAGTTCGTCGGGATAGTCATAGCGCAGGCTGTCGAGAGAAAACTTGCACAGCTTGGCGATGCGCAAGGTTTCCGCCAGCGCCTGCGGCGGATACACATTGGCCAGGCGCAGGCGCGCGCGCAAATGCTGCTCCGCATTTTGCGCCAGCGCATAACCGCACTCGCCCACGGGCTTGCCCACGCGGATCGCGCACAGCGTGTCGAGCAGAGGCTTGCGCGAACGCACGTGCATGCACACGTGGCCGACGGCCACCAAGGACAAGCCCAGCACTTGCGCGGCCTCCTGCAAGGCGCCGCGGTGCGCGTCATCCTGCGCCCGCTGCAGCAGGTTCAGGCCGATCCAGCTGCGCTCGCCGCCAAAGGTGGCCGTCATCCACGCGCCTTGGGCGCGCACGGTTTCCGGCTGGGCCGGGTAGCTGGGCAGCAAGATCATCAGGCAGCCGGGCAAGCCCCGCAAATGGACAAACTCCGCCGAGGGCGCGGCGAAATCGTCTGGCGTCAGCACATAGCGCCCCTTGGCCGCCCGCGTGCGCGCCATGGTGATCAGTTCCGACAAGTTGCCGTAACCGTCGATATCCCGTACCAGCGCCAGCAGGGACAGTGCCGGGCTGCCATCTGCCTGCGTCAAATGAAAATGCGCGCCGATAATCAGCGGAAAACCGGCCCGCTTGGCCGTCGCATGGGCGCGCACGACACCGGCCAGCGAGCACTCGTCCGTGATGGCCAGTGCCTTGTACCCGAGCTGGACGGCGCGCGCCACCAGCTCTTCCGCATGCGAGGCCCCATGCAGGAAGCTGAAATTGCTCAGGCAGTACAACTCAGCATACTCGGGTAAGACGGCGCCCCACATGATCCACCTCAATACTGTATATAAACACAGTACATTATACGCATCTGAAACCGGACTTATCGTTTATGCTCGTGTTTTACCTTGCACATCGCGCGCCATGATCGTCCACTTATTAAAATGTTTCGGCACCGCACCCGGCGGCGGCAATGCGGCGCTGGTCGTGGAAAACGACGACGGCAGCGAAACGGCGCGCCAGCAATTCGCCCGCGAACGCCAGGTCAGCGCCTGCGTCTTCCTCGACCGGCAAGCGGACGGCGGCATCGTGCTCGACTATTTTTATCCGCACACGCGCAGCCCCCTGTGCCTGCACGCCACCCTGGCAGCCGCGCACGTGCTGCTGACGGCGCCCGGCGCCCCGGCGGCGCTGACGGTGAGCACCGCCATGCGCGGGCAAGCCTTGCGGCTGGTGCACCGCGCGGAAGGTCTATTCATCGGCCTGGCGCAGCAGCCGGCACCGGCTGTCATGGTGGAGAAATATGTGCCGTCGGAACTCATGGGCCAGCACATGCACTTGCTGTCGCCGCCCGTGGTCGCCTCCGTCGGCAGCCCGAAGCTGCTGCTGGAAGTGGCCGACCGCACGACCCTGCGCGCGCTGCGGCCGAATCTGGAACTGATCGCCGACTGGAGCGCTTTGCATCAGGTCAACGGTTGCTATGCGTATTGCCGCACGGGCGAGCACGAGTACGAAGGACGCAACTTCAACCACCTCGATCCGGCGCTGGAAGACAGCGCCACGGGCGTGGCGGCGGGCGCGCTGGCAGCGCATTGGCAACAGTCGCTGCGCCTGCATCAGGGCCACGTGACGCAGCAGCCGTGTTTGATCGAGGTGCAATATAGTCCGCAGGCAATCTGGGTGGGCGGCATGGTGCAACGCAGCACCTGAACGGGGCATGCCGCACCAGTACAAGGCAAGCCGGGCAGTGGCGAAAAGATAATCAACCAGGAAACAACAGTTACTACAAATTTGTAATAACAAAACAAAGTATCGCTGGTGAATGCTGAAATGATGGCACTAAAATCAAGTCACAATACCACTTGGAGATACTGCGTGCCGACCCTCACCACCTTGCGTAAAGCAGTCCTCATCAGCCTGTACGGCAGCGCCGCCCTGGCCGCCTTCAGTCCCGCCGCCATGGCGCAGAGCAACGACCCTGCGGCCACAGAAGGCCCCGTACAAACGGTCAGCGTGGTCGGCTCGCGCCGGGTCGCCAGTTCTTCTACCGATACGATGGTGCCGGTCGATATCATTCCCATTTCCAAGGTGGCCGAGCAAGGCGGCCAGTTCGACCTGGCGCAATCGCTGCAATACATCTCGCCCTCGTTCAACTCCACGCGCCAGACAGGCGCCGACGGCGCCGACCTGATCGATTCGGCCGCCCTGCGCGGCCTCGGCTCCGACCAGACCCTCGTGCTGGTCAACGGCAAGCGGCGCCACACGACGGCCCTGGTCAACCTGTTCGGCGCCCGCAACCGTGGCAACACGGGCACGGACATGAATGCGATTCCTTTGCTGGCCATCAAGAACGTGCAAGTGCTGCGCGACGGCGCCGCCGCCCAGTACGGCTCGGACGCCATTGCCGGCGTGATCGACATCGAATTGAAAAAAAGCCTGGGCTGCGAAGCGGTGGCCGGCTACAGCCAGTATTCGGAAGGCGACGGCAAGAATTACATGACCTCGGCCTACTGCGGCATCGCGCTGGGCGACAAGGGCACCCTGGCCATCACGGGCGAATACCTGGACCGGGGCCGCTCGAACCGCGCCGATTCCGACAGCATGCGCATCATCGGCGACACCAAATCCAAGAACAAAACCCTGTACATCAATGGCGACTACGCCACCAGCGGCACGGGCAAGCTGTACTTCACGGCCGGCGCGCAGACGCGCGACGCCTCGAGCGCCGCGTTTGGCCGGGGCGGCATCGGCAGCGACGATATTCCATCACGTAATTCGGCCGCCATGTACCCGGACGGTTTCGTGCCCTTCATTAACGGCAAGATCGACGACCAGTACGCCACCATCGGCCACCGCAGCCAGATCGGCGAATGGCATGCGGACTTTTCGCAGACCTATGGCTACAACAAGATGCGCTACGACATCAGCAATACGCTGAACGCATCGATCGCCAACCTTGACCTGATGAACGGCGGCAAGGGTGTCAGCGCCAGCAACTACGACGCGGGCGGCTTCTCGTTCCAGCAACTGACCAGCAACGCCGATTTCAGCCGTTACTACGACACGGTGATGCGCGGCATGAACGTGGCCTTCGGCGCCGAGTACCGCAGCGAAGAATACAAGATCATGGCCGGTGAACAGGCCTCCTACATCGACGCGGACGGCGTGGGCGTGGGCGGCAATGCGGGCAGCCAGGGCTTTCCCGGCTTCCAGCCCGGCGACGCCACCAAGGCCAAGCGCCACAGCATCGCCGCGTATGGCGACGTGGAACTGGAATGGACGGAACGCCTGAAAACCCAGGCCGCCCTGCGCTATGAAAAATTCAGCGATTTCGGCTCCACCGTCACAGGCAAACTGGCCGGCAGCTACAAGCTGGCGCCGAACGTGCTGCTGCGCGGTTCGGCCAGCACGGGTTTCCGCGCGCCATCATTGCAGCAAGTGTATTTCTCGTCCACCTTCACCGACTTCATCGGCGGCGTGCCCACCGACGTGGTGCTGGCGCCGAACGGCGGCACCGTCGCCAACGCGGCCGGTATTCCCAAGTTGAAAGAGGAAAAATCCACCAGTTTTACACTGGGCACCACCTGGACGCCCACGCAAGCCATCTCCGTCACGGCCGACCTGTACAACATCAAGATCAAGGACCGCATCGTGCTGTCGGGCCGCTTCAATGCCGACAACTACCCGGACCTGGCCGCGCGCCTGGCCCTGCTGGGCGTGGGCGAGGCGCAATTCTTCGTCAACTCCATCGACACGCGCACGCGCGGCCTGGACCTGACCGCCTCGCACAAGGGCGAGCTGGCCGGCAACCGCCTGAACACCTTCCTGGCCTTGAACTTGAGCAAAACGGAAGTGACGAAAGTCAAGACGCCCGCCTCGCTGACGGGCTTCGAGGATGTCTTGCTGTCCGAGCGTGAGCGCCTGTTCATCGAACAGGGCGGCCCGCGCGCGAAAGCCACCCTGGGCTTCGACTACATCACGGGCAAGCTGGAATCGGACTTGCGCATCATCTATTTTGGCCCGCAAACCCTGGGCACCTTCAGCGGCACGGCTGAAGGCGTACCGAACGCCCGCTACAAGGCCAAGACTTCGGCCGACCTGAGCTTCACCTACAGTATCAACAAAAATACCAAGCTGACCTTTGGCGGCAACAACATCTTCAACGTCAAGCCCACCACGCAAAACGCGGATGAGACGGATAACGGCTTCAAATACGACAGCGTGCAATTCGGCCTGAACGGCGCCTCGTATTTCGGACGGCTGTGGGTGAAGTTCTGATCACCTTGCCTGCGTAAGAAAACAGCGGCTGCGCCAGCATGGGCAGCCGCTGTTTTTATGTCGGCATCATCATTCAATGCTCATCGCCCGCATAGATCCACATGGGCTCTGTTTTCCCTGCGCGCACGAAACCCACGGATTCGTAGAACGCGATGGCCTTGCCGTCCGCCGTCAGCATTTGCTGGTGAAACCCCGCGTATTTTTCCAGCATGGCCGCCATCATCTTTCTGCCGACACCCTGGCCTTGCGCCATGGGATCGACGAGCATGTGCGGGAAATAGACAACCAGATAGCCATCGGAAATGGCATTGCCGATGCCAATCAATTTGCCATCGGCACGGGCCGTCACCAGGCTGTGGGAATTGCGCAGCGCAGCCATCAGCTCCCTGGGTTTTTCCGCGGACGACCAGTGGTTGGCCTTGTAGAGGGCTATCACTTCTTGCTCGGTGATCACATCATTCATGGAAATTTGCATCGGCACGGCCTTTTTATGGATGACGCTGACCTTCGCAACGGGAAAGCTTGAGCGTTTCGATAACATTACCATCTATTGTATCGATCCACACCCACCAGTTTCACAACTCATACACGCCCATGCTCCAGTAGCGGCTGCCTTGCCTGTTGCGGGCAAGCCAACCCAATGCCTGCAGTTCCTTGCCGATCAAACGATTCATGATGCCATGTCCGACCAGCAGCACAGGCCCCTTGGCGGCAAGCGCAACAAGCCGCTCGGCGGCGGCCCTGGCACGCTGCCGGGTGAGCGTCAGCGAGTCCGACCCGCGCGCATAACCGCAAAGCCAGAGTATCCGAAAAATCGCCGCCCAAGCTTGAGGCGGCAAGCAGGGCGCTTTCCAGAGCGCAAAGGGAAGCTCCGCTTCAGTGAAAATCGCCTCTTGCTTGAATGGCAAATCGCCCAGTGCCCTGGCCGTCGAGCATGCCCTGGGCGCCGTGCTGGCCACGATGGTCGACGCGGCAAGTGCTGCCACGGGGCACTCCGCAGGGATGCCCCCCTCCTTGATCAGCGATTGATTGTAGAGATCAATCCACTTTCCCATTTGCATGGGCGCTATCCAGCGCCCCTTGGCGAGTTGCGGCTCGCCGTGACGCATCAATGTTATTCGCATGTTCAGTTACGTCGCCTCGCTCATTTATCAGCCCGCCGCATTGCCCCGGCGGCGCCACAGGCAGCACGGCCGCAGTGAACAATCTTTGCCCTGCGGCGGAAAGCACGGATAATAGCGCCTAACTTACTTATGCATATATTGGATTCCCCATGGAAATTAAGGTCAACTTTCTCGACAAGCTGCGTCTCGAAGCCAAGTTCGACGATTTTACGGTCATCGCCGACCAGCCCATCCGCTACAAGGGCGATGGTTCGGCGCCTGGCCCGTTCGATTACTTCTTGGCATCATCGGCACTGTGCGCGGCCTACTTCGTGAAGTTGTATTGCGATACGCGCAATATTTCCACCGAAAACATCCGCCTGTCGCAAAACAATATTGTTGATCCGGAAAACCGCTACCAGCAGATTTTCAAGATCCAGGTCGAGCTGCCGGCCGATATCTCGGCCAAGGACCGCCAGGGCATTCTGCGTTCGATCGACCGTTGCACGGTGAAAAAAGTGGTGCAGGCCGGGCCCGAGTTCGTCATTGAAGAAGTCGAGAACCTGGACGCCGATGCCCAGGCCTTGCTGACCTTGAATCCGGCCCCTGGGGCAAGCACCTATATCGCGGGCAAGGACTTGCCGCTGGAACAAACCATCGCCAATATGTCCGCGCTGCTGGCCGGCCTGGGCATCAAGATTGAAATCGCCTCGTGGCGCAACATCATTCCGAACGTGTGGTCGCTGCATATCCGCGACGCGCATTCGCCCATGTGCTTTACCAACGGCAAGGGCGCGACCAAGGAAAGCGCGCTGGCGTCGGCCCTGGGCGAGTATATCGAGCGCCTCAGCAACAACCATTTCTACGCCGGGTCGTTCTGGGGCGAGGACATCGCCAACGCGCCCTTCGTGCATTACCCGAACGAGCGCTGGTTCAAGGCTGGCCGCAAGGATGCGCTGCCGAAGGAGATCCTCGATGAGTATTGCCTGGACATCTACAACCCCGATGGCGAACTGCGCGGCTCGCACCTGATCGATACCAACTCCGGCAATGCCGAGCGCGGCATCTGCTCGCTGCCGTATGTGCGCCATTCGGATGGCAAGGTCGTGTATTTCCCGTCGAACCTGATCGAAAACCTGTATGTCAGCAATGGCATGAGCGCCGGCAATACCCTGGTCGAGGCGCAGGTACAATGTCTGTCGGAAATTTTTGAGCGGGCCGTCAAGCGCGAAATCCTCGAAGGCGAAATCGCCCTGCCCGACGTGCCGCAGGAAGTGCTGGCGAAATACCCGGGCATTCTGGCCGGCATCCAAGGACTGGAAGAACAGGGTTTCCCCGTGCTGGTCAAAGATGCGTCGCTGGGCGGCGTGTACCCGGTGATGTGCGTCACCCTGATGAACCCGCGCACGGGCGGCGTATTCGCCTCTTTCGGCGCGCACCCGAGCCTGGAAGTGGCGCTCGAGCGCAGCCTGACGGAATTGCTGCAGGGCCGCAGCTTTGAAGGTCTCAACGACTTGCCGCAACCGACGTTTGCCAGTGAAGCCGTCACCGAGCCGAACAACTTCGTCGAACACTTCATCGATTCGAGCGGCATCGTCTCGTGGCGCTTCTTCAGCGCGAAGGCCGATTACGATTTCGTCGAGTGGGATTTTTCCGGCCACGGCGAAAACTCGAATGCCGAGGAAGCGGCCACCCTGTTCGGCATCCTGGCCGGCATGGGCAAGGAAGTGTACACGGCCGAGTATGACCAGCTGGGCGCCACGGCCTGCCGCATCCTCGTGCCCGGTTATTCCGAGGTGTATCCGGTCGAAGATCTGATCTGGGACAACACCAACAAGGCGCTGCTGTTCCGCGCCGACATCCTGAACCTGCATAGTCTGGACGATGCCTGCCTGGAAGACTTGCTCGACCGCCTGGAAAACAGCGAGCTCGACGAGTACGGCGACATCGCCACCCTGATCGGCATCGAATTTGACGAAAACACGGTGTGGGGCCAGCTGACGACCCTGGAATTGAAGCTGCTGATTCATCTCGCCTTGCAGCAGTTCGAAGAGGCGAAAGAGCTGGTGGAAACCTTCCTGCAGTACAACGACAACACGCTCGAGCGCAAACTGTTTTACCAGGCCATGAACGTGGTGCTGGAAGTGGAACTCGACGACGAACTGGAGCTGGACGATTACGTCGTCAATTTCCGCCGCATGTTTGGCAACGAACGGATGGATGCGGTGCTGGGCTCGGTGGAAGGCAGCGTACGCTTCTTCGGCCTGACCCCGACCAGCATGCAACTGGAAGGCCTCGACAGGCACCAGCGCCTGATCGACAGCTTCAAGAAACTGCATGCGGCGCGCGCCAAGGCGGCGGCCCGCTAGCCCGCCAGCATCATGCGCCAGGGCCGGCGCTGCGCTCATGCAGTCGCCCTCCTGGCGCCCACCATCACCTGGAAGCGATGCCATGGCCACACTGGAATTCTGGTTCGATTTCGGCAGCAACTACAGCTACCTGAGCGCCATGCGCATCGAAGCACTGGCGCGTGAAAAGAAGGTGCACGTGATATGGAAACCCTTCCTGCTGGGCGTCGTCTTCAAGGCGCTGGGCTGGGAGACGTCGCCCTTCATCTTGCAAAAACTCAAGGGAGACTACACGTGGCGCGACATGGCGCGCCAGTGCGAAAAGTACGCGCTGCCATGGCAGCAGCCGAGTTCCTTTCCCCCCACGGCCCTGTTGCCCATGCGTGTGGCCTTGATCGGCGCCGACCAGGGCTGGATTGCGCTCTTTGCTCGCCGCATGATGGCGATGAATTTTGCCGCGGACCGCGATATCGACAACGTCGAGGCCGTCAGCGAAGCCTTGGAGGAGCTGGGCCTCGATGCGCGCGCCGTCCTGGTGCTGGCTTTAACACAAGACAACAAGTTGCGGCTGCGCCGCCAGACCGAGCAGGCACAAGCGCTGAACCTGTTCGGCGCCCCCAGCTTCATCAGCAACGGGGAATTATTCTGGGGCAACGACCGGCTCGACGATGCGCTGGCGCATGCGGCGGGCGTACGGTCACTGTCAATGTGAAACCTGACTCCGCTTTCAGGAACGACGTGCGCAAGATGCAGCCTCAGCAATACACCAGCGCACGCGTTTCTACACCTTCCCCGCATAAAAATAACGTAGTGGCAAAAAAAATAGTTAACTTGTAGTCGCTTTGGATTGCACGTACATTTCCCCTCGACAATTGCATTTATGCCATGTAAGGAGGAGCGAAATGAAAGCATTTTCTGCGCTGCCATTATTGGCGCTGCTATTGGGCGGATGCGGCTTTGCTCCGCCCAACGCCTATCCGATCTTTCGCATGCCCAGCAGCGCAGAAGGCAATGCGCTGACCGAGAGCGTGGGGAAAGACACCTTGTTTGGCGCTCCCGCCACGCTTGCAGACAGCAAGATGTTATTGCTCAAGCAAAGATTCTGGTATTTGAAGCTGGCCGAGGATAGCCAGCGCGCCGTCTACAACCAGAGCGACTGGGCGTTGACGGGCGGAGCCGTGGGAACCGCGGGCGGCCTGCTCAAATCGCTGCCGACAGCGGCACTCGGCGCCGTCATCGGCGGCGGCGCCGGCCTGGTCGCTTCCCGCTACTCACTGGACCAGCAATCGACGCTGTATGCCAAAGCGGCCGACAAGGTGGCCTGCCTGAGCGTCGTCCTGTCGAGCTACGAACAACGCAAGCGCCCTGTCGAAAAGGTGATCTCCTGGCCCGACAGCATCGAACAGCAAACCACTTCTGCGCTCAATTTCGCCTGGCTTTCGGTGCTGGCAGAACTGCGGGCATCGCTGCAAGTGCTCAAGCCGCAAGAAGTCAACATCAAGCAAGTTATCGATCTGCGCGACCGCTATGTCAGCAACAGCAATTTACTCGACATTACGGGAAATAATCTCTCGGCCGCCCTGCTCCAGCAGAAACTGTCACATCAGATACAAGCCAGGGGAGTAAAACAGCAGAGCGTGGAAGCCCGGCATGCCATGGAAGCGGCGGCCAGCGAGAGGAGTGAAGCCGTTCGCATCGCTCAATTGGCCCAAATTGCGGCCTTGGGCGAACTTGCCTTGGCTGAAATCGACTCCTGCGTCCTGATCGGCAAACCCAAGGCTGAATAAATCCCTAGCGGCGAACTTTCCCCGGATTGCGATGACAAACCATATCGCGATGAGAAACGGAGCATACCCATGGACAAGCAACTGATCGACCAGATCATCGCAGCGGCCAATAGCGATGCACGGCTGCACGCAGCCCAGCAGCGCGCGGCCGTGGCGCTGGGACTGGAAAACGCGCAGCCGCCGTTGCATAACGGCTGCGCAGCAACATTGAGCGCACTGCTGATCTCCGTCGGCGTGGATATTCCCCTCACCTTGGGCGCAGGGCATCTGGCGCAACGCCTGGGCGGCAGCGGCAGCCAATCGCGCCGCTGGCAACGCATCGGCGTAGGCGAGCAGCAGGCGGGCGATGTCGGCGTCACGTACGACCTGAAGAGTCCGCCTGGCGCCGACCACATCTACCTCGTGGCGGAACGCCTCGACGCCGATGCCATGCGCGTCGCCGACAACCAGCAGGCGCAGACCCATACACGCCTTGCCTCAGGCAAAGGCAAAACGCCCACCGAGTATTTCCTGCGTCCCAGCGGTCCGGACCTCGCCACTGCCCCGCTGACGGTATCGGCCCTGCCGCTGCCAGCGCATTTGCCGGCCCAATTACCGGTCGGACTGCAAGAAACCATACTGGAAATTGCGGCCCATTCCGAACTGGCACGTTACGGCTGGCCCGGCCGCGGCGTCGCGCCGGCAGGCTATATCAAGGGCATGGCCCTGGCATTTGCCAAGGCGTACCACAACTGGCGAAAAAACGATGCCGCTACCTTGGCAATGGCGGCGGCCGCACATGGCAACGACGACAACGATGCGCTGGACTGGTATGCCGGGCAATTCGCGGCCTTGGGCATGCAGAATGACAAGGATGGCGCCGATACCCTCCGGCATCTGTATGTCCTCCTGACGGGCCTGGGCATGCGCGAAAGTTCAGGCCGCTATTGCGAAGGCCGCGACAAGGATGCCGACAATACGGCGGCAGACACGGCGGAGGCGGGACTGTTCCAATCCAGCTATAACCTGATCGGGCATTCTGCCATCATGCAGCAGCTATTCGCTTTGTATGCCGCTTCCACGGAACTACTATCGGTCTTCCAGGAAGGCGTGCATTGCAAGCCCGGCGACCTGGAAAATCATGGTTCGGAAAAGAATGGCCTGGCATTCCAGAAACTATCCAAATCCTGCCCCGCCTTCGCCGTCGAACTGGCAGCCCTGGGGCTGCGGCTCAGGCGCCGCCTATGGGGACCCATCAACGGCAAGACGGCGGAACTGCGCTTCGAGTGCGACTGGATGCTGCTGCAGGTACAGCATGCGGTGAAGCAGGCCATGCAATAGAGGCAGGCAGCGGCAAACACGCGCGCATCGGCTCAGGCACCGGCCAGCGCCGCGATCTCTTTCCGCATGTTGGCTATCGCCCGCTCGTTGTACTGGTCGGCGAAATACGCATCGCCAAACAGCTGGCCTGCCTGCGCTTTGCCGCACAAATGCTGCAGCGCCAATCCCCGCTGCTGGTTGAAACGCACGGGGTCCACGTGCGCGTATTCTCTTCCGATGGCCTGCGTGTAGGCTTGATACACCTCTTCATCCTGCCCCAGGATGGCCAGGTCGGCGCTGAGCATGGCGTCCTTCAGCGCGTGGCTGATGCCGGGTCCCTGGAAATGGTCCGTGGCGCGTATCAATTGCGCCACATCGAGGTTGTCGCCCGCATCAAGGCCGCTGGCCAGCCATAGCTGGGCGCTCGCCTCTTCGCTCGAATACAGGGCATCGTCGTCGTGGCTGTAGACGGCGTCGTGGAACCAGAACGCCTTCTTGACCAGCGCGCTGTCGCGCTTGGGCGCAAAGATATTGTCGGCCCACACGCGGATCTCGGACAGGCCATGCACCAGGTGGTCGAGGTTGTGATAGTGGCGGTCCGCGCCGCCATACGCCTGCGGCCCCGTCAGGTGGGCGAACCAGTGATCCGCCAGCGCGATGTCATCTTGCGAGGCGGTGGCGTAGTTCCACAGCGCTTCCCACTCCTTGCGCAGACAGTCGAGTATCCACGCCTGGTAGGCCGGGCCGGGGACGAATTTCTTCATGGTCCAGTTCCAGCCCACAGGGCCTTCCAGCGCCTTGACGAAGCTCGAGCTGACGGAACCGAGGTCGCGCGGCGGCATCACGAAGATGGTCTTGGCGCCCTGCAGCACGTCCACATTCGTTTGCTGGATCAGATTTTCATAGTCGAAATCGGCCGTCGTGCGGATGCCGCGGATCAGGTAGTCGCAGCCATGCTTTTTCGCCGCGCGCGCCGTGTAGTCGCCCTTGACGATGACCACCTGCACATTGTCCCAGCCGCACTCGCGCGCACTCTGCTCGATGATGCGCTTGCGGTCTTCGGCGGGAAATTGGGGACGCTTGGCGGGGTTTTGCGACAGGAACACGATCACCTCGTCGGCGAGCGAACGCGCTTCGCCGATCACCCACATGTGGCCGTTGGTGATGGGGTCGAGGGTCCCTGAAAAGCCGATCTTCTGCATGCTGCGCTCCGTTTGCTTGATTGCTTATTGCGCAGACAATATATGCCGGCGGCGCGCGCGTCAATGCAACATGCCAAAGATCATGATCAAAACGTTACTTTTTCACGGCTTGCGGGAATTCCACGCGCACGCACAGGCCGCCCAGGCGTTCGGATTTGTCCAGCACCAGGCGCGCACCGTGGCGCTCGGCGATGGCCTTGATGATGGCCAGCCCCAGGCCGCTGCCGTTGGCGTCCGTGCCTGGCACGCGGTAGAAGCGGCTGAAGACGCGCTCGCGCTCTTCGGGCGGGATGCCGGGACCGCTGTCTTCCACCGATAACGTCACGCCAACGGGGCTGGCGCGCAGGTCGATGTCGACCGTGCCGCCCTGCGGCGTGTATTTGATGGCGTTGTCGACCAGGTTGCGCAGCATGATGTTGAGCGCATCGGCCTGCCCCGCCACCTTGGCCGCGTCCATGTGATGCAGGCCCAGGTCGATCTTGCGCGCTTGCGCGATGCCGGCCATGTCGCCCAGCGCGCGCTTGACGACGTCGTTCAAGTCCACCGCCTGCAGCTGGTCGCCGCTGGCGGCACTGGCTTCCTGGCGCGCCAGCACCAGCAACTGCTCGACCAGGCGCGTGGCCCGTTCGATGCCGGCGCTCACGCGGGAGATCGCCAGGCTGCGTTTTTCTTCCGACTCGGCCCGTTCCAGGCTCAATACCTGCAGCTTCAGGGCCGCCAGCGGCGTGCGCAATTCATGCGCGGCGTCGGCAACAAAATGCTGCTGCGCGTCGAACGCCGTTTTCACGCGCCCGAAGAGCAGGTTCAATTCATGCACCAGCGGGCGCACCTCGTCGGGCAAACCCGCTTCCGAAACGGGCGACAGATCGTCCGCCTGGCGCGCCGCCACCTGCTTGCGCACGCGCGAAACGGGCGCCAGCGAACCGCTGACGACCCACCAGACGACGAGCATCAATATCGGCGCCATCAGCGCAATCGGGCCCACCGTGCGCAGCGCCAGGCTGCCGGCCATGCGCTTGCGCACGGCCATGTCCTGGGCGATCTGCACGGTCTGGGAACTGGTTTGCACGGAGAAGATGCGGTAAGTCGTGCCGTTGGCCTTCACGTTGGAAAAGCCCAGCACGGCGCGCTGCGGCAATTCCGCGCGCGTGATCGAACGGAAGACCTGCACGCCGTCCGGCGTCCATACCTGCACCACCATGTCGTTGTTGACGGGGTCGGCCGGCAAGGCTTGCGCATGGTTGGCCAGCGGCGCGCCGGAGCGCAGCGACAGGGCCATCTGCTGCATGTGATAGTCGAAAATCTGGTCGGCGTCGTACAGGGCGCTGCGGTAGGCGATCGACGCCTGCGCCAGGGCCGCCATGATGATGGCCGCCAGCAAAAACCACAGCAGGCGGCCGCGCAGCGAATGCGTCACCGTGACCTTCATCCTCATGCCTTGGGCACCATGTAGCCGAGGCCGCGCACGTTCTGGATCAAATCGCTGCCCAGCTTCTTGCGCAAGCCATGGATATACACTTCCACGGCATTGCTGTTGACTTCATCCTTCCAGCTGTACAGTTTTTCTTCCAGCTGCGCGCGCGACAGCACGATGCCGGGGCGCGCAATCAGCGCTTCCAGCACGGCCCATTCGCGCGCCGACAGGTTGACGGGATGCCCTTCGGCGATGACTTCGCGCGTCAGCGGATTGATGGAAACGCCCTGGTGTTCGAAGACCGGTTCCGGCCGCCCCGAGGCGCGCCGCAGCAGGGCGCGGATGCGCGCCAGCAGTTCGTCGAGGTCGTACGGTTTCAAGACGTAATCGTCGGCGCCCGCATCGAGGCCCGCGATGCGCTGCTCGATGGCGTCGCGCGCCGTGGCGACAAGGACCGGCGTGTCGAGCTTGCGCAAGCGCATCGAGCGCAGCACGTCGAGGCCATCCTTGCGTGGCAAGCCCAGGTCCAGCAGCACCAGGTCATAGGTCTGCGTCTGCAGGGCCGTGTCGGCCATGTCGCCATCCTTGACCCAGTCCACCGCGTAATGCTCGGCGCGCAGCAAATCGAGCACCACCTCGCCGATCATCGTGTCGTCTTCTACCAGCAATAAGCGCATGGCTTGCCTTTCTATTTCGTTACTCTTGTGTTCAACCCAGGCGTACGGGAATAAAAATCTTGTCCGGTCCCCGCTGTATCAGCAAGGCCACCGACTTGGCGGATTTTTCCACCACGTCGCGCACCTGCTCGACCGTGTTGACGGGACGGCCATTGACCGACAATAACACGTCGCCCGGCTGCACGCCGGCATTCGCGGCGGCGCCGCCGGCGTCTTCCACCAGCAGGCCGGCACTGATGCCCGCCTCGCGTTTTTCATCCGATTGTAACGGACGCAGGGCCAGGCCCAGCTTTACCTTGCCGGCGGCGCTGTCGCTCTTCGCCACTTCGGCCACCTTGTCGGCCGCATTGCCCAGGGTTGCCGTCAGGCTCACGATCTTGCCGTCACGCCAGACATCCATGCTGATCTTGTCGCCTGGCAAGGACGTGCCCACCAGCGCCGGCAAATCGGCCGAGCCGATAATGCGCTGGCCATTCACCTTGCGCACCACGTCGCCCGATTTCAGGCCCGCCTTGTCGGCCGGGCTGCCCCGCTCCACATTGGCGACCAGCGCGCCTTCCGGCGTGGCCAGCTTGAACGAGTCGGCAAAGCCCTGATTGACTTCCTGCACCGTCACGCCCAGCTTGGCATGACTGGCCTTGCCGGTGGCGACGATCTGGTCCTTGATGCGGCCGGCCAGGTCGATCGGGATGGCGAACGACAGGCCCTGGAAGCCGCCCGTCTGGCTGTAGATCTGCGAATTGATGCCGACCACTTCGCCGCGCGTATTGAACAGCGGGCCGCCCGAGTTGCCGGGGTTCACCGCCACATCCGTCTGGATGAACGGCACGTTGCTGTCATCCGGCAAGGAACGGCCCTTGGCGCTGACCACGCCGGCCGTCACCGTGCTGTCGAAGCCATAAGGAGAACCGATGGCCAGCACCCACTCGCCCACTTTCAGGTCGCTCGAATGGCCGAGCGGCACGACGGGCAGATTGTTGGCGTCGATCTTCAGCACGGCGATATCGGTCTTCGGATCCGTGCCGAGCACCTTGGCGCGGAATTCGCGGCGATCGTTGAGCTTGACGGTCACTTCGCGCGCATCGCGCACCACGTGGGCATTTGTCATGATGACGCCGTCAGGGCTGACGATGAAGCCGGAACCGAGGCCGTGCGTGGGCACGTCGCGGCCACCGCGCTGCCCGCCTTGCGGCCCCTGGAAGCGGCGGAAGAATTCGAAGAAGGGGTCGTTGCCGAAATCGTCATTGCCGGCCTGGGCCGAGGGATCGTAGGCCACCTTGGTGCTGCCCGTGACGCTGATATTGACGACGGCCGGGCTATTGCGCGCGGCGATCTGGCTAAAGTCGGGCAAGGCCACCAGCGGCGCGCTGGCGGCGGGCGCCACAGCGGCCACCACGGGGGCGGGCGAGCCAGCGGCGGCATTCGCGCCTGCATTGTTCTGATGCACCACCATGGCGCCACCGGCGCCCAGCACACCGATCGCGGCCAGCGCGGCTACGGTGCGTTTGATTTTCAGGGATGCGGTATTCGTTTGCTGTTCCATGAATTGCTCCTCATTCAATGAGATTTTGATGTATGCAATAGTGGGCCACGAGTCTTAGGCGCTGCTTAACATTTTTCTATTTGGAAACAGGCGTTTGCGCCTTTAAGCATGGCTTAATCTGGCGTGCCGCGTGGCGGTCAATGGAAGCCCGAATGGCCTCCGGACGTGACACTGGCCGGATCAACCGGCCAGTATTTTACTGCATGGGGAGACGATATTGCCTCCCGTTAATGCCAGCGCGTGGCGCCGGGATCAGATCAACTCAGCTCAAGCTGCCTGACGCTGTTCCAGGGTGCTGACGGTGGCGCCAGTGCCGGTGCCGATCTCGATCTTGCGCGGTTTCAGCGCTTCCGGCACTTCACGCACCAGGTCGATGGTCAGCATGCCGTTTTCAAACGTGGCGCCCGTGACCTTCACATGGTTGGCCAGCTGGAAACGCTGTTCGAAATCGCGGGCAGCGATGCCGCGGTGCAAGAACGTGCGCTCGACGCCATCTTTCTGCTTGCGGCCCGTGACATGCAGGGAATCGCGTTCGGTGATGATGTCGATCTCTTCACGCGAGAAACCGGCCAATGCCATCACGATGCGGTACTTGTCTTCCGACACCAGTTCGATGTTGTACGGTGGATAGCTCGGTTGCGCATCGGCGCGTTGTTCGTTGAGCAGTTGTGCCAGACGATCAAAGCCAATGGCGGAACGGTAGAGGGGAGCAAGGTCAAAAGTACGCATGATAAATATCCTTTTCAAATGAAGCGATAAGAGGGGCGGACCTCACGATGAGCATCCGCTTGTTACCGATATACGGCCTCTCCAGCCCCTTTCAAGGCCTTGAAATTGGCGAAAAGCACCCCAGACGCCGCTCAATTTGTAAGAAATTTTTACATGGCCCATCGTTGGGGATTTTGCATGGGGCCCCCTATGCTGCGCCGGCTTTTGGTGTATGCTGGCGGCATGAACAATGACACCGACATCCAGCTCAGCGGCCCCTTCAAGGCCACCGACGGCTCCGGCCGTGCCCACGACATCAAGGCCATCCGCATCTTCGACGAAGGCTACGGCATCATCGACGTCTACGTCGATTTCGCCGCCCCGCTCGAAGCGGGCGCCTACAAGGACAAGACTTTGGTCGGCCACATCCTGGCCCGCCTGCGCAGCCTCGGCTACGTGGGCCCCGACTTCGGCCACGGCGACCTGGGCTTGCAAGACAAGAAACTGATCGTTCTGGAAGCGCCGGAAGAGTTTTCGGCCTTTGCCGTGAGCAAGGGCTGGAAGGATCTCTCCGCCGAATTTGACGAAGACTAATCCGTCCCTCCCCCATCTGCGCCGCGCCAGCTTCTGCTGCCTCGGCGTTTTTCATGGGCGACCACTTAGTTACTTAGCTGATATAGCGCGCGCTCCACGCGGCGATGACGTTGGCGACGTAGGCCGCGTCATCGCGCCCCGTCAACAGATGGTCGGCGTCGTCGAGCGAAACAAAGCTTTTCGGGTGCTTGGCCGCCGTAAAGATATCCATCGCATTCGACAGGCTCACCGTCGTGTCGTTCGGCGCGTGCATCACCAGCAGGGCGCGGCGCAGGCCGGCGATGTGTTCCTTTAAACTGTGGCGGCCCGCGTCGTCGACGAATTGCTGGCGGATGCGGAATGGCCGCCCTTCCAGCTGCACCAGCGCCTCGCCTTCGGCGGCGATTTTCTCCAGGTGGTCGCTGAACATGCGCGTCACGTAGGCGGGCGTGCTCGGAGCGGCCAGGGTGGCGATGGCGGTGGCTTCCGGCACTTGCGCGGCAGCGGCCAGCACGGCCGCGCCGCCCAGGCTGTGGCCGAGCAGCAATTGCGGCGCGGCGTGTCTGGCGCGCAAAAAGTCGGCGGCGGCGACCAGGTCGGCCACGTTCGAGGTGAAATTGGTGGCGGCGAACTCGCCCTCGCTGGCGCCCAGCCCCGTGAAGTCGAAGCGCAGCACGGCGATGCCGTGTTCCGTCAAGCCTTGTGCGATGCGCCGCGCGGCCAGCACGTCCTTGCCGCAAGTAAAACAGTGGGCGAACAGCGCATAGGCGCGGATGGCGCCGTCGGGCGCATCGAGGCGCGCCGCCAGCACATGGCCATGCGCGCCGGGAAAATCTTGCCTGGTGGATTTCATTGTCTCAGATCAAAGCTGCCGCGCAGGGCGGCCGATGGCGCATTGTAGCGCCGCCCGGCCGCTGCCTGCTTTAATCCCTCTTGGGAATATTGACGCCTTTGGCAACGGCTGGCCTGGCCAGGAACGCATCCAGCACGCGCTGCACGTTCGGGAAATTGTCAAAGCCGACGAGATCGCCTGCGCCATAAAACCCCACCAGGCAGCGCACCCAGGGGAAGATGGCGATGTCGGCAATCGTGTACTGGCTACCCATGATCCAGTCGCGGCCCTGCAGGCGCTGCTCGAGCACGCCCAGCAAGCGCTTCGCTTCACCGATATAGCGCTCGATCGGACGCTTGTCCTCGTAATCCTTGCCGGCGAATTTATGGAAGAAACCCACCTGGCCAAACATGGGGCCGATACCGCCCATCTGGAACATCAGCCACTGTAGCGTTTCATAGCGCAAGCCCGCGTCCTGGGGGATGAACTTGCCCGTCTTTTCGGCCAGGTACAGCAGGATGGCGCCCGACTCGAACAGGGCCAGCGGCTTGCCATCGGGACCGTTCGGGTCGAGGATGGCGGGAATCTTGTTATTGGGATTGAGGGACAGAAACTCGGGCGATGTCTGGTCGTTTGTCTCGAAGCTGACCAGGTGCGGCTCGTACGCCAGGCCCAGCTCTTCCAGCAGGATGGAAACCTTGATGCCGTTCGGCGTGGGCAGCGAGTACAACTGCAGGCGCTCGGGATGCAGTGCGGGCCATTTTTGGGTAATGGGGAAGTCGGAAAGCTGTGTCATGGATATCCTTTGTTTCAATGAAAGATGCGGCGCCGGGAAGCCAGTATAGCCAAGCACGGCAATTTCAGCAGGACAGCCCATTCAGCCAAACAAGCCATGCAAAAACCAGCGCGGCGCGGCGTCTTCTGCGCTGCCGGCGATGCGCTCGCGGTAGACCCAGTAATGGGCGTGGTCGAGGCCTTCGGCGATGAAATAATCGCGCGCCTGCGACTGGCCCCACCAGCCCGCCTCGATGCGTTCGGCAACGGACACCATTTTCAAGGGCGAGCCATAAAACGGCCGGTGCTCGCGCATCAAGAGGGCGATGGGCTGGGCCAGCAGCCAGCCGGGACGGGGCATGCCGGGCAAGCCGGGCGGCAAGTCCGGCTGCGCGTTTTTTGCGCCGACCTTGGCCGGCAGCGGCAGCCACTGGTTGGCCGCTTCGGGACGGTAATCGGCGCGCGGCGCGGCCTGCAAGACATTGTCCGTGCCCAGGCGCGCCACCAGCAATTCCAGCAAGCGCTGGCGCTCCTGCGGCGTGCCGCCCGGCTCGGGGAACAGAGTGTCGCTGGGCGGCGCCATCGGCTGCACCTGCAGCGCTTCCAGGGTCAGGCCGATCACGGGGGCGTCCAGCGCCAGCTGCGCCAGGCGCTCCTTGAGCAGGCGCACCAGATGCTCGTCGCGCCACACGGCCTCGCCCAGCGCCAGGTCGAGGACGGTGGGCGGGCGCGCCACCCTGCCCCGCTCGTGCGCCAGCAGCAGCTGAATGCGCTCGACGGCGAATTGCCGCGCGCACAGCCAGCCCGTCATTTGCTGCAGCAGGCGACGCGCGCCGAACAGCAGCGCGTCCGCGTGTTCCACGCGGTCGAACAATTCCAGGCTGGCGCGAAACGTGGGCGGCGCTTCGAGCCACACGAACAATTCCGTGCTGTGGCCATGCGCATCGTCCAGCATGTCGAGCAAGGTTCCTCCGCAACGGCGCTGCAAGCCGGGCCGCGGCAAGTGGCGCAGCTGCCCCAGGGTGCGGCAGCCGATGCCCTCGAACCAGTCGAGCCAGGCGCGCGCAGGCGGCAGCAAGGCACACGGCAGGCCGTCGAGGCGGCGCACGAGACTGGCCATGCCCAGCACGCGGCCCCGGCGCGTACCGGCGCGCGCCAGCAGCCAGGCGCCGCGCGCCGTGGGCGCGCACGACAGCTGGGCCGTGTAGCCGAGCGCGCGCAAGCTGGCGGCGATGTGCCGGCACAGGGCGCGCACGCCGCCAAACAGCCGCAGGCTGGCGCCCGCATCGACGAGCAGGGTCGCCTCCTCGCCCTGCGTCACCAGCGGCGAGTATTGCAGCAGCGCCAGCGCCACCGCTTGCAGGGCTTGCGCTTCCAGTTCAGGAGAGCGCTCATGCAGGCGCGCCTGCGGCGCCAGCATCAGCGCGCCCGCGCGGCGCATGCCCGGCCGGATACCGGCTGCCCGCGCCAGCGGCGACACGGCCATCACTTGCTCCTGCTCCAGTACCACGCTCAGGTGGTCAGCCGACCAGCGCGGGCAAAATACTTCGAGCGGTAGCCGGGGCAGGCACAGGCCGATCCAGAGTCGCATGGCGTCGCAATAACGAAGGAGGTTGCAGGGGCAAGAACAGGGGCTCGTCACGCTGCGGTCCCCGGCGCTTGATGAAGCCGATCTCGATGCCGCCGGCGGCCGGGCGCACGGACAGGCGCAGCGGCGCCGGCGACGCATCCTGCGCGCCGTGCAGCGGGCGCAGCATGCAGAACAGGGTATTGCCGCTTTGCGCGGCCAGGTGCAGCCGGCGCAGGCTGTCGGCGCGCACGTGCGGCTGCCAGAACAGCAAGGCGCCGCACGTACCGCTGCGCAAGATGTTTTCCGCCGCCCACAAGGCATCCTTGCTGCCGGCGCTTTTGAGCCACAGCAGCTGCGACGGCGCCAGCCCCTGCGCGGCCAGGGCCAGCGCCTGCGGCGGATGGGGTGGCTGCAGCAGCACGATGGGCAAGCCCTGCAGTTGCGCCAGCGCGGGCGCCAGCAAACGCAATTCGCCGCTGCCCGGCTGCTGCACCAGCAGGTCGATCAGGCTGCCGCTGGGCCAGCCGCCACCGGGCAGCTGCGCGGACAAGGCGGCAAAGCCCGTGTCCAGGCAGCGCGTGGCGCCCTGCCCCAGCTGCGATGCACGCCATAAAGACGGGTGCAAAGCTTCCGGCGAGGCCATCAATTGAGAATGTTGCATCATTGGCTAGATAGATGAATACTGTATGCATATACAGTACTATCCGGTCGCACTTTTGGCAAGGTTTATCTGACTGCCGCCACCGCCGAGGCCGCTCCACCATGTCCGAAAAAACCCGTTTTTGGTATCGATTGCTGTACCATAAGCACTCTCCTTACCGCTCGGCAATGCACCGGGCGGCTTCCTCCGTCCATAAGGAAACGCATTTGACCACCATCCAAATCATCAGCGCCATCGTCTTCGGCCTCGCGCTCATCCACACCTTTGCCGCCAAGTCGTTTGAAACCTTGTCACGGCGCCATCCCCGCCATGCGGGCCTGTTGCACTTGCTGGGCGAAGTGGAAGTCGTGTTCGGTTTCTGGGCCTTCATTTTGATCATCATCATGGCCTTTGTCTCGGGCAGCGATGCGGCCATCGAATATGCCGAGTCGCGCCATTACACGGAGCCGCTGTTCGTCTTTGTCGTCATGGTCGTGGCCGCCTCACGCCCCGTGCTCGACGCCGTGCAGCGCCTGCTGAAAAGCGTGGCGCGCGTGATGCCGTTGCGCACGGAACTGGCCCTCGTCTGGCTGGGACTGGCGCTCGTGCCCCTGACGGGCTCATTGATCACGGAACCGGCCGCCATGACCCTGGCCGCGCTGATGCTCGCGCCGCAAATCTTCCGCCCGGGCATCCCCGAATGGCTGAAATACGGCGCGCTGGGCGTGCTCTTCGTCAACGTTTCCATCGGCGGCACCCTCACCTCGTATGCGGCGCCGCCCGTGCTGATGGTGGCTACCACGTGGAACTGGGACAGCGCCTTCATGGCCAGCCATTTCGGCTGGAAAGCCGCCATCGCCGTACTGGTCAACGCCACGGGCGTAAGCATTTTGCTGCGCAAATACCTGCACAGCAACACCTCCGACATCAAGCCGAAGGCCGGCGAAGTGGAAGCGCCAAAAGTGCCGCTGGCCGTCAGCCTCGTGCACATGATCGTGCTGGCCGGCGTCGTCACCCTGGCGCACCATCCCGTGCTGTTCATCGGCCTGTTCCTGTTCTTCCTCGGTTTCGTGCAGGCGTATGAGCGCTATCAAAGCCCGCTGATCCTGAAGGAAGGCTTGCTGGTGGGCTTCTTCCTCGGCGGCCTGGTGGTACTGGGCGGCATGCAGCAATGGTGGCTGCAACCCATCGTCTCGAGCCTGAAACCGCTGGCCCTGTTCTTCGGCGCCCTGGGCTTGACGGCGATTACCGACAATGCGGCCCTGACTTACCTCGGTTCGCTGATCGTCGGCATGACGGACGAGGCGAAATACATGCTGATGGCCGGCGCCGTGGCCGGCGGCGGCCTGACCGTCATCGCCAATGCGCCGAATCCGGCCGGCGTGGCCCTGTTGCGCCGCGGCTTCAAGGATGAATCGATCGGCGCCGTCGGCCTGCTGGCCGGCGCCCTGCTGCCGACAGCCGTGGCGGGCCTGGCCTTCCTGGCCTTGTAAGTCTTCTCGGGGCGGCCGCCGGCCGCCCCTGCTCCCTTCAGTCCCTCCCCCTCAGTTGCCTTCATACACGAGGAAATGCAGCCGGTCATAGAACAGGCTGTAGGCATAGTCGAACGTGCCCACGCTGCGAAAACCCTTGTGCAGATACACTTGCAGCGCTTCGCTTTTTTCCCACACGGTCAGGGTGATGCGCACGCAGCCCTTGCGGCTGGCCAGGTCGCGGATTTCATGGAACATTTGCCGGAACAGGCCCTGCCCCCGGTATTTCTCGTCGATGGCCAGGCTGCTGACGAAACAGTCGTCGGCGCGCGCATGCGCGAGCACGAATGCATCATATGCATCGTCGAGCGCCTTCATGTCGTCGCGGTAATATGAGACAGCGCCGCAGGCCTGAAACTCGTCCATCGTCGCAGCCGTGAAAAAGCCGATGAAACGCCCGTCCTCGTCATGCAGGCCGTGGATATGCGCCAGATACGGGTCGATGTTTTGCCGCCGCTGCAATTCGACGAACTGCAAATTCAATTTATTTCCAAACGAGCAGTATTCGAGGTAGCTGGTGGCAAACAGCAGCTTCGCCATGCGGTTCTTCGTCTCGTCGTCCAGCAGTTCGCCCGGCACCAGCGTGAGCGGCGCATGCGACAGCAAGTCCGCCTGCGCCTCGTCACCTGGCGGGGCGGCATCGCTGACGGCCGGCATGCGGCTGCCGTGGCGGCCCACGGTGGGGCGCCAGAAATTGCCGGCCGCGATATGCTGCGAACGGTGGGCCAGCAGGTAGCGGCAAAAGACGCTATTCACGCGGTCGAGCTGCGGGTCGTCCGACAGCACCGAGTAATAATGGAAATGGTCGATGTCGGCCCGCAGCTGGGCCGCATACGCCATGCGCGGCACTTCCTCGATGTCGAACACGTCGACGATATCGGGCAGGCTCAAAGGATCGTCGAGCCGCCAGTCGATATCGTCGAGCCTGGCGACGCAGCGCGCATACGCGCGCCGTTCCTCGTCGCTCAGGGGAATGTGCATGTCGGTAATGATATCGTCCAGCAAACGCATGCCGCGGATGCCGCCCACCACCGCTTCCCGCGCGCCGTCATACAGTACGCAATAGCGCTGGTAGAACTCGGCATGGCTGAGCACGGTCACGCCCAGATTCTTCTTCCATTCCGCATAGAACTGGCCAAACAGCTGCGCCTCGAATTGCGGGCAGGAACGGGGGATCTGCGCATCGATGCCCGCATAGGCAAGGTTCACATTGCGCTGGATCACGCGCAGCGCCGCATCGTTCTTTTTGGCGATCAGCATGCCCGTTTCATCGAGAAACAGATTCATCCAGCTGACGTGCCGGCGCTCTTCGCTGTCATCAGCGTTGCGCTGGAAATAATCGGGCACTTCCGGCTTCATCAGGAAAATCGTCGCCGGATTATGCGGGATCGTATCGACATCCATATACATGCCGCCGTATTCGCACATGATGAGGATGCGGAAATAATCGGACAAGGTGGCGAAGTAGCGCTGCGTATGCAGGGTATCGAGGATGCCGAAGCGGGCCGGCGCGAAATCGAGCGCCAGCGCGCGCAGCGAATTGATATGCAGGGTCGTGCCGCCGATGGCATAGCGGCCTATCGTGTAGCGCCCGGCGCCGCCCGTGGGGCTGAAGCGCTCGTCATTGCGCAGCTGCTGCGCATCCCACACCCACAGGATGGAAACGTACGGCGCGCCGCCGTTATGCCGCACCTCTTCCAGGGCCGCGCCCCACTGCTGGATCGCCTCGGCGGCGATGGCCGGCAGCGGTCCGCCCATCCAGATGCGGTGCAGATAGCGCTCGTCGTCGCCGAGCGCGCGCGTGGGGATGCAGCTGAGCGAGGAACAGCTTGCCGCATTGAAATGGTTGAAGTTCAGGGCAACGAAGCTGCGCAGGGCCGCGATGCCCGCCTGATGCTCCACGGCCAGTTGCTCCAGGTCGCTGCCGGCCGGACGGACATCGGCCAGCGTGATGTAATCGAGTTTCAGCCGGTTGATGCGGAACTCGTATTCCAGGTTGAAAATCTTTGCTTGATCGTGTTTCGAGGCCAGGTCATCTATTTTCATGGGCGCACCATTTTCCGCAGGAGAGTGTCAATAAACTTCGCAGGGGGTAAAACAAGGTCGAGAACAAGCGCATCGTTGCGCCATCAGTGCCGGGCCAGCCGCACCCCGCTTTCCCGACGCCCCGCCATGCCCCGCGTAAACAGCAGCAGGCAGGCCGTGATGACCACGATGACGGGAATATTGAGCAGCGCATACGTTTCCAGCGCATAGCCGAAGCGCTGGCACAGCACGTTGTACAGCTGCAGCCAGGCGGACAGATAAATGCAGTACAGCAAGCTCATGGCGGCCGTCGTCAACGTCATCGATTCCTTGCTGGCCGTGATCGCGCTGCGTATCAACGCGCCGTTGAACAGGCCGAAGCCGATGGAATAGACAAACATGCAGGCGGCAAACACGTCGACGTGATGGCGGCCCGCGCCGGCGCCCAGCATGCCGGCGGCCGCGATCAGCCCGCCCATACGCAGCAGGGAGACGAGGGGGAAATCCTGGCGCAGGCGCTGGATGGCGATGCTGCTGAGAACAAAACCAGACAAGATCACGCATTGCAGGGCGATATACGTGGCGTAGGACGCGCCCATTTCCTGCAGCACGAAGATGGGCGAAAAACCGATCCAGGCCGTCAGGGGCACGGTGGCCAGCCCGGCCGTGAACATGCCGAACATGAAGCGCCCGTTGCTGAAAATGGCCGCATAGCTGCGCACGATGGCGGCCAGGTCCGGGCGCGTGACCGGCGGCGCAGTGCGGGGCATGGTCTTGAACAGGCCCAGCAAGGACAGCAGCGCCAGCAGGCCCGAGAGGAAAAAGACGTAGCGCCAGTCCAGCCGGCTGATGATGGCGCTGCCGAGGATGGGGCCGGCCAGGGGCGCGAGGATGGTGGTGCTCGACAGGATGCTGCTCAGCTTGACGGCCGCCATGTCGTCGAACAGTTCATGGATCATGGCATAGCCGACAAAGATGAAACAGCAACCCATGCCCTGGATGAAACGCACGGCGAGAAATTGCTCGACCGAGGCGGTCAATGGCACGGCCAAGGTGGCCAGCAGGAACAAGGTATTGCCAGTCAACACCAGCTTGCGCTTGCCGATGGTGTCGGCCAGGGGGCCGAGGAAAATCTGCAGCGAGCTGCCGCCCAGCAGATACAGGCTCAGGGACAGGGGGACAAACTTTTTCTCCGCCTGGAACTCCTCGACGATGCCCAGCATTGCCGGCATGATCATGTCGTTCGACAGATAGATATTGAGCTCAAAGACGAGGAAAAACGCAAAAAAACATAACAATTGCTTGGACTTGATGGACATGGCGCGTTCCGTAACGTGGGTGGCTGCCGTCAGTGCGTATCAGCCGTCGGGGCATGGGACGGCGGACACGGCTTCACACTGAAAACGTGTACCAATTGTATACCAATTAGTATTTTTAGCGCCTATTTTTGTGATTTTTAAATACCGCAGCAATACCACTTGAATGAAATCCATGGTACTGCGGGATTTGGAATCTGCGCTGAAAAGGGCGCGGCCAGCGTGCCGGCGCGCTGGCCGCGGCCCTGCGGGGAAAGGGAGACGATGCGTACCAGTGCCAGCGCACCGTTGCGGCGCGCGGCACGCTGGTTTAACGGCGGCGGTGGCTGGCGAAGAACTCGAGCAGCATCTTGCTGGCGTCGGGCTTGGCCTTGTCGTTGAACGGCAGGCTGGCGTCGCCGCCACTCCATGCGTGCTCGAGGTGCTCGACCTGCGCCACGCGCAGCAGCACATCCTTGCCCACCTGATAATCGTGCAGCGCATACGCATGGGCCGGATTGCGCCCGCCCGCCGCGCCGCCAGGCAGGCGCTGCGCCGTCACGACGGTATCGAACGGCAAGCGGTTGACGCGCACGCTCTGGCGCACCAGCTGCGTCTGGTTGATGGGCCGCACCACCTTGTCGGCCAGCCCTTGCAGCAGGATGGTGGGCAGGCGGGGAAACGCAGGCTGGCGCGCCAGCACTTCATCAATGGCCGCATCGGCGCGGGCGGCGGCGCCATGCTGCATCACGCCCAGCGCACCGATCAGGTTATGCCCGGCGCCAAACACGGGCCCGGAATGCAGGCCCAGCGCCGCGAACAGATGGGGATGATTCAGGGCCACGATATGCGCCATGCCGGCGCCGGCGGAAATGCCGCAGATATAGATGCGCGCGCGGTCGATCGCATAGCGGGCCGCCACCTGCTCGATGGCGCCGACGATTAGGCGCACGTCGCCGCCGCCCTCCTGCGTCAGCTTGTCGTACCACTTCCAGCAGCGGCGCGCATGCGAGCGCAGCGACTGCTGCGGATACAGCACGGCGTAGCCCTTGCGCTCGGCCAGGCGGTTCATGCGCGTGCCGTCGGCAAACTGCGTGGCGCTCTGCTCGCAGCCGTGCAGCATCACCAGCAGCGGCCGGCCCCGGCTGCGCATGGCGGCGCTCGGCGCCTTCTCGGGCCAGTACAAAAAATACGGCAGGCGCCGGCCCGGCAACTGTCCCAGTTCCGGCAACGGCGCATAATGGGCGGCCAGCCACTTGCCCGGCGGGGGCGCCGTTCGCTTGCGCACGCGCGGTGGCGACAGGGGCGTGGCAAAGGGCGCCAGCGAGGGCAAGGCGTCGCTGGCGGGCCTGGCGCGCGGCTTGGCGATTGTTTTGGCCTTGGTCTTGGCCACGGGCTTGCCGCGGGGTTTAGGTTTAGGTTTAGGCGTGGGCTTGGCCGGCACGGGTCCGAACAGCACCTTGGCCAGCTTGGTCGCCGTGCGCTGCTGCGCCTTACCGGCGCGCAATAGCCCGCGCAGCCATTTGGTGGCGGGCTTTACCATGGCACGCGGCGGGCGTGTCGTTGTGGAGCGTACCGCAAGTTCATCCCACTGCATCGTTGCGTCATCAGCATGTGCGGCTCCTCCTTGGAACGCATAGAGTACCGCAATTGGCTGACAGCACCGTACGTTTGCACACGGATAAAAGTGCCGCTGGCACCATTGAGGCAGATCAAACGCGACATAGTGCGTATGCTTAATCTGGATGTTCGATCAGCACTTCACACGAGGAGAGAACACCATGAGCTATCTGGACCGCGATATCCTGGGCATGTACCGCAACCACGACGGCCCGGGGCCGGCCCTGATGGGGGCCGATACCCTGATCGGGGACGATGTCTACAATCACGACGACGAGGAGCTGGGCGACATCAAGGAAATCATGCTCGACATGCGCACGGGCCAGATCGCCTATGCCGTGCTGTCCTTCGGCGGCGTCCTGGGCATGGGCGACAAGCTGTTTGCCGTGCCTTGGGAGCGCCTGACCCTGGACACCGTCAACAAGCGCTTCCTGCTGAACGTCGACAAAGACTTGCTGAAAAACGCTCCCGGCTTCGACAAGGACAACTGGCCCGACATGGGCAGCGAAGCCTGGAACCAGCAGATGGAAGCGTTCTATGGCAGCGGCACGCGCTACGGCAGCATGGCAGGCAACCAGATGCCATCAAGCAGCGACCTGCGCAGCGGCGCCAGCCTGCAATCGGGCAGCGAAGGCAGCCTGACCGGCACCTCCATGAGCGGCAGCCGCGCCGGCACGGGCAGCAGCCAGGGCGACCTGGGTGATCTGGGCTCGCGCTCCTCGCTCAGTGATGATGATGATCTCAACAAGCGCACTTGAGCCGGGTAGGTCGGTAGGTCGGGTAGGTCGGGTAGGTCGGATTAGCGGCGCAGCCGTGTAATCCGACACCACCAGCGGCACGGTTAACACCGCAAAACCGTTAACCCGGCTGGCACCGCTAACACCACCGTCGCGCAAATGATATTGTCGGATTACGCGCGCCCTGCGGACGCGCTAATCCGACCTACCGCTGCATCGACTCCCATACCTTCTGCAGCCGTTTGGCAGAAACCGGCATCGGCGTGCGTAATTCCTGCGCAAACAAGGATACGCGCAACTCTTCCAGCATCCAGCGGAAATCGACCAGTTTCGGGTCCGTGTTCTTGCCGGCCTGGCGGTCCTTGGTCTGGCGCAAGTACGGTGCGGCGGCCGATTGCCATTCGGCCATGAGCTTGGTGTCGCGCGCGGGGTCGGCGCGCAGCTTTTCCAGGCGCACGTTGATCGCCTTCAGATAGCGGGGGAAATGCGCCAGCTGCGTGTACTCGTTTTCCGTCAGGAAGCGTTTATGCACGAGGCCTTGCAGCTGCGCCTGGATATCGGTGGCCGCCGCTGCGGGGATATTCTGCAGGCGCTTGGGCAAGCCGTGGAATTCCGTCAGCACTTGCGACAGCAAACGGGCGATTTCATTGACCAATAACACCAGGCGCGACTTGCCCTCCGCCTGGCGCTTGGCAAACGAGGCGGCGTCCAGCGGCAGCGGATCTTGCAGGCAGGCGATGTCGAGCGCCTTGTTGATGATTTGCTCGCGCAACTCTTCCTGCGAACCGAGGGCCATGAATTGCATACCCATCTGCTGCAAACCGGGAATGCTTTTCTCGACGTACTTGATCTGCTCCTTCATTTGCAGCGCGAACAGGCGGCGCAAACCGATCTTGTGCGTGCGGGCGGCCACGGTCGGATCATCGAACACTTCCAGGTCGCAATGCGTGCCCTTGTCGACCAGTGCAGGGAAGCCGATCAGGGTCAGCTTGCCCTGCACGATTTCCAGCAACTCCGGCAATTCGCCGAAGGTCCAGGCCGTCAAGCCCATGTGCTGCGAGACAGTGGCGTTGCTTGACGCCGGCGCGGCCGCAGCGGCTGCCCCCTTGGCCAGCGCGCCACCCTTGCCTGCTGCCGCGCTGGCACCCTGCGCTTGCGCCTGCAGCCGCGACGCCACTTGCGCGCCCGCCACCTTGGCACCGGGGGTGCCCGTACCGGAGACGCCCGACACTTCGGCCAGTTTCTGGAAACTCTGGCGCGCCTGGCCGCCGAATTCCGCCTGCAGGGTAGCCAGGTTGCGGCCCATGTCCAGTTGGCGGCCATGCTCGTCGATCACCTTGAAATTCATGAAGTGATGGGCAGGCAGGGTTTCCGGCTTGAAGTCCGTCGTCAGCACATTGATCGTGATCTGCGTGCGGATGTCGAGAATGATGGCGTCGACCAGGTCACCGCGACCAAACACGCCAGCTGCATGCACGCGCTCGCAGAATTTCGCCGCATAGTCGGGCAGCGGCACGCAGTGTCGGCGCAGCTTTTGCGGCAGGGATTTCAACAACAGATGCACTTTTTCCTTCAGCATGCCCGGCACCAGCCATTCGCAGCGCTCGCGCGGCAACTGGTTCAAGGCATACAGCGGCACGCTCAAGGTCACGCCATCGCGCACGCTGCCCGGCTCGAAGTGGTACGTCAGGCCCATTTCCAGCCCCGTCACGGACATGGTTTTCGGGAACAGGTCCGTCGTCACGCCGGCCGCCTCATGGCGCATCAGCTCTTCGCGGTTCAAATACAGCAGCTTCGGGTTCTCGCGCGTGGCTTCCTTGTGCCACTTCTCGAAACCGGCACCATTGCACACGTCGGCCGGCAGCAGCTTGTCGTAGAAGGCGGCGATCAGTTCATCGTCGACCAGCACGTCCAGGCGGCGCGACTTGTGCTCGAGGTTTTCGATGTCCTTGATCAGTTTATGGTTGTACGCAAAGAACGGTGCGCGCGTGTCGAAGTCGCCGCCGACGAGCGCGTCGCGAATGAAAATCTCGCGCGCTTCGGGCAAGTTGAAGTTGCCGTAATTGATGCGGCGCTGGCTGTACACCACCAGGCCATACAAGGTCGCCCGCTCGGACGCCGTCACTTGCGCCGAGCGTTTTTCCCAGCGTGGCTCGCCCCACGATTTTTTCAGCAAATGCTCGCCGACTTTTTCCAGCCACTCGGGCTGGATCTGCGCCACGCAACGCGCGTACAGGCGCGTCGTGTCGACCAGTTCGGCCGCCATGATCCACTTGCCCGGCTTTTTCAGCAGCGAGGAACCGGGCCAGATATGGAACTTGATGCCGCGCGCGCCCAAATACCCGGCGCCCGGCTCGTCCTCGCCCTTGAAGCCGATGTTGCCCAGCAAACCGGTCAGCAAGGCCATGTGCAGGTTATCGTAAGTGGCGGGCGCTTCGTTCAGGCGCCAGCCCTGCTCCTTGACGATGGTCAGCAACTGCGAATGCACATCGCGCCATTCGCGCAAGCGCATCTGCGACAGGAAATTCGTGCGGCAATTGTCTTGCAGCTGGCGGTTGGTTTTCTTGTGCTCGATGGCGGACTCGAACCAGCGCCAGATTTTCAGGTAGCTCAAGAATTCCGACTTTTCATCGGCAAACTTCTTGTGTGCCTCGTCGGCCGCCTGCTGGTGTTCCATCGGGCGGTCGCGCGGATCCTGCACCGACAAGGCGGAAGCGACGATCAGCACTTCCGTCAGGCAGGCGTTATCGAGCGCGGCCAGAATCATGCGGCCCACGCGCGGGTCCAGCGGCAGCTTGGCCAGCTTGTTGCCCAGCGGCGTGAGTTTATTGACTTCATCAACGGCGCCCAGTTCCTGCAGCAACTGGTAGCCGTCGGCCACCGCGCGCGCCAGCGGCGGCTCGATGAAGGGGAAAGTTTCCACGTCTGTCAGGTGCAAGGACTTCATGCGCAGGATGACGGCGGCCAGCGAGGAGCGCAGGATTTCCGGCTCCGTGAATTTCGGCCGCAGAAGATAATCCTGCTCCTCGTACAAACGGATGCAGACGCCATCGGCCACGCGGCCGCAACGCCCGGCGCGCTGGTTGGCGGCCGACTGGGCGATCGGCTCGACCTGCAATTGCTCCACTTTATTGCGGTAGCTATAGCGTTTCACGCGCGCCAGGCCCGCGTCGACCACGTAGCGGATGCCGGGCACGGTCAGCGACGTTTCCGCCACGTTGGTGGCCAGCACGATGCGGCGCGCATTGCTCGTCTTGAAGACGCGCTCCTGCTCCTCGGCCGACAGGCGGGCGAACAGCGGCAGGATTTCCACATGCGGCGGGTGGTGCTTGCGCAGCGCTTCGGCGCAGTCGCGGATTTCGCGCTCGCCCGGCAAGAACACCAGCACGTCGCCCGAACCGATGCGGCACAGTTCTTCCACGCCATCGACGACGGCATCCATCAGGTCGCGCTTTTCGCGCGCGGCAGCCGTCCTCTGGCCAGGTTTGTCAGGGTTGGCGGCACCGGGCATGGCCACCTGTTCGCGTTCCACGGGACGGTAGCGCACTTCCACCTGGTACAAACGGCCCGACACTTCGATCACGGGGGCCGGCTTTTCCGGCGTGCCGAAATGGCGCGAGAAGCGTTCCGCATCGATGGTGGCCGACGTAATGATGATTTTCAAATCGGGCCGGCGCGGCAGCAATTGCTTCAGATAGCCGAGCAGGAAATCGATGTTCAGGCTGCGTTCGTGCGCTTCATCGATGATGATGGTGTCGTAGTTTTTCAACAACGGGTCGGTCTGCGTTTCGGCCAGCAAGATACCGTCCGTCATCAGCTTGACGGACGCGCCACGGCTCAGGGTGTCGGTAAAGCGCACCTTGAAGCCCACCGTTTCGCCCAAGGGTGTGCCCAGCTCCTGCGCAATGCGCTTGGCCGTCGACGAGGCGGCGATACGGCGCGGCTGCGTGTGGCCGATCATGCCCTTCTGTCCGCGTCCCAGTTCCAGGCAAATCTTCGGCAATTGGGTCGTCTTGCCGGAACCCGTCTCGCCCGAGACGATGATGACCTGGTTTTCCGTCAAGGCCTTGGCGATTTCCGCGCGACGGCCCGAGACGGGCAAGTCTTCCGGATACGTAATCGGTGGCAGCGGATTGCGGAAAGCCTTTTCCGCCTCGCGCGCGGCGCGGGCTGCGTCACGGCTCTCGCGGCTTTCGCGCTCTTCACGGCTAGCCTGGTCATTGCGCGGCGGCTGCCCCTCACGCGGCGGGCGCGGCGCGCGCTGCTGCTGTTGCTGTTTCTGTTGTTCCGCGCGCGGCGGCTGCTGCCTTTGCTGGCTCACGGGCGGGCGTGATCGGCCCTGCACAGGTGTGGCGGCAGGCGCGGAAACATCCCCGCTGGCGGGCACATTTGCAACGTTGGAAGGAGGGGAAGACTTATTGCTGGCTGAAGACATTGTTTTTTACAGGTATTTTAAGCGCGCACATCGCGCAGCGAATTATAATGCGCTTAATGGAAAACCCTACCCAATTCGTCCAATGGCTGCGCTCCGTCGCGCCCTACATCCACGCCTTTCGCGGCAAGACCTTCGTGGTCGCCTTCCCCGGTGAACTCGTCAGCGCCGGGGCGCTGCAGGTGCTGGCCCATGATTTGTCCCTGCTGCATGCGCTGGACATCAATGTCACCGTCGTCTACGGCTCGCGGCCGCAGGTGGCGGAACAGCTGGCCCTGCGTAACGTCGAAGGCCGCTTCCACAATGGCGTGCGCATCACCGACATCGCCGCGCTGGAATGCGCGAAGGAAGCCGCCGGCGAGCTGCGCCTCGATATCGAGGCCGCGTTCAGCCAGGGCTTGCCGAACACGCCCATGTCGCATGCGGCCATCCGTATCATTTCCGGCAACTTCATCACGGCGCGCCCGCTGGGCGTGATCGATGGCGTGGACCTGGAACTGACGGGCATCACGCGCAAGGTGGACGCCGAAACCATCCACTCCATCCTCGGTTCGGACGGCCTGGTGCTGCTCTCGCCGCTGGGCTTCTCGCCCACCGGTGAAGCGTTCAACCTCACCATGGAAGACGTGGCCTGCAGCGCCGCCATCGCCCTGCACGCGGACAAACTGATTTTCATTACCGAAACGCCGATGATGGAAGACGCCACGGGCGTGGAAATCCGCGAACTGTCGTCGCACCAGGCCGAAGCCGTGCTGATGGCCGGCTTCCTGCCCGACGCCACGGCGTTTTATCTGAAACATTGCGTCAAGGCTTGCCACAACGGCGTCGAGCGCTCGCACATCGTGCCGTTCTCGATGGATGGTTCGGCCCTGCTGGAATTGTTTACCCATGATGGCGTGGGCACCATGATCAGCCATGAAAACCTGGAAAGCCTGCGCCAGGCCACCATCGAAGACGTGGGCGGCATCATCAAACTGATCGAACCGCTGGAAGCGGACGGCACGTTAGTCAAGCGGGGCCGCGAGCTGATCGAGCGCGAAATCGATTATTTCTCCGTCATCGAGCATGATGGCGTGATCTTCGGCTGCGCCGCCCTGTACCCGTTCCCCGCGCAAAAGATGGCGGAAATGGCATGCCTGACCGTCAATCCGGAAGTGCAAGCCCAGGGCGACGGCGAGCGCATCCTGAAACACATGGAAAACCGCGCCCGCGCCGCCGGCCTGAACAAACTGTTCGTACTGACCACGCGCACCTCGCACTGGTTCAAGAAACGCGGTTTCGTGCCGGCCACCGTCGACGATTTGCCGAAGGACCGCCAGCACATGTATAACTGGCAGCGCAAATCGCAGGTTCTCATCAAAACCTTGTAAAAAGAAAAAGCCCGGCTTGCCGGGCTTTTTTTACATTGGAACCGTTATTTGATATTCAGCGGCGCAAACGATTTGACCAGGTCGTCGAGCGCTTTCAGTTGCGCCAGGAATGGCTCCAGCTGGTCCAGCGGCAAGGCGCTGGGGCCATCGCAGCGGGCGTTGTCCGGGTCAGGATGGGCTTCCAGGAACAGGCCGGCGATGCCGACGGCCAGGCCGGCGCGAGCCAGGTCCGCCACTTGCTGGCGGCGGCCGCCCGATGCGGCGCCACCGGGATCGCGCTGCTGCAGCGCGTGCGTGACGTCGAAGATGATGGGCAAGTCGTCGCACGTCTTTTTCATGACGCCAAAGCCCAGCATGTCGACCACCAGGTTGTCGTAGCCGAGGCAGGTGCCGCGGTCGCACAGGATCAATTGATCGTTGCCCGCTTCCTTGAATTTCTCGACGATATTGGCCATCTGGCCAGGGCTCAAAAATTGCGGCTTCTTGATGTTGATGACTTTGCCGGTCTTCGCCAGGGCCACGACGAGGTCCGTCTGGCGCGCGAGGAAGGCTGGCAATTGCAGTACGTCGACCACTTCGGCCACCTGCTGCGCCTGCCATGGCTCATGCACGTCGGTAATCACGGGCACGCCGAACGCCGCCTTGACGTCCTGGAAGATGCGCATGCCTTCTTCCAGGCCCGGTCCCCGGTAGGAATGGATCGAGGAACGGTTGGCCTTGTCGAAGCTGGCCTTGAACACATAGGGAATGCCCAGTTTTTGCGTGACGCGCACATATTCTTCGCAGGCGCGCATGGCGAGATCGCGCGATTCGAGCACGTTGATGCCGCCAAACAGCGCGAAGCTGCCCGTATTGCTGACATCGATGCCATGGACTTTCACTGAGGTCATAGGGATTCCATATTGGTTAATTGTTACTACTTGCTTGGAAGAGGCGCAGCCAGCGGCTGGCGCGATAAGGCATCTTACTAGCTAGGGCGGCGCAGATCAAATTTGATCCAGCGCAAGGGCGCGGCAAACGGCGTGTCGCCAGGCCGCGACGGCCCCGCGAGGGCAGGCGCAAAGTGCCTTATAATCACGCTTTATCTCTACACTGATTCAGGAGCACAGATGGCCCGCACGATCCACTGCATCAAACTCAACAAGGAAGCCGAAGGACTGGATTTCCCGCCGTACCCGGGCGAACTGGGCAAGAAGATTTACGAATCCGTGTCGAAGGAAGCATGGGCTGCCTGGCTCAAGCACCAGACCATGCTGGTCAATGAAAACCGGCTGAACCTGGCCGACGCGCGCGCCCGCAAATACCTGGCCACGCAGATGGAAAAGCATTTCTTCGGCGACGGCGCCGATGCGGCCATGGGTTACGTGCCCCCTACCGAGTAAGTTTCAAGCATGCCCGTGACCACGTCACGGGCAGTTTCACCTGCGTTTCACGCCCTCCCCCGCCGTTTCGCGGCCATCCCTCCCCGTTTCGTCGCACACCGCTCGCCGCCCATGCCGCCGGCTGGCACAGTACGTCCATCGACAACCTCATTCCAAGGCGGACACCATGTTGCAGCAAATCTTCAGCCACACTCCCCTCTACGTCTGGGCCATCCTGGGCTTTCTCGTCTACCGGGGCGTACTGGCCAGCCGGGCGCGCGAAGTGACCTTGCGCAAGCTGTGCATCATTCCCCTGGTGATGCTGGCGCTGTCGCTGAGCGGCGTGCGTGGCAGTTTCGGCTTCGATGGCGTGGCGCCGTTCGCCTGGACCATCGGCGCGCTGGCCGGTGCGGCGCTGGCATGGACGCTGACCGATGCGCGCACGATCGTCGCCATTCCCGAACGGATCAGCGTGCAGCGTCCCGGCAGCTGGGTGCCGTTGATCCTGATGATGAGTATCTTCTGCATGAAATATGCTGTGGCCGTGACCCTGGCCATCGCGCCCGCTTATACCCATGCATCCGGCTTCATCGTGCCCATCTGCCTCGCCTACGGTGTCTTCAGCGGCATTTTCCTGGGTGGCTTGCTGCGCACTCTGGCCGTGTACCGCCAGGCGCAAATGACGAGCGGCCCGCAAGGGGCCGCCGTCTAAAACAGGTGTGACTGCCGGCAAACGCCGGCTATCGTCTTAGTATGCCAGGGTACGCACGCCTTCCGGCATGCCCAGCAGGCAGACATTGGCGCCGCGCACGGCGAACAGTCCGACGGCGATGACGCCGACGATCTGGTTGATCTGCTGTTCCAGCGCCACCGGGTCGGCAATTTTCAAGCCCAGCACGTCGATGATCTCGCCGCCATTGTCCGTAATGAACGCTTCCGTGCTGCCAGCCTTCAGGCGCAAGCGGGGCGTGCCGCCCAGCGCGGCCAGCTGGCGCGACACGGCGGCGCGCGCCATCGGCACCACTTCCACGGGCAGCGGGAAGGCGCCCAGGGTATCGACGAGCTTGGAGCCGTCGGCGATGCAGACGAACTGCTTCGCGACGGAGGCGACGATCTTTTCACGCGTCAATGCCGCGCCGCCGCCCTTGATCATGGCGCCGCTGGCCGTGATTTCATCGGCGCCATCGATGTAGACGGCGATCGACTCGACGTCGTTCAAGTCGAAGACGGGAATGCCATGGCCTGCCAGGCGCGCGGCCGTCGCTTCGGACGACGCGACCGTGCCCTTGATGGTGTCCTTGATCTTGGCCAGTTCATCGATGAAAAAGTTGGCGGTGGAACCGGTGCCGACACCGATGATTTCACCGGCCACCACATAGTCTATGGCGGCGCGGGCTACGGCTTGCTTCAATTCGTCTTGGGTCATGGCAAAAAAAGGCTAAAGTGGGGAATACCGCTATTTTAACGGATTGCCAGCCTGGCCAGCCGGCCATAATGACGGGCCATGCGATGGGATACAACAGCCAAGCGGAAACCTTTGCCCCAGGGCAATTTCCCAGCCAATTACTCTCTATGCCCCCTAAAATATGCGAAAATGGCACGATAGCCCGATATGACGTCCCAGGAATAGCACATGAATCACAGTAAACAGGTACTTGTTGTCGATGACAGCCGGGTTTCACGTTTGATGTCGCATCAATTCATCCTCAGCAAACATGCCGACTGGCAAGTGATTGAGGCGGCGACGGGTGAAGAAGCCCTGGAAAAAGTCAAGACGGCCACCCCTGTGCTGATACTACTGGATGTCAACATGCCCGGCATGGGCGGCGTGGCGGCGGCGGAACAATTGCGCGCGCTGTGCCCGCAAACGCACATCGTTCTCGTCACGGCGAATGTGCAAAACGCCATCCGCAACCGCGCCAGCGAGCTGGGCGTGGGCTTCATGGAAAAACCCATCACGGAAACCCGCATCCACCAGCTGATCGAGTCACTGGGACTGTGAGCATGGTCAATCTCTCCGAACTCGAAAACGATGCCCTCGTAGAGATATTCAACATCGGGGTGGGCCATGCGGCCGCCGCGATGAGCGAGATCGTCAATGAAGAAGTCACCATGTCGGTGCCGTCGATCACCTTCCTGAACCGTGCCGACGCGGCTGCCCTGCTGGGCAGCAAAAAAGATGGCGAACGCATCTGCGGCGTCAGCCAGCATTACGATGGCGCCTTCGCCACCGAAGCCATCTTGATGTTCCCCGAAGACAAAAGCCTGGAAATCGTGCGCCTGATGGTGGGCGACGCCATGCCGCTGCAGGAACTGACGGAGATGGAACAGGAGGCGATGAGCGAAATCGGCAACATCATCCTCAATTCCTGCGTCGGGACCCTGGCCAACCTGTTCGACAGCGAACTGCATGGCTCGCTGCCCCTGTACCACGTGGGCACCAGCGCGCAAATCCTCTCCTCGTTCGGCGGCGACGATGACGACGCCGTCGTGCTGATGCTGCATATCGACTTCGTGCTGTCCAAGCACCAGATCCACGGTTATGTGGCATTCGTGCTCGACCTGTCCGCCTTGCATGACCTGAAGCAGCAGGTCAGCCGCTATCTGGCCAAGGTGCTGGGACAGGCGTGACGATCATGCCGGATGCATTGCACCGACTCGCCCTGCTCGAGAGCATACTCGGTGCCGTCAACCTGGGCGCCATCGTGCTCGACGAGCAGCACCGCATCGTGCTGTGGAACCACTGGATGGCGCGCCACTCGGCATGCCGGGCCGATGCCGTGCTGGGCCAGGATTTCTTCGCCGTCTATCCGGAACTGCGCCACAAGCGCATAGCTTCGGCCATCACCCAGGCCCTGCGCGACAATTTCCAGTCGCTGCTGTCGCAAACCCTGCACAAGGCGCCGTTTCCCCTGTACACGCATGGCGCGGCCGAAGGCCGGGAGCGCATGCAGCAGGCGATCGCCGTCACGCCGATCAATTTGTCCGCTTCGCCGCGCCACTGCCTGATCCAGATCAATGATGTCACCATCGCCGTGGGCCGCGAAAAGCTGCTGCGCGAACAGACCATGGTGTTGCGTTCGCAAACCTTTGCCGACGGCTTGACGGGCATCGCCAACCGCCGCCACTTCGACGTGGCGATCGAGAAGGAAATGCGGCGCGCCATGCGCACGGGCAGCCCCCTGTCGCTGCTGATGATCGACATCGACCATTTCAAGGATTACAACGACCATTACGGCCACCAGCAAGGGGATGATTGCCTGATAAGAGTGGCGGCCGAACTGGCTGCCATGCTGCAGCGCCCCACCGACTTGCTGGCGCGCTATGGCGGCGAGGAATTTGCCGCCATCCTGCCCGACACGGACGCGGCGCAGGCGCTGCGCATGGCCGAGGCGATCCGCGCGCATGCGGCCGGGCTGCGCATTCCGCACGCCAAGACGGGCAATGACGTCAAGCACATCACGGTCAGCATCGGCATCGCCACCCCGCATCCGCAGCAGCAGCCGACCATCTCCGCCCTGATCGGCGCCGCCGACCGCGCCCTGTACCTGGCCAAGCGCGCCGGGCGCAACCGCGTGATGGTGCAGCCACTGTAAAAAAAGCAACGCCGGACAAAGGATTCCTGTAGACATCTTTACGGCGGGTGCGTAGACTCGTCATTGATTGCAGCAACAATAACAAGAATTTATCTGTGGTATCTATCCCTGCGCATGGCCGCCCCATGCGGGACATGGCCAGGAGCGCTTGTGAATCTCGATCCTCCCCTCAGATCCGGCTTGCCGGGTGCCGGCATGGATACGGCCATGGTCAACGGCATGCGCCTGCTGCTGTCGAGCGCCACCTTGCTGACCCTGTTCGTCGATCCCGAAAGCGCCGGCAAGCTCACCAAGATAACCTGGCTGATCTTTTCTGCCTACACCATGCACAGCCTGCTGCTCTACGTGCTGGCCGTGATGGGCCTCAGCCTGCCCCAGGACATCTTGCTGTACTGGCTGGACGTGGCCTGGTATGCGCTGATCGTGTTTTCCACCAGCAGCCACAACAATTTATTCTTCCTGTTTTTTTTCTTCGCCATCCTGACCTCGTCGTTCCAGCGCGGCTTCGAGGAAGGCGCGCGCGTCACCCTGGCCTCGGCCGGCCTGTTCGCCGCCACGGCCCTGTTCGGCGAAACGGATGCGGAACTGTCGCGCCTGCTGTTGCGCACCACCTTCCTGCTGGCGCTCGGCTACATGATCGCCTACTGGGGCGGTTCGGCCATCACGCAGCGCAGCCACCTGGCGCTGCTGCGCGATGTCAGCCAGCTGTCCAATCCGCGCTTCGGCGTCGACCAGACCATTACCTCGGTGCTGGAAAAAACCCGCAGTTATTTCAACGGCCGCAGTTGCCTGCTGATCATGCAGGACAAGGGCACGCGGGTCTGGTCGCTGCGCAGCGTGCTGCAAACGGCAACGGGCGTCGTGCATACCAGCTCGCTTCTCAGCGATGACGCGGCCAGTCCCCTGCTCGCTTTCCCGCACGATAAAATCGCCCTGTACAACCAGCCCGTCGGCCCCTGGCTGCCGTGGATAGGCGGCGCGCGCATGCTCGAGCCCGACAGCGGACGCTGGCTGCGGCATGACGACGCGGCGGGCGCCCGCCTGGCAGAACTGCTCGAAGCGCACGCCTTCATCAGCGCGCCGCTGCCCTTGCGCAATGGCAAAGGGCGCATCTTTATCGTCTCCGCCACCAGCATGAGCAAGACGGATGCCCTGTTCCTCAGCCATATCGGCGCGCAGGCGTTTCCCGTCATTGAAAACATCAACCTGCTCGACCGCCTGGCGTCGCAGGCGGCCTCGCGCGAGCGCGAAAAGATCGCGCGCGACCTGCATGACACGGCCGTGCAGCCGTATATCGGCTTGCGCCACGGCCTGGCCGCCCTGCGCAACGAAGCCACGCCGGGCAACCCGCTGCTGCCGGAACTGGAAAAGCTGATCATCATGTCGGGCCAGGTGATCGCCGACCTGCGCAGCTACGCGCGCACGTTCAAGAACGGGCAGGTGCAAAGCGAGCCGGAACTGCTGGTCGCGCTGCGCCGCCAGGCCACGCAGATCCGCGAATTCTATGGCATCGACATCGCCCTGCAGATCGAAGGCGACCTGCACATCAACGACCGCCTGGCGGCCGAGGTGTTCCAGATCGTCAACGAGGGCATGAGCAATATCCGCAAGCATACGTCGGCGCGCCACGGCGCCGTCAAGTTGACCTGCGTGCAGGGCGCCCTGCACATCAGCATCGACAACGAATGCGCCGCCGCGCACGTCCCCGATTTCCTGCCCGACTCGCTGGCCGAGCGCGCCGCCGCCCTCGGCGGCACGGCCCGCGTCACGCATGGCATGCTGGGCAACACCTCCGTGCAGATCGAGATCCCGATATGAATGACTTACGCCACATGCCACCGGCCAGCCATGTCATCAGCGTCATGCTGGTGGACGATCACAAGACCATGCTGTGGGGCCTGGAGCGGCTGATCGGCGGCGAGCACTCGGGCATGCGCGTGGTCGCCACGGCGTCCGACAGCAGCGAGGCGCTGGAGCAGGCGAAGGCGTTGCAGCCGGATGTGATCGTGCTGGACCTGGACCTGGGCGGCATCAGTTCGCTGGCCATCCTGCCCGCGCTGGCGCAGTGCGGCGGCACGCGCGTGCTGGTGCTGACGGCCAGCCACGACCAGGCCGTCCTCGACCAGACGGTACTCAAGGGCGCGCGCGGCATCGTCAGCAAGGATGCGCCGGCGGAGATGGTCCTGAAGGCCATCGAAAAGGTGTACCAGGGCGAGCTGTGGCTGGAACACGCGATGCTGGGACGCATGCTGACGCAGCTGACCCAGCCCGGCGGCGGCTCGGCGCAAGCGATCGCCGTCGCCAGCCTGACCCTCAAGGAACGAAAGATCATCGCCGCGCTGGTGCACGGCAGCGGCACGCCGGCCAAGCTGCTGGCGGACCAGCTGTTCATCTCCGAGCACACCTTGCGCAATCACCTGACGTCGATCTACCGCAAGCTGGGCGTGTACAACCGCCTGGAACTGTACGCCTACGCCACCAAGCACCAGCTGGGCCAATTGCCGCCCGGCGCCTGAGTCCGCCGTCCCCCGCGCGGTCACGGCC
>NZ_JAAOLY010000027.1 GCF_011601275.1 Janthinobacterium lividum | reverse complement strand
CCCCTACATCGGCCGCTTCGCCCCCTCCCCCTCCGGCCCATTGCACATGGGCTCGCTCGTTGCCGCCATGGCCAGCTACCTTGATGCCAAGGTGCATCATGGAACGTGGCTGTTGCGCATCGAGGACCTGGACTATGACCGCAATGTCGAGGGCGCCGACATGGGCATCCTGGCCAGCCTGCAGCGCTGCGGCATGTTCTGGGATGGCGAGGCGACGTGGCAGAGCCGGCGGTTGCCGCTGTACGAGGCGGCACTCAAGCAGTTGCAGGACGACGGTCTCGTGTATGCGTGCGGCTGTTCGCGCAAGGAAATCCAGGATTCGAACTTGCGGGCGGGTGCGCCGAAAAATGGGGCCGCCGTGTATCCTGGCACTTGTCGCCACGGTTTGGCGCCGGGCAAGGCGGCGCGGGCCTTGCGGCTGCGGGTGCCGCAGGGGGCGGATGCGGTGTACGCTTTTGCCGACCGTTGGGCGGGTCCGCAGCGGCAGGATCTGGCCAGCGAGGTGGGCGACTTCATCGTGCTGCGCGGCGACGGTTACTGGGCGTATCAGCTGGCCGTCGTCGTCGACGATGGCGCGCAGGGCATCACGCAAGTGGTGCGCGGCGCGGACTTGCTCGACTCCACGCCGCGCCAGCTGTATTTGCAGGATCTGCTGGGCTTGCCCCATCCCGGTTTCCTGCACGTGCCTGTCGTCACGAACGACAGCGGCGAAAAGCTGTCCAAGCAGACGGGCGCCCTCGCTTTCGATACAGGAACACAAGCCACCGAACTGCTGACGTCGGCGTTGCTGCCGGCCGCCCGCTTCCTCGGCCTCGACATACGTGCCGACAAGGTGGAAGACTTCTGGCGGCAAGCCATTCCCGCCTGGGCACAGCGGCTGGCGCAACTTCCCGAGCGGGCATAAAAAAACCCGCCGCGGCGAACCGTCGGCGGGTAGCAATGCAGGCGCCAGCCGCTAGGGCCGGCGCCTGGTATCAGGCAATTAGAAGTTGCCCTTGAATTGCACCCCAAACTGACGTGGCTCATTGATGAAGCCCGTACGGTTGTTGAAGTCGATGGCGCCCGTGATGCGCTGGGTGTCGGTGATGTTACGGCCAAAAACGGCCATTTCATACTTGCCGGCATCCCAGGTGTAGCCCACGCGCAAGCCGCCTTCGACCATCGGCTTGCCGGTGAACTCGGTTGCCTCATACAGGAAGAAATTGATCTTGCTGCGGTAAGCCCAATCCGTGAAGACGAAGAATTCGCCGTTCTCCATCGGGATCGAATAACGGCCCGTGGCGGTGATCGTCCACTTCGGCGCCTGCGGCAATGGATTGCCGTCGATGATGGCGCGGTTGCCGGTGGTCAGCGAATCGGTCACGGTGCAACGCGTTTGGGCGCAGGTGGCGATCGACAGGCTCGGATCCTTGATTTCCGTGAAGTTGTAGCTGCCGCCCAAGGACATTTTCAGGCTCGGCGTGACAAAACCTTCCAGTTCCAGTTCGGCGCCGCGGCCATTCGTCTTGGCTGCATTGATCAAACGCGTCACGTTCGAGGTGCCGCCAACGACCGTCAATTGCTGGTTCTTCACCTGGTAGTTGTACAGGCTGAAGGCGACACGGGCGCGGCGCTCAAACAAATCGGCCTTGATACCGGCTTCAAACGAGGTGATCGTTTCCGCATCGGCCACGGTGACAGGCACGCTGGTGCTGGCCGGGGCGATACTTGGCGCGCGGAAGCCGGTGGCAACACGGCCGTAGAAGTTCACATCCTTGTTGTATTTATAGGTGCCGCTCAAGTCCCAGTTGACCTTGGCTTTGCTGACATCGGCGCTGGTCGGGCTGACCTGCACGATGTTGGTCGCTTGCACCGTGTTGAAATCTTTCTTGTCCTTGGTGTAGCGCAAGCCGGCGCGCAGCATGAAGTCATCGTTGACAGCGTAGTTGACGGAACCAAACGTTGCCCAGGCCGAGTTCTTCTGGCGGCTGGCCAGGTGCGTGGTCAGCACATGCGTGTCGGTATTGAAGTTGTCGGTGAAGCCGTTGGCATCTTCGTTGAAATAGTACACGCCGGCCTGCCAGTTGAGCGGACCGGCATTCTTCGATTCGGCACGGAACTCCTGCGAGTACTGCTTCACGCTGGTGATGCCGCCGGCCGTTTCAACCTGGAAAGGAATGAAGCTGGGGCCCGTTGGCGTGCCGCCGTCGATGTCGCCATGCGACACGTAATTGCCGACCTGTTCAAAGCCGGTGACCGAGTACAGCTTGATACCGTCCAGATCCCAGCTCAGGCGGGCGCTGGCGCCGTTGGTGCGCAAGCGCTGGAAGTTCGGCGCATTCGTGAACGACTTGTTCGGGTCGAAACCGTCGACGATATCGTTCGTGCCCTGCTTGATCATGTTGGCGTAGAAGATGCGCGCGCTGCCCGTGGTGCTGCGCTGGTGCACATTGAACAGGGCGTTGAACATGGTGTTCGGCGCGTACAGCAGTTGCACGCGTTCGGCGTGTTCATCGTAGCCGTCCAGCGCGTTTTTCTGGCCCGTAAACGTGTTGTCGACATAGTCGTCGCGATGCTGGCGCAGGGTCGAGAAGCGCAACGCCCATTCTTTGCTCAGTGGCACGTTGACGGCGCCGTCGAAATTGGTCGTGTTGTGCGTGGCGGCGGAAACGTTGTAATAGCCTTCAACCTTGTCCAGGTTCGGCTTGACGGATTCGAACTTGACCACGCCGGCAGGCGTATTGCGGCCGAACAAGGTACCTTGCGGGCCGCGCAGCACTTCCACGCCAGCCACGTCGAAAATCGGATAGCCCTTGAGGATAGGATTTTCTTGCACGACGTCGTCGTAAATCAGGGAAACAGGTTGCGATGCAAAGATGTTGAAGTCGGTATTGCCGTAGCCGCGAATGTAGAAGCGAGGGAAGGTACGGCCGTTCGACGACTCCACGTTCAAGCTCGGCACTTTGCCGGCCAGCACGCGGATATCTTGACCGCCAGAGACCAGCACGTCGAGCTTTTCATCACGCAGCAGCGATACGGAGACGGGCACGTCGCGGATATTTTCCTTGCGGCGCTGCGCCGTCACGGTCACGGTTTCCAGCTGGCTGGCCGCAGGAGTCGTATCAGCAGCGACTTCATCAGCATAGGCCGAGCCGATAGGCAGGGCTGCGGACAGTGCCAGCATGGCGGCGCTTTTGGCGCACAACCGCTTGTGCATCTTGGACATCTTGATCATGTTGTTTCCCAGAAGTTTAAAAAAGAATTGCGAAACCTGTCTCCGGCTTATGTACGGCGCTGGATGATCGTCTGCACCATCATGGTGCAGCAGCGCGAGCGGATGTCTCTCCGCTCCTGGCGTCATTGGCTCTGCCCTGGCTGTCGTGCTAGCTGACAGCGGTAGCGGCCGCATCTCCGGGATGTCTGATGAACACCAACTTTTGAGTAAGGCGCCAATTTAATTCAAGCGCCTTGTGCGCTGCAAGAATATTGTTATGTAAAATATTCATTCATCAACATAAAGGGCCGACTAGTGGTTATTCAGCCACAATAGCGCCCTTGCCTTGCTATTTCCGCTGATAACCTGCCGCATGGCACGCGTTTTCCGCCTGGCCAGACGAAAGCGGAATTGGCATCCTGCAAGACAGCCCCGACGGTAAAAATAGTTGTAATATCGCCAGACTTGCGCTGCCATGCCGCCCCATTCCAGTGCGGCGGCGGCCCCCTGCACCATCATTAACCGCCGCCATGCCAGAACCCAGCCTGCCCAGCAATGCCGTCCCGTCCTCCACCGTCGCAGCCCAAGCGGCGCATCTACTGCTGAGCGCCCACTGCGACATCGTCTGGAGCACAAAAACCTTCGGCCAGTTCGATGCCGACCAGCCCACCTGGCGCGCCTTCACGGGCCAGACCGAGGCCGAACTGCTGGGCCGCGGCTGGGTCAATGCCCTGCATCCGGACGACCGCAACTTGCCTTATGTCGTGCCGTCGCACCTGACCAGCGTGTTCGAAGCGGAATACCGGCTGCGCCACGTCAGCGGCGCCTACCGCAACATGCTCGTGCGCATGCTGCCTGTGCTGGCGCCCGACGGCAGCATCGTTGAATGGCTGGGCTCGCATTGCGATGTGACGCAGCAAAGGCAGACGGAACAGCGGCTGCGCCTGGCCATGCAGGGCGGCCGCATGGGCACGTGGGAGATCGACCTGGGCAGTGGCAGCATGGCTGGCTCCGATGCGTTCAAGGCCAATCTGGGCCTGCCGCCTGACAGCCACATCGATTACGCGCAGCTGACGGGCGCCATGCTCGACGGCGACCTGCAGCACTGGCAAACGGTGGTGCACGCGGCCATCGCCGGCGCCAGCGATTTCGAAATCGACCTCCGCGTGCGCTGGCCCGATGGTGCGCTGCACTGGGCACACATGCGCGGCACTTGCACCAGCGACGGCGCCGGCAACGTGATCGGCCTGTCCGGCATCTCGCTCGACCTGACGGCCAGCAAACAAAACGAGGAAACCCTGCGCCTGACCCTGGCGGCCGGCGAAGTGGCCACATGGAACTGGGACATCGTTGCCGACCGGGTCACGGCCGACAGCAATATGGCGCGTTTGTTCCCCGTCAATGCCGACGCGGCCGCGGCAGCGCCGCTGGCGCGCTACCTGGACATCATCCATCCCGATGACCGCGAGCAAGTCAGCGCGCAGATTGCCGAGGCGCTACAGGCGCACACGCCGTTCGAGGCCAGCTACCGCGTCGGCGCCGGCGATGGCCAGTACCGCTCGGTCATCGCACGGGGACGCGTGGAGTACGCACCCGATGGCACGCCCTTGCAATTGCCGGGCGTCCTGCTCGACATCACGCGCCAGAAACAGGTGGAAGACGCGCTGCGCAGCAGCGAGGAACGCTACCGCACCTTGATCGAGCTGATGGACCAGGCCTTTTGCGTGATCGAAATGCTGTACGACGAGCAGGGCCGCCCCGTGGATTTCCGCTACCTGGAAGGCAATCCCTCCTTCGTCAAGCAGTCGGGACTGGAAAACGCCATCGGCAAGACCATCCGCAGCTTCGTGCCCGACCACGACCAGCACTGGTTCGACCTGTACGACCAGGTCGTCAAGACCGGCGAGCCCGTGCGCTACGAAAACGAAGCCGTGGCCATGGAGCGCTGGTTCGAGGTCTTCGCAGCGCGCCTTGGCGGCCCCGGCAGCCGCCTGCTGACGGTATTGTTCAGCGACATCAGCGAGCGCAAGCGATCTGAACAGCAGTTGCGCCAGCTGGCCGACAACCTGTCCGAAATGGACCGGCGCAAGACGGAATTCCTCGCCACCCTGGCGCACGAACTGCGCAATCCGCTGGCGCCCATCCGCAACGGCTTGCAGATCATGCGCCTGGCCGCCGACAAGCCCGCCACCGTGGCGAGGGTGCGCGACGTGATGGAGCGGCAAGTCAATCAGATGGTGCATCTGGTCAATGATTTGCTGGACGTGGCCCGCATAACGCGGGGACAGATCGAACTCAAGCTTGAACGCACGGATCTGAAAACCATCATCGCCAGCGCCGTGGAGACGAGCATGCCGCTGATCGAGGCGGGCCGTCACCAATTGCAAGTGGAACTCGACGAGCAGTCACTGCCGCTCGAAGCCGACCCCACGCGCCTGGCGCAAGTGCTGGGCAATTTGCTCAACAACGCCGCCAAATACACGCCGGCCGGCGGCCACATCGGCTTGCGCGCATTACGCGATGGTCACGAGGCATTGATCGAAGTCAAGGACAGCGGCGTGGGCATTCCCGCCGAATCGATCACGACCGTGTTTGACATGTTCACGCAAGTGGGGCAAAACATGGGCAGGGCTCAGGGCGGACTGGGCATCGGCCTGTCGCTGGTGCGGCGCCTGGTGGAATTGCATGGCGGCAGCGCCATGGTGGCCAGCCCCGGCGCCGGCCTGGGCAGTACCTTCAGCGTGCGCCTGCCCCTGCTGGCGGCGCAGCCGGCCGCCCCCGTCGCACTGGCCGCGCCCGCCATTACCGACAGCGGCCCGCAGTTCCGCGTGCTGGTGGTCGACGATAATGTCGACGCAGCCGTTACCCTCGCCGCCGTGCTCGACATGATGGGCCATGCAACGCAAGTGGCCCACGATGGCGCGCAAGCCCTGGCCGTGACGCCGCAATTCTTGCCAGACGTCATTTTCCTCGACATCGGCCTGCCCGGCATGAACGGCTACGAAGTGGCGCGCGCGCTGCGCCTGATACCGGCGGGCACCAACGTCGTGCTCGTTGCATTGACCGGCTGGGGCGCCGAAAACGACCGCAGCCAATCGAGTGCGGCCGGCTTCGACCACCATCTGACCAAACCGGCCAACCTGCTCGCCATCGGCGAACTGCTGGCCACCCTTTCCACTCCGAAAACACTGACAGACCATGACTGAATCCCTGAACCACGTCCGCCGCAACCTCCTGCTGGCAGGCGGCGCCGCCCTGCTGTGCCCGACACCGCTGCTGTTTGCCGCGCCCGCCACCAGCATCACCGCCGCCCAGACGCAACTGGCCGCGCTGGAACAAGCCGCAGGCGGACGCCTCGGCGTTGCCGCCTGGCGCCAGGGCAGTGACCTGCGCGTTGCCTATCGCGCCGACGAACGCTTCCCCCTGGCCAGCACCTTCAAGGCCATGCTGGCGGGCGCCGTGCTCGCGCGCAGCGTCAGCCAGCCGGGCTTGCTGGACCAGCACGTGCGTTACGAGAAAAAAGAACTGGTCACCTACTCGCCCATCACTGAAAAGCATCTGGCCAACGGCATGAACGTGGCCGACCTGTGCGCCGCCACCTTGCAGTACAGCGACAACAGTGCTGCCAATTTCTTGATGACATTATTAGGCGGCCCGCAAGCCGTGACGGCGTTTGCGCACAGCATCGGCAATACGGTGTTCCAGCTGGAACGCTGGGAAACGGAATTGAACAGCGCCATCCCCGGCGAAGTGCGCGACACGGCCAGCCCCGCGTCGATGGCGCACAGCTTGCAGCAATTGTTATTGGAAAATAGCTTGCCGGCACCGCAGCGCCAGCAACTGGACGCCTGGATGCGCGGCAACACGACGGGCGACAAGCGCATCCGTGCTGGCGTGCCTGCCGGCTGGCAGGTGGCCGATAAAACGGGCTCAGGCGCCTATGGCAGCGTCAACGATATCGGCGTGGCCTACCCGGCCAGCGGCGCGCCGCTGGTGATCGCCGTGTACTACACGCGCGAACAGAAAAAAGCGGACACGAACCAGGACATCATCACGGCCGCCACGCGCATCGTGACGGCCGCGTTGGTGTAATTACTTCGGCAAGGCAGCCATGAAGCCGGCATACGTGGACCAGGCGGGATCGGCGGCGCTGCGGATCTCGATCGGGAACTTTGGACGCGGCGCCAGCGCCGTGTTCAGGCGATTGAAGAATTCTTCGCCCGACTGCGTGTAATAAATCCATTCACGCAAGTTTTCACCGGTGGACACCAGCGCCAGGGTGGCGAAACCGTCTTCTTCCACCACGGGGGCCAGCGCCGCTTCCAGCTCTTCCATGTGCTCGCGCTCGTTCGGCGCGGGCATGCCCGTTTCGTCCTCATAACGCCAGGCGATGATGATGCGGTCGGGCTGCGACGACAGGTCCCAGTCGTCATGGAAGGTGTCGACATAACGGTAGATGATGGCCATCTCGTCGCTGTGCGTGACGATGGTGCCCCAGCTGCGGGCGGAAGTGGAATTTTCGTTCATGGTTGCAACAGTCAAAAAAATAAATCGAGGGGGCGCAGCTTACAGCACCGGCGGGCAAGTCACATTCCATGCGTCATACTGGGCACCGTTCTTTCGCAGCCAGACGCGGGCGTAGCTGTCGCGGTCGCTCTTGAACACCAGTGCATAACGTTCTTCGGCACGCGGAGCGGCGGCACCCACATCGACGGCCACCAGCGAAAACTTCAGCGCCCGCAACGGGGCGCAGGCCGTATTGCCAGCCATCAGCAAGCGTGCCCGTTCCAGCAGCGACTTTTGATACAGCAACACGCCTTCCAGCTCCACATCGGGCACGCGCTGCAGCATGCGCACGGGTTCGGCCACCGCGCGGCAGGTGCCACGGTCGAGCCAGGCGTAATACTCCATGCCCGCTTCCTGCCAGCGCGCCTGCTTGCCTTCGCCATGCCGCACGAACTTGGTGCGCTGCGTGCGGCACAGCGCGCCATGCCCGCGATACGGCGACGTTTCGACGCTGCCCACCACTTCGCTGCCGCGGCCACCGACCACGGGCACGCTCTCAAACACGGTGCGCGCAGCCGGCTCGCCCGGATATTGCTGCGCATAAAAATCCAGCAAGGACGCGCGCTGCTGCGCATCGACCGCCACCGCCTCGGCGGCACTGGCAGAGAAGCACGCGGCCGACACTGCACACAGCGCCAAGGGGCGCACGAAATAAGCTGGCATGGATCCTGGCATGGCATTCCTTCAATCGACGTTCAGGGGCGGGTATCGCCCAAGCGCAGATTATATAGTTACCAGGAAATGGCAGGCGGACGCGGCGTCAGGAGGTGCGAAAGTTGACGCCACCGGCCAGCAGCTTGGCGCCGCAGGTAGTGGTGTCGCCTTCAAAGGCGACGGCGATGCCGTTGACGCTATGCCGGGACGAGCCGCTGGCAATCTTGCAGCCCTGATGTCCCTTGACGGGGCAACTGCACAAATCCCCGACGCAGGCGACGGCGATACCGTTGACGGTAAAATGCGTGGCGGCACAACTAAGCACCTTGCCACCGTGCGAAGTGGCGTCGCCCAAACGGATGACCTTGCGCATGCTGCCTCCCGAACTATTGTCCTACCTGGCTTTCCAGGATGGCTTCCACCGATGGCGCCGCATAGTTGGCCGGATCGACCGCCGGGGTGATGCGGCTGCGGAAGATATCGCCATTGGCATCCTGCTGCTGGCGTTTGTCGTTCGATGGCGGCGTGATGAAGATGATGCTGGCCTCGTTACGGTCGCGCAAGTTGATCGCGGCACTGGCGCCGCCCTCGCGGTAGCTGCCCATCACCCCGATGGCCATTTGCATGAACCACGTAGCCGCCCCCGTGTTGCCCAGGCGAAGATCGGTATTGATGAACTGCGTGCTCTTGCCGCTGTCGATTTCCGGCCCGCCCTGCACCGCATAGTCATGCAACATGCTTTCCAACATCAGCAATTGTTCCGGCTGGTTTCCCGTTCCGGCCACGATGCGCGCCACTCCCTTGCCGCGCTCCGCTTCAGGCAAGGTCTGCAATGCCTGCTGCCAGCCCGCATTGAACATTGCCTGGCGCGCATCGCGCCGCGTGACGGGCTTACCCTCTTCATCCGCAAGTTTAACGAATACGGGTCGGTGCACGAAACCGAACGAGGGCAGGTGGTCGAAGGTTTCCATCTGTTCCCGGTTCCACGGAATGGGAAACCACGGCGTCGGTTTCCAGTCATCCGGGGGGCGGTTTTGCGAGGGATTGAGTTTGTCGAAGGTATGCAAGCCCACGCCGCGGATATCGGGGCGCTGGGCGAAGGCGGCGGCGGCGGTGAGCCATTCGGCGACGGTGGGTTGGCGAGGTATTGGCGGAAATTCCGCTCCTAATTCCTTATCTGGTTTTGCCAAAGATTCCATCAATTGATAATACATCGCCCTGAATTCCTCTTGTACGAACTTATTTTCAGGGTCGTCCCATATCGCTGACCGCAAAAGTTCAACACGTTCGCGCCGTGCCAGTACAAATGCCACGGTGGTATCGGGCATATCGGGTATGTAATACCCATCCTGCAGCATCTTTGCATCCCCTTTCGCGCGAATACCATCTCTCGTCCCCGCGCTATCATCGGCAGTCAGAACCACGTAAGGCACATCAGGATGGGTATCAAAAAACTCAAAGATGTTGAGCAGCAATTTATCAGGATGTTCAGCCAGACTCCAGGGAGCTATCGAAAACAAATGCCATGCCATGCCGGAACTCCCCGCGCCGGCAATCAATCCAGCCATCGGTACCCCAGCTTCAGGCTGTTGCTTGGAATCACGAATTGGCGGGCCAGCATAAAATGACGGTACTCCCCAGTACAGCGGTGTAAAGTTAATTCCATTCTCCATCGCATCGTATGCACGCCCTCCGCTGACCCCATTTTTATCCAAGGCACTCCACGCGTACTTGCTCTTGTCCTGTTCTCGGATAGAAGTAAAAGCACTACCTTTTTTTAAGGCATCCCATAGCCTGGCTTGCCGATACCGATCAAAGGTCACCCCAAGGCCTATCACTTCCAAGACATATTTGTCCCTCGATGTCGAGCCATCGACACTCTCTTTCTGAACCTGCGCTGCTCTCTTTTTCGATGCCGACTCTCGTTCATTTGCTTGTGCCGACACACTGATCCACCTAACAAATAGAACAAGAAACAGCACTAGCAATGGAATGCCAATCCAACGAACGACGGTCATAATGACCTCCTGTTCCAACTATTGAAAGGTATCGCTCGCAGTTAATCGCAGAGCGAGCAGAAAACCATAAAAATCTAAAGTCATTCAAGTTTTCGACTGCTTGACGTCAGAGGTTCTTTTGCCGCTTTTGGTCTCTGCTATGACGATTTTCCATAAAGACCCTGTCAGCAACGGTAGATCAGCGGGTAAAACACCTGAGTTGTAATAAGATATGTTCCCTTTGATTACATTTTTTCTCCAACTATCTTCCGCATCAAAATACATACGAAAAGTCTCAAGAAACTCCGACCATAAAAGGATTCCTGGCCGTCGCTTCCCACTTTCGTACGATATCTTCACCCGCCAATCCGCCACCGCACATAAATACGCATAGAACTGCGGATCAGAACTAGCCTTGCCGCTGCCAATCGCCACGTCATACGCAGTTACCTGGCTGTGATTTTTGGCGCTCCCGATAATCGAACTGTGGAAGGACTTGGCGCTGACTTCACGTTGCCAGCGCAACCGCGCCTCATTCGGGCTTTCCTGGATGGTTGCCAAGACATTTCCTTCCGTATAACGGGTGGCGGCAATGACCTTGCGTTGATCGAGCGGCCCTTTGCCATCGAGTTTCTTTTCCTTGTTATAGGCTGTTGTCATCAAGGCCAGTTCGGCCCCGCGTATGGCTTCGTCGCGCTCTGGGAAGCGACGATAGCCGGCCGGATCCGGACGGTCCTCGGCGGTTGTGTGCAGGCCGCTTCCGCTGGTCAGCGCCACTGATGCATCGCAGGGATCGACTTCTTCCGCAGGTCCCTGATCTTCAGGTTTGCGGTTTCGCATCATCGAGGTTTTTGGAATATTGAGCGGATCGATTTGCGAAGTGCCCCGCAAATCGGCCGGCACCGGCTGTTTCAACGCCTCGCCATTGATGGTGCGTATGCCATTACGCTGTTCCGTCTTGCTCAACCTGGTATTGATAGGCCAGGCCACTGCTTTATGTTGCGCACGGTATTTTCTTAATGAAACATCGACGTGTGCCTGTTCGCTTTCTGTCATGAGGCGCAGTGGAAAATCAAACGGCGGCGGCTTGCCTACCAACGACAGCGTGGTCTTTCCAGTGGCCGGATCCAGCCTGGTCTTGTTGCTGAATATCCGTTGATAAAATCTGCCACCCAGTTCCGTCAGCGCATTGCGTACCTGCTCGCGCTCCACCATCTTGGTATGTCCTGATGAAACGCTAACCCCATCAAGACTGAGAGTCTCCTCCTCTTCCACCAATTCGCTTCCCGATGCATAATCGGGCACGCCATCCCAGCCTATTCCCTGGATGTTATCGAGGGCCACCGTCATGTCTTCAGGGCAAAAATATAGATAAACCTTGCGACGGTTGTCGCGGTCGTCAGCACTCTGCCAGCGGCTGCTGACCATGCCGCGATGTTCGTCCTTCTTCAGCTCGGAAAACGGCGGCTTGCAAGCCTGGCCGTTGCCCTTCGCCACGTCGGAAACTATATTCACCAATGTCTTCAGGCGCGCTCCCATGGTCTGCGCACCACTGAGCAAATGGTAATAGGGCTTCATCGCCGCATCCTCGCCGCCATCGAACCAGGCAGCCCCTCGCATCAACAGAGGCAGGCTGTCCACCAGACTGTACGGCGGATGCATGAGTATCAAATTATCGGCTGGCGCCACCCCTTTCTCCATCAGCATGGCTTGCGCCAACAGCGACAGCAGACAGCCCTGGCTGTGCGCAACGATGCTGACGGTATCATTCGCATCGTAATCGCGAATCATGGAAATGAGCGCAGCCAGCCGCTGGGCCGCCAATACCATGTACATGCGCCCGGGCGCCGTTTTCAGTGGCCGCAAGGCATCTCCCATGGGATCGCCAGGCGCATAGATACCCGGACGCCACATGTCGGGCAAGCTGCTGGTGGCGTTGCCGAAAGGCCCCCCTTCCTTGGACAGGTCCTTGTCGAGGCGATTGCCGTAGCGGTCGACGGACTGACCGTTGATGGTTTTGCATTTCACTGCCACTTCACGGTAGCCCCAGTAAAACGGAATCACGGGGCTGTTGGTGTCCTTGGCGATCGTACGCTTGAAGAAAACGGCATCTGGATCGTCTTCCAACTTGTCCTTGTCCGCCGCGACAGGCATGCGGTAAGTGGCAGGGGTAAAGCCGCGCCCCAGTCTGTGCGCCAATCCCTCGCACAAGCCGTGCTCCACCGCCTTGTAGCTGACGCCCACGTCATTGACGCCATGGATGACGATGATATTGCCTGGCAGGTTGCGGCGTATCTTGACCTTCTTGCACACGCTGCGTTCGCAATGCAAGAGCGTCACGTCCTCGCCCACCACGTACGGTACTTTCGGATAGCTGCCCATCGCACTCTCCTGGCGTCATCAATCCTTGTTGTTGATCACTTCGATAGCGGCAAGATGCATTGCCGCGCGCTCCAGCACGTCCGTCTTGCCACCGCCATCGCTGCGGCCATCGGCCGAGGAGCCATCGTCCAGCTTCACGGCAAAGTGCGCTAGCGGTGCCAGCTGCGGCGCGGGCGGCACGCCGTCGATGGGACTGTCGTCGCCCTCGTACTGAAAAATGAATTGCTGGTCGGCCTTGCCTTCGGCAAAACCTGGCAATTGCACTGCCATGCTCTGCGGATCATTAAAGACGAAGTTGGGCGCATTGAAGTTCAGCGGCGACTTGCTGCCGAAAGTGATGCCGTCGGCGATACGGATAAAGGCGCCGTGCTTGGAAATCAATACGATCTCGTCAGCCATGCCCGTCAGCTTGCCATCGCTGGCCGTCAGCTTCAGGTTTTTCCCCGCATTGAGTTCCATGTTGTCATGCTGGCTTTGCAGCAGGAACTTGCCATGATGGGCGATGGCGCGGATGCCATCCGCGTGCGAAAACAGCGAGATGCCCTTGCCCGCGTTCACGCTGTAACGCTGGCCTGCCACCGCCTGCAGGTGCTGCTGCGCCACCGTATCGACGCTGCCGGCGGCATAGCTGACGATGGCCTTTGAACTGGCAAAGCTGATGCCGGCGGGCGCCGTGACGGCAATCGCCGCGGCACCGCCCAATTCGGCACGCGGTTCCGTATTGCTGCCGCCTTCCCAGCCTTTCATGCTGTGTTGCAATGCCTGCTGCGCCTGCTCATCCTGCTCCAGCGCCTGGTGCGTGGCCGCATACCTGCCCAGCGAGCGAAACAGTTCCAGGCAATTTTCCATCAGGCCCAGATATTCGCTGCGCGCCATGTGCCCACCGTCGCCATTCAGGCGCTTCCAGGCTGAAATCAGCATGCCCTTGCCGGCCCGCATTGCCAACTGCTCATCGGTGCGCAGCTCGGCCCCCTCGCCGCGCGCTGTGCCTTGGCCATTGCGCCGGTCCTGCGTCAGCCAGCCCAGGTTGAGCTGGGTGGAACCATGATCACTGGCAAGCTGGGTGTTGATTTGTCCATGGACATCGTCAAAGCGCAGCTGATTGGCACGCGTGCCCTTGATTTCGCGGCTCTTGATGCCGGACAAGTAACGGTTGCCGGGCAAGTCGCCCGCTTTGCTCAATGCGATCGGCAACGCACTGTGGTTGTACAGCTGTCCCACGATGATGGGCCGGTCCGGGTCGCCGCCGAGGAAAGCCAACAGGACTTCGCTGCCCACGCGCGGCAAGCCCAGATAGCCGCACTGCTGCATGCTGCCAGGTCCGCTTCCCGCCCAGCTCGATGCGACTCTTACCCAGGCCGAATCAGCATCGGTGTCGGAAGCGCCCGTGCCGTCGGCATGCTCGTGGTCCACCTTGCGCGTGGCGGGGAAGCGTACCTTGACACGACCCATCGCATCGCAATGGACTTCCTCATTGGCCGGCCCCACCACCACGGCGCTTTGCATGGTAACTGGCGGCAGGTCGATGCGTGTGTCGTAGGCCGGAACGATGGGCGCGCCGCGCCGCACGACAGACACTTCAATACGCATGCGCAAGGGGCCGCCGTCCACTTCGGCCGCCAGATCGCGCTGCTTGTGCACGCCCTCATCGTCCAGCCAACGGTTGCGCGCAAACAGGCGTGCCACCCTGGCGGCTAGCTCCCTGGGCAAGTTATTTTGCGCCGCCACCTGCAGCGACGTGACGACAAAATCGCGCTCGACCGCTGGCAAGGCGTCGATGTCGGGGTGCTCGGCCAGAGTAAAGTATTCACCCGGACACAGGTCGCGTACGCTGCCTTCGGCGTGAAAGCAATGGCTCTCGTAATCGTGTTGCTGCATAGCCAGCATGCCCAGCTGACACAACGCCTCATGGTCCACGCCCGCGCGCGGTGGCAGCACGCGGTAATCATCAAGCGTGGCGGCAATGGCATTGCCATGCATGCCCTGCTGCCCCCATCCCAAGGCATCGGCAGCCATGAACGGCCGCGCACGCGGGTGTTCTTCATTCCAGCTATGGCGCGTTACCTTGCCCGCCTGCAGCTTGCGCACTTCGCTCCACGAGGTGAGGGTGTCGCGTTCTTCCGTTGTCCGGTCCGCGTGATAGCGCACGGTGTCCGCCATGTTTTTTCGCAAGCCGTCGGCATGGTTGAACAGCACCAGGGTATGCGCCGGCTCGGCATGTGCATCCGTATTGCCCTCCGCACGGAAAAACCAGGCGACGCCACTGCGTTTGAGCAAGCGCCGCACAAAGGCTGCATCCGACTCATTGTGCTGCATGACAAACTCGCGCTGCGGATATGTCTGCGCTTCGAAGAAATCGGCAAATGCATATTGAAACGCATGCGCCAGCACGGTATTGCTGCGTATCCATTCATCGAGCAAGGTCTTGACGATCTCGATATCCGTCAGGCGCCGGAAGACGCGCGTATTGCAGCGTTTTTCCATGACGGCGAAGGCATCCGTCAGCACCAGCTGGTAGCTGGCCAGCGCGCCATCGCTGTCACCGGCGCTCGCTTGCGTGACGAGGCCGCAGATGCTGCGCAACTGCCCCTGGTCGGTGACGATGTCAATAGCGGCCGGCAAGGCAATCAAACTGCTCAATGGCAAGTCGGCATGCGTCGAGACACACAGCACGCGGTATTCGATGCCGCCACAGATGGCCTCTCTGCCGGCGATGCGCTGTGGTATCAGTACGCCGGCGGGCACCTTGGGCGAAACACCCAGGCGCAAGCGCAAGGGGCGCTGGCCACCCAACATCGACTCATCACCGTCCATGGCCGTCTCCTCATGCGCACTTGCATTTAATCAAGCTGGAGAAACGACAATGCCACGGGATCGTGGGGAAATACTTGATATTTAGTAAGAATCCGCCAGGGTCCCCAGTACTTCCCTCAAGCTTTGCCGCTTGGCCAGCAAGGCGGGATCAAACGCAGTCCAGTGCTGCAGGCGCAAGGTGTAGGCGGGCGTCATCATCCAGCCGAACACCTCCGCCTTGTCTTCCTCGGGGCCGTAGGCCGCGTACAGGCTGACGAGGCCAGGCTGCGGGTGGCCGAGGTTCTGGAAGCCCTTGCCGTAGGCCGTGGCGCCGCCCTGGCCGTAAGCGGTGGCGGGCGGGTTCAGGGCCAGCCAGGCGGGGTCGCGGTAATAGAAATCGTTGAACAGGCGGTATTCGATGAAGTGGTAATACTCGTGGTGCACGCGCAGCTCCATGCCGGATGGACACAGCGCGGCCAGCAGGTTGTCGGCATAGACGACGCTGTCGATTTCCGGCGCCGGCATGGCCAGGCGGCGCTGGCCGTCCACGCTCAAGTCTTTCACCAGCACGACGTGGCGCAAGCCCGTGCGCGCGAAAACGCCGGCCAGGTAGCGCTCCATGGCCGGCAAGACGATGCTGAGCAACAATTGCAGCCCGGCGCGGTCCTCTTCCGAATCGCTGAAGGCGCGCGCTTCGCTGCCGGGCATGGCCAAGCGCCAGACGGGCGCCAGCTGCAGGGCCGCCAGGCGCGCCGTGGCGACGGCTTGCAATTGCGCCACGCTGGCGTCTGCCGGTGCGACGGGCGCATAGCGCACGCTCCAGTCGCATTCGCTACGCATGCTGTCTTGCTGGGCGGCACGCTCGAACGCTTGCGTATAGGCAGGCGATGGTGCGGACGGGCCGGTGCTGGTGCAGGCGGACAGCAATACAGCGGATAGCAAAGCAGCGCCAAGACAGGACAGCAAACGGCAAGCAGGCATGGGATCTTTCACAGGCAAGAAAATGGGGCGCAATCGCTGCGCCCCATTGTACAAGCTGCCAATTCCCTCACGCCATCAGCGCTGGTATTGCTTGAAGAAATTCCAGCTGATCACGGTGGCGTCCGGGCCCAGTTCATCGCTGAAGGGCCAGCCGGGAGGACCGCCGCTCCACGCGTGGTTCATGCCCTCGACCGTGTACTTTTGCGCGATGACGGCGCCGTTGTGCAAGTAGGTGTCGATGGAATAGCTGCGGCCGTACGGCACCGTCTGGCGAACGATGCTGTCGGCACGGTAGCGCACGCTGTCGTTGTCGAGGCCATCGTCGCCGTAATCGCTGGTCTGCAGGAATTGCTCGATGGTCTGTTCGCCATTGACCGGGTTGACGACGATATCGGAAGTGCCATGGAACACCATCGTCGGTATCAGCCGGCGCGGCGAACCGGAGCAGCGCCAGGCATCCTTGCCGCGCACCTTGGGATCGAACGAGCTGCCGTTGAAGAGCGAATCGGCGGCCGTGATCATGCCGGTGGCGCCCTTGTACATGCCACCCGAATGCACCATCACGGCGGCGAACACATCCGAGTAGCAGGCGGCCAGGATGGAGGCCATGGCCCCGCCGGCCGAAATGCCCGTTACATACACGCGGCTGTCCTGCACCGCGTAGTTATTCTTGACCTTGTCCAAGATGCCCATCAGCACGGCTGGTTCGCCCGTGCCGCGCTCCTGGTTCAGCGGCAGCATGAAATTCCAGCAGCGCATGGGGTTGGCCGTGACGTTCTGACGCGGATAGACGACGATGAAATGTTCGCTGTCGGCCAGCTGGTTGTAGCGGCTGACGGCAGCCATGCTGTTGGGCTCGGAACCGCAGCCGTGCAGCATCAGCACGACGGGCAGCGGCGTGTTGGCGTTATAGTTGCTCGGTAGCCAGACCTGGTATTCACGCGAGCCCCACAGGCTCGCGTACAGGCCGAAGTCCCACTGCCCGGCAGAGGCCGGCAGCGCGGCCAGCAAGCCGCAGGCGGCGATGAGTGCAGAAAATAAATGACGCAGTTGCTGATTCAGATGTGCCATGCCAGTCTCCTGATTATTATTAACGACGAAAACAGCGACAACGAACCGGCTTGACGCCCGTCAAACCGGCACTTCTACAACTCCTTAAAACTTGTACCCTGCCTTGGCGATGATCTGGCGCGGCGGGCCATAGAAACCGTCGAGGATGAACACGGCGGGAATGTTATAGCCATCCGTACGGTAGCGTTTATTGCCCAGGTTGCTGCCGTGCAGACTGAAGGTCCAGTTCTTCGGCGCTTCCCACACAACGCCAGCCGTCCACAGGCTGTAGCCGCCCTGCGCCAGGGTTTCGCTCAAGTCCGTGGTCGGGTACACCTTGCTGCGGTAGCCATAGCCGACCAGGCTGCGCAGGGCGCCGCCGAAGACGTCGCGGTCCGTGCGCGTCAGGTTCAGCCCCACTTGCCGGGCAGGCGTATTGCTGAACTTTTGCGTGTCCGCGATATTCTTGCCACCGCTCATGAACTCGTCGTAGCGGGCATTGAGCAGGGCGAGGAAACCGTTGACTTCCCACTGGCGGTTGGGCCGCCATGAGAATTCGAACTCGGCGCCTTTCACGGTTGCCTTGCCCGCATTCGTGAAGTCGCCATAGAAGCCCGGCACGCCGCCCGGCTGCACATAGCTGGTAAAGACGGACAGCTGGATATCCTTGTAGCGGTTGTAGAACAGGGCCACGTTGGCGTCGAAGGTGTCGTCCGGCGCCGCGTACTTCATGCCCACTTCCAGCGCGTCGAGTTTTTCATCCTTGTACGGCCGCGCGGAATCGGGCACCACCAGGTTGTTGGCGCGCACGTTGTAGCCGCCCGACTTGAAACCGCGCGACAGGTTGCTGTAGAAATTCGTCGTCTTCGACGCTTCATAGCGCACGGACAACTTCGGCGAGGTATTGCTGACGGAGAGCGACTTGTCGAAATCGGCCGCCGTCTGGATGGGCCGCGTAAAGCCCACGTCGGCAAAAGCGCGGTTCAGCACGATGGCGCGCTTTTCCTCGCGCGTATGGCGCAAGCCCGCATTGATGCTCCACACCTTGCCCAGCGGCCAGGTCCAGTCCGTGTACAGCGCCGTGCTGTCCGTCTCCACCGTGCTGACGGCGGCCGTGAACTGGCGTCCCAGGAAGTTGTTGTAGATGCCGCCGCCCGCCGTGCCTTCGAAGCGGTACAGGCCGATCACGCCGGCGCCATAGTCGCCGCTGTAGGATGCCTGCAATTCCAGGCTTTTCTGTTCGTCGCGCGAGTCGCCGAAGACGTCGGCGATGGGCAGCGGCAAGCCGTCGAAGTCGATGGTTTGCTCGGACGTGCTGCGCCGCTTGGCGCCGATCACTTTGACGGACCAGTCGTTCGAGAGCGTGTAGTTGGCCACCAGCGAGCCGCCCCGGTTGTGCGTGAAATTGTTGTCCGGCATGCCGCTCTGGATGTCATACGCATCCGTGCTGGCGGGCCGCTTGAGCGGATCGAAGGCGCTCACGCCCATGCGCTGGAAACCGCGCACGCCCGATTTGTCATCGGTGGCGTCCAGGCTCAGCACGACGGTGAGTGGAATGTCCTGCGGGAAGTAGCCGACGGACAGGCGCGCGGCCGTGCTGTCCTGGTCGCTGACCTGTTCGCCGTTATACGTGTTGCGGCCGAAGCCGTCGCGGTCCAGCTTGGCGGCGGCCAGGCGCGCGCGCCAGGTGCCGCTCTCGTTGGCCAGGTTGAAGGCGGCCTTGAAGTTACGCTGCTTGTAATTACCGAGGCCCACTTCCGCCGAGGCGCCGTTTTCCTTTGCCAAGGGGCGCGAGATGTACTTGATGGCGCCGCCGATGGTGTTCTTGCCATACAAGGTGCCTTGCGGGCCGCGCAGCACTTCGATGCGCTGCACGTCGAACACGTCAAGCAGCGCGCCTTGCGGCCGGGCCATGTAGACATCGTCAAAATAAATGCCCACGCCCGGGTCCACGCCCCAGACGGGATCGGCCTGGCCCACGCCGCGAATAAACGCCGTCAGGGTGGTGTTGGTGCCGCGCGAGGCGTACACGGTCAGGTTCGGCACGCGCTCCTGCAGGTCGGCCAGGTTCTGGATATTCGCCCGTTCCAGCGCCTTGGCGGAAAACGCCGTGACGGCCAGCGGCACGTCCTGCAGGCGCTCTTCGCGGCGGCGGGCAGAGACCGTTACGGTTTCCATGCGTTCTTTCGCATCGCTGGCGTCCTGGGCAGTGCTGGCGGCAACGGGGGCGGCTTCCTGCGCGTGGGCCTGGGTGGCAAAGGCGCCGGCAACGGCGAGGGCGGCGGGCAATAATGTCAAAGCAAGTTTCATAGCGTCTCCAATGTCAGGCTTGCTTGCCACCAGGGAAGACGGCCGGATTTCAGAATCGCAAGACGTAACGGTACCCGCGCGCGAAAGCGTGCACCTGCCCTGCGATGACTGTGTTCCGACCCTCGGCCCGTGCGGCGAGTGGCCTGTTTATTTTGAATGTGTGGCGAGGAAGGACTGCAACAAGGTATTCACACGCTGCGCCTGGTCCAAGGGCGTGGCGTGGCGCGAGTTCGCGATAATCTCGATCTCGCACTGCTGAAACTGTGCGGCAAAGGCCCGCTTGCTGGCGACGGGCGTGTAATCCTGGTCGGCCGCCATGATGAAGACGGGCATGGCCAGGGCCTGGAAATGAATGTCGATATCCCAGTGGAAAATGGCGTCCAGCGCAGCCAGGTAGGCGCGCTTGTCCATGCCCGCCATCTGCGTGGCGAAGCGCTCGACGAGGGCATGCTGGGCAGGATCGGGAAACAGTTTCTTGCCGATGATCTTGCCCATGGCCTTCAGGCCGAAGGTAGCGATCACCGTGCGGCGCAGCCAGTAGGCAAACAGCAGCGCGGCCGGCTTGCGACCCTGGAACGGCTGGGAATTGATCAGGCACAAACCGGCCACCCTGCCCGGCGCGCGGTTGGCCATTTCCAGGCCCACCATGCCGCCCAGGGAAAAACCGACGATGTGCGCGCGCGGCACGTCGAGCTGGTCCATCAGGTTGAAGAGGTCGTTGGCGAAGTCGCCGATCTGCCAGTCGCCGTTTGGCGCGGGACTGCGGCCATGGCCGCGCAGGTCGGGCACGATCAGGCGGTAGCTGCTGCCGAGGGCGTCGATTTGCGGGCGCCAGTCTTCGGCGCAGGAACCGAGGCCGTGCAGCAAGAAGATGGGCTCTGGCTGCGCGGCATCGCCCTGCCCCTTGCCCAGGTCGAGGTAATGCAATGGAACATCGGATGTCGTGTGACGCCGCATTCTGTCTCCTTGCTGTTGAACATGCTTTGTGTTCAGGTGCAGGAATCTGTTTTCCTGCTGTTGGAAAACATAATACGGAATCCGAATTCCGATTTCAAGTTAAATCGCGAAATATCTCAAGTCAGGTAATTTAAAGCAACACGCACCAGCTCATCTTCCAGCGCGGCCGCCGACAAAAAGGACAGCGAGCCCGACAACACGTGCTGGTTCAGGATACCCAGCAGCACGGGCGGCACTACCATCATCGCCTGCGTGGGGTTCGGATGGCGGATGCTGGACGACTTGCTGGCCAGCACGGCCACCGTGCGCTGCGAGATCAAATGATTGATCTGGTGCACCTTGTCGCGGAACTGCGCATCCTGCGAGCAGCGCGTGATCAAGGCGCGCAGCACGCCGCGCCGGCCCATGTTGACGGCCACGAACATGGCCACCATGGCGCGAATGAACTCTTCCAGGCTGCGCCCTTCCCACTGGCGCAGCTCCGTCAGGGTCTCGACCTTTTCCACCATGTCGGAAAAAAAGCGCTGCAGCAGCAAGCGGCTCAGCGTGTCCTTGTCGCCCAACAGACGGTAAAACGTCCCCACCGAGGTTTCCGCCAGCTTGGCCAGGTCGGCCACGCCGATCTCGTCGAAACGGTTTTCCGCCAGCAACTGTTCTCCCACCAGCAGCAGACGCTCGAAGGCCAGCTTGCTGCGCGCCTGGGTGGGCTCAGGTGGAACGATCAACTGCGGGAAAGGCATCGGGAAGGAAGGCATGCGGCGTCGGCGTCTCGAAATAGTGGAATATAAGTTCCGTTATGGGTGCCCGTATTGTAACGCGGGAGACGGCCGATGGGGAGCGCCGCGTGGCGCCCTCGCGTGTGCTACCTGCCCTGCCACTCCATGTAGACGTCGGCGCGCTGGTAATGCGCGTCGCCGGCCGGCCGCGCCACGTGGGTAAAGCCGCTGCTTTCATACAGGCGGATGGCAGGCGCCAGCTTGCTGTTCGACTCCAGGAACAGTAGCTTGGCGCCGCTGGCCTCGAAGGCGTCAAAGGCCCGTTCGATCAGCCGGCGCGCGATGCCCAGGCCCTGACACTCGGGTGTGACGGCCATCTTCGACAGTTCGATCCCGGCGTCGCCGGTGCGGATCAGGGCGCAGGTGCCGACGATCTTGCCATCGAGGCGCGCGAGGAAAATCTGCCCGCCGTCGTCAAGAATCGAACTTTGCGGATCGGACAGCACCTTGTCGTCGAGCGCCTCGACATAGAAATAGCGTTCCAGCCAGGCGATATTCAGGCGCTTGAAATCGGCCGCATACTGGGCGGCGTAATCGATGATCTCCACGGCGGCCTGCTCGCGCTGGCGCCGGCAGGCGGCGATGGTTGCGCCGAAACCCTGTGCCTGCAAGCGCGCTTCGGCGCGGTCCAGGCTGGCCATCAGCTGCGGCGTGCCCTGCTCCAATACCACATCGACGGCAGCGCGCACGTCATCCCACAGGGGCGCCATGTCGCGCAGCAAGGCTTGCCCGGCGTCGGACAGCGCCAGCAGGCGGCGCCGATCATCCTTGGCGTCCGGCAGCTCCGCCACCACGCCCGCGTCGAGCAGCTTGCGCCCCAGTTGCACCACCACCGGATGCGTCTGCCCGATCTGCACGGCCAGGGCCGTGATCGACGTGGGGCCGTTGTCGCGCAGCAGCAATAACAAGGGGAAACAGCGCGACGTGAGCTCGACGCCAGCGGCCAGATAGCTGGTATCGACGCCGGCGTACAGTTGATCGGAAAGACGGCGCAGGCGGCTGGCCAGCATCAACGAGCCGTAGGTTTGCAGGGTGGAGGACATGTTAGGCAGATATATGTAAGTAGTTACGTATACCATAACGTAAATCGACTTTCCAAGTCAAGGGCCAGCGACCGCCCTGCAATAGGCCACGTCGATGTCAGAACACGCCAGCCTCGCCCGCATCAAAGGCTTCCTTCCACAAATGATAGCCCTCCAGCTCGCTTTCATGAACGGGTTCATGGCCAATCAATGACTGCCCCGCCGCCGCACCTGGACTGCGATTCGGAGCGTGGCCTATCCTGACCGTCCAGCTGCCGTCCAGAGCAGCGGCCTGCGCCTCCTCGGCCGTGTCGAACTCGTATTCGCCGTATGCACAGCCGATGATCAGCAGGTAATCGTCCTCCGTTGCCACGATGTCCTTGCCGCCCATGTAAATCGCCTCGCCGGGGCCGACCTCGACTGTATCTATCTTCAACACCTTGGAAACAGAAAACTTGCCGCCCTCGTCTTGGGAAAGCAGCAGATCTCCTTGCTTGAAAGGAAAAGTCTTATAGTCGGGAGGGAAGAAATTTCCTGCAATCATGAGTACACTTTTTCAGTTTATATTGACATCAATCTTCATCGGCCAGCGCCACTTGCAGCCTGGCCCGGAACACGGCCCCGGCCATCTCGCCCAAGGTCGGCCACACCTGCGTCAGCCAGCGCCTGCCCTCCTCGCTCGGCTTCACATACGGCGCGTCGCGCGTGGCGCAGTCCAGGCCGATCGCGATGACTTGCCCCGCATCGTCCAGGCCGCCGGCAATCATGGCGTCGATGGGCAAGGCGATCAGGTCGGCGGTCAAATGCGGACGCAGCAGACAGGCGGGCGCGATGATGGCGAACGACGCTTCCGCATAACTCCAGCAATTGGTGGGCCAGTGGGCGTTTTTCACATGTTCCAGGAAGACAGCATCACTGAGCGTTTCCGGATAGGCTTGCGCCTGCGCATAAAAGGCGGCAAGGGCGACGAGTTGCGGCGGGGAAGTCCAGGTGGGCATCAAACATTGATCCAGGCAAAGCCGCACCGGGCTGGCGGCAAAGGCGGACTGTAGCATGTTCAAGCGGCACGCTGAAACACGGCTGGCCCGGGCATAATGGCGCCGTTACCACTCTCAGCAATGACACCCATGCCGACATCGTTCGCACACTGGAAAACTGAACTTTTAATTTTGTGCAACATCATCCAGGACGACGACCACACCACGCCGCCCGATGAAGCCCAGCGGCGCTTCCAGCGCTACTGCGCCATGCTCGATGCGCTGACGGGCAAGGAAGGCGCGCAATACGCACTGGCCATCTTTCAATCCGTGCAAGCCGAACACGATTACGGCGCCTACCAGATAGCTAACCGCGTCGCCTGGCGCTACGGCGAGACGGCGTATTGCATGGCACTGCTGCATGAACTGCCGCGCCTGATCGCCACCTTGCCCGACTGGGCGGGCGAATTTCTTGTCGGTATCGCCAATGGCGCCGGCACACCCCACGCCTCGGCCATCAACTGCTTCAACTCCCTGCTGGCCGGCGCGCCCCCCGCGCCTCAGGCGCTGATCGCGGCCTTTATTGCCGAGGAAGAAGACGATGGCTGGTTCGAGCATTGCCCTGGCGTGCTGGGCGCCATTGCTGGCGAGCGCTACGCGGGTATCCTGCCTGGCCAGGACGGCGCCGCCAGCTATCAATTATTCCTGCTGCCCGGCGAGGCTGGCGACCTGCCCTGGCAAGACGCGCTCGACTGGGCCGCGGCGCGCGGCGCCTGTTTGCCGACGCGCAGCGAACTGGCTTTGCTGCACGCCAACTTGCCCCACGCCTTCCCGGATGCCTGGTACTGGTCCTCGGAAGCGGACGCCATCCTGCCCCGCATGGCCTGGAGCCACGATTTCGACAACGGTACCCAGTACAACTTTCGCAAGACTTACTCAGGCCGCGCCTGCGCCGTGCGTCGGGTCGAATTGGCGCCATCCGCCGCTGCGCCCATTCCCCTGCAGCAGGGCGAACGCTATGCCGGGCTGATCCTCGGCACGGATGGCGCGCCCGATTACCACCTGATCCTGCAGCCAGGCGAGTTCGAGCTGGAATGTCAGACGTGGCAAGCCGCGTCAGCCTGGGCCGCCAGCCTCGGCCACAGCCTGCCGGATCGGCGCGATCAGACCTTGCTGTACGCGACATTGAAAGACGCGTTCCGGCCCAACTGGTACTGGTCAAGCGAGCCGGGCGACATCGAGAGCGAAGCCTGGTGCAAGGATTTCGACACGGGCGTCAGCTACCAGACTGCGCGCGAGTTTGACGGCTACGCGCGCTGCGTGCGCAGAGTGTTTGCCTGAGGTCTACGGCGAGGACGAGTAAAGTCTAAAAGCGCTCGTCGCGCAGGGCCGGCATCACCAGTTCGCGCACGAACGAGGCATTCGACAGGTTCAGCAGCATGCGCACGACGGCAACGACATCGTGCACGGGGATCAGCTCGCCTTCGCCCCGCGCGGCGGCATCCGCCAGCGGCACCGACAAGCCATCATAGGTATTCAGATAGCCCAGTTGCAGCGCCGTCACGGCCAGCCCCTGTTCGCGGAAACCTTCGCGCAAGGAATCGGCGATGCCGTTCAGGGCGAATTTCGAGGCGCTGAACGTCACTTCCGGGCGGCCGCTCTGGCGCAGGCCCGAAGTCGACCCCGTAAGTATCAGCTGCGGCTTGCTGCTATTGAGTAAGCGCGGCACCAGGCGCTTGAGCAACAATATCGTCGCCGTGATATTGGTATTGACCATGTCGACGATGGCATCGTCCGCATCGCCGAGAAAAGCATACTCGTCGCTGAAGGCCTTTTCTTCCCACACGCCCAGGTTGTAGATCACCGCGTCCAGCGCGGCTGGCGCCTCGCGCGAAATGCGTTCGACGGCCTCGGCGGGTGCCGCCAGGTCGGCCGCGATCCATTGCAGCTGCGTACCCTGGCCGGCGGGCAAGTTGGCAGGTGGCTGGCGCGATACGCCGATGACGGCATGGCCGTCAGCGAGCAGACCGTCCACCAGCGCGCGTCCCAGGCCCCGGCTGGCGCCCACGATCATGATGTGCATACTGTGTCCTTTCCAATGAAGTCAACGCTGATGATAGCGGCGTTGTATTAAGCACAGCTGAGGATGTCCCCCGCACGAGCACCCTGCCCCGGCGTTTACTCACGCAGCGGAAATGCGTATGCTAGGTCTGGCAATCTCCGATAACATACAAGAACGAGACACATGCCTACTTCCAACACCGCCGCAATCAACGCCGCAAGCCGTCCCCTCACCCAGCAAGACTATAAAACCCTGTCGCTGGCCGCCCTGGGCGGCGCGCTGGAGTTTTACGATTTCATCATCTTCGTCTTCTTTGCCAACGCCATCGGCCAATTGTTCTTCCCGCCGGAGATGCCGGAATGGCTGCGCTTGCTGCAAACCTTCGGCATCTTCGCCGCCGGCTACGTCGTGCGTCCACTGGGCGGCATCGTCATGGCCCACTTCGGCGACTTGCTCGGCCGCAAGCGCATGTTTACCCTCTCCATCCTGATGATGGCCGTGCCGACACTGCTGATCGGCCTGCTGCCGACCTATGCCACCATCGGCCTGGCCGCCCCGCTGCTGCTGCTGCTGATGCGCGTCTTCCAGGGCGCGGCCGTGGGCGGCGAAGTACCTGGCGCCTGGGTGTTTGTCTCCGAACATGTACCCAGCCGCTACACGGGCTTTGCCTGCGGCGTGCTGACGGCGGGCCTGACGGTCGGCATCCTGCTCGGTTCGCTCGTGGCGACGGGCTTGAACACCGTCTACACGCCGGCAGAAATCACCGATGGCGCCTGGCGCTATCCATTCCTGCTGGGCGGCATCTTCGGCTTTGGCGCCATGTATCTGCGCCGCTGGCTGCATGAAACGCCCGTGTTTGCGGAAATGCAGCAGCGCAAGGCCCTGGCCACGGAAATGCCTTTGAAATCCGTGCTGCGCAGCCACCGCGGCGCCGTCGTCGTCTCGATGCTGCTGACGTGGATGCTGTCGGCCGGCATCGTCGTCGTCATCCTCATGACGCCTGCCTTGCTGCAAAAGATCCACCACATCGCGCCGCGCACCACCCTGGTGGCCAATACCGTGGCGACGCTCTGCCTGGCCTTCGGCTGCATCATCGCCGGCATGCTGGCCGACCGCCTGGGCGGCAAGCGCGTGATCTTCGTCGGTTCCGTGCTGCTGGCCATCAGTACGTATATCTTCTACACCACCGTCGGCACCCGCCCCGACCTGCTGCTGCCCCTGTACGCGATGACGGGCCTGTTCGTCGGCGTCGTAGGCGCCGTGCCCTACGTGCTGGTGCAGGCGTTCCCGGCCCAGGTGCGTTTCTCCGGGCTATCGTTTTCCTACAATTTGTCGTACGCGATTTTCGGCGGCCTGACGCCCGTGGTCGTGACCCTGATGTTGAAGAACAACGTGCTCGGTCCCGCCTATTACGTGATCGGCGTGTGCGTGGTGGGCATGCTGACGGCGCTGTTCATCAAGGATCAGCGGCAGACCGTGGGACGTTAGATCAGCCGCCTGCGGCCCAAGCCACCTTCGGGTGGCTTTTTTTTCGCCCCGATTTGTCGCGCTGCACCAAAATCTGAAAAGGCGTTTCACATCGCGGGATTTCCGACAGCAGACTCAGCCAGAAACTCTCTCACTTTTTGAAAATTCATTCCATATCATGAAAAATAATAATTAATACCTTGAAAAACAAAGACTTAATTTAAGTTATATGTCTTATATAAGACTTGAACATCGGCACGGATAGGCCTACTATTTAGTCATGCAGTTCGCATCGACAAACGTAGCGGCGCACTCGGCGACGTACTTAAACATTTTCTCAAACTTAGTTTTTCTTTAGGAGATACACATGTCCCAATATCAAGACGACATCAAGGCAGTTGCCGGTTTGAAAGACCAACAAGGTAGCGCCTGGAACGCCATCAATCCCGAGTCCGCCGCCCGCATGCGCGCCCAGAACAAGTTCAAGACGGGCCTGGACATCGCCAAGTACACGGCGAAGATCATGCGCAACGACATGGCCGCCTACGATGCGGACCCATCCAAGTACACCCAGTCGCTCGGCTGCTGGCACGGTTTCATCGGTCAACAGAAGATGATCTCGATCAAGAAGCACTTCAACAGCACCGACCGCCGCTACCTCTACCTGTCAGGCTGGATGGTCGCTGCCCTGCGCTCCGAATTCGGCCCGCTGCCAGATCAGTCGATGCATGAAAAAACCGCCGTCACGAGCTTGATCCGCGAACTCTACACCTTCCTGCGCCAGGCCGATGCCCGTGAACTGGGCGGCCTGTTCCGCCAGTTGGACGCGGCCCAGGGTGCTGAGAAGCAAGCCATCCAGGCCAAGATCGACGGCCACGTCACCCACGTCGTGCCCATCATCGCCGACATCGACGCCGGTTTCGGCAATGCCGAAGCGACCTATTTGCTGGCCAAGCAGTTCATCGAAGCGGGCGCCTGCTGCATCCAGATCGAAAACCAGGTGTCCGACGAGAAACAATGCGGCCACCAGGACGGTAAAGTCACGGTGCCGCACGAAGACTTCCTGGCCAAGATCCGCGCCATCCGCTACGCCTTCCTGGAACTGGGCGTGGACGACGGCATCATCGTGGCACGTACCGACTCGCTGGGCGCCGGACTGACCAAGCAGATCGCCGTCACCAATGAGCCAGGCGACCTGGGCGACCAATACAATGCCTTCCTCGACTGCGAAGAAGTATCGGCCGACGCACTGGGCAATGGCGACGTCATCATCAAGCGCGAAGGCAAGCTGCTGCGTCCAAAACGCCTGCCAAGCAACCTGTTCCAGTTCCGCGCCGGTTCCGGCGAAGAGCGTTGCGTCCTGGATTGCATCACCTCGCTGCAAAACGGCGCCGACCTGCTGTGGATTGAAACGGAAAAACCGCATATCGCGCAAATCGGCGGCATGGTCAGCGAAATCCGCAAGGTCATCCCGAACGCCAAGCTGGTGTACAACAACAGCCCATCGTTCAACTGGACCCTGAACTTCCGCCAGCAAATCTTCGATGCGATGAAAGCGGCAGGCAAGGACGTGTCCGCCTACGAACGCGCCCAGCTGATGAGCGTGGAATACGACCAGACGGAACTGGCGGTCCAGGCCGACGAGAAAATCCGCACCTTCCAGGCCGACTCGGCCCGCGAAGCCGGCATCTTCCACCACCTGATCACCCTGCCGACCTACCACACGGCCGCCTTGTCGACCGACAACCTGGCCAAGGAATACTTCGGCGACCAGGGCATGCTGGGCTACGTGGCCGGCGTGCAGCGCAAGGAAATCCGCCAGGGCATCGCCTGCGTGAAACATCAAAACATGTCCGGCTCGGACATCGGCGACGACCACAAGGATTACTTCAGCGGCGAAGCGGCGCTGAAGGCGGCGGGTAAGGACAATACGATGAATCAGTTCTGAGCTTTTGGCTTGACTGTAGAGTAAGAAAGCCCGCTTCGGCGGGCTTTTTTGCGTCTGCGAAACAACCCCATCGCCGCGGCACTGGTCTCTACCTTGCCGTTCAGCAGGGGCCGAACGGCACTTTTGCCATCATCAAGTTCATTACCAAAAGTAATCAAGTCCAGTATAATTAAATAAGAATGATTCTTATTTATAATTAACATCCTGCCCGGCGCTCCTCTCCGCGCATGCGCCATCGAGTCGGTCGCGCGCGCCGCGAGGGACGGCATCGCCGGGCATGGCAGCCGCCATGGGAGCAGCGCGCGTGACCCTGCATTACTACAACGAATTGCTTGGCTTCTTCACCCGCTCGGTGTCGGACCGTCACGCGGCAACCGACATCGTCCAGGAGTGCTATGCGCGGCTGATCGCCATGGAAGCGCGCACCGCGCCGCATAACCCACGCGCCCTGCTGTATCGCATCGGCAAGAACATCGTGACCGACAGCGCCCGGCGCAGACTGGCCGAGTCGCGGATGCTGGAAACCCTGACCCTGATCGCAGCCGATGCGGCCCCTTCGCTGGAACGCGAAGCGTGTGCGCGCCAACAGCTGGAGCGCCTGCTGTCCCGCTTGGAAGCGATGCCGCGCAAGCGCCGCGAGGCTTTCACCCTAGTGCGCCTGTATGGCCTGACGCATGCGGAAGCGGCCCGGCAGATGGCGTGCACGGAAGCCGCCATCGAAAAGCACATCGTGCGCGGCGTCATCGATTGCATCGATTTAAGCCGCTTGTTCGCTGACGCTAGGCATTGATTCTTCTTCACCATGTCTCCACGCCAATCCTTCGAACACGCCCTTCTGCTGATCGCCCGCCGCCACGGTGGCGGTGCGGCCGCGGCACTGGCTGCCGAGCAGGAATTGAGCAGCTGGCGTGAGCACAGCAGCGACAACGACGCCATCTATCGCCTGGCCCTGAACGCCTGGCATGCGTCCAGCCCTGATGGACTGGAGGATCGCATTGCGCGCCCGCCGCCTGCCGGCATCGCGCGCCGCAAGATTGTCGTGGCGCTAGGCCTGCTGAGCATGGCTTCCCTGACCGGGGCTGCTGCGCGCTGGCACTGGCTGCAGCCGGTAGAGCTGGCTACACTGAACACTGGCCAGTCGCAGCTGCTGTTCCAGCGCATGGGTGACGGCAGCGAACTGCATCTGGCCGCACGCACCAGTGCCGCTGTCGCGTATTACCGCGACCGGCGCGAGGTCACGCTGAAGACTGGTGAAATCCACCTGCAAGTCAGCCGCGATGCCTCGCGGCCGTTCAGCGTGCACACTCCATGGGGCAAGGTGGCGGTGCTGGGCACGACCTTCACGGTGGCCGTGCGTGACAGCGCCATGTGCGTCGAAGTCGCGCAAGGCCATGTGGCCGTGTGGAGCGGCCAGGACAGCGGCGACAACAGCCACCTGCCCGGGCTGGCGCCAAGCATCAGCCTGCACGCGGGCCAGGCGGTACGCATGGGCGACGATGGCGCGGGCGCAGTGCGCGCCGTGGCGGCGGCCAGCGTCGGCGCCTGGAAAGATGGCTGGATGGTATTTAACCGCACTCCGCTCGGCGAAGCGGTCCTGCGCTGGAACGACTACCTTGCGCAACCGTTGATGCTGGGCACGGACAAGTCGCTTGCCGGCCTGCGGCTGACAGGCAGTTTCCGTCTCGCCGAACCCGACGTTTTCCTGCGGGTGCTGCCAACGATCCTGCCGGTGAGGCTGGCACGTCGTGAAGATGGGCAAGCCATCATCCTGCCCAGGTAAATAGCAAGGCCTACCCCCCGTTGTAAACGGTCTGGCGCGCATTGAAAAATAATTGTCCGGTATTCAGGGAGTTCTGCGTCTTCAGCAAGACCACTTACCTAAAGGACATACCATGCCTGTGCAGCACCTCCGCGGTACCCCCATCGAGCAGCGCGCCGGCACCACGACGCAGCGCCAGTCCGCCCTGTCGGCAACGCTACTGGCGGCCTGCGCCATCTTCGGCAATCCCATGTTCGCCCATGCCCAGGGTGCCGCGCCAGCTGTCGCGGTGGCGGTGGAAAGACCATTCGCCATCCCGGCGCTGCCGTTGGGCCAGGCCATCAATGCGCTGGCACAGCAAGCGGGCACGGCGATCTCCGTGAACGCCGCGCTGGTGGAGGGCAAAGGTGCGCCCGCCGTCCAGGGCACGATGACCTTGCAACAGGCGCTCGATACGGCTTTGGCAGGCAGCGGCCTGGCGGCGACCAGGAACGGCTCTGCCATGGTGATCGTGCCCGCCGGCCAGGCCGCAGCGCAGATGCTGCCCGGCATCACCGTACAGGCCGAGCAAGACACGGCCAGCGATCCCGTCTTCGGCTATGTTGCCCGCGGCGCCGACACGGCCACCAAGACCGGCACGCCCATGCGCGAAATCCCGCAATCGGTCTCGGTCATCGGGCGCACGGAAATCGAGGCGCGCGGCGCACAGGACGTGATGGCCATCGTTGCCCAGACGCCCGGCATTTCCGTCAATACCTATGGTCCGGACAATCGCGGCTGGGAATATATCTCCCTGCGCGGCTTCAGCGGCAACAGCGGCAACTTCCGCGACGGCCTGTCGCAAACGCCCTTCGGTATCGTCTACCGCATGACCGAACCCTACCTGCTCGAGCGCGTGGAAGTGCTGCGCGGCCCGGCCTCGGTGATGTTTGGCCAGGCCGATGCGGGCGGCATCATCAACCGTGTCAGCAAGCAGCCAGGCGGCGAGCCGGTACGCGAGGTGGAGCTGCAGTACGGCAGCTTCAATCGCAAGCAGGTCGGCATCGACCTGGGCGACACGTTCGCCCCAGGCAGTGACTTCAGCTATCGCCTGACGGGCGTGGCGCTCGACAGCGATGACCAGGACCGCTACCCGACCGGCCAGCGCATCAACCGCAAACGCTACGCGCTGGCGCCCTCGCTGCGCTGGTCGCCGAACGCAGCGACCTCGTTGACGCTACAGGCGGAGTTACTGCGCAATGAATCCGGCGAAGATCCCTACTACGCGATCGCCGCCGACAAAAGCCTGACGCAGGTGAAGATGGGCGACCCCGCGTTCAGCCGCATCAGGCAGGACCAGAATTCCATCGGCTACCGCTTCGAACACGCTTTCAGCGACGACTGGAGCCTTCGTCAACATTTCCGCTACACGGATAACCGCGTGAAGCGCCGCGTGATCTGGGTGGACGAGCTGCAAGCCGACGAGCACACCTATACGCGCATCGCGCGCACCTGGGACGACACGCACCAGCACACAGGGCTCGATACGCAGCTGCTGGGCAAACTGCACAGCGGCAACGTCAGCCAAACCCTGCTGTTTGGCATCGACTGGAATCGCTCTAGGGGCGTCGCCAACCGATTCATCGGCCCGACGCGGGATCTTGACCTGCTCAACCCGGTCTACAACCAGCCCATCCCCGTGCCGACCAAGCCATGGGCGAACTACATCCAGACGGCTGAACAGACCGGCTTGTATGCGCAAGACCAGATCAAGCTGTTCGAGCGCTGGATAGTGACCGTGGGCGGCCGCCAGGATTACGCGCGCAGCGTCACGGACGACCGGCTCGACGCCAGCCACACCGTCCAGAGCGACAGCGTCTTCAGCGGCCGCGCCGGGCTGAACTATCTGTTCGCGGATGGCTGGGCGGCCTACGCCGGTTACACGCAATCCTTCCTTCCCAACAACGGCATGGACTACAACAACGATCCATTGAAACCGAGCCGCGGCAAGCAGGTAGAGACCGGCGTGAAATACCAGCCCGAGAATTCGCGCATCTTCTTTGGCGCCGCCCTGTTCAACTTGCGCAAGACCAACGTCGTCACCTATGACAACATCAGCGGCGATACCCGCCAGATCGGCAAGCAGCGCTCGCGCGGCATCGAGCTGGAAGCCAAGGCAGAACTGACGCGCGACCTGAATCTGACGGCGTCGCTGACCAAGATGAACCTGAGGGTGCTGGAAAGCGCCGACCGCACCGAGGCCGGCAAGGTGCCCGCCACGGAACCGCAGCAGATGGCCTCGCTCTGGCTGGACCAGACGCTGGCCAAGGGCTTCGGCATCGGCGGCGGCATCAACTACGTCGGCCCGCGCCAGAACGATGAGGCCAACACGTCGCGCGCAGGCGGCTATACGCTCTTCACCAGCATGCTGAAATACGAGACGGGGCGCTGGCTGCTCAGGCTCAACGCCAGCAACCTGCTCAACAAGCGTTACCACACCATCTGCTACCACGGCGAATGCTACCTGGGCGCCGAGCGGGCTGTGACGGCGACGCTCAAATACCGGTTTTGATTCGGGGGCGGGCCGTTCGATGAACGGCTCGCGCATCGGATACTTTTGTCGTATGGCTTCTTTTACACATCATTCCTGACAGGCTCCGCACTATGTCCGGTCTCGTAACTATTTGCCCAAACGTTGCGTGACTTCAAGCCATCAATACACACTTATACACATTCTGTGTATGATTACAGGTAGCGGTACTTGGGAGTGAAGCATGAACTCAAGTCGATTGATCCAGATGCTGAAAGCCGATGGCTGGCAAGAGGTACGCGTCAAAGGCAGCCACCATCACTTCAAACATGCTGAAAAGCCTGGCCTGGTAACGGTGCCACATCCAAAAAAGGATCTGCCTGCCGGCACCTGGAACAGCATATTAAGATCCGCCGGGCTGAAGTAAGGATGTCTCGCGTGTTGCAAAGTTCGACAAATAGGAAATCAGGGAGCAGCAATGGATATCCCCGTTGTCATTTTTAAAGATGCCGCTAGCGTGTACGGCGTGAACGTCCCCGACATCCAAGGCGTCCACTCGTGGGGCGACAGCGTGGAGGACGCGCTCAATAACGTCAGAGCAGCCATCACCAGCCACATCGAAACGCTGCTGGAGCTGGGCGAGCCCGTGGAGATCACGCAGAGCAAGATTGAAACCCTGCAGGCAAATCCTGAGCATGCGGGTGGCATCTGGGCACTGGTCCAGCTCGACCTTGAAAAACTCGACAGCAAGCCCGAACGCATCAACATCAGCCTGCCACGCTTCGTACTGAGCAAGATCGACCGCTATGCGGCGGCGCGGCACGAGACGCGCAGCGGCCTGCTGTCGCGTGCGGCGCTCAGGTTGATCGAGGCCGAAGCCAAGGGTGGTGGGGCGCGGTGATGGGAGGTGCCTGCCAGGCGCAGCATCTGCCAGGCGCTGCCCTCTCCAAATCGACCAGCTCCGCAAGCCGAAGGCGTGTGTTCGTGGCTCTAATCATGTTTTCGACTGAGCTGGCTGTTACCATACCTAATAACTCAGCCCATGTCCGGATGGCAGACCCCGGTCCTGCTAAGTAGGTACGATATGAATCGCCATAACTATTATAGAGACTCCTGAGCCCTAATTTAGGCAAAAGAGAAATCATGAATGGTAAGGTGCCGGGGTCCGCCATTTGGACACGGACTGATGCATTGGTCGCCGTAGAAACCAGCTCAGCAGCAAACCTGATTAGAACCACAAACGCGCGCCGCAGGCGCGCGGGGCTGCCGCGTAGCGGCAGCAGTCAGTGGATTCGGAGAGGGCCGGGCCGGTAGGCCCGGCCCTTCGAATCCCCCGCGGATTCGAATCATAGCTGGCAAAGCGCATGGATGGCTGATTTCGACGGATGCTAGATTAAAGAATACCCCAAACGATGCCCTTACCAAAAAGTTTCCTACCTACACCATGAATTAATGCAACAAAAAATATCCATTCGAGCTAAGGATTGAAAATCCTTGTGTCGGTGGTTCGATTCCGCCCCGGGCCACCAAGAACATACCTCACGAAACGCCAACCGTCACCGGTTGGCTTTTTTTTGAATTCACAGTCCTTGTGTCCGGCCCATTTCCGGTCAGCCAGCAGTATTTACGCAGCGCCGGTTTTTGTCACCGATTTGCGCGAGTTTGACCCCTCCCCCCTACCCCAACATTCGTTGTGCCAGTTGCAGGCCTTTGTTCGCTTCTTGCGCCTTCTGTGCCCGCTCCACTTAACTCGCAACAGGAGTGGTATATTAGCCAACATCTTGACTAAGGCATAAAGAGCATACATGAAGAAGGATCAGGTGGTAGCAATCATGACGGCCAACGGTTTTATCGTCGATTCCGAGACCGCAATTCAGTACGGTTGCCAATTGCGCTTTACGAACGGCTCCTTGGTGAGTGTCTTTGATAGCGGAAAGGTCGTTCCGCAGGGAAGAGAAATAGATCAGGTCAAGCAGTTACTAGGTCTGGTGCCTGGTCAGGCAGCAGCCGCACCTGCACGCGCTGTCGTGGCGGTAGCAGCCCAGCCTGCGGCCAACCGCAAAGTATTCGTCGTCTATGGCCATGACGACCAAGCGCGAGCAAGGCTAGATGCCATGCTTCGCCGCTGGGGCTTGGAACCGCTGATTTTGGATCAGTTGCCTTCGGAAGGTCAAACTATTATCGAAAAGTTGGAAAAGTACACCGAGGACGCGCGGTTCGCCGTGGTGCTGGCTACGCCCGATGACGAAGGACACCGACGTGGCCACCCCGATGAACAGGCGTTGCGTGCGCGGCAGAACGTTGTACTAGAGCTAGGTATGCTGCTGGCGAAGCTCGGACGGCCAAGGGTCGCTATCCTTCTTCATCAACAAGAAATGATGGAACGACCGTCCGATATCCAAGGGCTGATTTACATTCCATTCAAGGACAATCTCGAAAGGGAAGCGGGCTTGCTGCTAGCAAAGGAAATGACGGCAGCAGGGTATCAGATCGACGTCGCTAAGATTTAGTCTGCTATCAGCGGCGATTAGTACTCGCTTACCGCTTAAGTCGTCACTCGAGCGCCGTGTAAGGACCGTCTGAAGACGTTTGGCAGCATCCAGGGCAGTGTGATTGCATTTAATCGCAATCGAAAACAGTCAGTCCGGGACGGAGTCGGTAACATCCAGCAGATCAACAACACGAGGAATCTATGGGCTATAGAAACAAAACTTACGTAGCTTTCGCTAGCGAAGACATCGGCAAGTACCGATTGATGGAGGCGTGGAAGGCGAATCAACACATTGATTTTGACTTCTACGACGCGCACGATCTCTTCATTTCTCGCGATACAAGTAAGCCGGAAACGATTAAATGGAATTTACGAGAACGGTTGAAAAATGCGAAGCAAGTTGTTCTATTGGGAAGCAAAGACGGGAAGAAAAAGGGCAGTGATGGCGTGTCGTTTTTGGCTCACGAAATCGAAATAATCATTGAATTCAATTTGCCGGTTGTCATCGTCAATCTGGATCAACATCGGACCGTGGAAAAGGCATACATCCCCAATCCGTTGTTGAACGTGGACTACTACACCGTGTCAGTTTCATATCAGCCGAAGATCATCATGCACGCGCTCGACAACTATGCCGTCACTTTCGCTTCGAGCGACAAGAAGGGACCACACCAGTATCCGACGAAGGTCTATAGCGACCTCGGACTGTAAATGGAAATCTTTCAAGACCTGCGGACGTGGCGCTTCTGGCGCCACTTCTTGACGATGTCATTCGCTTGCTTAGGCGGGTTGTCGACGGTACTGCAGACCAGCAACGTGATCAACCCATCCGTGACAATTTTCCAAGGCATGCCAGTCTTATGCTCGGTCATTGCCATTTCACTTGGTGTTGGACTAATACTGTCTTGGCCAAGGCCAATTTCGCAAGACTATAGTGCGCCCCAGACCAAGATCACAATCATCAAAGGTGACATACTAGCGGAAACTACGCACCTCGTAATTGGGGTCAACGATACTTTCGACACTGAAACGCCAAATATCATCTCGCAAAACAGTCTTCAGGGCCAAGCTCTACAAGTGCTGTTTGGCGGTGATTTAAGAGCGCTTGATACGCAATTGACCAACGCGCTCGCGGGCAAGCCAACAATAGGTACCATTGCAAAATCAGGAAAGCAGACGCAATTCGGTGTTGGTGCCGTTGCAACGGTAACGCATGCTGCTAGACTGATCTTCTTTCTCGCATATGCCGAAATGGATGTCCATAACACTGCCCATTCGACGCCGGACAAGGTATGGACAAGCCTCCTGTTGCTTTGGGACGAAGTGTCAAAAAGGAGCAACGGTGGAACGGTATCGGTGCCGGTAATCGGTGGGGGGCAAGCGCGCCTGTCGAGCGTTCTCCCGGCTCAGGATGCTATTCGCCTGACCATCCTTTCATTCATGTTTGCATCGCGCAGTGAGAAGGTTTGCGACGAGCTTCGAATCGTCGTCAGACCTGAGGACTATAAGAAGCTTGATCGGCTCGAACTCCAATCCTTTTTGTCATCAATGCGATCATCATGACTCCCGAATCGAACATTGACCTTCCAGAGAACAACGGATGTGCGTTCTGCGCCTACCTCAGGGGCGAACGTCTGTACACGATCCTCGCTCGTACCGAAAACACGGCCACATTCGTCACTCGCGAACAGCGAGGACACCCGCACCTACTTGTTTTACCGATACGACATGTGCCAACTATTCTGGAGCTTACAAATGTCGAGGCTGCCGCATTGGGTGTCGAGGTACGAAATGCTGCCATGTTAATCGACCGTGCATACTCAAAGCCGGGGATCGCTGTTTGGCAGAACAACGGAGTTCCAGCGGGACAAGCAATTAGCCACGTTCATTTTCATGTGGCTGGCACCCTGGAGGGTGGGGGAACTGAATTCGGACCAGTGGAAGAAATATCGATCGCTGAAACGGATGAAATCGCAAGAAGGCTTCTTGGAACGTGATCGCAAGCCATCGTGTTGATGACAGAAATGGCAATCCAATTGAAACGCCAGTGGCAACTTCCTGCCAGCGTCGTCCCATGTTTGCTCACATGCTTCACAATCTTGAACACCCTCCGCCGAAGCAGAGCGAAATCACTACTAATGTAGCATCGATCCACGGCCGAATGCCAGAAACAACTGCTCCAAGCGCCTTTACCAAAAGGCAACATCTTTTGATTCACTTTGTACAGGTGAAAGTATTACATTTTGTGAACTGGGAATTGCCAGCCAATCAAGAAAAACAGGTTGGTTAGCGTCAGTGCACATCCACATTGCTTCCAAGCGCAAGCAGCCTGCATGTCGCTTCCTTGCAATGACTGCGCTGACATATTGCTGGATGGCGGCTCTGGCGTGCTCAATGTTCGCCGGTGCAATCAAGACCTACCATTGCTGAGGACAAGCATGCCTAACCCGATGCATATCCTGATCAACGACTTCGCGATCAGAAGCTTCCGCGAGACAGCGGACAAAGACTACATTGCTGCAAGGATGGCTTACCGAGCACGGCTGATTCAGCCATTTCTGTGGTCTGCCCTGCACTGCCTGGAGAAGTACGTCAAAGGCATTCTTGTGCTCAATCGAGTCAAGGCCCACAAGGGCCACAGCGTGCTTCCGGGCATTGAGAGAATGAAGCAGCACGGTAAGTTCGAACTCGAGCTCAGTGTCGATACTGTCCAGTTCATCAAGAAATTGGAAGACTATGGAGCAGAGTATCGGTACTACGAGGTTTCATATGACATACAGGCATTCGACATTATTCGATTCGACCAGGCAGTTTGGGAGCTCAGAAGGTACTGCCAGCCGCTGGACTACGACATCGTTGAGATGAACGGAAAGACGGTGAACTTGCTAGCCCTTGAGCTCGATCGCGTCCATCTGGCGAAGGCGAAGGACAAAAAGGGGACATGCGTCATGGGAGGCATCCTGGAAAAGGTCATCGAAAAGATAGATCACCCAGCGCGCGAAGCACTGATCTGGAACAACCTGTTCTTCGGCCCGTCACGACGCAAGGGCGTGAAGATGCAAGCGAGCTGGGAATCAGGCAACTCACCGTTCTTCTTGCATCCTGAGATCATCGATGAGGTGCTCAAGTACGTTTACATCCCGAAGGACATCGCCGAGGGCGTGCGCCAGTTCGCGAAGCAGAAAGCAGCTGCGAAGGCCAAGGCAGAACAGGATGCAAATAAGGCTGCGAAGGCCGCAGCCAAACAGTCGGAAAAGAAATAATAAAGGGGTAACTGGACTGCCCGATAGTCATGGTGTTGGGGCCAAAAGGTAGGGGTTGTTTGTCTCTAGGCAATACAGCATAATTGACTACTGATTGAGCGACCGTCAGAAAAGTCTCAAAACCGAAAAGTTCACGCAGGCATCTCTTTACCATGATCGATAATCCATCAGTTGTGCGCTTCGGTGAGGCAATTACCGAACTTTTTTCGGACAATCGAATGGTCGTATTTCTGTGTGGCCCATCATTGAAGATGGAAACACCTGGTGCTCAGCTACGTAAACGCCTAAAAAAAGCTTTAGAAGACCAAGATTTCGAGGTTGTGCTTGGTGAGGATGATGGCCTCGAGGATGTCCGGTTAACCGTGTCCAAAAGTTATGCTCATCTAAACGAATTAGCGTTTATAAAAAAGGAATGTGCCGCAATTGTTTTGGTTGCTGATAGCGTTGGCTCATTTTGCGAACTAGGACTGTTTGCCCATGAACAAGCGGTTGGCGGCACAAATAATAGAGATTTCGTTCTTTTGGTAAATAAAGATTACGAAAAAGATAGGTCTTATTTTAGTGAAGGCCCCGCTAAAGCAATCGGAGATTTTGGAATGGTTCGATACGTAGATTTTGCGACAGCAGAAATAATAGATATTGTTTCGCGGTTGGAGCGTAGACGATCTGCTTATTTTTACGATGGACGTGGAAGGCCTGCCAAATAATGGCTGTTCGATTAAACCCTCAAGCATCTCTTTTATCTCTAGGTATTGTTCAACCGGCGAGCCCAGCCGAGGTGGCGAATTTCATTGAACAATCTTTGCTGAAAGGGAAATCGAAGGTTGATCTGAACGAACTAACACTTTTGTTCGAACGCTGGAAAACAGATGGCCTTATTCAACGCGTACATGCCCGGGAAAATCTGTATTCTTTGAGTGCAACTGGAAACCATAGCCTTTCAAAAGAAATGCGTCATTTGCGCGACAAAACTAGACTGTTCTTGCTTAAGGATCTCCGCAATGGTAGCATCAGATTGCCAGAAGAAGCGAAATCAGAGTTGGCTGATGTTTCGTCAGCTAGTTTAAATGACCTCGTTTCACAAGAAGAGCAGCGGCCAATAAGCGCGCTCACTCCTCTTCGCTCCACTCATCGTCGCGAGCCCGCTTATTGGCCGCTTCTCGGAAAGCAACTTCTCGTTGGCTCTACAGTTCGCTCTTCTGGCACCCGATTTCGATTCGGCTCATTCCCGTCCCTTAAAGCTTGCCATGCCGCGCACAAGAATGGCGCGGATGGAACTGATTTCAATATTTCTGATTTGGCACTTGGCATTGGTATAAGCGCTAGACTACTGTCATCCTTCACACACAATGCACGCAAGCACTACAGGGAATTTGAAATCCCGAAAAAGACTGGCGGTGTACGAAGAATTTGTGCGCCACGTACGATGCTGAAAGTAGTTCAGTATTGGATATTGGATCATATCCTTTATAAATTACCCGTTCATTCTGCGTGTTATTCTTTTAAGGAAGGTGTATCAATTTACGATAATGCGGTCGTTCACTTAAAATCGAATTATGTTGGCAATTTTGATATCAAGGATTACTTCCCTTCTATTACGATGGATATGTTGAAGGACTTTCTTATTACCAATGGATATGGTCAAATCGCAAGCAACATAATTTCCCGCCTGACAACTTTTGAAGGGAGCTTACCCCAAGGGGCGCCAACAAGTCCATTAATCTCCAATGCATTTCTATCTGGCTTTGATGAGGAAATTAGTGTGTACGTGGCGGAAAACGGGATGCAATATACTAGGTACGCTGATGACATAACAATTAGTGGTGCTGACCGTGGAAAAATTCTTTCTGCCATTGAATTTGCCACTGAAAAACTAAAAGATCTAAATTTCTTACTTAATGAAAAGAAAACTAGAATTGCTGGAAGGGCATCACGGCAAGTAGTAACAGGTCTAGTTGTAAATGAAATCGTTCAACCTACTCGAAGCTATCGTCGTCAGGTGCGTGCAATGTTTCATCATGCCTCAAAATATCCTGAAGAATTTCAGGCGCGAACCAAGCAATTAGGTGGGCACTTGGCATACTTAATGTCATTTGAAAACATTCGTGAAACAGCGGCCATTTCTGAATATAAGAGAATTCTTGTTTCAATAACAAATCCCTCACCGTAGGTTTTTCACGTGCCGGGGTCAGGTCCGCCATCCGTACACGGACTGATGCATTGGTCGCCGTAGAAGCCAGCTCAGCAGCAAGCCTAATTAGAACCACGAACGCGCGCCGCAGGCGCGCGGGGCTGCCGCGCAGCGGCAGCAGTCAGTGGATTCGGAGAGGGCCGGGCCGGTAGGCCCGACCCTTCGAATCCCCCGCGCAGGGCGCGCAGGCGCCCTGCTTCTCTCCGCCATAGACGAAAAAAAAGCTACCCGAGGGTAGCTTTTTCTTTTTCATCTTTGGCGGAGAGGGGGATTCGAATCATGCTCCGGAGGCCATATGGCTGTGCGATTTCGACAAATTCCAAATCGGAGGATGCCCCCATTCATACTCCCTTTAAGGAAGCACTGATTTGATCTTCGCACCAGTCGAGAAGAGCAATAACTGGTTCTTGGGCATGAAGGCGCAGATTGGTGTGGACTCGCGTCTGGTCTCACGCAGACGCTCGTCGGCACTGCTAGCAACGGCGCTGACGTGACACAAGCCCATGCGCTTCTGGACTGCTTCCCTGCAAACTTGTCCTATGCCATTTACGCGCCTTACATCCGGCATCTCGATTGCAGTAGAAAAATCTTGTTTACAAAATCCTCAGAAGCAGGCATTATGTGATCTTGCCGCGAATAGACGACTACTGCTCTATTGGAGGGCAAAAAAAACGACGAGTTGGCGCTCGTCGTCTGTTACCGCCTCATCTCAAAAAAAGGATATAACGATGAAATTGTACACCAAGAATGCCAAGCAGGACAAAACCGCTTCTCGTGATGCGAACCGACAATATCGTCGAAGGAAAAATCTCATGGGACACAAATCATCATGGGGTATGGTAGGAGGTGCTCTCTTTGTGATTGCCACGCAACTGGAAGAACTCATTCATATCGTCAAGATGTTTGTCGAGCACTAATAATTCCATAAATTGATGATGCATTCAGCTCATAGTACTAGGGAAGTATTCATCTTACCCTCAGTTTTCCTCATTTGGAAATATTGATTCCTTAGTTTCGCTCTAATATATTGCTTGTTCATTCATTTCATGATCAAGCAATATCCTTGTATAAGGGAGTAAAGATTATGTTACACCAATTAGGAAATGTAGCTACTGTTCGAACAGCCACAATCTTTAGGGAACAATCACCAAAAGAAGATCCGGTTGGCAACGTACGTGCGTTGACGATTAAGGACGTCGCTGGAAACTGGCCGTATAATTTTGAAAATCTTCATCGGATAAACATAGGCAATGAACTTTTAGGAAATTGCCTTAAAAATGGAGAAATTTTAATACCATCTCGTGGCGATCATTATCCAGCACGCTATTTCAATGGAAGCGAGACGAATATATTTCCAATTGGTCAAATTAATATCATAACACCAACCACCGCTCTACATGGACGCTACCTTTCTTGGTATTTGAATCAACCTGCGGCACAAGCGGCTATTGAACGCGTATTAACAGGAAGCAATATCAAGGCGCTTAACAAACCAAGTCTCTTAGAAATTCCAATCTACGTACCGCCAATAAATACTCAGCATAAAATATGTAAATTACAAGAAATGCTTGCTGAGAGTCGATTATTACGGAATCGGCTACTTACTCTTGAAGAAATTGAAGTTGAAGGAGTTTGCAAAAACCTCATCAATAAGGAAAAAGGGTAAACATGGAAAACATTCTGGATAAAAAAAGTATAAGTCACTCCATCCTCTCCGCATGTGAGGTACTTCGTGGCTTAGTCGATTTTAGTAGTTACAAAGAATACGTTCTCACAATGCTGTTTTTTAAGTTTCTCTCCGATGAGTGGAGAGATTTATCAGACAATGACAAATCCTGGAATACTGGAAGAGAAATTTTAATTAAAGATTTTAGCGAACATAAAAAACTGATTTTACCTCCAAGTGCAAATTTTTGGAGTCTCTATAAAACACGACATCAGCCGGGAAATGGAGCGCGAATTGATCATTCTCTGGATATTATTCAAAACGCCAATCACGATATTTTGCAAGACTTATTTAATGGTGTTAGATTCGATAGCTCTATTCTTGGTACTGAAGTTCAGAGAGATAGAATTCTTCGCCATCTTTTTGAAGCCTTTGCTACCGATGCGCTCGACATGCGACCTAGCATTATCAAAAATAGATCGGTAATTGGTGATGCGTACGATGTACTGATCGGAGAGTTTGCCACGATTGAAGGTCGAAAGGGTGGCGAATTTTATACTCCTCAATGTATAACGCAACTATTGGCTCGCTTATTAAACCCTAATAAAAGAGAAAGTATTTGCGATCCCGCCTGTGGCGCGGCTTCACTCTTACTTGGCTGCGCACGCGGGGACCAATCCAGTACTAGTGGGCCGCACGGAAAACTTTTTGGGCAGGAAGCAAACAGGACTGCCTGGGCTTTAGCAAAAATGAATATGTTGATGCATGATGAGCTCGATCACCGGATCGATCACGGTAATACTTTGCAGCATCCGACACTTATCGATGCAAGTGGAAAATTAATGTGTTTTGATGTAATTGTCTCTAACCCACCTTTTTCTTCCGCTTGGGCCTGCGAAACTGCAGAGAACGATCCTTTTGATCGATTCTCCAGAGGAATTCCACCAAAGGCGAAGTCAGATTTCGCCTTCATATTACACATGCTAGCAACACTTAAGCCTAAAACCGGTCGTCTCGGTATAGTGGTCCCAAATGGAGTTTTATTTCGCGGCGCTATCGAAGGAGATATCAGGAAGCAACTACTAGAAGAGAATTTATTAGATACGGTTATCGGCCTACCAGCAAAACTTTTTATTAACTCTTCGATCCCGACTACAATTCTAATATTCCGGATGGGTCGCGTCGAACGACAAGTATTATTTATCGACGCTAGCCGAGAATTCGATTCCGAAAAGACTCAAAACAAACTATCCAAAGCACATATTTCTCGAATCGTAGATGTATACCGAGCAAGGGAAAACATGGATAATTTTTCTCGCTGCGTAAGCCTTGATGAGATTCGTTCGAATAATTACAATCTTAGCATCGCACGATATGTTGAGCCTAGCATGGACGATGAAGAAGCGATTTTCAACCTCCCCGCTATTCGTGTAGAACGGGCGCAGATTGCCTCTCAGTTGCAGTCGCTTGAAACTGAAATTGCAAGCTACATTGAAAAAATTGAAGGAAATTCTCTCAATAGTTAACACACTTTTTTACTAGGTCGCGACAGGTTTCGGTCTTGCCTTGAGTGGAAAACGTTACACGGAAGAGCTCAAGGTCGCAGCGGTCAAGCAGTTTTTCGGGCGCGGGCATCCGGCAGTCGAGGGCACTGAACGGCTTAATGTCAGTATCCACAGCATCTATACAACTACAAAGCTATGTGTATGCCAAACGTCGAGTCCAAAGCCCAAGATGGTGCCAAGTATGAGTCTACGTGGAACCGTTACTAAAAATCTGTCGCTAAAAGCTTTTTTCAGCTTCAAAGCGCGAGCGCATCAAGTGCAAGACCTACGCAATAGGAGACGACATACGCTCGGCTAACATCTTTTTCAATTGTCCGGCAAAACTGGACTCATCTAAAATTGACTCGGCATCCTGGATTCGACTTGGGCCAGCAACTGATCAATCAATGCAACCAGCAATGGATATGCTGCCTTCGGCTTCTTTGGTTTTTTTGTGGTCACTAAATCGGTCATGGAATTTCGCTTTCAGTATTATTTCATGACCTCGCTTCATAGAGAAAGTCTGACAGGCTCCATTGCCTGGGATCAGTACCAATTTTTGGCCGAACTCAGGAGGCTGATTACGCCTAACCAAGTCTATAACCCCTCAACCGAAGCCCCATTCCTACTCAACCAGTCTTTCCGCAATTCGTAATCAGGAAGCGCACGTTCAACGCGTCGCCAGAAATCGGGGGTGTGATGTGGCTCATGCAGGTGCGCCATCTCGTGGACGACAACATATTCCGCGATTCGCGCTGGCAGCAGAATGGTCTTCCAATGGAAGTACAGCAGCCCGCCTTTGCCGCATGAGCCCCAGCGATAGCCAAGGTCCTGCACCTTCACACCGGCCGGCGCAAGTTCCATCCGCGCGGCGTAGTCTTCGACTTTTGCCGATAGCCAGCGCGTTGCGTTGCCGCAGTACCAGCGAATCATGTGTTCACGCCCTTCGCTCGCGAGTATCTTGGACATCACGAAACGTCCACCAACTAACTTGACTGGCGCAATCGATTCATCAATCAGGCGCAGACGAAAATTGCGGCCGAGGTAGAGAAAGCCCTCGCCATCGACGAACATCTTGTTGGGCACCTCGCGCGTCAAGGTCTCCTGGCGCGCCAGCTGCTGGTAGACCCACATACGCTTGCGTTGAACGAAGTCGCGCAAAGTGGCCTCTGCAGTCTCCGCAGGCGCTGACAGAATCAGCTCACCACTACGGTCAACAGTAATCTCCAAGGTCCGTCGCACGGCGCTGCGCCGGACCTCAAAGCACAAGTCATCGACAGTCAGCATGTTCATGTCGTCACGAGTTTTTCGTGGTTGGCGCGCGCCAGCTCCATCAGCTTGTCGACCAGCGCTTCGATCTGCGGCGTGGGCAACAAGCGTGAGCGCATCAGCAGTTCGAAAATGCGCGTGTTCAGCGCGTCCTGCGCCGGCTGGCGGTTGGGGCGCCAGAAATTGGGCGTCAATTCCGAGGTGATGGTGTCCACCACTTCGACGCTCAGGTCCACCAGCTTCTTGCGCTCGACATCGGCCATTGCAGCGTCGCCGACGGCCGTGTCGACCAGCAAGCGAAGGAAGGGACCGTATTGTTCTGGCAGGTCAGGCAGGCGGTCGTCATGCTCCACGTAGCCGCTGCGAATTTCGTCAACCAGTCCCTTCAATGCTAGCGCCAACTGGTCCCAATGGTCGCCCAGCTTGTCGAGTAAATCCTTCAGGCGTTCGCTCAACTTGCGGAATGCCACCGGATCCTGATCCATGTGCTCGCGGATGTGCGCCCGCACCGCGTGCTCCATTTCTGACGCCTTGGCGCGATCGTTCGGCTCGCGCGCCACCTTCATGGCAAAGTCGGCATCGGTCAGCGAAACGGGCGCTATCTTCGGGTCCACGCCCAACGATATGACGTGCTCATCGATCAGCTTGCGCACCTTGGCGCCCACGTCCTTGCCCAGCACCGGCGTATCACGATAGCGATTGCGGGCGCGGGCATAAATGAAGGCCAACAGTTTCGCATCCGGCGCGAAGGGCAAACCTTCCGGTCTTGGTAGCACTACGTCGAGCGTATTCAAAAACTGCTTGAGCTTGACCGTAAATTCGGCGCGCAGCCGTTCGTCGGCAAGCACTTCGACGCAAGTATCGAAATCGTTCAGGCTTTCGATGCCCCGGCTACGAAACAGGTCGACGACACGCAGGTGCCGGTCACGCAGTACAGGGATTTCGTCCATCAAGCTTTGCAAAGCACCGTCGATGTCTTCGTCGGCATACACATTGAGCGCCTGCTTGAGATGATGGGCCAGGCCAAAATAATCGACCACGATGCCGAACTGCTTATCGTACCCAGTGCGGTTCACGCGCGCGATGGTCTGCAATAGCTCGGCCTCGCGGATCGGGCGATCCAGGTACATCACGCCTTCGATCGGCGCATCAAAGCCGGTAAGCAGCATCGACTTGACGATCAGGAAGGCCAGCGGATCCGTCTTCGCCGCGTCTTTGTGCAACAGTGGCTTTTTGAAGCGCTTGATGCGCTGCTCCTGCGCCACACCGTCGGTCCATTGCTTCCATACGGGATCGTCGTTATTGCCACCGGAAATAATCGGCGCGAACTCAATCGCGCGCAAGGTGTCGCGATAGCGCCACGCCTGAACCTGCGCCTGTACCAGCGGCGACCGGCGGCACAAAATCTCGTCGTCCATCGCCTTGTCTTCCGGGCTCAAGGCCTCGGCTTCGGCCAGCAGCGCATCGCGCGCAACAAAAAAAGCGTCCACGTAGCGCACCACGGCGAGCCGGCTGTATGCCACCACTTGGGCCTTGAAGCCGTTAGGCAGAATGTACGTCACGTAGTGGCGCAGCATGTCGCGCGCCTTGTCGGCAATGAGCGCGGGCGCCTCGAAAATCTGCCCCTTGGTCGCATACTTCTTGCGGATCGCTTCGAGTTCCTCAGGCGTATGCTCGCGGAACAAGTCCTCGAACAATTCGTCCAGATTGGCCCCCTCCTTGACTGCACCATTGGCCGTGCGGCCTTCGTAGAGTATGGGGACGATGGCGCCATCCTGCTCGGCTTCGCGGATCGTGTAACGGTCGATAAACTCGCCGAAAATTTCATATGTGCGCTTCTTGTCGCCCATCAGAATTGGCGTACCGGTGAAACCGATGCGCGCACAGTTGGGCAAGCCAGTCTGCAGCGCTGCCTGCAAGTCGCCGGCCTGGCTGCGATGCGCCTCGTCCACCAGAATCAGGATGCTGTCGTCTTCGTTGAGCACTTCGGCAGGTGCCGACTGGCGCACTTCATATCGTGGCAAGTCTGCCAGCTGAAGACCAGGCTCACCGGCAGCATCACCTCCGCGTGCTTTCTGGATCATGCCAAACACCAAACCCGGGCCACGACGGCGCAGCATCGCCTTCAACTTATCTGCCGATGTGGCCCGTTCCACCGTTTCACCCGTCAAGGCGGCGGTCAGGGAAAGCTGCTGTTCCAGATCGGTACGGTCGGTCACCACCACCACTTTAAAGCGCCGTAGTTGCGGATCGGTGCGCAGCTTGCGGATCAGAAATACCATGGTCAGGCTCTTGCCAGAGCCCTGCGTATGCCAGACGATGCCGCCACGCCGGTCATGCTCGCCATCCTGGAGACGCGTCTTTCCGGTGCGCAGACGCTCAATGGCACGAACGACGGCGCGGTACTGCTGATAGCGGCAGACGGTTTTGACCGTGTGGCCATCCATATTCATGAAAAGCATGAAGTGGCGCAGCACGTCGAGCAAGGTGCGCGGCTCGAACAGGCCGGCCACCAGGCGCTCCTGCTCGGACAGCTGGGTCTTACCCAGCTTCTCGCACACGGCTTCCTCGGTCATCGGCACCACCGTCTTCCAGGCCGAATAATGGCGAAATTCTGCGCCTATGCAAGCCACCCTGGCCTCGTCGAAACTGGTCGCCACCAACAGCTGATTGGTGTGGAACAGTGGTTCATTGCCCTCATTGTCATCGACTTCGCCGCTGGCCCGGCGCGCATTACTATAGCGGCGCAACTGGTCCACTGCCTCGGCCAATGGCTCGGGAACCGACGGACTCTTGCACTCGATCACCGCCAGCGGAATGCCGTTTACCAGCAGCACCAGATCAGGCACGATAAACGCCTTGCCCCGGTTGTACCCCGGCGGGCAGTCCACCCGGTACTGGTTAACAACGGTAAATTCGTTGCGTTCAGGGTGAGTCCAGTCGATATAGTGAATGGTCTGGACGCGGCCGCCATCCCAATCCGGCATGCCGTCGACCGTGATACCTCCGTGCAGCAACTCGGTGGCCACGCGGTTTGCCTCCATCAAGCGGTGCGTGGGGATGCGCGTGATGGCGCCGACGGCTTGCGACAGGCGTTCGTCATCCAGCCAGGGCTGCGCCACCCCGGCCACATCGCGCAGATTCAGGTCGTAGAGCTGACGGCGCAGCGTAGCTTCTTGCACCACCTCGGCGAAACTAGCGCGGCCGGTCTTGGCAGGCTGGTCCAGGTCACCTGCCACATAACCCCAGCCCATCGCGGTCAGTTGCTCAACAAACGGACGTTCGACTTCGTCCAATTCCCAATTCATAAGTATCCGTTCAGTTCTATAGTTCGTTGATTTCAATGGGAAAAATATTGAAAGACGTCTATAACAGGTCCAAAACCACGTCCAAAGACGTCTAAACCGTCTATAAACCCAAGCTACTCAGCGTCACCCAGAACGTAATATGCCGCCCGCCTCTCGCCATGCTGTTGCAGGCGCCCAGACTGCCTGAGGCGCTTCAATAGGTCCCTCGCCTGAATTGAGGTCAGGCGACACAAGTCAGCTACGTCGCTACGACGCACCGATCCATGCTGTCGCACATAGCTCAGCACCATCTGCTCATGCTGGAGATTGCTAAAACCCATCTGCCGCGTGTAAGCCGCCTTGCCCCCTTCGGCCTGATAAACGCCGGCTGCAAGCGTATAGGTGCGGCCACGCGTCGTGCCATGGGCTTGCGCAAGGCCAGCCTCAACCAAAGCCTCCAGGGTGCGCTTCGCTTGCGCCGGCTCGCGCTGGATGTGGATGGCCAGTTCCTCAGTTGTCAGGCGCTTCAGGCCACGCAGCGCCGCCAAGGCGATCAGGCTGTCGATCGGCAATGCGCTGCCGCGCCGCGCCTCTTCTTCGACCACGCGTTTCAGGAAAGCCTCGTCGGCATCCGTCGTGGCCAGGCGCAGGATGACGCTGGTGGCATCGGTGCGCCGGTAGTCCGGCTCGGGACGCCCGAAGCGCAACATGCCACGATAGATTTTGTCGACGCCACGCCCCGAACGCTCGACCACGCCGATGCGCTTCATCGCGTCGGCCAGCGTGCGATTCCGCGGGCGCGGTTCGGTGGTCAACAAGTTCGCCAGCGTCACGCCATCCATCAGGCCACCCGGGTTGCTGATCGTCAGCCCTTCGTCGTCCATCCGCACATGCACCGCGCCCATGCGGTGATAGTCACGATGCACCAGCGCGTTGGCGACCGCCTCGCGGAACGCGCCCAAGTCCACCTTGGGCACGGGCACGCGGAACAGGCCGACCTGTATTTCACGCTCGGGATTGTAAGGGCGGAAATTCGTCTCCAGCCAGTCCAGCGCCTTGAGCAGGGGGAAGCGGCGAAATTCGTTGAAGCCGACCGCCTCGCGCGCCAGCACCTGGAACGCGAATTCATGCGTGCCAACCAGTTCGCGCAGCGCCAGCTCCTTGCCCAGCAACAGCAGGCCTGTCAATGTGGGCACGCGCGTGCCATCGCTCTGGCGCGCGGTCAGTCCAAGCGCGCCATCGAGCGCTTCGTCATCGAGTTCGAGCAGCACGCGGTCACCGCCATATTGCTGCACGCTCTGGCGCAGGCGCTCGCGTTCCAGCGGGTCCAGGTCACTGAGCTTGGCGCCGGACACTGCCTGGGCGGAGGCGTCCACCAGGCCGAAGGTGGTGGCGCGGCTGGCGCGCTCATGCGGCAACATCGCCACGCATTCGGGCTGGCCGTCGGCCTTCAGGCGCCGGCGCAGATACACGCCGCCGGTAGTCGCCACTTCGCCATGCGCCTTGGGTATGGCGATGTTTGCCACATGCACATCACCCAGCGCGACCGGCGTGACTACGACCGCCAGCGACGGCGATGTACGCGCGGCCACCAGTCCCGCCAGTCCGGCCAGTTGCGTATGTTCGGCATGCAGGCCCGTTGGCGTGCCGTCGTCTTCCACACCCAGCCACAGTTCGCCACCGTCGGCATTGGCCAGGCAAATCACGGCCTCGACCAGATCGTTGTCGGACAGGCGCTTGCGGTCGCTTTTGAACTCGACCGTGAGGGATTCATGCTGTGGCAGGGTTGAGATCATGGTTACGTGCCTAGCGTTTCGAGTAGCGGAGTAACGCACACGCGGCCAGTCAAGAGGTCGTCCATCAGCCCAGTTTTTTCTCTCATAAGTTTGTCGACGAACTTCTCCTCTGCCTGAATACGCAGCTGAATCGCTTCAGCTCGTGAGGCAATCTCATCCTGTTCATGCTTGTGCGGCACGGCAATCAATAGAGGACGCAAATCCTGTAAATTAATATTTTTTTGTGCACTTTGGGGCGCTCGCGCGTCAAGCTTCGGCTTCGCACGGCGAATAGATAACTCGACAAACTGAACATTAATGGCGTGGGAAACAATCATTCCAACCACACTATCAGGGAAATACATTGGTATGGAAAGTATCGCAGTGTCTGCGATGTTCGCGGCAATTGTAATTGCAATAGTGCCGGCCGGGAACTCTTGACTTACCGCTGCTCCACGCTCACTCAGCGTTTGTGAGAATTCAGTCAAGTAACCACCGGCCGCTTGAGCTACATCGCCAGTTTGAATGAACGGGAATGCTCCCCCATAAAATGCCGGATCATTCCTAGGACGATGGGTAAACTTGCCACGCAAGACATCCCCAAGTTCGCAAAGAGGTAACACCTCCCATTCCACTGGAATCCATCCCAGCGGCGAGTCCTTGTAGAGATGTGGTGCATGGGTCTGCGACGGGCGCAGTTCGCCGTTGGCGTCGATGCCACGGGTCAGCAGGTCGTGCAGCAGCCCCTGCTTGACCAGCTTGAGCTTCTCAATGATCGCTTCGGTTTGGCGAATCGAGGTCTCCAGTGTATCGAGGACCATTGCAATTTTGCGCCGTTCGTTTCCAGGTGGTTCAAATACTTGCAATGTGTAAGCATCATCCCTATTTAATCCAGGTACACCTGTTGACGAACCGAGCCGACTTAGCGGCAAGTGTGATAGTAACCAATAAAGCCAGCGCTGGTCGCCGGATTCGCATTTGACCCAATAAGTCGTATCAATCGGCCAGAATGATTCATCCGTCCAGCAGACTTTACCTGCACTACCTTTTCGGCCGACGATAATACCAGGGCCTTCAATAAGTAAACTATCATGTCGACCAACTTCTCCGTTGGATCCGAACACTGGATATCCATGCCCAGTCCGAATTTCAGATGGCAAAGGTTCACCGTATTCAAGTGAAAGTAAATCGCCCAAATCAGACATAGCCAAGCCCTCGAAGGTGTGCGCTCAGCGTAATCGAGGCGATATTGCGCTCTTGCTCCAATACGGCCAGCGTCACTCGATACTTGCCCCACCAGTTTTCAAACTCGGAAACAACCAGCACCCGATGCGCGGTTATGCAGCGCTCTAGGATTGAAACCATGTCATTCCGCAAGATGGTCAGTAATAGGGCAGCAGCACTGGCATCATCGAGTCCATCGACAGCCGAATTAAGCCGTACCGTAAAGCCCTGCTCCTGAGCCTTGATCTCTTTCTTCAGTGCGCCCAGTTGCGTCTTCCACGCCTTCACCTGCGCCTCGTCCATAATAGGCTCGTCGTCAGCAACCTCGGCTTCTTCGCCCTCTTCAACCGCGCCTTTGCTTGGCGTTGCTGCCTTGACTTGGCTGTCCAACTCGACCTTGCGCGCCTCCAGCGCGGCCTGCGCATCGACGAAGTCGGCCATCAAGAACTTGACCAGCTTATGCTCAAACGGCTGGTCCTTGCTTTGCTCGTCGTCCATTGCCGCCAGTATGCTGGTGCGCCAGGCGTCGACGACACCCTTGGCGCCACGCGCCATCAGGGTCATGAACTCGTACTTGGCATCATCCCAGAAGCCGGCCACGATGCCGCGCACCTGGAAGCGTCCCAGTACGCCGGCCGGCTCCATCGCTTCGGCGAAGCTGTGCAACAAGTCGTTGCGCAGGCCCACGATGCTGGGGGCGCCTGCAATGGCGGTAATGCGCGGGCTGTGCTCGCGCCACCATGCGTCAAAAGCGTCGCGCACCGCTAGTTCGCGCTGCAGCAGGCCCGGGTTGGTCTCGACGGCAAGCTTGATGGATTGGCGCGTCGACAGTTGCGGCGCAAAGTCAAAATAGTGAGCGTCGCGTTCGGTCAGCAGCGCCAGCGGATCGAGGCCGTGCGCGGCCAGCATGTCCATCTTCGCCGCCACTTCGGCCTTGGGCACACCACCCAGCAAGTGGGCGCGCACGTCGTGCGGCTCAGGCGCGGGGGCGTTGTCGGCGTAGCGGCGAATGTTGAGGTTGTAGTCATTCTCGCGCAAGGTGGCCGTGCTGACGACGGCAGAAAAGCCCGGTTCGGCCTTGAAATTTTCAAAAGTGTTGACGATTTTTTCGATATGTTCGGGCAGCAGGTAATTCTGCGCGCGGCCCTCGAAATACTCGCGGTCGGCGTTAATGAACAGTACCTGTCCACGGCGCTCCGCCGCCTTGCCGCTGTCATTGCCCTGGCGCTGGCGCATCACCAGCACACAGGCGGGAATACCGGTGCCGTAGAACAGGTTGGCGGGCAAGCCAATCACCGCTTCGACCAGGTCGGCCTCGATCATGGCGCCACGGATGGCACGCTCTTCACCGCCACGGAACAGCACACCGTGCGGCATCACGGTGGCAAGCTGGCCACCGTCGCGCAGGACGGCCACCATGTGCTGCAGGAACATCAGGTCGGCCTTCTTGCTGCCCAGCGACACCTCGCCGTAGCGGAAGCGTTCGGCGCGGAACTTGGGCGCCCAGACGGACTGGCCATTGCGGTCGGTATCGGCGCTTCCCCAGTTGATCGAGAAGGGCGGATTCGACAGCACGCGGTCGAATCGCATCAACTCCCCCCCTTCCACGTGCTGCGGCTCGGCCAGCGTGTCTTCATTGCGCAAGTCGGCAGTGCTGATGCCATGTAACAGCATATTCATCTTGGCGATGGACCAGACGGTACCGTTCGCCTCCTGGCCGCACAGGTCGGCGCGGCGACCATCGCCGCCGTGCTCATCGATATACTCCTTGGCCATGATCAGCATACCGCCCGAGCCGACGCAGGGATCGTAGATGCTGTGCTGCTGCTCGGGCTTGACCAGTCGCACCATCATGCGCACGACCGAACGCGGCGTGTAGAACTCGCCACCTTTCTTGCCAGCCGAGTCGGCAAACTCGCCGATCAAATATTCGTAGGCCGCACCCAGTAGGTCGGGGAACTCGAAGTCCTCATTACGCAGGCGGTAGGTGTCGAAATGGCTGATCAGCTGGCGCAGCTTGATGTCGGGAATCTTGCTCTGCCCGACCTTGCGGGAAAAGTCGATGTGTTCGAGCACTTCGGCCAGGCTGGAGTTGTTACTTTCCAGGCCTCCGAGCGCGCGGTTGAGAAAGCCGCCGACATCGACGTGGGCCTCGTTGACCAGATAGTCCCAGCGCGAAGTCGGTGGCACGTAGAAGGACTGACCGTACCAGCGTTTGAGCTCGGCACTGGCCTCTGCATCAGCCTCTGACTTGCCCCCCGCCTTTTCCTGCGCAACAACCTGTTCGCGACGCTGGTCGAATACGTCGGAGCAACGTTTCAAGAACAGCATCCCGAAGATATATTCTTTAAATTCAGAAGCATCCATCTTTCCGCGCAAGATATCAGCGGCCTTGAATAGATGACGCTCCAGCTGTGGCAATGTAATCGGCATGAGGGTTAATAAAGGGAATTCAGAGAGGGGCCGATAATATAGCATTTGCGCGTGCCAAAGTATCGTTGACATAGCGGCAACTGTCAAATTCACAGCCCCGGATTAATGTTTCCGGTTCCACCTTGTTTGGCGTGGCCCAACAATTATGCACCAGCGCGTGAACGCACTTGCTCAAGACACCACCCGCCGCAATCGCCTTGAATCGCCCCGGCTTTCGTGGAGGCCGGTTGGTGTGAGTCAGGCCGCGACGGCTTGACTGCTCAGTTGCTTGTAATAGTTTGCCTCAGCTTCAGCCGGCGGTATATAGCCGAGCGGCTCCAGCAGG
>NZ_JAAOLY010000026.1 GCF_011601275.1 Janthinobacterium lividum | reverse complement strand
CCGTGCCGATGGCCTTCCACAGCTTCGGCGGCTGGAAGCGCAGCCTGTTTGGCGACCACCATGCGCACGGTCCGGAATCCGTGCGTTTCTACACGAAACAGAAGGCCGTCACGCAGCGCTGGCCGGCCTCGACGGCTGCCGGCGCCGAGTTTGCCATGCCGACCCTGAAGTAAAGCACCGTGTAAACCCGGCTGGTTCGCTTCTTGCTTACTGCAATGGTTGTGTTTAGCCATTGCAGATCGCTCCCATGACGTCCAGCCGTACCCAGCCTTTGCGCATCGTTGTCGTCAACACCATCGTCGAGCATGGCGTGCACGAGAATGCGGCCTTGGCTGCCCAGGTGCAGCGCGGCAACGCCTTGCGCATCGGCTTGCTGGAATCGGGTTTCGACATCGTTGCCTCCTTGCCAGCCGACCTCTACCTTCCCGAGCGCATCGCGCAGCTGCAGCCTGACCTCATCATCATCGACGCCGAATCGGACGCGCGCGACGTGCTCGAGCACATCGTCATCGCCACGCGCGACGAGCGCCGTCCCATCGTATTATTTACCGAAGACGGCGCCACGGCCAGCATCGACGCGGCCATGGCGGCCGGCGTATCCGCCTATATCGTGGCCGGCTTGCAGGCCGAGCGCATCCAACCCGTGCTGAACGTGGCGCTGGCGCGTTTTCGCCAGGAAGAAAAGTTGCGTGCCGAATTGCTCGACACGCGGCACAAGTTGCAGGAACGCAAGGTGATCGAACGGGCGAAGGGCTTGTTGATGACGCATCACGGCTTGACGGAAGAGCAGGCTTACCAGCGCCTGCGCAGCATGGCGATGAACAAGAAACTCAAACTGGCGGACATCGCCCAGCGCATCCTCGACGTGGAAGATTTGCTGGGATGATGGGGTATGCCAATTTTATGACGTGGTTTTATGACATATCGTGGTGCAGTGCACTGTATTGGTGCAGCGCTGCCAGCAAGGTCAGGCAAAGGAATCCAGTATGACAGAGCAAGCGGGTAAGCCAGCGGAAAGCAGCGCCCAGGTGATGCGATCGCTGCATCCGGAAAAAGAGACGATACGCATCGGCTACCTGCCGCTGACCGATTGCGCCTCGCTGGTGATGGCCTCAAAACTGGGTCTCGATGAAAAATACGGCATCAAGATCGAGCTGAGCCGCGAGATGTCGTGGGCCGGCGTGCGCGACAAATTGAATAGCGGCGACCTCGACGCTGCCCACGTGTTGTACGGCCTCGTGTACGGCGTGCAGATGGGCATCGGCGGGCAGCAGCACGACATGGCCGTGCTGATGAACCTCAACCACAGCGGCCAGGCCGTGACCCTGTCGGCGGCGCTGGCGCGCGAGGGCGCCCACGATGGGCCATCGCTGGCGCGGCACATGCGCGGTGTGGCGCGGCCATTTGCGTTTGCGCATACTTTCCCGACCGGCAACCACGCGATGCTGCTGCAATACTGGCTGGCCGCGCATGGCATCGATCCGCTGCGCGACGCGCGCGTGATGACGGTGCCGCCGTCGCAGATGGTGGCCGCCTTGCGCGCGGGCCAGATGGATGGCTTTTGCGCCGGCGAACCGTGGGGCTACAAGGCCATCGTCGATGGCGTGGGCGTGACGGCCACCACCAGCGGCGCCATCTGGCCCGACCATCCGGGCAAGGTGCTGGGCACCAGCGCCGCGTTTGCGCAGCAGCATCCGAACAGCTGCCGCGCCCTGATCGCTGCTGTGCTCGAGGCGGGACGCTGGATCGACGCCAGCGACACCAACCGGCTGGCCATGGCGGCCACCCTGGCCGAACCCGCTTATTTGCATACGCCGCAGGAAACCCTGGCGCCGCGCATCCTCGGACATTACCAGGATGGCCTGGGCAAGACCTGGGACGAGGCGCACGGCTTGAAGTTTTACGGCGATGGCGCCGTCAATTTCCCGTACTTGTCGGACGGCATGTGGTTCATGACCCAGCACCGGCGCTGGGGCTTGCTGCGCGACGAACCCGATTACCTGACCGTGGCGCGCCAGGTCAACCGCATCGACCTGTACCGCCAGGCGGCGGAGATGACGGCCACGCCCTTACCAAAAGCGCCCATGCGCAGCTCGACCCTGTGCGACGGCGTCGTGTGGGACGGCAGCGCGCCGGAAGCGTACGCGGCATCGTTTGCCATCGGCCACTTTTTTTAATGGGAGATTTCATCATGGCGCAATGTGGTAGCGTAACCCTGGTCGGCGCCGGTCCTGGCGACCCGGACCTGCTGACCCTCAAGGCCGTGAAGGCCATCGCGCGGGCCGATGTGGTGCTGATCGACGACCTCGTCAACCCGGCCATCCTCGCGCATGCGGCGCAAGGCGTGCGCGTGGTCGAGGTGGGCAAGCGGGGCGGCTGCGCGTCCACGCCGCAAGCGTTCATTGAGCGCCTGATGCTGGCCGAGGCGCGCGCCGGCCTGCACGTGGTGCGCCTGAAAGGGGGCGACCCGTATCTGTTCGGACGGGGCGGCGAAGAACGCGCCTACCTGCGCAGCCATGGCGTGGCCGTCGAAGTGATCCCCGGCATCAGCAGCGGCCTGGCCGCGCCATCGTCCATCGGCGTGCCGCTGACGCACCGCGGCTGGAGCCAAGGCGCCATCTTCGTCACGGGCCACGGCAAGGATGCCGCGTCCGAGCCGAACTGGGAGGCCCTGGCGCAAAGCGGCTTGACGCTCGTCATCTACATGGGCGTGGCCCGTATAGCCGCCATCCAGGCCGGCTTGCTGGCCGGTGGCATGGCGCCCGGCACGCCCGTGGCCGTGGTGCAATCGGCCAGCCTGGCCGCCCAGCGCCAGTTGCTGAGCACCTTGCAGTGCTTGCCGGGCGATCTGCAGGCCAGCGGCCTCGGCAGTCCCAGCATCATCGTCGTCGGCGACGTGGTGCGCTGCGCCGATGCCTGGGATGACCATGGCGCAAGCACGTTGCAGGCTGGAGCGCTGCGGGAGGCTTGAGCGCCAGGTGTTTTCCAATGCAACCACCCTGCGCGCTTTTTTTCTTGCACAAGCGCGTCGGGCATGAGCTTTGATAGTATCCTCGTACTTGCTGGGCGGCCGCGGCGTCGCCCATTCGAGGAAACCGGAATAAGCGATCGACAATGCACACTTTGAGCAAGGGCGGGGCGGGATCAGGTATCAGAATCTGGGCGGGTGGCCTGTTGCTGGCCCTGGCGGTGGGTGGCGCCCTGTATGCGGGCGCGGCGCGCACGGTCAATGACGACGCCGAGCAGCGTTTCGACAATCTCACGCATAGCGCCCAGCATAGCCTGATGACGCGCGTAAAAAGCTATTCTGACCTGCTGCGCGGCCTCGAAGCCCTGTTCCGCACCAGCGAGCACCTGACGCGCCGCCAGTTCCACGATTACGTGGCCGGCCTCGATATCGTGCGCCAGTTTCCGGCCATCGAATCGGTCAACTACGCGGCGGCCGTGCCATCGGCGCAGCGCGCCGGCTTCATCGAGGCCGTGCGCCGTGACACCAGCCTGGCGCCGCGCGGCTATCCCGCTTTCATCATCCGGCCCGCGGGGGAGCGGCCGGAATACACGGTGCTCACCTACCTGGAACCCGATTCCCTGCTGGCCGAACGCATGGGGGTCGATATCGGCGCCAATCCGCTGGTGGCGCAATCGCTGGCGCAGGCGCGCGACAGCGGCCAGGTCAGCGCGTCGGGGCAGGTGATCATGATCAAGGGGCCGCCCGCGCACGTGGGCCTGGGCATGCGCCTGCCCGTGTACCGCAATGGCATGCCGCAAGGCAGCGTGGCCGAGCGCCGCGCCGCCTACCAGGGCTCCGTCGGCATCGGCTTTGGCGTGGCGCAGCTGGTGCACAGCGCGCTCGAACGCAGCGCCCTGGAGCCGCTGCACCTGACCCTGTACAGCGCGGCCGACCCGTTGACGGCCAGCGGAACCTTGTCCATCACGCCGCAGGACCGCCTGCTGTTCAACGATGACGGCGACCTGGCGGCGGCGCCGCCGCAACCGGGCAGCGATGCCGACTATTTCGACCAGGTGCTGCCCGTCGCGTACCAGGGCGGCCTGTGGAAAGCCCATTTTCGCGTGCGCAAGGCGGAGCTGTACAGCCCCTTCGACCGCCATTTCCCATGGCTGGCGCTGGCCGTCGGCGTGGCCGGCACCCTGCTCATTTATGGCTACATCTTTACCTTGTACCGTTCGCGCCGCAACGCGGTGGCGCAGCGCACCCTGCTCGATACGGTGCTCGACAGCGTCGACGCCTACGTCTACATGAAGGATGCCGACCTGCGCTACCGCTACGTGAATGCGCGCACGGCCACCATCCTGGGCCGTCCTGCGGAGCAGCTGATCGGCCGCCAGGATGGCGAGTTGATGCTGGGCGATGCGGCCGCCGCCGCGCAGCGCACGGAGCGCCAGGTCTTCGACAGCGGCGCCAAGTTCGTCGGCGAGGAGCGCTTCGTCGATGCGCAGGGCCAGGTGCATCACCTGTGGAGCGTGAAGGTGCCGCTGGGCTTGCCCGGTCCCGTCACGGGCCTGATCGGCCTGTCCACCGACGTGACGGAATTGCACCGCCTGAAAGAGCAGGCCGACGCGGCCAGCCAGGCCAAGAGCGACTTCCTGTCGAACATGAGCCATGAAATCCGCACGCCGATGAACAGCATCATCGGCATGGCGCACCTGGCGCTCAAATCCGTGGCCGACGCGCGCCAGCGCGACTACCTGCAAAAAATCTACCATTCGGGCCAGCACTTGCTGGGCCTGATCAACGATATCCTCGATTTTTCCAAGATCGAGGCGGGCAAGCTGGAACTGGAAGTGCTGGACTTCCGCCTCGACACCCTGCTGGCGAACGTCGCCAGCCAGCTGGGCGACGCGGCCGCCGTCAAGGGCCTGGCGCTGCAGTTCGATATCGCGCCGGAGCTGCCGCAGCGCTGGCGCGGCGACCCGCTGCGCCTGGAGCAGGTCTTGCTGAACCTGACCAGCAACGCCATCAAGTTTTCCGACAATGGCAGCATCTTCGTGCGCGTGCGCCAGTCCGAGGAGCGCGGCAGCTACGCCATGCTGCGCTTCGAGGTGCAGGACCGGGGCATCGGCATGAATCAGGAAGAGGTGGCGCAGCTGTTCCGCTCCTTCCACCAGGCCGACCCGTCGACCACGCGCAAGTATGGCGGCAGCGGCTTGGGGCTGGTGATCAGCAAGCAACTGGTGGAGCTCATGGGCGGCAAGGTGGGCGTGTACAGCCAGCCGGGCCTGGGCAGCACCTTCTGGTTCACGGCGCGCCTGGAAAAAAGCGCGCAGGCGGCCGACGAGCGCATTGCCGAAGTCGAGCCGGAAGTATTGGGCGTGATACGCGGCGCGTCCATCCTGCTGGTCGAAGATAACGTCTTCAGCCAGCAGGTGGGCTGCGAATTGCTGGAAGACGCCGGCGCCACCGTCTGCGTCGCCGGCAATGGCCGCGAAGCGCTGGAATTGCTTGCCCGCCAGCGCTACGACTGCGTGCTGATGGACGTGCAGATGCCGGAGATGGACGGCTTCGAGACGACGCGCCGCATCCGCGCCGACCCGAAACTCACTGGCCTGCTGGTGATCGCCATGACGGCCAATGCGGGCAGCGAAGACCGTGCCCGTTGCCTGGAGGCTGGCATGGATGAATTCGTGACCAAGCCGATCGCCCCGAATCTGCTGTTTCACCTGCTGGCGAAATGGTTCCGCTTACGTGGGGGTATTGGCGGCGTCGGCGGCATGGGCCAAGCGCGTGCAAGCGACAGGCTGGCGGCGCCGAAAGCGGCGCCACCGGGCGCCGCACCGGAGTTGCGCGATACGGCCATCCTCGACCTGGCCACCCTGGCCCTCACGTTCAGCAATGACGCCGTGAAGATGCGCAAATACACCCAGCTGTTTCTCGACACTGCGCGCGACGGCATCGCCGAAATGGAGCAGGCCGTGGCGCTGGAAGACCTGGGGCGCCTGGCCGACCTGGGGCACCGCAGCAAATCGTCGGCGCTGGCCGTGGGCGCCCATGCCTTTGCGGGGCTGTGCACGTCGATCGAAGGCTTGCGCCTGGGCGGCGACCTGCAGCAGGCGCGCGCTTTGCTGGCGGCCCTGGGACCTGCGCTGGCGCAGGTGGCGGAACAAATTTCCATGGAATTTGCCGCCAGCGACGCCCCCTGACGCACGCAGCGGCGATAATAGGCGTTTGACGTCCCTGGCCACCCGGCCGGAGACGCGGCAACCCATCGGATCAGCATGCATACACCCGTCACGCCCGGCCTCCTTATCCTGCACGGCAACCAGCTGGAACAGCTGCGCGCCGCCGTCTTCCAGTGGCTGCGCCAGCATCCGCTGGCGCCGCTGGAAACGGATATCTTCCTGGTGCAGTCGAACGGCGTGGCTGAATGGCTGAAGATTGCCCTGGCCGAGGAGATGGGCGTATGCGCCGCTACGCGCATCGCGCTGCCGGCGCGCCTGCTGTGGGAAAGCTACCGGGGCATGCTGGGGCGCGACAGAGTCCCGCGCGTGTCGCCGTTCGACAAGTCCCCGCTGACGTGGCGATTGATGCGTCTTTTACCGTCGCTGCTGGCCGACCCCGTGTTTGCGCCGCTGCGCTACTTCCTGGCCGATGGCGATTGCGAACGCCGGCTGCAGCTGGCCGAGCGCCTGGCCGACCTGTTCGACCAGTACCAGGTCTACCGCGCCGACTGGCTGGCCGACTGGGCGGCGGGGCGCGACCAGTTGCGCACGGCGCGCGGCGAATCCATCGTTTTGAAGGAGGACCAGCGCTGGCAGGCGCAGTTGTGGCGTGCCGTGGCGGCCGACGTCGAGGATGTCGAGCGCGACACGGGCCGCGCAGACATTCACGACGCCTTCCTGGCGGCGATTGCCGCCGGCGATGCGCCGGCTGGCAAGCTGCCGCGCCGGGTGGTGCTGTTTGGCGTGTCGGCCTTGCCGTACCAGACCTTGCAGGCGCTGGCCGCGCTGGCGCGCCACACGCAGGTGGTGCTGGCCGTGCCCAATCCCTGCCAGTTCTATTGGGGCGACATCATCGACGGGCGCGACTTGCTGCGCGCGGAAAACAAGCGCCAGCGCCAGCGCAACGGCACCGACCTGGCGCAGATTCCGCTGGAAGAACTGCATGCGCACAGCCACCCGCTGCTGGCCAGCTGGGGCAGGCAAGGGCGCGACTTCATCCGCATGCTCGACGAATTCGACGAACACGCGCAAGCCGAAGGACGCGACGACAGCCTGCGCATCGACCTGTTTGGCGAGGAGGTGGGCGAGACCCTGCTGCAGCAGGTGCAGGTGGCCATCCGCGAACTGCGTCCGCTGGCCGAACATGAGCAAACGCCGCCCGATGCGGCCGACCGCTCGATCGAATTTCACGTGGCGCACAGCGTGCAGCGCGAAGTCGAAGTGCTGCACGACCAGCTGCTGGCCATGTTCGCGCACAGCGCCGAGACGGGCCTGCGTCCGCGCGACGTGGTGGTGATGGTGCCCGACATCGACACCTTTACGGCCGCCATCCACGCCGTCTTCGGCCAGTACCGGCGCAACGACGAGCGTTTCATCCCGTTCGAGATCGGCGACGTGAAGGACCGCAGCGTCAATCCGCTGCTCGTCGCGCTCGAGTGGCTGCTGCAACTGCCGCAGCAGCGCTGCCGCCAGAGCGAAGTGCGCGACCTGCTCGACGTGCCGGCGCTGGCCGCCCGCTTCGGCTTGCAGCCGGACGACCTGGCCACCCTGGGCGCCTGGATCGAAGGGGCGGGCGTGCGCTGGGGCCTGGACCAGCATCACCGCAGCGGCCTGGGGCTGGGCGCGGCCGGCGAACAGAATGCGTGGATCTTCGGCGTGCGGCGCATGCTGCTCGGCTATGCCAGCGGCAGTGGCGCCAGCTTTGGCGGCATCGAGCCGTATGCGGAAGTGGGCGGTCTCGATGCGGCGCTGGCGGGTTCGCTGGCGCAGCTGGTCGAGGCGCTGCTGCACTGGCGTACCGTGCTGGCCGACGCGCGCACGCCGGCCGAGTGGGGCGTGCAGGCGCGCGCGCTGCTGGCCGCCTTCTTTGACGCCGACGACGAGGGCGACCGCCTGACCCTGGCGCAGCTGGAAGGCGCCTTGCAAGGCTGGCTGGAAACCTGCGAGCACGCGGGCTTTGTCGAGTCGGTGCCGCTGTCCGTGCTGCGCGTGGCGTGGCTGGGCGCGCTGGACGAACCGACTCTGAACCACCAATTCGTTTCCGGCGGCGTCACGTTCTGTACCCTGATGCCGATGCGCGCCGTGCCGTTCCGCGTCGTATGCCTGCTGGGCATGAACGATGGCGATTTCCCGCGCCGCGCGCAGAAGGCCGATTTCGACTTGCTGGCGCTGCCCGGCATGGCGCGTCCGGGCGACCGTTCGCGCCGCGACGATGACCGCTACCTGATGCTTGAAGCCTTGCTGGCCGCGCGCGACAAGCTGTACGTGAGCTGGGTGGGGCGCAATGTGCGCGACAATTCCGAGCAGCCGCCGTCCGTGCTCGTGTCGCAGCTGCGCGATTACCTGGCGGCTGGCTGGTCGCTGGACCGTCACCTGGTCTCCCTGACGACCGAGCACGCGCTGCAGCCGTTCAGCCGCCGCTATTTCGAGACCGATGGCTTGCTGACCTACGCGCGCGAATGGCGCGTCGCGCATGCGGATGTGGATGCGCAGGCGCAGGCGCAGTCCGCGGAACTGGCGCTGGGGCCCTACGAACTCGATCCCGGTACGCGCTTGAAACTGGGCGAGCTGGCCAGCTTCTTGCGCCAGCCCGTCAAATACTTTTTCCGCCGCCGCTTGAGCGTGCATTTCGCCGATGCGGCCATGCTGGGCGAGGATGAAGAACCGTTCGGCCTGAATGCGCTCGAACGCTATCTGCTGGAAGACACCATGCTGGACGATGGCGGCGCCGTGGAAGCCTTGGATGACGTGCGCGCCAGCCTGGAAGCGCGCGCGGAAAAGCTGGCGCGCGAAGGCGTGCTGCCCATCGGCCTGATCGGCCGGCAAGTGCAGGCGCAGCTGGTCGAGGCGCTGGTGCCCGTGCGCAGCGCGTGGTTGTCCTTGCGCGCCTCGTTCCCGTACGCGGCCGACAAGCGCGCCATCAACTTGCCGTTCGGCGAATTGCAGATCGACGACTGGCTCGACAGATTGTGCAGCAACGGGCAGGATACGGCCTGGCTGATGCAGATATCCTCGAAGGTGACGGACAAGGGCGGCCTGGCGCGCGGCGACAAGCTGATGCTGATGTGGTTGCGCCAGCTGGCCGCCGCCGCCCTCGGTTTCCCCGTCACCGGCTACCTGGTGGCGCGCGACGCCATCGTCAGCATGGCGCCGCTCGATCCCGCCACGTCGCGCGACGCGCTGGCCACCTTGCTGGCGCTGTGGCGCGAAGGCATGAACCATCCGCTGCCCACGGCCTGCAAGACGGGGCTGGCGCTGGTGCAGCAGGGCGACCCGCGCGCCGTGTATGACGGCGGCTTCGACATGACTGGCGAGCGAGCGGAACTGTGCCTGGCGCGCCTGTGGCCCGAGTTTTCCGCGCTGGCCGCGGAGGAAGCGTGGGAAGACTGCACGCGCGAGCTGTATGGCCCGCTGGCCGACTGGCTGCAGGAACACATCACGATCGACCCGATCAGCGCGCCCGATGATGGCGCGGGAGAAGAACAATGACGAGCCATTTGCTCAACCCCCTGGCGTTCCCGCTGCATGGCTCGCGCCTGATCGAAGCGTCGGCCGGTACGGGTAAAACCTGGACCATCGCCGCGCTGTACGTGCGGCTCGTGCTGGGGCATGGCGACGACGACAGCCGCTTTACGCGTTCGCTGCTGCCGGCCGACATCCTCGTGATGACATTTACCCGCGCCGCCACGCGCGAATTGTCGAACCGCGTGCGCGAGCGCCTGATCGAGGCGGCCGCTTATTTTCGCAATGAGTTCCGTCACGAATCCGGCGGCAGCGATCCATTCCTCGACGCCTTGCTCGAATCCTATCCTGACGAGAGCGAGCGGCAAAAAGCCGCGCACCGGCTGATGCTGGCCGCCGAGACGATGGATGAAGCGGCCATTTTCACCATCGACGCCTGGTGCCAGCGCATGTTGCGCGAGCATGCGTTCGACAGCGGCAGCCTGTTCGACGAGGAACTGGTCAGCGACGAGCAAGCCTTGTTCGAGGATGCGGCCCACGATTACTGGCGCCAGCAAGTCTATCCCTTGCCGCCGCAGGCGCTTGACGTGCTGCTGGCCTGCTGGCCCGACGTCGGCGCGCTGAAGAAAGGCGCGCGCGAGCTGGCGCGCCGCGCGGACATCATGGGCATGGCGGACGAGGAGCCGTTGTCCACGCTGATCTCCCGCGAACAGCGGGCCCTGGCCGCGCAGCTGGCCACCCTGAAGGCGGGCTGGGTCGAGCGTGTCGACCAGATGGCCATGTGGATCAACGACCACCGCGCCGCCAATCCCAAGTGTTTTAATGGCGTCAAGATGAAGCCGGAGAACCTGGCGAAGTGGTTCGACGGCTTGCGTAAATGGGCGCAAGATCCGCTGTTGCTGCTGCCCGCCATCACGGCCAAGGCGTGGGAGCGCTTGACGCCGTTCGGCATCGAGGATGCGTTTGCCAAGAGTTTCACGGCGCAGGTGCCCGAGTGCTTCGAGCATACGGAGGCGCTGGGAATCGCCCTGGCGGGTATCACGCCGCTGGCGCACAAGCTGCACCTGCATGCGGCGGCGGCCATCGCCCGGCGCATGGACCAGTTGAAGCGCCAGTCGCGCCAGTTCGGCTTTGCCGACATGCTGCAGCGCCTGCACGACGCGCTGGCCGGCGAAAATGGAGCGGCCCTGCGACAGCGCATCATCGACCAGTATCCGCTGGCCATGGTCGATGAATTCCAGGATACGGCGCCCGCCCAGTACCAGATTTTCAACCTGCTGTACCGGATTGCCGACAACGATCCGGCGCTGGGCCTGTTCCTGATCGGCGACCCGAAACAGTCGATCTACGGCTTTCGCGGCGCCGACATCCAGAGCTACCTGGCAGCGCGTCGTGCGACAACGGGACGCCACTATCAGCTGGGCACCAACTACCGTTCGACGGCCCCGCTGGTGGCGGCCGTCAACCAGCTGTTCCTGCACGCGGAGCGCGACGAGGTGCCGGCCGGTGCTTTCCGCTACCGTAAAGGGGGCGAGAATCCGCTGCCGTTCGAGGCCGTCGACGCCAAGGGCCGCGCCGAGTACCTGGTGAACGCCGGCGGCCCGTTGCCGGCCCTGCTGGCCGCCTGCGCCAGCGATGAAGGGCTGCGCGGCGACAGCTACCGCGAGTATTTCGCGCAGCATTGCGCCGAACATATCGTCGCCATGCTGGGCGACCCGCAGGCGGGTTTTACCGGTCCCGACGGGTTTGCGCGCTTGCAACCGGCCGATATCGCCATCCTCGTGCGCGACCGCAAGGAGGCGGCGGCCGTCCGCCGCGCGCTGGCGCGCCGCCGGGTCGCCAGCGTCTACCTGTCCGACAAGGATTCCGTCATCGACAGCGAGGAAGCGCAAGACGTGCTGCGCTGGCTGGCGGCGCTGGCCAATCCCCTCGACGGGGGGCTGGCGCGCGCCGCCTTTGCCACGCGCACCATCGGCCTGTCGCTGGGCGAACTGGCGCGCCTGTCGAGCGATGAACTGGAATGGGAGCGCCGGGTCGAGCAACTGAAGGCCCTGCACCTGATCTGGCAGCGCCAGGGCGTGCTGGCCATGCTGCGCCGTTTCATCCACGAATTGCAGCTGCCCGCCATGCTGCTGCAGCAGACGGGCGGCGAGCGGCGTTTGACGAATCTGCTGCACCTGGCCGAGCTGCTGCAATCGGCCAGCCGCCAGCTCGATGGCGAGCAGGCGCTGATACGCTGGCTGGCCGAGCAGATCGCAGGCGAAGGCGAAAACGGCGACGAGCGCGTGCTGCGCCTGGAAAGCGATGCGGAGCTGGTGAAGGTCATCACCGTGCACAAGTCCAAAGGACTCGAATACCCGCTCGTCTATTTGCCGTTTGCCGTCACGGCGCGCAAGGTCGATAAACGCAACCGCAGCTTCTTCGAGTATGCGGCCGACGATGGCGAGCGCCGCCTCGACCTGTCCTTGTCCGACGAGGCGATGGCGGCGGTGGAAGAGGCGCGCATCGAGGAAGACTTGCGCCTGCTGTACGTGGCCCTGACGCGGGCGCGCCACTTTTTGTGGCTGGGCGTGGCCGCCCAGGCGGCGCGCAAGGCGGGCGAGAACACCCTGCACGAATCGGCGCTCGGCTACCTGCTGACGGGCGGCGACAAGCTGCCGTTCGAGCAGTTGCTGCTGCGCTGGCAGCAGGTGGCGGGCGATTGCGACGCCATCTATGTCAGCACCTTGGGGCAGCCCGACGCCTGCACGGTGCTGGACCGGGTGGAGCGGCGGCCCGAGTTGCGCCCCGCACCCGTGTTCGCGGGCGAATTCGAGCGCGACTGGTCGGTGGGCAGCTTCACGTCGCTGACGCGCCAGATCGGCGCCGTGGCGGCCGCGCACGTGCCGCAGCGGGCGTTGGAAGAAACCTTGCTGGAAGACGGCACGGCGGTGGCCGTGGCCACGCCGATGCACATGGGCGACGCGCCATGGCACCGCTTCCCGCGCGGTTCCGTGCCCGGCAATTTCCTGCACGAGCAGCTCGAGTGGATGGGCGGCGAAGGTTTTGACAGCGTCCACGATGACAACTTCGACACCCGCCTGGCCGCGCGCTGCGAGCGGGCCGGCTGGGGCCATCGCCAGGAAGACGCCATCGCCTGGCTCAGGGAAATCGCCATCACGCCGCTGCCACTGCTCGATGCCTCGCTGTCGCAGCTGGACAGCACCCTGTCCGAAATGGAGTTCTGGTTCCCCAGCGAGCATTTGTCCACGGCGGCGCTCGACCAGCTGTGCACGCGCTTGCTGCTCGACGGCGCACCCCGTCCAGTGCTGCCGCGGCGCCAGCTGCACGGCATGCTGAAAGGCTTTGCCGACCTGGTCATCGAACGGGATGGCCGCTACTGGGTGCTCGACTACAAGTCGAATGCGCTGGGTGCCAACGACGCGGCCTACCACACGCAGGCGCTGGCGGCCGGCATGGCGCAGCACCGCTACGATATCCAGGGCGCCATCTACATGCTGGCCCTGCACCGGCTGCTGAAAAGCCGCATGGGTGACGCGTATGACCCGGCCGAACACCTGGGCGGCGCCATTTTCCTGTTCCTGCGCGGCATAGCGAATGCGGACACGCATGGCTGCTACTGGCTGGCGCCGCAACTGGAATTGCTGGACGGCCTCGATCAACTGTTAGAAGAAACGGAACACCATGCAGCATAACGTGCAGTTGGACACCCTGCAGATGGATGCCTTGTTCAGCCATATCGACGGCGTTGCAGAGGGCGGGCATCTGCGCCGCCTGAGCGCCGCCTTTGCCCGCTTTATCGCCAGCCTGGACGAACAGACGCCGAATGCGCCCGCCGTGGCCGTGGCGTGCGTGGCGCTGTCCGAGCTGGAAGGGCGGGGGCACAGCTGCCTGATGCTGTTTGAGCTGGCCAGCGAACCGTCGCAGCTGCTGGGCTGGAGCGATGAGCTGTGGCATGGCGTGCTGGCCGTTTCCGGTCCGTTGCCGGATAGCGTCGAGGGCTGGCGCGCGCTGCTGGCCGGCGCGCCGCAAGTGTGGCAGGTGGGCGAGGCCGATGTGCGCCAGCCGCTGGTGCTCGATGGCGACCGCCTGTACCTGCGCCGCTACTGGCGCGATGAAACGCTGGTGGGCGGGAAAATCGCCGCGCGCGCGCAGGATTTAACGAATCCGCCGCTGGCGCAGGTGCGGCAATGGCTTGACATCCTGTTCGACCAGCCGACGCAGGACGGTGGCCCGGACTGGCAAAAGGTGGCGTGCGCCATCGCCCTGCGCGGCAAGGTGGCCATCATCACGGGCGGCCCGGGGACGGGCAAGACCTACACGGTGGCCAGTTTGCTCACCTTGCTGTTTGCCGTCTCGCCGCAGCCGGAGCAACTGCGCATCGCGCTGGCCGCGCCCACGGGCAAGGCGGCCGCGCGGCTGAAGCAGTCGATCGACAAGGCCCTGGAAGGCTTGGCGGCCAAGGCGGGCGGTGCGCTGCCCCTGCTGGAACTGGCACGGCGCATGGGTGCGGCGCGCACCCTGCATAGCTTGCTGGGCGCGCGGCCCGATACGCGCGCTTTTGCCCACCACGCGGGCAACCCGCTCGACGTCGACGTGCTGATCGTCGATGAAGCGTCGATGGTGCACCTGGAAATGATGGCGTCCGTGCTCGACGCCTTGCCGCCCAAGGCGATATTGATCCTGCTTGGCGACAAGGACCAATTGGCGTCCGTGGAGGCGGGCGCCGTGCTGGGCGACTTGTGCCACGACGCGCAGGCGGGCGGCTACACTCCCGCCACCATCGCGTATGCGCAGGCGGCCAGCGGCGTAGCCATTCCGTCCGCCTTTGCGGGGGCGGCAGGCGCGCTGGCGCAGCAGACGGTGATGCTGCGCCACAGCCATCGTTTCAGCGGTCCGATCGGCGAACTGGCCTTGGCCGTGAATGGCGGCAGGCCCGATCTTGCCAAAGCGTGTTTTACCGGCGACAGCGGCGGTCAGCTGGCGTGGAGCGTGAGCGCGCAGCCGGACGAGGTGCTGCGCCTGGCCTTGCGCGGCCGCGCGGATGCGCCGGGCGGCTACCAGCCCTACCTGGCGCTGGTGAATGCCGGCGAGGCCGCGTACGCGCAGCATGACGACTGGGTGCGCGCCGTGCTGCACAGTTTTGAATCGTTCCGCATCCTGTGCGCCGTGCGCGAAGGCGAGTGGGGCGTGGCGGGCTTGAACACGGCCATCGAGCTGCGGCTGGAAAAGGAAGGCCTGATACGCCGCGGCGAATGGTATGTGGGCCGTCCCGTGATGGTCACGCGCAACGATTACGGCACTGGCGTGTTCAATGGCGACATCGGACTGACCTTGCGCGACCCTGCGCGGCCGGGATCCCTGCGCGTGTACTTCCTGGAAGGCGAGAACGTGCGCAGCGTGCTGGCCACGCGCTTGCGCCACGTGGAAACGGCGTTCGCCATGACCGTGCATAAATCGCAGGGTTCGGAATTTCGCCACACGGTGCTGGTGCTGCCGCAGGAGGGCGGTGCCATGCTGGCGCGCGAACTGGTCTACACGGGCATCACTCGCGCGCGCGACTTCTTTACCCTCGTCTCGCCTACGCAAGCCGTGCTGTACGACGCGATCTTGCGCCGCACGCAGCGGGCCAGCGGGTTGCGCGGCTTGATCGGCTGATTTACTTCGCCAGCTTCGCCTTGGCCACCAGCGCCTGCACCACTTGCAGGGTCGCTTGCTCCACGCCCTGGCGCGGCAAGGCCGGGTTGGCGCCGGCGACCATCGACGGATTGGTTAAATAGCGCCCGCCCACGATCAGGGTGGGCGTGCTGTCCACCTGGTAGCTGGCGGCCAGGCGCGGCAGGTTTTTCAGCTTGGTCTGCACGCCAAACGACTGGTAGGCGCTTTCGAAGGCAGCCTTGTCCAGGCCATTTTTCAGCGCCCAATCGAGGTTATCGCTGTCGCTGGCCAGGCGCTTGCGTTCTACATGCCAGGTATGCATGACTTGCGCATGCAGAGACTCTTCTTTCTTCAGCGCTTCCAGAGTCAGGAAGAGATGCGCTTCCGGATCATTTTCCGGCAGACGCGGCAAATGGATGCGGCGGAATGACACCGTGGCGGCATTGTCCTTGACCCAGCGCGCCAGGCTCGGTTCCAGCGCGTTGCAGGCGGGGCAGTGATACATGAAAAACTCGATCACTTCCACCTTGCCCGGCGCCGTTTGCACGGGCTGCGGCGTGGCCAGCACCAGGTAGTCGGCGCCCTGCACGGGTGCTTGCGGCGAGGCAAAGACGGCTCCGGTGATGAAGCTGGCGCAGGCCAGGATGAGACGGTGCAAACGCATGTGGGCTCCTCATTAAAACTTAACTATGAGGCAACCGTAGTAGAGCGTCAACAGATGATGGTGTTGCTTTGATGTAATAAGTGTATATTATTCCGAATATTGAATAATATTGTTCCGATTTTTGTGTAAAAATGCAAAGGCGGCTGGCAGGGCGACAACGCTGTGTCATACCATCAAAATCAAAACCAGGAGTCCATCATGTTGTCTTCCCTTCGCACGCGGCTGGTGCTCATTTGCGTGGCCATCGTCGTTCTGTCCATGCTGGCCTTGTCGGCCGCCAATTACGTCACCACGCGCAGCAGCATGCTGGCGTCGTCGGACCAGCAGATGCAGCAGCTGCTGCAAAGCCAGTCGGCCGTGCTGGCGCAATGGGTCGATGGCAAGAAAAAGGTCATGGCCTCAGTCGTCATGTCGGCCGAGACGCCCGATCCGCTGCGCGCTTTCCAGATCGCGGAAAAGGCTGGCGATTTTGCGGAAGTGTTCATCGGTTACGCGGACAAGCGTTCCGTGTTTACCCATCCGGGCCGCCCCGCCGATTTCGATCCCACGGCGCGCGCCTGGTACACGGACACGGTCAAGGCGGGCGTGCCGATGCTAACGCCGCCGTACGTGGACGCGGCCAGCCACAAACTCGTGGTGTCGTTCACGGCGCCCGTCGGGCCGAAAGAGGCATTGGTCGGCGTGGCGGGCGCGGATGTGCTGCTCGATACGGTGATCGCCAACGTGGTGGCGATCAAGCCGACGCCGCACAGTTTTGCCTTCCTCGTCGACCAGAGCGGCACCATCATCGCCCATGCGAACAAGGACCTGAGCCTGCAGCCGGTGGCGAAACTCGATGCGGCGCTGTCGGCCGCGCAGGTCAACCGCCTGGAAAGTACGCGCACCAGCGACGCCGTGCGCCTGAACGACCGCGACGGCATGCTGTACGTCACGCGCGTGGCCGGCACCGACTGGCTGCTGGCCGTGGTGCTCGACCAGCAGGAAGCCATGCAAGCCTTGCGGACGATGCTGACGACGGCCACCGTCACGGCCGCGCTGCTGACGGGGCTGGCCGCGCTGCTGCTGTCGTTGCTGGTGTTCAAGATGCTCAAGCGCCTGGAACTGGTGCGCGACGCGCTCGACGACATCGCTTCGGGCGAGGGCGATCTGACGCGCCGCCTCGACGCTTCCGGCGTGGATGAACTGGCGCAGATCGCCGGCGCCTTCAACCGCTTCATCGACAAGATCGCCGCCGTTCTCGTGAAAATCCGCACGGCCAGCGAATCGGTGAAAGTATCGTCGTCCGAAATCGCCGCCGGCAACCAGGACCTGTCGTCGCGCACGGAACAGCAAGCCAGTTCGCTGGAAGAGACGGCCGCCTCGATGGAGGAGCTGACCAGCACGGTGAAACAGAACGCGGACAATGCGCGCCAGGCCAACCAGATGGCGCAATCGGCGTCCGGCGTGGCCAGCAAGGGCGGGCAAGTGGTGGCGCAGGTGGTCGATACCATGGCGTCGATCAACGATTCGTCGAAGAAGATCGTCGACATCATCAGCGTCATCGACGGCATCGCCTTCCAGACGAATATCCTGGCGCTCAACGCGGCCGTGGAAGCGGCGCGTGCGGGCGAACAGGGACGGGGCTTCGCCGTGGTGGCAACAGAGGTGCGTAGTCTGGCGCAGCGTTCCGCTGGCGCAGCGAAGGAAATCAAGCTGCTGATCGACGATTCGGTGAGCAAGGTCGATTCGGGCGCGCGCCTTGTCGACGAGGCTGGCGCGACGATGCAGGAAATCGTCGACAGCGTGCGCCGCGTCACCGACATCATGGGCGAGATCACGGCCGCCAGCGTCGAGCAAAGTTCCGGCATCGAACAGGTGAACCAGGCCATCGCGCAAATGGACCAGGTGACGCAGCAGAACGCGGCCCTGGTGGAAGAGGCGGCGGCCGCTGCCGAAAGCCTGCAAGACCAGGCCAATACCCTGGCGCAGGTGGTGGGTGTGTTCAAGCTCGATGAGGGGCAGGCGCCGGCCTCTGTCAAACCGGTGGTGCGCGCACCTGCCGCGCCGCGCCTCGCGAGCAGTGCGGCAAGGACGCCTGCCGTCAAGGCGGAGCGCAGCGAGGAGTGGGAGACGTTTTAAGCCAGTTTCCAGGCGCGCCGTGGCGCCAGGGTCGGCGCCATCTGTTTCGCCACCTCGAAAAAAGCGTTGGTGGCCGGCGTGTTCTGGCGCCGGTCGCGCACGGCCAGGCCCACCTTACGGCTGACGGGCGGATTCAAGGGCAGGGCGACCAGCTCAGGATACTGCTCGCGCAGGCGCTGCGGCAGGGCCAGTTCGGCGACGATGGACAGGCCGTCGCCGCGGCTGACCATGTCGAGGATGGTGATCACCTGGCTGATGCGGTAGGGCACCTGCGGCTGCAAGCCCGCGTTGGCGAACAGCGGCTCGATCAGGCAGGCGCAGCCCGCCTCGGACATGATGAACGGCCCCTCGCACAGCTGCGCCAGGGTGATGGAGTTTTCGCTTGCCAGCGCATGGCTGCGCGGCACCAGCGCCATCATCTGGTCTTCCACCAGCGGCGCCGTATCGAAACGCTCGTCGGGCAGCACGACGAAGCCCACGTCGACCCGGCGTTCGCGTATCCACTGCACCACCTCATGGTCGGCGCCTTCGTCGATGCGCAAGTCGATGCCCGGATAGCGCAGGCGGAATTGCGCCGTGATGGCGGGCAGCAGATTCAAGGACGAGGTGGGTCCAAACGAGCCGATGCGCAGGCTGCCCTGGCGCTGGCCAAGCACGTCGGCCGCTTCCTGGCGCATGGCTTCGGATAAGCCGAGGATTTCGCGCGCGCGCACGAGCAGCTGGCGGCCCACGTCGGTCAGCTCGGCCGAGGCCTGGTGGCGCACGATGAGGTCCACGCCCATCTCCTTTTCCAGCGCCTTCAAGGCGTGCGAGACGGCCGACTGGCTGATGCCCAGCTGCGCGGCGGCGGCGGAAAAGCCGTGCAGTTCGGCCACCAGGGTAAAAATTTCCAGTTGCGTGAAGGTCATGGTGTGGTTTCTTTGAAATATGAGTATTTACTCATTATTTCATGAGTTGATATTAGTATTAATATATATCTGCAGCGTCCGCTGCACAAGCGACATCATAGGACTTTCCATGCGCACTACCGCCATCCCTTCAGCCGCCTTGCCTTCCGTGCAATCGCCGCTCGTCTATCTCAAACTCATTTTCGTCGCCCTGTTCTGGGGTGGTACCTTTATCGCGGGACGCGTGCTGGCGCAGCAGATGCCGCCCATGACGGCCGCCAGCGGACGCTTCGGCGTGGCCGTGCTGTTGCTCGTCGTGCTCGCATGGAAACTGGAAGGGGGCTTGCCGCGCCTGGACCGCAAGCAGGTGATGACGACGGCCGCGCTGGGCCTGACGGGCATCTTTCTGTACAACCTGTGCTTCCTGGCGGCCCTGTCGCGCATGCCGGCCGGGCGCACGGCCCTGTTCGTGGCCTTGAATCCCATCGTCACGGCGCTGGCCTCGGCCATGCTGTTCCGCGAACGGCTCGGCTCCTTCAAGTGGCTGGGGATCATGCTGGCGTTCTGCGGTACGGCCATCGTCATCACGCGCGGCGACCTCGCCGGCGTGCTGCATGGTAACGGCGGCGGCATCGGCGCCGGCGAGATCTTCATGTTTTGCGGCATTTCCAGCTGGGCCGCCTACACCCTGATCGGCAGAGTCGCGCTAAAGGGCTTGAGCCCGATTGCCGCCACCACGTATGCGGCGATGTGGGGCCTGGCCTTTTTACTGGTGGGGGCGGCCGTGGAATTTCCCACCGTGCCATGGCGCAGCTTCGGTTGGCAAGTGTGGGCAGCCACCGGCTACCTGGGCGTGTTCGGCACAGTGATCGGCTTTGTCTGGTATTACGAGGGCGTCAAAGCGCTGGGCCCGTCGCGCACGGCCGTGTTCAACAACCTCGTGCCCGTGTTCGGCATCGTACTGGCGGCGGCGCTGCTGGGCGAGCCGGTGCTCGCCTCGATGCTGGTGGGCGGGGCGGTGACGATAGCCGGCGTGGTGATGACCAACCGGCAAGCGAAATAGTTCCGGGGTCAGACCCGTCGGGGCTGACCACAGCAGTCAAGGGTTAACTTATAGCTCAGCGGGCGCGGCGGCGCTTCGACGGTTTCGCTGGTGCTTTTTTATGCCGGCTGACGGAAGCGCGCATCACCTTCGGCTCTTCGATGCCGTTCTCGGCCGCCAGCATGCGGCGGATATTGACGGCGTCCATGGCGCGCACGGAATTGGCGCGCGCGTTGAGCAAAATCATGGTGGCGAACTTGCCGGCCGACTTGATGCGCATGATCAGGCAGCGGCCCGCTTCATTCGTGTAGCCCGTCTTCGACAGGCCGATGTCCCAGCCCTTGGCGCCCACCAGGCGGTTCGTGTTGTGGTATTCCACGTCGCGGCCCTTGATCTGGATGATGTCCTTCGAATCCGTGGTGATGCGGCTGATTTCCGGGTAGCGCGAGGCGGCCACGGCCATCTTGACGAGGTCGGCCGCCGTCGACTGGTTGTTGGGCGACAAGCCCGTCGGCTCTTCGATCACGGTCTGGCGCATGCCCAGGGCCTTGATCTTGGCGTTGACGGCCACGGCAAATGCCGTCGGGCCGCCGGGGAAGGTGCGCGCCAGCGAGGCGGCGGCGCGGTTGTCGGATGACATCAGCGCCAGTTGCAGCACGTCGTGGCGGCTCAGGGTGGCGCCCACGGGCACGCGCGAGGTGCTGTGTTTCAAGGTGTCGACATCCTCGCGGTCAATGCTGATTTCTTCCTGCATGTTCGCCTTGGAGTCGAGCACGACCATGGCTGTCATGAGTTTGGTCAGCGAGGCGATGGGCACCACCACGTTGGAATTTTTTTCAAGCAAGACTTTGCCTGTACCGTCTTCGACCACCAGTATCGACTGGGAACCGAAGGGCACGGCGATGGCCGCTGTCGAAAGCGTCATCAGCACCGCGGCGAACATTTTTTTGAGCATGGGATTGTATGTGGAAAAGCAGTTTTGGGGCGCCATCGTGGGCGCTGCGCGCAAATCCGGGACGGGGCCGCGCGGGGACGCGGCGTGTATCTCGGAGGCAATATTTGCCAAGCTTAAACAATACCATTAAAGATCAAGCGATGTCTACGGTACAGGCCCGCAACAGGCGGCGTTGCGGCCAATTTGGCAAATAAAAACGGCTATTCTTGCCGTAGTGAAAATTGTTGCGCAATTATTGATTTCATCTTGGAAACTTCGTATGATTTGAGCAATATAGGCAGCGAGGGCCTGGCAGGCACCGCGCGCTTCGTCGTTGATCCCTGCCGCTTCGTGCTTCGTCGCCCCGCGCTATGCCCTGCAACAGGGGCGCCGTAGACTGCGTTCATGCCTGAATCACCACGGAGAACGCATCGTGTTAAAAAAATATACGGATTGGTACCGCAGCGTCGATGAGGAATCGCTGCTGGTACTGAAACACCCGGCGATGGCGGAGCGGGTCCAGGGACGGGCGCGCCGCTACGTCGCCATGAAGCTGGTCAAGCTGACGCCGATCGAGCGCCAGCAGCTGCACGATTTCCTGCTCAAGTACCGTGGCGCCGGTTTTTACATCGCCGCGGGCAAGCTGATGCTGTTGTTCAGCGTCATCGGCGTCGCACTGCACCTGCTGCTGCCGGCCAGGTTCGAATTGCTCAAGGCCCTCATCTTCAGCAACGGCCTGGGTTTTGCGCTGGCGTGGGGCCTGGTGGGCGTGTGGTTCAATTACCGCAGTTCCGTGCGCAACAGGCTCAAGAAACTCTTGCTGATCGTGTCGACCTGCGTAGCCGGGGTGGCGGTTGGCGTGCTGCTGGCAGGCTTGAGCGATACCGGTTTCATGGACATGGCCTTCGAGCGCTTGCTGCGCGTGGGCGGCACGGCCTTGCTCGTGGCTTGCCTGTTTTACATGGTGCCGCTGGGGATCGTCACCACCTGGCGCAACCGGCAGTACGAAGCACTGACCCTGCAACTGCAGCAGGATGCCGAGCGCGACCGCCTGGCGCGCGAGCTGAGCGAATCGCAGCTGCGCCTGCTGCGCGCGCAGATCGAGCCGCATTTCCTGTTCAATACCCTGGGCGCCGTGCAGCAGCTGGCCGAGCAGGGAGCGCAAGGCGCCGGCCGTGCCGCGGCATTGACGGCCGACCTGATCGCCTTCCTGCGCGCCAGCCTGGCGGAGATGCGCAGCGAGCAAGTGCCCTTGCAAAGCGAATTCGACATGGTGGCCGCGTATTTTCGCGTGATGCAGGCGCGCATGGGCTCGCGCCTGCGCTATGCGCTGGACTTGCCGGCCGAGTTTGCGCACGCGACGATACCCAGCATGATCTTGCTAACCCTGGCGGAAAACGCCATCAAGCATGGTATAGAACCATCGCTGCGCGGCGGCGAGATCCGCCTGTCGGCGCTGCGGGTGGACGGCATGCTGCGCCTGCGCGTGCAGGACACGGGCATGGGCTTGCCGGCCAGCGGCACGGGCAGCGCACAGGGCGGCGGCCTGGGCCTGGAAAACGTGCGCAGCCGGCTGTTGCTGTCCGATCCGTCCGCCAGCCTGCGCCTGCGCGACGGCGAAGAGGGCGGCGTGATCGCTGAAATATTGCTACCCATCAAAATTGCATCGAGCCTGAAAGCACCCGCCGCATGAATACCACCATCCTGATTGCCGAAGACGAACCCCTGATGCGCGAGCGCCTGCTCATGCTGCTGGCGCAAGCCTGGCCCGAAGCGCACGTCGTGCTGGTGGCGGAAAACGGCAACGATGCCTGGGACGGTTTCCTCGAGCATGAGCCGGACGTGGTCTTTCTCGACATCCGCATGCCGGGCCTGTCGGGCCTGGAAGTGGCCGAGCGCATCGGCAAGCGCGCCCATGTGGTATTCGTCACGGCCTACGACCAGTACGCCGTCGATGCGTTCGACGCGGGCGCCGTCGACTACCTGCTCAAACCTGTGCAGGCCGAGCGCCTGCGGCGGGCGCTGGCCCGCCTGCGCGACAAGCTCGGCGCCCAGCCGGCCGACATGGCCAATTTATTGCAGTCGCTGCGCGCCGCCTTGCCGGCCGCACCGCGCGACAAGTTGAAATGGATCAAGGCCAGCGTGGGCAAGCAGATCCGCCTGATCGACATCGACGACGTGTTGTTCTTCCAGGCCGACACCAAGTACACGCGCGTCGTGCTGGCCGGCTCGGAAGCGCTGGTGCGCACGCCACTCAAGGATTTGCTGGGCGGCCTCGATCCGGAACAGTTCTGGCAAATCCACCGCGGCACCATGGTCAACGTCAAAGCCATCGAGGCGGCCGAACGCATCGACGCCGAGCGCATGCAGGTGCTGGTGCGCGGCAGCACGGAAAAGCTGCCCGTCAGCCGCACGTTTACGTATCTGTTTCGCGATTAGCGTGCATGGAAAAACGCGCGCTTACTGGATCTTGGCGATCGACACTTCCGTCGACTTGACCAGCGCGATGACTTCGCTGCCCACTTTCAAATCCAGGTCCTTGATCGAGCGCGAGGTGATCACCGACGTGACGATGCCGTGCGGCGTTTCCACGTCCACCTCCGAGACCACGGGGCCGAAGATGATTTCCTTGATCTTGCCGCGAAACTGGTTGCGTACATTCACTTCCGAGATAGCCATGATATTTCCTTTGTGCCCGTAATACGCCATGCGGCGCGACAAGGCCAGAGTACGGCCCGCGCACGCTTTTGACCACGAATCGATGCGCATATCGATATGCGCAAAGCGTGCGCCTGCGCTGACCCAAGCACATTATTCGCCTATACTTGGTTGCAACATCCTGGAGGTTTGCGCTGGCCTGCCTTATTTTCGCGTCGGCTTGTTTTCTTGGGGAACCTTGCTGCCGTCGGGCTCGCGTTTCGCAGGGATAACGATAGGAACCCAGTTTTCCTGGTCTGGATTGGGCTGCAGCTTATCTTTTAATCCAGGCATGACGTAGCTGTAAGGCTGCGTAGTGTCCGTGCGCAGGTCTGCCGCCAGCACCGATTTGCATTGGGCCATGACTTCCTTGTAGTGCTGCCACAGTTCCACATACTTCTTCGGATGATTGATGAAGGTGATGCACATATCCGTCAAGTGCCCCTTGTTCAAGATCATTCTGACGATGTCGGTACTGGCCCTGGCAAGGTGCTCTGCCGTTCCTGCATTGATGGTGCTGCCACGCTGCGGGTCGAGCATGCCCGTCTTGCCATTGGCGCCGGGCTGGCTTTGCGCCAGCTTGTCGGCCAGTTCTTCTTCGAGCGCGACGCGCTCGGCCTGTGCCTGAGCCAGCAGCGCCGCGTTCGCCTCAACCTGCCCGGCGTTGCCGTCATTGGCGTTGGCGGAACTTGCGCCATTCTGGGCGGTCTTAAGCATGACGACATCCTTGCCCGTAGTGGCCAGGGCCGTTGGCTTGACTTGAGCGGCGGCACCGGCCTTGGCTTGCAAAGTTTGTTCTTTTTTGATGGCAAGATCCAGTTTCGCTTGCGTTGCCAGGGCATCCTGGGATGCCTTGAGGCGCCGCTGTGCCTCTGCGGCCATGTCGGTATCGTCTTCCAGCACGGGCTGGCGCGCCACCACGGCGCCAGTCAGTTGCTCGATGGCCAGGATACCCAGGGTCAGGTCTTGCGAACGTTCCATGAGCAGCATGACGTCAGCATCGTTGAGCCATTCGTTTTGCGCGTATTCGCAAATGTTGAACAGTTGCTGGCGCATCAGGGTAATGCTTTGCGAGTGCAAGCCCACGCTGGCGGCATTGGCGCGCAGGGCATTTGAGATGGCGGCGCTGTCGGGGCCGGCGCTGAGGGTGCCGCCGAAGGAGGAGGCATACGATTGCAGGGCATCCGGTGTCGGCTCGGCACAGGCTTTTCCGTTTTTGGTGACATGAATCACGCGCTGGGCCGCGTCGAGGTGGACGGCCATGCCATCGCCTGGCAAGTCGGTCGTGCGGTGGATGGTGTGCAGGTTGGCGCAGGCCGATAGTGCCAGCAGGAGGGAAGCGCTCGCGGCCAGGCGCAAGTGATTGCCTGCGCGAACCAGGTGGAGAGTATGGCAACGGGTATCAATTGAATGCATGATGCTGCTCCTTGATGAGGGCGAAGTCGGAAAAACACTGGCGATGGCATGCGCATGGCGGTAGCCGTCGACGCCATGGTGCTTGTCGGAGCGGTGTCGCACATCCTTCAAGTGAAGGAAGCGGCGGCGGTTTTTTACAGGTGCGGGGCAATTACAGGCAAGGGACGCGATGGACAAGGATGGCGCCGATCCCGTTATCGCCGCCTTTTACCGGGCGGCATTGGAACCGTTGCAGTGGAGCGTGGCCATGCGCGCGTTCGCCCGGCTGGCCGGTGGCGAAGTCGCTTGCTGTTTCCTGAAGGCGGAAACGGGCGCGGTACCCTCGCGCGGCTATGTGACCGGGCTGGACCAAAGTGCCTGGGAGGATGGCTACCGGCGCTACTACCATGCGCTCGATCCCGGCTATGCGGTCCTCACGCGCGGGCCGCCCGGGCGCATGCATCTGATGCAGGATTATTTCAGCGAGCAGACGGTGGCGCGCAGCGAGTATTTCCAGGATTTCTATTTGCGCGCGGGCGTGCGCTATTCGTGCAGCGGCGTCGTGCGCGACAACGGCGCGCTCACCATCCTGTCCGCGCACCGCGCCGCCGGCCAGGGCCCGTATGACGCGAACACGCACAGCCAGCTGCAGCGCGTGCTCGAGCATCTGCCAAATGTGTTTCGCCTGCGCGATACGGCGCAGCAAGCCCAGGCGCATGGCGCGCTGGCCTGGGAGGCGCTCGATGCCTTGCCGCGCGCCATCTTGCTGGTCGATGCCTGCCTGCACTTGGTTTTCATGAACCTGGCGGCGCAGCGCTTGCTGGCCGCCACGTCGCCGCTCGCCGCCGTGATCACCTTGCACGGCGGTAAGGTCGCTGTGTGTGTGAGCCAGCTGCAACAGCAACTGGCGCCGCGCGTGCGGCAAGCTTGCCTCGGAATGGCGTGCCACCGTCCAGCGCCCTTGTATGCGAGCGATGCAGACGGCCGGCCGGCGCTGGAAATTGGTATCCTGCCGCTGCCCGTGCGTATCGGCCCGGCAGACGGCGATGGCGCCAGCCTGGCCATGCTGTCCTTGCGGCCGCTGTTCAGGAGCGGGCGGCGGCATTGGCCCGGCGCGGCCGAGCGGCCATGCGGCTTGACGGGCGCGGAGTGGTCGCTGGCGCTGGCCCTGGCCGACGGCATGGAGCCAGCCGCGTACGCCCAGCGCCAGGGCGTGCGCATCAGTACCGTGCGCAGCCAGATCCAGGCCATCCTGGCCAAGACGGGCACGCACCGCAGCAGCGAGATCGCCAGCCTGTTCAGCGCGCTCGAATGGCAGGCAGGCGCACAGCAATAAAAAAACCGGGACATGTCCCGGTTTTTTTATTGATACGGCGAAGATTATTTCTGATAAATCTTGTCGAACTCGCCGCCGTCGTCAAAGTGTTTCTTTTGCGCTTGTTTCCAGCCGCCAAACACGTCATCGATGGTAAACAGAGTGATCGGCTTGAAGCTGGCCGCGTATTTCTTCGCGACTGCGGCCGAACGGGGGCGCAGGTAGTGCTTGGCGACCAGTTCCTGGCCCGGTTCCGAGTACAGGTATTGCAGGTAGGCCGTCGCTTCCTTGCGGATGCCGCGGCGGTCGACGACCTTGTCGACGACGGCCACGGGCGACTCGGCCAGGATCGAGATGCTTGGATACACGACTTCAAAGTTGTCGCCGAATTCGGCGCGCACCAGTTGCACTTCATTTTCAAACGTCACCAGCACGTCGCCGATTTCACGTTGCGTGAAGGTGGTGGTGGCGCCGCGGCCGCCGCCGTCCAGCACGGGTACATTCTTGAACAGCTTGGTAACGAGGTCGCGCGCCTGCGCTTCGCTGCCGCCTTTTTTCACGGCATAGCCCCAGGCCGCCAAGTAGGTGTAGCGGCCGTTGCCAGAGGTTTTCGGGTTCGGTACGATGACCTTGATGCCGGGCTTGGCCAGATCGTCCCAATCCTTGATGTGTTTCGGGTTGCCTTTGCGTACCAGGTACACCATGGTCGAATAGAACGGCGCCGCATTGTTCGGGAATTTCTTGGCCCAGTCGGCCACCACGAGGCCGCGGTCGACGAGGATGTCGATGTCATTGGCCTGGTTCATGGTGACGACGGACGCTTCCAGGCCGTCGGCCACGGAGCGCGCCTGTTTGCTTGAGCCGCCGTGCGACTGCTTGATGGTGATCGTTTCGCCCGTTTTGGCTTTCCAATCAGCAATAAATGCGGGATTCACATCCTTGAACAATTCGCGCATCACGTCGTACGAAGCGTTCAGCAAGACCACGGGTTCGGCGGCGGACACGGTCATCGGCAGGCTCATGGCGGCAGCGGAAGCGGCCAGGGCGCTGGCCAGGAACCAGCGGCGCGAGCGTTGGGTGAGCGTTGCTGCGGCAGTCGTTACGGCGTTGGAGTGGGTCATGTTGAACTCTTGTTGTGAGAATAGATAGACATAGTCTAAAATTCCGGCCGGAAAAGAAACGAATTTTTCGTAATATGCTTAGATTCGATTCCCGTTTGCGCTAAAAAACAGATATCGATTTCTGGAAACATTCGTGGGCAAGATGCGCATCAGCACTTAGTCTGCAAGCATGGCGCCATAGGCAAAACCGGCCTGTGGCGCGCGGCAAAAAACCCGAATGCGCCGCTTGGTGTATAGTCGAATCGCACGATACAGGGGTAAAACCGTCTGCATCGGCAACTGGAATATTTTGTGAGCGTACATGAGTCTTGAAATTCGTATTGCAACATCGACCGACGCTTTCGAGGCGTGCAACGTATTACGACGCTCCATCGTCGAATGCTGCAGCCTCGATCATCGGGACGATCCGGCCATCCTGGAAGCCTGGCTGGGCAATAAAACACCGCAGATGGTGGCGTGCTGGTTCGCGTCGCCCACCAATTTTTCGCTGGTCGCAGTCGAGGCGGGCGCCGTGGTCGGCGTCGGTTTGCTGACGCGGGCCGGCAAGCTGGCTCTGTGCTACCTGCTGCCCGAGGCGCAAGGCCGCGGCGCCGGCAAGGCGCTGGTGGGGCAGCTGGAAGCGCAGGCGCGCGAGTGGGGCATCAAGGCCCTCCAGCTGCACAGCACGGCCAGCAGCCAGGCCTTTTTCGTCAAGCAGGGCTATATCGAGGCGGGCAATGTGCGTTCGCCATACGGTGTGGAAACGATTTTTTGCTGGAAGCAGATTGACGCCGCCGGCATTGCTAGCGGCGACCCCAAGCGCAAACGCTTTTGCAACTGCAATTCGGCCTGACGCCCCGTCAATGCCTCAGCAAGCCCATCCGGCGGCGGGCCATTGCCTCCCTTTGCATCATTCCCTTCAGTAACTGATCTGGATATACACGCCTTGCTGCGTGGCATCGTTTGCCGGTAGCAAGGTGCCGCCGGCAAACAGTTTCAGTTCGCCTGGCGCGAACGCCAGCCAATCCTCGTTTTGCGTCAGTGGATGCGTGGCGATGACGGCGATGCGGTCGTCCAGATGGTTGTGCTGGCGAAAGTCGATGCTGCGCTCGCAGTCGATCAGCTGCGCCACGGAAAACGGGTATTCGCGTATCACGTAATGCAAATGCGTGGAGCAGTGGGCAAACAGCAGTTCGCCGTCCGACAGGATGAAATTGAAGGTGCCGTGGGCGGCGATGTCCTTGGCGACTTCGGCGATGGCGGCGCGCAAGTCTGCGCGCGCGGGTTCACCGAGGGGAAACTGCGTGCGCAAGCGGGCCAGCAGGTGGCAAAACGCCTGTTCGCTGTCCGTGTCGCCGCTGGCGCGGTAGTGCGCATTGGCCGGTGCGTGCCACGTTTTCAAGTCGCCATTGTGGGCAAACGACCAGGTCTTGCCCCACAGCTCGCGGGCGAACGGGTGCGTGTTTTCCGGGGCGATGCGGCCCTGCGTCGCTTTGCGGATGTGCGCGACGATGTTTTTCGCCTTCACGGGATGCTGCTGCACCTGGGCCGCCAGCGGCGAATCGATGGCCGCCAGATGATCCGTCAGCAAGGTGCAGCCGCTACTGGAGTGATAGGCGATGCCCCAGCCGTCGCGGTGCTCGTCCGTGCGCCCGCCCCGTTCGGCAAAGCCGGCAAAGGAAAATCCCAGCGCCGCGGGCTTGCTGCTGTTCATTGCGAGTAACTGGCACATGGCGACCCTTCCTGATGGTATTGGTACATGACCACAGTAAAGGCCGGGGCAGGTGGCTGGAACGAATGTTTCCGACTATGGTTATGCGCTGGCTGCTGCATCCCTTATGTGCTGGGCGCATATCAAATGGCGAAACCATTCGTTCTCCTTTGGTTGGCGCTGCCTTACTCTGCACACTTTGGCGCCGTCTTCCCCATGAGGGCAGCTGGCGCAGCCCGATGAAGGAGCACGTATGCCATTTCCCGTCCTGAAAAATTACCTGGCCCGCCTGTCGCACCAAACCCAGGCCGGCACCAGCGTCTGGCTCGACGGGGAGGGCAGGGCGCTGGGGCGCTTTTTCAATTGCACCATGACGAGCGCCTTCCAGCCGCTGCGCGAACTGGAAAGTGGCAAGCTGCTGGCGTTCGAAGGCCTGGCGCGCAGCGTGTCGAAGGCGGACGAGGGCTTGTCGCTGTGGCGTTTGCTCGATCACGCGGCCAGCGACGACGAATCCGTGGAGCTGGACCGGCTGTGCCGCATGCTGCACGCCATCAATTTTTTCCGCCAGAGCGAAGCGGAGCAGTCGGACCTGTACCTGAACGTGCATGACCGGCTGCTGAGCGCCGTCAGCAGCAATCACGGCCACGCCTTCCAGCGCATCCTCGACGCGCTGGGCCTGCCCATCGAGCGCATCGTGCTGCAATTGCCGACGGTCACGCCGAACCAGGGCTGGCTGCTCAATTACGTGGCCGACAATTACCGCCGCAACGGTTTCCGCCTGGCCATCAACGTGACCAGCGTGCAGGAGGCGACCGGCATGCTGGAGCGCCTGCATCCGCATGCGTTCAAGCTCGACGCGGGCAACCTCAGCGACGAGCAGGCCGTCGCCAGCTTCGTCACCGTGTGCCATGCGGCGAAAATTCGCGTCATCTTCAAGCGCCTCGACACGCCGGCGGCGCTGGCCGCGCTGCAGCGCGTCGCCGCCATCACGGGCTTGCCCATCGTGGCCCAGGGATATTTATTGGACAAGCCCTTGACGGCGCTGGCGCAGGCAAAGCGCGACGTCGCGGCCAGCGTGGCCGCCGCATAGGGCGCCGGATGCTGAAATGAGGGTGGCACGATAGGCATTGAGGGTTTTTCTTCGCAGCACAATACGCTATAGTATTCCCATCGTTAAATTGGACTGACTATGGCATCGCGCAGAAATTTTCTACATCATGGTATGGGCCTGGCCGCGCTGGGCCTGGTAGCCACCCCGCTCATCGGCTGCGCCTCGCGCACGGCCGCTCCCGCCTCGGCTTCGGCCAGCGCCAAGCCGCGCGCGCCGCGTACGGGCGTGCCGCCCCAGCCGACGCAACTGGCCAGCGTCGACCGCTCGATCACCTCGCAGTCGCGCCAGGCCATCACCGAGATGGAGCCGCCTCCCGACATCTTCGACGCGCAGGCGCTGGACCTGGAATTCTGGCTCAAGCCCCGCACCCTGGAAGTGGTGCGCCCGGCCAGCAATGAAAAGGCGAAGCTGCTGTACTGGAAGGACGGTGAAGTCATCGACTCCGCCTACCAGGAACTGTGCCACTTGCTGCGCGACGTGAACGGCAAGAAGACGGCGCCCATCGACCCGAAACTGCTGGAAACTCTGTGGGGTACGCAAGCGTTCGTGGCCCGCTACGGCATCGAGCAGCCGCTGGAGATCCTGTCGGGCTACCGCACGGCCGAATCGAACAGCCGCCTGCGCGAAGCGGGCGTGCCAGCCGCGCGCCAGTCGCTGCACATCTCGGGCCGCGCCGCCGATATCCGCGTGGCGAATCTGAATGCGGAAGTGCTCGGTTCGCTCGTGCGCAGCTTCAAGCAGGGCGGCGTGGGCTTTTATTACCGCAGCGGTCCCCGTGGCGGCTGGATTCATGCGGATACAGGATTGCAGCGCACCTGGAAAGGTTAAACACCTGACCAAACCTGCTGCGCGGCGCGCTTTGCGGCTTGCGATGCTCGCTGTGCTATAGCACAGCTGCGCTTCTCGGCCACAAATCACTGCCGCTCGCTACGGTTTTGTCAGGCGTTTTAGTCGTAGTGGTAGGGCGGCTCCGGCACGCTGTCGGCGTGGATCAGTTCCAGTTCATGCAGCTTGGCCGGGCGCTCCCACCAGATGCGCCAGCCGCGGCGCTGGTTTTCCCGTACTTCCGGGTGCGTTTGCAGATATCCGTCGATAAAGCGGGTAAAGTCCGAGACATAGCCGCTGCGGCGGTAGGGTAGTCGATGGCGCATACGCTTCCTCCCATGATGTTCCCTTTTGACCGCCCTTGCGCGCAAAAGTGCCGCACTTTCCACCGCACTTTCCATATTCCCCATGAAACTTTCAAGCCATAACATCGAACTGTTCCTGGCCGTCGTCGACGGCGGTTCGTTCTCGGCCGCCGCGCGCGCCTTGCGGCGGGCGCCGTCGGCTGTCAGCATGGCGATGGCCAATATCGAGGCTGAACTGGGCATCGCCCTGTTCGACCGGGGTGCGCGCGAAGCCGTGCCCACGCCGGCCGCGACGGCGCTGATTCCCCATGCGCGCCTGATCGCCGAGCAGTTGAAGCAGTTGCACCTGCACGTGCAGGAATTGTCGCAGGGACTGGAAAGCCGCATTTCGCTGGGTATCGCGGCCGAGCTCGACCATACGCCTTTTCTGGCCGCCGTGCGCGCACTGTCGCAGCGTCATCCGCTGCTCGACATCGAAGTGCTGACGGCGCCGCAGGACGACGTGCTTGACATGCTGCACCGGGGCCGCATCAGTGCCTGCATGGCTTTTGCTGGCGGGCGCATCAATCACGAAGAACAGTTCCAGCTGGTGGGCAGCGACGCCTTGCTGGCGATTATCTCCACCCAGCATCCGCCCGATGCGGCGGGCCGGCCCTTGTATATCGAGGAATTGGTGAATTTGCGCCAGATCATCGTGGCCAGCCGCGAACTCGACCTGGCCGATGCGCGCCCCGTGGTGGGACTGTCCTATTGGCGCACGGACAGTTTGCCGATGGCGTTGGCGATGGTGGAAGCGGGACTGGGCTGGGGTAACTTCGCCGCCTCGGCCATCCAGGACTCGCTGGCGGCGGGGCGGGTGCGCTGCGTGGCGTTCAAGAATACGGGTAATGGCCTCGTCGTGCCGATCCACCTCGTGTGGATGAGGGACCGGCCGCTGGGGATGGCGGCGCGGTCCTTTCTTCAGTTGCTCAGCGAAGCGGCCTGAACATTCGCTGGCTCTTCCTTCGGCTGCTGCGCCGACAGGGGCACGCCAAACAGGCCGTCGAAGAAGTAGTTGAAGATGAAGCTGTAGCACGGGATGATCAGCATCAGCGCGAAATCGAGCACGAACGCTTGCCACAGGCTGATGTTAAGCCACCAGGCGATCAGCGGGATCAGGTAAATGACCAGGGTGATCTGGAAGCCGATCGCATGCAGGATGCGGCGCCAGACGGTGCGCGTGCGCGACACCTGGCGGATTTCCCAGTATTCGAACGCCGTGTTGTAGAGCAGGTTCCAGATCACGGCGATGGTGGTGATCATGATCGCCAGCGGCCCAGTGCTGGTGGGCGACTCGCCCGAAAGCAGGGTCAGCCAGGCCGTGGAAATGGCCATGCCGATGATTTCAAAGGCGGTGACGTAGACGATTTTGCGTTTGATGCCTTGCATGTAAAGCCTGTAAAGAAGAGATGGCGGCCATTTTAAGTCAGGTATGTTGATCTTTAAAGTCGATAGCCGTCAGTTTTTCTGATGAATCGAGCAGGGTAATACCATGCGCGCCGCGAACGGTGGATAATGGCGGCTGGCGGGCAACCGGTCCCGCCGCATCACCGCAGAAAAGGTCAACGAGCATGCAAGGCGCAGCAGACAGCAACATCCCCGACGTTCCCGACACCCCCGCCAGCGGGGAAGAACGTCCCCGTTTCCGCCCCCGTCCATGGGAACACCTGGAAACGCCGTATGACGTGGAAGTGTGGATCGAGGAACATAACCGCAGCATGCAGGACAATATCCGCGCCACGGAGACGGGCGTGGGCATCTGCTTCACCTTGGCCGAAGGGGGCGATATCTATATGCAGACGAGCGCCGACGGCGCCGTCGTGCTCGACGTGACACCGGACGCGGCCTGGGTCTCTCCGCTGATCAGCGCGGCCACGGGCTGCGAGGCGCCGGACTCGTCCTTGTGGGTCTTGCCTGACGATAAATTGATCCAGCTGATCGTGGGGTTGTCGAGCCTGGTGGCCAGCACCTTGCTGGTGGTGGGCCATGATTTCGGCTTGCGCCGGCGCCGTATGGGCATGGGCCGCTGAGCGGCTCTGTTGTAGAAACGTTATCTGTGACAGGCATGGCTCGACACTGCGCGTGGTGCGTGCTAGTCTCGCTACTGCACCCACCTGTTTTCCAGGGCGGCGCTGCAAAGGACAGCCATGGACACACCACCGCAAGCGGTACCTGCTCCGGATTCCTTCCCGCCCGGCCACGACGGCGCGGCGCGGCATGTCGCGCCCCTGCTTGACGATGGCGTCTTCAGTCCTGAACGGATGAAGGCCGAACGCGAACAAGCCTATTTCAACGATTTATACCTGCTGGCGCCCGTCGCCTATTTCGTGCTGGGCCTCGATGGTGTGATCCTGCAGGTCAATCTGGTGGCGGCCGAGCTGTTCGGCCTGGCGCGCGGGCGTCCCGGCCACGTGCTGTTCCGTTCCTATGTCCACGAGGCGTTCCGCCGCGATTACGAACAGTTCGTGGAGCGCGTGCTCAATAGTAGCGAGCCCGAGCGCATCCAGCTGCAGGTGCAGCTGCCGCCGCCGCGTCCCGGCGTGCGCGAGGCGGGCTTGCCCGTCAGCCTGCTGGGCAGCGCCGACCCGAACGGCCAGGCGCTGCGGCTGGTGCTGGAGCAGGCCGAGGGCAAGCTGGCCGCGCTCGAACGCAGCGAAGAGCGCTTCCGGCGTATCGTGCACAGTGCCGAGGAGGGCATCTGGGAAATCGATGCGCAGGCGCTGACCAGCTTTGTCAATCCGAAGATGGCGCACATGCTGGACTGCCAGATCGAGGATATGCTGGGCCAGCCGCTGGCGGCCTTCATGGATGAGGAAGGCCGCGCCATCCTGGAGCGCAATATTGCGCGGCGCCAGGACGGCATCGTCGAGCGCCACGAATTCAAATTCCTGCGTCGCGACGGCAGCACCTTGTGGGCCACCCTGGCCACCAATCCCATCTTCGACTCCAGCGGCACCTACCTGGGCGCGCTGGCGCTGGTCAGCGATATCACGGCGCAGCGCGCGGCGTCCGAGCGCATCTGGCGGCAAGCCAATTTCGACCAATTGACGGGCTTGCCGAACCGCCACATGTTTCTCGACCGCTTGCAGCACGAGGCGGCCCACGCCAAACGCGAGGGTGCTTGCCTGGCGCTGCTGTTCATCGACCTCGACCATTTCAAGCAGGTGAATGACCGCCTCGGCCACGAGAAGGGCGACATGCTGCTGCGCCAGGCGGCGCGGCGCATCAGCGAGCGCGTGCGCACCACCGATACGGTCGCGCGCCTGGGCGGCGACGAGTTTACCGTCATCCTCGCCGGCGTAGGGCAGCTGGGCGGCATCGAGCGCGTGCTGCAGGAACTGACGGCCGCGCTGGCCCTGCCGTTCGTGCTCGACGGCGACACGGCGCAAGTGTCGGCCAGCGTGGGCGTGGCCCTGTATCCGGCCGATGCCGAGTCGCCGGACACCTTGCTGCGGCATGCCGACCAGGCCATGTATGCGGCCAAGAGTGCGGGGCGCAACGGCTACAGCTATTTCACGCCGGCCTTGCAGCAGGCGGCCGAATTGCGCCGCAGCACGGTGCGCGAGATGCGCCTGGCGCTGGCGCAGGACCAGTTCGAAGTGCATTACCAGCCCATCATCCGCCTGTGCGACGGCAGCATCGAGCGGGCCGAGGCGCTGCTGCGCTGGCGCCATCCGCTGCGCGGCTTGCTGGCACCCGCCGATTTCATCGGCTTTGCCGAGGCGAACGGTCTGATCATCGATATCGGCGAGTGGGTGTTCCGCCAGGTCGTGCGCCAGGCGCGGCAGTGGCAGGAGGAGCATGGCTCCGCGTTCCAGATCAGCATCAACAAGTCGGCCGTGGAATTTCGCTGCGACGCCGCGCCGTACCAGGACTGGGGCGGGCATCTGGCGCGCCAGGGGCTGGCGCCGGACGCCATCGTCATCGAAACAACGGAAGCGGTGCTGCTCGATGAAGCGCGCCAGGTGGTCGACCGGCTGCGCCAGTTCCGCGCCATGGGCCTGGCGCTGGCGCTCGACGATTTCGGCAGCGGCCAGGTGTCGCTCGCATGCATACAGAAGGCCGATATCGATTTTCTCAAGATCGACCGTTCGCTGGTCGGCGAACTGGGAGGCGATGGCGCCGGGCAGGGCTTGTGCGAGGCGATCATTGCCCTGGCGCAGCGCCTGGGCCTGAAAGTCGTGGCCGAAGGCGTGGAGACGGCGTCGCAGCGCGACCTGCTGCGCGCCGCCGGCTGCGACTATGCGCAGGGGTATTTCTTTTCGCGCGCGCTGCCGGCGGGGCAGATGGACCGCCTGCTGGCGTCTCAGCCGACGGCCTGAAGCGTCTCCTGCGCCTGGCCGGCGCCGTCCATCAACTGTTCCACGGCGGCCAGGGTTTCCGTATCGCTGACGGCGGCCAGGGTCAGGCCGCGCGCCAGGATGACGCGGTAGTGGCGACTGGCCGGATAAAACCAGCGGTAGTTATCGGTGCGGATGTAGTAGCCGACGATTTTCTTGTCATACGCCGAGGCGATGTGAATCACCGACGTGTCGGGCGACAGCACCAGTTCGCAGCGGCGTATCAGGGCCGCCAGTTCCAGGATGTGGCCGGTGGGCGGCGCGCTCATCACGTTGGCATGACCGGAGCCCTGCACGATCTCGGCGGCGCGGGTCTCGGTGCCCGGCGCGGCGATCACCAGCAGCGCATGGCGCGGATAGCGTGCCGCCAGGGCGGCGCAGCAGCGCTGGGCGTCGGCCACGCTGACCGTGCGTTGCGCATTGCTGCCCTGGAAATTGAGGCAGAACAAGCCTTCATGGGTGCGCAGCAGGGTGTCGCAGGCGGCGTCGACCCGTGCCGCGTGCGCGTCCACGCCGAACAGTTCATAGCGCATGTCGATGTCGCGCAGACCAAATTGCCCGAAGGTGGCGAAAAAGCTGTGCAGGATGTGGCGGCTGCGGTCGCACGGCACCGTATGGTCGAACATGCCCAGCTTCGCCGTCGAGGTGCCGTACTTGGGAATGGCAAAGCCCGTCAGGTAGCGCGCCCCCAGCCATTTGATACGCAGCAGCAAGGGAATCGAAAAGCGGTTGTAGGGATTGAAGATGACGTCGTAGCGGCGCCGGCGCAGGTCGGCGATGGTGGTGCGCAAGTCGCGCAGCAGCGGCTGCTTGTCCCAGATGAGGATGTCGTTCACATGCGGGTTATCGGCGATGACGTCGCGATTGGCGCTGCTGGCGGCCACGTCGATCTGCCAGTGCGGATAGTTTTTTTTCAGTTCGCGCAGCAGGGCCGAGGTGACGATCATGTCGCCGATCTTGTCGTTGCGCAAAATCAATACCTTGCGCACCTTGGCGATATCGAGGGGCTGCTTGCCGGATTTGCCCAGCAGGGCATAGCTGATCAGCCGGGCGGCGGTTTTTATCAAGGGAGCTCCGGAAGTGGATGACGGGAGGCGCCGGCGTAGTGGTGAACAGGCAAGCGACAGCAGCATCTTACGGATTTTCACCGTCCTGGGCCAGGGCCGCGCCCTTTTTATTGCCGCGTGCGCCAGGGCGGCGTACGCGCGGGAAGCGGTTATTCCAGGCCAAGCAGGGCGACGACGCGCTCGCGGCTGATGCCGACCAATGCCGAGCTGATCGCCAGCAGCGATTCATAGCCGGGCTCGCTGGCCTTTTGCGTGAAGTTTTCCGCCAAGGCATCCATGCTGACGTTCACTTGCACCGGTTGCGCGCGGGCGACCCGTCCCGTCGCTTGCGCCAGGGCCAGGCTGACGGAACTGCGCGCCGCCTGCAACTGCGCCAGCGCCTGCACCACTTGCTGCAAGGTGGCGCGCAGGGCTTCCACGTCGCCGGTACTCCATTCTTCCGGGGCGATGGCGGCCGGTTCCGCATCCGTGCGCACGCGGCTCATCTGGCCGGTCGGATAGCGGATGCCGCTGCCGCGCACGGACAGGCTGTCGCGCACGTTGGCCCAGGCCGCTTCCTGCGTGCTGAACACCAGTTCGCCATTCTCGCCCAGTTTGACGCCGATGCCCGATGGCATCAGGGCGCGGTCGAAGCGCGAGACGATTTCATTCGCGCTCAGGCCAGGCTCGATATTGACCGAGCGCAAGGACTGGTTCGCGCCGCCGACGGAAAACGCCAGCACTTCCTGCGGGCCTTCCTGCAGGCTGGCCATGGTCAGGCCGCGGATGCTGAAGTTCTGCTGTGCCGCCTGCGGGCTGGTATAGGCGAGCTGTGCGTCGAGCGTGCCGCCCGAGGCGCTGGCGCGCTGGCGCCAGGTATTGCTGAACTGGCGTACTCTGGCCTCGACTTGCCCTTCGCGGCCTTGGCGCGCGGCCAGCTTGGCCGCCAGTTCGCTTTTCAGCGCTTGCAGCTGGCTGCTGCTGCGTTCCAGATAGTCGAGTGTTTGTTGTGCGTTGGAAATCTCTCCCTGCAACTGGTGATCCCAGTTGCTCAGGCCACGCTGCAGGCTCGCCGTCGACCTCTTCGCCGCTGGCGCCTCGCTGCGCGCGCTGGCGCTGCCGTTGATGGCGGCGGACGCGTCATCGACGACGCGGGCGGTGCCCGCGCCTTTGGCATTGACGCCGGAAGAGGAGGAGGTCTGAACGATTTGCATGATGGTCAGAGAAGATCAAACAGGGAAATGGTGCCAACCTTGGCGTAGGCTTTATAGGTTGCCTGCAGGGCCGTCTGGTAGCCGGTCAGTTCAATGGCTGCCGCGCCCATATCGGTCTTTTTCAAATCGGACAGGGCCATGTCGTTCGACAGCGACACATTGGCCAGGTTGCCGGAGAGCGTCGTGAGGATGTTTTGCGCGCCGCCGAAGATGGCGATCTTGCCGGAGAGCAAATCCATGCCATCATCTGTGCCGCCGAGGCCGTCGCTGACGATGGCGCGCACGGCCGGATCGTTGGGGTTGACGCCCGGCGCGCTGAGGGTGCTGATAACCTGGTCGATCTTGTTGAGCCACACGTCCAGGTTCTTCACGTCGACGTTGGCCGCCTGCGTCACGCCATTGCCCACCACCACGGTCTGCGTATCGGTATTGCCGACGTAGCTGTAGCGCGAGCCCATGGTTGCCGCCGGGTCGTATTTGATGGCGGCCTGGTCGGTGGCCGTGCCGGAAAACATGTAGCGGCCTTCCTGGTCCTTCAGGTTCGCCGTGTACAGCACGCTGTCGCGCATGGCCGTCAGCGATTGCGTCATCGCATTCAGGTCGCCGGGCGTGTTGCTGCCGTCGGCGGCCCATACCAGCAGATCGCGCGCCTGGCCCATGTCGGTGACCATGCTCGACAGGTAGTTTTCGTTTTTCAGCAGGCGCACTTTCACCGTGGCGATATTGTCCTTGTACTGGGTGACCATGGCTTGCTCGCGCGTCAGGCGCGAAATGCGCACGTTGCCGATCGGATCGTCCGATGGCAGCTGGATGCGCAAGCCCGACGACATTTGCTGGGTCAGGAAGTTGATGCGTTCCTGATTTTGCTGAAGCGAAATATTGATCAGCGATTGGTACTGGCTACTGGCGACACGCATGATCTTCTCCTTAACCCATCATTTGCAAAGTGGCGTCAAACAAGGTATTTGCCACGGAAATGACTTTCATGTTTGCTTGATACATATTCTGGAACTCGACCAGGCTCATCGCTTCTTCGTCCTTGTTCACGCCGCTGGTCGATTTCCAGTCGTCGATCGCTTGCGAGCGCACCGTGTTGGCCGTCTTCAGCAAGGACTGGTTTTGCTGGCTGTAGATACCCAGCTTGCCGACCAGCTGCGTGTCCGCGTCGCTCATCAGGACAGAACCCACCCAGCTGACGGTGATCGGTTGATTCTTGATCTCGATCAATTTCTGCAAGTTGCCGCTGTCGCCGGCCGCACCCGTCAGCGACAGGGCCAGGTCCTTGGCGTTGAAGCCGGGTGTAATGCTCAGCTTGCCATTCGCGTAGGCCAGCAGGGGGCCGCCGGCCGTGCCGGTCATGGTTTTGCCCAGTGCCAGCTGCGCGTTGATCTTGCTGGTGAGCTGGGTGGCCATGTCTTGCAGCGACTGCTGCAGCGGTTTCAGGGTATTTTGCTCGAACTCGCCCAGGCCGCCCATCTGGCCGCCGATGGCCACCGGATCGAGGACGTACGACGACTTGGCGAAATCGAGGCTCAGGATTTGTTCACCGGTGTTCGTCATGTTGCTGCTCAGGGTGCCGGCCATGCTGCCGATGACCAGCGGCTGGCCCGACTTCAGCGAGACATTGCGCGAGCCGTCCGGCTGGTCGAGCACCTCGATGCCCATTTGCGAGGCCAGGCCATCGATCAGCTGGTCGCGCGCATCCATCAGCGACGACACATTCGTGCCCGACGCCGTGGAGGTGCTGATGCGCTGGTTCAGCGCGGCGATATTGGCCAGGGTGGTATTGGCTTGCGGCACGATCGCTGAGCGTTGCTGCTGTAGCGACAGCAGCTGGTTGCTCATGACGGTGCTGATGCTGTTGAAGCGCTGCGCCATGGCATCGGCGGAGGTGACGATCTGCTGGCGCAGTGGCGTCGACGTCGGGTCGACGGCCGAGGCATTCAGGGCGGCGAAAAAGCCGTCGATGCCGTTGCTGATGCTGGAGACATCGTCGCCCATCACGCGCTCGAGCTGGGTCAGGTAAGGCTGGGTCTGCGAACGGGCGCCCTGGTCGGACGCGGCGCGCCACATTTGCTGGCTTTTATAGGCATCGGCAAAACGCAGCAGGGCGGACACTTCCACGCCATTGCCGGCCGAGCGCACGCCCACGCCGGCGCCAAGCGAAGACAACAGCACGCCCTGGCGCGTGTAGCCCGCCGTTTGCAGGTTGGCGATGTTCTGGCTGGCCGCATTGAGTGCGGCCTGGGCGGCGATGCTGCCTGACAATGCATTGCTGATGATGCTCATTGGGCAAGTTTCTTTCGTGAAGAGTGTGGCGCGTGCGGGTGGGCAGGCAGTGAATCGTTGTTACCTGGTACAGGCGACGCTTCAGACGGATTTATTAAGCGGCGCTGCAATATTGTCGGTCTTGACAGCGCTTTTGGCCGCCACGGGGGCGCCGGCCGCCGGCAGCAGCTGGCGCAGGATGGCGTCGGCAATGCCGAAAGCGCGCTGGCCGGCCATCTTGTCGGCCACCAGGTTGTCGGCCATTTCCAGCATGTCGCTGTTGACGGGGTCCTTGAAGACGCTGTCTTCGCCCGCCATCTCGCGCGTGCCCGAGCGCATCTGGCGCAGCATGTGCGAGATGAAGAAGGCTTCGAACTTGACGGCCGCCTCGGTAGCCTTGGCCGCATAGCGGGGATCGGCCGGCGCGGCCGCCGCCGGGGAGCGGTCGTCGAGCGCCGAAGGCAGGGCGCTGCTGCTATCGTTGATATTAAGCATCAGATCACCACCAGTTCGCCTTCGATGGCGCCTGCCTGGTCGAGGGCTTGTAAAATTGCCATGATGTCATCGGGCGAAGCGCCCAGGCTGTTGACGACGTCGATAATCGATTGCAGCTTGGCGCCGGCCGGCCATTTGAACATATTGCCGTTGCCCTGGTCGACGGACACCTTCGATTGCGGCGTGACGGTGGTCTGGCCGCGGCCGAACGGCGCCGGCTGGCTCACTGCCGAGCTTTCCGAAATGACCACTTTCAGCGAGCCGTGCGTGACGGCGGCCGCCTTCACGCGCAAGCCCTCGGCGATGACCACGGTGCCGGTGCGCGAATTGAACACCACTTTCGGCGTATCGACGCCCACATCGACGGAGAGCGCTTCGAGCTTGGCCATGAAGGCCACGCGCTGGGTCGGATTTTCCGGCGCCAGCACTTCCACGCTGGTGGCGTCGCGCGTGGTGGCGACGGCGCCAAAGCGGCGGTTGACGGCTTCGACGATATTGATGGCCGTCTCGAAATGCGGGTGGCGCAAGTTCAGGGTGACGGTCGGCTTGGTCGAGAAATCGCTGAGGATTTCGCGCTCGATGTTGGCGCCGTTGGGAATGCGGCCCGAAGTGGGCGTGTTGACGGTGACGGACGAGCCGCTCTTGCCGGTGGCGTTCAAGCCGCCGACGACCACGTTGCCTTGCGCCAGAGCATACGTTTCATTGTCGGCCGCGCGCAGCTGCGTCAGCAGCAAGGTGCCGCCGCGCAAGCTTTTCGCATCGCCCAGCGACGAGACGGTGACGTCGATGGCCTGGCCACGGCGGTATCCTGGTGGAAATACGGCGCTGACCATGACGGTGGCGACGTTCTTGCTTTTCGCTTCAGCGCCGTCCGGCATCTTCACGCCGAACTGCTTGAGCATGTTGACCACGGACTGGCTGGAAAACTTCACCTGCGTGGTGTCGCCACTGCCGTTCAGGCCCACGACGAGACCATAGCCGACCAGCGGATTGTCGCGCACGCCCTCGATGCTGACCAGGTTGCGCAACACTTGCGCGGCGCTGGCGGGCAGGGCAAAGCCGGAGAGCACGGCCAGCATGGCTGCCAGGGGCAGGGCGGAACGAAATTTCATGAGGTCACCTTAAAACGGCATCCATGGGCCGACGAAGAAGCGCGTCAGCCAGCCTGGTGTATTGGCTTCGGCCAGGGTGCCCTGGCCGGAATAGGCGATCTGTGCATTGGCGATGCGCAAGGACGAGACCTGGTTGTTCGAATCGATGTCGGCCGCGCGCAGGTAGCCGCGCAGGCGCACGAATTCCTCGCCCTGGTTCAGGGTCAGCGTTTTCTCGCCCTGCACGCGCAGCAAGCCGTTCGGCAGCACTTCCTGCACGATCACGGTGATGGCGCCGGACAGCGCATTTTGCTGCGTGCTGGTCGAGTCGCCGGCGAAGTTGCGGTCGGCCGACAGGTCGATGCCGGTCTTGGGGAAGGTCTTGCCGAGGATGTTGGCCGCATTCACGCCGACGGACGAGCCCTTGTTGAACGAGGTGCCAGCCTTCTTGCTGGCCTGCGTGGTTTCCTGCAGGGCCACCGTGACGACGTCGCCGACGCGGAAGGCGCGGCTGTCCGAGATCAGGTCCAGGCCCGCGTCGGGATTGAAAACGCCGCCGCCCACGCCGCCGCGCGCAGCGCTGCGCGGCGCCACGGGCAACGGCGTATCGGAAAAGCTGGGCGCCACCGGCGCGGCAGGCTGGCTGGCGCAACCGGCCATCAACACCAGCAGCATGGCTGCCGTGGCTTTCATGGCGACCGTCATCAGCGTGCCGCTTGCGCCAGGTATTGCAGCATATTGTCGGCGGCCGACAGCACCTTGGTGTTCATTTCATAGGTGCGCTGGGCAGCGATCATGTCGACCATCTCTTCGACCACCTGGACGTTCGAGCCTTCCAGCGCAAACTGTTTCAGCTTGCCCAGGGCGCCTTCGCCGGGACGGCCTTCCGTCGGCGTGCCGCTCGATGCCGTTTCCTGGAACAGGTTTTCACCGAGTGCCAGCAGGCCCGTCGGGTTGATGAAGCTGGACAGGTTCAGCTGGCCCAGCTGGGTGCCGTTGACATTGCCCGGCACGGTGGCCGTGACCATGCCGTTTTCACCGATGGTGATCGCCGTGGCATTGTTCGGCACGGTGATCTGCGGCACCAGCGGCAAGCCCTGGGCGTTGACCATCACGCCGTTTTCATTGATGCCCAACTGGCCGGCGCGCGTGTAGGCCGCTTCGCCGTTCGGGCGCAGCACTTGCAAGAAGCCGTTGCCGGTGATGGCAACGTCGAATTCGCGGCTCGTCGTTTGCAGGCTGCCGGTGGTAAATACCTTTTGCGTGCCCACCATGTGGGTGCCGTTACCCAGCTGTACGCCCGATGGCGAGAGGGTATTGTCGGCGCGCTGCGTGCCCGGCTGCTGCTCGACCTGGTAAAACAGGTCTTCGAAGACGACGCGGTCGCGCTTGAAGCCAACGGTATTGACGTTGGCCAGGTTATTCGCGATGGCTTGCAGTTTGGCATCTTGTGCCTGCACGCCGGTCTTGCTGATCCACATTGCTGGATTCATGGTTTGCTCCTGGTAATTGGTTGGCGTTGGGCTTAGGCGCCCAGCAGGCGGTTGCCGGACTCAGTCATCGCGTCGCTGGCCTTGAAAATTTTCATCTGCATCTCGAAACTGCGGTTCAGGCTCATGGTGGCGACCATTTCCTCGACGGCCGAGACGTTGCTGCCTTCCAGGTGGCGGTCGCGCAGGCGCACCGCCGGGTCGGCCTGCAAGTCTTCGCCGCTGCGCGCCACAATCAGACCTGCCTCGTTCTTCGTCAGCTCGCCCGCTTCCGCGTTGACCAGCTTGAGCTTGTCGACGGTCTGCATTTGCGCCGTCCCCGGCACCTGGATGGAAATCGTGCCATCGGCGCCGATCGACAGGCTGGTGTGCTCGGGAATCGTGATGGGGCCGCCTTCGCCCAGCACGGGCCGGCCGTTGATGGTCAGCGCGCCCGTTTCATCGAGGTCCATGGCGCCGGCGCGCGTGTAGGCTTCGCCGTTTTGCCATTGCACCGCGAGAAAGCCGGGGCCCGTCACGGCCACGTCGAGCTCGCGTCCCGTTTCCTTGATGGCGCCCGTGCGCGTGCCGACGGCGCTCGACTGCGTCTGCGTCATGTGGCGGTCGTCGTAGCCATAGCCGTTTTGCAGCGGCTGGGCAGTGGACACTTCCAGATTGGCGCGAAAGCCGCCCGTCTCGATATTGGCCAGGTTGTTGGCGTGTACCTGCTGTGCCCGCAGGGCTCGGTCGGCCCCGCTCATGGCGGTATAAATCAGCGCATCCATTGCTCTTTACCTTTGCGTATCGTGGATTACAGCGCTTGCATCAGCGATTGCAGCATGGCGTTCTCGGTCGAGATGACCTTCGAGTTGGCCTGGTAATTACGCTGCGACGTCATCAGGCCCACCAGTTCGGAGGTGATGTCGACGTTCGACTGTTCCAGCGAGCTCGTCACCAGTTTGCCGGTCATGCCGACGCCCGGGCGGTCATACATGGCGGTGCCGGAAGTGGTCGAGGTGACCCAGCTGGTATCGTTGACGGCAGTCAGCGCGCCTTCGTCGGGGAAGGTGGCCAGGGCGATCACCCCAATGCTCTGCTTTTGGCCGTTCGTGTATTTCGCCACGACGGAACCGTCCTCGGCCAGTTCCACGCCCATGTAGGTGCCCGAGGCATAGCCGTCGGCGCGGTCGGTCGAGGTCGTCGCTTCGCCGGCGAACTGGGTGGTGCCCGTGTAGTCGATGGCGACGGACAACGGCGCCGCGCCAGCCGGCGTCGGCAGCACTGGCGCGGCGGACGTGCCGGTCACCAGCTTGCCCGATGTGTCGAACGTCATGCTCGTCACCGGTGTCACATCGGCGTTGTCGAAGGTGTAGTGGACGTCCACGCCCGTCGCCGTCTTGACGAAGTACTGGCCCAGCGAGTGCTTCGCACCCAGCGAATCGTAGACGATCGAGGACTTGCCGCTGTTGTAGCTCAGTTCATTGGTCTTGTTGAAGGGCACAGCCTTGATGGTCCATTCGGACGACATATTGGCGGCATACGCGAGCTTGGTCGTCGCCACGGCGGGAATCTGGCCCGTCGGAATCTGCATGTCGCCCATGGTGCCCAGGGTGGTGCTGCCCTTGATCGCGGCATAGCCTTGCACCATCTTGCCGTTCGAATCGACCAGGTAGCCACTGTTGCTGGCCGAGAAAATGCCGACCCGGCTGTAGCTCATGGTGTTTTGCGCATCGCGCGAGACGAAGTAGCCGCGGCCGTCGATGGCCGCGTCGAGCGCGCGGCCCGTGTTCAGTACGCCGCCATTGAGCGACATGCTTTGCGTCAGCGAGCCGATTTCCGTGCCTGTCGCGCGCGAACCGGCGTACATGGCGGAAAAGTTGGCGCGGCTGCTCTTGAAGCCGTAGGTGCTGGCATTGGCGATATTGTTACTGGTGCTGTTCAACTGCTGGTTGATGGACTGGATACCGGACAGGGCGATGTCGAAACTCATGTTGACTTCCTTTAGTGAAGGACGAGATTAGTGTGCTGGAAACGAAGGGAAGGGCGGATCAGGCCGTCTTGCCGTTAAAACCGGTGATCGCGCCAGGGTTGACTTCGCCCAGGTTCGACACGCTCAGGATCATGCTGCCGCCGGACGACAGGCGTACGCTGTTGAGCTTGCCTGCGATGTCGACCGTCGGTTTTTCGGCGCCGCTGGTGCTGACCTTTATGCTGTAGGTACCGGCAGGCAAGCCCAGGGCCGCTGGATCGATGGCGAACGGCACGGTGCCTGCACCTTGGGGCCCCAGCTCGATCTTGTATTCCTTGTCGTCCAGGCCTTTCAGGGTCACCGTGGTCTTGGTGGTGCTGGCCGCCAGCGCGATACTGCCGCTGACCTTGCTCTTGTCGAGCTGCACCGTTTCGCTGTTGACCATCACTTCGGAACCCACTTGCGCGCCCAGGGCCAGCACCTGCATCGATTGCAGCACGCTGGCATTGGCGCTGGTCAGCGACGCCAGGTTCTGCATCGCTTCCGTCTGCGCCTGCTGCGTCAATTGATTGACGAACTGGCTCGGGTCGGTCGGCGCGAGCGGATCCTGGTTCTTGATCTGGGCGACCAGCAATTTGGTGAACATGTCCTGGGTGGCATTGCTTTGCGACTTGACGGCATTGCCGTTGCTGTTACTGTTGCTGCCGCTGGTGTTATTTGTAAAGAGATTGGTTTCCATGGATTATGCTTCACCTAATTTGAGGAGCGATTGCTGCATCGACTTGATGCGGCCCAGAACTTCGACATTGGTTTCAAAGGCGCGCGAGGCCGACATCATGTCGGTCATCTCGGCAACCTGATTGACGTTGGGATAGAACACCATGCCATCGGCATTGGCCATCGGGTGGCCCGGTTCGTACACCTTGCGCAGCGGCTCGTCGCTTTGCACCACGTCGAGCACCTGTACGCGCCCGCCCGCGCCGCTGGCGCCGGGGCCATCCATCACGGCCGCAAACACGGGTTTGCGCGCGCGATAGGTTTCGCCTTCGGAACCGGCAACGGAATCGGCATTGGCCAGGTTGCTGGCGATGGTATTGAGGCGCACGGTTTGCGCCGCCATCGCCGAACCGGCGATCTTGGAAATATCCTGGAAGCTCATGCTGATCCTTATTGTCCGGAAATGGCCTTGGACAGACCCTTCAGTTTCATGTTGACGAAAGTGAGGCTGGTCTGGAAGTCGGTGGCATTCTGCGAGAACGCCGCCTGCTCGACGCCGATTTCAACGGTATTGCCGTCGCGGCTGGGGTGGTAGGGCACGCGGTACAGGGCGCTGGCATCGTCATCGGTCGACAGCAGGCCCGCTTCGTTATCCTGCAACTGCTGCAGGGCGCTGCCGAAATCCATGTCCATGGCCTGGAAGCCGGGCGTGTTTTCATTGGCGATGTTGGCCGCCAACACGCGGGTACGGTCGGCACGCAGCGCGAGTGCATCGGCGTGCACGCCCAGCGCATCCTTGAAATTAATCCCCATGGTCATCCTTTGTATTGAATTCGATCGTGCTTTTTGCGGTTCGGGCCAGAAAATAGTTGGTGCAGAGGTAAAATCCCAGCCTGGTCATGTTGACGCATGGTAAGGTCATGCCGCTTCAGTATCTTTGATTAAGGTTAGCAATGATTTACTTTGAGAACTATTCCGTGATGTGGAACAAGGCGCAATGTCGTCAAATACTGCTTCCAGGCATCTTTTTATTGGCCAGCCTATATAGTAGTGCAGGTCGCGCAGAATTGCCAGCCGACAATATATTTTCACGTGTGGAACAGTTGGCGCGCGAGCAGCTGGCGCAGCAGGCAGCCTCGGCGGGATTGCTGGAACCGCAGTTTCAAGTGACCGTCGTGAAAAGCGCGCGCCCCGTGCCCGCGTGCGCGGCGCCCGTCGCGCTGGAAACGGCGGACAGCCGCTCGGCGCAGCGCATGCGCTTTGTCGCGGTGTGTCCTGGAAGCAACGGATGGCGTTACGAAATGCTGGCGCGCGGCGGCATCACGGCCCAGGTGGCCGTCACCAGCGTGCCCGTGACGGCCAATACGCCGCTGCAATCGGGCGACGTGACGTTGGCGCGGCGCGACGTGACGATGGTGCCGGACAGTATTTCCGCCTTGTCCGGCGCCGTTGGCCTGTCGAGCCGGCGCAGCTTGCGTGCCGGCGAAGTGTTGCGGCAAGGACAACTGGCGTCGCCCGTGCTGGTCAAGCGGGGCAGTGCCGTCAATATCGTGGCGCGCAAGGAACAGGTGGAGGTGAGCATGGCCGGCGAAGCGATGGACCCGGGCGCGCTGGGCGAGGTGATCCGCGTGCGCAACGCCACCAGCGGCACGGTGATACGTGCCAGAGTGGTCGATGCGGGCGTGGTGGAACCGGCCGATATTGCCGGCCGTTAAGGAAGATCAGTCCGCGGCGGCCGTGCGCTGCAGACGCGTCGCCAGCTGCGTCAGCTTGGCGGCGTAGTTGGGATCGGTGGCATAGCCGCCACGCGCCAAACCCTGCGCGAAGGCGCCCGCATCGGCGCCCGTGTTCAGGGCGGCGCGGTAGCGCGGGTTGTCGAGCAAGACTTGCGCATAGTCGCGGAAGGCGCTGGCCTGGTCCGGGTAGCTGCGGAAGCGCTCGGTTTTCTTCAGGGCCGTGCCACTGCCCGCTTCGTATTCGGTGGTGACGTTGCTGGCCACGTCGCCCTGCCATTTCCCGCCGGCCTTGATGCCGAACAGATTATTCGTGTCCGCGCCCGTGCCCTGGCGCAGCGGACGCTGGCCCCAGCCCGATTCCAGCGCCGCGTGGGCGGCGACGATTTCCGGCGCCACGCCCAGGCGGGTACCCGTTTCTTGCGTCCACGGCTTGATCGAGGCGAGGAATTGCTGCTGCGTTTCGCCGATTTCTCCGCCCTGGTTGATGCTGCCCAGCACATTCACGGGCTGGCTCTGCTCCAGGTAGGCGCGTCCTTGCGGACTCAGGCTGGTGGCGCTGCCGCCGCCCTGTTCGATGAAGCGGACCACTTCGCCCTGCACCTGCCGGAATACGCTGCTGAAGCTGCCGTTGGAGCTGGTGGCATCGGTCGCGCGCATATTGCTCTGCACGGCCGATGTGGCCGCCGTCGATGGGGTCGCCGCCGTGGCGCGGGTGGTCAGGAAATCAGCCTGGCGCATACGTATCTTCCTCGCCATGCAGCACGCGCTGCATGATGCTGTACTGCTCTGTTAATAAATCGCTGTTGCGGGTATTCAGGCGCTTGCATTCGAGTACCATCTGTTCCAGCGCGGTCCAGTCGCGCTGGGCGGTCGTACGCGCGCCTTCTTGCAACAGTGCAAACAATTGCGCCATATCGCCTTGCGGGCCCAGCAGGGCAGTGACGAGGCTGACCCGTTGCCGGCGGCGCGCATCGAGCGGTTCGACGGCGGCGACCACCTGGTCGGCCAGCGCGGTCAGCCGGGCGCTCTGGTGGTGCAGGGTGGCCTGGAATTGCTCTTCCAATAAGGTTTGCAGGGCGGCATAGCCGGCACGGTCGTCCGCCATGCCTTGCAGCACGCGGCGCACGGCTTCCTGGCGCGTGATGCCCTTGCGTGGCGCGGTCACGATTCGCCGCCGTGGAAACGCTGGATCAAGCCCGCCAGCTTCGATGGATCGAACGGCAATTCGCCCTTGGCCAGCGCATCGCGCAGCATGGCCACGCGCTCGTGGTCGATCTCGGGCATGGCGCGCAGGGCGGCCATGGCCGGTTGCAGCACGGCCGATTGCAGTTCCGCCCCGGCCGACGAGCCACCCATGGCGCCCGAGGCGCCGGCGTTCTCGGCGATCGCCTCGGCAGGCGCGACGGCGCTGCTGCGCACGGCAGCACCGGTATTGCCGGAGGAGATTTTCATACGTTGTCCCTTGCCCTTAATTTGCATGCTCGTCCCGATCTTTCTTTGCGGGCAGGCCCAGTTTATCGCGCAGGCGTTGCAGGGTACCGGAGTCCGGTTCACCCACTTGCAGCTCGTCGCCTTGCGGCTTTTGCCCGGCCATGCCGAACATGGCGGCGATACTGTCGGCCTGGCCACGCGTCAATATTAACAGTTCGATGCGGCGGTTGATGCCGGCGCTGGCATTTTTTACGTCCAGCGGCGCGCGGTCGGCCATGCCCACCACTTGCAGCACGCTGTCCGGACTCATGCTGCCGATCAGCAATTGCGCGCGCGCCGACATGGCGCGGTTGGCCGACAGGGTCCAGTTCGAAAAGCCTTCATAGCCGGTATTGGCGTATTGCATCGAGTCCGTGTGGCCGACGATCAGCATCTGGTTTTCCATTTGCGCAAACACAGGACCCATCTGGCGCAGCAGCTTGCGGAAACGGTCCGTCGGTACGGCGCTGCCGCGCACGAACATGCCTTGCTTGTCCGTATCATGCAACATGACGCGCAAGCCGTACGGCGTGATCACGGATTGCAGGTTGCTCTTCAGTCCCGCTTCATCGCTGAGCTTGTCGAGCGCGCGCGACAGCGACAGCAAGTCTTCCGGCGACTGGTAGCTGACCTTGGTCTGGTTTTGCGGCGCGGCGCCGGCCTTGCCTTCCTGCGTCTGCTTGCCTTCCGTGCGCGTGTCGCCCGAGCCCTTGCGGGGCATGGGGAAGCGCTCGATGAGGCTGCCACGCGGACCGCCGCTCTGTTCCGGCATGACGCCCTGGCCTTCGCCCTGGCGGCTGCTGGCCGACGCATCCATCATGATTTCCTTCATCGCCTGCTGCTCGCGCGCGGCCATCAGCCACAGCACGAGGAACAGCGACAGCAGGGCCAGGCAAAAGTCGGCGAACGCTACTTTCCAGGCGCCGCCATGGCCATCGTCGTCATGCTTGCGTCCGGCACGCTTGATGATGGCCTGTTCATGTTTCTCATGCGGCTTTAGCACGGCGGCCTCCCCGGCCTTGGCCTTGCTCTTGTTCGGCGCCGCCATCTTCCAGCGCATTGATCCAGCTTTCCAGCTGGGCGAAGCTCGGCTTGATGTTCAGCTGCACCAGACGGCGGCCCGCATCGATGGCCAGCAGCGGCGGCTTGCCCGCCACGTGCGTGACCAGCACGACCTTCACGCATTCCATGGTCGAGCCTTCCTCGCCCACCAACTGCTTCATCATGTTGCACATCGGATCGAGCACGCCGTAGCAGAAGAAGATGCCGATGAAGGTGCCGACCATGGCAGCGCCCACTTTTTCCGAAATTTCCGCCGCATCGGCGCCGTCGGCCACGGAATTCATGGCCATCACGATGCCGAGCACGGCGGCCAGAATACCGAAGCCGGGCATGGCTTCGGCGATCTTGTGCAAGGATTTCGACGGTTGCAGCAATTCGTCGTGGATGGCTTCCAGTTCCTGCTCCAGCACGCCTTCGAGTTCATGCGCGTTGATCTTGCCCATCGCCATCAAACGGAAGTTGTCGACGATGAAGGCCAGCAGCTTCGGCTCTTCCAGCACCAGCGGATAGCGCTGGAACAGGGCGCTTTCGCGCGGCGCCTCGACGTGGGCGTCGAGCGCCTTCAGGCCGCCGGCGGCCGTTTGCAGCAGTTCATACATCAGCAGCAGCAACTGGCGCTGGAATTCCGAGCCTTGCTTCTTGTGCGTGACGATCTTGCGCATCTGATGCAGCATTTCCCCAAGTACATGCTTGGGGTTGCCCAGCACCAGGGCGCCGACGGCGGCGCCGATGATGATGATCAGCTCGACCGGTTGCCAGATCGCGTGGACGGTGCCGCCCATCAGGGCGAAACCTCCGAATACACACCCCATCACGATTAAGATACCGATAATTACCATGTCAACTGCCTTTCTGCGTCATTGTGCTGCGTCAATTTGATGGATAGTGAAACTTATGCGTCTTGCAGCATGGCTTTCATCTTGCCCAGTGCCGTCTTGTTGAGCTGGCAGACGCGGGCGTCGCTCAGGTCCAGCACGGCGGCTATTTCTTTGTAGCTCAGTTCGAATTCGTAATACATCTGGATCACGCGCTGCTCGCGTTCGTCCAGCGCGCGCAAGGCTTGCTCCAGGCTGCGCCGCACCATCAATTGTTCTTCCGGGCTTGGTGCGCTGTCGGCCTGTCCCAGGCTTTCCTGCAGCACTTCGTCGAAACTGGCGATCAGCTCGGCGTTTTCCGCCAGTTGGTATTCCTGGAAGGCTTCCGGCGTCAGCTTCAGGGCGGCCATGATTTCCGCGTCCAGCGGCTCGCGCCCCAGGCGGCGGGTCAGGGCGCGCACGCTGTCGCGCAGGCGGTGGCTTTCCTGGCGCACGGCGCGCGGACGCCAGTCCTGGCGCCGCAGTTCATCGAGGATGGCGCCGCGGATGCGCAGGCTGGCATAGCTGCCGAAAGACTGGTCCGGCACGCCGTAGCGGCGCAGGGCTTCGAGCAGCCCCATCAGGCCGATCTGTTCCATGTCGTCGCGGTCGATGGCGCCCGACACCTGCGAATTGAGCTGGCGCACGATGCGTTTCACCAGCGGGGAGTACGCCACCAGATGTTGTTGCTCTTCAGCAACGCTGAGCACGGCCGCGCAAGCGCTGGCGGCGGCATATTCGCCGGCGCCATACGCTTCCTGGTATTGCTCTACATAGGCCAAGGGATCTCCCACTAGGTCGGCTGGCGTGTTGGCTTATTCAATGATCAGCTTGCCGACCATGACTTCGGTGAACGGTTTTTCCATCTGTTCGCGCTCGTAGCTGACGTTGAAGGCCTTGTTGATCTGCTCGGCATACTGTTCCACGGTCATTGTCTGCGCCTTGTCCAGCGGAAAGCTCGACAGGGTGCTGACGGCGATCGACCGCATCAGCGGCAAGTGGTCCTTGGTCAGCTTTTCTTTTTCCTCGGTGGTGGCGATCACCAGGTCGGCCGACAGGTAATGTGTTTCGCCATCGCCAGGGCCGCGGCGCAGCATCACGATGACCTTGTCGAGCGTGAGGAACTTGCGCGCCTTCTTGCCCGTGGCGGGCGGCGGCGGGGCTTTTGCTTCGGCGACATCGGCATGGCCTGCGACCGGCTTGGCCAAATACCACATGGCGCCGCCAGCCGCGCCGGCGGCCAGCACCGCCACGGCGACAAAGCCGGCGATCAGTTTCATTTTCGTATTCATCAGGCGCTCTCTCGCTCGTGCATGGCGTAAGTGGTACTGGCAGTGCTGCCATCGGACAAGGCACGGCCCGGTTCGGCATCATCGTGCTGGCGGCCCGGTTGACGCTGGCCGCGCGCATCGCCTTCGGCAAACGCCTGGGCGGCGGGGCTGCGCGGGGTGGCACTGATATTGACGGCGACCTCGGTGTACTGGCGCTGCGCCAGGTCGCTGCGCATGTTCTCGCCGATGCCTTGCAACTGGCGCAACACTTCCGAGTTCGACGCCGTGACGTTCACTTGCAGCGCGCCGGCCGTATGGCGGATGGAAATTTCAATGCGGCCCAGCATGGGCGGGTCGAGGCGGATCGTCGCGTGTTCGCTGTTGCGGCCGATCTGCGTCTGCAGGCGTTCGCCCAGCGCTTCGCGCAGCGGTTCCTGCCATTGCTGGGCAGGGCCGTTGAGCTTGATGGTGTCGCCGGATGGCGCCGCCGCAGCCGTATTGCCGATGGCGCCCGTCAAACCCGGATTGGGCGTGGCTGGGGCCGGCGTCGCGGCGCTGCGTTCGCCTTCGCGCGCGGCAGCAGGGGCGGCGACGGCTGTTGCCGGCGCGCCTTGCTGCAGCAGCGATTCGAACGGCTGTGCCGGCGCGCTGCCCTTGGCGGGCGCGGCCGGGTTGGCGGCGGCCAGCGGTTCGCGCGTATCGCGGCTTGCCGGTTGCGCCGTTCCCTGTGCCGTGATGGTGATTGCCGCTGGATGCAGGCTGATGTTGAGTGCCGGGTTGGCTTGCGCCACGTTCGCCTGCACTGATGTCTGTGTTTGCGCCTGGGCGGCGGCGCGCGCTTCGGCCGCGGCCGCATCCGTTGGCGGCAGCATCGTCACCGGCAAGCCGATGACGGGGGCGACCATGGCTGGCAGGCTGCTGTCGGCCTGGCTGTCGCTATCGCCATCCTTGGCGGGCGCGGGCGCGGACGCAGGCGTGCCGGCGTCGGCCGTCTCCACGCCCGTCACATCGAGCACCTGCGCAAACAGGGGCAGGGCGGAAGGGGCGGCGCCATTGCTGCCATAGCCGGGCGTGCCGGGCAAAGCGGCGGCCTGTGGCTGCGCTGGCGCCGCTGCTGGTGCAGGTGCTGCCGAAGCCGCCCGTGCCGGAGCGGCCGGCGCCGTGTTGAAGTTCATGATCATGCTTGATTCCCGTCCGAGTCGTATTCGCCGAGCGCGGCGTAGGCGACCCAACCTTCCTTATTTGCCTGTAATGCACCCAGGTGTTGACCCAGGCGTTCTTTTTCCTCAGAGCAAATTTTAACCGCTTGCGCGTGAATTTTGCGCAAATGCAACAATTCTGTTTGTTCCTGCGCATTCCATGCGCCCCGTTCGGCCAGCAACGGGATGTTTTTCGCCAGGCTGGCCGACAGTTGTTCCATCGCCGCCCAGTCCGGCTGCGCAAGCGCCGCGCTTAATTGCCGGCTCAGCTGCTGCAGCGCGGCGCGCCTAGGCATTGTTGGCCTGGACGCCCACCCAGCCGCGCTTGATGGTTGTCATCAAGGTCGTCACTTCGTCGATCAGGGTAGGGTCGAGCTTGATGCCGGCCGTGTACAGGCGCGCCACGCAATAGTCGTACAGGCGCGCCAGGTTGACGACTACTTCGCCGCCATTGTCGAAATCGAGCGAGCTCGACAAACCGTTGATGATTTGCGTGCACTTGTCCAGGCTGATCGCCTTTTGCTCGTAGCGCTTGCCCACGATGTGCCCGCGCGCGCGCGCCAGTTCTTCCAGCAGGCCGTCCGTCAGCACCAGTACCAGTTCGACCGGTGTGGCGCGGGCGGTCTGGGAGTCCAGGTTGACGGCGTGGTAACTGCCGTAAGCTTCATTGTTCAACATTATTATCTTCTCGCTATGTTAACTGTGGCGGCGCGGCAGGCACGTCCGCCTTAGGATTTACTGTCATTAAACATGGCATCGAACATGTCGGAATTGCGCGTCATTTGCTCTTGCAATACCTGCAGGCGCGAATACTGGTCCAGGAAGCGGCTGTAAGCCGTGTTGTACTGGTTCGTCAGGCGTTCGCTGCTCTGGGCCAGGCTTTTCTGCAACTTGTCCGTCGCCGCCAGGCGTTGGGTGATCTGGCCTTTGGTGACATTGCTCCACTGTCCCAGCACCTTGTCCAGGCCGCCGAGCACGCCGGCCGGGGCCGACAGGCTGTTGTTGCCGAACAGTTTGTCCAGGCCGGCAGGGTTGTCGGCCAGCTTGGCCGTCAGCTTGGCCGTATTCAGGCTGATCGTGCCGTCGCGCTGGGCGGTAATGCCATACGCCACCAGCGACACGCCGTCGACGTTCAGGCGCAAGGCATCGCCCATGCTCGAGCGCAGGGCGTTCAGGCCGGAGTCGTGCGCAAAAATGCCGGCAGCGATACCTTTCTCCGGATTGCCGGGACTGGCCAGGCCATCCATCACGCTTTTCAGCTTGTTGTAGGCGTCGACGAACGCTTGCACATTGGCAATGGTGCCGGCACTGTCGGTGCCGACGGTGACGGTAACCGGGCTTTCGCCAGCCGTCATGGCCTTGGTGAACGTCATTTTCACGTCGGGCACGTTGGTGAAGGTATTCGACGCCTGGGTAATTTTGGTGCCCGTGCCCTGGGCGCCCAGCCAGACGATGGCATCCTTGGGCGCCACGAGGGTTTTCATGTCGCTCTGCAGCGTTGTCTTCAGCGCCGCATCCGTCACGCTATTGGTGTCGATCGAGACGGCATTGGCGACGCCGGTGAGATTCGATGTCAGCACCAGTTGCGCCTGGTTGCCGACATTGATGACGGAAGCGGTGACGCGCGCATTATTCTTGCTGTTGCCATTGATGGCGGCGGCGATTTCCTGCGGCGTCAGGTAGGCGTCGCCATCCTTGTTGGCGGCGCTCAGGTCGATGTCGAAGGCGTTGTCGGCGGTCACGGCCGCTGCCGGGTCGCCGATGCGGATGGTCATGTTGCCGCCGTTGGCCGGCATGGTGCTGCTCAAGCCGCCATACGACGCCTGGCTGGCCGTGGCCAGCTGTTCGACAAAGAAGGCGTAGCTGCCCGGTGCAGCCTTGATGCCGGCCGTGCCGCTGCCATACGCGGTATTGCTGAAGGTGGCGGACTGGCTCAGTACCGATTTGCTCGACGTCATGGACGACATCGCCAGCTGGAATGCCGAGATGGCCGATTTCAGGTTACCCAGCGCGCTAGAGGTATTGCTGGCAAGTGTCGTCTGAGCCGCCAAGGCAGCCTTTTGCGCGGCCACCGCTTTGGTCGCCAGTTGTTGTGCTGTGACCAGCGGATCGTATCGTGGTGCGGTAATTACATTTGCCATGCCAGACTCCTGAATAAAGGGATATACCGGTACAAGGCGACCCCCATTCCCGTTTCGTGAAGTTTTCCTGAAAGAAACTTACACAAACCTCATTTTACCTGCCCGCGGAACCAGAATTGCGTCGCAAGCTCGTCTTGCCGCTTGGCGTCGACTCGGTGTTGCTCATTTGCAACATGCTTTTGTTTTTGCGTCAGCACCTGGTCCAGCACCTCGCGCTTGGCCCAGGCCGTATTCAGGGCGCGCTGCGAAACGGCCATGTTGGCTTCGTGCAAATGCAAGTCGGTACGGTGCTGGTCGGCCATCTGCATGACGGCCTGCTTGAAGTTGCCGCAGTTGACGGACAGGGCCAGGGGCAGGGCGCCGCTGGGGCCGCTATCCGTGTACAGGCCCGTCAGGCGCTCCAGGTTTTTCTGGTAGCGCTCGCGCACGGCCGTCTGCGCCGCCATTTCACCTTGCAGGCGTTCCACTTCGGTGCTGCGCAGGCCGACCAGGGTGGTCAGGTTGCGGATGGTATGCGCGTCGCTCACGTATGCTCCTAGGCCATGATCTGTTCAAGTTGTTCGATGCACGGTCCCATCGGCGCTTCTTCCTTGGTGCCCTGGCACAGGAAGGCTTCGATGGGCGCGTGCAGCTGCACGGCGCGGTCGGTGATCGGATCGGCGCCGGGCACATAGGCGCCCAGCGGGATCAGGTCGCGCACGCGCGCATGGCGCGCCATCGACGCTTTCAGCGCGCGCGACGCCTGCATGTGCGTGGGCGTGATCACCTGCGCCATGCAGCGGCTGATCGAGGCGGCGATGTCGATGGCGGGGTAGTGGCCCCGCTCGGCCAGTTCGCGCGTGAGCACGATGTGGCCGTCGAGAATCGCGCGCGCCGTATCGACCACCGGGTCCTGCTGGTCATCGCCTTCGGCCAGCACCGTGTAGATGGCGCTCATGCTGCCTTCCGGGTGGGCGCCGTTGCCGGCGCTTTCCACCAGTTGCGGCAAGTTCGAGAAGACCGACGGCGGATAGCCGCGCGTGGCTGGCGGCTCGCCCAGGGCCAGCGCCACTTCGCGCAAGGCCATCGCATAGCGCGTCAGCGAATCGACCAGCAGCAGCACGTGCTTGCCCTGGTCGCGGTAATGGGCGGCGATCGAGTGGCACAGTTCGGTGGCCATGATGCGCATCAATGGCGATTCATCGGCAGGCGCGATCACCAGTACGGCCTTCTTCAAACCTTCGGCGCCGAGCGACTTTTCCACGAATTCGCGCACTTCGCGGCCCCGTTCGCCGATCAGGCCGACGACGACGACATCGGCCACCGTCTGGCGCGTGATCAGGCCCAGCAGCACGCTCTTGCCCACGCCGGAACCGGCCATCAGGCCCACGCGCTGGCCCTTGCCCAGGGTCAGCATGCTGTTGATGGCGCGCACGCCCACGTCCAGGGGCTCGACAACCGGTTGTTTCTTCAGGGGATTGATCTTCGGTGGCGTCACTTCCAGGACGTGCTCGCCGCCGAGGCGGCCCAGGTCGTCGATCGGCTCGCCCAGGCCATTCACCATGCGGCCCAGCCACGACGGGCCGATCTGCAGGCTGGCCTTGTCGGGCAGGGGCAGCACGCGCGCGCCGGTGGTCAGTCCCGTCGCTTTCTTGAAGGGCATCAGGTAGGACAGTTTTTCGCGGAAACCGACGACTTGCGCATCGAGCCACTCGCCGCTCACAGTTTCAATCTGACAACGCTGGCCCGTGTGCAAACGGCAGCCGGCGCTTTCCAGCAGCAGGCCGGAAGCGCCGACCAGGCGGCCGGTCGGGGTCGCGACCGGGATATCGCCGATCTCGAAACTGCGCAGCGTGTCGGCGATCATGCAGGCGCGCCCTGATCCGCGTGTTCGGCGGCCAGCGCCAGGTGGCTGCTGACCTGTTCCATGCAGGCCGACAGGCGCTGATGGCAGCCCGCGTCGACCTCATTGTCGCCCGCCTTGATGCGGCATTCGCCCGCGTCGAGGCGCGCGTCGGCGATCAGGTTCCAGCGCTTGGCGCGCTTCGGATCGAGTTCGCTGATGCGTTTCAATTCTTCCGGATTGAGGAAGACGTCGATTTCCTCGCGCGTGGGCGGCATCGAGGCCAGGGTCTCGTCGACCAGGGCCAGCAATTGCACCGGCTGCAGCGCCAGTTCCGCACGGATCACCTGGCGCGCCACCTTGGCCACCAGGTCGACCACTTCCTTGCGCTGCGCTTCGCGGTAATCGGCGCGCACTTTTTTCAGGTCGCGCAAGATGGCGTCGACGGGGCGGGCCAGGCGGTCCAGCGCCACCAGGGTTTCATTGCGGCCTTCTTCGCGGCCCTGCGCCATGCCATCGTTGCGTCCGGTGTCGTAGCCATCCTGCTGGCCTTGCACCAGGCCCACTTCGTAGCCGTCGCGCTGGCCCTGCTCGAAGCCTTCCGAGACGGACGCCTGCCACTGGCCATCCGTGTCCTCGTTGGAGGCACGCTGGCCGGCGGCGATGAATTGCGACAGGGGCGGGAAACGATACGAGCGGAAGTGTTTCATTCGATCACCGCTTCAGCAAACAGTTGCACTTCGATCTCGCCCGCATCGGCGAGGCCCTTGACGGTGGCCATGATTTCCTGGCGCGTCTGTTCGATGCGCGACAGCGGCACGGGGCCGGAGCGGCGCATCATGTCTTCGAAGCTCTGCGCCTGGCGGCGCGGCATGGTTTTCAGCACGGCGTCGCGGATAGCCGGTTCCGCGCCCTTGAGGGCGATGGCCCACTGTTCCATCGGCACGTCTTCCAGGATGCGCGTGAGCGTGACATCGCTCTGCGTGGCCAGGATCAGGAAGTCGTACATGCTCAGTTCGATTTCCGAGACGACGTCCGGGTCGTGCGCGCGCAGCAGTTCGACCAGCGCGGCGCGGTTGCCCGGCATGCGGTTGAGAATCTCGGCGGCCTGGCGGATGCCTTCCACGCTGGTGCTTTGCGTGTCGAGCGTGCCCAGGCAGCGGCCCACCAGTTCGTCAAGCTCGACCAGCAGGTCGCGGTCGATCTCGTCCAGGCGCGCCAGGTTCAGCAAGACCAGGTCGCGGCCTTCGGCGGGCAGGGCGTCGAGGATCTGGCCAGCCAGCGCGGGCGGCAGGAAGGCCAGGAACACGGCTTGCATCTGCACGTGCTCGTTGACGATGTATTCGGCCAGCCATTTTGGCGAGGCCCACTGCAGGCGCGCCATTTTTGGACGGATCGCGTCGCCATAAATGTTGTTCAGCACGCTATTCGCGATATCGCTGCCCAGCGCCATGTCCAGCGAGCGCTTCAGGTAGCTGCGCGAGGCGCCGTGCACGCCGCTTTGCTGGCGGTAGTCGTCGAAGAAGGTCTGCATGGCCGTTTTCACGGATTCGACCTTGATGCCGCTCATGCGCGACATCACTTGCGTGACTTCCAGCAATTCTTCACGCGACAGGCAGCGCAGCACGTTGGCCGCCTGTTCTTCGCCGATGCTCAGCAGTACGATGGCGGCCTGTTCCACGGGATTCAGGCTGACGCTTTCGTATTCGGCGCCGTCGGAGGGATTATTGTTGTTGAGTTCGGCCATTTTTCTGCATCCATTGTTTGACGACTTCGGCGACACGCTCGGGTTCTTTTTCCGCCAGTACTTTCAGGTGGTCGACCATCACGTCGACCGCCGAGCCTGGCGGCGGCAAATCATAGTTTTCCAGCAGCGGCACGACCGGCATGTTGCCAGGCGCGGCCGCTTCGCCTTCGAGCGCCAGCGGGCTGCCGTTCACGCCCAAGGCCGGCGCGCCGGCAGCGGCGGCGCCATTGGCGCCGGCGGCGGCGTTGCTGCCGCCCAGTGCCAGGGCTGGATCGAGCTGCTTCAGTGGCGGCGGCGCCAGGCGCGAGGTCAGCAGGCGCAGCAGCGGACGCAGGATCAGGAAGTAGCCGAGCACGGCGCCCAGGGCGTACAGCAGCCAGCCGCTGAAGTCGACGACGGTATCGCGCTCTTCCCACCACTGCGCCACAGGCGGCTTGGCGGGGAAGGCCAGCGCCGTCAGGCTCAGGCTGTCGCCGCGCTGGGCGTTGATGCCCAGGCCGCTGCGCAGCATTTTTTCGATATTGCCCAGTTCGGCAGGGGTCCAGCCCGTTTTCGGATTCGGTGCGGCGGCGCTGTTGAGGACGACGGCCACACTGAGTTTTTCCAGGCGGCCACGGCTGCGCTTGATCTGCGTGATGCTGCGGTCGTAGGCGTACTGGCGCGTGGTGGCGTTCTTGCGGGCCGTGCCATCGTCGGACGGCTTCGGCGCGCCATCGGCAGGGGCTGCGCCGGCGGCGTCGGCCGGTGCCGGCACGGCGGCTGCTGGCGGACGGTTCGACAGGCTGCCGGGGATGCCGGCCACGGTGCGGTTGCGTTCCTGCTCTTCGCGCATCGCCTCGCTCGTTACTTTCGGGGCTTCGCCGTATTTTTCCAGCGTTTCGTCGACGCGGTCGTTGTTCACGGCGGCCGTCACGCTGAGCTTGAAGTTGTCTTCGCCGATGACGGGACCCAGCAAGCCCATGACGTTGTGGCGGATTTCATCCTGGAAGCGTTTCGCGCCTTCATTGCCGGCGGCCGAAGCGTCGAAGCCGTCCGTCAGGTCGATGTGCGCGGACAGCAGGTTGCCGCCCTGGTCGACCAGGCTCACGCGCGTGGGCGCCAGGCTGGCGACGCTGCCGGCCACCATGTTGATGACGGCGGCGATCTGTTCCGGCGCCAGGGTGCGGCCCGGTTTCAGTGCCACCACGACGGAAGCCGACGACTTGTCGCCGTCGCTGGCGACAAACGAGGTCGACTTGGCAATCGACAGATGGACACGCGCCGAAGCGATCGCGTCCATCGTCATGATGCTTTGCGCAAGTTCGCCTTCCAGGCCGCGGCGGAAGCGCACGTCCTGCACGAATTGGGAGACGCCCAGCGGGTCATTCTTGTCCATCAGCTCCAGGCCGGCCGGCAGCTGCGCCGTCACGCCTTTCGAGGCGAGCAGCATGCGCACCTTGCCCAGCATGGCGTCGGGCACCAGCACCTGGCCGCTGTCCGGATGTAAGCGGTAGGGGATGTGCTCGGCGTCGAGGGTCGCCATCATGTCCGTCACGGCCACTTTTTCGCGCGCGCCAAACACCGGCTTGTAGTTGGCCTGGTCGCGCCAGGCATACATGGTC
>NZ_JAAOLY010000025.1 GCF_011601275.1 Janthinobacterium lividum | reverse complement strand
GGGTGGGCGGGACTGGCTTCGGTGGCACGGGCGCTGCCGGCGCGACCTTTGCCAGTGCGACCGGCTCGATCACGGCAGCCTGGGGCACCTGCACCGGCGCCGGTGGAGAAACGGGCGCCAGCACTGGCGCAACGGCAGCGGGCACGACAGGCGATGCAGCTGGCGCACCGTCCTGGCCTTCCAGTGTCAGCAGGCGCTGCTGGATGCCGTCGACTTCCTTGCGCAGGCGCGCCGTCAGCAACTCCAGATCGGCAACTTTCCTGCGGTACTGCAGCACCTGCACGAAGGCGGTGATCAGCAAGCCAACGATGAACAGCGTTATCAATCCAAACATAGGTCAGCTTTCCTGGAGAGGCGGGGCGAAGACCCCGCAGTATGCGCACATTACCTTATTATCAAGAAATGGGCGATTTTTGTTGTGCAGGGGAAAGGAGTCAGGTGCGGGGCCAGCATGGCGCGGTGGGGCGCTTTCCGTATTGATGCCAAGCAAGATGACGACAATCAGATTGTCGTGCGCAAGATAGTGCTGTATTTTAGCAATTCCTTAATTGCCGGTTCCCCATGCCATGAGTCAAAGCAGCCAGTTTTCCTTATTGTCGCAGCGCCGTTTCGGGCCCTTCTTCTGGACCCAGTTCTTTGGCGCCTTCAACGACAATCTGTTCAAGACGGCCCTGATGGTGATCCTCGCCTATGATGCGCTGAGCTGGACCACGCTCGACCCGTCCACCATCACCAACCTGATTCCCGGCCTGTTCATCCTGCCCTACGTCGTGTTCTCGGCCACGGCGGGCCAGCTGGCCGACAAGTTCGAAAAGGCGGGTCTGGCCCGTTTCGTGAAATGGATGGAACTGGCCATCATGGCCGTTGCCGCCGCCGGCTGGATGACGCATACCCTGTGGCTGCTGGTGGCCGCCGTCGTCGGCATGGGCGTGCATTCGACCCTGTTCGGCCCCGTCAAGTATGCCTACCTGCCGCAGCAACTGAAACCCGAGGAACTGGTCGGCGGCAATGGCCTGATCGAGATGGGCACCTTTGTCGGCATTTTGTTGGGTGAAATCCTCGGCGCCGTGCTGATCGTGCACAAGCCGCTGGGCGTGGAACTGGTGGCCGGCGCGACGATTGTCGTGGCCGTGTTCGGCCTGATCGCCAGCTACCGTGTGCCGCGCACGCCGGCGCCGGAGCCGGACTTGAAGGTGAGTTTGAATTTTGTCGCCGAATCGTTCCGCAACTTGAATTTTTCGCGCAAGAACCGTCCCGTCTTCCTGGCCATGCTGGGCAATTCCTGGTTCTGGTTCTATGGCGCCCTGATCCTGGCCCAGTTCCCCGTGTATTCGAAGGATTTCCTGCATGGCGACCACAGCGTGTTCGTGCTGCTGCTGACCGTGTTTTCCGTCGGCATCGGCACGGGTTCCCTGCTGTGCGAGCGCCTGTCCGGCCACAAGATCGAGATCGGCCTGGTGCCGTTCGGCTCCATCGGCCTGTCGCTGTTCGGCATCGACCTGTATTTCGCCAGCAATGCGTATGCGAATACGCAAGTGGTTGATGCACTGGCGTTCGTCAGCCAGGCGGGCGTGCCGCGCATTTTGATCGACATCGTCATGATCGGCGTGTTCGGCGGCTTTTTCATCGTGCCCCTGTTCGCCCTGATCCAGACGCGCTGCGACCCGAAACACATTTCGCGCACCATCGCCGGCATGAATATCCTCAACGCCCTGTTCATGGTGGCGGCCGCCGGCGTGGCCATCGTGCTGCTGGGACAAGGATTTACGATTCCGCAGCTGTTCCTCGTCACGGCCATCTTGAATGCGCTGGTAGCCGCCTACATCTTCTCGCTGGTGCCGGAATTCCTCATGCGCTTCCTGGCGTGGATCTTGATCCAGACCGTGCACAGGGTCAAAGTCGTCGATGGCGAGCGCATCCCCACGGAAGGCGCGGCCGTGCTGGTGTGCAACCACGTCAGCTATGTGGACGCCATCGTCATCATGGCGGCCAGCCCCCGTCCCATCCGTTTCGTCATGGACCACCGCATCTTCAAGATGCCGCTGATGGGCTGGATTTTCCGTACGGCCAAGGCGATCCCCATCGCGCCGGCCAAGGAAGACCCGTTCCTCATGGAAAAGGCTTTCATCGATATCGCGCAGGCGCTGCACGAAGGCGAACTTGTTTGCATCTTCCCCGAGGGCAAGCTGACGCGCACGGGCCAGATCAGCGAATTCAAGGGCGGCATCGCCAAAATCGTCGAGCGCAGCAAGGTGCCCGTGATTCCGCTGGCGCTGCGCGGCTTGTGGGGCCATCTGTTGAGCCACCGTAACGGCCATTTGTTCGAGCGCGCCTTCAAGGCAGGCTTGCGCTCGCGTTTGTCACTGGCTGTGGGCATGCCCGTGGCGCCCGAGGCTGCCACGCCGGAGTTGCTGCAGCAAAAAGTGCAGGAGTTGCGCGGCAAGTGGAAATAAGCGTCACTCCGTTCGCATAGCCGTCCCTTCCTGTCGCTCCAGGTGCGCGCGGAGCAGGGCGGTGATGGCGTCGAAGTCCACCGGTTTCGTCAGGTGATGATCGAAACCGGCTTGCTCGGTCCGTGCGCGGGCTTCACCCTGGCCCCAGCCCGTCAGGGCGATCATCAGCACGTCGCGCCCGTGCGCGCGCTGGCGGATCTGGCGCGCCGCTTCGTAGCCATCCATGTCCGGCATGCCCAAATCCATCACGACCAGTTGCGGCCACGCCGTCTCGACGGCCGCCAGCGCCTGCGCGCCGCCATACGCGACCGTGGCGGCATAGCCCTCGAGCTGGAACAGGCTTTGCAGGGAATCGGCCGCGTCGCGGTTGTCGTCCACCACCAGCACTTGCACAGGCTGGCACGCATTGGCTTGAGTGATGCTCCCGGCGGCCGCTGGCGTGGCCGGCGTGGCTGCTGCGGCGTTCCCAGCGCTGGCTGGCAAGTTGACGATGAAGCGGCTGCCGCGCCCGGGGCCGTCGCTGTAGGCCTCGATGCTGCCGCCATGCATTTCGGCAAATTGGCGCGCCAGGCTCAAGCCGATGCCCAGGCCGCTTTTTATCTGGCCCGCCACCGTGCGTCCCTGTTCGAACATGGAAAAGATGCGCGCGATGGCATCCGCATCGATGCCGATGCCATTGTCTTCGACCATCACTTGCAACTGGCCCTGCGCCAGGCGCGCCGTCATGTGGATGTGCCCGCCGTCCGGCGTGAACTTGACGGCATTCGACACGATATTGGAAAAGATCTGCACCACCCTGGCATAGTCGGCGTGCAAGGTCACGGCATGCGGCGGCAATTCCAGCGTGAGGCCGATGTGCCGGCTGCTGGCCGCAGGCCGGCACAGTTCCATGACATGCTCGAGCACTTGCTGCAGCTCAAACTCCTTGCGCTGCAGCAGTACCTTGCCGCTGGTGATGCGCGCCACGTCGAGCAAGTCATCGACCAGCCGTGTCAGGTGCGTCACCTGGCGCTCGATCACGTCGCTCAGCTTGCCCACCTGCTCCGATGCGGGAAACAGGTGCTTGAGCAGGGCCACCGACGACTTGATGGGCGCTAGCGGATTGCGCAGTTCATGCCCGAGGCTGGCAATGAATTCGTCCTTGCGCCGCTGCGTCTCGCGCACTTGGTACTGGCGCTGGCGCGCGCGCAGCATGGCGTGGGCCGAGGTGATCAGGGTCAGGATGTGCACAGGGCGTTCCAGCAGGGTCAGGTTGCCCAGGGTGGCAATGGCTTGTCGCAAGGGCAGGGAATCGAGCCGAGCGTGCGTCAGCAGGGTAATCGGCAAGTCGGACCAGTCCGGCTGCTGGCGGGTATAGGCGTCGAGCACGGCGTAGACGCCCGCATGCAGCACCTCGTCCACCGTCAGTACGCCGCTAGCGCCCAGCGCCAGTTGCTCGGCCAGTTCGCCGGGTGAGCGGCACGCGTGGCTGGCGATGGCGCTGCCCGCCAATACCGTGCCGGCCAGAGCGGCATCCTGGCCGGCTGGCGCGTAGATCAGGATGCGCTGCTCCATGGCATTCCTACGGGAAAGGCGTGCCGCCGATGGTGGGCAAGCCCGACAGGATGCCGTGAAAGCCGGCCAGGGCGGGGCCGATGCGGATGCCCTGCGGGCTGATGTCGAAGCGGCGGATGCTGCGCTCGTGCGCGCTGCCCCGCTTCTTGAAGACGGAAATGGCTTGCCGCACCTCGCCTTCCGTTTCGTAATAGCGCAGCATGATGACGCTGTCGGCCAGATAGCTGGCGTCGGCCGCCGTCGTCATCGAGGTGCCCAGCATGTTTTGCTGCACGCCAACGAGCAGGGTGGCCACGCCGTGCTGGCTCAGGTAATTAAGCAGTTCGTGCAGGTAGGTGCTCTGGAAACGCTCATCGGGTACGGCATGCATGTAGCCGTTCAGGCTATCGATGACGATCACCTTGGCGCCCCGCTGCGCCGCGTCGACGACGGCCTGGGCGAATTCGCCCGGTGTCAGTTCGGCCGGATCGATCTGCTGTGCGCTCAGCAAGCCCGTGTCGAGCGCCGCCTGCAGGCGCATGCCCACGCTGTCGGCCCGGGTCAGGAGCTTGCTGCGCGCTTCTTCGAACAGGAACATGGCGCACGGTTCGCCGCGCTTTGTTGCCGCGTGCACAAATTGCGCCGCCAGGGTGGACTTGCCGCTGCCGGCGGGCCCGGAAATGAGCGTGCTCATGCCTTCTTCCAGGCCGCCGCCTATCATGGCGTCGAGCTCGGGTACGCCGCTCGTCAGGCGCTGATGGCCGCCATCGCGGCGCGTGTCGGCCGCCACCAGGCGCGGAAAGACGACCAGGCCGTCATGGGCGATCTTGTAGTCGTGCGTGCCGCTGCGAAACGGCACACCCCGGTATTTCACCACGCGCACGCGGCGCCGGTCTATGCCGTAGTCCTGGTTTTGCAGCTCCAGCGAGATCACGCAGTGGGCCACGCTACGCACTTGCAAGCCGTCGTCGAGCGCGGAACGGTCGTCGATCAGCATGGTGGTGCAGTGCCGGCTGGCCAGGTATTGTTTCAAGGCCACGACCTGGCGCCGGTAGCGCAGGGGGTTTTCCGCCAGCAGCTGCAATTCGGACAGCGAATCGAGCACGAGGCGGGCAGGGCGGTGCTTTTCGATGGCGGCCAGGATGCGCTGGTTGGTCGAGGCCAGTTCGATTTCCGACGGGTGGAAAATGGTGTACTGGCGCTCGGGATCGAGCATGTCGTCATTGGGCGCCACCTCTTCGATGGCGATGCCGGCCAGGTCCCAGCCGTGCGACAGGGCGGCGGCGCGCAGTTCGATCTCGGATTCGGCCAGCGCGATATACAGCACGGGCACGCCCCGGCGCGCCCCTTCGGCCAGAAACTGCAGCGCCAAGGTGGTCTTGCCCGTGCCGGGCACTCCCTCGACCAGGTACAGGCGCTCGGCCAGCAAACCGCCCGTGAGAATGGTGTCGAGGCCGGGTACGCCCGTCGACAGCAGTGCGTCCAGGCCGCCCGCGCCATTGTGTTGCGCCATTTCTTGCGCCTGTGCCGTCATCATCGCGCCCCCGCTTCGCCACGTCGTAGTCAATATAGTAGCGCGTCTGCCGCGGCATGTCTTTTCGATACCATTGGTAAATAATTATTCCGCCACGCCTGCCGTGAGGAGCGGTGTTGCGTCCGTGTCGGTCAGTTCAGCAAAGAAATCTTGACCCTGCTACAGTATTCACTCAATCCACCTTTTCCGCATTGTCATTTTTGCCACCGTACGCCAGCTTCGTAGCTGACTTTGCTGGCGTGCCGCTGCTGTAGTTGCCTTTACTTTGTTGCCTCATTGATAATTTAATTCGCTTGATGGTTACTATGTTTCAATTGTAACGATGCTTGACGATTTTAGAATGATCGTTCATTCTTTGATCTGCGTTAATAAATTTAGTCATTTCTAACGACACTAGCCAGCTTCTTTTTCAGAAAGTCCAAGATGCAACCAACCTTTTCCCTGACGTCGCCGCGTACGAGCGGCGCTATTGCCGTTCTGTGCGCCACTGTAATCATGGCCGGCTGCAGTAAAAAACAGGAAGCACCTCACGCGCAACAAGCGCCACAGGTGGTCGTGTTTACTGTTAATCCGGCCGCGTTGCCGATGAGTGCCGAATTGCCCGGCCGCACGAACGCCTATCAGGTCGCCGATGTGCGCCCGCAAGTCGGCGGCTTGATCCAGAAGCGCCTGTTTGTCGAGGGTAGCGATGTGAAAGCGGGCACGGCCCTGTACCAGATCGATTCCGCCACGTACCAGGCTGCCGCCAATTCGGCCAAGGCCGCGCTGTCGAAAGCCAAGGCCAATCTGCTGACGGCCGGTCCGAAAGCGTCGCGCTACAAGGAACTGGTCGCCATCGAAGGCGTGAGCCGCCAGGAATACGATGATGCCGTCGCTGCGTTCGAGCAAGCCAAGGCAGACGTCGAGTCCGCCACCGCGGCGCTGGAATCGGCCAACATCAACCTGCGCTACAGCACCGTGACGGCGCCGATCAGCGGCCGCACCAGCCGCTCGACCGTGACGGCCGGCGCGCTGGTCACCGCAGGCCAGACCGAAGCGCTGACCACCGTGCAGCAACTCGATCCGATCTATGTCGACGTGACCCAGTCGAGCACGGATTTGCTGCGCCTGAAGCGCCAGATGGCCGACGGCTCGCTGAAGAAAGTGGGCGAAGGCCAGGCCAAGGTCGACCTGATTCTGCCGGACGGCAGCAAGTACGGCGAATCGGGCAAGCTGCAGTTTTCCGGCGTGACGGTCGATCCGACCACGGGCAATGTGATCTTGCGCGCGCTGTTCCCGAATCCGAAAGGTGAATTGCTGCCAGGTATGTACGTGCGTGCGCAGCTGGAAACGGGCGTCGATGAGAAAGCCATTACCGTGCCGCAAGTGGGCGTGACGCGCAACCAGAAGGGCCAGGCCACGGCCATGATCCTGAACAAGGAAAACAAGGTCGAGCAGCGCGTGCTGACCACCAGCGGTACCGTCGGCACCAACTGGCTGGTGACGTCCGGCCTGGCCGCAGGCGATCGCGTGATCGTGGAAGGCTTGCAAAAAGTCAAGCCAGGCGCCCCAGCCGTTGCCGTGCCAGCCAAGGCCGAAGCTGCTACTGCGCCAGCCGCTGCCGCTTCTGCCGCCGCATCGGCTGCCAGCGCCCACTAATTCAGGAGAATATTAATGGCCCGTTTTTTCATTGACCGCCCGATTTTTGCCTGGGTGGTCGCGATCGTCATCATGCTTGCCGGCGTGATTTCGATCCTCAGCCTGCCGATCGCGCAGTACCCGAGCATCGCTCCGCCGTCGATTTCGATCAGCGGCTCCTACCCTGGCGCTTCCGCCAAGACCGTGGAAGATGCGGTCACCCAGGTCATCGAACAAAAGATGAAGGGTATCGACGGCTTGCGCTACATGTCCTCGTCGAGCGATGCGACTGGCGGCATCAGCATCACGCTGACGTTTACCAGCGGCACCAATCCCGACATCGCCCAGGTGCAGGTACAGAACAAGCTGCAGCTGGCTACGCCACTGCTGCCGACGGCTGTCACGCAACAGGGTCTTGTCGTGTCGAAAGCCACGAAAAACTTCCTGATGGTGTTCGGCTTCATTTCCGAAAACGGCAAGATGGACCAGACCGACTTGAGCGACTATGTGGCCGCCAACGTCGTCGATCCGCTCAGCCGCGTGCCGGGCGTGGGCGATGTGACGCTGTTCGGTTCGCAGTACGCCATGCGTATCTGGCTCGACCCGGCCAAGTTGCAAAGTTTTAACCTGACCCCGGCGGACGTGATCACGGCCGTGCAGGCGCAGAATGCGGAAGTGTCGGCCGGTGAACTGGGCGGCACGCCGTCCGTCAAGGGCCAGCAGCTGAACGCTACCGTCTCGGCGCAAAGCCGCTTGCAGACGGTGGAGCAGTTCGGCGCCATCTTGCTGAAAACCACCACCGAGGGCGCCATGGTGCACCTGAAGGATGTGGCCAGCATGGAACTGGGCCGCGAGAACTACAACACCGTGGCCCGCTACAACGGCCATGCGGCAACCGGCGTGGCGATCAAGCTGGCGACGGGCGCCAACGCGCTCGATACGGCCAACGCGGCGAAAGCCATGCTGGGCAACCTGAGCAAACAATTCCCTGAAGGCATGAGCTACCAGGTGGCGTTCGACACTACCCCGTTCGTGAAACTGTCGATCGAGGAAGTGGTCAAGACCCTGGTCGAAGCCGTCATCCTGGTATTCCTGGTGATGTATCTGTTCCTGCAAAACTTCCGCGCTACCCTGATTCCGACCATGGCCGTGCCGGTCGTGCTGCTCGGTACCTTCGGCATCCTGAATGCCTTCGGTTACTCGATCAATACCCTGACCATGTTCGCCATGGTACTGGCCATCGGCCTGCTGGTCGATGATGCGATCGTGGTGGTGGAAAACGTCGAGCGCGTGATGAGCGAAGAGGGCTTGTCGCCGCTGGAAGCGACGCGCAAGTCCATGACGCAGATCACGGGCGCGCTGGTCGGTATCGCCATGGTGCTGTCGGCCGTGTTCGTGCCGATGGCCTTCTTCGGCGGTTCGACGGGCGTGATTTACCGCCAGTTCTCGATCACGATCGTCTCGTCGATGGTGCTGTCCGTCGTCGTCGCGCTGGTGTTTACGCCAGCCTTGTGCGCCACCTTGCTCAAGCCGGTCGAAAAAGGCCATCACGCGACCAACAAGGGTTTCTTCGGCTGGTTCAACCGCAGTTTCGATAGCAGCAGCAACAAGTACCAGGGCTGGGTCGGCGCCATGATCACGCACCGTTTCCGCTCGATGCTGCTGTACGTGCTGTTGCTGGCCGGCCTGGTGTTCATCTTTATGCGTCTGCCAACGTCCTTCCTGCCCGAAGAAGACCAGGGCATCCTGTTTACACAGATTCAATTGCCGACGGGCGCCACGCAAGAGCGCACCCTGAAAGTGATCGAGCAGGTCGAAGACCACTTCATGAACAGCGAGAAAGATAACGTCGCTTCCGTGTTTGCCGTGGCCGGTTTCAGCTTCGGCGGTAATGGCCAGAATACGGGTATCGCCTTCGTGCGCCTGAAAGACTGGTCGCTGCGCAAGGACGTGGCGCAAAAAGCGCCGGCCGTGGCCGGTCGTGCCATGGGCAAGTTGTTGCAGATCAAGGATGCGATGGTGTTTACGTTCGCTCCGCCTGCCGTGCTGGAACTGGGTAACGCCACCGGTTTCGACATGCAGCTGCAGGATATCGGCGGTGTCGGCCATGACGCCCTGATGGCGGCGCGTAACCAGTTGCTGGGCATGGCGTCGCAAAATCCGGCCATGGTCGGCGTGCGCCCGAACGGCCAGGAAGATACGCCGCAGTACAAGATCGACATCGACCAGCAGAAAGCTACCGCGCTGGGCTTGCAGATCTCGGAAATCAACCGCGTGCTGAGCGTGGGCTGGGGTAGTTCGTATGTGAACGACTTCCTCGACCGCGGCCGTGTGAAGAAAGTGTTCATGCAAGGTAATGCCGAATCGCGCATGCTGCCGGAAGACTTGAACAAGTGGTTCGTGCGCAATACCGCTGGCCAGATGGTGCCGTTCTCGGCCTTCGCCACGGGCAAGTGGATCTACGCTTCGCCACGCCTGGAACGCTACAACGGCTTGCCGTCGGTAGAGATTCTCGGTACGCCGGCGCCGGGCCAGAGCACGGGCGCCGCCATGAACGCGATGGAAGAAATGGTCGCCAAGCTGCCGCCTGGCATCGGCATGAGCTGGACCGGCGTATCGCTGGAAGAGCGCGAATCCGGTTCGCAGACGCCGCAGCTGTATGCGCTGTCGCTGCTGATCGTCTTCCTGTGCCTGGCCGCGCTGTATGAAAGCTGGTCGATTCCTTTCTCGGTGCTGCTGGTGGTACCGCTGGGCGTGATCGGCGCCGTGCTGGGCACGTGGTTCTTCGGCCTGTCGAACGACGTGTACTTCCAGGTGGGCTTGCTCACGGTGGTGGGCCTGTCGGCGAAGAATGCGATTCTGATCGTCGAGTTTGCCAAGGAAATGCAGGAATCGGGCATGTCGCTGCTGGACGCGACCTTGCATGCGGTGCGTCTGCGTCTGCGTCCAATTCTGATGACGTCGATTGCCTTCGGCCTGGGCGTGTTGCCACTGGCTATTTCCAGCGGCGCCGGTTCCGGCAGCCAGAACGCCATCGGTATCGGCGTGCTGGGCGGTATGTTGACGGCCACGTTCCTCGGTATCTTCTTCGTGCCGGTGTTCTTCGTGCTGGTGCGCGGCTTCTTCTCGAAGTCGGACGCGCCGACCACGCCGGCGACGCCTGGTTCTCCAGCCGTCACGCTTTCTAAGGATGCGCATTAATATGAAAAAAACGCTACTCTCCATGGCGGCACTGGCCTTGCTGGCCGGTTGCAGCCTGGCTCCCACGTACGAGCGTCCGGCAGCGCCGGCGCCCACGGCGTGGCCGACCGGTCCTTCCTACAAGGCCGACACGGCCGCCGCCGATGCCAAGCCGGTGGCGGACGTCGCCTGGCGCGAGTTCTTTGCCGATGCGCGTTTGCGCCAGGTACTGGAACTGGCGCTGGCCAACAACCGCGACCTGCGCGTCTCGATCCTGAACATCGAGAAGGCGCGCGCCACGTACGGCATCGAACGCGCCGCCCTGATCCCGACCCTGTCGGCCTCGGGCGGCCAGTCGGCCACGCGCATCTCGAAAAACGCCAGCCCGACGGGTGAAGCGTCGATCAATCGCCAGTACACGGCGAACCTGGGCGTGTCGGCGTACGAGCTGGATTTCTTCGGCCGCGTGCGCAGCCTGTCAGACAGCGCGCTGGAACAATATCTGGGCACGGAAGAAGCACGCCGTGCGCAGCAGATCAGCCTGGTGGCCGAAGTGGCCAGCACCTATCTGAACCTGGTGGCCGACCAGCAGCGCCTGCGCGTGGCGCAAGATACCTTGAAGAGCCAGCAGTCGTCGTATGACCTGGCCGTGCGCCGCTTCAGTGCCGGCGCCACCTCGGGCCTGGACAAGTACGATGCCCAGACCAGTGTCGAATCGGCCCGTTCCGACGTGGCTGTCTACACCAGCCAGGTGGCGCTCGACCAGAACGCGCTGGTGCTGCTGGTGGGCGGCCCCGTGCCGGCCGAACTGCTGCCGCAAGGCGAGTTCGGCGCCGTGACGGCCCTGGCGGACATTCCGTCCGGCGTGCCATCGGACGTGCTGCAACGCCGTCCCGACGTGCTGGCGGCCGAGCGCACCCTGCGCGCGGCCAACGCCAACATCGGCGCGGCGCGCGCGGCCTTCTTCCCGCGCATTTCGCTGACGGCGACGGCGGGTTCGGTCAGCGACAACCTGTCCGGCCTGTTCAAGGGCGGCAGCGGCACGTGGAGTTTCCTGCCGCAGATCAGCTTGCCGATCTTCGATGGCGGCGTGAACCGCGCCAACCTCGATATCGCCAAGGTGCAGCGTGAAATCTCCGTGGCGCAATACGAAAAGGCGATCCAGGTCGCCTTCCGCGAAGTGTCCGATGCGCTGGCCCAGCGCGGCACCATCGACGAGCGCCTGCAGTCGCAGGTCTCGCTGGTCGAGGCGTCGACGAAGAGCTACACCATCCACGACGCGCGTTACAAGCAGGGCGCCGAGTCCTACCTGAACGCCCTGGTGGCCCAGCGGGCGCTGTACACGGCGCAGCAGAGCCTGATCACGGCGCGCCTGGCCAAATCGACCAACCTGGTTACCTTGTACAAGGTGCTGGGCGGCGGTTGGCAGCCTGAGCAGACAGCCGTCGCGGCGGCTGGCGGCGCCCAATAATCACGGGGACGCCGACGCCGGCCTTGCCCTTGTCCGCAGGGGGCAGGGCCGGCGCGCTACTGGAAAATCATGAACCAAGTTGAAAAGAAGCATCCGGACCCGGAGCGCGCCAACACGCGACGCAAGCAGGTGCTCGATGCGGCCGAAAGCTGCTTCAGCCGCCGCGGCTTTCACGGCGCCAGCATGGCCGAGATATCGAAAGCGGCCGGCATGAGCGCGGGCCACATCTATAATTATTTTGACAGCAAGGATGCGATTATCGCCGCCTTCGTCATGCAGAATACGGAGCGGGTGTCGAACCTGATGCAGGACCTGGCGCAGCGCGAAGACCCGCTGCAGTCGGTGATCGACAATGCGGGCGAGCATGTGCTCGAAGCCCTGGATCAGAAATCGTGGATGATGCCGCTGGAAATTTTTGCCGAAGCGTCGCGCAATCCGGTGATCGCGGAAATGCTGCAATGCTCTGACCAGCGTTCGCGCCAGTTATTCCTGGCCATCGTCCGCGACGCGCGCATCAAGCGCGGCTTGCCGGCCGACGAAGAAATGCTGCAAGGACGCCTCGATGCGCTGGTGGCCCTGTACCAAGGCTTGCCCGTGCGCTTCATTCATCATCCGGACGTCAAGGTCGAACCGCTGATCGCCGGTTTTCGCATCGTCCTCACGGCGCTGCTGCTGAGCGAATAGGGCGCCTGGCCGGGGCATGCAAAAAAGTTTGCGCTGTTCGATATGAATCATGCGCAAAGCATGGCAAAAACCTAAAAGCGTCTGCTATAATTCCCACCTCGTCGGGGCGTAGCGCAGCCTGGTAGCGTACATGCATGGGGTGCATGGGGTCGGAAGTTCGAATCTTCCCGTCCCGACCATAAGAATCAAAGACTTAGCAGTTTTTGTGCTGCTGAGATAGAAAGCTGTGTACACAGATGTGTACACAGCTTTTTTTGTGACTATTGTGTTCATGAGGATAGCTTAACGAGAGCAAAGTTTGCCTCCGTTGTAGTCGATCTCTTGAAGTCTTTTTTATTCTGCCGGAAACTTCAAACGCTGGCCTGGGGGTGTTGCCTCGGATGAAAAATGCCGGGCGTTCATCTTTTTTATGAGCGTTATTGTTCGCTTATCTACTGGGACTATTTCTTGGATTGTATAGCAGGAACTATTATCTGAGATTTTAGGAACACCCATAAAGCGCTCAACAGCAAAACCCCTCTTGATGGCTATCTCCCCCAATGACGCCGAGGTTGGGACCGTTGAACAAGCCGCTGGTACGCTTAAACGACAAGTGAACCATGGATATTGGGAGCGGTATTGTGCCGCTACTGTAACGATGGCATGTCGATATATACAGCTCGGCCGCTACAATTGCCTGTTTGCTGGCGGCTGCGGTGGTGAGCGCGCGACTTCGCTCAACTCGCTCATCTGGATCGCCAGGGTAAACGGTGTTGGCCATGATGCCTGGATGCGTCGTGCGCCGGCGCGCATCGCCGAACACTCGGCCAGCCGGGGCGATGACTTCCTGCTATGGAACCGTGCCAAAAAACTTCCCTGCACCTGTGCGCCGCTTACTTGCTGTTTGCATTCATCAATAAGGTGTTAGAGCATCGGCTCCAAGCAATGCTAGGAGGATACCTTTGCCAATGCCGGCACCGCATTTATGGATTCCGTGCCAAGAAGCTATCGCGCGCGTTTCGTTCGCTTGATAGCTTCTCCAAGCCGCTAACAAGCTCTGGTGGGATCGAGGCGTGGCATGCGACGCATCCGGCCAGGAAGAGATTCAGCATCCTCTTGGCCGTTGGCCCCTTGCTACCAATTGCAGACTCGAGCATTGGAATTGTCATGAGCGGATCTACAAGCAGCGCCGGAGTGGAAATATGCTGTCGCCACTGGTTCGAGAAAGCTGCATAGAATGCATCCAGCGAATAATCAAAGAATCGCCACGAGTTTTCTAGACGCTCGCCAGTCGTTCGAAATACTGTTTTTCGTAGTTCATCGGCGATAGCTGTTTGCTGAAGCTATGTCGACGCTTTGGATTGTAGAACATCTCAATGTAGTCAAAGATATCGCGACGGGCTTCTTCTCTTGTGTTGTAGGTTTTTCTGCGGATGCGTTCGCGTTTAAGCAATTGGAAGAAGCTCTCGGCGACGGCATTGTCATGGCAATTTCCGCGCCTACTCATGCTCTGTTGCAGATTGCGGGCTTTGAGGAAGTCCTGCCAATCGTAGCTACTAAATTGACTGCCCTGGTCGGAGTGCACCATCACGGTTTGTTTGGGCTGACGACGCCAGACAGCCATCAGCAACGCATTTAATGGCAGCTCACGATCCATACGCGGTCCCATCGACCAACCGATGACCTGCCTGGAGAACAGGTCAAGCACGGCAGCCAGAAACAGCCAGCCTTCATGGGTTCGGATATAGGTGATGTCGGTGACCCAGACGCGATTGGGCTCAGTCGGCGCAAACTGCCTTTGCAAATGTTTGGGCGCATGAACCGAACTGGGCCCGCTGCGTGTGCGTGGTCGGCGGTGGTACCCTGTTTGCGAACGTAAATGCTCTTGGCGCATCAATCGATGTATGCGATTGACGCCACACCCTTCACCAAGTTCGCGCAGGTCCTGCCAGACTTTACGATATCCATAGATTGAGCCGCTCTCCAGCCACGATTGTTTGACGTGACGCAGCAGTCGCTGGTCTTCAATGGCGCGCTCCGACTGCGGAACTTGTTGCCAGGCGTAGTAACCGCTGGGATGTACTTCCATCACTTTGCACAGTCGCCGTACCGGATAGCTTGACTGGTGCTCTTGCACAAAGGCGTACTTCACCCGGACTGCTTGGCAAAGTACGTTGCGGCCTTTTTTAAGATGTCGCGCGCTTCAGTTCGCTCTTCAGGCGTCGAATCTCCGCTTGCTGGTCGTCGACCGCTTTACGCTCGGCTGGCGGAACACTGAAACGCTTTATCCACTGATAGAGGCTGTGCTGACTTACGTCGAGCCGTGCTGCAACGTCCACAACCGCATGGCCACGTTCTGTGACCTGCTTGACTGCCTCAACTTTGAATTCATCGGTATATCGCTTATTGCTCATCACTTCTCCTGTTGGCCTAAATTATAGGCTGGAGAATGTCTAGGCTACTGGTGGCGATTCAAGCAACGCCTCGTCGACCAGCCACTGCATGTAGAACGGCGCCACCAGCGCGCACACCTGCAAGGCCAGGCCCAGTATCAGCAATTGCAGCAGGCCGCGCTTCAGGCCTACTACACGCCCCATTAGCGACAGCAGGGAAAACTGCTGTTTTTCCGCGGCCTTCTTGAAGGCGGCGGTGGGCGTCAGTTCCAGCGCCACGCCCGTAAAGTGTTTCGCCACTTCCGCCAGCGGCAGGCGCCGCTCGCCCACGGCCGGGTCGTGGATCACCGCATGGCTGCCGGAGACGGACTTGAGCACGACAAAATGATTCAAGTCCCAGTGCAGGATGGCAGGCAGCTTCAGCTCGGGCAGATGCTGCATGTCGAGTTTCAAGGGGCGCGTATGCAGGGCCAGCCCCTGCGCTATCGCCATCAGCCCTTTTAACGTGACGCCCTTGAGGGAGACGGAAAAGCGCCGGCGCATGCTGGAAATATCAGTCTGGTGGCCCCAGTAGCTGGCCACCATCGACAGGCAGGCCAGGCCGCATTCGGCCGCTTCCGTTTGCAGCAGGATGGGCAGGCGCTGGCTGCGCCAGAAGGACAGGTGGGCGAGATGAGGGAGATGCATGCAGCGCGGACGTAAAGTATTGTGGAAAATCAACATGGGGGCTTACAGGCGCCCGGAAATGCTGAACAGGGGTTCGAGCACCCATGCATACAGGCGCCGCTGTTCCAGCAGCACGCTGGCGTCAACCAGCATGCCCGACTTCAGGGGCAGGGTTTCGCCATACGCCTGCACGCTCTGGCGTTGCAGGCTTAAGCGGATGCGGTACAAGGGTTCGCCATTCGTGCCGCTGACGGTGCCCGGCACCGAAAGCTCTTCGGGCCGCAGTGAGGTGCTGGCCACTTCGCGCACCAGCGCCGGATATTGCCCGAATTTCTGGTACGGATACGCCTGGTAGCGCAGCAGCACCGTCATGCCCGGCTTGATGAAGCCTACCGAGCGCGACGGCGCGTAGATTTCCGCCTCCAGCTGGGCGCCTTGCGGCAGGACGGAAGCGAGCATGCTGTTGGCCGCCACCGTCTGGCCCAGTTCGGTGGTGATGGCCGTGACCATGCCATCCTGCGCTGCGCGCACCAGGATTTCACGGCGTACCTCGTTCTCCGTCAGGTCCTGTTCGATGGCGGAGACATTGCGCTGCAAGCCTTCCGTGCCGCGCTGCGCCTGCACCTGCAAGTCGCGCACGTCGGCTTCTGTAGTGGACAGGTCGCGCTGACTGGCAGACTTGGCACGCTGCAACTCAGCCAGACGCTGCTGCTGGTCCAGCAACTCGGCCTGCTTGTCTTGCAGCTGCGCTGACGAGATGTAATTGGTGGCGTTGAGTTCGCTGTAGCGCTTGTAGGACTGTTCCGCCAGAGTAATGCGGCGTTGTTGCATCGCAATCTGATCTTCCGTACGGGCAATTTCAGCTGCCAGATCACTGGCACGGCGTTGCCCAGCAGCCATGCGCTGGCTCGATTGCAGGCTGGACTGTTTCAGTTCCGCATCGTAGCTGTCGCGTCGGCTTCTTAATAAAGTGGACACGACTTCCTGGGGCGAACCGGCATTAGCGCTGCTGCGCTCGCCCGACAGCACGAACAGCACGTCGCCGGCGTGAACCGCTTGTCCTTCCTTGACTCGCACTGCGGCAATGACACCAGCTTGGGCCGCTATGATACGGATCACGCCGCTGGTCGGCAGCAGCATGCCCTGTGACTGCGCCTTGCGGGTAGTGCTGAAGAAAATGAAGAAGGCGATGATGGAAATGGTGATCGCCAGGAACAGATAGCTTACAGGACGCGTGAGTATCACCGTACCGTAATGCCGGGTGCTTATATGTTCAACGGCCTGTTGGCGGAATAATGGTTGGGCAGGCGAGGCAATTCTTGCCCCCGAAAAAGGGGGACTGGGTTGGTCACGAAAAATAATTTACTTTTCAATTAATAATTCCGCAACGAAATAACGGGAAGGTACGGTCAAAGCACAGGCCTGTATGAATTGCGGAAATGTTTATTCTTTATTCTTTATTCTTTATTCTTTAATTTTTTTATTTTAAAAATATATAAAAAAACAAAGGTTGCAAGGATGGATATCAAAATAATGCCGCTTAAAATAGAAGGGTGACTTATCGAGAAATTTATTACTGCATAGGATAAATATGAAACTTTGTCAAATAGAAAATAAAATAAGGTTATTATTAATATTCCGGCGAAAGCTATGATTGTTTTATCTTTATAATTTTTTTTCATTTAATATCATTTGTTTAATGAGCCTATTGGCTTGATTGAAAATTCAGCCGGCAATAAAAAATTATTACTGGCTGAATTACATAATCTATAAAGGCAGGATAAAAATTTTCTGATTTACTCTAGTTTAACGTTAATAAAACAGACGCTGCTTAGCGTGCTGCCATTGGCACTCGCGTTCTTTCAAAGTAACCAATATCGCTCAATACGCCCGCAGCCCACATTCCAGCGGAAACAATGCCATAAGCAGCACCAGCCGCAATAAATTCTGGCGAAGCTACAGCCAATCCAACGGCCCCAAAGACAGCGCCACCAACAGCCGCAATGCCTGCCCCAGCGTTTATCACTTGCCCACTGGTTACGCCACCACTTACCTCATTAATTTCATCCAGAGTCATTTCTTGAATTGCCATGAAATATATTCTTATAAGAATTTAAGTAATAAGTCTTTGCCGTACTTGCCATGAACTAAACTTGGCTAAAATTATTTTTTAAACCAGTCAATTTATACTGCGCGGAGAAAAATTCGTCAAGTTTTTTCTGGAACATATATGTGGCGTAGTTAATTAGTCAATGAAAATATGAAATGTATAATTTTTTAAATCAAGGCTGATCATAAGCAGGGCTAAAAGAGAACTGAATTTGCCGGGCCTGTCGACATCTCCGGGCTGGTAAACGTGGTTCAGGGGAAGTTCAGTGCCCTCTTGCTCAAGCGAGAAGCATGGGTGCCCAGAGGGTGACATTTCCTTGGCCGAAGCAGCCAAGGCTCGGCCAAGGAAGTCTTCAAGGATTCCCGCGCTTGGCGATGGATGTGTTGACTATCGATCGGCTCGTCACGGCAAACCAACGCAATAGAGCTAAATTTAGGATCATTCCTATTTGTAAGATGTAAATCCAGCCTCACAATAAAACTGCAAGAATGAATTTTTATAATTTTAATAATTGTATTGTCCAATAAAAACGTTCGTCAGGTATAAAAAATATTCAATTTAGCTAGGTCATTGAACGTATTAATGGATCGATAAATTTATAGGGCGCTGTTCTTTGCGTCAACCTGAAAATTTTTATGCGATAAATTTAACATGAAAAGAAAATTTTCTATTGAGTACATGCAGTTGGGTGGAAGATCACTCTGTTCACCATTCTTCTTGCCATATTTGGAGTGATTAGTTTCGACTTATTTTGCATTTTTAAAAGGATATAAGGCGCGGGTCGTACGTTGATTGGGGTGCGCGCATGAAAGGTCTGTGTGCGGAAAGCCAATGCTTTGGTTTTTTGGATAAAGGAATCGTAGATATGATGGCACAATATTTTACACGGGCATGCGCATTACGAGGATCTTTTAATTACTCCATTTTGCCCCTAATGTCGGCAATGAAATATTTTATCATTGGTGAATTGTGTGTTCCGGGAGTTGATCGAAAAGGCTGGAAATAGCATAAGTTGATTAATAATTCGCATGCTTAATCGCGGATTTCATTTCATGGAATGACAATATTTTTCTTATTTCCGTCTTTCACAATATTTTATTTGAAAATAAAATTTATGTTTATAGCTCAATGGTCAAAATTGCGTATTTTTAACAGTCGTTTCCCTCTGAGAGATGCTCCATTTTTATTCAATAAAACATTAAGCGCTGTAGGACTCATGGGTCTGGTTGCAATTCCTTCATCAGTCAACGCCATGAATATGCATGTCAATGGCAATCAAATCATTCTGTCCGGGGATGTAACGATGAATGACGCAAACCTTTTCGCCGATATGCTTGGTCGTTTGCGTGAAAGCGGCAACAGGAAAATTGACACCTTGGTATTGCGCAACTCCAATGGCGGTTCGGTATTCTCCGGCTATGCCATTGCCGACCTCGCGCGTCGCCAAGGATTGACAACGGTCGTGTCGGGATATTGCATATCTTCATGCTCCGCCATGCATGTTGGCGGCGTCCAGCGCGCCTTCGCCGATAACGACCAGCCGTGGATGCTACATAGTCCTGTCAGCGATAATGTCGGTCAATTCATCGGCCTTCATGGCATCACTCTGGGGGGTAACTACGCTGATTCCACGCGACAGAAAGACTGGTACGATTTTTTTGTCCGGGCAATTGATACAGTCAGCCGTGACAATTTTCTGGTCAAGGATGCCTTTAGTGAGCATGGCACCGCTTTTGCCAGGCTATGGGATCCAGCAGCAGGCAGGAACCCGGCAATTTACTGGTGTCACTCGGACTGTGCCAAACCGAGCGAGTACAAAGCCTATCCTCAGGACGATGTTTATAACACTGGATTTATTACCGAGCGTAAAGCGGTAGTAACCACCGACACATTGGTAATTAATAGAGATATGTCGGGAAATATTAATCCAAACTATTACAACCCCGATAATCCGGGAACGGGTAATCCGATTACATCGATGTCCAATCTGTTGAGCGATTATGGATATGCCTGGACAGGGGATGGGTATTTTAAGCAGGCAAGCCAAGCAGATATGTTAAGGCAATACTACAATAGCGACCCGCTAGCCGCCGCTGCAGAGTTCAGAAGTCTTCTTCTTGGCCATTACCAGACGGTCTATACCAGTGCCCAGATTGCGGGCTTTCAGGCGGATCCTAACTCTACCTTGAGCAAACAACTGGCAATCATAGACCAGGCAGGAACAGCGCCGTTGATTGATGGGCGCGCCCAATCGATCGACGATGCCTACGGCATCTTGTCGCTGACAAACGGTGCAACTTGGCGCTTGTATCAGAATGAGCACGGTGCGGCCGAGACCTTAATGATCCAGAACGGACGTCTGCTGCTCAATGGCGGAGTACTCAACGTGGTGCAAAACTACATCGGCAAAGACGGTGTTGTCGAGGGCAGCGGCTATATTGGGCAGATTTACTCCAATAACCCCATTCCTCCGATGTTGTGGTTCCGGCAAGGTGGGCGTTTGCATTCGACCGGCGATCTGATAGTTGCAGGGCGTCCAGGCGATGGCAGTGGCCAAAAATTTTCGACGTCAAGCATCGATATGGATGATGCTACGCTAGCGCTGGACGTCACGGCAACCCAGCGCCGCGCGCCGCTGCGCTTTGCCAGCACCATCGTGACTTCGGATCCAGACAAGGTTGTGACGCAGGGGAAATATATACTTTATCGTGGTGGAGAGCTGGTTGTCAGCCCGCAATCGACGCTGGCGCTCAATATACGCCCAGGCTTTTACCAAACAGGCAAGGTTAGTCCTTTGATCAGTGCGGAATTGGACACCTGGTTGGCGTGGTTGCGTGATAACGACCCTGCCGCGTCACAATCGCTGACGCCGGCCATACTTGCCGAATATCATAAAACGATGGCTGGCAAATCCTATTTGTTTGGTCAGTTCAAGCACTTGGCGCGCGCCGATGCGCAGGGCCGCACGATCGCCGGCTACGATATCGATCCCACCGATGCCGACCCCGCCAAAACCGCATTTCAGCCATTCGATGATTCACTGGTGAGTTATCGCCTGCGGCAAAGCACCAACGGGGTCGCATTAACAACAGACGACGCTTTTTTGGGAAAACGGGCGTTCTGTAACGTCGCCGGCTGTGACGTGGGAACTGCACTCAGTAACGCTGCTGGGCAAGATGCCCCGGCCCTGGCACCATTGCTGAGCTCGTTGCAGTTTTCCACCAACAGGCAAGCCGCGCAAGCACGTCAGCAAATCGAAGGCGCTGGCTATGCCGCTCAGCGCAACGCTTCGCTGTATTTGCTCAACAGCTTTAGCAGCGCCTTGACCCAACACCTATCTGCTCCCGACCGGCTGGCTGAACGACAGACTGGCGCGGCTGTAGCAACGGCAATTCCATTAAATGGCCGTAATACCGGTCAGGTACTCGATGTTGCCGGTGTACTTAGCGATATGGAAGGCGCAAACGATGGTGGCGCTGTGGACAGCTCCAGCGCTGCGGGCAGCGACGTCAATCCATGGGGACGGGTATTCGGCCATTACGGGTATCTCAATGGACAAGGCGGGCAAGCTCCAATGTCGGCCTGGCGACAAGACAGTTCAGGCCTGATGCTGGGCCTCGATCAACGCCTCAACAAGCACTTCACCTGGGGCGCCACGCTTGGTTACGGTACACTTGATTTGAAAGGCAGCGGCAACGGCTTTCGCGGCCATACCAAGGCAACCGATGGTCGTGTTTATCTACGCTACGTTAACGGTAACCACTACCTGGATGCATTTGCAGGCGCCACATATTTGAGTAGTTCGGCTGAGCGTTCGGTAAATCTGGAATCGTCGAAACTGCCTTTTTCAGCACATGCTCAGGCACGCAATAAGGGGACGGCACTTTCCTTGCACCTGGAGCACGGATGGTCCGTGCAAGACCAGCGTGGATGGTTGTGGCAGCCTATCCTGCCAGCACTTGACCTGGTACGCCTGCCGACAGTCGACTTCAGCGATAGTGCCACCGATCCATCTATCGCCCTGGCTGTCCATGCAGACAAGGTATTGGATGCTCGCATCGGCATCGGCTTGCAAATGGCCAAGACCTTCACCTCAAACGCATCAGAATCTGGCGCTGTCGCCAGCTGGACGCCGCATGCCCGGATTTTGCTGCAGCATGCAATGAACAGCCGCGTAGGCTACTTTAGCAACAGCTTCGCGAACGCGCCCGAGAGCGGCGCATTCGCGGTGCGCGGGCCGGCAGTTGGCCGTGACCATGTCCAGCTCAATGTGGGTGTTGTGGCGCGCAAGGCAGGCGCTTGGGCTTTCTTGTTTGACTATACCGGGGACATTGCCGCACGTGGCCAGGACCATGGGGTGGCTCTGAGTGCTCGCTACCGTTGGTGAAGCAGAGAGATCTCAGACCGTGCGGCTGACCGAAACTTGATGCGGAAAAAGGCTAAGGTCGGATTCAAACCTGACCTTGCTTATTCGTTGTCTGTCTGATTTTAGAATCGGCAGAGGCTGGGCTCCTGCACACTGAACGCAAAGCAGTCGACGATTAGCAAGCCGAAATTCGATGCCTGACGGCTGCATTGAGGCGCATCACTGGGAACGTGAATCTTAAAAAGGCCGCAACATACTTTGCCGAGCAGCCTGGAAGAAATACCCATTCGTGCAGGCGCTTCCGTCAAGCTATCCGGTACGGCGATTGCGCCAAATGAGGGAAGTCTATCCTATCGGCAGCTACGCTTGGTTGCAGGTGCAGCAATCGGAACGCACCATCGAGGGTCAGCGGCTGCTAGATCACGTCAGGTAGTCCTGGCTCTAAAGCGGTTCAATCTACGGGTATCGTAAAGTTTGGCAGGACCTGCGCGAACTTGGCGAAGAATGCGGCGTTAATCTCGCGTGCGGCGTTCGCCAGGCAGTGGATGGGGGAGCAATCCGAGCGGGTCAATTCGACCGTAAAAAATGCCTTGCCTCTTCTTTAACACTACTTCAGAAAAGACAGTTAAATCATAAATGCAAATTAATTGCATTTATGATTTTGTCTGTATAAAATGCAAGTCAATTGCATTAGTGTTGCGTCAGCCAAAATAGACCGACATTGTCTTACCGGACGGCAGGGACGTTGAGTGCCTGTTTTTTATTACCCTTGTCCCACTTCCTCCTCATGAAAACAACATTGGCGCCTATGGCCATGGCAATTTCTCTCGCTCTCGCAACAAGCAATCAGGTACGCGCCGATGACGTCATCGGCGAATCATCCTTGCAAACAATCACGGTCAACAGCACGCGCAGCACGCTGGATCCGAATTTGCCGGCAAGCAGCGTGAGCAAAACGCAGGAAGAATTGCGCCAGCAACAGAACATCTTCAATCCCGAGGATGCACTACGTAACATGCCAAGTATGACGATACGGAAACGCTATAGCGGTGACCGTAATGCGCTCGTCGGTGGGCGCAGTTTTTCTACCACCCAGGCACCACGCGCGTTGGTTTACATGGATGGTTATCTGCTGTCGAACTTCCTCAGCCGCTTTGACGCACCACGCTGGAACATGATCGCGCCTGAAGAAATAGCCCGTGTCGATGTCCTGTACGGCCCGTTCTCAGCGCTCTATCCCGGCAATTCGATGGGTACGACCATCGCCATCACCACCAGCCGCCCGACAGCGTTATCGGGCTCGGTAAGAGTCGCCGGGCAGGACCAATCCTTCAGTCAATATGGTTTGCAGGACCATTACCGGAATGTTCAGGGATCCGCGCTGATCGGTGACAAGCTTGTTTCCGGGCTTAGTTACAAGCTGATGCTCAACTATCAGAATGCGACCAGTCAACCGATGGGCTATTACACGGTCACGGCGAATGCCGCTGGGGCTTTTACCATCCCGGTTGGAGGCACGGCAACGCCGGTCACAGGCATCGCTTATGACACGGGACCGTTTGGCACCCGCCGCGCCATCTTGGGGGCGAATGCTGGTGCCATTGACCACACCCGGCAAAATACCGCAAAAGTGAGCCTGGGATATGACTTCAGTCCAAGCATCAGCGCTGAGGGGGTTGCGGTATGGTGGGGTAATAAGAGCGTCACCAGAAATCAGACTTTCTTGCATGACTACGCAGGCAGGCCGGTGTGGTCCGGTCGTGTGAACGACAGCAACAATCAATTTGTGATTCCCGTCACCGCCTTTGCGCCATACCGTCGTGACGAAAATCACGCGCTAGCCGGGCTAAACGTCAAGACACGCAACAAGACCGGCTGGAATGGTACTGTTTCCGGCACTTTATATCGGATCCTGGACGACGTGCAACGCAATGCCGGCAGCGCCGATCCCGCTGCTGCCGGCGGCGGTGCGGGTACGGCTGTGCTGCGCGATGGCACGGGCTTTCACTCCTTCGATGTCGTCTCCACTTATTCTCCCAGCAGTGGCGACTGGACCAATGGAGCCCATGCTCTCACCTTCGGTCTGCACTCGGATATGTATCGACTGCGGCAACAGACCCGCAAGACAGCGGACTGGCGCCACGCCAGCGGCAGCGAGATGCAGTTCGTGGCAGGAGAAACGCGGATACTGGCGCTATACGCTCAGGATGCCTGGCAATTGTCGCCACGGTGGCGCGCAGTGTTCGGCTTGCGTGCAGAGTCATGGGAAGCGACGGGCGGCGTGCAGAGGGTCGTGCCAGGCGCTAACTTGAACTATCCGCGCCGCAGCGAACAGGCGTTGTCACCCAAATTGTCGCTAAGCTGGGATCTCGATGACAGCCTGACTCTGCGAGCGTCTGCCGGCCGCGCCACGCGCTTTGCCACCGTAGCAGAACTCTTCCAGGGAACAACTACAGGCAGCGGCATCATTGTCAGTGATCCCCAACTGCGCGCGGAGCGTTCGAATGCGCTTGAATTTACTGCGGAGCATCGTCATGCCTTGGGCAGCATGCGTGCCTCTCTGTTCCAGGATGACATCAGAAACACCATCTGGAGCCAACTCAATCTGAACGTGTTTCCTAACATCACCAATGTACAAAACATTGGCCGGGTGCGCACGCGCGGACTAGAACTCGTCGGACAGTTGGACCGGCTTGGTATCGACGGACTCAGTGCGGAAGCCAATATCGCGTTCACGCGCTCGATCATTATTGAGAATGACAATTATCTTCCGTCAGTCGGCAAAAACTGGCCGCGTGTGCCGCGCGTGCGCGCCAATGGCACGCTGGTCTATGCGCCTGCCGATCTGTGGAGTGTTGCGGCAAGCTACCGCTATTCCAGCGCCCAGTTCAACGAAATCAATAACACTGATGGTAATAGCGACATCTATGGGGGGGTGTCGCGCACCAGTCAGGTCGATGTACGGCTGCGGCTCAAGCCTGTCAAGAACACCGAAGTGGCAGTCGGCATCGACAATCTGAACAACAACCGGGCATATCAGCTGCATCCCTTTCCCGGACGCACGCTGTTTGCCGAAGCGCGCTACGCATTCTAAGGAGCCGGCATGATACATATTGAAAAACTGAGCAAGCTCTATGAAGGAAGAACCGTGCTCGACGGGCTCGACTTGCACGTAAATGGTGGCGAAATCTATGCCTTGCTGGGACCGAACGGCGCCGGTAAGTCGACCACTATCGGCTGCCTGCTAGGCTTTATTGATACCGATGCCGGCAGCATACGCCTGGCCGGCTCAAACTTGCAGCCAGCCCAGGCTGCCATCAAACACGCGGCCTATATCGCAGAAAACGTCGCGTTGTATGAGCGGCTAAGCGGTGTCGAGAATGTCGAATTTTTCATGCGGCTACTGGGCATCAAACCTCGTCGGCACGATATTGAAGCGCTGCTGGCCCGGGCTGGCTTACCCGAACATGCCTGGCATCGCATGACATATGGCTACTCGAAAGGCATGCGGCAAAAAGTGGGCATCGTAATGGCGCTGGCAAAAGGTGCGAAAGTGCTGGTACTGGACGAGCCCACTTCCGGCCTCGATCCGGAAGCGAGCGTGGCGTTCGGTGATCTGGTGCGTTCACTGGCAGACGATGGCGCGGCAGTATTGATGGCAACGCACGATCTGTTCCGCGCGCAGGAATTGGCGGATCGATGCGGCATGCTGGTAGGTGGCCAACTGGCCGGTGAATGGAACTTGGGAGAATTGCATGCAGGCGAACTGGAACGTAACTACCTTGACATCCTTGCGCGCCGGGCGGTGGTTTCGCGCCTTCACTGGAGCATGGCAGGCCGACTGGCGTGAACGCAGACGTGACTGGCGCGTATGGATGGTCGTCTGCGTAGGTTTCGCGCTGGCCGCCTGTGCTGCCCTGTTATCGTCGCTGGAACTGCATGCGACGCTAGACGCCCGCAACAGCGCACAGCAGGCTGAAAAGCAGCGCTGGTCACAACAAGGAGAAAAATATCCCCATGCAGCGGCCCACTATGGCGTGTATGTATTTAAACCGCTATCCGTATTAGCTTCGCTCGACCCAGGCGTTGAACGCTATGTGGGCGCCAGCGTCTGGCTGGAAGCGCATAAGCAGAACGAATTGGTCTATCGCCCGGCTAACGAGGAGGCCGGTGCCATCCGCCAGTTCAGGCTTCATCCTGCGCTTGTACTCCAGGTGCTGGTGCCGATGGGGATGATTTTTCTTGGATTCGGCATGTTCGCCGCCGAACGTGAGCGGGGCACGCTGTTGGCATTGCGCATCAACGCTGCACCGTTCAGTGCCCTTGCGCTGGCAAGGAGCATGGTTCTGCTTTGCCTCGCCATGTCCCTGGCCTTGCCTGCATGCCTCGCGGTGGGTATGCACGAATGGGCGATGGACAATCGCAGTTCCTTCACCGATGGCCCAGTGCGTACCATGCTGTTCGCGCTTGGCTATCTGCTCTACCTGTGCACTTGGGCCGCCTTGATCGCTGCCATCTCGGCCTGGATGCCGAACCTGCGCAGCAGTCTTGCGGTGCTGATAGCCATATGGGCCGTGATGACGCTTATTGTGCCGCGCAGCGCCATCGAGCTGTCGCAACTTGCGGCACCCTTGCCGACCATGCAGCAGTTTCGCGCTGCACTGGATGATGCGCTGGGCATGCCGGACGATCCGGAACAAGCAAAGCACCACAAGGAGCAACTATTGCGCGAGTATGGCGTGTCAGAGGTCAAGGATTTGCCGGTTAACTGGGCGGGCATCAGCCTGCAACGCGGCGAAGAACACGGCAACCGTTTGTTTGACACGCACTATGGCCGCGTATTTGAGGCCATGCGGGATCAGTCGGCCGCCGCTGCCCTGGGTGGGTGGCTGTCGCCTGCCGTGGCCATCGCCGGCCTCTCTAGCTCGGTTGCGGGCAGCGACGTGGAACACCATATCCAGTTTGTGAGCGGGGCGGAACAGCATCGCCGTACGATACAGCAGGTGATGAACCAGGCGATTACCGACCACCGAGAAGAGCATGGTGTACGTCACAACGGGGGCAAAGCGCTCTGGGACAAGGTGCCGCCATTCCACTTCGTTTTCTCCCCTCTTGATATAGGCAGCCTTTTGCTACGACAGCTGCTTCCGCTACTGCTGCTTTTCGGCGCAAGTGTACTGCTGTGCGCCACCGGCTTGCGTCATCTACGAAACGGAAATGTAAGATGAAACAGATCTATACACTCATACATTACGACTTGCGCAACCAGTTGCGAGAGCGCGGCACGCTCATGCTGATGATGGTGGCACTGCTGCTCGCCGCCTTCGGATTATTTGAAGGCGCGCGTTTTGAGCGCAACAGCCGGCAGGCAGTGGCCTTGGCGGCAGCGCAGGAGCACCAGGCCAGGTCGGACGCCAACACGCTGGCGCAGCGTTACTTTTCCAATCCGGCCGCACCGGAATTTGCTGACCTGAAATGGCATCGTACGCCGATCGATATTCGCGGATATGCATTCCGCGAGCACGTGGGGTTTGCCGCCAAGCCTGCTATACCTGGTGCCGGCCTGGCCATAGGGCAGGCCGACTTGCTGCCATCTTACGTGCGCGTGCGCGCCGAATCGATGGACTCGGTGCGAGCCGCGCTCGAGATCGAACACCCGGCACGCCTGGCGTTGGGGCGCTTCGACCTGATGTTCTTTGTCATCTATCTTTGGCCCTTGGTGCTGCTGGCACTGACCACGTCCGTGCTGACACAGGATAGGGAAAGTAGGCGCCTGCGTACCTTGCAACTGCAAGGAGTTCGGCCTGGCCACATGCTGGTGGCACAAATTGCCGCACGCACACTGGCCGCGACTTCGGTGTTGATTACTGCCTGCGTGGCCGGAGCCTTGAGCATTGGCACGGTGGGTTTTGATCTTGCTGGTTTTACCGCATTGTTCAAGTGGAGCAGCGTAGTGCTGTTGTACTCGATGTTCTGGGCATCCGTCACCATTGCCATCGGCGCACTCTGCGGCAATCGCATGACAGCAGCGTTTGCCGGCTTTGGCGCCTGGATTGTGCTGGCGATCATCATTCCAGGTGCCATCGGCGTGGTCATCCGATTGCAAGCCCCTGTGCCGCCACGCGAAAGTTACGTTCAGGCCATGCGGGACGCCGGCGACATGGTCGCCGCAAACCAACTCGTTAGCCTGGCCCGATTCTACGACAGCCACCCCGAATGGCGCCCGGCAACAGGACTCGACAAGCTTGCATCGACTATCTCGCGGCTACAGCGGGCACAGGAACTGGAACGCGTCATGGCCGGCGTTGATCGGCAGTTTGAGCAGGCTAGGCAGCGCCAACAGCGCCTGTTCGAGAGTTTGCAGGTGCTCAGTCCCGTGACGATGTCTTACCAGGCGTTGGTCAATATCGCCGGTAACGACAGTGAGCGCCATCAGCGCTTCCTGCTGGAAGTTCAGCAACACCAGCAGCTTCTGCGCGAGTATTTTCAGCGCGCAATACAGTTATCCGCGCTTGGCGATGAGCGATCGCCGTGTACTGTCACCTGCCTGGGAGGGTACGGCTTTCTCGACTTCGACCGCGTTCCTGCTTTCGAAGCATCAGATGCCTTATCTACCGTGTCAGATAGTGGCGCGCAGTTGATTCCACTTCCTTTGTGGATGGCAGGATTAATAGGACTGGCGGCCTTGCTACTGACGCGACCGTGGTCTACAGGAAAACAGAAGCATGCCGGCTCCGATATTCACCGTTCGTGAAGGGCCTGCCATTCCTGCCCATGACCCTGACGCCCTTCGGCATAGCCTTATGCGTGCCGCGCTTGCCATGTCGCGTGGACATGCCTACCTGCTGGGCAATTTCCTGGGACTCGCGGCGCTGGGGCTGTGGCTGGCTAGACGCGAGCCTGCTGGCGCTAGCCTCGTTGCTGGTATTGTCATGCTCCCGCCGTGGCCATTCGTACATCGATTTCCCGACCGCATCTGCCTCCGCCGTGTTGCTGGTGGCGAGCAAGAGCAGCTGGAAATAGGGACCGTGGCCTGGCGGAAATGTTGCGTGGCGTGGTACATCGATATCCGGCCTGTCGATTTTTAGCTTGCTTAATGATAAATTTTTTGTGGCTTATCCGTTTTTCGGAGTATTCCCATATTGCATGTGTTATGCGGGCCATATACTTCATCTCAGTACCATAGGAGCACTTCCCCGGATAGATGCTTTCCCGTTGAATGGCATTCATATCCAGTGGAACGATTGCTGTACCGCCTTCAAAAACCGGCGTGGCTTTAGCACCAATTAAGATAAAGGCATCGTTATGAATGTTGGCTCTTTGCTCAAATCGGGGGTGGCCGTCGCGGTACTGTGGGCAGCGACCGGCACTGCCTTCGCGGTCACCTGCACCTATATCAATAAACGCGGAGTCGTAAAGGGGACGATGTACGTGAGTGCGGCTATTACTGTGGGGCGCGATGTGCCAGTAGGCACTGAGGTGTTTCGCCAGAAATTCGCAGTGACTCCAGGTGGGGCCGCACAGATTGAATGTGATGGTGGGCCGTTTGAAAGGACTGTCGAATTCGAGCTTGGTTCTAGTTACAGCCAGGCCAACTGGCCTAGTGGGACGTACGCGAATAAAGTCTATAATACCGAGATTAAAGGGCTGGGGGTTGTTTTCAAAGCTTATAAAGGTCTGTTGCCAAGACGTGATGTGAACCCGAGCATCTGCGTGGAGAAGAGAAAATGTGTTGCTGACTTGGATACGATATCCGATTTTGAAATTATAGTGATCAAGATTGGCGACGTGGTGCCTGGGATCTTGTCGGGCCGCTTACTGCCGACTGTCCGCATGTTTATTAATTTTGGCAGTGTCAAAATGCAGGGCCTCGAGATAGACATGTCCGGCGGTGTCCAAGTTTTATCGGGAACGTGCAGTACGCCGAATGTGCCGGTGCGCATGGGCACGCACTTGGTATCAAATTTTACTGAGCCTAACTCTGCTACCGCCTGGACGGATTTTTCCATTTTCTTGACGAATTGCCCGCCGTTCCGAGGAACCGTAAACCAGACCCCTGCAATCTGGGTATCAGAGGGTGGGACCGATTCCGGCGGCAGCGCGGGTGACAACAATGGATCCTATGATAATAACCGCCTGCAGTACCGTATCGATCCGGTTCGAACAGCCATTTCCCCAGGCACTGGCGTGCTGAGCCTGGAACCCACTGCCGCAGGCAAGCCTTCGGCCGCTTCCGGCATAGGCGTGCAGGTGGCGACCAAGGACGGTGCCCCGTTGCCGTTGGCAACTCTGCAAAGCAGTGGCTTGACCTTGCTCGACCGCGCAAGCAGTTATTCCATTCCCCTGCGCGCGCGCTACCTCAAGACCGGGAACGTCGTGACGGGGGGGGCGGCAAATGCATCGGCGACTTTCACGATTAGTTATGAGTAAGTTCAATACATCAGCAGGAAGGCAGCGCAAGCCTCAGAACGGCTTTCATCGTGTTCCATGGTTTGCTCCGGCTGCTGTGTCGGCAATGCCTGGCGGCTGGCGTACAGCCGCCAGACCGGGGCGTCGCCTTGGACTTCCATGACTAAGGTGGTCAAAGCTTTGCACTGTCCTATCATGCGCTGATCAATATCGCCGGCAACGACAAAGATTGCCATCAGCGCTTCCTGCTGGATGTTCAGCAACACCAGCAGTTCTGCGCGAGTATTTTCAGCGCGCAATACCGTTATCCGCGCTTGGCGATGAGCGATCGCCGTGTACTGTCGCCTGCCTGGGAGGGTACGGCTTTCTCGATTTCGACCGCGTTCGTGCTTTCGACGCATCAGATGCCTTATCTGCCGTCTCAGATAGTGGCGCGCTGTTGATTCCACTTCCTGCTGGCGCACCTGTGCAGGATGCGGGCGCCGCCTCGGGCAAATCGTCACCGTGGCCCACCTGCTGGGCAATTTCCTGGGACTCGCGGCGCTGGGGCTGTGGCTGGCTAGACGCGAGCCTGCCGGCGCTAGCCTCGTTTCTGGTATTGCCATGACCCCGACGGGGCCATTCGTGCATTGATTTCCCGACCGCATCGGCCTCCGCCGTATTGCTGGTGGCGCGCGAGAGCAGCGTGAACCGGGGGCCGTGGCCCGGCGGAAATGTTGCGCCGCGTGGTACATCGATATCCGGCCTGTCGATTTTTAGATTGCCCAATGATAAAGTTTTTGTGGTTTATCCGTTTTTCGGAGTGTTCCCATATTGCATGTGTTATGCGGGTCATATACTTCATCTCATTGCCATAGGAGCACTTCCCCGGATGGGTGTTTTCCCGCCGAATGGCATTCATATTCCGTTGGGCGATTGTTGTACCGTCTACAAAAACTGCAGTGGCTTTTTTTGTAGGTCCAGGCACCCTCGTCAATTCCATGATTTACTTCACTCGTTATCAGTAAGTTGCACCAATTAAGATATAAAGGTAGCGTTATGAATGTTGGCTCTTTGTTCAAATCGGCGGTGGCCGTCGCGGTACTGTGGGCAGCGACGGACACGGCCTTCGCGGTCACCTGTACTTACGAGTCGGGCCGTCCGGCGACAGAAAGCGCCATGCCCTTGCAGGTGTCGGCCATTTCCGTTGGGCGCGATGTGCCGGTGGGTACCGAGGTGTACCGTCAGACATTTAAGATTGCCGCAGGCAAGGCAGCGAAAGTGGACTGTAGGAATGCCCCGTTCGATATGAGTAGCGAATATCTGGTGGAAACAGATTACGGCCGGGCCGACTGGGGCAGCGGGGTGTATGCGGGGAAGGTCTATAAAACCGGTATCTCTGGGTTGGGGGTTGCTTTCAACAATTTGGGTGGTATGCTGCCGAGAAAAACAGGTAAGAATGCGAGCGCATGTACGTCTGGGGAGCGCTGTCTTGTTCCTTTTGACAGTGCGAGCGATTTTGAATTGATACTGATCAAGGTGGGCGACGTGGAACCGGGAGTGCTGCATGGCTACACATTGCCCATCGTCACCATGTTTGCTTATTTGGGCGATGCCAGAATGATGGGCTTCTCGATTCGCATCTCGAGTAGTCTGCAGATTGTTTCGCGCACTTGCACCACGCCGGATGTCGAGGTGCGCATGGGCACGCATTCGCCCTCAAAATTTACTGCAGCCAACAGCGCTACCGCCTGGACGGATTTTTCCATTCAATTGAATAATTGCCCGGCATTCCATGGAACAATAAACAAGAGCCCCGCAAGTTGGGTATCGGTGGGCGGCACATCTAGTAAGGGCACGGGTGGTGTCGGGTCCAGCGATAATAACAAACTGAGCTATCGCATCGATCCGGTTCGCACAGCCATTTCCCCAGGCACTGGCGTGCTGAGCCTGGACCCGACTGCCGCGGGCCGTCCTCCGGCCGCCACCGGCATAGGCGTTCAGGTAGCGATCAAGGACGGTGTCGCGGTGCCCTTGGCAAGCAAGCAAGGCAGCAGCCTGGTCCTTCGCGCCAGCGAAAGCAGTTATTCCATTCCCCTGCGCGCGCGCTACCTCAAGACCGGGAACGTCGTGACGGGGGGGCCGGCAAATGCATCGGCAACGTTCACGATTAGTTATGAATAAGCTCAATGCATCAGCAGGAAGGCAGCGCAAGCCTCAGAACAGCTTTCATCGTGTTCCATGGTTTGCTCCGGCTGCTGTGTCGGCAGTGTCTGGCGGCTGGCGTACAGCCGCACGACCTGGGTATCGCCTTGGACTTCCATGACGACCGAGGTCTAAGCTTTGATGCTACTTACTACTTCGCAATAAAATGCCCTGTCCATGCCCTTTCTGGGCTCTGCCTGGCCACGCCCGTACCCATCGCCCGGACGCGACAGGTCATACAGTTACTGCGCTCGCCCTTTTTTCCTGCTTCGACCGGCATCCTCGCCATGGCGTCGCCCGCTTAAATGATACAGATGACGATGCCGCCGTGCCTGCAACCATCGGGCAGGTGGGCAGCCTTCATCCACCCCGGCATAGCGCTTCCATGAGTGTCGTGGCATGGGCCAAGCGTTGCGGCTGACTCATCTACTGCAGGCGATGGGCATGGACTTGCCCGTGCTGGCGCGCTCGGCTGCCGGCTATCTGCTCAGCGGCATCCTCGTTGGCGGTACCTTCGTCGAGACGTGACCATGGCCATGCCGGCTGCGCAGCGGACCGCGATCAAGGCGGGCGCCACCATGATGACCTTCCAACTGGTGGTATTTGGCATGGGCCGTATCAACCGCTATGTGCTGAACGGCAACGTGTAGGTGCAGTCGCGCAGTTGCAACTGCACACTATTGATGGTGGCAGCTGCACTGCGGCGGGCCACAGCTATGAACGAACGGCTGTCGATTCAGCTCCATGCCGTTGTCGGCCGCGCCGAATTCACTTCTCATTGATAATTTAGGACTGCTCTGATTTCGGTCAGGAAACTATGTCGCTACACTTGAACAAGTCAGCTGTACCCGGCCTTGCCGTATGTACATGCGGAATTGGTTCCTGGTCTTCTTTACTCGAAAGTAGCGGCAATGAGAAAACAATTACAGCTTCCTCCCCCACGCGTAACCGGATTACGCAATCACCCTCCGACTCTTGAGGCCAATCGCTTTCGCAGCGCGGATTTGCTCGATGTGCTCATCGATTTTCTGGGATTGAAGAACGATGCGGCTCTCGGGCGCGAGTTGCAGGTTTCGCCCCCGATCCTGTCCAAAATCAGGCATGGTGCATTGCCCGTCAGCGCCGCCATACTTATACGCATGCATGAGGTGAGCGGGCTGAGTATTTTTGAATTACGGGCGTGCATGGGGGATCATCGCAAGCGCTTTGGCCTGATGGATGAACAAGAATGAAAATAAAGACCTTACCGCCCGCCATCTCTTTGGCCGAAAGGATGCCAGCTGGCAGGCCGCTTCCAAGAGAATTCTTTGTTTGCTTATGTTTTTAACTCTAGGAAAATTTCCGTGAAAGCCATCAGCTCCCTTATGCGTAGCGAATTTCATTCCCTGCGTGTGCTGACCTTGACGTCCGATTCAGATAAGGATGGTGCGCGATGGCTTAGCACGATGCTGAGTGCCATCGATATTGTCAATGTGAACAATGTCCACTCATTGAGTATGTTGCCCGCTTTTGTGCGCGAAGTAGAGGTCGATGTAATTGTCGCGGATGTCAAACATGGTGGCCTGATGGTGCCGACTTTGCTCAAGGCGCTCGACGCGGCCAACCCGTTGGCGCGTTTTCCGCATGTCCTCTTGGTAGGGCAGCCAACGCTGCTCGATCTGTTTCATGGGCAAGCGGCAGGGACGCAGGAGAAGTCGGCGGTCCCCCGCATAGGCGGTCTGTCCGTGACCGCATTATTGGCACATGCCCGCCTGGCGTATCGCGCCGGCATCAATGTCGGCATGGTCTACACCGGTAGCAAGGCCGCGTTCACCGAGGCCTTGCGCGCTTTGTTGCTGGTTCCGCCGATCAAGCTGCAGGAATCCCGTTTTGCCCCACCCGATGGCCCGACAGAAGTCGACGTGATCGAGGCGTTGACTACAGGCAAGAACCTGCGCGTCATGCTGCAGCCGCAGTACGATTTGCGTACGCGGCGTATTACCGGAGCCGAGGCGCTGTTGCGCTGGCATCATCCAGGCGTTGGCGAAGTGCCGCCATCGGTGCTGATTCCGATGGTCAATCGCCTTGGCCTGCATCTGCTGTTGTTCAGCTTTATCGAGACGCGTGTCATCGACGTACTGCTTGTGCTCAAGAGCCGACGGGTGACGTTGCCCATCGCCCTGAATGCTTCTGCTGAAACGGTGTGTACCCCGGGTCTTGCTCAGCGTCTGGCAGAAAAGATGCAGCGGGCAGGTTTGCCGCCGCATCTGCTGAAAATTGAACTGACCGGAGATTTTCCGAGCGCAGACGATCTCTTGCTCTCTGCCTCGCTCAATACGCTGCGGACGAAAGGGTTTCCCGTTTCGCTCGATGATTTCGGACAAGGTACATCGACCCTGAGTCTCCTAGCCAGGATGTCTTTTGATGAGGTCAAGATCGATGGGGCATTTGTCCGCGACATGCAAACGAGTACTTCCGCGCAGGCCGTGATTGCCGCAACGGTGAATCTCGCAAGGCTGATGAATCTGAAAGTGGTGGCAGAAGGTGTTGAAGAATCGTCGTGTATCGAGGCGTTGTGTCACCTTGGCTGTCCAACGGGGCAAGGCTATGCACTGGCGCGCCCCATGGAGCTGCGGGACTTTTTCGATAGCGTCAGCAATAATTAAGGCGAGTCTTTGCATGATGCAAAATTGAAATTTCAGTGCAACCCGTGATTGAGTATAGCGAATGGGGGGCAGGAGCATTTATGCTAAAAAATAGCGTTTTCGATAGCGGTAAAGACATAAATAGGAGTAACCTCATCAAAAGAAATCTTTTCCATGCGTTATATCCCCCTTGCCCCTCCTGCCAATGAAACGTTTACGTATTGCTCTGCTCGATGATCATGCCGTGGTGCGGCACGGTCTTGTAGCTCGTTTCACTGTGGAAGCGGATATAGACGTCGTGGGTGCCTATAGTACCAGCCGCGAGTTGATAGCGGGACTGCTCCTGACGCCAGCAGACGTCCTGTTGCTTGACTACGCACTGGGACCCGACGAGCTTGATGGGGTGTCGCTGATCCGCGTGCTACGGACCAAGTTTCCCGATTGCCCCATCCTGGTATTGTCTTCGCATCATGAACCTGCCACGGTGGCACTTGCCTTGCGCGTCGGCGCCCGTGGTTTCGTTGGCAAGGGCGAGGACATGGCGGAATTGGTCAAGGCACTGCGCAAGGTGGTGTCGGGTGCCGTATATTTGAGCGCCGAGATGTCCTATCGGGTAGCGGAAGCCAGCACTGCCTTCGATTCACGAGAGGGTGCTGGTGGCGAGGACGCGCTGCTGCTGGGTGCGGCATTGTCAGCGCGCGAGCGTGAGGTGATCCGCTGCTATCTGGCAGGGATGACTGTCACGGAAATTGCCGAAAAATTTAAGCGCAGCATCAAGACCATCAGCTCGCAAAAGGCCAGCGCCTTCCGCAAGCTGGGTGTCACGTCAAACAATGAGCTGTTCAAGATTCGCCACACCATAGGGGACGCATGAGGTGTTGGTGCGTCGCCGCCTGCCTGATGGTCATCTGCTGCACTGCGGCGCAGGGGCAGCAGATGCCCTTTGCGCTCAGCGCTGAGGAGCAAGCCTGGGTGCGCGCGCATCCAGTCTTGAAGCTAGGCATGGTGCAGAACCGGCCACCGTTTGAATCCATCTTCCGCGGAGCGATCGGGGTTGGGATTGGTCCGGATTACATTAAAGTCATTCAACGGCATAGTGGTCTCACATTTGACATCGTGACCTTGGCCAATGTGGACGGGGGCCTAGACTCGTTGCGTGAAGGACGCGTTGACTGCCTTCCAACGGTGTTCAGTATTGGCAAACAGCCGCAGGCGCACGGTATCAGCTACAGCGTGCCGTATCTCTCGCTCACGGCAATCGCTGCTACGCGTAAAGAGGATGAACCCGGTACCGATGGTATCGCATTCGTTGGCAAGATAGTGGCGCTACCAGCCGCGGAAGCTGAGCTTTACAGCACCTTCCTGCGTCAGCGCTACGGCGGTATACAAATTGTCGTCAGATCCACCATGGGACAGGCGCTCGCTATGCTCTCGAATGGTGGCGCCGACGTCGCCATCGGTAGCAAAGCACAGTTATTACCGAGCGTCATGCGCGAGGAAGGCGCTGGCCTGCAATTTACTGCGCTGCCCGCGGCGATGACGTCCGACGTGCGCATGGCGCTGCGCGATAGCGACCCTATGCTGGTATCGATCGTGAATAAGTCGCTGGCCGCGATGACCCCGGCCCAAATCCGGCTGGTACGCCAAGACTGGCTGGGAGCGCCGGTCGAGGATCACTCGGGCATGCTGTTCGCGGTGGACCACTTTGGCGAGCATGTGGGCCTTGCTGTCGCCTTGCTACTGATTCTGGCGGCCCTGGCGTTTCAGGCCTACAGCGCGCATCGGAGTGCCTTGCGCAACGAACGCAGGGCGGCCATGTTCCTGGCCGTGATGAGCCACGAAATCCGCTCGCCCATGAATGCCGTGCTCGCTGCAGTGGAATTGCTGCGCTCTACGTCCATCAATGCGGAGCAGCGTTACTTTGTCGACCTGGCCAGCAACGGAGGGAATATCCTGCTGCGTTTGCTTGACGATGTGCTTGACGTTTCCAAGCTGGAGGCCGGGCAGCTCACGCTGAGCGTGGATGCGGTCAATGTCGTGGCCTTGGCCAACGACGTGGCGGCCTTACAGCAGTTACGGGCGCGGGAGAAGGGCATTACGCTCGATGTGGCGGCCCACATGACGGTACCGTTGCTGATGCTGGACGAGGCCAGGCTGCTGCAGGTGCTGCAAAACCTGGTCTCGAATGCCATCAAGTTTACGTCAACAGGCGGCGTGGAGATTCAGATTGCTATGCTGGAAAATGGACAGGGGCAGACGCGGCTGGAGATTGCCGTTGCCGATACCGGCATCGGCATCGGCGCCGCTGTACAAGCGACCCTGTTCCGGCCGTATGTGCAGGTCGAAGGGACCTATAAGCGCTCCGGTGGCACCGGACTGGGCTTGGTCATTTGTCGTGAATTGGTGAGTCTGATGGATGGCACGATCACCATGGATAGCGAAATTGGCCGGGGAACGCGCATGGTGATTTCCTTGCCTGCGATTATAGCGGCGAGGACTGCTCCGACGGTTGATGTGGTCGCGGCCCGTCCTGTCCCGGCGGGCGGCGTGGCGGCGCAGCGTCTGTCCATCCTTGTCGTCGAGGATGTGCCGGCCAACCAGGCCGTGCTGCGGGCACAGATTGCCCGCCTCGGCTGCGATGCTTACATTGCCGAGAGTGGCACCAGAGCATTAGCCTGCTTAAGCATGCGCGAATATGATCTGGTACTGATGGATTGCGACTTGCCTGACATCGACGGGTATAGTCTGACGGCCGAATGGCGCAGGCGAGAGGCTGACCTGGAACATGCACGCTGCCCGGTCATCGCGATTTCCGCCTCGACGGGGTCTGAGCATGCCGCGCGCTGTTTCGATGCAGGTATGGATGGCATATTGAGCAAGCCGATACGGCTGGCAAAATTGCAGGATATTCTCGAGTTGTGGTGCGACGTGCCGCTGACGGTATCTGCACCGCCGGTGGAGACGTTGTCGGTATTTGATATGCCGCAAGTGCGTGCGTCGTTCTCCAACGATATCGGAGAGCTACTGCAGGCCATGGTCCTGCAGGAACGGGATGCCGCCTTGCGAGCCGCGCACCGCCTGCATGGCGCGGCCCTGACCATGCAATGGACGGAGGTGGCGCAGCCGGCGGGGAAACTGGAAAGCCTGTTGCGCGACGCTGTAGCGCTGAACGATGCGCGTTGTAGCCAGTTCCTGCATGACGTGGTCGCAGCCTGGCGTGCCTGTGGCGAGCATTGATTTCAATCGAAAGGAGCATCATGTTGCGTGCGATGAACAAGAATAGAAAAGAGGCAATGGGGATGTTGGGGTTGATGTTGCCTACCACCTTGCTATTCTCGGTGCTCGCCGATATGGATCCGACGACATTGCCGTTAGTATCACAGCCCTTGCCATTCGGCTTGCCTGCGACACTCGGCAATTTCCCGATGACCACAGTGATCTTATACGTCAGCATGGGTTTAACGGGGCTGGTAATTGCCCTTCTGCCGACAACCCTGTCGCGCAAGAAAACATTGCTGACCGGATTTATGTTACTGGCGGTAGCTGCGTTAATGGGGCTGTTTTCGCGCTCGCCCTTCGAGCTGTGCTGCTGGAGTTTGTTGGGTGGCATTGGATGCACCATGAATGTATGTGCCTGGATCAGTATAGGGGTCGCTCATTTTCCACGTCATTGCGCGATGGTGGTGGGGCTCATGAACTGCCTTATCGTTGCCAGTAGCATCGTCGCTACCCAACTCGGTGCGATCCACGAGGCCTTCAATAAGCAGGGGAAACTGCCCTTGTTGCCGGGCGTAACCGGCATGCTAATGCTGGTCCTTCTGTATATCCTGATCTGGCATTTTCTTCAGAAAATCAGCGTCGCCGGTGAGCGGCGTTTCATCCGTTCTGAGGCCAGAAACCCGGTGCGGTCCGTCTGGTCCCGGGGGCCGCTGCTGTTGTTTTTGGCTGCCGTGTGCCTGCCATTTAGCACCGGCAACTTTAGTTATTTTTATGGCGTTTACTTCCGCGAGACACTTGGATTACCGATCAGGACGACACAGATGCTGATGGGAGTTGGCGTGATTTCAACTTTGCTGTCGCCGCTGGCTGGCTGGCTGGGGGACCGCTATGGCGCCATGAAAACACTGTTGATTACGCTTCCCATCACGGCTGCTGTCGGTGGCCTGATATTGTTGGGATGGCGCATGCCCTTGAGTGTCCTCATGTTGATGGTCTTTCTAATGGGCGTGGGCTTGACTGCAGTGTTCTATGGCAATATCCTGGCGGCCTTGATTCAAGCAGTGGCACCCATGCAGAGCATGCGGGCAGTTGGCATGTTTTATGTCGCGTTTAACCTGGGTGTTCCTGCCACGGATGTCCTTTTCACGCATCTGAAAGAGATGTACGGCGGGCCGGCGGTGACACTATTGCTGTATGTCTTACCCCTGGTGCTGGCGACCGTTCTGGTCTGGCTGGCGCAGAGAATATTGATGCAGGCTGACAAGGCGGCGATGCCTGGCTGATAGGCCAGCAGGCCCATCTGCATCGTCTGCAAGCGCTGTCTTGCAGACGTCCTTGTGCCCGCAAGTACATGCGGGACGTATACCTACCTTGCAGTTTCTCCCCCCAAGCTTTTATACCTGCCTTACTTTCCTCATTCGCGCTAGCCATGCCGCAACGCCGGATTGCCGGGCAGCTTGCAACTTGCGGGTGCAGTAAACATTCGCCAAAAACACCTCCCATTCCACGTCGCGGCTTTTTAAGACCATTCCCATATCGACAACTATGTCGACTCTGTAAAGTACGAATCTGCTTCAACAGCCGCGTTCCTACTTTAATGGTGCGCATTTACCTTACTTTCTAGGAGTAGTATCAATGAAATCCCAAGCCCGTATCTTTGCCGTTCTGCTGGCCGCCGCTGCAACCCAATCCGCTTTCGCCTCCGATGGCACGATCAATTTCTCGGGCGAACTGGTGGATTCGACTTGCGTCGTCACCGTCAATGGCCAGGTTGCTCCGGCGCCTGCCGTCGTTACCTTGCCAAAGCTGTCGGCTGCCTTGCTGAAAACGGCAAAAAGCGTCGCCGGCCAGACCGGTTTCAACATTCAGTTGAGCGCGTGCACCGGCACCACGACAACGGCGGCCGCGTTTTTCGAAGCGGGCCCTGGTGTCGACCCACTGACCAGCAACGTGAAAAGTACCGGCACCGCCAAGTTTGTTCAATTGCAATTGATCGATGCCAATAACGGCAGTGAGATCAAGGCTGGCGATTCCGGCCAGGTCGCGTCCACCAGCCGCATCACGAAAAATTCTGCCGGCAACACGGTACTGCCGTACGCCGTGCAATACGTTTCCACCGGCGTCGCCACCGCCGGCACAGTGGCCGGTACCGTGACGTATTCGATTAATTATCAGTAATTAACCACTACGCAGGCACGTCCTCGCCGCAAGGTTGGGGCGGGCTTGCGGCATCTATCGGGGAATCTGCGTATGTCTTACCACTCTTCACTGCAACGTCCGATCCTGTTCAGCCTGGCCTTGCTGTTTTGTTCTTCTTCCATGGCCAGCGTGGTGATTACCGGTACGCGTCAGGTGTACCCGGCCAAGCAGAAAGAAATTACCGTCAAGCTCAATAACGATGGCGGGCAGCCGGCGCTGGTGCAGGCGTGGGTCGATAGCGGCGATGCCGCCTCGACACCGGCCACGGCCAAGGCTCCCTTTGTACTGACGCCGCCGCTGGCGCGCATCGATCCAGGCAAGGGCCAGAGCCTGCGCCTGATGTTTTCCGGCACACCCTTGCCATCGAATAAGGAATCCGTGTTCTGGTTGAACGTGTTGGAAATTCCGCCGAAGGCGCAGGAAACCGATGCAAATACCCTGCAGATGGCGTTTCGCTCGCGCATCAAGGTTTTTTATCGCCACGAGGGGCTGGCTGGCTCCCCTGACGAGGCAATCGAACAAGTGCAATGGCGTGTCGTTTCCGCCAGCAATGGTCAGGGTCTCGCCCTGGAAGCCTACAATCCATCCGCTTTTCACGTTTCCCTGGTGGGACTGACCCTGGTGGCTGGCGCCGAGCGCAATGACAGCGAAGATGGCATGATCCCGCCTGGCGAAAAGAAGCAGTTTGCCTTGCCGACCTTGAAGTCCTTGCCGGCAGCTGGTGCGCAAGTGGAATTTAGCGCGATCAATGATTACGGTACCCAGGTACCGACCCGCCGCGTCCTGTCGTCGGCCGCTGCCGCACGGCTGGTTCCTTGAGGTGTCACGTCATGCATAGCCGCTTCCAGATCCGCCATCATCGGCCGCCGCATCATCGCCTGGCCGTCTCCGCACTCACGAAGGCGATGTTCAAGGCAGTGGCGCTGAGTTCCTGCGTCCTGGCCCTGCCGGCCGCGCAGGCAGATGAAGTGGAGTTCAACGGCGCGTTTCTGCCGGAAGGCTCTCGCAGTCTGGATCTGGCCGTGTATCAGAAGGGAAACCCCGTCTTGCCGGGTACTTACCGTGCCGACATCGCTCTCAATGGCCAGTTGAAGAACCGCCAGGATATCCAGATTCATGCCAATGACGACGGCAGCAATCCCGTGGTGTGCGTGTCGCGCAAGCTGCTGGAACTGCTGGGTGTCGACCTGGCACGCCTGTCGCCGGAAGCAAGCGCCTTGCTGGAAGCGGGCAGCTGTGCCGAGCTGGGCAAGCTGATCGAGAATGCGACGGCCAAATTCGTGCCGGAAAGCCAGCAGGTCGACATCAGCATTCCGCAGATTGCGCTGCGGCGCGATGCGCGCGGCTATGTCAGCCCGGAACTGTGGGACAGCGGCGTGACGTCCGGCATGCTGGGCTACAATTTCAACAGCAATCACAGCAAGAGCGGCGACGCCACCTACAATTCTGCCTATCTGGGCCTCGACGGCGGCTTCAATCTGGGCGCCTGGCGCTTGCGCCACAAGGGAGCGCTGAGCTGGCAGCAAGCCGGCGGCAGTCACTATCAGGTGCTCGACACCTATCTCCGGCGCGACATTACCGTTATGAAAAGCCAGCTGACTCTGGGCGATGCGAACACCAGCGGCGAGATTTTTGATACCCAGTCTTTCCGCGGAGTGCAATTGGCCAGCGATGACCGGATGCTGCCGAACTCGCTGCGCGGCTATGCGCCCGTGGTGCGTGGCATTGCCCGCACCAGCGCCCGCGTGACGATACGCCAGGCGGGCAATATTCTGCTGGAAACGACGGTGGCGCCGGGCGCCTTCGTCATCGATGATCTGTATGCTACCGGTTACGGCGGCGACCTGAATGTAACCGTGTCTGAAGCGGACGGTAGCGAACAACGCTTCGTGGTGCCGTATGCCGCCGTCACGCAGCTGCTGCGCCCTGGGACGTTGCGTTTCGGCGCGACGGCTGGCGTGACGCGCAACAATTTTTTGAGCCAGCAGGCGCGTTTTCTGCAGGGTACCGTGCAATACGGGTTGAGTAATAGCGTGACGAGCTATGGCGGCGCGCAAGCCAGCGCTGACTATCTGGCGTTGCTCGGTGGCATGGCGTTTGCCACGCCGATCGGCGCCATGTCCGTCGATGTGAGCCATGCGCAGACGGATCTGGCCGCCAGCAAGGCCAAGGGCCAGAGTATGCGCGTATCGTACAATAAGAATATCCTCAGCACCGGCAGTAATTTTTCGATGGCCGCCTACCGTTTTTCCACCAGCGGCTATCTGGATTTCGCCAATGCCATGCAGATGCTCGATGCCGAGAAGAGAGGCTATGCCACCAGCATGCTGGACCGTCCTCGCAACCGGCTGTCGCTGACTGCCGACCAGAGCCTCGGCGAGTGGGGCAATCTCAGCTTCAGCGGCTATGCACAAAACTATTGGAACCGATCCGGGCAGGATTTGCAGTACCAGTTCAGCTATAACAAGCGGGTTGGGCGCATCAGCTACGGTATCAGCGCCAATCGCGGCAGAATGTCGTATGGCGGTATGGAAAACCGCTTGCTGCTGTCCGTGAACTTGCCGTTGGGCAGCAGCGCCACTGTGGATGTGCCGCAAATGTCGGCCCAGTTATCGCGCAACGCCGATGGCCGCTATAACCAGCTGGTCACTGTCAGCGGCACGGCGGGCGAGGAGCGGCAGTACGGCTATGGCGCCTCGGTCAGCCGCGACGGCGCCAGCGGCACCAACAGTGCCACGCTGAACGGTCAGTACACCGGGGCGCGGGCGTTTGTCGGTGCCTCCATCGGGCGCGGCCAAGACTATACCAATGCATCGTTCAACATGAGTGGCAGCGTGGTAGCCCATCCGGGCGGGGTGACACTGTCACCTCACCACGGAGAAACCGTTGCCGTTGTGCATGCGCCTGGCGCCGCCGGCGCCCGCGTGTCCGGTTATCCGGGACTCAGGCTTGATGCCAGCGGCAATGCAGTAGTACCGTATCTGCGTCCGTATGAGTTGAACGAAGTGGCAATTGATCCCGTGGGTTCGTCGATGGACGTGGAGCTGCGTGAAACGAGCCAGCAGGTGGCGCCGCGTGACGGTGCCGTAGTGTTCCTTAAGTATGGCACCAGCACGGGCCGCGCGGTTCTGTTCCAGGTGCGCCTGGCCGGCGGCGAAGTGCTGCCGTTTGGTGCCGCGGTGAAAGATGAGCGAGGCCAGACCGTGGGCATGGTGGGTCAGGATGGTCAGTTATATGCGCGTTTGCAGGAATACAGCCGGCAATTGTCGATCTCCTGGGGTAGCAAGTTACATGAGCGCTGCCGCATGTCCATCGCCGCCGAACTTCTGCAAGGCCAGGACGGACAACTGCAGAAGGCCGATGCCGTATGCGTGCCTGAACTGATTAATGCAAAGGGGGCGCCCAGCGACGAACGTAGCGCTGAATTGCTTGGCGGTACATATTCGGTCGATATTTTTCTCAATGGCCGCCGCATGGAGCGACGCGATGTGGCGTTCATGCCGGTGGCCGGCGAAAGCCGCCCATCGCCGTGCATGAGTATGGTGGATTTGCAGGAGTATGGCGTGCGTTTGACCAAAGAGCAGTTGCTGCTGCCGTGCCAGCAAGTCCTGGCGTCGATTCCCGGTGCCAGCTGGCGTCATGACGCTGCCGTCCATCGTCTCGATCTGCAAGTTCCGACGGTGGCGTTGGCGGCGCGGACGCCACATCATGATTTACAGATGGCGGCGGTGGCCGTCCGGCAAGATACGAGGACCAGGAACACTGTTAAAAAAGGAGCGCCATGATACTCCGTGCGGTGGCTGGCTCCGGCCGTACTGAATGCCGTCCGATCAATGGTACGGGGGCGCTCAGTATTAAGTTGGATGCATGCTAGCTGAACATGACGGCGCGCCTATGAAGGCGCGCCGTTCCTGCATGATAAGTGCTCGTGCCACTGGCGACAGCTTAGCGTCGGGTGTTTGCCAGTGCCCGGAGTTCACCGATGCTCAGGCCAGATACCTCGTGCATGCGTATCAGCATGTCGGTATCCAACGCCGCGCCACTTCTTCTCAGCTTGCTGACCTTGAAGGGCGGCACCCCCAGCTCACGCGCCAGGCAGGCATCATTGCGCAATCCCATGTAATCGAGCAGGCATTTGACCAGTACAGCCGCATCATGCGTGTGGATGGTCGATGCGGTTTCCATGGGCTCGGTGATTATTGAGCGCGCTGACATTTGCTCCTTAATGTGCATCTCATTCCGCCTTTGCTGCCACGATCCCAGGCGCTGCCAGTTGACCCTGGAGAAATTCCTCACGTTCCATCGGGCGTGCCAGCGCATAGCCCTGGCCGATACGGCAACCAATTCCCAGCAGCGCCTTGAGCAAGGATTCGCTCTCGATACCTTCGGCCACTAGTTTGAGATTAAGTCTTTGTGCCAGGGAGACGAGGGTGGCGACGATTGCATACGAATGGCTATTGGTTTCCATGTCACGAACAAAGGCACCGTCGATCTTGACTTCATCGAAAGGCATCTTGAACAGGACGTTGAAAGTAGCGGAACCGGCACCGAAATCATCGAGCGACAGGGAAAAGCCTTTTGCCCGCAATGTGTTGAGGCATCCCGAGAGGCGCAGTTCATCGAGTACCGGCAAGTCTTCGGTGACTTCGACTTTCAGCAGCCGCGTAGGCAGGCAGGCATGGCCCATTTTCATGGCCAGCAGATCGGCCATGCCGGGCTCGCACACAGTATCGATCGAGGCGTTGACTGCAACGGGCACGTCGGCGTCTTGACGGCGCAAGTAGTACAGTACATCGATGACTTCCTTGACGACCCAATCGAATAGCTGCTGATGCAGGCCGAGCCGGTTGACCATAGGAATGAGTACCGTAGGCGGTACATTGCCAAAACGTGGGTGCTGCCAGCGCAGTAGTGCTTCTGCGCTCACAATCCTCCTGCTGTGCAGGTCATATTGTGGCTGGTATAGCACACGCAGGCCCTCGCCCGTGCATATTGCATGCAATACGTCGGCGTCGCTGGGACGTGCCGGGGGAGAATGCTTGGGCGCTTGCAGTTGCTGCTTGTGTTCCTGCGGCACGACGTCTGGCATGGTCAAGCAGGGCAGGCGCTGGTGCACCATATTGGAAGGAATGGCATACACGGTGGCGCTCATGGCGATTTTCCCGACAGGTTAAGATAAACGAAGTATAGGGATGGTGATTTCAGCGAGGAATCGGACTATTCTGAAATGTCGCCATGCTGGCGTCGTCCTCCGAGGCTGGCTTTTATGCCGGCCAGCGGTGACTCACAACCTAAGGCGCGGCGCCGGGGCGATATGGCGGTCGATGTCGTGGTACACCATCTCGTCCCACTGGATGTTGCTTACCTTGGATCAGCGGCGACCCCTCGCTCATCGCCGCCATCCATTCCAGGGTGTCGACTGTTTGGAGAGAACAAGGCGTTGCTGCATAAATCGTCCCCATCAGCGGCCGAGCCTTACCTCGCGCAACTGATGGCATGAATGGCTCGCTACTTCGACCGGTACGTGGGGGGAGGGGACATCAATGCAAGCAGCGATTACCTTAGGTGTGAGAACTGGAAAATCGAAGAGGGGCAATTTCGACCGGCACGATCGCATGAAAAACTTAGCGTGCTGATTTCTCACTTCTCTATTTCCTTTGAACGCTCGATCATCTGTCACGCTCACTCAAGGAGGTGCTGAGCTTGATGGACGGAGCAAACGGTTGGCACGGGATTTTTCAGCCTGGCTGAAACCCTCGATATGACGCGGGCCAGCAGCACGATAATGTCGATCATGGGATTGTTGGCCGACTTCGCGAGTGGCATGTTATGTGGTGCGAACGTACCTGCAGCGGCTTGGTTGCCATCCAGTAGAGGCTCGCCTTGAAGAGGCCCAAGCTCACGCCACGGCAACAAAAAATCCTTCATCTGGTCGACTTTTTGTCAGAGGACGGTCGCCGATACTTTAGACTTTTTTATATCTATTCGTCAATAGTGGGCCGGTTACGTGCCCGCAGCAGGCTGATAAAGCAGTCGCAGCCTGTTGCGGGCAAGGCTAAAAATCATTAGCGTATTACTTTTTTCGATTCTCCTATTCTCACCCTTATGCAACAAACCATCTCGGACATGTCGTCATGCCGGTAGCTTATCGAAACCCAGGATCATCTGCAATTGAAGGCGATTTGTGCAACCAAGCCAATCGGAAGTGCAGTATAGCGTCACGGCTAATGCAGTTGATCAAGAAGAAAGGTATAAGTTAGCGTCCACATCAGCGCCTGTTGGGAAATGTTCGCGGCGCCCGCATGGCCACCTTCCACATTTTCCCAGTACAAGACGTCGTGGCCTTGCTCTTCCATCTTGGCCACCATTTTGCGCGCGTGGCCGGGGTGAACCCGATCGTCGCGCGTCGAGGTAGTAAACAGGACGCGCGGGTATTTCTTTGCCCTGAAGACATTCTGGTAGGGCGAATACTTGCTTATGTAAGCCCATTGCTCAGCGATATCTGGGTCACCATATTCGCCCATCCACGAAGCCCCCGCCAGTAGCTTGTTATAGCGGCGCATGTCGAGCAGCGGTACTTGGCTGACGACAGCATTGAACAATTCGGGGCGCTGCACCATTACGGCGCCGACTAAGAGGCCGCCATTGCTGCCGCCGAGAATGCCCAAGTGGCGCGGACTGGTCACTTTGCGCTTGATCAGGTCCTGCGCCACGGATATGAAGTCATCATATGCCCTCTGGCGGTGATCTTTTAGCGCCGCCTGATGCCAGCGAGGCCCGAATTCGCCGCCGCCGCGGATATTCGCCAGCACGTATACACCGCCGTTATTCAACCATCCCTCACCGACGATGGCGTTATAGTTAGGTTTCAGTGATATTTCAAAGCCACCATAACCATATAATAAGGTCGGGTTGGTTCCATCGAATTTCGTGGTCTTGTTCATGATAATGAAGTAGGGCACTTTCGTGCCATCTTTCGATGTCGATTCGAACTGTTCGACTTTGTACGGAGCGGCGTCGAAGTGGGCGGGCAATGACTTGATTTTCGTCCGTTGGTCGCTTTGTGCCGTGGCCAGGTACAGCGTGGTTGGATTGAGGAAGTCAGTGACGGTGAGGAAATATTGCTCGGACTCCACATGGTCGAGCGCGCTTACTACCAGGGTGCCGAGCCCGGGCGCATCGACGTTGCGGCGCACCCACTTGCCGTTCACACGGCGTAATTCCGTTAGACGGTTCTTAACTTTGTCTAATTCCGTGACCAAGACGGCCGATTTCGTGACTGTGACGGTGTCTAGCGAGGACGTGGCTGTGGGGGCGAATAGCACTTCCAACTCTTGCTTACCCTGCATGAAGGAATTGAAGTCCGTGGCCAGCAAGGCACCTTGCGGATAAGTCGTGCCATTGAGTTTCCAGTCCGAGCGTAGAGTGATGAGCAACTGGTCGCGGACTGTGAAGGCAGTGGCATCGTCCGGTTTAGGTACTTTTTTCAAGCCGGCTTCGCCGCGCAAAAAAAGCTCACTGTTATAAAAATTTATCTGGCGATTGATAAATTGATATTCGTGGCCTGGTGTGAAATCCTTGGAGGCGATCGCCCTCATATCTTCAGCCGTAGCTTCGTAAACAGTCTGTGCCTGCGTGAGCAGCGTGCCACGTTGCCACTGCTTAATGATTCTGGGATAGCCGGAGCTGGTCATCGAGCCGGGACCAAAATCCGTGGAAACGAAAAGGCTGTCCTGATCTATCCAGCTGACGCTGCTTTTCGCTTCCGGCAGCTTAAAGCCATCGTCAACGAATGTGCGCCCAGCAACATCATATTCGCGTACCACTTTGGCGTCACCCCCGCCGCGCGACAGAGAAATCAGGCAACGTTCAGCCTTCGGATACAAGCAGGTGGCACCAGCCCACACCCAGTTCTCCTTTTCAATGTTAGCTAGCTGGTCTAGGTCGATCACGGTCTCCCAGACAGTATCAGGCAGAAGGAATTGGGCCAAGGTGGTGCGTCGCCAAATGCCGCGCACATGTTGTGAGTCGCGCCAAAAGTTATAGTAAAAATCGCCTTCCTTCTTGACAGATGGGATACGCTCTTTCGAACTGAGAATGGTTTCCAGGCGCGCCTGCAACACTGGAAATAATGGTTTAGCTTCTAGTTCCTTAACTGTGACGGCATTGTGCTGTTTAACCCAAGCCATTGGCTTGTCGCCGAGCACATCTTCTAGCCATAGGTGGGGGTCAGCATTTAAGGAGGAAGGCCCCGTGGTTTGTGCATGAGCCCCGCTAACAGCGGCCAGGGCAAGCAGTACCGTTTGAGAAAAAATTAGACGCACTGACATTAAAATTCCTTAATATTTTTCGGAGAAATAATTCGACGATATTTATTACGCCAACCAAAATAATCTAAAATCATGTATTTGCGGAGAATATGTGAATTTGCATGCTTCGATGAATTACAAAAATCACCCATAAAAACATCCGGAAATTTATAGAAATAAATAAATAAAATAATATATTCATCCGCATAGTAAAAAATGCAAAATTTCCGGGTTGCAATACTCAATAGAAAATAAAAAAAACAATAATCCAGATTAAATGTCGAAAGCGTATTGTTTTTTGCCATTATTTATATTCAAAATAAATACTATATATATGAATATAATATTCAAATATAGCTCCTGCCTAATGCATCACGTATAGGACTGGTCCTAAATTTCGAATCTAATGTTGTTAAAGGGGGAGTATTGCTTCTCTGGCATGGAAAATTCCTGAGTGTCATGAATTGCTTCATATGCAAGGATTGCACAATTTATGCAACAGGCTCGTTGGTCGCAGAAGATGGCTTTTAGGACTATTCCTATTTGCAAATTGAGGTGTTTGCCGCAAAATCCGTCGAAATGCTATTGATTGCTCTGGATTCTTACTCCATTTTTTGATCGCGTGAACCGATGTTTTATCAAAATGGCATTTCGGACAATCTGCTAGTAGTGCAGTCCGCCGGGATGATGGCGGTATGTATTGCAGAAATTGCGTGATATGTATCCGATTGTTTTCGTGTAGATCATATTATTTCACCGCTGGAAATAGTTGTACCGACAAGCCGCGTAAAGTGTAGTTGTTTGGTCCAAATTCGGTTGGTGCCCCCTCATGGTGCCTGCTGAGAATATTGGCGGATCACTGGACGCATAGGTTGATGCTGACTTCCCACCATCTTAAAAATAGAACTTGAATGAAAAAATCTCTCATCGCGCTCTCCATCCTGAGCAACTTCGCACACGCTGACGAAGGCATGTGGATGCCCCAACAGCTGCCACAAGTAGCCAAGGAACTGAAAGCAGCCGGACTGAAACTCGATCCGACCTCCCTGACCAAACTGACCGAGTTCCCGATGGGCGCCATCGTCAGCCTGGGCGGCTGCTCGGCCTCGTTTGTCTCGCCGCAAGGCCTGGTTGCCACCAACCACCATTGCGTCTACAACAGCGTGGCGGTCAATTCGACCAAAGAGCGCGATTTGCTGGCCAACGGTTTCCTGGCCAAGACGTTCGCTGAAGAATTGCCGGCCGCCCCAGGCAGCCGCATCTTCGTCACCTCGGCCGTGACCAATGTCAGCGACAAGGTCATTACCGCCGACGTGGTCAAGCTGCAAGGCAAGGCACGCATCGACGCGATCGAGAAAAACCAGAAGAAACTGGTCGCCGAATGCGAAAAAGAAGCGGGTTTCCGCTGCACCGTATCGAGCTACTACGGCGGCCTGGAGTTTTACCTGATCAAGCAACTGGAAATCCGCGACGTGCGACTGGTGCACGCGCCTCCAGGAGGTGTGGGGGACTTCGGTGGCGACACCGACAACTGGATGTGGCCACGCCACACGGGCGACTACGGTTTCTACCGCGCCTACGTCAGCAAAGATGGCAAGGCTGCCGACTTCAGCAAGGACAACGTGCCGTACCAGCCGAAACACGTACTGAAATTGGCCAAGGATGGCTTGAAAGAAGGCGATTTCGTGATGGTTCTGGGCTATCCTGGCCATACCAACCGTCACCGCCTGCCATCGGAAGTGGCGTACACGTTTGACTGGAACTACCCTGCCTTCGTGAAAGCGTCGGGCGAAACCCTGGCCATCATCGCGCGCGAAACCAGGGACAACAAGGATGTTGATCTGAGATACGCGGGTCAGGTCGCTGGCGTCAACAATTACTACAAGAACCGCCAAGGCATGCTGGACTCGTACGCCGGCAGCGACTTCCTGGCGCGCAAGACGGCGGAACACGAAGCCTTGAAGACCTGGGTCAACGCCAATCCTGCGCGCAAGGCGGAATTTGCCGGCGACATCGAGCAAGTGGAAAAGCTGATCGCCGAGCGCGATGCCGACACCAAGCGCGATTTCTTCCTGGGCTACGCACAGCCACGCCTGCTGAACATGGCACGCAGCCTGTACCGCCTGTCCAACGAAGGCACCAAGGCCGATACGGAACGCAAGTCCGGCTATCAGACGCGCGATTTGCCGCGCCTGACCTCGAGCGTCACGGCGGTCGAACGCACCTACGACGAAAAAGTCGACAAGGCACTGGTGCTGAACAGCCTGACCAAGTACGCCGCGCAACCGGCAGCACAGCGCCGCGCCAGCTTTGACGCCGCCATCGGCATCAAGGACGGCATGTCGCCAGCCGACCTGTCCGCCGCCTTGGACAAACTGTATGCGGGCAGCAAGCTGGCCGACAAGGAAGAGCGCGCAGCATGGCTGAAACGCACGCCAGCCGAATTCCAGGCCAGCAAGGACAGCTTCATCCAGGCCGCCGTCGCCATGTATCCGGATTCGCTGAAAAACGAAGCGGAAGACGAAGAACTGGCAGGCAAGATCCAGCAAGCCTACGCCAACTACATGAAAGCCAAGATCGCCTTCATGAAGAGCAAAGGCCAAGCCGTCTATCCTGACGCCAACAGCACCTTGCGCGTCACCTTCGGCAAAGTTGCCGGCCGTGACCATGGCGCCGATGGCACCACCTGGTCTGCCTTCACGACCGTCAATGGCGTCGTTGCCAAAGCCACGGGCCAGGGCGAATTCAATGCACCGGCAAATCAACTGGCCGCGATCAAAGCCAAGGACTTCGGTAAATTCGTCGATCCCAAGCTGAAAACCGTACCGGTCGACTACCTGGCTACCCTGGACATCACCGGCGGCAACTCCGGTTCGGCTGCTCTGAACTCGAAAGGCGAATTCATCGGCCTGGCCTTCGATGGCACCTTGGACTCGATCATTTCCGATTGGGACTACAACAAGGCCAACACCCGTTCTATCCAGGTCGACCTGCGCTACATGCTGTGGAACATGAAACACATCGACCACGCAGATAATCTGCTGAAAGAAATGGGTGCCGAGTAATTGTCCTGTTCCGTTTCGGATCAAACGGAACAGGACGCTTAATATGCTCTTCCGCATCGTAGAAACGAATTCAACAGCGCACGGTTCTGATGATCTCGGCGCTCGTATCAAAAATGCGCCAGAAATTGATTGCGGACTCGATACGCACAGTGGAAGATATAATGGTTATTTTGGCAACGCATGATGAGGTCGACTAATTTTTACGAGGAATATATGGGGAGCTAGATCGGGCATCGCCACATGTAGAAAATTTTGAGCTAGAAGCGATCCAAAATCTTCAACCCGGCCAGTTCGGATGCCTCCGGCACATGGATCAACTGCTGCACCACGAATCCGACAGTGAGGTAGCCTGTACAACTGAGGCAAGACCGTGATACCCACCAAGGACGAAAAGTAAAGTGCAGGGTTGATCGAAGCGAAAAGTGAAATTTTGCGAATGCGTTCCCAAATGCACCGATTGGAAGAAGAGCGTGCTCTCATAAAAAAAGTCGAGCGGTACTTTGCCAAGGAGTCCGAGTAAAGTACCGATTCATGAATGAGCATCGGCAGGAATTTGCGCTGGAGCTGATGTGCCGCGTATTGAAAGTGGCTAGGGCTGGGATTTATCAATGTCTTAACGAGAGCAAGAGCTGTCTTGAACGCCGCAGGAAGCGTCTGCAGTCTCTTTTAGTATCCGCGATGAAGCACGACTTCACCACAAATATAGTGCGCTGGCTTGATGCTTTGAACACCTTTTCCACCATATGCGCCGTCAGTGTTTGTTTGCTGGCCGGATTGCCCCCTCAGTTTGCCCCTCTCTCCATGTCCTCGCGAACGCCGCGCCCTTGTCGTAAGATACCTCGAATCCCAATTCCTTCAAGTCTTCATGGATCTGTTTCAGCGTGCGCCGTTGCTTGCGTGATCGCGTCGCCTCGGTTTTCAGGAGCGCAGAAAGCTGGGACGCGTATTTGTCGATGGCCCGGGTGGAGCGCCGCTCAGAGTAGGCTGGCCCAATGGTTTCCGACGCAGGTAGCGTCGTCCAGAAATGCGCTTGATCGACGTGCTGTTTGGCCACTTTGCGCCAATGCCGCTGAAAAAATGGATTGATCAGCGCTTTCCTAAGCTATTCCCCTCAAAGCATTTGCCGACAGGCGCCCGGCGGCTTGCCGATGACGCGCTTGAAAGCACGGCTGAACGCGGCTTGAGATGTATAGCCAAGGCGTCGGGCGACGACGTCGATGGACACTCTTTCGTGAGTGAGCAATTGTGTGGCAAGACGCATTCTCAATTCCGTGGCATAGCGCAGGGGCGGCACTCCGATGGTGGTTTCAAAGCGTCGCGCGAAGACAGAGCGGGAGATATGACACTCCGCAGCCAGCTGTGCAACTGTCCACTCACGGCCAGGCTGGCGGTGCAGCGCCAATATGGCACGAGCAAGGCGCGGATCACGCAATGCGGCGAGGAGGCCAGAAGCGTTTTCACAACCGCATTCAATCCAGCCGCGCACGATCATTGCTGCCGCGACCTCCGCCAGGCGAGCCAGAATGCCTGCAAAGCCAATACGGCCGGCGCAGATTTCACGCTTCATTGAATCAAGAACAGGCAGTAGCCCAGGATAGCCTTGCGCTTGCGTGTCAGCCACCATGACGGTTGGCATCAGTTTGCCGATCCCTTGCATCCCGCCGAGATCGAATTCCATGCAGCCGTAAAAAATAACCGCACTGGGCATGGGGTGCGTACTGGGACATGTGTCCACTCCGCTAACGGATTCACCGAGGGGCGCGGCATCGAACTTTGCGATGTCCTGAAATGCAATACCCGCATCCGATAGAAGCTGATGCCTCCCACCGTGAGGCATGAACGCCGCGCTACCGGCGGACAGCTTGTGCAACTCACCATCATCCGTACATATGAAGGCAGTGCCAACGGCCAGGAAGTGGAAGTAGGCGTGGCCTGGCTTGTCTTCAAAGCCTATGCCGAAAGCTGGACCGGTCTGAATGCGGCGGTACTGGACTCCACGCAGGCGCATGCCTGTCAATAGTTCACTGACGAGATTAGATGCTAGGGGCATTTGATTTTTCTTGCGCATTTTAGGTGTTTCGATCAAAACATCAGGATTTACTATCATAGATCATCCTGAATTTTACCTCTAGACTTTCGATTCTGATTGTTTTAGGGATTTTAGAGATGAACAACGATGTTTTTGCTACCGGGCAAACGCCCAACGCGAAAGATGTGTCTGTTGTCGAGCCAGCGGCGGCAGCATGGATGGCAGTGTTTTCACTGGCAATGGGGGTTTTCGGTTTACTGACGGCGGAGTACCTGCCAGCCAGTCTATTGACCCCGATGGCCTTCGACCTTGGCGTATCGGAGGCACTAGCTGGTCAGGCAGTGACGGTGACGGCCGTCGTGGCCATGTTCGCCGGGCTGTCGGTGCCAGGTCTCACGCGTCATTTTGACCGGCGTGTCGTCTTGTTAGCTTTCACAGTGCTGATGATCGCCTCCAACCTGCTAGTGGCGTTGTCCTCAAGCTTGACAGTATTGCTGGTGATGCGCATTCTTCTGGGCGTCGCGTTAGGCGGCTTTTGGAGCATGGCGGCAGCCGTGGCCATGCGGCTGGTGCCGGCAAAGTTGGTGCCGCGAGCGCTATCCATCATATTCAGTGGCATCGCCATCGGGACGGTCGTTTCTGTACCGTTGGGCAGCTACCTGGGGGGGCTATATGGCTGGCGCAGTGCATTTATAGCAGCCGCGGCTGTCGGAGGGCTAACACTTTTGTTTCAATTGTTCACGCTGCCCCGTATGGCGCCGCGCACCATGATGCGCACCACATCGGTACTGGGATTGCTCCGTCGCCCGGGGATCGGGATCGGGATGTTGGGCTGCGTACTTGCCCATACGGGGCAATATGCATTGTTCACCTATATTCGCCCCGCGCTTGAAAGCGTTGGCCATATAGATGTAAACGGTTTGTCTCTGATGCTCCTGGGTTTTGGTGTCGCCAACTTCGTTGGCACGCTGCTGGCCGGCTGGCTAATGGAGCGTAGCCTGCGTGCTACTTTAGTACTCATGCCTGCGCTGGTGGGCTTGGCGGCATTCGGCATGATCCTACTGCCAGTCCAAGGAACAGGCCTGATGCTTTTGGTCGCTCTGTGGGGCCTGGCGTTCGGCGGCGTACCTGTCGCCTGGTCCAACTGGGTAGCCCGTGCTGTCCCTGATCAAGCGGAGACAGCTGGTGGCATGGTTGTCGCTGCGGTGCAATCTTCAATAGCTGCCGGCGCTGCATTGGGTGGCATTATGTTCGGGTTTGGTGGAGTCACGGGCGTTTTCATTATTGCTGGCGTTGTGATGCTGTTCGCTGCTCTCGTTATCGCTTTAAGAGTGCGAGTCGAATTGCCGCGGCACGGTGCGACCGCAGCCCCTGTGCTGCACGGTTGAGCGTAAGCGATATCCGAATTTTCAATATTTGGGTCATGTCAGCCGAAATTTTTCCCGTTACCGTCGGGCTTTGCGCTGCTGCGTATCGTCGGCACCATAGCAAGCCGATGCGGCAGTTACAAGGATCCGACGTTGATGGGTGTCCAGACCTTCGCCATTGCATTTCTCCTTCAATACGTGGCTTGAAAAAAGGGCGGCAATCTCTTTGGCGCTTGCCGTCCGCGAGCAATTCGCGGGTGCGTTTCACATGTCGTAGGCCATCCAGCTCGGCATGAACTGCCGTAAGTTCTGCTCGAACGCGGCGGGGTCATCGCCAGGACAGGCGATCGTGTAGGCGCCACCTTTTTGCGGCGGGAGCACGGACGGACTGATCAACCCATACTTGATTTTTAGTCCACGGGCGCGGGCGATCACTTCGGCAGGTTCAGGCGTGATGACGATATCGACAGCTTTGCCACTGTTTTTTGTGTATTTTGTCTGGTTTGATCCTGATCCGCCCACCCTCGATCTGTGATTCTTTCAGTATGTGCATATCTATGCCGCACGCCCACGGAGGGTTGTCCTGGCGCAGGCCCAGATGCGGCGTTTCCCACTCCATACACGCCAAAGAAATATCGACGCGATGACCGTGCGCACCAATACATCGCTCCGCCACAGCCCTCAAATTTATAAAAAGCTTGACCTTCCAAGTGTGTCAGGTCGGATAAAGGCAATGGGAGTTGTTTCAGCTCAACAAAACCATGTCGACTCCAGTCGCGAAAGGCACAATGATGAAAGTCACACCAATAACCCTGATTACCGTGGTGCTGGGCACCGCGCTTGCCGTCAGCGGATGCAAGCAGACGGCATCGCCTGCCGCTGCGGCCAAGCCGCCCAGCGTTCCCGTTGCCGAAGTGATCGTTCGCCAGGCAACACCCTACGTCGAGTTCAACGGTTCGCTGACCGCCGTCAAGCGGGTTGAGTTGCGCCCGCAGGTGGCCGGCTACCTGCAGGACGTGAGCGTGCCGGAAGGCCGCTTTGTCGAGAAGGGCAGCAAGCTCTTTGTGATCGATCCACGCGTGTTCCAGGCGGCGGTGCATGCCGCCACGGCGCGCCTGCGTGAGGCTGAAGCGGCATCGATGCTGGCGCAGGCCGAGCATGCACGGGCCGAACAGCTGTTCGCCACGAAGATCGTCGCGCGCGACCGTCTCGACGTGGCAACGGCGGCCCTGCATGCTGGCAAGGCACAGGTTGACGCCGCCAAGGCCGCGCTCGACGCCGCGCAGCTGGAACTCGGTTTCACGCGCGTCACGGCGCCGATCAGCGGACGAGTCGGCCAAGTCCTCGTCACCGAGGGCAACTACGTCGCCAGCGGCGTGACGCCCCTGACGACGATCGTTTCCATCGATCCCCTGCACGTCTATTTCGATGTCGATGAACGCACCTATTTGCGCTCGCTCGCCGCCGGCCGGGCCAGCGCCAGCGCGCGTGGGGCGCAGGCGGCCAAGGTCATGGTGGCATTGGCCACCGACAAGACATACACGCGCCACGGCCGTGTCGATTTCCTGGCCAACGCCGCTGACCGCGGCACGGGAACGGTGCGTGTCCGCGCCGTGGTCGACAACCCCGATGGAAAACTCACGCCCGGCCTGTTTGCCAAGGTCAGGCTGGAGACGGGGGCGCAGCAAGCCAGGGTGCTCGTTTCCGATCAATCGATAGGCACGGACCAGGGGCGCCGCTATGTGCTGGTGGTCGGCAAAGGCGACAAGACGGAGTTCCGGCCCGTCGAGCTTGGCCCGATGGTCGACGGTTTGCGCGTGATCGAGCAGGGGTTGCAGCCCGGCGAGCGCATCGTCGTCAAGGGCCTGGTGCGTCCGGGCATGCAGGTGACGCCGCAGTCGGCCGGCATCGACGGCACGCCCATCGCCGTGCCGAAAACCTCGGGAGCCGCGTAATGTCCTTCCCACGTTTCTTCATCGACCGCCCGATCTTTGCCATCGTCCTCTCGGTCCTGATGGTGCTCGCCGGCATCGTTGCTTTTTTCCATATGCCGCTCAGCGAGTATCCCGCGGTAACGCCGCCGACCGTGCAGGTGAGCGCCGCCTATCCTGGCGCCAATCCCAAGGTGATCGCCGAAACGGTGGCGGCGCCGCTCGAGCAGGCCATCACCGGGGTCGAGGGCATGCAGTACATGTCGTCGCAATCGGCAACCGACGGCCGCATGACCTTGACCGTTACTTTCGCGCAGGGAACGAATGCCGACATGGCGCAGATCCAGGTGCAGAACCGGGTCGCGCGCGCGCTGCCGCGTTTGCCTGAAGAAGTCCAGCGCCAGGGCGTCGTCACGCAGAAAACCTCGCCTGACATCCTGATGGTGGTGCACCTGCTGTCGCCCGACAAGCGCTACGATCCCCTGTACATATCGAATTACGCCTACCTCCAGGTGCGCGACGAGCTGTCCCGCATCCCCGGCATCAGCGACGTCCTCGTCTGGGGCGCGGGCGAATACAGCATGCGGCTGTGGCTCGATCCGAACCTGATCGCCGCACGCGGCCTGACGGCCGGCGAGGTGATTGCCGCCGTGCGCGAACAGAACGTGCAGGTGGCCGCCGGTTCCGTCGGCCAGTCTCCCGACTCCAGCGCCGCCTTCCAGGTGACGGTCAACACGCTCGGACGCTTGACCGACGAGGAACAGTTCGGCGACATCATCATCCGCACGGGCGCCGAAGGCCAGGTGACGCGCTTGCGCGACGTGGCCCGCATCGAGATGGGCGCCGACGCGTATGCGCTGCGCAGCCTGCTTGACGGCGAGCCGGCCGTCGCCTTGCAAATCATTCAAAGCCCAGGCGCCAATGCGCTCGATGTTGCGCAGGCGGTACGCGACACCATGCAGCGGCTGGAGGAAAATTTCCCCGCAGGACTGAGCTCGCGCATCGCCTATGACCCGACGGTGTTTGTGCGTGCCTCGCTGGAGTCGGTGGCAACGACCTTGCTGGAGGCGATCATTCTCGTCGTCATCGTGGTGGTGCTGTTCCTGCGCAACTGGCGCGCGTCGCTGATTCCCCTCATGGCGGTGCCCGTGTCGCTGATCGGCACCTTCGCCGTCATGCATCTGATGGGCTTCTCGCTCAATACCCTGTCCTTGTTCGGCCTGGTGCTGTCGATCGGCATCGTCGTCGACGACGCCATCGTGGTGGTCGAGAATGTCGAACGCCACATCGAAAATGGCGAAGAGCCGAGGCAGGCGGCGAGGCGCGCCATGGACGAGGTCACGGGTCCCATCATCGCGATCACCTCGGTGCTTGCCGCCGTGTTCATTCCGACCGCCTTCCTGAGCGGCTTGCAGGGCGAGTTCTACCGCCAGTTCGCGCTGACGATCGCCATCTCGACCATCTTGTCGGCCGTCAATTCGCTCACGCTCAGCCCGGCGCTTGCCGGCCTCCTGCTTCAGCCACGCAAGGCCGAGGCCGTGCATGACCCGCGCAGCCTGCGTGGCCGCGCCGAGCGCCTGTTGCGGATGCTGGGCCGGCCGTTCCAGCGTGCGCCGGATGCCTATGGCAACACGGTGCGCAAAGTCGTCAGGGTCAGCGGCGTGGCCTTGCTCGTGTACGGCGGCCTGCTCGCGTTGACCTTCTTCGGCTTCAAGGCCGTGCCGCCGGGCTTCGTGCCGATGCAGGACAAATACTATCTGGTGGCGATCGCTCAATTGCCCAACTCGTCATCGCTGGACCGGACCGACGCCGTCGCCAAGCAGATGTCGAAGATTGCGCTGGCCGAACCTGGCGTTGAAAGCGTCGTCGCCTTCCCCGGCTTGTCGATCAACGGCTTCGTCAACGTGCCCAACGCGGCCGTCATGTTCGTCATGCTCGACCCGTTCAAGGCCCGCACGACGCCCGATCTCACGGCGAATGCGATCGCCGGGCGCCTGCAAGCGAAGTTCGCCGGCATTCCCGACGGTTTCCTCGGCGTGTTCCCGCCGCCGCCAGTGCCCGGCCTGGGCGCGACCGGCGGCTTCAAGATGCTGGTCGAGGACCGCGGCAGCGCCGGGCTCGATGCCCTGGTCCAGCAGACGCATATCCTGATGACCAAGGCAAGCGAGTCGGGACAGGTGGCCGGCCTCATGACCAGCCTGGACGTCAATGCCCCGCAGCTCGAGGTCGCCATCGACCGTACCCAGGTCAAGAGCCAGGGAGTGCGGCTGGCCGACGTATTCGAGTCGCTGCAGATCTATCTCGGTTCCCTCTACGTCAACGACTTCAACCGCTTCGGCCGGACCTACAAGGTGACGGCCCAGGCCGATGCTGAGTATCGCATGCAGGCCGAGGCCATCGGCCGCTTGCAGGTGCGTAATGCGGCCGGCGACATGCTGCCCTTGTCGTCGTTTGTCACCGTCACGCCCAGTTCCGGTCCGGACCGCATGGTTCACTACAATGGCTATCCGTCGGCCGACATCTCGGGCGGCGCGATGCCAGGCGTCAGTTCCGGGCAGGCCGTGGCTGTCATGGAACGGCTGGCGAAGGAGGTGCTGCCTGAAGGCATGAGCTTTGAATGGACTGATCTTACCTACCAGCAAAAGCTGGCCGGCGATTCGGCGCTGTTCATCTTCCCGCTGTGTGTGCTGCTCGCCTATCTGATCCTGGCCGCGCAGTACAACAGCTGGCTGCTGCCGCTGGCCGTCCTGATGATCGTGCCGATGTGTCTGCTGAGCGCGATCATCGGCGTGTGGCTGGCGGGCGGCGACAACAACATCTTCGTGCAGATCGGACTGATCGTGCTGGTCGGACTGGCGGCCAAGAATGCCATCCTCATTGTCGAGTTCGCACGTAGCCTGGAAATGGAAGGATCGAGCGCGCTCGATGCGGTCATCGAAGCTTGCCGGCTGCGGCTGCGGCCCATCCTGATGACCTCGCTCGCCTTCATCGCCGGCGTCGTGCCGCTGGTCTTCGCCAGCGGCGCCGGCTCCGAGATGCGCCAGGCCATGGGGATCGCGGTGTTCGCCGGCATGCTGGGCGTGACACTGTTCGGACTGTTCCTCACGCCCGTGTTTTATGTGGTGATGCGCGCCCTGGCGGTCCGCTTCGAACGCCACACGCCAATTACCAAGACAAGCATGGACAGGAGCACGACATGAATCGCCCGTATCAAACAATTTTAGCCTCATTGAGTGGGCTCGCGTTGCTGGCCGGCTGCGCGGTCGGCCCCGATTATGCGCCGCCGTTGCCGCCGCCGCTGTCCGCAGCGCAGTTTTCCGGCGGCTTGGGCCAGGCCCGCGCCGGTCTCGCGCCGGGAGCGGTCGAGGTGGAGTGGTGGCGCAGCTTCGACGACCCGGCGCTGGTCACTCTGATCCAGCGGGCGCTGGCGGCGAACCACGACGTCGGTATCGCTGCCGCCCGGCTCGCGGAGGCCAAAGCCTTGCTGCGCGAAGACAGGCAGAGTTTCCTGCCGCAGGGCGGAGCCGCGCTCGGGTATGAAAAGCGCCGTTTGAGCAAGATCGAGACGCTGCCCGGCCAGCCGCGCCGGAGCGAAAGCTATCGTGCCACCGTCGATGCTTCCTGGGAGATCGACCTGTTTGGCCGCGTGCGGCGGTCCGTGGAGGCGGGCCAGGCACAGGCGGGCTCGCGCGAGGCCTTGCTGCGCGGCGTGCAGGCGGGCGTCGCTGCCACGGTGGCGGCCACCTGGTTCGAGCTGGGCGGCATCGAGGCTGAACAAGCTGTCGTTGCCAGCATCACCCAAAGCCAGCGCGACAGCCTGGCTCTCGTCGAACGCATGGTAAACGCTGGCTCTGCCAGCGAACTCGACCGCCTTCGCGCCGAGGCCTTGCTGCGCTCGGTGGAGGTGGCCGTGCCCGAACTGGAGCGCCGCCGCGCGGCCTCCGTCAACGCACTGGCCGTCCTGCTTGGCGAAGTGCCGCAGACGTTCAGCCTTCCCGCCGCCACGCCCGCAAGTGACGCGCTGACGGTGCGGACGATCACCGTGGGCGATCCCGCCGGGCTTCTCGCGCGGCGCGCCGATATCGCGGCGGCAGAACGTAACCTGGCTGCCGCGACGGCCCGCATCGGGGTGGAGACGGCAGACCTGTATCCCGAGATCCAGGTAACGGGGTCCATCGGACTTGTTGCGGGCAGCCTCGATGCGATGGGCGACGCTGGCATGCAATCGAGCTTTCTCGGCCCCGTCATCCGCTGGCATCTGCTCGATACGGGGCGCGTGCGTGCCCGGATCGCCGCCAGCGAGGCACGCGCCCAGGCAGCTCTGCTCGTCTACGACCAGACCGTCTTGCGCGCACTCCAGGAAACGGACGATGCCTTCAAAGCGTATGGCAGCGCAGGCGGCACGCTTGGGCTACGGCTGCTTGAGGCGGCGGCAAACCGCGAGGCTGCGCGTCTTGCCAAGCTACAGTTTTCGGCAGGCGCGGGCCTGTACCTGGACGTGCTCGAAGCGGAACGGGCCGACTTTGCCAGCCGTCGCGCGCTGGCCGTCGCGCGCACCAGCCAGCGGCTTGCCGTTGTCAGCATCTACAAGGCGCTGGGCGGCGGCTGGGAGATCTGCGCGCAGGCAAGCTACGACTGTGATGGTGCCGGGTCGCCTCCCAGGACGACGCAGCTCGCCGGCAGGCCTTGATCTTCCGTGCGCGAGCGGCATGCTGCCAGTGAGGCTGGAGCAGCGGCACGCGCATTGCAGATTGTGAATTTGTGCCGGGCATGGACCTACGTTGAATTGTTCCATGCCGGCACATTCGTGAACAGCGTCCATTGTCCATCATCGGTGCCATACATCCGTTAGGGGTATAGTTCAAAGTCGTACTGTATGTCTGTGAAACACACCTTCGCGTAGAGGACAACTTTGATGACATTTTGCACCTTGATACTGGATGCGCCTGCTCCCCCATTGCTCTTTGATGAAATCGACAGATTTCTCGAGTACGATCTGGCAGTTACCCTTAACCTTCATTACTTTAGCGACCAGGACAGCATCGTGGACCACTACGGCGACCGGCTGTACTACGTGAATATCAATTGCCACGATAAGCTGGCATTGATTGCCGCTATCCAGGGAGCCGGTGGATACAGTGTATTGAAGACGCGTCTGAATATTCCACTCGATGACGAACTGATACAGGCCGCCGCATCTCATGCTCTTCCGTATCCGTTGCGCGCGATCGCGCAGGCGGGAATCGGGGTCAACCATATCGATATGCAGGCAGCCAAGCGATGCGGTGTCGTCGTGTTGAATACGCCAGGTTCCAACGCGACGGCGGTCGCCGAATATGTCCTCGCCCAAGCGCTGTTCCTGTCCCGGGACCTTAATCAGTACAACACCCAAACTCATGCGGGCCATTGGTCAAAAGGCAGACTGGCGCCTGCTGCGCAAATCGCCGAGCTCACCCTGGGACTGGTAGGGACTGGCAGTATTGCCCAAACCGTGGCCCGGAAGGCCCAGGCGCTGGGCATGAGGGTGATTGCGACGGGGTCCGAGCGTTTCACCGAGCAGCTTGCCCGCGACCTGGGCATGCACAGACGAGCAACTCTGGAGCAACTATTAGCCGAAGCTGACGTGGTGTCCATTCACACGCCCCTCACTCCGCTGACCAGAGGCTTGTTCGGCAGTGCCGCCTTTGCCCGAATGCGTCCCGGCTCGATCCTGATCAATACTGCCCGTGGCGGCATCATAGACGAGGATCAACTGGCGACTTTCATGACTCAGTTTCCCGGGCATCTCAAAGCCATAGCCATCGATACATTCTCCCACGAAAAAGATCAGTTCAATTCCCCCTTGGTGGGGATTGCCAATGCGATGCTGACGCCCCATATCGCTGGCAACACCCGTGCGGCGATCAGCCTGGCATCAAGGCAAATCGTCGACAAGATCCACGCCTTTAGCACCGGCAATACGGGCAGCTCAACCGTATAGGGTTTAACCCGGTGTATTCATGCAGGAACACCAAGGCTGCGCTGGCACACGTCCGCCAGCCATCCCCCGCTTTCCCCATCCTGTCCCCCGATTTTTGTCTCCTGTCGCTGTAGTCAACCCGGCAATGCCACTTTGGCCTATGATTTGCTGGCACATGCACAATTATCAAGTTTTCCTTCATCCTACAACCATGAGGTGTCCATGATTCGCTATGTCCTGCCTGCCCTGTTGTTCGCCAGCGTGCTGCCGGCGCACGCCCAAGCCCCTGTCAATGAAACGCCGCTGATCGAGCGGGCCAAGCTGTTCGGCAATCCCAGCAAGTCCGGTGGCAAGCTCAGCCCAGATGGGCAGTGGCTGTCATGGATCGCGCCGCGCGACGGCGTGCTCAATGTGTGGGTGGCGCCGGCCAATGACCTGGCGCAGGCGCGGCCGCTGACGGAAGAAAAGGTGCGGCCCATCCGCAGCAGCTTCTGGTCGCCCGATTCGAAAACCCTGCTGTTCATCCAGGACAAGGGCGGCGACGAGAATTTCCTGCTGTACGGCGTGAACGTGGCGAGCGGCAAGCAGATCAGCTACACGCCGTTCGAGAAGACGCGCGTGCGGATCGTCCAGATCAGCAGCAAGGTGAAGGACCGCATCCTCGTCGGCATCAATAATCGCGATGCGCGCTGGCACGACGTGTACAGCCTCGACCTGGCCAGCGGCAAGTTGACCCTGGTGCAGCGGAACGATGGCTATGGCGGCTACCTGGCCGATGAATTGCTCAATCTGCGCATCGCCAGCAAGGCGCGCGCCGATGGCGGCATGCAGTATTTCCGCCTGACGGACGGCAAGGTCGAGAGCGCGCCGCTGGCCGAAGTGGGTCTGGAAGACTCGCAGACGACGGCGCCGCTGGCCTTCACGGTCGATGGCAAGACTCTGTACTGGACCGATTCGCGCGGCCGCAATACTTCGGCGCTGCTGGCGCAGGACGTGGCCAGCGGCAAGAGCACGGTCGTGGCGCAAGACCCGCGTTCCGACATCGCCGATGCGCTGTACGACACGCGCACGGGCCATGTGCAGGCCTATACGGTCAATTATCTGCAGCAGGAATATCTGCCGCTGACGAACGACCTGAAAGCCGACCTGGCCTTCCTGAAAAAGCATACCCAGGGCCAGTTCACGGTAACGTCGCGCACGGATGCCGACGATAAATGGCTGGTGAGTATCGACGCCGTCACGGCGCCGCCGTCGAGCTGGCTGTATGAGCGCAAGACCAAAAAACTCACGCGGCTGTACGTCACGCGACCGGAACTGGAAGGCGCGCCGCTGGTGCCCATGTATCCGCAGCAAATCAAGGCGCGCGACGGCCTGACCCTGGTGTCCTACCTGACCTTGCCGCAGGCGTCGAAGGCGACCGCCGACGGCAAGGCCACGCAGGCGGTGCCGATGGTGCTGCTGGTGCATGGCGGCCCGTGGGCGCGCGACACCTATGGCTACAACGGCTACCACCAGTGGCTGGCCAACCGCGGCTATGCCGTATTGTCGGTGAACTTCCGCGGCTCGACTGGCTTCGGCAAGCAGTTCATCTCGGCCGGCGACCTGCAGTGGGGCCGCAAGATGCATGACGACCTGCTCGACGCCGTGCAATGGGCCGTCAAAAGCGGCGTGACCACCGCCGACAAGGTGGCCATCATGGGCGGCTCGTATGGCGGCTACGCCACCCTGGCCGGCATGGCGTTCACCCCCACCACATTTGCCTGCGGCGTCGACATCGTCGGCCCCTCGAACCTGTTTACGCTGCTGCAAACGATTCCGCCGTACTGGGAAGCGGGCAAGCAGCAGTTCTACAAACGCATGGGCGACCCGACCACGGAAGAGGGCCGCGCACTGCTGAAGGAGCGCTCGCCGCTGAACTTTGCGCAGAACATCCAGCGTCCGCTGCTGATTGGCCAAGGCGCGAACGACCCGCGAGTCAACGTGGCGGAATCGGACCAGATCGTGGCGGCCATGGCGGCAAAGAATATCCCCGTCACGTATGTGCTGTTCCCCGATGAAGGCCATGGCTTTGCCCGGCCCGTGAACAACATCGCCTTCAATGCGGTGACGGAGAACTTCCTGGGGCAGTGCCTGTCTGGCCGCGCAGAGCCGATCGGCGCCACCCTGAAGGCGTCCACCGCACAGGTCAAGCATGGCGCCGAGTTTGCGCCGGGCTTGGAGCAAGCCATGCAGTAAAGCTGCCACCACGTGATGTGGCCTGCCCGGCAAGCTGCCTGGCAGGCCATGCTGCCTGCCAGCGAGAAATTCTGCGCGGGTGGCTTGCAAGGTGACAGTCTCCGGCGTTGCGCGCGTACAACTGACGGCAGGGTGCGCGAGGCCGGTTCGCTGCGGCCGTCGCCGATGAGCGGCGGGCATGACACACGTCGAATGGGTCAATCCCACCTTCCCAAGACCTTCTTTTTCTCATTTGTTGTTAATAAATACATCATTTCAACAATAATTGTTTTCGTTAAAAAACTTCCCTATTTGATAATATTTTTGGAATTGCTTTCCTTGTAAGTCGTAGTAGCATGGATTGACGTAAAGCAATGTTCAACCATGCTGGGAAGCCATTATCAGTCCTGTTGACGGTCGCTGTCATCGGCGTGCAGGTTTGTCATGAGCGTTATCCGTACAAGGCCCAGCGCCCGGATAAATGTATCGAGGGAAGACAAATGTTTCTAAATTTCACGAAATTTGGATGGGCATCCACGCCTGTCAGCGGTGTTGATTGTCTCGTTGCCGGAGACCCCGGCACACCGGCTGTCCAGACCCTGGCGCGATCATGGCTGACGTGCGTGGCGGGAACCCTGCTGTTTGTCTTGCTGTCCCTTTTTTCCAGCCTGGCTTCCGCCGCCAGTACCTGCCCGAGCCCGCGCGCCGTCAGCATCGTCGCGGGGGGCGAATATTATGAAGATTACACCAATGCGCCTTGCTCCCAGTTCGGCCTGACGGGCACCCTGGTGGCGCCGCTGTATGGCACGCTGGAAGATTCGAATGCCACGAATGCCGTGCGCTACCGGAATACTAATCTCAGCGCCACCTCGGACACGTTTACCGTCAGGGACGATGTGGGGCAGCCCATCGTGTACAACGTCACGATCACGTCCGCCATCGTGCTGGCGCCGACCACCGTGCCGAATGCCACGGTGGCGCAGGCTTACTCGACGACAACCTTGACGGCGACGGGTGGCGCGGCGCCATACACCTACGCGGTCAGCGCGGGTGCCTTGCCGGCTGGCATGAGTTTGAGTGGCGGCGGTGTGCTGTCGGGTATGCCGACATCGGGCGGCACCTTCAACTTTACCGTGCGCGCCACGGACTCGCTGGCCGTCAGTGGCACGCGCGCCTATACGCTGACGGTCTCCGCGCCCACCATCGCCATCGCGCCGACGACCCTGCTGGCGATGACGTTCGGTGTCGCCTATAGCGAGACCATCACTGCCAGTGGCGGGGCGTCGCCGTATGGCTATGTCTCCAGCGGCAGCCTGCCGGCGGGCCTGAGCCTGGCGCCGAACGGCACCTTGTCCGGCACGCCCACGGCGGCCGGCGCCTACAGTTTTACCGTCACCGCGACCGACAGCAGCACCGGCGCCGGTCCCTATTCGGGCTCGCGCGCGTATTCCGGCACGGTGGCAAACGTTGCGCCCATTGCCGGCGCCGTCAACGCCACGGTGGCCTATGGCAGCAGCGTCCAGCCGATCACCCTGAACCTGAGCGGCGGTGTCGCGACATCGGTGGCGGTGGCCTCCGCCGCTTCGCACGGCACGGCGACGGTCAACGGCACCAGCATCAGCTATACGCCGGCGGCCGGTTATGCCGGTGCCGACAGCTTTAGCTACACGGCCAGCAATGGCGCCGGTACTTCGGCGCAAGCTATCGTGACAATCACGGTCAGTCCGCCGGTGATCACGTTGGCGCCGACGGGTTTGCAGGCGATGACGTTCGGTGTCGCCTACAGCGAGACCATCACTGCCAGTGGCGGGGCGTCGCCGTATGGCTATGTCTCCAGCGGCAGCCTGCCGGCGGGCCTGAGCCTGGCGCCGAACGGCACCTTGTCCGGCACGCCGACGGCGGCAGGCGCGTACAGTTTTACGATCACGGCGACCGACAGCAGCACCGGTACAAGCGCTCCGTTCACGGGAGCGCGCACCTATTCCGGCACGGTGGCAAACGTTGCGCCCATTGCCGGCGCCGTCAACGCCACGGTGGCCTATGGCAGCAGCGTCCAGCCGATTACCTTGAACCTGAGCGGCGGTGTCGCGACAT
>NZ_JAAOLY010000024.1 GCF_011601275.1 Janthinobacterium lividum | reverse complement strand
CGACAGCAGGGCCGCCGTCTGCGCCAGCGCTTCGATCATCAGCACGCCGGGCATGACCGGCTTGTGCGGGAAATGGCCCTGGAAGAACTCTTCGTTGACCGTCACGTTCTTGATGGCGGTGATGGTTCTGTTCGCTTCCCAGTCCAGCACGCGGTCGACCAGCAGCAGCGGATAGCGGTGCGGCAGCAGCGATTTGATGGCGAGAATATCGAGGGTCTTTTTCTCAGTACTCATTTTTCGTCTTGCGTGGTCAGTGTTTTAACTGTTTTTTCAAGCGCGCGGATCTTCTCGCGCATGCTCGACAGGTTCCGCACGATGGCGGCGCTCTTTTCCCAGTCGGCGTTCTTGGCCAGCGGATAAAAACCCGTGTACTGGCCCGGCTCCGCGATCGAACGCGAGACCATGCTGCCCGAGCCCACGTGGACGCGGTCGGCAATCGTCAAATGGCCCAGCACCATGGCGGCGCCGCCAAAGGTGCAGTACTTGCCGATGATGGCGCTGCCAGCCACGCCGACGCAGCCGGCCATGGCCGTGTGTGCGCCGATATGGCAGTTGTGGCCGATCTGGATCTGGTTATCGAGCTTGACGCCATCTTCGATGATGGTGTCGGCCAGTGCGCCGCGGTCGATGGTGGTGTTGGCGCCGATATCGACATCGTCACCGATCACCACCCTGCCCGTCTGCGGAATCTTGATATACACGCCGCCTTCGTTGGCGAAACCGAAGCCGTCGGTGCCGATCACGGCGCCCGAATGGATGATGCCGCGCTGGCCGATCACGCAGCGCGCGTGGAAGGTCACGTTGGCGAACAGCTGGGTACCGGCGCCGATGACGGCGTCGCGGCCAATCACGCAGCCGGCGCCGATGACGCACCCGGCGCCGATCACGGCACCCGCTTCGATCACGGCGCGCGGCCCGACCGAAGCAGTGGCATCGACCTGCGCGCCATCATCGACGGTGGCGCTGGCGTGGATGCCCACGGGTGCCTTGATCTCGGCCAGGGCGGCGAAATACTGCGCCGCGCGCGCGAAATACACATAGGGATTCGGGGTGACGATGCGCGCGCCGGCGTAGTCGGCGCCGATCAGCGCGTCGTCGGCCGGCGTGAGTATCAGCGCGCAAGCGCCGCTCTGGGCCGCCTGTGCGCGAAATTTGCTATTGCTGAGAAAGCTGATGTGCGAAGCGCCGGCGTCGGCCAGCGGTGCGATGCCTGAAACTTCCAGGTTGGGATCGCCCGCCAATTGTCCGCCGAAGCGTTCGACCAATTCTCCTAGTCGAGTGCCCATCTCATTACCTCTATTCTAATGTTACTTGTCCAGCGCCTTCAAAACCTTGTCGGTAATGTCGATGCGCGGGCTGGCCCACAGGGCTTCCTGCAGCACGATGTCATATCCTTCGATATGCGCCATCTGCTGGATGATGGTGTTGGCTTTTTCCGCGATGGCGCTGCGCTCTTCGTTCGTGCGCTGGCTCAGGTCTTCGCGGAACTCGCGCTGGCGGCGCTGCAATTCCTTGTCCAGCTCGAAAAACTCGCGCTGGCGCTTGGCGCGCTCCGCCTCGCTCAGGGTCGGCATGTCCTTTTCCAAGGCTTCGTTGGCCACCTTGAAGCGGGCCGCCAGTTCCTGCACGGCTTTTTCGCGCGAGCGGAACTCTTCGGCCAGCTTGGCGCTGGCCAGCTTGGCCAGCCTCGATTCGTTATAAATACGTTCGCTGCTGATCCAGGCGATCTTCGACTCCTGAGCCTGCGCCTGCACCGGCAACAGCGAACTCCAGCACAATGCGATCACGGCAAGGGTCTTGGGCAGGGTAGCGGATGCGGTGTTCATGATACTCCATGGTCAAAAGGTAAAAGCTGTCGCCCAGGTTCAGATGGCCGGTTAGAAACCGGTGCCCATCTGGAACTGGAAGCGCTCCAGGCGGTCCGTCGGCTTGGCGTTCAGCGGCTTGGCGTAGCTCAGCTTGAGCGGGCCCACCGGCGAAATCCAGCTGATGCCCAAGCCAGCAGAATAGCGCAATTGCGAAATCCGCATTTTTTCGCCTTCCTGGTAGACCTGGCCGCCGTCAAGGAAACCGAACCAGCGCAAGCTGCGGTCATTGCCCGAACCGGGGAATGGCATCTGCAGTTCCGCGTTACCGATCAGGCGCGAAGCGCCGCCCAGTGCATCGTTGGTGCTCGGTTCGACCGCGCCCAGCGAGGAACTCAGGTAGCCGCGCACCGAACCGATACCGCCGCCGTAGAAGTTCTTGAAGACCGGATACACGTGCTTGCCGATGCCGTGGCCATAATCGATCTCGCCCTTCAGCGCCAGGGTGACCTTGCTGAACAGCGGACGGAAATACTGGTGCTCATAAATGGCACGGAAGTATTTCTGGTCGCCGATCAGGTCAGCCTCCAGGTTGACGCGCTGGTAGCGGCCGATCGATGGCGTCAGGGCGCTGTCGCGGCTGTCGCGCTGCCATGCCGCCGTCAGCGGGATGGAATTCGTCGTGGCCGAACCGATACCGTCAGACGGGCCGCCATTATCGATCACGTACTGCTTGAAGCGGATCGGGCTGGTGATATCGGTTTCGATGCGCGAACGCTCGGCGCCGATGCCGAAGAAGACGGTGTCGACTTCCGAGAACGGTACGCCGAAACTGACGCGGCCACCGGTCTGCTTGATCTTGTAGCTGCCGATGTTCAGCGCCGGCGGTTCCGTCGTACGCAGGTAGACTTCAAAGCTGCGCGAAATGCCATCGTCCGTGTAGTACGGATTGGTCTGCGAAAACGCGATGGTGCGGCTGTAATGGCTGGTATTGAGTTCGATGCCGACCGTGTTGCCGCTACCGGCGAAGTTGGCTTGCGAAATCGATGCCGACAGGGTGAACTTCTCCGATTGCGAAAAAGCGCCGCCGATCAGGAAGTTACCGGTTGGTTTTTCCACCACCGTGACGTTGACGTCAACCTGGTCGGTCGTGCCCTGCGCTTCCGGCGTGTCGATGGTCACGTCCTTGAAGTAGCCAAGGCGGTCGACACGGTCGCGCGACAGCTTGATCTTGTTGCTGTCGTACCAGGACGATTCGAACTGGCGGAATTCGCGGCGGATGACTTCATCGCGCGTGGTGGTGTTGCCGGCGATATTCATGTGGCGCACGTACACGCGCTTGCCCGGATCGATGAAGAAGGTGAAACCGACTTCATGCTTTTCGCGGTTGATTTCCGGATTGGCGTTGACGTTGGCAAACGCATAGCCGAACGTGGCCAGGCGGTCCTGGATACGCTTGTTCGTTGCCGTCAGGCGCGCGCCCGAGTAGATTTCGCCTTCGCGCATCAGGTTCAGGGCTTTCAGCTCTTCTTCGCGGCCGAACATCTCGCCTTCGAACTTGGTGCCGGCGATCTTGTACTTTTCACCTTCGGTGATGTTGATCGTCAGGTAGATATCTTTTTTATCGGGCGTGATCGACACTTGCGTCGAGTCGACCTGCATCTCGATATAGCCGCGGTCCAGGTAGTAGGACTTGAGCGACTCGATGTCGCCCGTCAGCTTGGTCTTCGAATACTGGTCGGCCTTGGTGTACCAGCTGAACCAGCCGCCCGTGTTCAGGGCTAGCTGATCGCGCAGTTCCTTGTCCGTGAAAGCCTTGTTGCCGACGATGTTGATCTGCTTGATGCGGGCCACGTCGCCCTCGTCGACGGCGAACACGACGTTCACGCGGTTGCGCTCGATCGGCGTGACGGTGGTGGTGATCTTCACGCCGTACAAACCATGCGACAGGTACTGGCGCTTGAGTTCCTGTTCCGCGCGATCGACGGACGCCTTGTCGAAAATCTTGGCTTCGCCGACGCCGATTTCCTTCAGCGCCTTGACCAGCACGTCCTTTTCAAATTCCTTGGTGCCCGTGAATTCCACGGTCGCGATGGCCGGACGTTCCTCGACCAGTACCACCAGCACGTCGCCATCGGCTTCCAGGCGCACATCCTTGAACATGCCCGTCGCATACAGGGCCTTGATGGCGGCAACGCTCTTCTCGTCGGAGAACGTTTCGCCGACCCGCACCGGCAGGTAGGCAAACACGGTGCCCGCTTCAGTACGCTGGATCCCTTCGACCCGGATGTCCTTGACAGTAAATGGCTGGACGGCCAGCGCGTGGCCGGAACAAATGGCCATGACGGCGGCGCCGATCAGGCTGCGGCGAAAGGAAGGCAAGGCAAAACGAGCAGAATGTAATTTCATTGGGGTTATTCAATGGGTAAATCAATGGACAACATACACAAAAGATTGCTTGTGCGACTCACGCAATGGCATCAACCACCGCCCTAATTCAGCAATCGCAACACGTCATTAAAGACGGCAAGCACCATCAAGGTCAGCAACAAACCGATCCCCAGGCGCTGGGCAATCTCGCCTACGCGCTCCGGCAAGGGGCGTCCGGTCAAAACTTCCAGCGAATAATACAGCAAATGCCCGCCATCCAGAACAGGAATGGGTAGCAAATTCATCACGCCCAGACTGATACTGATGAAGGCAATGAAGCTCAGGTAGCTTACCAGGCCGATGCGCGCCGTCTGGCCCGCGTAATCGGCAATGGTAATGGGCCCCGTCACATTTTTCAGCGACACCTGGCCGGTGATCATTTTACCCAGCATTTTCAGGCTCATGACGCTGGTATCCCAGACCTTGGTGGACGCCTTGCCCACAGCAGAGAACGGTCCCGATGCCACGGTGATCATATCCGGCACCTGTCCCAGCTTTGCCTGTATCTTACCAACTGTTACAGCTCCCTCCGCCCCGGCGCCCGGCACGGCGTCCGGCGTAATGGGCAAGGTCAGGTCCTGGCCCTGGCGCAAGAGCTGCAATTGCAAGGTCCGGCCCGGTGCCTGGCTCAGGGTGGCGATGACGGCCGCCACGTCGTGCACGGGCTGTTCGTCGATGGCGAGAATCTGGTCGTTTTTCTGCAGGCCGGCGCGCGCGGCGGCGCCATCGGGCATGATTTCCATCAGCGTGGGCGCGGAACGGGCCAGGGTGAGGCCCAGCTTGCCCAGCACGTCGCCTTCCAGATCCGTCTCCGTCAGGCTGGCCGTCGGCAAGGTCGCTTCCTGCTGGCCACGGTCGGGACGGCGTACTTCGATGCGCGCCGGCTGCTTGTCGAGGGTGGCCTGGATCAGTTCCCAGCGCAGCTCGGACCAGCTGGCCACGGGCTTGCCATTGACGGTTTCCACCGTATCGCCGCTGCGCAAGCCGGCCGTGTATGCCGGCGTCTGCTCGGCCACGGGGCCGAGTTTACTCGAGGGCTCTTCGATGCCATGCATGAACAGGCCCGCGTACAGCACGATGGCGACGAGGAAATTGGCCAGCGGGCCGGCGGCCACGATGGCGATGCGGCGCCACACGCTCTGGCGCGTGAATTCGCGGCGCAATTCGCTTTCCGGCAAGTCGCTGAGGTCTTGCGCGCGGCTGTCGAGCATGCTGACATAGCCGCCCAGCGGCAGTGCGGAAATCGCCCATTCCGTCTGATCCTTGCCAAACTTGCGCGAATACACCACTTTTCCCATGCCGATCGAGAAACGCAGCACTTTTACGCCGCACCAGCGCGCCACCAGATAGTGGCCCAGCTCGTGCAAGGTAATCAGTGAACCGAGCGCGACGATAAAGGCCAGCAAGGTGGTGATGAGCGTCATGCAGCCAGCCTTTGGGCGATATACGCTTGCGCGGCCACTCTGGCCACGCGGTCCTGCTCCAGCACGGCCTCGATGCTCGAAGCGGCGCCGTGCGGCACCGTGTCGTTCACGTGCGCGATAACCCGGTCGATCTGGCGGAAGCCGATCCGTTCGTCAAGGAACGCTTGCACGGCCACTTCATTGGCCGCGTTGAGCAAAGCCGGCGCGGTGCCGCCCGCGCGCAAGGCGTCGAAGGCCAGCGCCAGACAGGGGAAACGGCGGAAATCGGGACGTTCGAACTGCAGGGTCGCCACTTGGGCCAGATCCAGCTGCGCCACGCCGGAAGCGATGCGCTGCGGATACGCCAGCGCATGGGCGATCGGCGTGCGCATGTCCGGATTGCCCAGCTGGGCCAGCACGGAACCGTCGATGTACGAGACCATCGAATGGATCACGCTTTGCGGGTGGATCAGCACTTCGATCTGGTCCGCCGGCGCGCCGAACAGCCAGTGCGCCTCGATCACTTCCAGACCCTTGTTCATCATGGTGGCCGAATCGACGGAAATCTTGCGTCCCATGGCCCAGGTCGGATGCTTGCACGCCTGGTCCGGCGTGACCGTGTCGAGCGTCTCGACGTCGCGCGTGAGGAAGGGGCCGCCTGACGCCGTCAGCACGATCTTTGCGACGCCCGCAGCGCCAGGTGCGCGGCCATGCGCGTGCGGCATGCATTGGAAGATGGCGTTGTGTTCGCTGTCGATCGGCAGCAGCACGGCGCCATTGTCATGCACGGCATCGATGAACAACTGGCCGGACATGACCAGCGCTTCTTTATTGGCCAGCAATACTTTCTTGCCGGCACGCGCCGCCGCCAGGGTGGGCGCCAGGCCGGCCGCGCCGACGATGGCCGCCATCACGCCCGTCACCTGCGGCGCGCTGGCGATGGCGCACAGGGCGTCCACGCCGTACTCGACTTGCGTATCGACGCCCTGCCCGCGCAGCAAGCGCGTCAGTTCAAGGGCGGCGTCCGCCGTGCCGACGACGGCGCGCTGGGGACGGAATTGCAGGCACTGGGCGGCCAGTTCGGCTACGCGGCTGTGCGCGCTCAGCGCATACACGCTGTATTGCTCGGGATGACGCGCGAGCACGTCCAGGGTGGACACGCCGATCGAGCCGGTCGCGCCAAGGATGGTGATGTATTGCATGAGTTTCCTTAAAGCCAGCTGGCCACGAGGGCGGCAAATGGCAGGACCGGGATCAACGCATCGATACGGTCAAGTACGCCGCCATGGCCAGGCAGCAGATTGCTGCTGTCCTTGATGCCGGCGCGACGCTTCAATTGGGATTCGAACAGGTCGCCGACGATGCTGGCGGCAACGACCAGCAGCAGCACCAGCAAGGCCACGAGCCAGCCGCGGCGCAATTGCAGCTGCACGGCGAAGGTGTCTTGCAGCACCGGCAGCGATGGCGCGGCCACGATGGTGATGGCGGCGATGACGAGCACGGCGATGCCGCCGCCGATGGCGCCTTCCCAGGATTTACCTGGGGAAATGCTTGGCGCCAGCTTGCGCTTGCCGAAAGCCTTGCCCGAGAAATAGGCGCCGATATCGGCGATCCACACGAGGGCCATGACGGACAGCAAGTACAAAGGGCTATGCAGGAACAAGGCGACGATGGCAACAAAACAGCCGACGATGGTCACCGGGTACACGAGGCTGAGCAAGGTATTGCCCAGGCCTTCGGTGGGCGGCAAGCCCGTTGCCAGCGAGGGCACGAAGCGGATCAGCCAGATGGCCACGCACAGGGCGAACCAGAAATTGAGCTGCGCCATGCCGTTACCGACAAAGAATGTATACGCGAAGGCGGCAGTCCAGACGGCGGCAATCACGAGCGCATGGCGATTTTTGAAGATGCGGAAGCTTTCCCAGACGGCGGCGCCGAAGAACGCCGTGGCGATCACGGCGAAGGCGGGGAAATAATTCAGATACAGAACCGGCAGCAAGACCGCCAGAAGGACCAGGGCGGTGATTATCCGTGTTTTCAGCATCAGTTTGTCTTTTCAGTTAATTGCGCGCTGGTACGGCCAAAGCGCCGTTCGCGCTGCTGGTAAGACGCGATTGCCGCGTCGAGGCACTCGTCATTGAAGTCGGGCCAGAAAGTCTCGGTGAAAAACAACTCAGTGTACGCCAGTTGCCACAGGAGGAAATTGGAAATGCGCTGCTCGCCGCCCGTGCGGATGAACAGGTCGGGTTCGGGCGCGTAAGCCATGGCCAGGTGCGGCGCCAGTTGCTCTTCCGTGTAAGCGTACCCGGCAGGCTGGCCATTGGCGGCAGCCTCGGCCGTCATTTTATTGACTGCCTGCATGATGTCCCAGCGGCCGCCATAGTTGGCGCAGATGGACACCGTCAGGCGCGTGTTGTTCGCCGTCTTGCGCTCCGCATTCGCGATCAGGGTTTGCAGCTCTCCATTGAAGCGCGACAGGTCGCCCACCACCTTCAGGCGGATGTCGCTGGCATGCATCTTGACCACTTCGCGTTCCAGCATCGTGACGAACAGGCGCATCAGCATCGACACCTCTTCTTCCGGACGGCGCCAGTTTTCCGAACTGAAGGCAAACAGGGTCAGATATTCGACACCGCGCTCGAGGCAGGTCTCGACGACACGGCGCACGGTATCGGCGCCCTTGACGTGACCAGCCACGCGCGGCAGGAAGCGCTTGGTTGCCCAGCGGCCATTGCCATCCATAATGATTGCCACATGGCGCGGCACCGTGCCCACCTCAGGTACTGCCGTTGTCGAACTCGAATAGATCATGAAAACACGAATACCAAAAATAAAAGATAACTATTATGCTCCAAATAGCACTGCCCGGAAAAGCCATGCTTTCCCGGGCAGCGTCAAAAGGACTGAAAACTAGACCGTCAGCACTTCTTTTTCTTTGTCGACAACCATCTTGTCGATGTCGGCAATAAACTTGTCCGTCAGCTTCTGCACTTCTTCCGACGAGCGGCGCTCATCGTCCTCGGAGCAGGCTTTTTCCTTGACCAGTTTCTTCAGCGACTCGTTCGCATCGCGGCGAATGTTACGCACGGCAATCTTCGCGTCTTCCGCTTCGCTCTTGACCAGCTTGACCATTTCCTTGCGGCGCTCTTCCGTCAGCGGCGGCGTCGGCACGCGGATCATGTCGCCCTGTGCCGATGGATTCAGGCCCAGGTCGGCGTCGCGGATGGCTTTTTCAACGGTGGTGGCCATCTTTTTTTCGTATGGCTGCACACCGATGGTGCGCGCGTCGATCAGGGTCACGTTGGCGACCTGCGTCAGCGCGGTCGGCGAACCGTAGTAATCGACCATCACGTGGTCCAGGATACCCGTATGGGCGCGGCCGGTACGCACTTTGGCGAGATCAGCCTTCAGTGTTTCCAGCGACTTCGTCATGCGTTCCTGGGTGTTCTTTTTAACGTCAGCTAAGGACATACGCCCTCCTATAATCTTGATAAAAAATGGATATTACAAATTCACATGCGGTGTAAATGTTCGCGCAGTCGGAGTGCCGAAAACCGTTCAGGGCAAGGCGCTGTAACGCAGCCATGGACGGTTTCTCGGCCCTCTTATTTCTATACGTGAACCAGCGTGCCTTCATCCTCGCCCATGATGACGCGCATCAGCGCGCCTGGCTTGGTGATCGAAAACACTTTGATTGGCAGTTTCTGGTCGCGGCACAGGGCGAATGCGGTGGCGTCCATCACTTGCAGGTGCTTGGCGATGGCGTCGTCGAACGTAATCGTGTGGAACAGGGTGGCGTTGGGATCCTTCTTCGGATCGGCCGTGTAGACGCCGTCGACCTTGGTGGCCTTCAGGACGATCTCGGCGCTGATCTCGGAACCGCGCAGGGCGGCTGCCGTGTCGGTGGTGAAGAACGGATTGCCGGTACCGGCGGCGAAGACGACCACTTTACCTTCTTCCAGGTATTGCAGGGCTTTCGGGCGGACGTACGGCTCGACCACTTGTTCGATGCCGATGGCCGACATGACGCGCGCGGTAATGCCGACGTGGCGCATGGCATCGGCCAGTGCCAGTGCGTTCATCACGGTGGCGAGCATGCCCATGTAGTCGGCGGTGGCACGGTCCATGCCTTGCGCGCCAGGCGCGACGCCGCGGAAGATATTGCCGCCACCAATCACGATTGCCAGTTCCACACCCAACTTCGCCACCTCGGCCACATCGGCCACCATGCGCTCGATCGTGGCGCGATTGATGCCGTAGGGATCATCGCCCATCAGGGCTTCGCCGGACAACTTGAGGAGGACGCGCTTGTAGGCTGGTTTTGACATGAGCTGGGGCTCCATAAATGAGGTTATTCGAGTATGACATGGCGCAGCGCCTTGCAGCGCCGGATAGGCGCGCGGGGCTGCCCATGCCGCCGCCCGGCACGACAGGTGCGGGCGGGCCAAAAAAACGGGCCTCTCGGCCCGCTTTACTTACGCTCCCTGGGAGGCAGCCATCTGTGCTGCGACTTCTGCTGCGAAGTCGTCTTGCTTCTTCTCGATGCCCTCGCCCACTACGTACATGGCGAAACCTTTGACGCTGGTGTTAGCCGCCTTCAGCATTTGCTCAACCGACAGCTTGTCATTTTTCACAAAAGCTTGGTTCAGCAGGGAAACTTCTTTCAGGAACTTCTGTACGGAACCTTCCAGGCGCTTGGCCAGGATTTCCGGCGATTGCGCTGGCTTGCCTTCGGCGGCCGCTTTGGCTGCGTCTTCTTCGGCTTTCAGTTGTGCAACCGAACGCTCTTTTTCGATCAATTCCGCTGGAACTTCGTTCGACGACAGCGACACTGGCTTCATGGCAGCGATGTGCATGGCCACGTCTTTGCCCACTTGCTCATCGGCGCCGTCGAATTCGACGATCACGCCAATGCGCGAACCGTGCAGGTACGAAGCCAGCTTGGCGCTGGTTTCGAAACGCTGGAAGCGGCGGATGGTCATGTTTTCGCCGATTTTGCCGATCAGGGCAGCGCGCACGTCTTCCAGGGTCTTGCCGTCGAGTGGCAGGGCCAGCAGGGCAGCGACGTCAGCCGGGTTGTGTTCCGCTACCAGACGGGCAGCGTTGTTGGCCAGTGCCAGGAAATCGTCGTTTTTCGCAACGAAGTCGGTTTCCGAGTTCACTTCGACCAGGGCGCCTACGCCGTTGGCGATGTAAGTTGCCACGACGCCTTCAGCGGTGATGCGTGCCGATGCTTTCGATGCCTTGCCGCCCAGTTTGACGCGCAGGATCTCTTCCGCACGCGCCATGTCGCCTTCGGCTTCGGTCAGTGCTTTTTTGCATTCCATCATTGGTGCGTCGGTTTTGCCGCGCAATTCGCCTACCATCGCTGCTGTAATCGCTGCCATGTGTTTCTCCTGATTCGGTGAGTCGATAGTCGCGGCCGGGCATGCATGCCTCGCCAGCGGTCACTATCGTTTTTTTGTTAAAAAAAAGGGGGAGCTGCTGCCACCCCTTTTCCCTTACTGCTGTGCTTACAAACAGCTATCTTGCGATAGCCTGGCCATTAAGCCTGTTCGTTAACTTCGACGAATTCGTCGCCAGCGGCTGCTTTAACCATTTCAACAACTTCGTTACCGGCAGCTGCACGGCCTTCGATGATTGCATCAGCAACACCGCGAGCGTACAACATGATGGCTTTCGAGGAGTCATCGTTACCTGGGATCACGAAGTTCACGCCTTCTGGGGAGTGGTTGGTATCGACAACGCCGATGACCGGGATACCCAGTTTAGCTGCTTCGGTGATCGCACCTTTGTGGTAGCCGACGTCGACGACGAAGATTGCGTCAGGGATGCCGCCCATGTCCTTGATGCCGCCGATCGATTTTTGCAGCTTGATCATTTCGCGGGAGAACATCAGCGCTTCTTTTTTCGACAGCTTCTCGATCGAACCGTCTTCGATCATCACTTCCATGTCTTTCAGACGCTTGATCGAGGTCTTGATCGTTTTGAAGTTGGTCAGCATGCCGCCCAACCAACGTTGATCAACGAAAGGCACGCCAGCGCGTTGTGCTTCAGCAGCGATGATTTCGCGAGCTTGACGCTTGGTGCCAACCATCAGGATGGTGCCACGGTTTGCAGCCAGTTGACGCACGTGCTTCATTGCGTCCTGGTACATCGCCATGGTTTTTTCCAGGTTGATGATGTGGATCTTGTTGCGATGGCCGAAGATGAACGGTGCCATTTTTGGATTCCAAAAACGGGTTTGGTGACCAAAGTGGACACCGGCTTCCAGCATTTCGCGCATTGTTACGGACATTATTAACTCCAGGGTTGGGTCTGGAATCCGATCAGTCACCATACAGGCACCCTTGTCGACCGGATTCGCGTGTTTATATAAATTAAAGACACTGTTTTACTGCATTGCTTAAAAGAGAATTCAAGCAACCCGGGATTCTACACTGAAATGCCTGCCGCATCAAGTCCACGCTGCAAATCGCGCGCCCTGCGGAAACACCCGGCGCACCACGATGGTGCAAGGCGTGGCCGCGTGGCCTTTTCATCCGTTTTCTCCCCACAAATCCCCTTACGGCCATAGGAAGGAGGCGGCGGATTCAGGGAGCCTCGTTTATAATTTCGACATATTTGCAGACTTTTTCCCATATAGCAGGAATCGTCTGTGCTTTTCACCTGAATTCTTGCAGATTGCGAATCACACCATGTCCACCATCCGTATCAATACCGCCGCCGACATCGAAGGCATGCGCGTTGCCGGCAAGCTCGGCGCCGAAGTACTCGACTACATCACTCCCTTCGTCAAGGTCGGCGTCACGACGGGCGAGCTGGACCGCCTGTGCCATGAATACATGGTCAACGTGCAGGGCACTATCCCTGCCCCGCTGAACTACTGCCCGCCCGGCTATACGCCCTACCCGAAAGCCATCTGCACCTCCGTCAACGACGTCATCTGCCATGGCATTCCTGGCGACAAGGTTCTGAAAAGCGGCGACTCCGTCAACCTCGACATCACCGTCATCAAGGACGGCTACCACGGCGACAACAGCCGCATGTTCCTTGTCGGCACGCCCACCATCCTGGCCAAGCGCCTGTCGGAAATCACCTATGAATGCATGTGGCTGGGGATCAACCAGATCAAGCCGGGCGCCCACCTGGGCGATATCGGCCACGCCATCCAGCAACATGCGGAAAAGGCAGGCTACAGCGTGGTGCGCGAATTCTGCGGCCACGGCATCGGCAAGGTCTTCCATGAAGAACCGCAAGTGTTGCACTATGGAAAACCAGGCACCCTCGAGCGCCTGGAAGCGGGCATGATTTTCACCGTCGAACCGATGATCAACTCGGGCCGCCGCGAAATCCGCGAAATGAACGATGGCTGGACCATCAAAACCAAGGACCGCAGCCTGTCGGCACAATGGGAACACACGGTGCTGGTCACGGAAACGGGCTATGAAGTGCTGACCGTCTCGCCCGGCATGCCACCACCACCGGCCTTTATCACCGGCAAAGCCTGATCCATACTGCCAGACCCACCCGACCCACCGCCACCCAGGGCCCAGATGAAAAAGCAAGTTCGGGAACAGCTGAAACAGCAACTGAAAGCCGACCGCCAGGTCGTCATTGCGGCCTTCCAGACCGACGGCAAGCCTGAAAAACTGCTGCGCAGCCTGCGCCACAGCGTCGATGGCGTGCTGGCGCGCGCCTGGCAGGAAGCGGGCCTGCCACCCGGCACGGCCCTGGTGGGCGTGGGCGGCTATGGCCGCGGCGAACTGTTTCCGTATTCCGACGTCGACCTGCTGATTCTGCTGCAACAGGCGCCAGACGCCGCCACGCAGGAAAAGCTCGAGGAGCTGGTGCAACTGCTGTGGGACCTGGGCCTGGAAATCGGCCACAGCATTCGCACGGTCGATGAATGCATGGTCGAATCGAAAGCCGACATCACCGTGCAAACGAGCTTGCTCGAAGCGCGCCTCGTGTGCGGCAACGCGGACCTGTTCGCGCAATTGCAGCAGCGCTATGACGCAGCCATGGACCCGCAGGCCTTCTTCCAGGCAAAAACGGCGGAAATGCGCCAGCGCCACGCCAAGTACGAAGACACGGCTTTCAGCCTGGAACCGAATTGCAAGGAAAGCCCGGGCGGCCTGCGCGACTTGCAGGTCATCCTGTGGGTGGCCAAGGCGGCCGGCCTGGCGAACTCGTGGCGCACCCTGGCCACGGGCGGCCTGATCACCTTGACGGAAGCGCGCCAGCTGATGGAAAAGGAACGCGCCTTCAAGGATATCCGCGTGCGCCTGCACCTGCACGCGGGACGGCGCGAAGACCGCCTCGTGTTCGACGTGCAGACGGCAATCGCCGAATCGCTGGGCCTGCAAGCGACGGGCAGCGGGCCGCACATGCGCCGCGCCAGCGAATTCCTCATGCAGCGCTATTACTGGGCCGCCAAGACGGTGACCCAGCTCAACACGATTTTGCTGCAGAACATCGAAGCACGGCTGTTTCCGCAAGACGACGTGGCCGTGCCCATCAACGAGCGCTTCAATGAAGTCAACAGCCTGATCGACATCAGCGCCGACGATACGTTCGAACAATACCCGTCGGCCATGCTGGAAATCTTTGTCCTGATGACGGAGCGCCCGGCCCTGAAGGGCATGACGTCGCGCGCCACGCGGGCCCTGTGGCATGCACGCTTCAAGATCGACGCCGCCTTCCGCCAGGACCCCGTCAACCGCGCCCTCTTCCTGCGCATCATGCAGGCGCCGGTCGGCATCATCCACGCGCTGCGGCGCATGAACGAGATGAGCATCCTGGGACGCTACCTGCCGAATTTCCGCCGCATCGTGGGCCAGATGCAGCACGACCTGTTCCACGTGTACACGGTCGACCAGCACATTTTGATGGTGGTGCGCAACATGCGCCGCTTCACGATGAGCGAACACGCCCACGAATACCCGTTCTGCAGCCAGCTGATGGCGGATTTTTCACAATCGTGGCTGCTGTACGTGGCGGCCCTGTTCCACGACATCGCCAAGGGCCGCGGCGGCGACCACTCGAAGCTGGGCGTGGCCGACGCCACCCAGTTCTGCCAGGACCACGGCCTGTCGCAAGAAGACACGGAACTGGTGGCATTCCTTGTGGAAAATCATCTGACCATGTCGCAAGTGGCGCAAAAGCAGGATCTGTCCGATCCTGACGTCATCGCCGCCTTTGCGAAGGTGGTCAAGGACGAGCGCCACCTGACGGGCTTGTACCTGCTGACAGTGGCCGACATCCGCGGCACCAGCCCGAAAGTGTGGAATGCCTGGAAGGGCAAGCTGCTGGAAGACCTGTACAAGATCACCCTGCGCGTGCTGGGCGGCGAGCCGCACACGGCCGACCGCGAGCTGAAAAACCGCCAGCAGGAAGCGCTGGCCACCCTGCGCCTGTACGGCTTGCCGCCGGACGCGCACCTGAAACTGTGGCAACAGCTGGACGTGGCGTATTTCCTGCGCCACGACGCGTCCGACATCGCCTGGCAGACGCGCTCGCTGTATGACAAGCTCGACAGCAAGTTGCCGGTGGTAAAATGCCGGCTGGCGCCCATCGGCGAAGGCTTGCAGGTGGCCGTGTACATTCCCGACCAGCCCGACCTGTTCGCGCGTATCTGCAGCTATTTCGACCGCAAGAATTTCAGCATCCTCGACGCGAAGATCCACACGACGAAAAACGGCTATGCGCTCGATACCTTCCTCGTCACCGAGCAGAACTTCGCCAAGAGCTACCGCGACATCATCAGCCTGATCGAGCATGAACTGGGCGAGCTGCTGCAGTCGCAGACGCCGCTGCCGCCGCCGGGCAAGGGACGGCTGTCGCGCCTGTCGCGCACCTTCCCCTTCCAGCCGACGGTCGACTTGCGGCCTGACGAACGGGGCCAGTACTACCTGCTGTCGGTGGCGGCCAACGACCGCACGGGCCTGCTGTATGCGATCGCCAACGTGCTGACCAAGTACCGCATCAACTTGCACACGGCCAAGATCATGACCCTGGGCGAGCGGGTCGAAGACGTCTTCCTCGTCGACGGTCCCGCGCTCAACAATGCCCGCAACCAGATATTGCTGGAAACCGATTTACTCGATGCGCTGAAAGTCTAAATACCTTCCGCGCAACGCCTACCCTTACTGAAACTGAAACAACATGACCGAAGAATTATTACGCTTGTCCAAACGCATGTCCGAACTGGGCCTGTGCTCGCGCCGCGAAGCCGATGAATGGATCGCCCGCGGCTGGGTCCGCGTGGATGGCAAGGTGGTGTCCGAGCTGGGCAGCAAGGTCTACCCGAGCCAGAGAGTCACCGTGGAACGCCAGGCGGCGGCCGAGCAATCGAAGCGGGTTACCGTGCTGATCAACAAACCGGTCGGCTACGTCAGCGGCCAGGCCGAAGACGGCTATACGCCCGCCGTGGCCCTGATCAAGGCGGAAAACCGCTGGGCGGAAGACCGCAGCCCGGAACAGTTCCATCCGACCCAGCTGCGCAGCCTGGTCGCCGCCGGCCGCCTGGACATCGACTCCGTCGGCTTGCTGGTCCTGACCCAGGACGGGCGCGTGGCCAAGCAGCTGATCGGCCACGATACCGATATCGACAAGGAATATCTGGTGCGCGTCAGCTACACCAAGGGCGGCACCCTGCCCGACAGCGAGCTGAAAAAGCTCAACCACGGCCTGTGGCTCGACGGCAAGCCGCTGCTGCCGGCCAAGGTGCGCTGGCAAAACGAAGACCAGCTGAGCTTTACCCTGCGCGAGGGGAAGAAACGCCAGATCCGCCGCATGTGCGAAGCCGTCGGCCTGAAAGTGCTGGGCTTGAAACGCGTACGCATCGGCAAGGTCAAGCTGGGTGACTTGCCGACGGGTCAATGGCGTTACTTGAGCGCAGACGAACAGTTTTAAGCGGCGACTTCAAGGTGGCCTGCCAGACCAGGCCACATAAGCAACAGGAATGTAGTGATACAAAAACAATTATTGTGATTTAATTAGTAAATATTGCTTTAAACCTATACACTATTCCCCATTAGAACAAAAGAGATACGCTGTCGTGAACGATCCCATCCCCAATCCCCTGCGCAAGGGCGCGCCCAGCCTGGCCGACGTGGCCGAGCCGATGGCGCCCGGCACCAAGCCGCACCACATGAGCGATCCGTGGGATATCGGCGAAACCCTGTGCAGCCTGGCTGACAACGGCGACGCCATTTCCATCTACCCGACGGGCGGAGAAGACGTCATCCTGGGGCGCATCCTGTCCGTCGACGATGACTTGCCACAATTCGTGCTGGAACTCAATGAAGGCGCGACCCTGCCGCCCGGTGGCGCCACGTTCGTATCATGGGTGCAAAGCGCCAAACTGCAATTCACCATCAATGGCGAATGGCAAGCGTATCCCGAACGGCCGAACGTCTACCTGACGAACTTCCCCGGTCATTGCCTGGTGCTGGAACGGCGCGAGTCGACGCGTCTGGAAACCCCGCTGGGCGTGTACTACCTGGCCGCCTTCGTGCTCGAGGGGCGTCCGTATGAATTGCAGCTGTATGATTTCTCGGCCGGCGGCATCGGCATGCGCGCCCACCCGCGCGATACGGTAGGCCTGTACGTGGGCCGCAAGCTGTCGCGCGTGCGCCTGGAACTGGGGCCGAACAAGGTCATGATCGCCGACCTGGAAATCCGCCTGTCGCGCACCTTCCGCTCCTTCCTGCTGGGCGAACAGGTGCAGATCGGCTGCCGCTTCCTGAATCTGACGGACGCCATGCAGGATGAACTAAAAACCTTGCTCGATAACATGGGCAGCAGCCGCAAGGTGCGCTAGGTTCGCTTCGCATAAAACAATGGCCGCCCAGCTGATCGCTGCGCGGCCATTGTTTTATGTTTGATAATCACAATTACAAGGCGCCTGAAAAACGCTCAGGGCAAGGCGCATTGCCGAAGACAGTACGAATAGTACGGCGAGGCAATGCAACGCCGCCATGGGCGTTTTCTCAGGCGCCGATCAATCGTCGTCGTTCGGATCGAGATCCGGAAACATCACCTCGGTATAACCGAACTGCGTGAAGTCGACGATACGCATCGGATACAGAATGCCGTGCAGGTGGTCCACTTCATGCTGTACCACGCGGGCATGGAAGCCGTCGCAGTCGCGGCTGATGGGCTGGCCGAACTGGTCCACGCCTTCATAGTGCAGCTCGCTCCAGCGCGGCACGCTGCCGCGCAAGCCGGGCACGGACAGGCAGCCCTCAAAACCCTCTTCCTTGCGCTCCGACAGAGGCGTCAGCACCGGATTGATCAAAACGGTTTCCGGCACTTGCGGCGCGTCGGGATAACGCAGATTCTGCTTGAAGCCGTAGATCACCAGCTGCAGATTGACGCCGATCTGCGGCGCCGCCAGGCCCGCGCCGTTGGCCGCGTGCATGGTGTCGAACATGTCGGCGATCAAGGCGTGCAGTTCGGGCGTATCGAATTCACGCACGGGCTCGGCCATCCGCAGCAGGCGCGGATCGCCCATCTTGAGGATTTCACGTACGGTCATTTCGTGTCCAGTGCCGATTGCAGTTCTTGCAGGTAGGCTCGGAAGGCAGCACCCGTTTCCGGATGTTTCATGCCCATCGCCGTCGTGGCTTTCAGATAGCCCAACTTGGAGCCGCAATCATAACGCTGCCCCTGGTAGCGGTAAGCCAGCACGCGCTCTTCGCGCATCAGGGCGGCAATGCCGTCCGTCAGCTGGATTTCGCCGCCGGCGCCCGTGCCGATATTTTCCAGGTGATTAAAGACACGGCTGGTCAGCACATAGCGGCCCACCACGGCCAGGGTCGATGGCGCTTCTTCGGGCGCAGGCTTTTCCACGATGGCCGAGACCAGCTCCAGGTCAGGCTGATAATTCTTTGCCGATACGATACCGTACTGCTTGGTTTCCGCGCGCGGTACGTCCTGCACCGCCAGCAGCGAGCAATTTTCATACTGGAAGACATCGGTCATCTGCGCCAGCACGGGGCGCACGCCCTCTTCCACATCCATGAAATCGTCGGCCAGCAAGACGGCAAACGGTTCATCGCCGATCACGGGACGGGCGCACAGCACGGCATGCCCCAGGCCCAGTGGCGCCGACTGGCGTATGTAAATGCAATTGATGTGCTTGGGAATGACGTTTTGCACCATCTCGAGCAACTGGCGCTTGCCGGCCGCTTCCAGTTCCGACTCAAGCTCATAGGCCGTATCGAAATGGTCTTCGATGGCGCGCTTGTTGCGGCCCGTGATGAAGATCATTTCCGTGATGCCCGCCGCCACGGCTTCCTCCACCGCGTATTGGATCAATGGCTTGTCAACAATGGGCAACATTTCCTTCGGTTGCGCCTTGGTCGCAGGCAAGAAACGGCTGCCCAGGCCGGCGACGGGAAAGACTGCTTTTCTGATTTTTTTCATGGGTCTTCTGTAATATTTAAATGATTAGTCTTGCGCGAGCAAGGCCAGCAAACCAGCCTCGTCGAGTATGGCCACGCCCAGTTCCTGCGCCTTGGCCAGCTTGCTGCCAGCGTCTGAACCGGCCACGACATACCCGGTTTTCTTCGACACGGAACCGCTGACCTTGCCGCCTGCCGCCTCGATCAGCTCCGCGGCCTCGTCACGGCTCATGTTGGGCAAAGTGCCCGTCAGGACGAAGGTCTTGCCGTCCAGCTTGCCGCCAGCGGCTGGCATTTCAGGCAATTGTGACAGTAATTCATTTCTCAGGGCGTCCAGTTGAACCAGCAGCTTGACATGGCTTTCATCGGCCAGCCAGTGCGCCAGCGACTCGGCCACGGCGGCGGGCAAGCCCGCGTGGAAGCCGGCGCCTTGCGCGGCCAGGCTGGCCAGGGTCACGCCCCGCTCCACCAATTGCTTGCTGCGCGGCTCCGTCAGCTTCGGAATGCCGATGGCCGCCAGCAATTTGGTTTCCTCGAGCTGCGTGCGCAGCTTGGCGCTGGGCGCATGTTCACCCTGCGGCGTCACGCCAGCGTCCAGCAATGCCTGCAGCGCCTGCTGGTTCTTTTCTTCGGCAAAGAAATCGGCAATCGATTCCGCCACCGTGCCGCCAATATCGGGCAGCACGCGCAGCAAGGCCGCTGGCGCTTGCCGCACATACGCCAGGCTGCCCAGCCACTCGGCCAGGGTCTTGGCCGTCGATTCGCCCACGTGGCGGATGCCCAGCGCGAACAGGAAACGCTCAAGCGGCGGGCGCTTGCTCGCCTCGATACCTGCCAGCAGGTTTTCCGCCCACTTGGTGGGAATCTTGCCTTGTTGCACGGTTTCTGGCGTCGAGCCGTCGCGCTCGTCGGCGCGCAGCTTCATTTCCAGCAATTTATCGAGGGTCAGGCTGTACAGGTCGGCCAAGCCGTGCACGTATTCCAGTTCGACCAGGGTATCGATATAACGTTCCCCCAAGCCTTCAATATCCATCATGCGGCGGCCTGCGAAGTGGCGGAACGCTTCCTTGCGCTGCGCCGAACAGAACAGGCCGCCCGAGCAGCGGGCAATCGCCTCGCCCTCTTCACGCACCACGTGCGAACCACACACGGGACACGCTTCGAGCATCTTGAACGGCAGCGGCGCCGGCGCCAAGCGTTTTTCCAGCACCACGCTCAGCACTTCGGGAATCACATCGCCGGCGCGGCGCACGACGACGGTATCGCCCACGCGCACATCCTTGCGCAGCACTTCATCTTCATTGTGCAAGGTGGCGTTCGTCACCGTCACGCCCCCCACAGACACGGGTGCCAGGCGTGCCACGGGCGTCATGGCGCCCGTGCGGCCCACCTGGATATCGATGCCCAGCACCTGCGTCAGCGCCTCTTCGGCTGGAAATTTATGTGCAAGAGCAAAACGCGGCGCGCGTGACACAAAGCCCAGCTCCTGCTGGTCTTCCGTCGCGTTCACCTTGTAGACGACGCCGTCGATTTCATACGGCAAGGCGGGGCGGCGCGCGCCGATATCGGCATAGTAGGCCAGCAAGCCCTGCGCGCCCAGCACCACCTTGCGCTCTTTGGACACGGGGATGCCCAAGGTTTCGTACCAGTCCAGCAAGGCCGAATGCGAAGCCGGCATGGCGGCGCCATCCAGGGCGCCGATGCCGTAGGCATAGAAACGCAGCTTGCGCTGCGCCGTGATGCGCGAATCGAGCTGGCGCAAGCTGCCGGCCGCCGCATTGCGCGGGTTGGCGAATTCCTTCTGCCCCGCTTCGCGCTGGCGTGCGTTCAGGCGGGCAAAATCGCCCTTGAACATCATCACTTCGCCGCGCACGTCGAGCAGGGCCGGTACATTGCTGCCATGCAGGCGCAAAGGGATGCCGGAAATGGTGCGGATATTCGCCGTCACGTCCTCGCCAGTGGCGCCGTCGCCGCGCGTGGCCGCCTGCACGAACAGGCCATTTTCATAGCGCAGGTTGATGGCCAGGCCGTCGAATTTCACTTCGGCCGCATACGCGACGTCCTGCGCGTCGAGGCCCAGGCCTTCGCGCACGCGGCGGTCGAAATTGACGATATCGTCTTCGGAGAAACCATTGTTCAGCGACAACATCGACACCGCGTGCGTGACTTGCTCGAATTGCGGCAAGGGCGCCGCGCCCACGCGCAAGGTGGGCGAATCGGGCGTGCGCAAGTCGGGATGGGTCGCTTCCAGCACCTGCAGTTCGGCAAACAGCTTGTCGTACTCGGCGTCGGGGATGGTGGGATTGTCGAGCACGTGGTAGGCGTGCAGGTGCCGATTGAGTTCGGCGGTGAGATCCAGGACGCGCTGGGCGGCGTCCTGGTTGATCGGATCAGTCATTGTTGCGGGATTCTTCAGCTAAATAAACGCAGGGCGCGGGTGGAGCCGGCCGGAATGTCGGCCGCGTCCATTTCCTGGTAAAACTCTTGCACCTGTCCGGCGATCTCGGCCAGCGCCGCATCGGACAGGGCCTGGTTGTAATCGTCGACGATGGTCGCATCGAGGCGGCCCACCAGTGCCTTGGCGCAAGCGACCATGGTACCGAAACCGTCGCGCGCGGGCGCCACGCAGGGCACGTCCAGCAGCAGGGTCAGACGGGGCGTCGTTTCCTCGGCCAGCGTGACATTCGTCGACAGCGAGAACAGATAGCCGCCCTCGCCGTCGGGCATGACGAAGCGGCCATCCGGACGCACGTCAAAGCCTTGCTTTTCCAGCGCGAACAGCAAGGTGGAAATGGCCCATGGCGCGCCATTCGTGTGCAGGTTCACGCCCAGCTGGGCATCGTGGCCGGCAACGAAACGGTGCAGATTACGCGCTTCGGCCATCACTTCCATCATGTCGGGCACTTCCGGCTCGGCGCCGATCTCGTCAGCCACCCCGCGCAGGCGCGTGACCAGTTCCGAGTATTCGAGTTCATTCAAGGCCGTGCTGCGGCTGGCCAGCTGCACGCCGCCCTGCATCTTGGTGTAGACACCGCCATGCGTGATCGGTTCCCAGTCGCCATTCACGTGCAAGCCGATGAAGTGGACGGGCTTGTTGCCCACCAAGCGCAGGGTTTGCAGCACGGGCAGGATCTTGTCGCCGCGCACGGGCGCTTCCAGCGACAGGGGCAGCAGGCAATCGATGAGCGGGTCGACCAGGCTGGTCGCCTGCTCGCTGACGGCACTGACTTCCGGCTGCACCGGCGCGGCAGGGGCGGCGGCAGGCGCTTCCATGCCGGCACCACCCAACGATGGTTCCGCATGCACGGGCGCATCGGGCACGGGCGCCGCTGGCGGCGCGCCGAACGATGGTTCGGCCTTGGCGGCGGGCGCGGCGTCAAAGCGCGGTTCCTGGCGCAAGACGGGTTCCTGGGCTTCCACCGCAGGTGCATCGCCATCGCGCATCAACACGTCGTCATGGTCCGTGGAAAAAGCCCGTTCCACGCTTTTCTTGGCCTTGTATTCCTGCCATTTGTTGTACGAGAAAACGCCGACGATAAAGACGCCGCCGGCGCCGAACAAGGTAATTTGAAGGTCTGTCATGCTGCTTGTGCCTCGGTTGCAAAATTTGCGGCGGACTCCATGTCCACCGCCACGATGCGCGATACGCCCTGCTCCTGCATCGTCACACCGATCAATTGATGGGCCATTTCCATCGCAATCTTGTTATGCGAAATGAAAAGGAATTGGGTCTGGTCGGACATGCGCTTGACCATGCGGCAGAAGCGTTCCGTGTTCGAATCGTCCAGCGGTGCATCGACTTCGTCGAGCAGGCAGAACGGCGCCGGATTCAGGCGGAACATGGAAAACACCAATGCGGTCGCGGTCAGCGCCTTCTCTCCACCCGATAACAGGTGGATGGTGGCATTTTTCTTGCCGGGAGGCTGCGCCATGACTTGTACACCGGAATCGAGAATCTCGTCGCCCGTCATGGTCAGCTTGGCCTGCCCTCCGCCGAACAGAATCGGGAACAGCTCGGAAAAGTGGTGGTTGACCTTGTCGAACGTGTCTTGCAGCAAGTCGCGCGTTTCCTTGTCAATCTTGTGGATCGCGTCTTCCAGGGTATTGATCGCTTCCGTCAGGTCGGCATTCTGGGCATCGAGGAAATTCTTGCGCTCGGACGCCTGCGCCAGCTCGTCCAGCGCGGCCAGGTTGACGGCGCCCAGGCCCGTGATGGCGTTGGTCAGGCGCGTCACTTCGCCCTGCAGATACGATGGACGCATGTCCGGGTGCAGCTTTTCGCTCAAGACAGCTTCATCGGCGCCCGATTCCAGCAATTGCTGGGCGAATTGCTCCTGGTTCAGACGCGCGGCCTGTTCCTTGAGCTGCATTTCCATGATCTTGTCGCGCTGCGGCTGCAAGCTGCGTTCCGATTGCGTGCGCGCATCTTCGGACAGGCGCAGCTGCTGCGTAATTTGATCCAGTTCGTGGCGCGCGTCCGCCAGCGCCCGCTCCTGCGTCGTGCGGCGCTCGAGCAAGTCCTGCAAGCCGTCGGCGGCCGCGCCGCTTTCCAGGTTGGCCAGTTCCAGTTCGCCCGCCTGCAGGCTGGCCGTCACTTGCTGGGCCTGCGTACTGGCCGTAGCGATGTTGCGGCGCAATTCCTCGATCTTCGCGCGGTGGGCTTTTTCCGCGTATTCCGTATCCTTGGCAGCCCGCTCCAGATCGCGCAAAGCTTCGCGCGCTTCGGCCAGGCGCTGCTCTTTCTGCAGGAAGTCCGTATGGCCGTCTTCGTGCGCTTCCTGCAAGTTGCCCAGTTCCATGTCCAACTGTTCGAATTTCTCTTCCGATTCAGCCTTGATCTGCTGCTGCTCCGCTTCCTGTGCGGCGATTTCCGCCAGGTCGGCGCCGATCTGCGTGCTGCGCTGGTTGAAGCGCGCTTCCACTTCCGACAGTTTCACCACGTCCAGCTGCAAGGTGTGCACGGACGACGTGAGCTGCTGTATGCGCAGGCGCAAGTCGGACAGGTTACGCGTCAAGGTGGCGACGGCCGCGTCGGCCCGCACGGAACGGGCGCGCGCCTCTTCGGCCAGCAATTGCTGCGCGCGCAACTGCTTGCCGATATTCTCGATTTCCTGCTGGCGGCCCAGCATGCCTTCCTGCTCCGAATCGGCCGCATAGAAGCGCACGCTGGTGGCCGTGACCACGTGGCCGACGCGCGTGACGAAATAGCCGCCCGGCGGCAATTTACTACGTTCGGCCAGCGCTTCGGCCGCGTCTTCCACGGCGTAGGCGTTATACAGCCAATCCTGCAGCAAGCCGCGCAAGCCCGGATCGTTCAGTTTGAGCAAGTTCAGGAAAGGCTTCAGGCCCGGCACTTCCGGTTGCGTCAGCGGCGCCACGGTCGACGGCGCATACAGGGCCAGCTTGGCCGGTGGCGCATCGGCAAAGAAGGCCTTGGCCCAGTCGATGTTCGACAGTTGCAAAGCCGACGTACGCTCGCGCAGGATCGATTCCATGGCCGCTTCCCAGCCCGCTTCAATCTGCAGCTTTTGCCACAGTCGCGGCAAGGTGTCGAGCTCGTGCTTTTTCAGCCACGGCTGGACCTTGCCCTGCGTCTGCACCCGTTCCTGCAACTGTTTCAAAGCGGAAAGACGCGCTTCCAGCTGGGCGTTGGCGGCCGTCTCGGCATTGACTTGCGCCTGTGCTTCGGCCCGTTCCTGCTCCAGCTTCGGCTGCTGCTCCAGCGCCTCTTCCAGGTAAAAGCCCTGTTCTTCCAGGGTTTGCTGCTTTTCTTCCAGCTGCAGTTTCAGGTTTTCCAGGTGGCTGCTGTCGGGCAGGCTGAGGCTGTTCTTTTCCTGCTGCAGGCGCTCGCGGCGCGTGAGCAAGCTGGCCAGGATGTTCGAGGCGTTGCGCTGGTGCGCCGATTCCAGTTCCAGCTGCTGCTGGGCCTGCATGATCCGTGCGCGCGATTCCGTGCTCTTGTTTTGCGCGGCGCGCCAGGCGGCGTCCAGCTCGGGCAATTGCTCGCCCTTCTGCTCGGCCATCATTTGCGACTGTTCCACCTTGGCGGCCAGTTCCTCGAGGTGGAATTCCGCCTCTTCGATCTGCTCCTGATATTCGGCGCCCTGGCTGTTCCACTGGTCGCGCTGGGCCGTCAAGGTGGTCAGCTGCGCCTGCAGGCGGGCGCGCGATTCGATGACGAACTTGATCTGCGCTTCCAGGCTGCCGATTTCCGCATTCGTCTGGTACAGATGGCCTTGCGCCGTATGCAGGCGGTCGCCCACGGCAAAGTGCGCCTGGCGCATCTGCTCAAGAGTCAGTTCCACATTGCGCAGCTTGGCCGTCTGCTCTTCCAGGTCCGTCTGCGCCTGTTCCACTTCGCGGAAATAGCGTGTCTGCTCGTTTTGCGCCTCATTCTTGCGCAGCAGCCACAACAGCTTCTGCTTTTCTTCCTGGTCCGCCTGCAAGGCGTGGAAACGGGTGGCCACGGCCGCCTGTGCTTCCAGCTTTTCCAGGTTGGCATTGAGTTCGCGCAAGATGTCTTCCACGCGCAGCAAATTCTCGCGCGTATCCTGCAGGCGGTTTTCCGTTTCGCGGCGGCGTTCCTTGTATTTCGATACGCCGGCAGCTTCCTCGAGGAAGACGCGCAATTCTTCCGGGCGCGATTCGATGATGCGCGAAATCATGCCCTGCCCGATGATGGCGTAGGCGCGCGGACCGAGTCCCGTGCCGAGGAAGATATCCTGGATGTCGCGCCGGCGCACGGGCTGGCCATTGATGTAATAGGTGGACGTGCCGTCGCGCGTCAGAGTGCGCTTGACGGCGATCTCGGCGTACTGGCCCCACTGGCCGGACGCCTTGCCATCGTTATTGTCGAACACCAGTTCCACGGAAGCGCGCCCGGCGGGCTTGCGGTGGGTGGAACCGTTGAAAATGACGTCCTGCATCGATTCGCCGCGCAATTCCGACGCTTTCGATTCGCCCAGCACCCAGCGCACGGCGTCGATGATGTTCGACTTGCCGCAGCCATTCGGCCCGACCACGCCCACAAGCTGACCTGGCACCTGGAAATTGGTGGGATCGACGAAAGACTTAAATCCCGACAACTTGATGGAAGAGAGACGCACGTGTTTTAGAGTTCCTGGCCTATGCTGGCGGTTATATTATGGGTGAACCCGGTTCATATTCAGTTCAGATGCAGCATCGTGATGGCTGTCTGGCCATTCAACGCAAAAAAGTGGTTCATCATACCATTTCCTGATGCTTTTCTGGCCAAAAAACCGTAGCGCCAAGCGCCAGTTGTCAGCAGATCACCGGGCAGGACGGCCATCCTGCGCCAGTTTCCAGTCTGCACGAGAAAAAACGCGCTCATGGCCGGACAGCACCATGGCCAGTTTTTGCAGCCACTGCTCGGTCGGCATGGGTTCGGCCTTGAAGCTGAGCACGACCATCAGCACGAGGCTGGCCAGGGCCAGCGCATGGCTGACGGCGAAATTGACGGCGCCACGGGCATTCCACATGAAGCCCAGCGCCAGAGCCAGGCCCAGCACGCAGCCGCTGACGGCTTCCGACACGCTATGCGCATGCACGACCACGCGGGAAATGGCCACCAGCACGGCAAAGGCTACGCCGACGAGCACGCCGGCATGGCGCCAGCGCGGTTCGGCCCGCTGCAACAGCACGTACATCAGCACGGGAAACACGGCGCCGGCGCGCATGGCGTGGCCGCTGAAACCCGTAAAATCGAGCGTGCTGCTGCCCACGCCCCAGCTCATGAAGGCCAGCTTCGACAGCACCACGAGCGCCAGGCCGCCGCCGTACCATAGGCTCCAGCTGAGCACCAAACGCCACTGGCGCGACACGAGCAGCCACAGGGCAATCGCCACGCCAGCCGGCCCCATCACGGACATGTCGGCCGCAAAAGAAATCCCATTCCACCAATTCATCGTGCATGCGCTTATTTCATGATCAGCGTGCACTATGCCACGACTCTGCCCTGTTCCGCGCGGCTTTTGCTGTGCTGCAGCGAAGAATTACATTCCATTACAAAATTTCTACGCAAAACCATCGGCCTGGCCAGCGCAGGAGGGGCGTCAGATATTCGTCAGGCGCTTGCCCTTGGGCGGCGCAAAGTCGCGGATCGATTCGATCAGGCCCACGTCCAGCGCCTGGTCGGCCGTCAGGTGCAGGTCGGAATACGCGTGCACCTGCCACTGCTCTTCCGTCAGGCTGACGTGGCCGCGCAGAATGCGCTCCGTGCGCATGTCGTCGGCGCGCAAGCCCTCGACGATGATGCTGAGCGCATCGGGGCGCGAACCGGGCGACGCTGTCGCATGCGACTTGTGCACCATGAAGCGGGCCGTGTCGCTGGCGTGGCGGCGCCGCCCCGCCAGGAACAGGGTGACGGCGATGGACGCCACGGCGCCCGCGTTATAGGTGATGATGTCGAGCGGCAACTTGCTGAGGAAGTTGTACAAACAGATGCCATCGCTGACATAGCCGCCGTTGGACTGTATCAAGATGTGCGCGGTGGTGAGCTTGTCTTCCGTGATGTCGGCCACGGCGTTGAAGACGCGCCGCACCATATCGCTGTTGACGTCGCCCGAGAGGGTAAAGTAACCGTGCTGCTCGGTGTTGTTTTGCGTCTCGCTTTGTGTAGTGTTCATGGCAGGCACCCGCAAGAAAGCCAGGATTTCATCATAGCGCATTCCCGCGCGGCCGGGCGCCCTTTTGCGCCGGGCCAGCGCCCCTCCCAGCCCCGCAAACCGGGGCTTTTGCTGCAATTTGGCAACGTCTTTTCAGATTGACAGAAACACCCTGCTGGCATATATTCCTCCCACTTGATCGGGAGAGGGCAACCCAGCGTTGCCGCCGAAGGGGCACTACCCAAAAACTCTCAGGCAAAAGGACCGATTAGGCGGACTGAAGTTGTTGCTTTGGCGACACTACAGCTCAACTCTGGAGAGCGGCCGCGGCTATTGCCGGCGGCCCACCGAAGGGGCGCACGGGGCAAGCCCTCGTAATCTCTCAGGTACAAAGGACAGGGGGGTCAGTGTTCACGCCGGAAAGCCGTGTTTGGCTCCGTGTGTTCTGTTAACTTCCCCATTTACCTTCGTCCCGAGGAATCCATGACGCTCAAAGCGACCCCACTCAACAACGCCCACCGTGCCCTCGGCGCCCGCATGGTCGATTTCGGCGGCTGGGACATGCCTGTCAACTACGGCTCGCAAATCGAAGAACACAACGCCGTGCGCGGCGACGCCGGCATGTTCGACGTGTCCCACATGTGCGTGGTCGATATCGAAGGCCCGAACGTGCGCGCCTTCCTGCGCGGCTTGCTGGCCAATAACGTCGACAAGCTGCAAGTGTCGGGCAAGGCCCTGTACTCGTGCATGCTGAATCCTGAGGGCACCGTCATCGATGACCTGATCGTCTACTTCTTCAATGAAAACTGGTTCCGCCTCGTCGTCAACGCGGGCACGGCTGAAAAAGACGTGGCCTGGATGCAGCAGCAAAACACCGCCACCAACAGCGGCCTGACGATCACCCAGCGCCGCGACGGCAATGACACCATGGCCCTGGTGGCCGTGCAAGGCCCGAACGCGCGCGCCAAGGTGTGGCAAGTGCTGCCGGAAACGCAAGCCGCGTCCGAAGCCATCAAACCGTTCAACGTCGTCATCGTCAAGGACACGGCGTTTGGCGAAGTGATGCTGGCGCGTACCGGCTACACGGGCGAAGACGGTTTTGAAATCGGCGTGGCCGCGACCCAGGTGGAAGCGCTGTGGAACGCATTGATCGCCGCTGGCGTCAAGCCGGCCGGCCTCGGTGCGCGCGACACCCTGCGCCTGGAAGCGGGCATGAATCTGTACGGCCAGGACATGGACGAAACCGTCAACCCGCTCGACGCGGGCCTGGCATGGACCATCGACCTGGTCAGCGAGCGCGACTTCATCGGCAAGGCCGCCCTGCTGGCCAAAGGCCAGAACGCGCAATTCGTCGGCCTGATCCTGCGTGAAAAAGGCGGCGTGCTGCGCGCCCACCAGAAAGTGATCATCGCCGGCAGCGACGCCACGGGCGAAATCACGAGCGGCACCTTCAGCCCGACGATGCAGGAAGCGATTGCCCTGGCGCGCGTGCCGAACGGTGTGAACGTGGGCGACACCGTGCACGTGGAAATCCGCGGCAAGCAATTGGCCGCTTCTGTTGTCAAGCTGCCTTTCGTGCGTAACGGTAAAATCCTGGCTGCGTAAGCGTATTTATAGAGCCGCCCGCAAGACCGAACAATCATAATCAATAACGAACACTTACCATCTGGAGCCACACATGAACATTCCTGCTGACCTGAAGTACACCGCTTCCCACGAATGGGTACGCCTGGAAGCCGACGGCACGATCACCGTCGGCATCACCGAATACGCGCAGGATGCACTGGGCGACATCGTCTTCGTCGAACTGCCTGACGTCGGCACCACCTTCACCGCCGGCGACGACGCCGCCGTGGTGGAATCGGTCAAGGCAGCAAGCGACATCTATGCGCCGCTGTCGGGCGAAGTCGTGGCCGTCAACGACGACGTCGTCAACTCGCCTGAATCGATCAACGCCGACGCCTACGCCAACTGGCTGTTCAAGATCAAGCCAGCCGACGTGTCGGCTCTGGACGGCTTGCTCGACGCTGCCGCCTATGGCGCCACCACCAGCGCGTAATCGCGTTTGACTCACGGGCCGCGTTTGCGGCCCGTTTGCATTTAATTTTGTAGCTATGCCCCGGCGCCGCGCCCGCGCGCCGCATCCCGGTTTTTCAGTCTTTTTTGGCCTCTATATCATGACCCGCACCAGCCTGACCCAACTCGAAGCACGCGATGCCTTCATCGCCCGCCATATCGGCCCTTCCGCCACCGAACAGCAAGCCATGCTGGCGACCCTCGGCTATCCATCGCGCGCCGCGCTGATCGACGCCCTGGTGCCAAGCAACATCCGCAACAAGGGCGCCCTGCCCCTGGGCGCGTACTCGCAGCCGATGCCGGAACAGGAAGCGCTGTCGCGCCTGAAAGCCATCGCCGGCAAGAACCAGGTGCTGAAATCCCTGATCGGCCAGGGCTACTACAACACGTTCACCCCTGGCGTCGTGCTGCGCAACATCTTTGAAAACCCGGCCTGGTACACGGCATACACGCCTTACCAGCCAGAGATTTCGCAAGGCCGCCTGGAAGCCATTTTGAACTTCCAGCAAGTGATCACGGACCTCACCGGCATGGGCATCTCGAACGCCTCGATGCTGGACGAAGGCACGGCCGCCGCCGAAGCGATGACCCTGATCCAGCGCGTGGGCAAGTCGAAGTCGACCGTGCTGTATGTCGCCAACGACGTGCTGCCGCAAACCCTGGAAGTGGTGCAGACGCGCGCCCAGCCGATCGGCATCGAAGTGCGTACGTTCGACCCGGCTGAAATCGAGTCGCTCGATGCCTGCTTCGGCGTTCTGCTGCAATACCCTGGCGTGAACGGCGTCGTGCGCGACTACCGCGCCGGCGTGGAAAAGCTGCATGCGAATGGCGCCATGGTCATCGTCGCGGCCGACCTGCTGGCCCTGACCATGCTTACGCCACCGGGCGAATGGGGCGCCGACGTCGTTGTCGGCAACAGCCAGCGCTTCGGCGTGCCGCTCGGTTTCGGCGGCCCGCACGCAGGGTACCTGTCCACGCGCGATGAATTCAAGCGCAATATGTCGGGCCGCCTGGTGGGCGTGACCGTCGATGCGCAAGGCAACAAGGCCTATCGTCTGGCCCTGCAAACGCGCGAACAGCATATCCGCCGCGAAAAAGCCACCTCGAACATCTGCACGGCGCAAGTGCTGCTGGCCGTGATGGCCTCGATGTACGCCGTCTACCACGGCCCCGCCGGTCTGCTGCAGATCGCCCAGCGCGTGCACCGCTTTACGGGCGTGCTGGCCGCCAACCTGAAGACTCTCGGCTACGGCGTCGTCAACGCGAGCTACTTCGACACCCTGACCATCAACGTGGCCGATGCGGCGCAGCTGCACGCGACGGCCATGCACCACGGCGTCAACCTGCGCAAGATCGACAACACCCATGTCGGCGTATCGCTCGACGAAACCACCACGCGCGACGATATCGCGCTGCTGTGGAAAGTGTTCGCGCACGGCCTGGTCAACGCGCCTGCCGCCCCGGACCTGGACGCCGTCGAAGCGGCCGTCACCAGCGCCCTGCCCGCCAACCTGGCGCGCGAGAGCGCCTACCTGACCCACCCCGTCTTCAACAGCTACCACTCGGAACACGAGATGCTGCGCTACCTGCGCAGCCTGGCCGACAAGGACCTGGCGCTGGACCGCACCATGATCCCGCTCGGCTCGTGCACGATGAAGCTGAACGCGACGTCGGAAATGATTCCCGTCACCTGGCCCGAGTTCTCGAACATCCACCCGTTCGCGCCGGACGCGCAAACGGTCGGCTACCGCGAAATGATCTCGCAACTGGAAGAGATGCTGTGCGCGCTGACGGGCTACGCGGCCGTCTCGCTGCAGCCGAACGCCGGCTCGCAGGGTGAGTACGCGGGCCTGCTGGTGATCAAGGCCTACCACGAATCGCGCGGCGAAGGCCACCGCAACATCTGCCTGATTCCTTCGTCGGCGCACGGCACCAACCCTGCATCGGCCAACATGGTCGGCATGCAGGTCGTCGTCACCAGCTGCGACGCCAACGGCAACGTGGATCTGGCCGACCTGAAAGCGAAAGCGGAAAAGCACAGCGCCAACCTGGCCTGCGTGATGGTCACCTACCCGTCCACCCACGGCGTGTTTGAAGAAGGCATCCAGGAACTGTGCGAAATCATCCACTCGCACGGCGGCCAGGTCTACATCGACGGCGCCAACATGAACGCGCTGGTCGGCGTGGCCGCTCCCGGCTCGTTTGGCGGCGACGTGTCGCACCTGAACCTGCACAAGACCTTCTGCATCCCGCACGGCGGCGGCGGACCAGGCGTCGGCCCGATCGGCGTGGGCGCCCACCTGGCGAAATTCCTGCCGAACCAGCGTTCGAGCGGCTACCAGCGCGACGTGGCGGGCATCGGCGCCGTCAGCGCCGCGCCATTCGGCTCGGCCAGCATCCTGCCGATTTCGTGGATGTACATCGCCATGATGGGCGCGGAAGGCTTGACGGCAGCGACCGAGACGGCCATCCTGGCGGCGAACTACATCGCGCGCCGCCTGGCGCCGCACTATCCGGTCCTGTACTCGGGCCACGACGGCCTGGTCGCGCACGAGTGCATCCTGGACCTGCGCCCGATCACGGACGCCACCGGCATCAGCAACGAAGACGTGGCCAAGCGCCTGATGGACTTCGGCTTCCACGCGCCGACCATGAGCTTCCCCGTGCCGGGCACCTTGATGATCGAGCCGACGGAAAGCGAATCGAAAGTGGAGATCGACCGCTTCATCGACGCCATGATCGCCATCCGCGCGGAAATCGCCAAGGTCGCCAGCGGTGAATTCGACCACGACGACAACCCTTTGAGGAACGCGCCGCACACGGCACAAGTCTTGATGTCGGATAGCTGGGACCGCAAGTACAGCCGTGAGATCGCCGCGTATCCGGTCGCGTCGCTGCGCCAGCGCAAATACTGGCCGCCGGTCGGCCGCGCCGACAACGTGTATGGCGACCGCAACCTGTTCTGCGGCTGCGCCCCGATCAGCTCGTACGAAGAAGAGTAAACGCCAGGCGCCCGCTCACGCGGGCATGCCGAGGACAAGAAGGCAGGCCACGTGGCCTGCCTTTTTTCATGCCCGCAAGGCAGTAGGTCGGATTAGCGCGTGAGCGCGTAATCCGACAACATGGTTGGCGTATGGTGATGTCGGATTACGCTCCGCTAATCCGACCTACAACGCCAGCAAGACCGCACCCGGCAAGCCCAGCACGGTGCCCAGTACCGTCAGACACACGACATCGCGCCGCTCGCAGCGGGCGCGGTGCGAACTCCAGGCGGCGAACAGCAGCGCGACAGCCACGCCGCTGAGCGAGATTCCCACTTCCGTCATGCCAGCCCTTCCGTCATCGTTTCTTTCTTCATCGTTCCCGTCCTTTTCATTCATTGAACAAGCTACCTACCGGTAGGCAGTAAGTGTACAATAAAAAACAAGGCGGCGTCCATGCCCCGTTTTTTCACGATATGAAGGAAGCGCAATGCAGCAACAAACCACAATCCCCGCCGCCAGTCTCGGGCTGGCGGCCTCCCTGGCCCTCGTGGCCGTGCTCGGCCCGGCCGGCATCGACATGTACCTGGCCTCGATGCCGGCCATGGCGCGCGAGCTGCACACCTCGTATGCGAACGTGCAGCTGAGCCTGACCGTCTTCCTGCTGGCCCTGGGTGGCGGACAACTGCTGTGCGGGCCGCTCACCGACATGCTGGGCCGGCGCCGTCCGCTACTAGCCGGCATCGCCGTCTACATCGTGGCCGCCGTGTGGGCGTCGCAGGCGGATCAGTTGAGCACCCTGCTGCTGGCGCGTACCTTGCAGGGCCTGGGTGCGGCGCTGACCCTGGTCGTGGTGATGAGCATGGTGCGCGACGTGGCCGATGGGGTCAAAGCGGCGCAGCTGTTTGCCCTCCTGATGACCATCGTGGGCCTGGCGCCCGTGCTGGCGCCGGCCGTGGGCGGCATGCTCGATGCTCACTACGGCTGGCGCGCCGTGATGCTGGCCCTGGCCGCGCTGGGTATGTTCACTCTGCTCAATAGCGCGCTTTTCCTGCCGGAAACGCTGCCCCGCGCCCGCCGCGTCTCGCCGCAGGGCATGCACCGCACCTATGCGCGCATCGCACTGGACCGCGCCTTCCTGCTGCCCGCGCTGGCCCTGTCCGCCACTTTCTTTTTCCTGTTTGCGTATATCGGCGGGGCGTCGCTCGTGTACCAGCGCGATTTCGGCTTGTCCGCCAGCAGTTTCGGCCTGGTCTTCGGCGCCACGGGCGTGGCCGTGCTGCTGGGTGCCATGGCCAGCGGCCGGATGGTGGAACAGCATGGCGTGGCGCGCTTGAGCGTGGCGGGCAGTGTGGCCATGCTGGGCGGCGCGGCACTGGCCCTGCTCGGTGCGTGGGCGGGAGCGGGCATCGCCGCCGTCGTGCCGGGCATGTTCGTGGCCCTGTTCGGCCTGGGCATCGCGGAAGCGGCGCTGATGGCCATGGCCATGGGCTCGCAACGCAAAGCGCTCGGTTTCACGGCCGCCCTGCTGGGCGCCATCCAGATGAGCTTGTCGTCCCTGGCCACGCCGCTGGCGGCCAGCCTGTCCGAATGGGGTCCGCTGCCCTGGCTGCTGTTCTTGACCGTGGCCGGCCTGCTGGTATCATGGCTGACCCTGGCCACTGCGCGCGTCCATCCGGCACCCGCCAGCAGCCTGGGAGCGCACTGACGCTTCACCCAACCACTAGCCTCATATGAAGAAACGCTCGGCCTCGGCCGATAACATCTGCGCCGTCGCCGTCGTGCACTTTTCCGAGCACGGCTACGACGCCTCGTCGCTCAGCGACATCGCCGAGCAGGCGGGCATGCGCAAGGCTTCGCTGTACTCGCATTTTGCCGGCAAGGATGCCCTCTTCCTCGACGTCTTTGCCGATGCGCTGGCCGAAGAACAAGCGTTCATGGACAGCTGCTTCGCCGACGAGGCAGCGCTGACGGCGCCCGGCGGCCAGCATGCCGGCGCCCTGTATTGCGACCGCATGGCGCGGCGCTACGCGGAGTCGGCCCATCTGCGCTTCCTGCTGCGCACGGCGTATTTGCCGCCCGCGCCCTTGCGCATCGAAGTCGGCACGGGCTATGAAGCCTTGCTTGCGCAATTGCAGCGGCATTACGTGGCCAGCCTGGGCCGCATGGCGCCTGCCCTGGCGCCGCAGCGCGTCGACCTGTATGCGCAAGCCTACCTGGGCATCGTCGATAGCCTGCACGTGGAGCTCATTTATGCAGGCGGCGCCGCGCTGCAGCAGCGCCATGCGGCTCTGTGGCAAATCCTGTCGGATTCGCTCGCGATGGCACAAACGGCCTGATACGCTATAACGCTATCGACGCTTCGAAAGCACCGGTTTGCCACATTCAAAGCATGAGTAAAAAGCCAGCAAGCGGAACGACGGCAAACAGCACAACAACGCCAAGGCATCCTGATCTGGATCCAGGTCTGGAACCCGCAGGAGAAGTGCCACGCTCACGCTCGCGTGGCGCCCTGGCATGTAGCCATTTGATATGACAGGACTGGCAGAAGAATGTCGTTTTGTTGTTGCGCCAAGCTTCAATCGTTCGATCGGTGTGGCATGCAACCGTGCCGCAACGGGCACATTCGAAATGTGTTTCTTTCGGCAGCTTTTTAGACAAGTGCTTGCCAACAAAGAAGATGACGACAAGGCCGGCGATTACCGCCCCAACGATCACTTCCATAGATATTTGTTTTTCTGTATATGCATAGAGTTTACCGTGACTATTTCAAGCCAAGCAGCGTACTCGAGCATAATGGATTGCCAAGCGGAAAAAATCACACATTGTCACATTACACTTTGGAAACCTAAGATTTCTTCAGTTGACACCTGGTCAGCCCATCCATAAGATGCCCTCATTATTCATTTACGGAGTCCCACGTGGGTACTTGTTCTAGTGACAGTAGCCGATCTTGTATCGGTGATTGCCTCGGCAGCTAAACAGCAAGCAACGCGGAACCCTCTTTCCTCCGTGCCTTGCTGAGCAAGGTGCGGTGTCTCGCGCGGCCAGTCCGGCTGCGCGCCTCCTCCCTCTTTCCGATCGCGACCGGCTACTGACCCGGATTGCCCGCCGGCGTCATGGTTCGCCATGTTGCGTCGGCGGCACGCAAGTCTTGCCTGCGGCTACGCCGCCCGTCAACACCTCGCCGTGAAAGGAAGAGCCATGAATCTCTTCACCCGCTTATTCGAATCGTTCCTGCGCAAGCGCCATACGGCAGGCCATTTCCGCCGCCGCGCCATGCCGCTGGAAAACAGCACGGCCCGTCCCGTGCCCGACCACCTGGCGCGCCAGCTGCTGGCGGCCGCCCATGAAGACCTCGACAGCGCGCTGAACCGCCTGCACACGCGCCTGGAAGGCTTGCGCGATGCCGAGGCGCAAGTCATCGGCGCGCAAACGGGGCCGAACGAAGTCGAGCATGAAAAGCCGCTGGCCTGGTACCAGCACCTGTGGCTGTGCTACAAGAATCCGTTCAACCTGCTGCTCACCGTGCTGGCCATCGTTTCCTACCTGACGGAAGACCCGAAAGCCACCATCGTCATCGGCACCATGGTGATTCTCTCGACCCTGCTGCGCTTCGTGCAGGAAGGCCGCTCGAACCGCGCCGCCGAGCGCCTGAAAGCCATGGTCAGCAACACGGCCACCGTGCTGCGCAATGGCCAGCGGATCGAACTGCCGATCCGCCAGCTGGTGCAGGGCGACCTCATCGTGCTGTCGGCCGGCGACATGATCCCCGCCGATTGCCGTTTGCTGTCCGCGAAAGACCTGTTCGTCAGCCAGGCCGCCATGACGGGCGAATCATTGCCGGTGGAAAAGATGGCCGAACTGGCCGATGGCAATGGCAAAGATCCCATGGACCTGGCCAATCTGCTGTTCATGGGCACCAACGTCATTTCCGGCGCCGCTACGGCCCTGGTCTTGGCGACGGGCAACCGTACGTATTTCGGCACCATCGCCACGCGCGTGACCGCGACCGAACGCACGCCGACGGCGTTTGAAGCGGGCGTCAACAGCGTCAGTTGGCTCTTGATCCGCTTCGCCCTCGTGATGGCGCCGCTCGTATTTCTCATCAATGGGTGGACCAAGGGCGACTGGATGGAAGCGTTCCTGTTCGCCCTGTCCGTGGCCGTGGGCCTGACGCCGGAAATGCTGCCCATGATCGTCACCAGCACCCTGGCCAAGGGCGCCGTAAAACTGTCGAAAAAGAAAGTCGTCGTCAAGCGCCTGGACGCCATCCAGAACTTCGGCGCCATGGATGTGCTGTGCACGGATAAAACTGGCACCTTGACGCAGGACAAGATCGTGCTGGAACGCCATACGGACGTCTTCGGCCAGCCGTCCGATGAAGTGCTGCAATTTGCCTACTTGAACAGCCACTACCAGACGGGCCTGAAAAACCTGCTGGACCGGGCCGTGCTCGACCATGTGGAATTGCAGACGGAAATGCAACTGGCGCGCGATTACGTGAAAGTCGATGAAATCCCGTTCGATTTCGTGCGTCGCCGCATGTCTGTCGTCGTCTCCGAACGCAACGATCACCATGAACTGATCTGCAAGGGCGCCGTCGAGGAAATCCTCGCCGCCTGCAGCCATCTGCGCCTCGGTGGCGTCAGCATTCCGCTCGATCCTGCCCTGCTGGAAAAGGTGCTGGAAACCACGCATGGCCTCAACGCGGAAGGCTTGCGCGTCGTGGCCGTAGCCGTCAAGGAAGTGCCGCCGCATAAAACCGTGTATGGCGTGGCCGATGAAACGGCGCTGACCCTGATCGGCTACGTGGCCTTCCTCGATCCGCCGAAGGAATCGACGGCGCCCGCCCTGCGCGCGCTGGCGGAACACGGCGTCACCGTGAAAGTGTTGACGGGCGACAACCACCTCGTGACGGCGAAGATTTGCCGCGAAGTGGGCCTGGCCGTGCATGGCGTGCTGCAAGGCCCGCAACTGGACGACATGGACGATGCCACCCTGGCCAAGGCGGCCGAAGACAATACCGTGTTTGCCAAGCTCAGCCCGCTGCACAAGGAGCGCCTCGTGCGCGCCCTGCGCGGCAATGGCCATATCGTCGGCTTCATGGGCGACGGCATCAACGACGCGCCCGCCCTGCGCGCGGCCGACATCGGCATTTCCGTCGATTCGGCCGTCGATATCGCCAAGGAAGCGGCCGACATCATCTTGCTGGAAAAGAGCCTGATGGTGCTGGAAGAAGGCGTGCTGGAAGGCCGGCGCACCTTCAGCAACATGCTCAAATACATCCGCATGACGGCCAGCTCGAACTTCGGCAATGTGTTTTCCGTGCTGGTGGCCAGCGCCTTCTTACCGTTTTTACCGATGCTGCCGCTGCACTTGCTGGTGCAAAATCTGCTGTATGACGTGTCGCAGATCGCCATCCCGTTCGACAATGTCGACGCCGAACTGATCCAGCAGCCGCTGAGCTGGAATCCGCGCGACATCGGCCGCTTCATGGTGTTCTTCGGCCCCATCAGCTCGATCTTCGACATCAGCACGTTTATCCTGATGTGGCATGTGTTCGGCGCCAATACGCCCGAGCAGCAGACGCTGTTCCAGTCCGGCTGGTTCGTCGTGGGGCTGCTGACGCAAACCCTGATCGTGCACCTGATCCGCACGCCCAAGCTGCCCTTCATCGACAGCATCGCGTCCGTGCCCCTGCTGGTGGCCACCACCGCCATCATGGCCGTGGGCGTCTTCCTGCCGATGGGACCGCTGGCAACCTACTTCAAGCTGCAAGCGCTGCCGTTGGGCTATTTCCCATGGCTGCTGGGCATTCTCGTCTGCTACACGGTGCTGACGACGTTCATGAAACGCGTGTATCTGCGCAAATTCGGCTGGCAATAGTATGATGAGCCGCTCTTTCTCCTCACAAAGGCACGCATGAGCGGCTCCCCCCTTTCCAGACGTAAGCTCGCCCTGCTGCTGTCGGGTCTCGTGTTTCCCGGCAGCGGGCATTTTGTATTGAAACGCAAGGCGCGCGGCTGCCTCTTCCTCGTGCCGGCCCTGATCGCGCTCGTGATCGTATTGCGCCAGATCATGGCACGTTTGGACCAGGTAATGGCACAGATCGACAGCGGCGCCCTGCCCCTCGACGTGCAGCTGATCGTGGAAAAAGTCGATGCGCTGTCCGCCAATGACGGCCCGGCCATGACAGTGGCCGTGGGCGTCCTGGTGGCGTGCTGGATAGCCAGCCTCATCGACACCTTCCTGATCAAGCCATGACGGAAGAAGCAGCGGCGCGAAAACTGCGCAAGGAAGCCAAGATGCAGGCGCGCCGCGCGCAGCTGGCGCTCAGCCGCCAGGACCACGGCGGTCCGCTGGCCTGGCGCGGCTGGTTCGACGGTTCAGCCCATCCGAACCCGGGCAAGCTGGGCATAGGCGCCCTACTGCTGGGGCCGAATGGCGAACGCATCGAAGTGAGCGAGGCGGCCGGGTATGGCAGCAGCAGCGACGCGGAATATGCGGCCCTGACGGCCTTGCTGCAGGCGGCACTCAAGATGCGTCCGCCGCCTGTGCAACTGCTGCTGTACGGCGACAGCCAGGTGGTGATCAATGACGTGCTGGGAACAACGCCGATGGGCGCCAAGGGACTGGAAACGCAGAGGGCCACCGTAGTGGCCCTGCTGGAACAATTCACTGACGTGAGCTTGCGCTGGTTGCCGCGCCACAGGAATGGCGAGGCGGACCGGCTATCGCAGTTGGCGATCGCCAGCTGGCTGGAAAAAGATTAAGCGGCGCGGCCAATTTGCAAGGTAACCTTGGCTTCCTTGCCTGCCGGACGTTTTACCCCCTTCAAACCGCTGACGCTGGCCTGCTGCCCGTTCAGTTTAAAGACGCTGACGACCTGCGCCAGGTTATGCGCCTGGTGCTGCATCGATTCGGCGGCCGCCGCCGACTCTTCCACCAGCGCCGCATTTTGCTGTGTCACGGCATCCATCTGGCCGATGGCGCGGTTGATCTCGTCGATGCCCACGCTTTGCTCGCTGCTGGCCGCCGTGATTTCCGTGATGATGTCGCTCACGCGCTGCACGCTGTCGACGATGTCGTTCATGGTCGAACCGGCTTGCGCCACCAGCATGCTGCCCGCATTGACTTGCTCGACCGACGCGCCGATCAGGGTCTTGATCTCCTTCGCTGCGCTGGCCGAACGCTGGGCCAGGTTGCGCACTTCGGAGGCGACAACGGCAAAGCCGCGGCCCTGCTCGCCCGCACGCGCCGCTTCCACGGCCGCGTTCAGGGCCAGGATATTCGTCTGGAAGGCGATGCCATCGATGACGGAAATGATGTCGACGATCTTGTTCGACGAGGCGTTGATCGATTCCATCGTGCCCACCACCTGCGCCACGACTTCGCCGCCCTTGACGGCCACTTGCGCGGCCGACGCCGCCAACTGGTTCGCCTGGCGCGCATTGTCCGCATTCTGCTTCACGGTGCTGGTCAGTTCTTCCATCGACGACGCCGTTTCTTCCAGCGAACCTGCCTGCTCTTCCGTGCGGGACGACAAGTCCTGGTTACCGGCGGCAATTTGCGTCGACGAGGTCGCGATGCTGTCCGTGCCCGTACGTACTTCGCTGACGATGTTAAGCAGGCTCGTATTCATGTCCTTCAACGCTTGCAGCAATTGCCCCGTTTCATCCTTGGCGCTGGCGTCGATCTGCGCCGTCAAGTCGCCATCGGCCACCTTGCGGGCAATGTCCACGGCTGTGCGCAGGGGGCGCACGATGCCCATCGTCAACAACCAGGCGCAGACCACGCCAAAGCCCAGCGCCAGCACGGCCAGGGTCAGCAGCAGGTTGCGGCTCGTCTTGGCGACCTCGTCGATCTCGCGCGCCGTCGTGTCGATGCTGGCGCGCTGGTGCTGCAGCATGTCGTTGACCACTTTCAAGTATTTCGTCGAACCGGGCACGAAGACGCCCTTGAAAGCTTGCTCCGCTTCCGCTTCCTGCCCATCCGCCTTCAGCTTCGACACTTGCGCGCGCGAATCGAGGTAGACCTTGCGCTGTTCGCTCACGAGGCGAAACAGTTCCTTTTCTTCCGGACTGGAAATCAAGGCTTCGATTTTCTTTTGCAATTCGCCCGAGACCACCGACGATTGCTTGGCTTCTTCCGCAAAATACGCGCCCAGTGTCGTATCGCTGCTGCGCGCGATGGCCGTCGTGCGGCGCACGCCGCTATCGATTTTCGCGTACCAGTCGGAAATATAGCGTTCCTTCGCCAGCGGCAATTCCATCATGTTGCGCGTGGCCATGGCCACGTCATGCAAGCGCCACACGCTGATGCCCGTGATAAGCATGGAAAACAGCAAAATCACGGCAAAACCCAGGCCGAGGCGCACACCAATACTGACGTTTCTTAACAAATTCATGTGAATATCCTAAAAAAGCGGAACCAGACTATATAAAAGGGTTGCGGCTGCTCGGGGCAGCCGCGGCTGCCATCAGCGTGTGCCGATGCGCAAGGCGGTTTGCGGCGCCGCCGGGCGTTTGGGCGCCAGCTGGCCGTTCAATTTAAAGACGCTGACGACCTGCGCCAGGTTGTGCGCCTGGTGCTGCATCGATTCGGCGGCCGCCGCCGACTCTTCCACCAAGGCCGCATTTTGCTGTGTCACGGCATCCATCTGGCCGATGGCGCGGTTGATCTCGTCGATGCCCACGCTTTGCTCGCTGCTGGCCGCCGTAATTTCCGTGATGATGTCGCTCACGCGCTGCACGCTGTCGACGATGTCGTTCATGGTCGAACCGGCTTGCGCCACCAGCATGCTGCCCGCATTGACTTGCTCGACCGAGGCGCCGATCAGGGTCTTGATCTCCTTCGCTGCCGAAGCGGAACGCTGGGCCAGGTTGCGCACTTCGGAGGCGACGACGGCAAAGCCGCGGCCCTGCTCGCCCGCGCGCGCCGCTTCCACGGCCGCGTTCAGGGCCAGGATATTCGTCTGGAAGGCGATGCCATCGATGACGGAAATGATGTCGACGATCTTGTTCGACGAGGCGTTGATCGATTCCATCGTGCCCACCACCTGCGCCACGACTTCGCCGCCCTTGACGGCCACTTGCGCCGCCGACGCCGCCAACTGGTTGGCCTGGCGCGCATTGTCCGCATTCTGCTTCACGGTGCTGGTCAGTTCTTCCATCGACGACGCCGTTTCTTCCAGCGAACCCGCTTGCTCTTCCGTGCGGGAAGACAGGTCCTGGTTGCCGGCGGCAATCTGCGTCGAGGACGTCGCGATGCTGTCCGTGCCGCTGCGTACTTCGCCGACGATGTTGAGCAGGCTCGTGTTCATGTCCTTCAACGCTTGCAGCAATTGCCCGGTTTCATCCTTGGCGCTGGCGTCGATCTGCGCCGTCAAGTCGCCATCGGCCACCTTGCGAGCGATTTCCACGGCCGTGCGCAGGGGACGCACGATGCCCATCGTCAAGACCCAGGCGCAGATGACGCCAAAAGCCAGCGCCAGCGCGGCCAGCACCAGCATCAGGTTGCGGCTGGTATTGGCGACGGCGTCGATCTCGCGCGCCGTCGTGTCGATGCTGGCGCGCTGGTGTTCCAGCAAGTCCAGCACCATCTTCTGGTACTTGGCGGCGGCCGGCACGAAGGTCTTTTCAAACACCTCGTTGGCAGCATCGACCTGTGCTTCACCCTTCAGCTTGTAGACCTGGTCGCGCGAACTGATGTACACCTTGCGCTGTTCCAGCAAGCCCGCGAACATGGCTTTTTCTTCCGGCTTGTCGATCAGCGCCTCGATTTTCTTTTGCAGTTCGGCAGAGCTGGACGACGAGACTTTCGATTCTTCGGCGAAATAGCCGCTGAGCGAGGTATCGCTGCTGCGGGCAATGGCGATGGTGCGGCGCACGGCGCTGTCGATACGGCCATACCAGTCGGAAATATAGCGTTCCTTGGCCAGCGGCTGCTCCATCATGACGCGCGTGGCGCTGGCCACGTCGTGCAGGCGCCAGACGCTGATGCCCGTAATGAGCATGGAAAACAGCAAGATCACGGCAAAACCGAGTCCGAGGCGGACACCGATGCTGACGTTGCGTAATACATTCATGTGACTATCCTAAAAAGCCCCGACGCCAGCATGCCGAACGGCTGATGGCATCCCTTTGGCGCGCATTGGCTGGCTGCGGTATCAAAGCGGGCGTGAAAAAGTGAAACCAAAGTGAAACTGGCGCACGGTTCGGCTGAACCGTGCGCCAGGAAAGGCGCTAGCGTGCGCCTTGTACAAAAAGCAAACAATGCTTGGGGTCAATTATTTCCGATAAACTTGGCCTGCTGGCCAGCAGCAAGACGACTTAAGCGGCTAGTTTTTCGATCAAGCCCATGTCGGCGCTGGACATCAGCTGGTCGATATCGACCAGGATCAGCATGCGCTCGTCGATGGTGCCCAGGCCAATCACGTATTCCGTGTTGATCGAACGGCCCATGTCCGGCGCCGGCTTGATCTGTTCCGGCATCAGGGTGGTGACGTCTGAGACACGGTCGACGACCATGCCAACGACGCGGTTGCCAATGTTGAGGATGATGACGACGGTAAACTGGTCATAGCTGGGCGTGCCCAGATTGAACTTGATGCGCATGTCGACGATGGGCACGATGATGCCGCGCAGGTTGACCACGCCCTTGACGAACTCGGGCGCATTGGCGATGCGGGTCGGCGTTTCATAGCTGCGGATTTCGCTGACTTTCTGAATGTCGATGCCATATTCTTCCTGGCCCAGGGTAAAGGCCAGGTATTCGGCAGCCTTGGCAACGGTTGTGCCAGTGTCGCTGGAATTGGTGTTCATGATAATCCTTTCGTTAACTCGCCTGGGGCGCAGGCCAGGACGCGCTGCATGCAAGCCCTGGATGTGACGCCAAGCACGATGGAATGGCTGCCACTTGTATGTTTTTGCAAATACTTTCTCGCAATTAGCTTATGCTTCTAATTTCCGTGCGGCAATGTTACCCCATGTAAATTTTACATGCACTAAAAAAGAGCATTCGTCTGACTGGCGCTTTTCAAAAATACAATTTATGTGGCAAATACGGCACGCCGAAGTGCCGGGCGTCCCGCCACAGGCGGCGGCGTTTTATGCCACACTGACGGCCCCTGCTTTTTACAACGTTGAACCATGCATTCTTTGCTTTCCCAATGGCAGCCGCGCCTGCTGGCGCTGGCCACGGCCGGCCTGGGCGATGACAGCGCCCACGACATCAACCATCTGCACCGTGTCTGGCGCAACGCCAGCGTCCTGCTGCAGGACCACGCGCAGGCCGACGCCCTCACGGTGATGGCCGCCTGCTATCTGCACGACCTGGTCAACTTGCCGAAAAACCACCCCGAGCGCCACCTGGCCTCGCGCCAGGCGGCGGCGCTGGCTTGCCGCCAGCTGGCCGAACTGGATTTTCCGGCAGAAAAATTGGCCGGCGTGGCCCACGCCATCGAGACGCACAGTTTTTCCGCCAACCTGACGCCGCACACGATCGAAGCGCAAATCGTGCAAGATGCCGACCGCATCGACGCGCTGGGCGCCGTGGGACTGGCGCGCCTGTTCTATACGGCCGCGCGCATGGATAGCGCGCTGGCGCATGGCAGCGACCCGCTGGCCGCGCATCGCCCGCTCGACGACAAGGCCTACGCACTCGACCATATCGTCACCAAGCTCGACAAGTTACCCGGCAAGATGCAGACGGCGGCGGGCCGCGCGCTGGCTGAACAACGGCTGGCCGTGCTGACGGATTTCCGCGCCGCCTTTGCGGACGAATGGGGAGGCGGCGCATAAACCTGGTGGCGATAGCCAGCAGCGCGCATGCTGTCTATAATGCAAGGCTCAGCTATCGCGCCGCGCGCCAGCAGAACACTGCAGGACGCCGGCGCAATACCAACGCGCCGAAAGCATGCATGTCCGATAAAACCAGCCCCGACAGTCATTCCCCGTCCTCGCCCGCCGCGCCCGCGCGCGCCGGCAATCTCAATTTCATCCTCGTCTGCGTCTTCATCGATATGCTGGGCATCGGCCTGGTGGTGCCCGTGCTGCCCATCCTGATCGGCAACTTTGTCGACGGCAAGGATGCCCAGGCATTCTGGTACGGCATCATGGCTGCCCTCTTCGGCTTGCTGCAATTCATTTTCATGCCCATGCTGGGCGCCATCAGCGACCGCGTGGGACGCCGTCCTGTACTGCTGTATTCGATGGCCGGCATGGGCATCAACTTTCTCGCCACAGGCTGGGCGCCGAACCTGGCCTGCCTGTTCATCGGCAGGGTCATCGGCGGCGTCTCGTCGGCCAGCATGTCGGTCGCGTCCGCCTACGCCTCCGACGTTTCCACGCCCGACAACCGGGCCAAGAGCTTCGGCAAGATCGGTGCCGCCTTCGGCCTGGGCTTCATTTGCGGCCCCATGCTGGGCGGCCTGCTGGGCGAAATCGATCTGCGCCTGCCGTTTTACGTGGCGGCAGGCCTGTCGACGGCCAATTTCATCTACGGCTATTTCTGCGTGCCCGAATCGCTGCAGCCGGGTCCGCGCGCACCGTTTACCCTGGCGCGCATCAATCCGTTTGCCGCCCTGCTGAAACTGGTGCGCCGCGTGGAAATCCGCGGCCTGGTGCTGGCCTTCGGCCTGATGACGTTTGCGCAAATGATGCTCAATACAACGTGGGTGCTGTACACGCACTTCCGCTTCGACTGGACGCCGCGCCAGAACGGCATCGCCCTGTTCTGCGTGGGCCTGTGCGCGGCCGTCGTGCAGGCGGGCTTGCTGGGCATACTCATCAAACGCTTTGGCGAAGTGCGTTTATCCCTGCTGGGCATGGCCTCGGGCGCCCTCACCTATCTGCTGTACGGGCTGGCGACGCAGGGCTGGATGATGTATGCGCTGATCCTGTGCAACTTGCTGGCCTTTGCCGCCGGCCCGGCCCTACAAGGCATCATCTCGAAGTCATCGAACGCCGGCGAACAGGGAGAACTGATGGGTTCACTGCAATCGATCAGCAGCCTGGGCATCATCATCATGCCTTTGCTCGGCAGCATGATCCTCGGTGAAGTGAGCCATTTGCCGCCGCAGGACTGGCGCATCGGCAGCACCTTCTACCTGTGCGCCATCATGCAAACCCTGGGCATCGTGGTGGCCTGGCGCTACTTCAAGGCACAACGCCAGGCAAGACTGATGGTTTCCATCACAAAGTAGCCGGCGGCATAATATTGCATTTGAGAAATAAATAGGCGAGAATGGGATAATCAGCGGGGCGTTACCGACGCCCTGCATTCGATGGCAAGCAAGGATGGGTATGACTGACTTTTATTCCAGCGCCTGGCGCCGAACCATGGCCATACTGGCGCTGGCGCTGCCGTCCCTGGCCGGCGCGCAATGCTCGCGCGACATCCAGGTGCCCGTCTCCGCCATCGGCGCCAGCGTGGTGATCAATGGCGCCAGCATCGGCGGCATCTATCCCGACTTGCTGCGCAGCATGGGCGCCAAGCTCGGCTGCAATTTCATCTTCACGGCAGTGCCGCGCGCGCGCCTGGAAGCGATGTTCGAGGCGGGCAAGGCCGATATGCTGATACCCGCCAGCAGCACGCCGCGGCGCGACCAGCATGGCCTGTTCATTCCCCTGATGGGCAACCGTCCCCTGCTGATCTCGCTGCAAGGCGCGCGCGCGCCCATCAATACCATGCAGGAACTGATCGAGCGGCGCGAACTGCGCGTGGCGCTCGTGCGCGGCTACGACTATGGCGTGTCTTACCAGGCGCTGGCGAAGGAACTGAGCAGCCAGGGACGCCTGTTCTACGAAGTCGACGCGCTCTCCGTGGCGCGCCTGATGCAAAGCGGCTTCATCGACGCCACCATCATGAGTCCCACCATCCTGGCCGGCGTGGCGCAAAACGATGCGCGCGTTTATGGCCTGGCCGACCGCCTGCGCCTGGAAGCCTTGCCGGAATTGCCGTGGGGTATGAGCGGCGCCTACCTGTCGCGCAAGTCGCTGACGGCGGAAGACCAGGCCACCTTGCGCGAACTGCTGGAAAAAGCAGGCCGCTCGGGCACCCTGATGGAGGGTTTCCAGCGCCATCACCGCCAGGAACTGTTGTCGCAGAGCATACGCCCTCGCTAAGGCCCGCATGTCCGGTTTCGTCGTCTCCGTCGTCCTGTTTGCCGCCCTGCTGCACGCCAGCTGGAACGCCATCGTCAAGTCGGGCAAGGATACCTTTCTCAGCACAGTGCTCGTCTCCGTCGGCGCGGCCCTGATCTCGCTGGCCGTGCTGCCCTTCGTCGATGCTCCCGCACCCGCCAGCTGGCCCTATCTGGCCGCCTCGGCCGTGGCGCAGCTGGCCTATTATTCTCTGCTGGCGGCCGCCTACAAGGCCGGCGACATGAGCCATGCCTACCCCCTGATGCGCGGCAGCGCGCCGCTCATCGTGGCGCTGGCCAGCTGGCCGCTGATCGGCGAGCGCCTGTCCGCCATGCAGATGGGCGCTGTCGCCTGCATCTGCGCGGGCATCCTTGGCCTGTATGTTGCCGCGCGCCAGCGCGCCACGCCTGGCACCACGAAACAAACAGGGCGCGCCACCGCCTTTGCGCTGGGCAACGCCTGCGTCATCGCCAGCTATACCCTGATCGACGGCATCGGCGTACGCCTGTCCGGCGCGCCAGCCGCCTACACCATGTGGATTTTTGTCTTGAACGGTACGGGGCTGCTGCTGTGGACGGCGTTGCGCCGCCCCGCCGACTTGCTTGCCTATGCGCAAACGCAATGGCGCCTGGCCGCCTTTGGCGGTTTCGGCACCCTCGCTTCGTATGGCCTGGCCCTGTGGGCCATGACGCAGGCGCCCGTGGCCGCCATCGCGGCCCTGCGCGAAACGTCGATTTTGTTCGCCATCGCCATTGCGGCCCTGTTCCTGCGCGAAAAAATCAGCCCCCGCCGCTACCTGGCCATAGCCCTGATCGCAGCGGGCGCCATCCTCATGCGGGCCGGCTAGCGGGCGTCGAGCGGCGCAATCGGCAACTCGATCGCGCTGGCCGCCCCTGCCGCGTGGTACACGCGCTGCGTCGCCTTTTTATAATCGCCAGGCTGGGCCAGGAAGATGTTCGGCACGAAGGTTTGCGGGTTGCGGTCGTACAGCGGGAACCAGCTCGACTGCACTTGCACGGCGATGCGATGGCCGGGCAGGAAGACGTGATTGGCGTTCGGCAAGGCGAAACGGTAGCGTTCGACCTTGCCGGCTGGAATGGCAGTCGGGTGCTCGAAGCTGTCGCGGTAGCGGCCACGGAAGATATCCATCGCCACGCCCAATTGATAGCCGCCCATGGCCGGCTGCGACGGCACTTCGTCCGGATACACATCGATCAGCTTGACCACCCAGTCGGCATCCGTGCCGCTGGTGGCGGCGAACAGGTTCACCATCGGTGCGCCGGCGATGCGCACGGCCGTCTTCAACGGTTCGGAAACATAACTGAGCACATCCGTGCGGTCCGTATAGCCGCGCTGGTCGCTGACCAGCCAGGGTTTCCACTGATCGCCATCGCCGAGGCGCACGGGACGCGCCACGAACGGCACAGGCTTGGCCGGATCGGCCACGTATTCATCGAACGCGCCGCTGGCGGCAACAGCCGCCGTTGGCGCTGGCGCAAAGCCCAGCTTGTAACCATCCTGCAGGTAGATCGGCGTGAGCTTCGTGTCGCACGTTTCGCAAGCCAGCGGCCACTGCTGCAGGCGCTGCCACTGGTTCGTGCCGCTCTGGTACGACACCACGGGCGCCGTGTTCGCTTCCGGCGCGCCATCCTTCAGGTATTGATTGAGGAATGGCTGCATGACTTTTTCGCGGAACTGGCGCGCCGTATCGCCGTCAAATTTCAGGGCGCCCAGGGTCGAACCTTCATAGTTGACGCCGCTATGACGCCACGGCCCCACCGCCAGGTAATTGAGATTGTTGCGCTTGTCGCGCCCTTCCATCGCCGCGTAGGTGGCATAGGCGCCATAGATGTCTTCCTGGTCCCACTGTCCTACCACGTGCATGGTGGGCACGATCAGCGGACGCTTGGCGAGGATCTTGTCGAGCGCCTGTTCCTGCCAGTAACTGTCGTAGGCCGGGTGCTCGAACAGCTTTTTCGTGTACGTCAGCTTGTCGATGCCGAATTTCTTCGCGTAGTCGCCAGCCGAGCCGATGCGCAGATACGCTTCGTAATCGTCGTAGACGCCCAGCACGGGCGATTCGGCGCTGCCGCGCACGCTCGTCTGCCACGCCAGGTAAGACAAACTCGGCATGCGGAAGGCGCCGTTATGGAACCAGTCGTCGCCGCGCCAGCCATCGACCATGGCGCTCATGGGAATGGCCACCTTCAGCGCCGGATGCGGGTCGACCAGGGCCATCAGCACCGTATGCCCTTCGTACGAGGAGCCCAGCATGCCTACCTTGCCATTACTTTCCGGAATATTCTTCGACAGCCAGTCGATGGTGTCCCACGCATCGGTGACGTTATCGACTTTGGTATTGTTAAGCGGGCCGCGCACGGGACGCGTCATGACGTAATCGCCTTCGGAGCCATGCTTGCCGCGCACGTCCTGGAACACGCGGATGTAACCATTTTCCACCAGGGTATCGTCGCCCTGCGGCAAGGTGGCCAGCATGCTGGCGCTGGTGGCGCGCTGGGCCCGGCGGGCCGCGTTGTACGGCGTGCGCGTGAGCATGATGGGCGCCCGTTTGGCGTCTTTCGGCACGACGATCACCGTGTACAGCTTGACGCCGTCGCGCATGGGAATCATCACCACGCGTTTGACGTAATCATTAACATCGGGCATGACCAGCTTGGCGCCGATATCGGGCGCCATCGGCGGCGTTTGCGCCAGCACGGGTGCGGCAAACAAGGAACTGATAACCAAGGCCAGGCCGGTGAGCCGGACGGGGGACGACACGCGCATACTGTTCTCCAATGGATTCATGCCACGCAAAAGTGGCCGAACGGCAATAATACCCGGAAAGCAAGTTACGCAGTAGGCCAGTCTCTGACGCAGCGCAGCAGATAAATCGGGGCGCAACTTGACAGAACGCGCCCGAACTGCAACCATAACGCCATGAAATTTATCCCGTCACAACACGCCTGCTTGAATTGGTGGTCCCGCTCACTTTCGCGCGGCCACTGCATAGTGATGTGAATTTGATCCACGCCGCCTCGATCGGTGGCGTAACAGGCTCAGCCTGGATCATCCCCGATGCAGGCGGCTCAAAAGGAAACTTGATGAGCTTGCCTAACACCCCAGATACCCAAGACCAGAACGACGCACCGGCGGCACCGTTGTCGGCCGCCGCCATCGCTGCGCAATCCGTGATCCTGACGGGCGACCGCCCGACCGGTCCCTTGCACCTGGGCCACTACGTGGGCAGTTTGCGCGACCGCGTCAGCTACCAGAACAGCTACAAGCAATTCATCATGCTGGCCGACGCGCAGGCGCTGACGGACAATATGGAAGACATCGACAAGGTGCACCGCAATGTCGTCGAAGTGGCGCTCGACTACCTGGCCGTCGGCATCGATCCGAGCAAGACTACTGTGTTCATCCAGTCGCAGATTCCCGAGCTGGCCGAGCTGACCTTCTATTACCTGAACATCGTTACCGTGGCGCGCCTCGAGCGCAACCCCACCGTCAAGGAAGAAATCCGTTTGCGCGGCTTCGAGCGCGACATTCCAGCGGGCTTCCTGACCTACCCTGCCAGTCAGGCGGCCGACATCACGGCCTTCAAGGCCGGCGTGGTGCCTGTGGGCGAAGACCAGATCCCGATGATCGAGCAAACGAATGAAATCGTGCGCCGCTTCAACCGCATGTACAACCGCGAAGTATTGATGGAATGCAAGGCGCTGGTACCGGACATCGGCCGCCTGCCCGGCATCGACGGCAAGGCGAAGATGAGCAAGTCGCTGGGCAACACCATCAACCTGGGCGCGACCTCGGCCGAAATCACGGCCGCCGTGAAAAAAGTCTACACCGACCCGCTGCACCTGCGCGTGGAAGACCCGGGCCACCTGGAAGGCAATATCGCGTTTACCTATCTGGACGCGTTTGACCCGGAAAAAGCGGCGCTGGCCGAAATGAAGGCCCATTACGTGCGTGGCGGCCTGGGCGACAGCATCGTCAAGAAGCGCCTGGACGTGGTCTTGCAGGAAATGCTGGCGCCGATCCGTGCCCGCCGCGAAGAGTTCGCCAAGGACAAGGGGCAAGTCATCCAGATGCTGAAAGAAGGCACGTTCCGCGCACGCGAAGTGGCGGCCCGCACGGCCGATGAAGTCAAGTCGGCGCTGGGCCTCAACTACTTCTGATCACAGACAGTAATAGCAAACTGATGCGCTCAGGCGGAGTCGGGTAAAATCCCGCTTCCGCCTGGGCGCGATGCATTTGTGTCACCGTGGCACCAGCAATCCGTAGAGAAGACAACGCGCCATGACCGATACCCCTATCGAACAGCTGCTGCAGCAGCATTTTTCCATCGATGCGCTGCAACAGGCACCCGCGCCCCTGCAGCAGGCGCTGCGCATGCTGGGCGGCTGGCTGGCCGCCGAACGCGACACGGCCTATCCGCACACCCCGTATGCGGAACTGCTGAAGCAACTGTCCGACACCAGCCTGCCCGCACACGGCATGGCCGTGGCGGATTTCCTGCAAGAACTCGACACCACCGTGCTGGCCAATACGGCCCAGCTGAACCACCCGCAATACATCGGCCACATGACGCAGGCCCTGCCGTGGATCAGCGTGCTGGCCGAAGCGTTTACAGCCACCCTGAACCAGAACCAGGTCAAGATCGAGACGGCGTACGTGTCGACCCTGATCGAAAAACAGATCCTCGGCTGGCTGCACCGCCAGGTCTACCAGCAGCCCGATCATGTCTACACGCAAGCGATGGCTGCCACCAGCGGCGCGCTGGGCAATGTCGTCAATGGCGGCACCATGGGCAATTTGACGGCCCTGGCCGTGGCGCTGGAGCAGCAACTGCCCGGTACGCGCAAGCGGGGACTGTTTGCCGCCATGCAGGATTCGGGCTACGCGGGGCTGGCCGTGATCGGCTCGGCCCGCAGCCATTATTCCATCAAGAAAGCATTGGCGACTTTGGGCCTCGGTGAAAACGCCTTGCGCCTGGTGGCCGTCGACCGCGACAACCGCATCGACGTGGCCGCGCTGGAAGACACGATCGCCGATTTAAAACTGCGCAGGATCAAGGTCGTCGCCATGATAGGCATTGCCGGCACGACGGAAACGGGCGCCATCGACCCGCTGGCCGCCATGGCGGCCATTGCCGCGCGAGAAAGCATCTGGTTCCATGTGGATGCGGCCTGGGGCGGCGCCCTCCTGATCGCGGAACATTACCGCGCGCTGTACGACGGCATCGCCCTGGCCGACTCCGTCGTCATCGACGGGCACAAGCTGCTATGGGTGCCGATGGCGCAAAGCATGGTGCTGTTCAAGGATAGCGCCAGCCTGAACTTGCTGAAGCACAACGCCAACTACATCTTGCGCGACAACTCGGGCGACCTGGGCCAGACGTCGCTGGAAGGCTCGCGCCGCTTTGACGCCTTGAAACTGTGGACCTCGTTCAAGGTGCTCGGTGTGTCCGGCTACACGACCTTGCTGCAGCAGGCGGCCACCCTGTCCGGCCAGTTGCAGGATTTGCTGGCCGACCAGCAGGATTTCGAACTCGTCACACGCTCGGACACCTTCATTCTGACCTACCGCTACGTGCCCGCGCACCTGCATCAGCGCATGGAGGCCTTGCTGGCCGGCGGCCAGGTGGAGGCCGCTGCCGAACTGAACAAGCAGCTGAACACGCTCAACGCCAAGCTGCAAAACCGGCAAAAGGCGCAAGGCCACAGCTTCGTATCGCGCACGGTACTGGAATCGACGCGCTACCCTGGCCCCACCAATGTGCTGCGCGTAGTCATGACCAACGTCAGGACCCGCCCCCGCCACCTGCGCGCCATCCTGGCCGAACAGCGGGCCATCGGCCAGGCGCTGGTGGCGGAACTGGGCTTGTAAGGAACTACCCACCCATCAGCCTTGACTGGATGCACGATGCGCCGGCTTGCCCCTCTTCGCGATTTATTTCTGCACCTGGTCAAATGGCTGCTGATCGCCGCTGCTGTGGCCGTGCTGGCCGGCACGGCTTCGGCCGGATTCCTGCATGCCCTCGACTGGGCAACCGCTACGCGCCTGGCCCACGCCTGGCTGATCTGGCTGCTGCCCGTGGCCGGCTTTGTGGTCGGCTGGCTGTATTTGCGCTACGGCAGCAGTGTCGAAGGCGGCGCGAACCTGCTCATCGATGAAATCCACGATCCGAAAACAGTCATCCCCTTGCGCATGGCGCCGCTGGTGCTGGGCGGCACTGTCATCTCGCATCTGTTTGGCTCCTCCGTCGGGCGCGAAGGCACGGCCGTGCAAATGGGCGGTGCGCTGGCCGACCAGCTGACCCGCATGTTTCGCCTGAACAATGAAGACCGCCGCATCATCCTGATGGCCGGCATCAGCGCTGGCTTTGCCTCCGTCTTCGGCACGCCGCTGGCAGGCGCCATCTTTGGCCTGGAAGTGCTGGCCATCGGCCGCTTGCGCTACGAAGCCATGCTGCCCTGCCTGGCTGCTGCCGTCATCGCCGACCAAGTGGGCTTGCTGTGGGGAGTCCACCATACGCATTACGCCGTGCCGTTGATCCCCGCCCTCTCCGCCTGGACCTTGTGCGCCATGGTGCTCGCCGGCGTGCTGTTCGGCGTGACGGGCAAACTGTTTGCGCAAGCAACGCACGGCTTGAACGGCCTGATGAAGCGCTGGATCGGCTACGCGCCGCTGCGCCCGCTTGTGGGCGGCCTCGTCGTTGCCATTGCCGTGTGGCTGATCGGCACGGACAAGTATATCGGCCTGGGCATCCCCACCATCGTCGATGCACTGAAGGAACCCTTGCCCGCATACGACTTCCTCGGCAAAATGGCGTTTACCATTGTTTCATTGGGAACGGGTTTCAAGGGTGGCGAAGTAACGCCATTATTCTTCATCGGCGCGACCCTGGGCAATGCGCTGGGCCCGCTGCTGCACCAGCCCGTCACCCTGCTGGCCGCCATCGGTTTCGTTGCCGTGTTTGCGGGCGCGGCCAACACGCCGATCGCGTCGACCCTGATGGCCATGGAACTGTTCGGCGCCGAGATCGGAGTCTACGCGGCCATCGCCTGCGTCGTGGCCTATCTGTTTTCCGGCCACGCGGGTATTTACCGGGCGCAACGCAGCGGGCATGCCAAGCGCACGCCCCGCAAGGACATCGACGCATGACACAGTATATCTAGACCGGCGCGCCATGCTGCCTGAGCTAGAAGGCAAAAGTGTGCTCGACCTGGGCTGCGGCTATGAACAGCCGCCGCTGCTGGAGGATATGGCCTGCCCTGATTGCGCCGTCAGCTGACCACATTACGCGTAAATCGCAAGGTGGACTCGCCCGCATTCACGTAGGCATACGCTTGCGCGCTGCTGAAGACGAAAAAATCGCCCGTGGCCAGTTGCCTGGTTTCCGCCGCCAGCACGAGCTGCAACAGTCCTTCCAGCACGTAGAGCATTTCGCTGAAACCCGCCGGATCAGGCTCGGCATCGTAGCGCTCGCCCGGCGCCAGGCTCCACGACCACAGTTCCACCTGGCGGCTGGCGGGGGCCGCGCCCAGCAGCACGGCCTGGCTGGCCTGCGACGCGCTTTGCCACATCAGCACGCGCAGGCTGTCGTGCGGCTGCTGCGGCGGCTGGACCAGATCGACAAAGGCCACGTTCAAGGCGGCCGCCACATGGTCGAGGTTGGCCAGGCTGATATTGGTGCTGCCCGCCTCGACGCCATTGACCATGCGCCGGCTCAGGCCTGAGCTGCGCGCCAGTTCTTCCTGGCTGAGGCCAGCGGCAAGGCGCAAGCGCCGCAGATTGGTGGCCAGGTGTGCCAGCACGCCACCGGCCTCGGCTTGACTGCGCAATATATTGCTCCTATGATGATGGGAAATATTTTGCTCATAGCATAGCGCCCCATGAAAACACACGCAAGTCCCCCGCCCGCCTTTGGCCTGCCCGAACTGGCCCTGATCGCCATCACCTTCATTTGGGGAGGCACTTTTCTCGTCGTACAACATGCGGTGACGGTCAGCGGCCCGCTGGCCTTCGTGGCCGCCCGCTTTGCCGTGGCCGCCAGTATCGGCGCCCTGATTTGCCGGGGCCAGTTGCGCCATCTGAGCAAGGCCGAATTGCTGACGGGCATGGCCATCGGCGTGAGCATCTTTGGCGGCTACGCGCTGCAAACCTATGGCTTGATGCATATTTCCAGCAGCAAGTCCGCCTTCATCACGGCCTTCTATGTGCCCATCGTGCCGCTGGTACAATGGCTGGCCTTCAAGCAGCGGCCCCACCCTGCCGTATGGGCGGCCGTCGTGCTGGCGTTCGTCGGCTTGCTGCTGCTTACCGGCACGGACGGCTTGAGCATGGCCTTCGGCACGGGCGAGCTGATCACGGCCGTGGGCGCTATCGCGATTGCGCTGGAAATCATCCTCATCAGTCGCGTTTCGCCGCAACTGAACATCCTGCGCGTAACCATCGTGCAGCTGGCGACGGCATCATTGATCGCCCTGCTGCTGATGCCCGTCATGGGCGAAGCGCCGCCAGTGCTCGGCAAGACTTTCATCCTCAGCGTATTGGCGCTGGGCTGCGCCAGCGCACTGATCCAATATGTGATGAACTGGGCGCAAAAGCGCATTTCCGCCACCAAGGCCACCTTGATCTATGCGGGCGAACCCGTGTGGGCTGGCGTCATCGGACGTATCGCTGGCGAGCGCCTGCCGGCCCTGGCCATCGTGGGCGCGATACTGATCATCTGTGCGGGCATCCTCAGCGAGTGGCGGCCCAAGCGCCTGCGTGCCGATGGCAAGGCCATCATGCCATCGGATTAAGCCTCGGTACGCCGCAGCGCCAGCGGCACGGCCCTGGCCCAGCGGTTCGAGGACAGGGAAAACGTCAGCGCCCGCACCTGGTGGTACCAGCCGGCGGGCACGTACAGCATGTCGCCCGGCTCGACGATGCATTCGATCATGGTGGCCTGGCGCGCCAGGGGGAAACGCTCGAAATCGGGCGCTTCCGGGTCGAAAGGCGAGCCGAACAGGATGGCGTTCGCTTCGCTCGGGTAAAGAAAAGCGTCATGGTGCGGCGGCGATAAGAAGATGCGCTTGCGGCCCCACACTTGCGCAAAGATATTGTCGTCGTAATCGCAATGCAAAGGCGTCACCGTGCCGGCCGGCCCCACCCAAAAGCGCGGCGGACCCATCTTGTCGAAATACGTGGGCCAGTGGCACAGGCGGTTCAGTTCGCGCAATTCCAGGTTGCCCAGGTAAGGCGGCAGCGCGTACTTGCCCTCTGCCACCAGGTCCAGGTATTGCCCCATCGACATATCCTGCATGGCGCGGTCGGCCGCAAACGCCGTGTTGATGTAATCGCCCACCCGCGCGCGCACGGGCACGTGGCTGAACTGCTCGCGCAAGACATCGGGCAGCAACTGGGATAAGGGCCAGCGCTGCACCAGCCCGCGCATCAGGAATGGCAGGCCCAGCGCGGCGCGAGCGCGGAAGGCGGCCGCGTCCAGCATGGCCAGGCGCGGCACCTCGGTGATGGTGGGCAAGTCACGCGCCGCCTGCTTGATGGCCTCGCGCATGGCGTTGATAGAGGTAACACCGCGCACCTGCGCATCCTTGGCTTCGCGCGCCTGCTTGCGCGCCAGGGCCGCTTCGGGCGAACTAAATTCTGATGGCGGCCTGGGCGGCAGCGCGCGCGGCAATACGGGGGCTGCCGCAAGCGGAAGCGGTTCTTTTTTTTCTGCAGACATAGACCTTCTTTGCGATCAGGCGTCGCGCGCCATGGCGCGACCGTGCGCTATTTTAAGCCAGCAAGGCCCGTTTCAGCATATCGGCCTGCTCGCCTGCCTGGCGCGCCTTGGCTGCATACTCGCTGGCCGTGCCCGGATGCAGCCAGGCCTGGGCCTTGGCTGCCAGGCTCTGGTACAGCTTTTCTTTTTCCTGCAGCGCCCTGACGGCGGCCCACATGGCATCTTCCGCCTTTTCATGCTGCAACTCGCCGAGCGTCTGCGCCGTGAAACTGTGGCCCGTATGGCAGCGAAAACGCTGCGGCTTCTGGCCATGCAGCTCCCACAATGTGCCCTGGCATTCGGGACAGGTGAACGTCGATGGCGTGGCAATTTTTTCCAGTTGGTCCATATTCCCCACTCCCCGGGCAAAACGGTTTTCCACGGCGATCCACTGGGGCGCGGGTGGCAAGGGCAGCGCGGCGCTGGCCGGCGCCGGCGTGCCGCTGGCCAGCGCCAGCAGGGCCGGGCCGATCTCGGCGCACGGCAGGCGCCAATCCACCCCGGCATATTCAATTGCGCTTTGCGGCATCGACGGTGCCACCGCCTCCTGCGGCTCCTGCACCAATGCCTTGCCGCCGCAGGCCTTGATGGCCTGCAAGCCTGCCGTGCCATCGTCGAGGTAGCCGCTGAGGATGACGCCCACTACCTTCGGTCCAAAAGCGGCGGCGGCACTGCGAAACAGGGGGTCGATGGCGGGACGCGTATGGTTTTCCTTCGGTCCCCGGGTCAGCTCGACCGTCGCTTGGCCGGCCAGGTTGGCAACGAGCATGTGACGGTCGGGCGGCGCGAGCAGGATGCGTCCCGCGCGCACGGGTTCGCGCTCTTCTGCAAAGCGCACGGGCAAGGCGGAGGTCTTGCCGAGGATCTCGGGCAGCACGCTGTTGCGCGCCCCCACGTGCATGACGGCCAGGATCGCCGCGGGAAAATTCGCCGGCAAGGCGGCAAAGATGGCGGACAGTGCGCTCACGCCGCCCACCGAGGCCCCCATGACGATCAGCGTTTCCATGCCTGCCCCTTTGCGCAACGTCCAGGAACACATTCTGCTGCGCCCTGCGACACGACTCCGTGCGCCGACTAACACAGTCCCCTAATCTAACGACACCTGACAAAACCATAGCGAGCGGCAGTGATTTGTGGCTAAGAAGCGCAACCGTACTCTAGTACGGTGAGCATCGCAGGCCGCAAAGCGCGACGCGCAGCAGGTTTGGTCAGGCTTCCTCAGACAGGTGTTTTGAAGATCGGATCGACGATGAACTGCTGCGCCTTGATGCGCAGGGTACGCTCCTCGTCCAGCTCGGCGCGCGTTTCACCCAGCTCTTCGCGTTCCGCTTCCAGTTCCAGGCGCGCGGCGGCCAGTTCCGTTTCCACGCGCGTCAGGCTTTCCAGTTTCAGCTGGGCCTGGATCAGTTCCGCACGCGCCGCTTCGGCGGCCTCTTCCAGGCGGGGGATGCCTTCGAGCTTGAATTGCGCCTTGGCCAGATCCATGCGCGCCTGTTCGGCCGCCTCTTCCAGGCGCGGCAAGCCTTCCAGGCGCAACTGCGCCTTGGCCAGGTCCGTTCTAGCCTGGTTCGCCACTTGCCGCTCGCGTTCGAGCTCCTCACGCAAGGTTTCCAGCTCGCCCGCCTGCAGGTCGAGCAGTTCTTGCTGGCGCTCGTTCTCGCTGGCCAGGTCCATCAATTCCTGTTGATTGTCGTTCATCTCGGCTTCATGCGCGCTGTGGCTGGCGCTTAATTCCTGTCCTACATAATCGAGGATGGCTTGCTGCAGCACGGGCGACAGTTCGGCGGCGGCGGCGATCTGGCGCTGCGCCCCGGCCTTCCGGCGCTGCAAGAGCTTGCTGATGGTGCCCAGGCAGGCACCGTTGCCCAGCCGTTCGCGCAAGGCGCGCACCGTGATGGTCTGGCCTTCGCCCGCCATCGCTTCCATTGCCGCATTGATCTGTTCCGCGCTTACTTTTGCCATGTCGTGTGCTCTTGAATGTTGCCCAGGGCAATCTTGCCCAGGGGCATTATCTTATGCCAGCGGCGGCAAAGCGTAAAGTATTTCTCAATAGTAATTGCAATTGCACAACAGAACGTTGTGCAAACATGCGGCTTGGGATGTTTTACTCTTCGAGCAGACCATTTTCCGTGAGCATATCCTGCACCAGTTCCAGGCGCAGCACGGGATTGTCCTGGCTCAGCAATAGTTGTTTTTGCATGGCGCTCAGGGACAGCAGCTCGCACCAGCGGTTCGCCACCCAGCCGCACTCGTCGAGCCGGTATGGCGGCTGCAGGGGCATTTGGTCAGGCGGGATCTTTTGCTCCTGCAAGGTGCGGATCAGTGCGCCGAGCGCGTCGGCCACGTTCTGCTGCTCTTGCGGGATGGGAATGGTTTTATCTGGCGGCAAGGTTTCAACGTGCGCCATCCATAAGCCATGCTTCAGCTGTTCGCTGGAAACGATGTGAAAGCGCTGCATGCCCATGCATTTGATTTGCAGCAGGCCAGACAGGGGCGCAGCCCAGTCGACGATGCGCGCCAATGTCCCCACGGGCGCCAGGGCTTCCTGCTGGCCCGGCTTGCGCACTTCCGCGCCGTCCAGCAATTGCACCACGCCAAACGGCTGCTCGCCCATGATGCATTTACGTATCATGTCCAGATAGCGTACCTCGAAGATCTGCAAGGGCAGATAGCCGTCGGGATACAGCACCGTATTGAGCGGGAACAAAGGTATCGAGGTCATAAACGCATGATGGCACGAATGGCATATCCGTGCAGCGCGCCTCGCACCTTCCGATTATTTGTAGAAGCGGCGCTTTTTCGCTCGCTCCGCGGCCTTCGGCGCCAGCACTTTCACGGCCTTTTTCTGGATCGTGCCGCCGGCGGACGTGCCCGGCACGCGGTGTTCCGCCTCGAAGCCGGGTTCCTCGTTGCGTTTCAGAGTTTGCCGCGTCAGCGCTTCCACGGCCGACAGCAATTCCACCTCGTCGGCGCAGACGAGCGAGATCGCTTCGCCCGAAGCGCCCGCGCGGCCCGTGCGGCCGATGCGGTGGATATAGTCTTCCGCCACGGTCGGCAAGTCGAAATTGACGACGACGGGCAATTGGTCGATATCCAGGCCACGGGCGGCCACGTCGGTGGCCACCAGTACCTGCACTTCGGCGGATTTGAAACGGGCCAGCGCGCGCAAGCGGTTCGGCTGCGTCTTGTCGCCGTGAATGGAATCGGCGCGCACGCCCTGCTCCAGCAAGGTGTTCACCAGCAACTCGACGCCCTTGCGCGTCTTGACGAAGACCAATACCTGGCCCCAGCGCTTTTTCTTCAGCAAGTGCAAAAACAGTTCCGGCTTGCGTTTCTTGTCGCACACGATGACCGATTGCTTGACGGCCTTGACGGTGCTGTTGCGCGCACTCACCTCGACCGAGACGGGATCCTTCAGCATGGTTTTCGCCATGGCGCGGATGGCGTCCGAGAACGTCGCCGAGAACAGCAGGGTCTGGCGCTGCTTGGGCATGGTCATCAGCAATATATCGAGCTCGCGCTCGAAGCCCAGGTCCAGCATGCGGTCGGCCTCGTCCAGCACCAGGGTTTGCACCTGCTCGAACTTGACGGCGCCCTGCGTCTGCAAGTCCAGCAAGCGGCCTGGCGTGGCCACCAGCACGTCGAGGCCCTTGCGCAATTTGCTGATCTGCGGCTCGATGGGTACGCCGCCGTACGCGACAAAGCTGCGCAGTGGCAAGTTGCCGCCATAGCTGCGGAAGCTGGCATAGACTTGCTCGGCCAGTTCGCGCGTGGGCACGAGCACGAGCACGCGCACGCACTGGGGCGCCACCACGCCTTCCAGGGTCAGGCGCTGCAGCAGCGGCACGGCGAAACCGGCCGTCTTGCCCGTGCCCGTCTGGGCGGCGGCCATCAGGTCGCGCCCGGCCAGCACGGCAGGAATCGCTTGCGCCTGCACGGGCGTGGGCTTGGCATAGCCGAGCTCGTCAAGTTTGCGGACCAGGGGATCGATCAGGCCGAGGGAGGAAAACGTCATGGGGAAAGCAATCTTGGCAAAGTAAAAGGTGGCGCGCACGAACTGGCCGTGCGCGCGATTGCCGAGATTATAGGCCAGCGGGGATGCGGGCCGGGGTTTTCAGTATAGAAACAGCGCGCTCAGAACTTCATTTCCAGGGTCGCGCGCGCCTGTGGCGAACTCGGCGAAATGCTGTTGCGGGCTATCGTGCCGCTGGCGTCCGTATAGATAGTGTTGCTTTCGAAGTCTTGCGCCAGCAGGTTCGACACGGCCAGGCGCAGCTGGTTCTTCGCATCGAACTTCCACAGCGCATAAATGTCGAGGTCGCGCCGCGGCGAGGTGTAGGAGCTCTGGCGCTCCGTGATGCGCACGGGACCGCCATTGCGGAAATTGAAGCTGCCGCCCGTCGTCAGCACGCCATCGGGCGTCTTGTAGTCGAGACCAAAGTTGCCGCTGACGGGGGTTTGCTGGTCGAGCCGGTTGTCAGGCCCAGGCACCTGCTCCACCTGCGACCAGTTACGGCTGATGCTGGCGCGCAAGTCGATGGCTGGCACGGGGGCAGCCAGTACGGCGCGCAGCGGGAACTTCGCTTCCAGTTCCAATGTCTGAGTATTGGCGCGACCATCGTTGACGGGCGTAGATACCCAGCGGTCATTGATGAACAGCAAGCCCTGGCGCGTATAGCCATCGATGCGGCGGGCCGAGGCGCGCGCGCTGAGCAAGGCGCCTTCGGTCCAGTAGTGCTCGTACGAAGCGTCGATGCCCAGCGCCAGCTCCGGTTTCAAGTAGGGATTGCCTTCGCGGTCAGGGTCCGTCTGGCTATTGTTGGTCGAGGTATTGCGACGCGGAATCAGGCTCGCCGTGGGTTGCGCCTTGTAGGTGCGCGTCAGGGCGAGGCGTACCTGATCGCCCTTGGTATCCGGCAGCTTCCACAGAGTTTGCAGCAGCGGGCTCCACACGCTGGTGCGCTGGTTCACTTCGTCATAGGTATCGCCCGCGCTGCGCGTGTCGATGCCTTCCCAGCGCACGCCCGCATACATCGACCAGCGCGGCGTGATTTCCCATTCATCCTGCACGTACAGGGCCAGGCGCTTGATGGTGGCGTCGAAACCTTCGTCGCTGTTGACGGGCGGACGCGCACCCAAGGCAGTCAGCGCCGCTTCGCGCTGGCGGCGCGTTTCATCGCGCTCCGTGTAGGCGCCGTCCCAGCCCATCGACAAGGCATGGCCGGGCAGCAAGGGCGAGGAATACTTGCCCGTCGAACTGACGCCGTTTTCCGTCGACTTCACGCCCACCTTGCGCTCAAGCGCCAGGCCGCCGCCATCGATAAAGCCTTGCTGCAAGCTGTCGGACGTATTGCGGGCGGCCGAGGCGCCAATTTTCAGTTCCAGTCTGGCGCCGCCAGCCAGCTTGTGCATCCACGTCAGGTCGCTGCGGCCGAAGGCATTGTGGTTGCTTGAGCTGCCCGTATTGGTGTCGTAGTCGGGGCGCAAGCCCTGCTGCGTTTCCGCGCGGCTGAAATTGCGGTGGTTCGAGCGCCCGCCATTGAAGAAGAATTGCGCCGTCACATTGTCGCCGTTGGCCAGCGCCCAGTTCAGGCGCGGCGACAGGTTGATGCCTTCCGGGCGGCCATCGCCCGTGCCATTCGTGCGACGCAGCAGATTTTGCCGGCCGTCGGGCGCGTAGCCCAGTTCCAGTCCCGGATTGTCGTAATGGTAGTCGTAGCGGAACAGCGAACCGGCCAGCGAATACGAGAAATTGCCGTCGCGGTCGGACAGTTGCACGTTGACGCTGGGCGAAAAGCTCACGTCGCTGCCCTGCACGCCCAGTTTGAGTTCGCGCTGCGCCGTCTTCACGGCCTTTTTCAGCACCACGTTGATGGTGCCTGCGATCGACTGCGTGCTGTATTCGGCGCTGGCCGCATGCAGAATTTCGATGCGCTCGATCACGTCCGGCGACAGGGTGTCGAGCGAGAAACCGGCCGGCGCCCGCTCGCCGTTAAGCAATATCTGCGTGTAGCCGCTGCCCAGGCCGCGCATGCGGATTTCGCCGCCCGAGCGTCCGGCCGCGCCGGAGACGGTAATGCCGGGCAAGCGCTTGAGCACGTCGGTGACATTCGTGTCGCCGTACTTGAGGATTTCCTCGCTGCTGACCACCATCTTGCTGGCCGTATCGTCGCGGCGCGGATCATAGCCGCTGCCCTTGACTTCGACGGTTTGCATGACGGGCGCAGCAGGTTTCTCCGCCTTCAGCGGCGCGGCAGCGGAATCAGAGGCTGGCGCTTCGGATTGCTGGGCCTGGGCATTCCAGGCAAGTAAAACGGCGGAACAAACAACGGTAAGGGGGAGGCAACGGCGTGGCATCATGACCTGGCTGAAAAAAGTTGGCTGAATAAAAATGGCTAAAAGCTAAAAAACAGGCCGCCGTATTGTGCTGCAATTTTTTCCGAGTGGCGCAGTTTCCCGAAAATATTTCTTATAGCAAATTAAGTTCGGCGGAGGACTGCGATACGCACCATTGCATACGGCGCATATCATTGCGCGCCACATCGCCGCTATAATGCGTTTTCATCATTGTTCCCATCACCCCGTCAAAGGCTTCCCATCGTGTCTGACCGTCTTGCCGTCCTGCCTCAATATCTGCTACCAAAAGGAGCATTGACCAACTTTGCCGGCCGGATCGCCGGCGCCAAGGGCGGCGCCATGACGACGCGTTTGATCCGCTGGTTCGTCGGCCGCTACAACGTCAACATGGATGAGGCGCTGGACCCGGACATCACGCACTACACGAGCTTCAACGACTTTTTCACGCGCGCGCTGCGCCCCGATGCCCGCCCGCTGGCCCAGGCCGATTACATCTGCCCCGTCGATGGCCGCATCAGCCAGTTCGGCACGATCGACAAGGACCAGATCTTCCAGGCCAAGGGCCATAACTTCAGTACCACGGCCCTGGTCGGCGGTGACGCGTCCCTGGCGGCCCAGTTCGAACACGGCAGCTTTGCCAATCTGTACCTGAGCCCGCGCGACTACCACCGCATCCACATGCCGTGCGACGGCCGCCTGACGCGCATGATTTATGTGCCCGGTGAATTGTTTTCCGTTAACCCGACGACGGCGCGCGGTATTCCCGGCCTGTTCGCCCGCAACGAGCGCGTCGTCTGCGTGTTCGACACGGCCAATGGCCCCTTCGTCATGACCCTGGTCGGCGCCACCATCGTCGGCAGCATGGCCACCGTCTGGCACGGCGTCGTCAACCCGCCCCGCACGGGCCAGGTGCGCGACTGGAGCTATGCGAACGATAATGTCGTGCTGAAACAGGGTGAAGAACTGGGCCGCTTCCTGCTCGGCTCCACCGTCGTCATGCTGTTCCCGAAAGACACCGTGCAATTCAACGCCAACTGGCAGCCGGCCGGCCCCGTGCAACTGGGCGAAGTCATGGGCAACCTGCCCAAGTAAGCCAACGGGACGCGCGCCTACACGGGCGCGTCGGTCTTGTACATTTCTTCCATCAAGTCCAGGAATGCGCGGGTCTTGGCCGGCATCAACCGCCGGCCGGGAAACACGGCCCAGCCCGTAACCAGCGGAAAACTCCACTCCGGCAGCACGCGCACCAATTCCCCCGTCGCCACATAGGCCTTGGCAAAGCGGTCCGTGCTGGCCGCGATGCCCACGCCCGTGCAGGCCATGCGCACCAGCAACTCCGGCGAGTTCGCCAGCAGGCGCACGGGCAGATCGCGCTCCCACGTCGTCTTGCCGCGGATCAAAGTCCAGTGCACGAGGCCATGCACTGCGCGGGGCAAACTGAGCAAATCGTGGCCGTACAGATCGTCGGGATGCTCGGGCAAGCCGTGCACGCTCGTGTATTGCGGCGAGGCATACAGGGCGAGCGTACTGAAGGCCACGCGGCGCGCGGACAGGCTGGCGTCGTCGGGCAAGTTACCCATGCGGATGGCCAGGTCGAAGTTTTCTTCCAATAAATCCACGCGGCGCGCCGACAAGTCCAGTTCCAGGGAAATGGCCGGATAGCGGCGCACGAACTCGGCCAGCACCTGGCGCATCAGGGTATCGCCAAAGTCAGCCGGCATGGAAATGCGCAGCAAGCCGCTGGGGCCCGCCTGGCGGTGCTGCGCCAGGGCGCCGGCCGCCTCCGTTTCTTCCACCACCTTGCGCGCATGCTCGAGCAGGCTGGCGCCAAACTCCGTCAGCGCCAGCTTGCGCGTCGTGCGCAGCAGCAATCGTTCGCCCAACTTCGCTTCCAGCAGCGAGATGCGGCGCGACAGGGTCGACTTGGGCAAGTCCACGCGCACGGCGGCGCGACTGAAACTGCCGCATTCGACGACTCTGGCGAACAGCAGCAAATCTCCGGGATCGATATCCATAAAACCTCATTGTTCCATTGGTGGGTTAATGCTATCCATTTTAACGGCTTCCGCATCAATTTTGGAATTGCTATAGTTCATCCATCGCAAGACACCTCACAACGGAGAAAACAAGATGAACATCCTGCAAATCAATTCCAGCGCCCGCAGCACCGGCTCCGCCTCGACCCGCCTGGCTGACGCCATCGTTAGCCGCGTACAAGCGGCCAACCCTGGCGCCGCCCTCGTCCGCCGCGACCTGGCTGCCGCACCGCACCCCGTGCTGGACGAGCCGACCCTGCAGGCACTGTTCACGCCAGCGGACAAACGCACACCGGAACAGGCGGCCCGCATCGCCCTGGACGACGCGCTGATTGCGCAAGTGCAAGCAGCTGACGTGATCGTCATCGGCGCGCCGATGTACAACTTCGGCATCACCGTGCAACTGAAAAGCTGGTTCGACGCGATTGCCCGCGCCAACGTCACCTTCAAGTACACGGAAAACGGCCCTGTTGGCCTCTTGAGTGGCAAGAAAGTCTACGTGGGCCTGTCCCGCGGCGGCTTGCACCGCGACAGCGCCAACGATAGCCAGGTGCCTTACCTGAACACCATGTTCGGCTTCCTGGGCATGACCGACGTGCAATACGTGTATTCGGAAGGTATGGGCATGGGTCCGGAAGCCGTGGCCAAGGCGCAAGCGCAAGCGGACGCCGAGATCAACGCCATCCTGGTGTAATTCCCAGCAGTAAAAGGGGCGGCGCACTGGCGCCGTCCTGGCCTAGAGGAGAAAGCAATGAGCGATATCACCACCGTCAACAAGCCACGCGCCGTCGAGCGCGTGATCGCCGGCCAGGCCGTCATGGATGGCGCCGGCGTGAAGATCAACCGCGTGCTGACGCAGCAGCTGCAGCGCCGTCTCGACCCGTTTTTGATGCTCGACAATTTCGCCAGCGACAAGCCGAACGACTATATCGCCGGCTTCCCCGAACATCCGCACCGGGGTTTCGAAACGGTGTCGTACATGATCACGGGACGCATGCGCCACAAGGACAGCGCGGGCAACGAAGGCTTGCTGACGTCGGGCGGCGTGCAATGGATGACGGCCGGCAGCGGCGTGATCCATTCGGAAATGCCGGAGCAGGAAGAAGGCGTGATGGAAGGTTTTCAGCTGTGGCTGAACCTGCCCGCGCGCGACAAGATGCGCACGCCGTGGTACCGCGATTTCGATAGCAGCGAGATCCCCCGCTACACGACGGACGCGGGCGTGGCCGTGCAAGTGATCGCCGGCGAGAGCCATGGCGTGACGGGCGCCGTGCAGCGCGAGCTGACGGAACCGTTGTACCTCGACATCGACTTGCCGGCCGGCGCCAGCTTCGAACAGCCATTGCCGCCAGGCCATAACGCCTTCATCTACACGTTTCGTGGCGAAGTGCAGGTCGACGGCAAGGCCGTGCCCGCCCTGCGCATGGCGATCTTCAGCAACACGCCGGGCAGCGACGGCGTGCGCATCGAAGCGCCCGAAGGCGGCCGCGTCATCCTCGTCGCCGGTCAACCCTTGAACGAGCCCATCGCGCAGTATGGCCCGTTTGTCATGAATACCCAGGCGGAAGTATTCCAGGCCGTACAGGATTTCCGCGAAGGCAAGTTTGGCGAGACGGCGCCGCAGTAAGTCTGTCGCAATAACATTGCTTGCTCCAGGAAAAACCTGCAGCGCCACAAGGCCTGCAGGTTTTTTTATGCGCCGACTGTTTTGTTGCTTTTCAATTACACTGACGGCAAGATCACTCAACTAAGCATTCCATGCAACCGACGCACACCGAACACGACGCCACCCATTTGCATGCCCACCTGAAAGGCGACGCCAAGCACACCCACTCGTTCGAGGGACGCAGCCAGAGCATCCTCGCGTGGGCGCTGGGGCTGACCCTGTCGTTTGCCGGCATCGAGGTGGCGGCCGGCTTCCTGTCCAATTCGCTGGCCCTGATTTCCGACGCGGGCCACATGGTCACGGACGCGGCCGCGCTGGGCCTGGCCCTGCTGGCGCAGCTGATCGCGCGCCGCCCGCCGTCGCCGCGCCACTCGTTCGGCTTTGGCCGCGCCGAAGCGCTGGCCGCCTTCGTCAATGGCCTGGCCATGCTGTGCGTCGTGGGCTGGATCTGCTATGAAGCCGTGCTGCGCTTTTCCGCCCCGCAAACCGTGCAAGGCGGCATGGTCTTCATCGTCGCCTTCATCGGCCTGGCGATCAATCTGGTGGTGGCGTGGGTCTTGTCGAAAGACAAGCAAAGCGTCAACACGCGCGCCGCCCTCGTGCACGTCATGGGCGACTTGCTGGGCTCGGTCGCCGCCATCGTCGCCGGCGCCGTGATTTACTTCACGGGCTGGATGCAGATCGACCCGCTGCTGTCCGTGCTGGTGTCGCTGCTGATCCTGAAATCCACGTTCGGGGTATTGAAAGAGTCGTACCACTTCCTGATGGAAGGCGTGCCCATGCACATCGACTACATCCAGGTGGGCGCGGACGTGGAACAGGTGGACGGCGTGATCTCCGTGCATGACCTGCACGTATGGGACATGTCGCCAGGCCAGCCGGCCCTGATCGGCCACGTGGAAATCGAACACCTCGACCATTGGCCGAAGGTATTGCGGGCGATCAAGAAGATGCTGTTAGCCAAGCATGGCATCGACCATATTACCTTGCAGCCGGAGACGGCAGCGATGGCGGGCTTGCATCAAGATGATCGCAGCCACAGGAAGTTGACTTAAGGTCACAAAGAAAGGCAGATGTTTGATGACGAATACCTCTCAGATTGAACACAAGGCAATCCTCAGAACACTTTGGTATCAAAAAGACGAGGCAAACACGGGCACACTTTCGCAGACTGAACTTGTTCAGCGTGCTGAACCAATGATCATCCTTGGCGAAGCAGGAATGGGGAAGTCCTATCTTCTTGAATGGCTGGCCACAAATTCAGCTTATGCGCGCTGCACTGCTCGCCAACTCCTTAATCGTCATAATCCTCATACCCTTCTTGGCGATGCCAAAATTTTGTTAATTGACGCTTTAGATGAAGTGAGCACACAACAGGGTGGAGATGCAGTTGACCAAGTCCTTCAAAAACTGGGAGAGCTTGGCTACCCGACTTTTGTATTGTCATGTCGTGTAGCGGATTGGCGTAGTGCTACTGGCCTGGAAGCTATTAACGAGCAATATGTAGACAAACCACTTGAACTGCACCTTGAACCTTTCAATGATGATGATGCAGTCAATTTTCTTGGTTCCAGACTGGGAATCGATACAGCACAAAAAGTAATCGAACATTTCAATGCACGTAACCTGCAGGGCCTGCTCGGCAATCCACAAACATTAGAGCTAATAGTCAGAGTTGCTGATAAGGGAGAATTACCAGAGACGCGTAGTGAACTTTTCTCAAAAGCAATCGAAGTATTACGAGTTGAACACCAGGATAGCAAAGCGTCCTACCAGCCTGCGGAGGAAGCCGGACTCAATGCTGCTGGAGCAGCTTTTTCGGCATTAATCCTGACTGGTAGCGAAGCTTTGGTGCGCAAAGCAGCAGCGAATCGAAGCGAAGGAGAGCTACTGTTTTCCGATATCGCTATTCTTCCGGGCGCCAATGATATCCGGGCAATGCTATCAAGCAGACTATTCAAGGCGGACGGTGCAGACCGGTTCAGCTACTGGCATCGCCGGATCGGTGAATTCCTGGCTGCACATTGGCTGGCAAAGAACGCTAACACGCCACGCAAACGCAGACGTCTTCTTACTCTGTTTCACAGTCATGGTTTGGTGCCTGCAAACCTTCGGGGACTTCATGCTTGGCTAGCGCGCGAACCCTCGCTTGCATTGCAAGTAATTGCGGCAGACCCTATGGGAGTCATCGAATATGGCGACGCCGATGACCTCTCACTTGAACAAGCACGTGCGCTTATTAACGCCCTGCAACGCCTTGCTATTGATAATCCTGATTTCTGCGACTGGGGTTCCTATGCGGTACGTGGGATCGTTCAATTAGAACTCCTCAGCGAGATGCGCGAACTGATCACTCATCCTAAAACACCATTCGGTCTGCGTCTGCTTATACTTGAAGCGATGAAGGGAGCGAAGATTGCGTCTGATCTCACGAACGAACTACGTGCTCTTGTACTAGACGACAGCGCTTTTTTCGCAAATAGAAGCGCAGCAGCGGAGGCGCTTGTGGGATTAGTAGTCGAGGAAGATTGGACGACTATCATACGAACTCTACACGCATGTGGAAACGATCTCTCCGTTCGTCTAGCGATAGAAATAAGCGATGAAGTCGGCTATGCCCATTTAGATGACAGTTTGATTGTCGACCTAATCATAAGCCATGCACAGATCGACAATCACACGATTGGTATCCTTCTACGTATGCAGCAACACTTACCGCTCTCACGTCTTGATGGAATTCTTGATCACCTTGCATCTGCTACGAAAGCACTAGGTAATCCACTCAATCCCCATACAACTTACGATATTACCGATTTTGCCAATCATCTCATCGTAAGGCGCGTTAGCGCTGGCGGAGTATCGGCAGATAATCTCTGGTCGTGGCTAGATACATTTGATAGCTGGGTAGGGTATCAACAAACACATAAACAACAGTTAGATGAGCTTATTCGAAATGATGACTCTCTACGTCAATACATCCAAAGTCTCGTGCTGTTAGAAAAAAACAATGATGACTCTATCGAAAAAAGAGCATTTTCTCTGACCAAAAGAGCCCCAAGCCTTTTTCCGACATCTAGCGATGACGTTATTGCCTTGCTAAAAAAACTCGATCCAACCAATCGAAACGATCTGCGTTGGCGTGAAATTGTAAATCTTGCGATGTATACGGATGAGACTAGCGCCATAATCAAAGAGGCTGCACTGCCCTTCGCAGCACATAGGCCAGACTTGCAAGCTTGGATAAACAAACCCCGAATATCTCAATTAACTAAATTTCAGATCCACAACAAAAGACTAGAACTTCGCCAATCGGCAAAGCGCGCCAGAAAATACGCTGAACAACGTCAATATTTCACAGCTCAAATAGACCGTATTCGTTTGGGTGAAGGCTATATACTCATCCAACCAGCCAAAGCCTATCTCAACCTGTTCAGCGATCTCGACAAGTCGATCGCAGCTCATGAACGTATTGCGAATTGGCTCGGAGATGAACTCGCTGATGCTGCGCGCAACGGTTTTGAGGTATTCCTAAAAAGAAACCCGCCATCTCCTACGGCCAAGGAAATTGCCAACTCGCTTGCAAAAGGCCGGCATTGGGAGTTGGCTTACGTCATAGTTGTAGCTCTTGCAGAACGCTTCCGGCAAGATATTGAGTTGGATGACCTTACTGATGAGTGCTTAATGGCGGGATTTTTCGAGTTACGCCGCAGCAAAACAGAAAAAGACGCAGGAATCGACGGTTTAGATGGAGCGCTAGAGGCAGCACTCCATAAACGTGGGGTATGGTGCACCGCGATGCGACTGTATTATGAGCCTCAGTTTGTGGCGCGGCTCACCTATGTTGATGAACTCTATGCATTGATGCGGGATGAAAAAAATGCGATTGCCGCAGCCGATCTCGCAGACGATTGGTTGAGGCGTTTTCCAAAAATGCCGCACATCCCAGAATTGGAACTAGTTACCCGCCTCCTCCGGTCCGGTGATTTCGACAAACTACGCCACGCAAGAGAACGATTTACAGAAATAAACGATGAAGAGCGCCGTCGTAATTGGTTCGCTATTGGCGTGCTAGTTGATTTCAAAAGAACTTTGACATGTCTTGAAACTTCCACGGTTGATCCAGAAGTGCTTTGGAATTTAAAAAAACTGATCGTCGAGGCCTCTACTGATGGCGCCAATGTCGCACTCAGTTCCTCGCAGTTAGAATGGATCATTGGAACCTTTCGTCCATTCTGGCCATTTACTCATCGTCAGACTGGCGGCTTTGTTGGGGATAAAAATGCCTGGGATGCCAGCGATCAACTGACTTACCTTATTCGCCGCCTTGGTAACGATGCTAGCAGCGAAGCCAGTGCATCACTCCAACGCCTGAGAAACGCTCCGGATGATGGCTATACAGAAACAATCAAATCCGTAGCTTCCGAGCAAGCACGAATCCGTGTCGAGGTTGCCTATACAGCACCTACGCTTGACGTTATTAATGCAATCGTTCTCGATCGCGCACCTTCGAATGCCGCAGATATCCAATCCTTCATGATAGAAGAACTGTCAGTGGTGCAAGCAAAAATCAAGAGTGACGATGCAGAATCATGGAGGGGCTTCTATAACAACGACACCGCGTGCGATGAGGAGCGCTGCCGGGATCATCTGCTCGGGCTCCTGCGCCAAGGTTCAGAGGGAATAGTACTCGAACCAGAAACCCATATTGCCGCAGATAAAGAAGTCGACATCACCTGTTCGGTAGGATCGATACGTATCCCAATTGAAATTAAGGGGCAATGGCATCCTCAGCTTTGGCAGGGCGCCGACGCACAACTCGATGCACTATACACACAAGACTGGCGCGCAAATGGATACGGTATTTATCTCGTGCTGTGGTTTGGAGAAGGACAACCAGCCAATAAACTCCTCAAGAACCCAGGTCCCTCCAAAGAACGTCCTCAAAGCCCGGAGGAACTTCGTCAGATGCTAACGACCTCTAGCAGAGCCGCATCAGAAGGACGCGTCATAGTCGTTGTGCTTGATTTGAGACGTCCCTAAAAAGTAGCAGATTTACATGAGCAGGCTTCGAAGCAACACGAGCATCAACGCTCATCATTTTATTTATATCGAACAATAATCAGCTAATTTTTAAGACTGGTTTCATTGGCCGATATGGCATAGCCTGCTTCAAAAATTAGCTCCTCCTTGCCTCCAGCACGCCACTGACATCCTTGATCACATTCAGCGCCTTCAACAACTGCGCCGTCGAGCTGATCTCGGCCGTAAAGGTCATGCGGGCCTGGCCCTTGGCGCTTTGGGTGTTGACGCCGATGACGTTGATCTTTTCACGCGAAAATATTTCGGAGATGTCGCGCAGCAAACCCTGGCGGTCGCCAGCAAGAATAAAGATGTCGACCGGATACACGGTGTCGTGCCCGCCCGTGCTGCCCCATTCCGTGAAGATCACGCGCTCGGGCGACTTGGCGCGCATTTCCTCGAAGTTTTTACATGTGGCGCGGTGGATCGAGACGCCCTTGCCGCGCGTCACGAAGCCGACGATGCTGTCCGGCGGCGCCGGCTTGCAGCACTTGGCCAACACCGTCATGAGGCCTTCGGTCCCCACCACCAGCACGCCGGATTTGGCGCCCTGCTCCACGCTGGAAGCGCGGCTTTTGCCGACCAGCACGGCGTCTTCCGGCACCACCACTTCGCCATTGTCGTGCAGCGCCTGCTCCACGTGGCGCAGGCTGAATTCATCCTTGCCCACCGACAGGAACAACTCGTCGACTTTCGCAAAGCCCAGCTTTTGCGCCAGCGCCTCGAGGTTGACGGCCGTCTTGCCTTCGCGCTGCAGCGATTTCTCCACCAGCGCGCGGCCGTGGGCCAGGGTTTCCTGCATGTCGATGGCGTGGAACCAGGCGCGGATTTTCGAGCGCGTGCGCGTGCTGACGGCGTAGCCGGCGCTGAGCCAGTCGCGCGACGGTCCGGCCGTGCCCGGCGCGCCCTTGGCCGTGATGATTTCGCAGGTCTGGCCGTTTTTCAGCTGGGTATTCAAGGGCACCATGATGCCGTCGACCTTGGCGCCGCGGCAGCGGTGGCCCACGTCCGTGTGCAGGTGATAGGCAAAATCGACGGGCGTGGCGCCGACCGGCAATTCCAGCACGCGCGCTTGCGGCGTCATGACGAAGATACGGTCGTCTAGGGTGGCCGATTTGAGCTTTTCCACCCACTCGCGCTGGATTTCTTCCTGGCCCACGACGGCGTCGGCCACTTCCGTTTTCCAGGCCAGCAACTGGCGCAGCCAGGCGATCTTTTCGTCGTACTTCTGGCCGGCAAAATTCGAGCCGCCCTCTTCCTTGTAGCGCCAGTGCGCTGCCACGCCGTATTCGGCAAAGCTGTGCATTTCATTCGTGCGGATTTGCACTTCCAGCGGACGGCCATCCTCGGCCGTCACCACCGTGTGCAGCGACTGGTAACCGTTCGGTTTCGGCCGCGAAATGTAATCGTCGAATTCTTTCGGGATGGGGGTCCAGATATTGTGGACCACGCCCAGCACCGTGTAGCAGGTCTTCACGTCGGCAACGATGACGCGGAAGGCGCGCACGTCGTACAGGGCCGTAAAATCAAGTTCCTTGCCGCGCATCTTGTTCCAGATGCTGTAAATGTGTTTCGGGCGGCCAAATACTTCCGCCTGGATACCAGCCGAAGCCAGCTCCGTCTGCAAGCGCAGAATCGCCGAGGCAACGAAGCCCTCGCGCATCATGCGCTTTTCTTCCAGCATCTTGGCGATGCGTTTATACGCTTCCGGCTCGATGAAACGGAACGACAAATCTTCCAGTTCCCACTTCAGCTGCCAGATGCCGAGGCGGTTGGCCAGCGGCGCGTACAGGTCCAGGGTTTCCTTGCCGTATTCACACGTCATTTCGTTGAACAGCTTCAAGTCGGCAAAGTAACGCAAGGTCGTCACGCAGGCGGCCAGGCGCACCAGCACGACACGCATGTCGGAAGCCATCGCCAGCAACATCTTGCGCAAGGTTTCCACCTGGGCCACGGCTTGCTGCGCCGCATTCTTGCCGCGCCCGCCAGCGCTGCCGTGCTGCGCCTGGGTCAGCGCGCGCAAACGGATCAGCTGGCGCACGCCCGTTGCCAGGTCGCACACCTGCTTGCCGAAGCGGGGCTCGATGTCGGCCGCCGTATCGGGTTCCAGCAGGGTCAGCTCGAACATCAGGCCGGCGATGCGCGTTTCCGCATCGCTGCGCAGGAAAGCCAGGGTGGTGGCCACGCCGATGGCGAACTCCAGCGCGGAGCGGCCGGCAAAGGTCTGCTTGTCGCCATACGCTTCGGTGGCATACGCGAGCGCATCCAGCACGCGCGCGCTGTCCGGCGCACTCAAGCCCTCTACCAGTTGTTCCGATGTGGCGCTATTCGGGGCCGAGATGGAAACCATGTATTACCTTATAAACTTGATGACTCAACAGCTTGAAAAACTTAGCGTTCTGCAGCGATGATGACGATTTCAACCAGGCATGCCGGATTGGCCAGTTTCGCTTCCACCGTGGCACGCGGCGGCGTGTGGCCGGAGGCGACCCAGTCGTCCCACACTTCATTCATGCCGGTAAAGTCTTTCATGTCGGCGATGTAGATCTGGCACGACAGGATGCAAGTCTTGTCGCTGCCCGCTTCCATCAGCAGACGGTCGACGTGGCCGAGCACTTCGCGCGTCTGGCCGACGATGCCTTGCGTGGTGTCTTCCGCGATCTGGCCGGCCAGGTAGATGGTGTTGTTGTGTATCGCTACTTCGGAGAGGCGTTTGCCTACGTGCAATCGTGTAATTTCCATGCTTCTTCTTTCGGTTGTTTCAAAATCTGTACAGCGTTACTGATTATTACTTGCCCAGCAAAAACTTGCGGGCAATGGCGATCTGGTCGTCATGGACGAAAGTGGGCGCATGGCCTACGCCGGCGATTTCCACCAGTTCCGCTTTCGGGCCGCGACCGAGCATGCGCGTGGCCGTCTCGTGCGACAGCAAATCGGATTCCGAGCCGCGCACCAGCAGAGTCGGGCAGCGCACGGCGTCATACGCGGCCCACAGCATGGCTTCGTCGCTGGCCGCCGATTCCGGCGTGGCCGAGCGGAACGGCATGGCCAGTCCCATATCATAGTGGCGGCGCCAGTGGCCATCCTTGTCTTGCCGCAACACATCCACCGCCAGTTTATGCCATTCCGCGTCCGTGTGCGGGCCGAAGCTGGCGGACACGTCGCGCACGAACTTGGCGCCCTGCTCGAACGTCTCGAAACGCAAGTCCTGGCCGATGTAGTCGCCGATGCGCTGCAAGGCTTCGGGCGCCAGGGTCGGGCCGATATCGTTCAGCACCAGCTTGCTGATCGGGCTATGCGGCAACGACGCCAGGCCCAGGCCGATCAAGCCGCCCATCGAGGTGCCGAACCAGTCCACCGTCTGGCGCTCGCCATTGGCCAACACGCGCGCCAGCAAGGTCACCATGTCGCTCACATATTGCGGCACGCGGTAGAACTGGGGATTGGCCAGCCAGCCCGAACGGCCGCGGCCCACCACATCGGGGCAGATCACGCGGTAATCGCTGGCCATGGCGCGCGCCAGGTTGTCGAAGTCGTCCGCCACGCGCGTCACGCCATGGGCGCAGACGAGCACGTTCGGATTGTCGGGCGCGCCCCACTCCTTGTACGACATGGTATGCAAGCCTGCGGGGGAGATGCATTGCACTGACTTGATGCTCGCTTCGATCATGCGACTTCCTTATTCGATGTAAAAGAGCACCGCTTTCTGCCCGCCAAGAGGTGTCTCGCGCGCGACGCTACGGCAGTGTAGCGCAGCGCGGGCAATGCTCCAAGCGCGCGGCTGAAATGCTGCGCCGCAGCACGCCCGCCATGGCGCAATACCCGATATAGCGAAAATGCATATCTGCGGTTATCCACAATTGAGCCGACCTGGCAATGCGCGGATGATCGCAGCATCAACCCGCAAGAGGAGACCACTCGTGAAAAAACCATTCTATAAAATCCTGTACGTACAGGTGCTGTTCGCCATCGTGGCCGGCGTGCTGCTGGGGGTGTTCTACCCCTCAAACGCCGTCGACATGAAACCGCTGGGCGACGGCTTTATCAAACTGATCAAGATGATCATCGCTCCCGTGATCTTCTGTACCGTGGTCTCCGGCATCGCCGGCATGCAGGACGTCAAGAAAATCGGCCGAGTGGGCGGCAAGGCGCTCCTGTACTTCGAAGTGGTCTCCACCTTCGCGCTGGCCATCGGCTTGCTGGTTGCTAACATCCTCAAACCGGGCGCCGGCTTCAACGCCGATCCGGCCCACCTCGATGCCAAGTCGATTGCGCAATACACGCACGCCGAAGGCATGTCGACCATCGACTTCCTGATGAACATCATCCCGAAGACTTTCGTCGACGCCTTCGCCAAGGGCGACATCCTGCAAGTACTGTTGATCGCCATCCTGTTCGGCTTCTCGCTGTCCCTGCTGGGCGAGCGCGGCCGTCCCGTTACCAAGCTGATCGACGAGTTGTCGCATGCCATCTTCGGCATGGTCAACATCATCATGAAAGTCGCTCCTGTCGGCGCGTTCGGCGCGATGGCCTTTACCATCGGTAAATACGGCCTGGCTTCGCTGATTCCGCTGGCTAAACTGATGGGTTCGTTCTACCTGACCTGCTTCCTGTTCGTCTTCGTCGTGCTGGGCCTGATCGCCAAGTACACGGGCTTCTCCATCGGCCGCTTCCTGCTGTACATCAAGGAAGAACTGCTGATCGTGCTGGGCACGAGCTCGTCGGAATCGGCCCTGCCGGCCCTGATGAAGAAACTCGAGCGCCTGGGTTGCTCCAAGCCGGTCGTCGGCCTGGTCGTGCCTACCGGCTACTCGTTCAACCTGGACGGCACCAACATCTACATGACCATGGCCGCCCTGTTCGTGGCGCAAGCGACCAACACGGAACTGACCATCTGGCAGGAACTGACCATCCTGGGCGTGGCAATGCTGACTTCGAAAGGCGCGTCCGGCATCACCGGCGCCGGCTTCATCACCCTGGCGGCCACCCTGGCCGTGGTGCCGACGATTCCGGTGGCCGGCATGGCGCTGATCCTGGGCATCGACCGCTTCATGAGCGAATGCCGCGCGCTGACCAATTTCGTCGGCAACGGCGTGGCCACCATCGTCGTATCGAAATGGGAAAAGGAACTGGAC
>NZ_JAAOLY010000023.1 GCF_011601275.1 Janthinobacterium lividum | reverse complement strand
AACTCCAATGGCCATTGCGGGCCAGTTTCACGACGTTCGGGCGCACGTCCTTGCAATGCACATGGCAAATCCTGTCGATATGCTTATTTAAAACCGCCAGCGCATCGCCGCCGGCAAACGTGATGTGGCCGGTGTCGAACAGCAAGCCGACCTCGGTCCCCGTCAAGGCCATCAGTTGATCCACGTCGGCCGGCGTTTCCACGTAGGCGCCCATGTGATGGTGATAGGCCAGACGCACGCCGTGCGCCAGCAGATGCGCGGCAAACGCCGTCAATTTATCGGCGTACTCCTGCCATTGCTGCTGCGACTGGAAACGGGGGCGTTTATACAGCGGGCGCGCTTCGCCCTGGATGGCGTCGGCCACTTCGCCATACACCATGACAGTGGCGCCGCTGTCAGCCAGCAAGCGCAAGTGCGAGGCCACGGAGGCGATCTCTTCTTCGACGCTGCGCTGCGCCAGGCGGCCCGAATACCATCCGGAAACACAGGCAAGATGGTATTTGCCCAGCACGGCGTTCAGGGCCGGCGCATCCTTGGGAAACTTGTTGCCCAGTTCAAAACCCACGTAGCCGATCTCGGCGCCTTCCTTCAGGGCTGTTTCCAGCGGGGTTTCGCCGCCCAGGCTCGGCAAATCGTCGTTCATCCACGAGATCGGGTTGATGCCGATCTTCACATTCCATGTCGGTGCGTTCATTGTTGTTGTCCTTGGCGGTCAAGTTCATAACGGGCGCGCGCAGCTTGCACGGCTGGCTGGGTGGAAACCTCGGGCACGGCCACTTCCCACCAGCAACCGCCCTCTTCGGTCGTGCGCGTGTCGTCCGTATCGATGCAAATCAAGTAGGTGCGGGAAGCGGCCCGGGCGCGCAGCATGGCCTGTTCCAGTTCCGCGATATTGGCCACGTGCTCGGACAGCGCGCCCAAGGATTGCGCATGCAGGGCAAAGTCGATGCGCGGGGCGCTATCGGGCAACATATTGTTGAACGAAGGATTGCCGCAGGCCTGCTGCAGGCGGTTGATGCAGCCGTAGCCCCGGTTGTCGAGCACGACGATGATGAGTTTTTTATCGAGCATGACGGAGGTGGCGATTTCCGAATTCATCATCAGATAGCTGCCGTCGCCCACCATGACAATGACCTCGGCATCGGGTTTCGCCATCTTGACGCCGAGGCCGCCGGCGATCTCGTAACCCATGCACGAGTAGCCGTATTCCATGTGGTAGCCGCCTGGCGTCGACGTGCGCCAGAGTTTATGCAGTTCGGCCGGCAAGGTGCCCGCCGCGCAGACGACGATATCGTTGCCGGTGGAATCCGCCGAAGAGCGCTGCACGGCGCCGATGACTTCGCCGTCGTACGGCAAACCGGCCACCTCGCGCTTGCCCGTGATGCTTTTGACCGTTTCGCGCCAGGCGCGGCCCGCCTGCTGCGCCCGGTCCATCCACTGGCCCGCGCTATTCCAGCTGCCCAGCAGCCGCGACAGGCCCTGCAAGCCAAGCGTCGCGTCCGCCTGCACACCGAGGCCACGGCGTTTCAGGGCATCAAAGCTGTTGACGTTCAGGCTGACCAGTTGCGCCTGTGCAAACAGGGAGTTGGAACCCGTCGTGAAATCCTGCAGGCGCGTGCCGATAGCCAGCACCACGTCCGCGTCCGCCGCCAGGCTGTTGGCCGCAGGCGAGCCCGTCACGCCAATGGCGCCCAGCTGCAGCGGATGGTTCCATGGCAGAGAACTTTTACCGGCCTGGGTTTCGGCCACGGGAATGCCATGGCGCTCGGCAAACGCCTGCAAGGCGGCGCTGGCCTGGCCGTACAGCACGCCGCCACCGGCCACGATCAACGGCTGCTTCGCGTTTTTCAACAGCAGCGCCGCTTCTTCCAGTTCCTGTTCGACAGGCGGCGAGGCGCGGAAACGCACGATGCGCGGTTCGAAAAAATCGGCCGGATAGTCATACGCCATCGTCTGCACGTCTTGCGGCAGAGACAAGGTGACGGGACCGCAGGCGGCCGGGTCCGTCAAGGCGACAATGGCGCGCGGCAAGGCGGTGAGCAACTGCTCCGGATAGACGATGCGGTCAAAGTAGCGCGACAAAGGTTTGAAAGCGTCATTCACCGACACGCTACCGTCAGATGCATCTTCCAGCTGCTGCAGCACCGGGTCCGGCGCGCGCGAGACGAAGACGTCGCCAGGCAGCAAGAGCACAGGCAAACGGTTCACGTGCGCCAGCGCGGCGGCCGTCAGCAAGTTGGTGGCGCCCGGGCCGATGGAGCTGGTGACGGCCATCATGCGCCGGCGCATGTGCGCCTTGGCGTAAGCGATGGCCGAGTGCGCCATCGCCTGTTCATTATGCGCGCGGTAAGTCGGGAAGCTGTCGCGGTACTGGTACAGCGCCTCGCCAATGCCGGCCACGTTGCCATGGCCAAAGATGGCAAAAGCGCCGCCGAACAAAGGTTCGCCCTCTTCCGTACGCAGCGCGGCCAGGTAGCGCACCAGCGCTTGGGCCATCGTTAAACGAATCGTACTCATGCCGCACGCTCCAGACGGTTGCGTGTACGCTGCCACAGGGAAATGAGCTGTTCGAAGTTGGCGCGCACGGCGGTGATCAGGCCCACATCGTCGAGTTCGCCCGCCAGCCAGCGGCGGCTCGGTTCCTGGAAGATAGTGCGGCCGACCATGAAACCCTTGCAGGTGGTGCTGGCACTGGCTTGCTCGAAACTGGCGGCCAGGGCGGCGATCGGCGCGTTCAAACCCAGCAGGACGACGCCACGGCAATACGGATCACGCTCATGCACGAGGGCATCGATGGCTTGCCATTGCTGGGCTGACATGCTTTCCAGCTTCCACCATTCCGGATAAATGCCCAGGTTGTACAGGCGCTTGACGGCACGTAACACCGTATCGTCGTGCTGCGGCAAGGACTTGGCAGGGATAATTTCCAGCAGCAACTCATGGCCCGTGATTTGCGCTGCATCATACAGGCCCTTGATCTGCGCTTCCTGCTCCAGGCGGTTCTCCGGCGTATCGTCCGGGTGCAGTTGCACCAGGCACTTGATCACGTGTTCCCTGGGCCACTGCGTCAACCGCGAAGCGAGCGAGCGGCCCCAGTCGAACTGCAGGGGATTCGAGCCCGGCATCTCGACGGGACGGCCTATCCACCAGCCGCGACCCGTCGCGTCGTTGAGCGCGTCGGCGCCATAGCGGTCATCGATGAGCACGCCCGTCCCGCCCTGCAAGCCACGTGCCGCTTCCGTCTCGCCCACGGCTTGCACGAACAATTGCTTGAGCTGTGAAATCCGCGCTTCATCGCTGACACCCTGCTGGGCCAGCTCAAAGAATTGCGTGCGGTGATCAAACGCAAACACGCACAGCTCGTTCCACTCTTTGCGCGCGACCGTCGTGCGGTGCAAACGCGCCAGGGTGGCATCCTGATCCGGGCGCGTCAGTTTGTCCGCATTGGCGAGGAAATAGTCGAGCTCGACGGGCGACGGCATGGCCGGCGCGCAGCCATGGCGCGACACGACGAGGGCGCCGCAGCCATTCGCATAGCGGCAGCACGCCGCGTAATCCTCGCCGCGCAGCCAGCCTTTCAGGAAGCCAGAGATAAAAGCGTCACCCGCGCCCAGCACGTTCAGCACTTCCACGCGCACGCCCTGATAGTTGAATGCTTCATCGAGACTGGCCGGCATGGCCGCCTCGATGACGGCGCAACCGAGCGGCCCGCGCTTGACGACGAGAGTAGCGCCGCTCACCGAGCGCACGGCACGCAAACTGGCCAAGATGTCCGCGCCGCCGCCGGCGATCATGAATTCCTCTTCCGTGCCGACGATCAAGTCGAACTGCGGCAGGATGCTTTGCAGATGTTTGGTGACGCCTTCGTTCGAAACGAAACGCGTTTCGCCATCGGCCTTGCCCGACAGGCCCCACAGCACGGGCCGGTAATCGATGTCGAGCACGGTGCGCACGTTGTTGGCGCGGGCCAGCTGCAGCGCCTGCGTGCTGACGGCGTGCATGGCACTAGTAGAGAAATGCGTGCCGGTGATCAACAGCGCCTTGCTCGAGGCAATGAAAGCCGCATCCACCGACGATGCGTCGATGGCCATGTCGGCGCAATTTTCACGGTAGAAAATCAGGGGAAACGTGTTCTTGTCCTTGATGCCCAGCATGACTAAAGCCGTGAGGCGGTCGCGGTCGATGCCCACGTGGCTGACGTCGCAGCCCTCTTTCGACAGGGTGTCGGTGAGGAAACGGCCCATGTGGTCGTCGCCCACTTTCGACAGCATGGCCGACTTCAAGCCCAAGCGGGCCGTGCCGAAGGCGATATTCGCCGACGAGCCGCCCAGGTACTTGGCGAAACTGGTCGCGTCTTCCAGGGGGCTGCCGATCTGCTGCGCGTACAGGTCCACCGCCAGGCGGCCCAGGCAGATCACGTCCAGCGCGCGGCCCTGGGCAAATTGTGTGGAATTATTCATGGCTATCCTTAAATCGTGACACCGTCGAGTTCACTCATCAGCGTTTGCATTTCCGCCCCGCCCGCCATCATGTCCAGCAAGGCATCCTTGCTCACCGTATCCTTGGTGAAGGTGCCCAGCGACTTGCCCCGATTCAACAACGTGAACGAGTCGCCGACCGGATACGCATGGTGCACATTATGCGTAATAAAGATCACGGAAATGCCCCGCTCGCGCGCCTTGTAAATCAGTTTCAGCACATTGAACGATTGCTTCACGCCCAGGGCCGCCGTCGGCTCGTCGAGGATCAGCACGCGGGCGCCGAAGTGGATGGCGCGGGCAATGGCCAGGCACTGCTTTTCGCCGCCCGACATGGTGCCGATGGCCTGGTGCGGGTCGCGCACCATGATGCCCATCTCGGCCAGCTTGGCGCGCGCCGTCTCGGCCGCGTAGTCGATATCCATCACGGGCACCAGGCCCAGCAGCTTTTTCATCGGCTCGCGGCCCATGAAGAAATTGCGCGCCACGGACAGCAGCGGCACCAGCGCCAGATCCTGGTAGACGGTGGCCACGCCCATGTCCAGCGCTTCGCTGGGCGAATTGAAGACGACGGGCTTGCCATCGACCAGGTATTGGCCATCGGTGGGCTTGTGCACGCCGGCCAGGGTCTTGATCAGGGTGGACTTGCCGGCGCCGTTGTCGCCCAGCAAACAGTGCACTTCGCCTTCCTTCAACCGCATGGTGATGTTTTGCAGCGCCAGCACGGAGCCGAAACGCTTGCTGACATTTTCCAGGGCAAGAATATGCTCGCTCATGATTTATCTCGCTTCCGTGACGCGTGAGCGTACAAAGTTATTGAACAGCACCGCGATCAGCAGCATGACGCCGAGGAACACGCGGAACCAGTCCGAATTGATGTTGGTATAAGTGATGCCGATCTGCACCACGCCGAAGATCAGCGCGCCGAAGCAGGCGCCGACGACGGAACCGTAGCCGCCCGTCAACAAGGCGCCGCCGATGACGGCCGCGATGATGGCTTCGAATTCCTTTTGCATGCCGCGGTCGGCGGCGGCCGAACCCACGTCGCATACTTGCAAGGTGGCAAACAGGCAGGCGCAGAAGGCCGTGAAGACGAACAGCGAAATTTTCACCTTGCGCACCGGCACGCCCACATTCTTGGCCGCGTTGGCGTCGCCGCCCACGGCGAACATCCAGTTGCCGAAACGGGTACGCGACAGGACAAACGCAGCGCCGGCGGCCAGCACCAGCCACCAAGCGATCACTTTCGGAATGCCCTTGACCAGCGGCGAACCGTCGTCGAGCACGGCGATCCAGCCATGCGCACCCATCCACTGGAACAGGCCCGTGGCCACATTGCCGTGGAACAGCAGGCTGGCCAGCCAGTCCTGCGCCGCCAGGTCGCCCACGCCGCTGACGATGGTGCGGTTGGCGAACATGATGGACAAGGCCAGGGTCAGGCCGCGCAGGATGAACAGGAATGCCAGGGTAACGATGAACGATGGCAAGCGCGTCTTGATGACGATGTAGCCGTTGAGCCAGCCCAGCGCCATGGAACCGGCGAAGGCGAAAATAATGGCGGCCCACAGTGGCCAGTGGAAATAAATCGTCGGGATGGCGATCATCATGCCGGCAAAGCCGATCATGGAGCCGATCGACAGGTCGAATTCACCGGCGATCATCAACAGGCAGGCGCCGATGGCGATGATGCCCAGGTAGGATGCCACTTGCATCCAGTTGACGACGCCATCGAGGTTGAACATGCCGGAGTCGCCGGCCGTGATGACGAAGAAGGCAAACACGAGCACCGCGCCGGAAATCGAGGCGAACTCGGGGCGGCCAAAAAAACGTTTGACCCAGCTGGTCGTGCCTACGCGCTCGTCGGCGGCGGCAACTGGCTTGCTGGAGGCGCCGGGAGGCGGAGGAGGATTCATGCCGGGGCTGGCCAGGCTGGATTTGAGCGCAGTCATACAAAGTCCTTTCAGTGTTACTTGATGCAATTACTTATCACCAGCATCGCTGGCGCCAGGCGTGTTCCTCCCATGCGCCGCCTGCGGGAAGCGGTACGGCGCTGGGCAAACCCGGTGGCGACTGTGTGGATTAGCGGTATTGGCCCGCGTATTTTTCGACCTTGGAAATGTTTTCCTTGGTCACGAAACCGGGGCCGGAGCTGATGTGGCGTGGACCGTAGATCGGGGTCAGGCCGTATTCCGCCAGGCGCGCCTGGTATTTCGGATTGGCGATCAGGATTTCCTTGACCTTGGCCAGGTCGGTGATCTTTTGCTGTTTCATGATAGCCATCACGGCGACAGGAATGTAGCCCTGCAGGTAAGGCTGCTGGTCGATGGCGAACTGGATGCTGCCATCCTTGATACCCTTGGCGATTTCTTCCGACAAGTCGAAGCTGGCGAAGTACATCTTGCCTTTCAGGCCCAGCTTCTCGACGGCGCGCATGGCGGCTGGCGCCGAGTCCGGCCCCAGCGCCAGCACGGCCTGGGTCTTCGGATTGCTGCGCAGATAGGCACTGACCTTGCTTTCGATCACGCCAGGGTCGACGCCATTGGTGTCGAGCGTGGACGATTTGAAGTCGACGCCGAGCGCGTCGGCAAAACCGCGGCAGCGTTCGAACGACGAGGCATTCATCGCATAGTGATTCACGCACACGAACGACTTGATGCCCGCTTCCTTGGCGCGCTTACCGGCGCCCAGGCCCGCGTCATATTCGGGCTGGCCCACGTGCATGATGGCTTTCAACTGTTCGCTTTGCGCGATGGTGCCCGAATTGATGGTCACGAGCATGATTTTCTTGGCCACTACCGTACCCAGCGGTTTTTGCAGCACGCTGAAGTCGGCGATGTCGGCGATCAAGCCATCATAGTTGCGCGCGGCCGACTGCTCGATCAGGCGCGCCATGTCGGCCAGGTCGCCATTCGGCGGATTGCGGTAGTCGACGGACACGTTGAAGTCTTCACCGGCTTGCTTGATGGCGTTCTTGATGGTGTTCCACCAGGAATCGGAGTCCGGCGCATGGCTGACCATGACGAATTTTTCGCCGGCAGCATGGCTGGCGCCCGTGCTCAAACCCAGGCTCAGGCCCAGGCTGGCGATGGCCAGGCACTTCATCAAACCCTTGCTTTTATTGCTATGCATGAATGTCTCCTAGACGGATTAATTTTTATAGTTGCGAGCTTTTATGAAGGGTGTCACCGGCCTGGCCTTGCGGCACACGAACCGATGCACTGCGCACAGCTTAGGCCACAAAAAAGACAAATGCAATAAAATTTTCAAAATAAATTTAAATAGAAATTCATTTCTATTTTCAAGATTCCCTCCTATAATTCTCGCCAGAACCAGCCGCACGGATACAGCGGCCCAGCAAGCACACCAAGGAAAACATCATGGCAGCCACCGCCCCCATCGAACAGCTGATGCAGCACATTGCCGCCGAGTACGACAAGCTGTCGCGCCAGTTGAAAGTCATCGCCCAATACATTGAAAAGCACCGCGCCAGCCTGATGCTCGAGCGCATCAGCGACATCGCCGCCGCCTGCGACGTGCAGCCGTCCGCCATCGTGCGTTTCGCGCAGCGCTTCGGCTACACGGGCTTTTCCGAAATGCAAGACGTGTTCCGCCAGGCTTATACGGACCAGGCCGGTGCCACGCCCGACTACCAGCAGCGCATCCGCAAGCTGATCTCCACGCGCGACGCAGCCCTCAGCGCGGGCGACCTGACGCGCGAATTCGTCGGCGCCAGCCGCGCCGGCCTCGACGACCTGGCGGCAGGACTCGACGACGCCCAGCTGGAAGCGGCCGTCAACCTGCTGCTGAAAGCAGAAAATATCTATGTGATCGGCGTGCGCCGGTCCTTCCCGATCGCCTCCTACATCGCCTACGCGCTGGAACACACGGACAAGCGCGTGCACCTGATTAGCGGACTGGGCGGCATGCACCGCGAACAGATGCGCAGCGTGCGCGAACGCGATGTGGCGATCGCCATCAGTTTCTCGCCTTACGGCAAGGAAACCCAGCAGTGCATCAAGGCGGCGCAAGACAAGGGCGCCAAGGTTCTTGTGATTACGGACAGCAAGCTGGCCCCGCTCGCGCGGGCCGCCGACGCGCTGCTCACCGTCACCGAGGGCAGCGCCTTCGCCTTCCGCTCGCTGACCAGCACCATCTGCCTGTGCCAGGCGCTGTTCATTGCGCTGGCATACAAATTAGAGCTCGACATCGAAGAAATCCACACCCCAGGAGAACATGATGATTGAAGTAGCATTGTTCGGCGCCGGACGCATCGGCAAAATCCACGCGGCCAACCTGGCCGCCCAACCCGGCGTGCAGTTCAAGTACGTGGTCGACGTCAACCAGGAAGCGGCCGCCGCGCTGGCCGGTTTGCATGGCGGCAGCAGCGCCACGGTCGAGGCGGCGCTGGCCGACCCGGCCATCAAGGCCGTCGTCATCGCGTCCAGCACGGACACGCACGCGGATCTGATCCTGCGCTCGGCCGCCGCCGGCAAGGCCATCTTTTGCGAAAAACCCGTCGACCTGACGATAGACCGCGCGCGCGCCTGCGCGACCGCCGTCAAGGAAGCCAAGGTGCTGTGCATGCTGGGCTTCCAGCGCCGCTACGACCCGACTTTCAATGCCGTCAAGACACGCATCGAAGCGGACGAAATCGGCACGCCGGAATTGCTGGTCGTGACCAGCCGCGATCCGGGCCCGCCACCGGTCAGCTACATCAAGGTGTCGGGCGGCATCTTCAAGGATATGCTGATCCACGATTTCGACATCTTCCGCTGGATACTCGACGATGAAGCCGTCAGCGTGCACGCGACGGGCAGCTGCCTCGTCGATCCAGCCATCGGCGAAGCAGGCGACCTGGACACGGCCGTCGTCACCATCCGCACGGCCAAGGGCCGCTTGTGCCAGATCAATGCCTCGCGCCGCGCCGCCTATGGCTACGACCAGCGCTTCGAAGTACTGGGCAGCGCCGGCATGCTGCAGGCCGGCAACCACAAGCCGACGGAAGTGACAGCCTATGGCGCCGTGAATGTCAGCGTGGACAAGCCAGAAGATTTTTTCCTGGAACGTTATCGCGTGGCTTACGCGCAGGAAATGGCGCACTTCTTTGACGCCCTCAGCCACGGCACGCCGCTGCGCACCACCGTGCACGATGGCTTGAAGGCGCTGGAACTGGCCGAAGCGGCCACCTTGTCGTGGCGCGAACAGCGCGTGGTCACTTTATAAACAAGAATAAAAATATCTGGAGACAGCATGTCATCCCCAACATTAAAAGTCGGTATCGTCGGCCTGGGCCGGCTGGGCCAGCGTCATGCCATCAACCTGGCGCAGCGCGTGCCGAATGCCGAAGTCGTGGCTGCCTGCAGCCCCGTTCCAGCCGAACTGGACTGGGCCGCCAGCCAGCTCGGCATCACCACCGGCTATGCCGATTACGACGCCCTGCTGGCCCACCCGGGCCTGGACGCCGTCTTCCTCGTCACGCCCACCTCGCTGCATGCGGACCAGATCATCGCCGCCCTGCGCGCCGGCAAGCACGTGTTTTGCGAAAAGCCGCTGTCCCTGGACCTGGCCGACTGCCTGAAAGTGGAAGCCGAAGCGGCACGCCACCCGCAGTTGACCATCATGATCGGCTTCGTGCGCCGTTTCGACGCCAGCTACCATGACGCGAAGCAAAAGATCGCCCAGGGACTCATCGGCAAGCCGTATCTGGTGCGTTCGCAAACCTGCGATCAGAACGACCCCAGCGGCGCCTTCATGCGCTTCGCCCCCACCAGCGGCGGCATCTTCCTCGATTGCAGCGTGCACGATATCGACCTGGCGCGCTGGCTGCTGGGCAATCCCGTGCCCAAACGCGTATATGCGAGCGGCACCAACGCCATCCATACGGGCTTGCAGGCATTTGGCGACGTCGACAACGGCCTGGCGACGGTCGAATTTTCCGATGGCAGCATGGCCAGCTTCATGGCCTCGCGCACCATGGCGCATGGCCATGAAACCCTGACGGAAGTGTTCGGCACGGGCGGCCGCCTGGCCGTGGGCAGCAATCCGCGCCTGAACCGGGTGGAAATTTCAGATGCGCATGGCGTGCGCAATGAGTGCACGCCCGACTTCTATGCCCGCTTTGCCGACGCCTTTTTGATCGAGGCGCAGGAGTTCACGGATGCGGCACTGGGCCGGCGCACCTTGTCATTGACCTTGCACGACGCAACGGAAGCGACGCGCATCGGCCTGGCCATGACGCAAGCGATGCGCGAAGCGCGGCCTGTCGAGTTTTAAGCGCCGGCGCCGGCGTGCCTATACGCCGGCGCCATTTTCCGGCAGCAGGCGCCAGCATGTCTGCAGTTTTATCATGCTGCCTGCACCCCTTGGCCAGACGTACCAAACCGCTGCCGCTGACTTGATCGAGGACATGCTGGGCGAAGAGGCGTTATGGGCGGCAAAAAAAATCGCCGTCGCCGCCGGCACCGGCGCCAATACGGCGGCCAGGCACAATCACAAGTCCGGCAACACACATCCGCACAGCGCCAATGCCCAGTTCAAATCGCCCACGATCAGCACCGATAAAAAAACCAAGGGCGTGGATGCCAAAGCAAAAACCAAAGAACGGGACTCGCCGGGCAAGGGCAAGGACCACAAACCCGTGGACGACTCGCACCGCCAGAGCAGCGACGGCGGCACAGCACCTGTCAAGAATACGTCGCGGCCGATTCGCGAATTGCTGTCCGAAATCAAATTTGGGCCGCGGGGACTGGTCGGTGACCACATGGCGGACTATTATCATATGGAACATATTCTCAAGAAGACCAACGCCTGGCCACACGGTAACGTCAAGGGCAAGTGGAGCGCCGCCTTCCCGCGCATTGTCGGCCCTGACAGCAAACACAAGCGCCCCTCGGAACTGGTGCCGGAAGACCTGGCCAAGGTGACCTTGTCCGGCGTCGATACCATCTGGCAGACCGATGCCACGACCTACCAGTTTATCGAGGCGAAGTTCAGCGAGAGCATCTATAGCCTGCATGCGCGACTGAAAAGAAATACGGGAAACGGCACAATCCCGAAGGCGCCGGCGTCACTGAACGACAGGCAATGGATGCTGTGGACGTTGCTGGGAGAGCCGAAAAAAGGGACGCAGATGAGTAAAGAATGGATTACCAACAGCGTCAAGGACAAAACCATGCAAAATCCGGCCAATCTGAAAAATCGATGGGTTTATCTTATGCTGGGTACCCCTGCTGCCTCAAACCCGTTCGTGACAAAAACCCACCCGCAAAGTAACCTCAAGCTCACGGCTGCACCCGGTGTGATGGATCATCTTGAAGCAATCCTGGAGCTTATCGGCTCAGGTGACCATTACAACATTAAATTACATGACAAACACAAGCCCACACATGGCATCACTGATACTTTCGACCGTTTTGAAATAGATAAGATAGAGACTGGCAGAAAACTTGCGCTCAGCTCGCAGCCAAAAAAAACCGGGGCCGAAAAAGCTGAAAAACCCAAGACTTCCCCCTCCCGAGAGCAAAGGCAGAAAAAAGAAAAGGCACCTGAGAATGAGCCATCCCCCATTTCACGAAAAAAGAAGGCAACAATTTCTGTATGAAGAGCTGTATATAAAAACGAGGGAAAATCAACTGGCTTTAATCGAAGGACAACAGGAAAACAAGGACATTGCTGAAACAGCACAAGATGCAGCGCTGGCTCACCATTTTTTATATCTGGAAACATTCTGGCTATGGATGCTCGACTACACCGCCGGAGTGAAGATCGACGAACTGGCGCCGCGTATTTCCGGCATTGTCGATCTATTTGAAAAATGGAATGAAGTTGATCAGGTTTACCGGCAGCAAGCTGTGCTTGAATACCCGGAATATGGCCCCTATGAATATGAGGGCGCACCTCAGTTTTCCATTCTCTCCGATTATGAAAACACCTTGCAATTACTCAGTATCGCGATATTGCTGCGTGACCGACGATCAGTCATGCGGCTAATTGACATGCTGCGCAGCCATCGCGGCCTTGACGGACTGTACGAGCAATTGATTGGCGGGTATGTAGACAACGAAATGGCGCTCGACACGTGTATCTTGGGCAAGCCCTACGATACCCTGCTACAAGTGTTTTACGAGGAAGACGAGCAGGAGACACTGCACCTGCTGAAACAGTACCTGAAACAATGGTATCCCGCTATGAAAGATCATCCGCGCTGGCACGACGAGCATTTGAAGATCAGCGACGAAGGCTACGCTGGGTATTATGGCTATTGGGCATTTGAAGCAGGTGCGGCGGTATTTTTACTTGATCTCAACGACAGCGGGATAGACCATATGGTCTATCCGAAAGACTTGGTGGATTACGCTCGTAAACTACGTACGGAAAATCGCCATACCAGCCTTGATGCTGCCCTTGTAGCCGATGGCGGGCGCATCGAAGGTGGTCAGCCATGTCCGAAAGCGGGCTTCTGGGAAACCCCGGCCAGGTTGCAAGGCCGTCGCTATTTCGAGCATGGCGAAGTGATGCCAGCGTTCGAAGATGCCGCGTATGGTCAGACAATCTGGCAATGGAGTGCCAAGCAATAAAACGTTGCAAGCCCGTGCCTGGCAATCAGGCACCGGCTTCATTGATCACGCTGATTCAGCGCTGCTTAGCCTGGTCACAGCCATATTTACAACGGCGCGGCACTGCTATACTGCTTCTTCGATTCCCTTCTTCCCGCCGCCATGCCCGCTTTCCTGTCCGATATTGCAGAACGCTATGTGCATCTGGTGCTGGCCATCGGCCAGCATGACGCCTCCTACGTGGACGCGTATTACGGCCCGCCCGAATGGCAAGCGGCGGCGGCGACTGCGCCCTTGCCGCTCACACGGATCAGCCAAGACATCGCGGCAGCGCTTGCGCTGCTGGCGCAGCGACCTTTGGCCACTGACCAGGAAACGCAGCTGCGCGCGCGCAGCCTGCGCACGCAATTGCTGGCAATGCAAACGAAGGTGGCGATGCTCGGCGGCGAGAAACTTGGTTTTGACGAAGAAAGTGCGCAGCTCTACGACGCAGTTTCTCCCCATCACACCCGCGCCTGGTATGAAGCCATCGTTGCGCAAGTGGCCGACCTGTTGCCCGGCAAACAAGCGGTGAGCGAACGTGTGCAGCAATTTCGCAGCCAGTTCATCATTCCGCCAGAGCGATTGCAGGACGTCATGCAGGCCGCCATCAGGGCTGGCAGGGAACGCACCTTGCAGTACATCGCCCTGCCCGAAGGCGAGGACTTCGTGCTGGAATTCGTCACCGACAAACCGTGGAGCGGCTACAACTGGTACAAGGGCAACTATCAGAGCGTGATCCAGATCAATACCGATTTACCCATCTATATCGACCGGGCGGTCGACCTCGGTTGCCATGAGGCGTATCCGGGCCACCATGTGTATAACGTGTTGCTCGAGCGCGACCTGGTGCGCGGCAAGGGCTGGATGGAGTACTGCATTTATCCGCTGTATTCGCCGCAATCGCTGATCGCCGAAGGCACGGCCAACTACGGCATCGAACTGAGTTTCACGGATGCCGAGCGGCTCGATTTTGAACAGCAGGTGCTGTATCCGCTGGCCGGCCTCGAGCCAAAGCTGGCACCCCGCTATGCGCAACTCAACGCGCTACTGGCCAAGCTCGGCTACGCCGACAACGACATCGCGCGCCACTACCTCGAAGGCAGCCTGACGCGCGAGGAAGCGCTGGAATGGCTGGTCAACGTGCGCCTGTACCCGGCCGAGAAATCCGCGCAGCGCCTGCAGTTCTACGACGCCATGGGCGCCTACGTCATCAATTACAACCTGGGACAGGACATGGCAAAAGCCTGGGTCGAGCGCCAGGGCGCGACGCGGGTCGCACACTGGGCGGCCTTCCGCGACCTGATGTCCTCGCCGCGCGTGCCCAGTGCGCTGCTGGCCGGGCAAAGCTGACGTCACTCACTGGGCCGGCAGGCGGATGGTCGCTTCCAGGCCGCCATCGCGGTGGTTGGCCAGGGTCAGCTCGCCACCGTGGGCCTGGATGATGCTGCGCGCGATACCAAGCCCCAAGCCCATGCCATGCGCGTTTTGTTCACGGCCATGTTCCAGGCGCACATAGGGCTGGAACAGGCTGGCGAACGCCTCTTCGGCCACGCCGGGGCCGTCATCGCGGATGCGGATGACCACGTTGGCGCCCTCGCGGCACGCCGACAAATGGGCCGTCTTGCCGTAAAACAGGGCATTGTCCAGCAAGTTGCCGATGGCACGCTTCAGGGCCAGGGGCTTGGCCTTCACGCTCAGGTCCGTTTCCACGTAATGCACTTCATGGCCGGCCAGCTGGGTCCCGCGCACCATACGCTGCAGCAAGGGGTCCAATCTCACCTCGGTGGCGTTTTCATGGATATCGCTATCCTTCACGCATTGCAGCGCCCCCTTGACCATCATGTCCAGCTCATCGAGGTCATCGTGGAATTCGTTGCGCAGCACATCGTCGTCGAGCAATTCCGTGCGCAATTTCAGGCGGGTGATGGGCGTGCGCAAGTCGTGCGAAATCGAGACGAACAGCCGTTCTCGGTCTTCCAGGTAGCGCTGGATGCGTTCGCGCATGCCGCTGAAGGCGCGCGCCGTCTGCACGAATTCGCGGCTGCCCGTCTGCGGCAACGGCGGCGGCGTCTCGCCACGGCCAAACGCTTCGGCCGCGTCCGACAGGGCCGCCAGCGGCCGTGTGGTCCAGCGCACGACGAGAATCGACAGCAGGAGCACGGCCGCCAGCGACAACGCTTGCAGCAATACCCGGTCGAGTGTCCAAGGATTACTGCTTTGCAAGAAATACGGGTTGGGCATCAGTGCCGCCAGGTACAGCCAGTTGCCCGGCTCCAGCTCGGCCTGGATCACGAGGACGGGCGCGGGATTCGGTTTCAGCAGCAAGATATGCTGGACCCAGTTTTCCGGCAAGTCGCCGATGTGCGCGCCGCTGTCGGCCACCACCAGGTCTCTCGGCCAGGCGAAGCCCACGCGGTAGCCGGCCAGCTGGGGCAAGTCGCTCTTCAGCGCCGCGCCCACCGTGGCCACCACCGTATCGGCCAGCGCGTGCGGGGCGATTTCGCGGATGGCCAGCGGCCCCTGGTTGACGTTGACAAAGAAGCGCGTGCCGCCCATCTCGCGAAATTGCTGGATCAGGATGGGGCGGTAGTTGGCCGGCAGGCTGAGGAAGAAGCGGATGGTGCTGGCGGCGCTGCGGGCCAGGTGCTGCGACGCCATGCGCGCCTCCACGGCCGAATCGCGGCGCAGCTGCGTGGCCCAGATCAGGTTGCCCACCAGTTGCGTGGCCAGCACGCCGGCCACCATCACCACGGACAGGCGGCCCAGCAGCGATGGCGGCAACAGGCGCTCGAGCAGCCGGCGCGCGCCCCGCTCAGGCATGTCCACTGCTCACGTCGGCCGAAAACACATAACCAGCGCCGCGCACCGTCTTGATCAGCATGGGCTGCTTGCCATCGTCCTTCAGGCGCAACCGCAGCCGGCTCACCTGCACATCAAGCGAGCGGTCGAGCGGCCCCGCGTCGCGTCCCCGCGTCTGTTCGCACAGCACGCTGCGGTCGAGGATATCGCCCGGATGCTCGACAAAGTAGCGCAGCAGCTGGAAATCGAGGCCCGTCAGCTGCAGCGCTTCGCCATCGGCATCCGTCACCGTGCGCTCCAGCGTATCGAGGGTGAAACCGACGAAGCGGTAATAGCGGGGTGGCGCGGCCGCGTCGATGCCCGTGCGGCGGTGGATGGCTTTGATGCGCGCCAGCAATTCGCGCGGGCTGTAGGGCTTGGCGATGTAGTCGTCGGCGCCCAGTTCCAGCCCCACCACCCGGTCCGTCTCGTCGGAGCTGGCCGTCAGCATGATGATGGGCACGTTCGAGCGGGCGCGCACCACCTTGCACAGCGCAAAGCCATCCGTATCGGGCAACATCACGTCGAGGATCACCAGCGACAGGCTATCGACATGGCGGTGGAATTCGGCCAGGAAGGTGGCGCCATCGTGCGCCAGACCCACCTCGTACTGGTTCTTTTCCAGGTAGGCCTTCAACAGCATGCGGGTCTTTTGATCGTCGTCAACGACCAGGATTTTGCGTGACATGGTCTCGTCCTTTTTTATTCAGCGCCTGCAACATGCTGCCGATGCGGCGCTGGGCGTCGGCCGCGCTGATCGTCTCGTCCAGGAAATAGCGGTGCACTTCGGCGATGATGGCGTCCTTGCTGGTTTCATCGGTGGCCATGCGGTGCACGAGGCTGGGCGCCTGGAACGCGGCGCCGCGCGCGAATGCCTGCGCCGAGGCGCGCCCACAGCTGTCCAGGCGCGACAGGTCGGCCTGGCGCAAGGCGGGAATCGAGCCCTTCACCTGGCTGTACTCGAGCTGCACGGGCAGCGAAGCGACCACCTGCGCCAGCTTTTCCTGCGCGCCCTGGTGCGTGTAATCGGATGCGAACATGGCCAGGGTATCGATGCTGTACAGGTGGTAATCGCCCGTGTCGGGCGCGGCGGCGCAGCCGAACACCTCGTCCGTGGCGCGGCCCCAGGCGTTCAGCTCGCCCTTCGCCCAGTCGCCCATGATGTACATGGCCGCCTCGCCATCGCCCACCTGGCGCGCCATTTCGGGCCAGCCCTGTTCGCGCAACGGCGTGCCCATCCATTGCTTCAGGGACCTCAAGCGCTGCAAGGCGTGGCGCAGGCGCGGGTCGGCATACGCCTCGGCTTTCTTCTCGACAAACAGGGCGCGGTAATACGCAGGCCCCGATTCGGCCAGCACCAGCGTTTCAAACAGGGTGGCCACCTGCCACGCTTCGCTGCTTTGCGCCAGTGGCGTGATGCCGGCCTGGCGCAGCTTGCCGGCCACGCGCTCGAAGTCGCTCCAGCTGCGCGGCACGGCCAGGCCCAGGCGCTGGAAGATCTTGCGGTTGTAAAACAGGGTATTGATGCGGTGGATGCCGGCCGGCACGCCCATCGTATGGCCGCGGTTTTGCAGCAAGCCCCATACGGTGGGATACATGGTGGCGCGCCAGTTGTTGCTGGCGGCGACGCTGTCGAGCTGCAGCAGCAGGCCCAGGTCGCTCCACTCGCCCAGGGTATAGCCGATCAGTTGCATGACTTCCGGCGATTTGCCGGCCAGTACACGGCTCTTCAAGACCTTGCCCGCGCCGACCCCGGCGCCGCCCGCGATGCCCGCGTCGCGCCATTCGACGCCTTCCTGCGCCAGGCGCGCCACCAGCACGTCGGCGGCGCGGCGTTCGCCGATCGAGGTCCACCAATGCAGTACTTGCAGCGCTTCTGCCCGTGCCGGCACGTTGCTACACAGGAGGGCCAGCAGCGCCAGCGCCGCCGCGCCGCGACGGCGGGCGGCCCCGGCATGGCGGTCGGCGGTGTTGCGCGGCGGCGTCTTCAATCCTGTCCCCTTTTTCTTGTCGCGACAAACTATAGCCCAACTACAAAACAGCAGGTTGGTAATTTAGTACCCTGATTTGTAAAGAAACGTGAGCTTTTGTTGCACTACCTTGCGCAGCGCACAAGGGGCGCCACGCGCCCGACGCCCCGCGCGGCGCGCCACGGCAGCGGACATCGGTAAGGAAAGGTAAGCAAGCGCGCCTGCGCATTTCAATATTATTCTTTTAAATCAACGAGATAAGAAAAAATCGCCGGTGCAATGCCGGGTGCTGGCGTCACATTTCCCCCGATGCTACTGTCCGCCAACTGCAGCGTAACAGGCAGCCAAACAAGACCAACACCAACAAGGAGACGACATGCAACTGCATGCAAAAGGCGGCGCGGCCGCGCGCAACACATTGCTGGCCCTGCTGCTGGCCAGCGGCACGGCACAGGCGGGCACGCTCACCATCGAAAGCTGGCGCGTGGATGACAAGACCCTGTGGGAAACGGTGCTCATTCCCGCCTTCCAGAAAAAACATCCTGGCATCGAGATCAAGTTCTCGCCCACCGCCCCCACCGAATACGATTCCACCCTGAACGCGCGCCTGAGCGGCGGCACGGCCGGCGACTTGCTGGCCTGCCGCCCGTTCGACGTCTCGCTGGCCCTGTACAAGCGGGGCCAGCTGGAAAAGCTCGACGGCAAGGCCGGCATGGACAACTTCCCCGCCTCGGCCAAGGTGGCGTGGCAGACGGACGACGGCAAGGACACCTTCTGCATGCCGATCGCGTCCGTCATGCATGGCTTCCTGTACAACAAAAAAATCTTCCGCGAACTGAAACTGCAACCGCCCGCCACGGAAGAGGAATTCTTCAAGGTGCTGGAAACGGTCAGGAAAAGCGGCAAATATGCGCCCTTGGCGCTGGGCACGGCGGACCAGTGGGAAGCGAACCAGGTGGTGTTTACCAGCATCGGCGCCAATTACTGGAAGGGCGAAGAGGGCCGCAAGGCGTTGATAGCCGGCAAGGCCAAATTTACCGACCCGCAATTCGTCGCCGCCTGGGAATATGAGGCACGGCTGGGCAGCTATCTGTCCAAGGGCGCCAGCGCGCAAACCTATGGCGACAGCCAGAACCAGTTCGCGCTGGGCAAGGCCGCCATCTACCCGTCCGGCTCCTGGGACATCGCCTACTTCAAGCAGGACCCGGAACTGGAACTGGGCGCCTTCAATCCTCCCGTGCGCAAGGCCGGCGACAAGTGCTATATCTCGGACCACACGGACATCGGCATGAGCGTCAACAAGAAGTCGAAGAACAAGGAAGACGCCTACAAATTCCTCGCCTGGCTCGGTTCGCAGGAATTCGCCGACATCTACACCAACAAGGTGACGGGCTTCTTCTCGCTGTCGAACCATTTGATCTCCATCAAGGATCCGCTGGCCAAGCAAATGAACGGCTGGCGTGCCAGTTGCGCCTCGACCATCCGCCTGAACGCGCAAATCCTCAACCGTGGCGAGCCGAGCATGGAAAACGAGCTGTGGAACGTCAATGCCCAGGTCTTGAACGGCAAGCTGGCGCCGAAAGACGCGGCGCGCCAGATCCAGTCCGGCTTTGCCAAGTGGTACAAGCCGCAACAGCAATAAATCCCCCTACCCTCCCCGAGCAACCGGCCTGAGCAGTGCGATGCGGCAGCCGGTGGCACGGTTTTGCCGGCGGCCCCGCCGCCGGTGCTTTTCTTCGTCTGGAGTTTCGCCGTGAAAATAACTTTCCCATGGCACGTGCTCGTGTTCCTGGCCCCGGCGCTGGTCATTTACTCGCTGTTCAGCGCCCTGCCCCTGGCCGATACCCTGCGCCTGGGCCTGTACACGACCGATGAGAGTGGCCAGCACCATTTTGCCGGCCTGGCCAACTACGCCACCATCCTGTTCGACCCGCAATGGTCGCAAAGTTTCTGGAATGCGATGTGGAACAACTGCAAGTTCTTCCTCATCCACATGCTGCTGCAAAATCCCATCGGCCTGCTGCTGGCCACCCTCTTCAGCCTCAAGGGTTTGAAGGGCGAGCGCAGCTACCGTACCCTGATCTTCCTGCCGACCCTGCTGTCCGTCGTCATCATCGGCTTCATCTGGCAGTTGATCCTGTCGCCGCTATGGGGTGTGGGCCAGTCGCTGATGGATGGCGTCGGCATCGGCAGCTACTTCGCGCCGTGGCTGGGCCAGGAATCGACGGCCCTGCTGACCATCGCCCTCATTTCCGTTTGGCAATACATCGGCATCCCCATGATGCTGATCTATGCGGCCCTGCTGGCCGTGCCCGAGGAAATCATCGAGGCGGCCCACGCGGAGGGCGCCAGCGCCATGCGCATCTTCTGGCAAATCAAGCTGCCGCTGATCTGGCCCACCCTGGGGCTGGTGACCATCCTCACCTTCGTCGCCAACTTCAACGCCTTCGACCTCGTGTATTCCGTGAAAGGCGCGCTGGCGGGACCGAACTACGCCACCGACATCCTCGGCACCTTCTTTTACCGCACCTTCTTCGGTTACCAGGCCCAGCTGGGCAGCCCCACCATGGGCGCTGCCGTGGCCACCATGATGTTCCTCGTGATCCTCGTGGGCGTGGGTGTGTATTTCTTTTTCGTGCAGCGCAAGCTGACACGCTACGAACTGTAAGGGCCGCCATGCGCAACGTTTCCACCCGCCCTCTGGGCCGCGCCGCCGTGCATGCGATCCTGGCGGGCTACACCATCATCGCCCTGTTCCCCATCGTCTTGATCCTGATTAACTCGGTCAAGACGCGGGCCGCCATCTTCGACAATCCGCTGGCCTTGCCCACGCCGTCCACCTTTTCGCTCGTGGGCTTTCACAAGGTGCTGGCCAATTCGGACTTCCTGCTGTACTTCGGCAACAGCCTGTTCGTCACCCTGCTGTCGCTGCTGCTGATCGTGCTGTTCGGCGCCATGGCGGCCTGGGCCTTGTCCGAGTACACGTTTACGGGCAACCGCCTGCTGACCCTGTACCTGGCGCTGGGCATCATGATCCCCATCCGCCTGGGCACGGTCTCCATCCTGGAACTGGTGGTGCGGCTCGACCTGATCAACACCCTGAGCGCGCTGGTGCTCGTGTACACGGCGCAGGGCCTGCCGCTGGCCGTGATGATCCTGTCCGAATTCGTGCGCCAGGTGCCGCGCGAACTGAAGGATGCGGCGCGCTGCGATGGCGTGGGCGAATTCGCCATCTTCTTCCAGGTGATCCTGCCCCTGATCCGTCCCGCCATCGCCACGGTGGCCGTGTTCACCATGATTCCCGCCTGGAACGACCTGTGGTTCCCGCTGATCCTGGCGCCTTCGGACCGCACCAAGACCGTCACCCTGGGCGTGCAGCAATTCATCGGGCAATACGTGACGGACTGGAACTCCGTGCTGGCGGCGCTGTCGCTGGCCGTCATTCCCGTGCTCGTCATGTACGTCATTTTCTCTCGTCAACTGATCCGCGGCCTGACGTCCGGCGCGGTCAAATAATAGGTGCGCCATGGCCCATGTAAGCCTGCAACAACTGACCAAATCCTACGACGGCCGCCACAATGTGCTGGCCGGCATCGACCTCGACATCCGCGACGGTGAATTCGTCGTGCTGGTGGGCCCTTCCGGCTGCGGCAAATCGACCTTGCTGCGCATGCTGTGCGGCCTGGAAAGCATTTCGCAAGGCACATTGTCCATCGGCGGCAAGGTCGTCAATGACTTGCCGCCGGCCGAACGGGGCATCGCCATGGTCTTCCAGAGCTATGCGCTGTATCCGCACATGAGCGTGTACCGCAACATGGCATTCGGCCTGAAGATCGCCGGTGCCAGCAAGGACGCCATCGCCCAGCGCGTGCGCCACGCGGCCGCCATCCTGAAGATCGACCACCTGCTGGAACGCCTGCCGCGCGAACTGTCGGGCGGCCAGCGCCAGAGGGTCGCCATCGGCCGCGCCATCGTGCGCGAACCGCAGCTGTTCCTGTTCGACGAGCCTCTGTCGAACCTGGACGCGGCCCTGCGCGTACAGACGCGGCTGGAAATTGCCAAGCTGCACCGCCAGTTGAACGCCACCATCGTGTATGTGACGCACGACCAGGTCGAAGCGATGACCCTGGGCGACAAGATTGTCGTCATGCATGGCGGCCATATCCAGCAGGCGGGCACGCCTTTGGAACTGTACCAGCAGCCGGCGAACCGCTTCGTGGCCGGCTTCATCGGCGCGCCGATGATGAATTTCTTCGAAGGAAAAATCATCGCCGCGCAGGACGATGGCGTGCGCGTGGCGCTGGCCAGCGGCCAGGAAGTCACGGCCCTCGTCGATCCGGCCGGCCTGCTGCCGGGCGACGCCGTCACGGTGGGCCTCAGGGCGGAACACATCCTGGAAAACGGCGATGGCAGCGCCCGCTTCCAGGGCGTCGTCAGCCTGGTGGAACACCTGGGCGAAGCCAACTTCATTTACTTGGCGCTGGACAACGGCCAGGAACTGGTGATACGCGGCGACGGCAACAACCGCGTGCCGCTGGGCCAGCCATTCACGGTCTCGGCCGCCAGCAGCGCCTTTCATTTGTTCGACGCGCAAGGTGTGGCGCGCACGCGGCGCCAGCCCGGCAACCTGATTTCATCGAAACAGATATTGGCCGCCTGAGCTTCCCGCCAGGCAGCCCCCCGATTGGATCGGCAGCGATCCGGTACGACGTGCCCAAGCACGCATTTTGATAACGACAAGGAGACTCCATGCAACACCCGATCAAGACCTCGCTGGCCCTGGCCTGCACTGTGCTGCTGGCCTGCGGCGCCGCCCACGCCAGCGATGCCGAAGGCGAATACCACGGCTACTTCCGCGCCGGCCTCGGCTCGAGCACGGACAGCCGCGGCCCGCAAAGCTGCTACGGCCTGGGCGGCAACACCATGCGCTACCGGCTCGGCAACGAATGCGACACCTATGGCGAATTCGAATACCAGAAGGAAATGGCCAAGTCGAGCAACGGCGTCAGCTTCGTCGGCCATATCATGGTGGCCGCCTATACGCCCAGTTCCGCCGTCAGCGATTCGGACCTGAGCATGTCGAAGATGTACGTGGAAGCGAAAAACATTGAAATCCTCAACGGCGGCACGGCCTGGATCGGCAAGCGCTACTACATGCGTCCCGACATCCACATGTTGGACTTGCAATACATCAATATGAACGGCACGGGCGGCGGCATTGACCAGTACAAGCTGGGACCGGGCCGCATCAGCTATGGCTTCTTCAAGGATAACGACAAGCCCGGCAACTCGGCCATCCGGCAAAACCTCGTCTACCAGGGCATCCCCGTCAACCAGGATGGCACACTGGAAGTGCTGACCACCCTGATCACGCCCGACAAGAAGGACAGCACCTCGCACAGCGGCTGGCAAGCCACCGTGCTGCACAAGCAGGATAAAGTATGGGGCGGCGCCAACACCTTCGGCATCCAGTACGGCGTCGGGCCGGGCACGGGCGCCGGCGGCCAGTGCTGCGACCGCATGGGTACGACGGGCTCGATCCGCAACGGCAGCGACGTCACGCGCTTGCGCATCTTCAATTCGCTGTGGATACAACCGACGCCGGAATGGAGCGCGGAAATGATCGCCATCGTGCAGCGCGACAAGTCCGACGCCACGGGCGGCAGCTCGACCTGGACATCCCTGGGCGTGCGCCCCGTGTATGCCGTCAACGACAACTTCAAGCTGCAGTTCGAGCTGGGCACGGACCGCGTGACCTCGCCCACGGGCGGCGCCGCGCAGCGCCTGACCAAGCTGACCTTCGCCCCTACCCTGACGGCGGGCAAGGGTTACTGGTCGCGTCCCGAGCTGCGCGCCTTTGTCACCTACGGCAAATGGAACGACGCCGCCACGGCCGCCGTCAACAAGGCCAATGAATCGGGCCCCGTGTACGGCAACGCCACCAGCGGCACCTCGTTCGGCCTGCAAGTGGAGACGTGGTTTTAAGAAGCTGTCTTGATATGGCGCAGTGCGTGCGCCTATCGGACTGCGCGAAATCGCGTGCCGCGCTATGCTGCACGCCATAGCGCTCACTTCGGAGGTCGCATGCACGCCGCATTTCCCCGGGCCGCCGCCGCACTGGCCCTCGCTTTCGCCAGCATGGCGGCCGCCCGCGACGCCGTCGTCGCGCCGGCGCCGGTCCTGAGCGAGCGCCAGCAGGCGCTGATGGCCACCGTCGTGGGCAGCGCCGCCCATCCGCGCATCCTGCAGGTGCGTCTCGATGAATTGCATCCGACCCAGCCGGCCATCGGCTACGACCAGGTGTATTACAAGCTGGGACGCTATGCGGCCGAAGAAAAACACATCGCCGACATCGCCAAGCCAAAGAAATTCGCCGACCTGTGCGAAGCCAATGGCCAGGGCGACGTCTTGCCCAACACAGCCAATGTGCCCGGCGCCACGCTCAGCGCGCCACCGGCCGGCTACCGCTGCAAGGCGGCCGTGGGCAGCCGTCCGGACGACATGAAGACCGTCGTGATCGGCCCGCGCGGCATCGTATACCTGACCGATGGCCACCACACGTTTTCCACCTTCCGGGATGCCGACGGCGGGCGCAATCGTCAAATGAAAGTCTGGGTCAAGGTCAGCGACAATTTCAGCGCGCTGGGCGAAGCGGCCTTCTGGACGCGCATGCGCGAGGAAAACAAGGTATGGCTGAAAAACGGCCGCAACCAGGCCATCACGCCGCGGCAGCTGCCATCCGCCGTCGGCCTGCAGTCCCTGGGCGACGACCCGTACCGCTCGCTCGTCTACTTTACGCGCGGGGTCGGCTACGAGCCGCCGGAGCACGCCACGGAATTTCTCGAGTTTTATTGGGCCGACTGGCTGCGCGGCATGCCGGCGCTGGACCTGGCGCGCGTCGACCTGCGCGATTCGGCCGCGTATGCGAATGCGATCCTGCTGGCCGCGCAGGCGATGGCGGCGCTGCGGCCCGGCGATATCGTCAGCGGCGGCAAGAGCGCGCGCGAGCTGGGCTCCCTGCGGGAAGTCAACCGGGAAGCGTTCGATGAACTGATCGACGACGAGGGCAAGCTGCGCCACACCATCGCGTACAAGAAATCGTTGGCGCAATAAGCACAGCGGCGTAAACGACAACGGCCCGCCTGTCATGCGACAAGCGGGCCGTTTTCTGTTGCAGGTGCTGCTTACGCGATGCGCTCGCCGTTGGCCGGATCGAACATGGCCGCTTTCGACAGGTTGAACGACAGCTGCATGGTCTGCCCCGGCAGCACGGCTTCGCGCGGGTGCGTGCGGCACGTCACAGCAGCGCCGTTCAGGCGCGTCGTCAGCAGGGTGTCGGGGCCGGTCGGCTCGACCAGGTCGATCAGGCAGCCCAGTTCCTGGCCCACGTCGCCATGTGCGCTGCTCATGTCCGTGATCTGCTCCGGGCGTACGCCCAGGATCACGTCGCGGCCCGCATAGCTGCGCAGCTTATCGGCCGCGAACGGCAAGGCCAGGCGCAGGCTCTTGCCCGCGTTCTCGATGGCGACAAACACCTCGTTGCCCTCGATGACAGGCTTGACGGTGATGAAGTTCATCGACGGCGAGCCGATGAAACCGGCCACGAACAGGTTGGCCGGGTTGTCGTAGATTTCCTGCGGCGTGCCCAGTTGCTGCACCACCCCGTCCTTCATGACGGCGATCAGGTCGCCCATCGTCATCGCCTCGATCTGGTCATGCGTGACGTAGACGATGGTGGCCTTCAGGCGCTGGTGCAGCAGCTTGATCTCGGCGCGCATTTCAACGCGCAGCTTGGCGTCCAGGTTCGACAGCGGTTCGTCGAACAGGAACAGCGACGGCTTGCGCGAAATGGCGCGGCCCATGGCGACCCTCTGGCGCTGGCCGCCCGACAGCTGCGCCGGACGGCGGTCCAGCAAGTGCGTGATCTGCAGGGTTTCGGCGACGCGGGCGACGATTTCTTCCTGCTCCGCCTTCGGCACTTTTTTCACGTTCAGGCCGAACGCGATGTTTTCGCGCACCGTCATCGACGGGTACAGCGCGTAGGACTGGAACACCATGGCGATGTCGCGGTCCTTCGGCGGCAGGTCGTTGACGACCTTGCCGTCGATGAGGATCTCGCCCGAGGTAACGCTTTCCAGGCCGGCCACCATGTTGAGCAAGGTCGACTTGCCGGAGCCGGAGCCGCCGACGAGGATCAGGAACTGGCCGTCCTTGATCTCGATGTCGATGCCCTTGAGGACTTCGACGCCATTCGTGTACACCTTGCGGATGCTGCGTATCGATAAACTGGACATATTCTTTCCTTAACCTTTGACTGCGCCTGCGGTCAGACCGCGCACAAAATAACGGCCTGCGACCAGATAGACCAGCAGGGTCGGCAGCGCGGCAATCACCGCGGCCGCCATGTTGACGTTGTATTCCTTCACGCCCGTGGACGTGTTGACCAGGTTGTTCAAGCCCACCGTGATCGGCTGCGAATCGCCGCTGGCGAAGACGATACCGAACAGGAAGTCGTTCCAGATCTGCGTGAATTGCCAGATGATGCAGACGACGAAGATCGGGCCTGAAATCGGCAGCACGATCTTGCGGAAGATCAGGAAGAAGCCGGCGCCGTCGATGCGCGCCGCCTTGATCAGCTCTTCCGGCACGCCGATATAGTAATTGCGGAAGAACAGGGTCGTGAAGGCCGTGCCATACACCACGTGCACGAAGACGAGGCCCGTGGTGGTATTGGCCAGTCCGAATTCGCCCAGCAGGCGCGCCATCGGCAGGATCACCACCTGGAAGGGAATGAAGCAGCCCACCAGCAAGGCGGCAAACAGGATTTCCGAACCGCGGAAGCGCCAGTGTGCAAACACATAGCCGTTGAAGGCGCCCAGGAAGGTCGAGATCAGCACGGCGGGAATCACCATCTTGATCGAGTTCCAGAAGAACGGCTGCATGCCGTCGCAGGTAACGCCCGTGCAGGCCGAAGACCAGGCCTTGGACCAGGAATCGAACTGCCACACGTGCGGCAAGGCCAGCAGGTTGCCGCTGCGGATCTCGTCGAGCGACTTGAACGACGTCGACAGGGTCACGTACAGGGGCACGATGTAGTACACCGCAAACAGAATCAGCAGCAGGTATACCACCACCCGTCCGAGGGTGAGGCGATTATTACGTGTAGGTGTCATCTCATCGCCTTTGCGCTGCGCGTTTCCAGGTACATCAGCGGCACGAGCACGGCCACGATGGTGGCCAGCATCATCATTGCCGATGCCGAGCCCAGGCCCAGCTGGCCGCGGGTGAAGGAAAACTGGTACATGAAGATGGCCGGCACGGACGACGAGTTGCCAGGTCCGCCAGCCGTCAATGCGATGACCAGGTCGAAGCTCTTGATGGCGATATGCGCGAGGATCAGCAGCACGCTGAAGAACACGGGACGCATGGCGGGAATCACGATGCGCCAGTAGATCGTCGGCAAGGATGCGCCATCGACTTGCGCCGCCTTGATGATCTCGTCATCGATGCCGCGCAGGCCTGCCAGGAACAGGGCCATGACAAAGCCGGACGACTGCCATACGCCGGCAATCACCACCGTGTAGATGGCCATGTCGGAGTTCACCAGCCAGTCGAAGGTAAACGAGGTCCAGCCCCAGTCGTGCATGACCTTTTCCAGGCCCAGGCTGGGATTGAGCATCCATTTCCAGGCCGTGCCGGTGACGATGAAGGACAGCGCCATCGGATACAGGTAGATGGCGCGCAACGCGCCTTCGGCGCGGATTTTCTGGTCCAGCAGGATGGCCAGGAACAGGCCGATGGCGATGCTGCAACCGATGAACAGGACACCGAAGATGCCGAGGTTCTTGAGCGAGGTCCACCAGCGCTCGTTGTCGAACAGCTCGACGTATTGCACCAGACCGGCGAACTCGTAGTTCGGCATCAGCCGCGATTCGGTCAGCGACAGCCAACCGGTCAAAAAGATAAAACCATAGACGAATACCAGGCTGGCGATGAGCGTGGGGCCCAACACCATCTGCGGTATCCATCGGTCGAATTGCTTGCGTATGGACATAGGAGAGCCGTAGAGAGAACTGCGTGTGGCGCCGGCCTGGTCGAAGCCAGGGCGGACGCCTGCGATGCATGCAATGCAGCGGGCGCCGGCGAGCGTGCCGGCGCCGTCGTGATTACTTCACTTTTGCCGCTTTGGCCAAGGCTGCAACCGCGTCTTTCGAGCTCATGTTGGTGTTCATGAACTTGGCAATGACGTCGGTCACGGCGCCTTGCGTGGCCGATGGCAGCGCCATGCCGTGGGCGAACGACGGTACCAGGCCGCCGGTCTTGTTGGTGGCGTCCATGTCTTCCATCGATTTCAGGGCGCAAGCGTCAAACTTGTCCTTCGATACGCCGGAACGCACAGGGATGGAACCCTTGTTCAAGTTGAAGATCGACTGGAACTTCGGATTCATGATGGCGTTGGCCAGGGCGATCTGCCCTTTCTTCGCATTCGCATCCTTTTGCGTGAACATGGCAAACGAATCGATGTTGAAGGTGTAGGCCTTGTCCGTGCCAGGCGCTGCCACGCACAGGTAGTCCTTGCCCGGCACTTTGCCTGCAGCCGTGAACTCGCCCTTGGCCCAGTCGCCCATGAACTGGAAGCCGGCCTTGTTGTTGATGACCATGGCGGTGGCCAGGTTCCAGTCGCGGCCTGCCGCATCCTTGTCGATGTAGGTCTTCACCTTGCCCAGGGTGTCAAACACCTTGAGCATGGTCGGGCCGGTCAATTCCTTCTGGTCCAGCTTGAGGATGGCCTTTTTGTAGAACTCGGTGCCGCCCACGCCCAGCGCGACGGATTCAAACACGGTGGCGTCCTGCCAAGGCTGGCCGCCGTGGGCGATCGCGATGCCGCCCGATTTCTTGATTTTCTCGGCCGCGTCGAAGAACGCATCCCAGGTCGTCGGGGTGGTGGCCACGCCGGCTTTTTTCAGCACTTCCGGATTGACCCACATCCAGTTGACGCGGTGGACGTTGACGGGAGCGGCAACGTAGTGACCCTTGTATTTCATGATGTCGGCGACGACTTTCGGCAGCACGGCATCCCATTTGCCTGGAATGGCGGCATCATCGATATTGGCCAGCACGCCTTCAGCGCCCCACTCCTGGATCGATGGGCCCTTGATCTGGGCGGCCGTCGGCGGGTTGCCGGAAATGACGCGGGTTTTCAGTGCGGTCGCGGCGTTTTCGCCAGCGCCACCGGCCACGGCGAAGTCTTTCCAGCCGAAGCCGCTTTCTTTCACGATTTGCTGCAACTGGCCCACGGATTTCGCTTCGCCGCCGGAGGTCCAGTAGTGCAACACTTCCACGTCGGTCGCAAAGGCGCTGCCAGCGAATGCCAGGGTGGTCAATGCGGCCAGTTGGGTAATCTTGAATTTCAGTTTCATCTCCACATTCCTTTTTTGATCAAGCTTTTAGGGGGCTTCGGCATACGGGGGCCGAAAAAGGTGAAATCTGCGCCTGTACCGGCGCTCTTGTGCTCAGACCCGCTTGCAAACGGGCATCATCTTGGTGTAAAGACGGCGCCGTGATCCATGACATGACTACATTGCATTTATATCACGGGACGGCGCCAAAAACGCATCCGCGAAGGATGCGCCAGGTTGATCTAGACTTACGACGCCTGCAAACTTAGAACCAAGTTTCCACTTGGAAACCGTAGGAGGTGCCGCTGGTATTGTTGTTATAGATCGGGCCGCCGTTGTTCGACGCGTTGACCGAGGCGGTGGCCGCATCGTTCCACTTGCCGTAGGTAACAAAAGCGCGCAGTTCAGGACGCGACCACAGGCCAGGACCGGCCGAGATCGTCGGTGCGATGGTCAGCTTGGTCAAGCGCTTGGCTGGCTGGCCGCCCGATTGCGTCACGCGGTCCGTGCCCAGTTCGCCCACCAGCTTGAAGTTGTCGGTGAAGGCGTACACGGGACGTACGCCGACCGAGGTCCAGGTCGAGGAACCGGTGGCTTTCGACTCGTCTTTTTGCCACAGGGCGACAAATTCCATGCCGAAGTTGGCCATCGGCTGGATCGCCATGTCATTGAAGATGCGCGTGCGTTTCACGTCCGAACCGAAACCGGTGTCGCCCGACGCGCCGAACTGCGCGCCCTTGCCCGTGCCAGGACCGACGCCGTACTGCACGCCGAAGGTATTGCCGCCGCCAAATACCTTACCTTGACGGTGGAATGCCGACAACTGCCAGCCGTTGTGCTTTTCGCCAAAAACGTCGGTGTCCTTGCCTTCGCCGATGATGTAGGTCGCGGCCAGGTCCAGCGTGCCGTTTTCATTGACGGGAATTTCGCCGTAGATGAAGTTCTGGCGCACGGCCGACTTGGTGCCGCGGATGGTGCCGTCGGCATTGCGGTCGTTGATGTCGTTGTCCTTGAAGAAGGCATACGAGAATTTACCAGGGCCGGCAGGAATGCGGTCCAGGCCGGCGCCCGTGCCGTTCATGTTGATGTATTGCAGATCCAGCATGTGGATGTCAGGACGGTAGTAGAAGCGTTTACCGATCCAGGCCGTGCCGCCGTTCAGGAAATCGAGTCCCTGCGCTTCGACATAGGCTTTGACGATGCCCAGTTTGTTATCGCCGAAATCCGAATTTGGCGCGTAGGCGTTGACCCAGATCGTGGCCAGATAGTTCACGCCGCCGGACTTGGCGACGGACTTGGTGTAGCCGAATTCCGTGTAGGCGTCGCACTCATTGCCCAGACGATATTTCATGGTATTGCCGCCGAGGCCGAAGCAGCCTTGCGAACCGCCGTCGCCCGAGGTATTGCTGCCGGCGCCAGCGCGCAGGTAGCCGTGGAAGCCTTCGGAGTCGGATGGGTACATGGGATCGGCGGCAGCGGAACCGCTGGCGATGGCTAAGACGATGGCAGCCGGCAGTGTCTTCAACACGGCCTTCAACATGTTGCGATGCAGCATGGTAAGTCTCCTCAGTAGTTATTTTTTATCTAGTCATTCGTGGCCGAATGTACTGGCCAGAATTCTTTCCAGCAGGGACATAGTAACTATACTACGAACAAATATCAACATATTATGTTGTAATCCTACGACTACTCTGCGACACTTTATTTGCGTACCGACAGGCGAGTTGACTGCCCTGTTTTTCCCGCTGGCGCCACCGCATCCGGCACTATGGAAAAGCATTTGTGCAGGCAACCCGCATTTTTCGGCACGCGGCACGTATACGAATTAAAATCCTTGGTTTTTGCCATAACGACAGTGCGCGGCCATGACCGTGCACGCATACGAGACTAGGCACCGCCATGAAAATTGATGAAAAAATGGAAGTAGCAGGCAGCGATCCGGCGGAGCGTTTCAGTGAAGGCCCGCGCCTGCTGGCGGACATCGGCGGCACCAATGCCCGCTTCGTGCTGGAAACGCGCCAGGGCCACCTGGAAGCGGTAGCCGTGCTGCCCTGCGACGACTACGCTTCGCTGCTCGACGCCATCACCGCCTATATGGATAGCGGCGAGGCGCGCGCCGCCGGTTCGGCGCGCGTGCGCCATGCGGCCATCGCCATCGCCAATCCCATCGACGACGACAATATCCGCATGATGAACCATCACTGGTTCTTCTCCATCGAGGCGATGCGCGCCGCGCTGGGCCTCGACACCCTGCTGGTGGTGAACGACTTCACGGCGCTGGCCATGGCCCTGCCCTACCTGCGCCCCGACCAGCGCCTGCAGATCGGCGGCGGCATGGCGCGCGCCGACAGCGTCATCGGCTTGCTCGGTTCGGGTACGGGCCTGGGCGTGTCGGGCATGATCCCCGCGGAAGACCGCTGGATCGCGCTGGGCAGCGAAGGGGGCCACGTCAGCTTCGCCCCCTGCGACCAGCGCGAGATGGACGTGCTGTCCTTCGCCTGGCGCGAGTTGTCGCACGTCTCGGCCGAACGTCTCGCTTCCGGACGGGGGCTGGAACTGATCTACCGCGCCCTGTCCGAGCGCGCCGGCAAGCCCGATGCGCCGCCGCTGCTGGCAGCCGACATCACCAGCCGCGCCCTGAACAATGAATGCGACGTGTGCCTGGAAGCGGTGGACTGCTTTTGCGCCATCCTCGGCTCCATCGCCGGCAATGTAGCCATGACCCTGGGCGCGCTGGGCGGCATCTATATAGGCGGAGGCATCGTGCCGCGCCTGGGCCCCCTGTTTGAGCGGTCGCAATTCCGCGCCCGCTTCGAGCAAAAGGGCCGCCTGAACGAATATCTGGCGCAGATTCCCACCTTCCTGATCACGGCTGAACTGCCGACTTTCCTCGGCATCGCCGCCATCCTGGCGCAAAAGCTCAAGCGCGCCCATACCGGCGCGCCCGTGCTCGAATCCGTGCGCCAGGCGCGCGGGCGCATGAGTCCATCGGAATGCAAGGTGGCCGACTGGGTCTTGAAGGAGCCGAACGCCATGCTGACCCTGCCGATCGCCGAAATCGCCCAGCGGGTCGGCGTGAGCCAGCCCACCGTAATGCGTTTTTGCCGTTCGATCGGCGTGCAGGGTCTGGCCGACTTCAAATTGAAGCTGGCATCCGGCCTGACGGGCGGTGCCATCACGGTGGCCCACTGCCATGTGGAGATCTCGGACTCCGACGCCGAACTGGCGCGCAAGGTGCTGGGCAATAATGCCTCGGCCGCGCTGGCCATGCGCGACATGCTCGACGTGAAAGCGCTGACGGCGGCCATCGAACTGCTGCGCAGCGCACAGCGCGTGGAGCTGCTGGCCGTGGGCAGCGCCCGCGTGGTGGCCGACGACATGCAGCACAAGCTGCTCAACCTGGGCATCGTCAGCAGCTTCTTTGCCGACCCGCAGGCGCAGGAAATGAGCGCCGCCATGCTGAAACCGGGCGACGTGGCGCTGGTCATTTCCCGCTCGGGCGCCCTGCCCGACCTGCTGCGCACCGTCAAGGTGGCGCAGGGCTGCGGCGCGCGCGTGCTGGCGATCACGGCCAGCGGTTCGCCGCTGGCCAAGCTGGCCGACGTGCTGCTGACCTTGAACCACCCGGAAGGCAACCTCAATTTCGTGCCCATGATCGTGCGCCTGCTGCAACTGATGATGCTCGATATCCTGTCGGTGGGACTGGCGCGGCGCGACACGGCGCAACGCACCAGCGCCGCCGAACTGGAAGAAGGCCAATTGCACGGCATGCGCATCAGCGGCAAGCTGAAATTCGGTGGCCACCTCGAATAAGGCGGCGCACGCCGCACCAGACACCGCCAGCGGGGCCACCGTGCACGACGTGGCGCGCGTGGCCGGCGTGTCGGCCATGACGGTATCGCGCGTGATCAACGGGCGCGCCAGCGTCAGCACGGCCACGCGCGACAAGGTCGAGGCGGCGATCGCCAGCCTGCACTATCAGCCCAACCTGGCGGCCAGAGCGGCCCGCACGGGCACCCTGCGCATCGGCCTCTTGTACAGCAACCCCAGCGCGGCCTTTCTCAGCGAATTTCTCGTCGGCGCCATGGACCAGTGCCGCCAGGGCGGCGGCCAGCTGCTGCTCGAGCGCTGCGAAGACCAGGGCAGCCAGCGCGCCGGCATCGATTGCCTGGTGGCGGCCGGCGTGGACGGCATCCTCGTGCCGCCGCCCCTGTGCGATTCGCCCGCCGTGCTGGCGCAGCTCAATACCATGGGCATCCCCGCCATCGCCGTGGCCACGGCGCGTCCCTCGCCCGGCGTCTCGGCCGTGCGCATCGACGACTATGAAGGCGCGCTGGCCATGACGCGCCACTTGCTTGCGCTGGGCCACCGCGACATCGGCTTCATCGAAGGCGACCCGGCGCACACGCCCGCCCTGCTGCGCCGCCAGGCCTTCGAGGACGCCATGCGGGAAGCAGGCTTGCCAGTGGCGCCGCACAGGGTGGCGCAAGGTTACTTTACGTATCGTTCGGGGCTGGACGCGGCGCGCCAGCTGCTGGCGCAGGCACCGCACCCGAGCGCCATCTTCGCGAGCAACGACGACATGGCCGCCGCCACCCTGGCCGTGGCGCACGGCATGGGCTTGCAGGTGCCGGCGGAATTGAGCGTGTGCGGCTTCGACGACACGCCCGTCGCCACCACCGTCTGGCCCGAGCTGACCACCATCCACCAGCCCATCGCCGACATGGCGCGCGCCGCCGTCAGTCTCGTCATCGACGAAATCCGCCAGCGCCGCGCCGGGGAAACGGCGACGGCCACGCATCATTTGATGGCGTTTACCTTGATGGAACGCGCGTCGACGGGGCGCGCGCGCTAGCCACGCGCATCCATGGCGCTCACGCCTGCATGTCGGGCAGCTCGATTTCCGCCTTGCGCGCCGCAATCTGGCTGCCCATGGCTTCCAGGTCGATTTCCGCGTCGCGCGCGCGCGGGAAAATCTCGCCCTCCTCTTCCAGCACGTGGTGATCGATCTGTTCGGACAGTACCTTGACCTTGGCGTCGTACAAGTCTTCGCCCGGCGCCATGGCGACGATTTGCGCGATCAGCTCCTTGGCTGATGCGTGCTCGACGATGGCTTCATCGACCAGGTCTTCATTCGAACGGCTGGCGTCGCGCACGGCAGGATAGAAGATTTCTTCCTCCACCATCGCATGCTTGCTCAGTTCCTCACAGATTTTCAAGGCCAGCTTGCGCTTGCTGACGAGCGAACGGTCGCTGAGGCCCTCGTACTGCTCGAACAGTTCTTTGACGGTTTGATGATCTTGCGTCAGCAGCTCGATCGCGTCCATGTCCGGCATGCCTGCCTGTGTTTGGGAAACGGAAGCTGCCTGAGGTGATTGGGTGGCCATGATGTTGTCTCCAGTTGTACACATGAAGTGCACATTCTAGACAGCGCCCTGCGGTAGCCATGTAGGAGCACGGCTTACAACAAAGTAGGCCAAGCCCAAACGTGGCTACCTTGTTGATGCAGATCAGCCCAAGCTGACTTAACTGACGACCGTGCGCGCCTCCAGCGACTGTACCAGCTCCACCGAAGGCGGCGCTGCGCCGGCCGCCAGGCAGGCGCCCGCTCCGGCCGCGACGGCAAAGCGCAAGTGCTGGCCGCCGTCGGCATCCGGGCGGTACATCAGGCTGTACAGCAAGCCGCCGATGCTGGCGTCGCCCGCCCCCACCGAGTCGACCACCTCGATGACGGGCGGCGCCGCCTGCCATGTCCGTTCGCCCTGGTACAGCGCCGCGCCCTGCGCGCCGCGCGTATACAAATACGTGGCGTGCGGATTCCAGCTGCGCAGCATGGCAAACGCGCCATCGATGTCGCCATGGCGGAACAGCCCGGCCAGGTCTTCATCGGACACCTTGATCACGTCGGCCAGTTCCGTCATGCGGCGCAGGGTGGCGTCGTAGCGTTCATCCATCATGATGCGGAAATTCGGGTCGTAGCTGATCTTCACGCCAGCCGCCTTCAGTTCCTGCGCCAGCGCCACCAGCTTGCCCGCCAGCGGTTCGCGCGCCAGGCTGATGCCGCCGAAATGCACCCATTGCGCGCCCTGCATCCAGCCGGCAGGCAAGAGCGCCGCGTCGAAATGCAGGTCGGCGCTGTCGTCGCCGATGAAGTAATACGTGGGCGGATGCAGTTCATGCACGATGGCCAGCAGCGGCGACTTCGCATGGCGCTGCAGGAAGCGCATGTCCAGGCCCGCCACGTCGGTGGCAGCGGCCAGCGCGTCGCCGAAGACGTCGCGGCTGACGGCGCCCGCAAAGGCGCTGGGCACGCCCAGGCGCGCCATCACGCGCGCCACGTTCCAGGTCGAGCCGCCTACCTGGCTGCTCCACGTGTCCGGGCCTGTGCGCAGCATGTCCGTCAGCGCTTCTCCAGCCGACACAAAAGCGGGGAAAGAGGGAAAAGCGTTGGCACTCATGCTGCACCGCCAATCGCGTTCAGCACTTCATAGCAAGCGCCCATGGTGTGGTAATCGGTCTTGCCGGCCGGGCTTTTCTCCTTGCTGATTTTTTGATTCTCGGGCGTCAGGATGCGGTACCAGGCGCCATGTTCATGGTCGACGAAGTGCTGCCAGCTGTAGTCCCAGATCTTGTCGTAGCTGTGCCAGTAGGCCTCGTCGCCCGTGCGCGCGGCCAGCACGGCGGCGGCCGCGAAGCTTTCCGCCTGCACCCAGAAGTATTTGTCGCCATCGCAGATTTCATCTTGCGGACCGAAGCCGTAATGGATGCCGCCATGCGCGCCATCCCAGGCCTTGGCCAGAGCCGTGTCGTACAGTTCGCGCGCGCGCGGCAGCAGCCAGCCGGACGGACCGGCCATGAACTTGGCGTGGCGCTCCATGATCAGGAGCAGCTTGGCCCATTCCGTGAAGTGGCCGGGCTGGTAGCCCCAAGGGCGGAAGATATTGCTCTTGTCGTGCAGGTTGTAATCCCAGTCGATAGCCCAGTCGGGCGTGTAGTGTTCCCAGATCATGCCGTTCGCCAGACCCGCCTGGCGCACCGTGATGTTGTGCGCCAGCGTCTCGGCGCGGTGCAGATAGCGCGCCTCGCCCGTCGCCTCGAACGCGGCCAGCATCGCTTCGCACGCATGCATGTTGGCGTTCTGGCCACGGTAACCGTCCAGAGTAGACCAGTCGGCGCTGGCCACGTCCGCGTACAGGCCGTGTTCGGGCAGCCAGAAGCGCTGCTCCATCAATTCGAACGTTTCGTCCAGGTAGGCGCGCGCTTCCGTCATGCCCGCCTGCAAGGCGTGGGCATACGCCAGCAGCACGAAGGCCAGGCCGTAGCAGTGGTTGGCGCCGTCTTCGACTGTCTTGACGCCGTCCTGCCATTTCAGTTGCCAGGCATAGCCGCCCGTGGCCGGGTCGCGGTGCGCGTCGCGCAAGAAGGCCACGCCGTGGCGCAGGGCCGCCTGGTATTCGTCGCCGCCAAAATGGCGGTAGGCCATGGCGTAATTGAAGATGAAGCGCGTGCTGCTGACCAGGTGGCGCGTGCTGGCGTCGTACACGGTGCCATCGTCGAGGAAGAAGTGATAAAAGCCACCGCTCGCATCGATGGCGCGCGGGTGATAAAAGTGCATCGTGTGCAGGATATGCGCTTCGAGCGTCGCCTTGGAGCGGAAATCGGGATTCATGGTTCTCTCATGATATTGTTATCGATAACAATGATGATAGCATGCCGTTTCCGCGCCGTCATGCCCGCTCAGGGAGTCTTGGCCAGCCTGAGCTTTTCACGCCACAGTGCGGCCAGCGCGGGGTCGGCCGCCTGTCCCAGCTCGCCCTTATCGTACGCCCTGACCAGCCGTTCGATGGCTTCCAGGTCGCCCTGCTTCGCGGCCAGCAGATACAAGGCAAAGGGTTCGGGCGCCGGCCCTTGCCGGGTCGGGCCGCCACGCCCCTGCTCCAGCAGCCGCGCAAAACCCGTCTGCCCCGGCGGGCTTTTGGCGATGGCCGCCATCTCGTACCAGCCCAGGGCCGCCTCGTCGCTCTGCGGTGCGCCCTGCCCCACTTCATACGAGTACGCGACATTGTTCAAGCCCGACGGATCGAGCGCCTTCGCCGACTTCATGTACCAGCCGAACGCTTCCTTGCGCTGCGCCTCGTCCTTCGCCGTCATCATCAGGCGGTAGCCGATTTCATTGTAGGCGGGGATGAAGCCGTTTTCAGCATAGTATTTGAGCCAGTGCAGCGCGTGCGCCTGTTCCTCAAGGCTGCTGTGGATGTTTTCAAAGTGCTGGGCCACCGTGAAGTTGGCCAGTTCCACGCCTTGCGCGGCGCCTTTGCGCGACCAGTATTCGCCCAGCTTGCGGTCGATGGGCATGCCCTGGCCCAAGGTATAGGCCACGCCGAGGAAGGCCTGCGCCGGGCCATAACCGCCTCGGGCCGATTTCTGCATCCAGGCCAGGCCGGCGTCATAGTCGCGCGGCGTGCCCTCGCCCTCATGCAGCATCTGCGCCAGTTCCAGCTGGGCGGCCGTGTCGCCCCGTTCCGCAGCGGCGCGCGCCTTGTCGAAGGCCGCGACCTTCTCTGGCGACAGGTCGGCCGGGCGGTCGATCACGGCCTGCACCTTTGCGCGCATGGCGTCCTGGCCGGACATGTCGAATTCCACGAGCGCCGGATGCTGGCGCGGCTTTTGCAGGGACGCTGGCTGCGCCAGGACGCTCTGCGCCAAGGCCAGGCTCAAGATGAACAGCATAGTCTTCATTTGTTTTCCTTTTCAGCCAATTTACCGCGCCATTCGGCGGCGTCTTCGGCATTCGCCTGTTGTCCCAGTTCGCCCTTGACGTACACATCGACCATGCGCTGCATGGCGGGCACGTCGCCGCTCCATCCCGCACGCTCGTACCAGACCAGGGCCAGCTTGTCCGACTGCGCCACGCCCTGGCCCAGCTCGTGCGCGCGGGCCAGGTTGCGCATGCCGGCCGGCTCCTTTTCACGCGCCGATCGGTAAAACCAGTGGAAAGCCTCGCTGCGGTCCTGCTCGTCGGTGGCGGCGCGCATCAGGTGCTCACCCAGCGCATTGTAGGCGGGCACAAAGTGCTGCTCGTTCGCCGCCACCTTCAGCCATTTGATGGCCAGCGCCTGCTCTTCGGCACTGCTGCGGCCATCGATGAATTCCAGCGCCAGGATGGTTTGCGCCTCGGCGTTGCCCTGCGCCACGCCCTTGCGCAGCCAGTACTCGCCCTGCACGCGGTCGATGGGCACCTTGCCGCCCACGGTATGCGCCAGGCCCAAAGCCGCTTGCGCCGGCGCATAGCCGCCTTCGGCCGACTTGCGTATCCAGGCCATCGACTGCGCCGTGTCTTGCGGCGCGCCGACGCCCAGCTGCAGCATGCGCGCCAGTTCCAGCTGGGCCTCGGCGTCACCGCCTTCGGCCTGCGCGCGCGCCTGGGCGAACTGCGCCTTCGCCTGCTCCGAGGGCGGCGCTTCGGCCCGCGCGCGCACGGCGATCAGCTGCAGGTCGAGCAAGGTGGGCGCGGTTTGCGCCAGGACGGGCAGCGGCAATAATAAAGGAAACAGCAAGAGTAATTTCCTGGGCATGCGATTGGGTGCGGGAAGAAGAAAACACGCATGGTAGCCGATGCCGCGCCGCACTGGCGCGCACAGTAGGGGAAGTTTGACAGGGCGGGCAGGCAGGCTTACATTGCATCAACTCAACCCCAACAGTCAGGAACGCCATGAACCGCCTTGCCACCACCGCCTTGACCCTGCTGCTGGCCGCAGCCTCCATGGGCGCCAGCGCCGCAGACACCCAGCTGGCCGGCTGCGCCGCCAAGCGCGAAAGCATTCGCAGCGAATTGCGCCAGGCGCAGGAACAGGGCCTGTCCGACAAGGTCGCGGGCCTCACGCGCGCGCTCGACGAAGTCAACGCCCACTGCCGCGACAGCAGCCTGGTCGAACGCCACAACAAGAAGATCGTCAAGGCGCAGGCCAAGGTGAACCAGACGGAGCGTTCGCTGCGCCTGGCGCAGGAAGCGAATAAACAGCCGAAGAAGATCGCCAAGCTGGAAGGCAAGCTGGAAAAAGCCAGGGCGGAACTGGCCGCCCTGCAGGCGCAACAACCTTAAGCCTTCTCGCCCAGCATCTGGTAGATGCTGGAAAAATCCAGCGCGCCCGATCCCGCCTTGCTGTGCAAACTATATAAATTGCGCGACAGGGCGCCCAGCGGCACGGAGGCTCCGCTGGCCAGCGCACTTTCCACGGCCAGGCCCAGGTCTTTCAGCATCAGGTCGACGCCAAAGCCGCCCGTGTAGCCGCGCGACGCGGGCACGTTTTCCGCCACGCCCGGAGATGGGTTGTACACCTCCAGAGTCCAGTTGCGGCCCGAGCTTTTCGCCATCACGTCCGACACCACTTTTGGATCGAGGCCATTGGCCACGCCCAGGCGTATCGCTTCGCTGGTGCCGATCATGAGTATCCCCAGCAGCATGTTGTTGCAGATCTTGACCGTCTGCCCGCAGCCCGCGCCGCCCGCATGGAAGATCGCCTTGCCCATGACTTCCAGGCAGGGCCGCGCCGCCGCCAGCGCGGATGCTTCGCCACCCACCATGAAGGTCAAGGTGCCGTTGGTGGCGCCTGCCGTGCCGCCCGAGACGGGGGCGTCCAGCATGGGCATGCCCTTCTCCTGCGCCGCACGGCCCACCTGGCGCGCCGCCTCGGTGGAAATCGTCGAGCAGTCGATCAGCAGGGTGCCGGGCCGCGCCTGCGCCAGGATGCCCGCGTCTCCAAGGTACGCGCCGAGAACATGCCGGCTGGCCGGCAGCATGGTGATGACGATGTCGGCCTGGCCTATCGCCGCGCCCTGGTCGTCGGATACGAGGCCGCCGCCGTCCGCAAACTGCCGCACGCTGGCCGGCACCAGGTCAAAACCCGTCACCGCATGGCCGGCCCGCACGAGGTTTTGCGCCATGGGCAAGCCCATGTTCCCCAGGCCGATGAAAACGATATTGGTGCCCATGGCAGTCCCTTATTTCATCGAGATGGTGGTATTAACGCCGCTGCCGCCGTCGTCCGGGGCGAACCAGCGCGCCGTGACGGTCTTGGTCTGCGTCCAGAAGTATAAGGCTTGCTTGCCGTTCGGGCCCAGGTCGCCCAGTTTCGATGCGCGCGAGCCCGTGAAACTGAAATACGCGACGGGCACGGGAATAGCCACGTTGATGCCCACCTGCCCCACGTCGATCTCGTTCTGGAATTTGCGCCCCGCCCAGCCGGACGAGGTGAAGATCGACGTGCCGTTGCCGTTCGGGTTGGCGTTGATGAAGGCGATGGCCTGGTCCAGCGTGTCCGTCTCGACGACGCACATGGCGGGGCCGAAGATTTCCTGCGTGTAGACGGAGTTCGATGCCTGCACCTTCGAGAAAATCGTCGGCCCCATGAAGTTTCCGCCCTCATAGCCGGCCACCTTGTGGCCGCGGCCGTCGAGCAGCAGTTGCGCGCCTTCGTCGACGCCCGCCTGGATCAGCTTTTCCGCGCGCTGCATGGCCGCTTTCGACACCATCGGTCCCAGGTCGGCATCGCGGTCGCTGCCCGGCCCCACTTTCAGGGCTTTGGAGCGGGCGACGATTTCCGGCAGCCAGGAGCGGGCCTCGCCCACCAGCACCACGACGGAATTGGCCATGCAGCGCTGGCCGGCCGCGCCGAAGGCGGCGCCGATCAGGTTATTGATCGCCTGCTCCTTGTTGGCGTCGGCCAGCACCACGCAATGGTTTTTCGCGCCCATCATCGATTGCGCGCGCTTGCCCGATTCGCTGGCGCGGCGGTACACATGCGTGCCCACATGGGTGGAACCGATGAAGGAAACGGCCTTGATGTCGGGATGGTCGCACAGCATGTTGACGACGTCCGCGCCGCCATGCACGACGTTCAGCACGCCCGCCGGCAAGCCCGCCTGGTACATCAGTTCGACCAGGTACATCGACGAGGACGGGTCCTGTTCCGACGGTTTCAGTACGAAGGTATTACCGCAGGCAATGGCGATCGGGAACATGAAGCACGGCAGCATGACGGGGAAGTTGAAGGCCGTGATGCCGGCGCCCACGCCCAGCGGCTGGTAGATATTGTAGACATCGACGCCCGTGGCCGCGTTTTCCGCGATCTCGCCCAGTTGCAAGGTGGCGATCGAGCACGCGTGTTCCACCACTTCCAGGCCGCGCATCACCTCCCCTTCCGCGTCGGGCAAAGTCTTGCCGTGTTCGCGCGTGATCAGTTCGGCCAAAGTACCGATGTTTTCGCGGATCAGGTGCTGGTACTTGAGCATGATGCGCATGCGCGCCGCCAGCGGCGTGTTGCGCCAGGTTTTGAATGCTTCCTTGGCCGTGGCGACAGCCAGGTTGACTTCATCCGGCGTGGAAAACGGCACCTTGGCGACGATTTCCTGCGTGGCCGGATTGATGACGTCGCGCCATTCGGTGCTGATCGAAGAGTGGTGCTTGCCGCCGATGTGCAGGGGGACAGTAGGGACTTGGGTGAGGGCTTGGTTCATGGTTGAGACTCCGGGTGTGCGATGTTCATAGGACTCGACGGAGCAGCGGAAATCTGGGGTCAGACCCCGGCTCTCTGCTGCTCAGCCACAATTATTTTTTAACGAGGTTGCACGCGGCCGCATCCATCGGCTTGAATGCCTGGTCGGCGGGGATGGTCGACAGCACTTTCAGGTAGTCCCACGCGCCTTTCGATTCGGCCGGGGTTTTGACCTGCACCAAGTACATGTCGTGGATCACGCGGCCATCGGGGCGGATCGAGGCGTTGTTCATGACGGCGTCCTTGATCGGCAGTTCGCGCATCTTCTGGGCGACGATCTTCGAGTCGTCGCTTTTCGCGGCCGCCACCGATTTCAGGTAGTGGTAGACGCTCGAATACACGCCCGCCTGCACCATGGTCGGCTTGGCGCCCTTGTTGAGCGCCTCGAAACGCTTGGCAAACGCGCGGCTGCGGTCATCGTAATCCCAGTAAAAGCCGTCCGCGTAGACGAGGCCCTGGGCCGTTTCCAGCCCCAGCGCGTGCACGTCGGACAGGAACACGAGCAAGGCGGCCAGGCGCTGGTCCTTGCCGCTGCCGATACGGAATTCGCGCGCCTGCTTGATGGCCGACACCGTGTCCGCCCCGCCATTGGCCAGGCCGATCACCTGCGCTTTCGAGCCTTGCGCCTGCACCAGGAAGGACGAGAAATCCGAGGCGTTGAGCGGATGGCGCACGGCGCCCACCACGGTGCCGCCATTGCGCTTGACGACTTCACTGGCGTCTTTTTCCAGCGAGTGGCCGAACGCGTAGTCGACGGTGACGAAGTACCACGATTTCTGCCCCAGCTTGGTCAGCGCGGCCGCCGTGCCGGCCGCCTGCGAATACGTGTCGAACATCCAGTGGAAGCCGTTCGGCGAGCAGTCTTCATTCGTCAGGCGCCCCGTGGCGGGGCCGCTGAACATGGCGATGCCGCCCTTCTCCTTCATCAGCTTTTGCACGGACAGGGCCACCGAGGAGTTGGTCAGATCGGCGATGGCGTCGACCTTGTCCCGGTCTATCCATTCGCGCGCCTTGGAGGCGGCGATATCGGCCTTGTTCAAATGGTCGGCCGACAGGATCTCTATCTTCATGCCCTTGCATTCGGCTTTTAAACAATCCTCGACGGCCATCTGACTGGCGACGACGGAGCCGCGCCCGCCCATGGCCGAATACGGGCCGGACATGTCGGTCAGGATGCCCACCTTGACGACGCCGTCGGAAATCTGCGCTTGCGCGCCGGTGAAGGACAGCGTGAGCGCCAGCGCGCCCATGGCCAGAACGGTCTTTTTCATGCAGTGTCTCCTGAGGGGTAAAGGTTTTTCTTATATGGTTAGATGCATTCTGCATGTGTAAAAATATGCGCTCAAGTGAAATTAATGCATAATTCCTTTGCAAAAATGCACAGAGAGGGTTTGCCATGCTCGATTGGGATAATGTACGGGTCTTCTTGGAACTGACGCGCAGCGCCGGCCTCGTCGATGCGGCGAAAAAGCTGGGCATCGACCATTCCACCGTGTCGCGTCGCATGCGCAAGTTCGAGGAGCAGGTGGGCACGCAGCTGTTCGACCGCAACTACGTGGGCTACCAGCTGACGCCCGAGGGCCACCGCCTGATGGAATACGCGGAAACCATGGAAAGCACGGTGTTTGCCGCCACCGAGGAACTGGGCGAACATAACCGGCTGCTGTCGGGCCAGGTGCGCCTGGGCGCCACCGAGGGCTTCGGCGCCATCGTGCTGGCGCCCCACCTGGCGCAGTTTTGCGGCCGCTATCCGCACATCAGCGTGGACCTGATCGCCGTGCCCCGTTTCGTCAGCCTGTCCAAGCGCGAGGCGGATGTGGCCATTTCCATCGAGCGCCCCCTGTCCGGCCCGTATGTCGTAACCAAATTGTCCGACTACCGGCTGAAACTGTACGCCACGCCCGCCTACCTGGCACGCCACGCACCGATCACCAGCGTGGCGCAACTGGCGCAACACCCGATCATCGGCTACGTGGACGACCTGGTCTTCAGTTCGGAGCTGCGCTACATGGACAACGTGGCGCCCGATTCCCTGCGCGCGTTTCGCAGCACCAGCGTGATCGCCCAGTATCACGCGGCGCGCGCGGGCCAGGCGCTGGCGATCTTGCCCTGCTTCGTGGCCCAGCAGTCGAACGAGCTGGTGCCCGTGCTCGATGGCGAGATCGATCTGCTGCGCGCCTTCTGGATGATTTCGCCCAGCGAACGGCGCAATATTGCCAGGGTCAGCGCCCTGTGGAATTACCTGCGCAGCGCCATCGACCTCAATCACGCCTATCTGATGGGCGAAACGGCCGTGCCCAGCTGGCCAGCTTGAGCACGCTGCGGCGCGCTACACTGTCGCCACATACTAATAAGGAGAACGCCATGCTGATGGATGCGAACCAGGCCGTTCTGGTCATTGTCGACCTGCAAGGCCGCTTGATGCCGGCCATCCACGATGCGGGCCTCGTGCTGGCGCAAAACCTGCGCCTGGCAAAGATTGCCCGGCTGCTCGACGTGCCCGTGCTGGGCACGGAGCAGAACCGCCACGGACTGGGGCCAACCGTCGAAGAGATCGCCGCCCTGTGCGAACGGACCCTGCACAAGACGCATTTCGGCGCCTGCTTTGACGGCTTGCAGGACATCTTGCCGCCAGGGCGCAAACAGATCGTCGTCGCGGGGTGCGAAGCCCATGTGTGCATGCTGCAGACGGCCATCGGCCTGCTGGAGCTGGGGTACCAGGTCATCATCGCCATCGACGCCGTCGGTTCCCGCCAGGGGGCCAGCCGCGACGCGGCGCTGGCCCGCCTGGGCAAGCTGGGCGCCCATCTGGTGACGGTGGAAATGCTGGCCTTCGAATGGCTGCGCGACTGCAAGCACCCGCGTTTCCGCGAGGTATTGGCGCTGATTAAATAGAAAGCAGGTTTAAGCCAGATCAAGCCCGACGGCCGCCCATTTGCTAGCTTGGTAACAGCGCCCCCATTCCGAGCGGCGCGCCGTCCACATCAGCAAGGGAGCCATCATGGCCTATATCCTGCGGGGCAAGCTGTGCGGCTTGATCTGTGCCGAGTGTCCTGAAGCCTTGTCCCACATCATCGTGCGCCTGTACCGGCCGCGCGAGTCGCAAAACGTCACGGCCCTGGCCATGGCCAGCGCCAAGGAAACCTTCGCCGTCCTCACCGACGAGGAAGTGCAGGCGAAAGCGCCGTTCCTGCTGGCCGAAGCGCGCACGGATGACGACGGTAACTACAGTTTCACCCTGGACGGCGATTATCAGGGCGAGGCCGTGGAAGTCGATATCCTGTGCCCTACCGTGCCGCATTTGAAACCGGGGCCGAAAGACCCCCTGCCGCTGCAGTTTTCCATCACTACCATCCAGCCCCGCTGGCGCCAGGTAGAGAACGACTTCCTCGCCATCTGGGACTATTGCCTGCCGCAACGCTTCTGGTGCCTCGTGCGCGCCCGCTTCGGCGCCTGGACCATCTGCGGCCGACTGCGCACCTGCGACGCTCCCCACGCGCCGATCGCCGGCGCCGCCGTGCGGGCGTTCGACGCCGACTGGCTGCAGGACGATGCGCTCGGTGTCGCGGTGACGGATGCCAACGGGCGCTTCCGCATCGATTACCTGACGTCGGACTTTACATTGACGCCTTTCTCTCCGTTCATCAACGTGGAGTTCGCCAGCGGCCCCGACGTGTATTTCACGGCGCAGCTGGGCAGCGTCCCCATCCTGTCGGAAACGCAGGCCAACGGCCGGCAGCCAGGGCGCGAAAACGTGGGTCACTGCTTCTGCGTGGAATTGTGCTCGAAAGAAGTCCTGCCGCCCGACGTGGAGGGCGTGCCCCACTGGCAGCAGGTGGAAATCTTCGACATCCACCCCTTCCCGTCGCTGGCGGGCTTTTCCGCGCAAGGCTATGCGGGCGGACCCGGCGCCTCGTATGTGTTCGCCGGCGGCGTCACCTTGAAAGGCAATTGCCCGCTGCGCAACAGCGCCATCCCCGCCAACCCGCTCGAATACCGTTTTCTCATCGGCGAATGGACCTGGCCCGGCGGCAGCGACGACCCGGCCGCCATACCTTCGGTGGCGCCCGCCAGCCTGGCGCCGTTGACGCAAGTGCTCGGCACGCACGTCGGCTATGTGTTTTATACGAACGGTCTGGGCCTCGGCGATTCGGCGCCCGTCATCATCGATGCGGGCGATTTGAAACCGGGCGGCTGGATACGGGTGGACGGCAAGCCCGTCACCGTGGACATGCGCGACGGCACGACGGCCATCGTCAACGTGGCGCCCAACATCTTCCTGCGCACGTTTGACTTGCTGACCGTGAATTCGCCGGCCATCACGAGCATGCATCCGGCCAAGCTGCCGGGCGGTTTGCCCATCCTCGACGCGGGCCGCAGCTTGACGGGGGCCGAGAGCGAACCGATACGCCGCTACCGCCTGAGCTTCGAGGTGCGCGACGGCGTCAGTCTGGCGCTCGTGACCACGAACGGGCTCGATTCCATCGTCTTCGACAACTCGCCCGTCATCGTGGCGCTGGACCTGGAAGAGCTGCGCAGCAATGCCTGCAACCCCATCGCGAGCGGCCTCGTGCATATCCTGTACACGATCGACCACCCGCATCTGCGCTTTTTCAATATCACGATTTCCAACAACAACGGCATCACGCACCCGCCGCCACCGCTGCCGGCCGCCACGTTCACGCCGCCACCACCGCCCAGCAATTACCTGTTCCGCGGCGGCGCGGGCGGACCGCATTTATCGGGCAACAATGGCGGCTTCCCCGTCAACGTGGCGCTCGACCCACCTTGCGCCTACCGGGTGGCCATCGGTTGGCAGACGCGGCATTACCTGGCATCGGCGCACAGCATTGACAGGCTGTACTGCAAGTAGGCGAGCTTAGAAGTAGCGCACCCACGCCTGCTTCGACGTGCGCTTGTAATTGGCGAACGCGCGGCAAGGGAAATACAGCACGGGCATCAGGGCCAGCGCGATCAGCCACACTTGCCAGATGTGCTCGACGCCATAACGGTTGCCATGGTTGGCGCCCAGCACAGCCGTCAAGGTGATGCCGATGGCCAGCAGCAGATACAGGTGCAGCAAATAGTAAAACATGGGCGCGCCGCCAAAGGTGGCGCAAGCGCGCGTAAACCAGTTATCGACGCTTTCCAGCCAGGCCATGCCCAGCAAGCCCAAGCCCAGGGTGAACAGCAAAAAGTCCAGCGACGGCGGATACTTGGTGAAGTTCAGCACGCTCATGGCCGTGCGCAGGGCCGTGTCGCCCGCCCCCCATGGCAGGGTTTCGCCATAGATATTCAAGCCGCGCAGCACGGCCAGCAGCAGCAGGCTGCCCGCACCCAGCGCCAGCAGCAGGCGACGGCGTTCTTCGGCGGACAGCCCCCGTGCATACAGGGGACCGGCCGCATAGCCAAGCACGATCACGCCTATCCACGGCAGCAGCGGATAGCTGACCTTGATTTTCATGGCGCCATCGGCCACCAGATAACCGCGTTGCAGCAGTACCGTCAGCAGATAGTAGCCAAGGCTGCCCTCTTCCGCATGCAGCCAGGTAAACAAATGCTGGCCGGCGATGATCGCCACGCCCAGCACGACCAGCACTTTCAACGGCAGCTTGTGCAGCACGGCCAGCGCCATCATGGCCAGGCCGATGACCCAGATCACCTGCAGATACAGGATCGCCGGCGTGAAAGTACCCATCCAGGCAAAATTGACGAACACCAGTTCCAGCACGACGAGCAGCAAGCCCCGCTTGAACAAAAAGCCGCTGGCGCTACGGGGACCGGCGACCGGATGCGCATACAGCCAGGCCGACAAACCCGTCAAAAAGACGAACATGGGCGCGCACACGTGGGCCGCCAGGCGCGTGAAGAAGAGTGCCGGATCGACGTGGGCCGCATCCATGGGATCGCTGACCTGGTGATGCAGAAAGAACGTTTCGCGCACATGGTCGAACAGCATGATCAGCATGACGAGGCCGCGCATGACGTCGATGACGGCGATGCGGGTGCGCAGGGTGGAAGATGTAGTCAATGTCATCGTCATCCCTTAAAAACGGTAATGGGCATTCAAAGTCACCGTGCGCTCGGCCCCCGGCGCCACCCAAAGCTGGCTGTAGGAACTCGCATAGTAGCTGCGGTTGAACAGGTTTTCCACGCTCAAAGCCAGGCGCAGTTTCGCCGTCGGCGAGTACGATGCCAGCAGTTTGGCCGTCGTGTAGGCCGGCAGGGTAAAGCTGCTGCTGACGGCCACGTCACCCAGGCGCTCGCCCACGTATTGCACGCCGCCGCCCACGCTGGCCGTTCCCGTGCCCAGCGCGAATTGCTGCGTGGCCAGCAGGTTGGCGCTGTGGCGCGGCACGTTGGCGAAGCGGCTGCCCGTCACGATCGTATTGTCGCCGCGCGTGACGGTGGCGTCCGTGTACGCATAGGCGCCCGAGACGCGCAAGCCGCGCGCCACTTCGCCCGACACATCGAGCTCCAGTCCCCGGCTGCCCACCTCGCCCGCCGCAACGGCGAAATCCGTGTTGGCGGGATTGGTCGTCAGCACATTGCTCTTGCGGATGTCGTACACGGCCACTGTGCCCGTCAGCTTGCCCGTTTCCAGCTTGGCGCCCAGCTCATACGAGCGGCTGCGCTCTGCGGGAAACGCCTGGTTGGCTATGCTGATGCCGCTGTTGGGCCGGAAGCCCTTGGCCGCGCTCGCATACAGCGACCACGCCTTCGACGGCTGGTAGACGAGACCCACGCGGGGGCTGGTGGCCGACAGCGACTGGCGGTTGCTCACGTGCAGGCGATTATTCGTCACGTCCTGCGTGTAGCTATCACGGCGCACGCCGACCAGCGCCTTCCATTGCGCGCCCAGGTCGATCTGGTCCTGCGCATACAGTCCCCGCGCCTTTTGCCCTTCCTGCGTATCGATGGACAGGGCCAGCGGATCGGCCTTGCCGCCATACACGGGATTGAAAATATCGATGGCATAGGCATTCGCGGCAGAGGGATTGCGGCGCAGCTGCACCCGGTGGTCGTCGAAATGATAGGCGTCGACGCCGGCCAGCACCTCGTGCGCCAGCCCGCCCGTCCTGAACTTGCCCAGTACTTCAACGCGTGCCGACACGTCGGTGGCCGAGAAATCGCGGTGACGGCGCTGGCGTTGCAGGGTGCGGCCATCGGCCAGCAGCTTGCTCGCCTCGGTTGAATAACCGCGCAATTCGCTGTCGCGGTAGGAAGCACCCGCCTGCACCGTCCAGTCGTCGGACAGCGCATGATGAATGAACAGCTGCTGTCCCAGCGACTTGACCGTCATGGGACCATCGCCCGGTTCGCCCAGGAAGCGCGACACTGGCACCTCCCCCAGCCTGCCATTCACGGCGGCGACGCCGCGGTCGAACGGCGCGCGCTGTCGCACGGCTTCGATTTCATACGACACGGTCGTGTGCTCGCCCACCAGCCAGAGAAACGAGGGAGCAAACAGGCTGCGCTCGACTTTCACCGTATCGCGGAAGCTGTGCCCTTCTTCATGCGCCGCGTTCAGGCGGTAGGCGATGGTGTCGTTCAAGGGCCCTGTCAAGTCCAGGGCGGCGCGGCGCGTCTGGAAACTGCCGAGAGAAACATCGGCGCTGTATTCAGGCGCGAACTTCGGCTTTTTCGTCGTGATATTCACCGTACCGCCCGGTTCGCCCCGGCCGTACAGTGCCGATGCGGGGCCTTTCAGCACTTCGACGGCCTGCGTATTGCCGCCGTCGCGCATGCCGTTGTAGCCGCGGCTGGAACTGAAACCGTTGACCATGTAGTCGGAACCGAAATTCGGGTCGCCCGTAAAGCCGCGCATGGCGTAGCTATCCCACAGGCCGCCCAGCGGGCTTTGTTTTGCAATGCCGCTGGCCAGGTCCAGGGCGCCAGCCAGGGTCGTCACGCCCGCGTCGCGCAGCAGGTCGCCCGTCAGCACGCGCACGCTTTGCGGCAAGTCCATCAGCAAGGCGTCCGTCTTGGTGGCGCCCGTGGCGGACAGGCTGCGGTAGTGCTGGCGCTCGGCCTTGACGGTGACGACATCATCGGTCTGCGCACCATCGACTGCCAGTGACCAGGGGCTGGCGGCGGCCAGCAAGAGCGCCACGGGGCGGCGTAAAAACACGGACATGGGGATTCCTGACTATGGGCAATTCAATGCAATAGGCTTGCATTATAATTGATAATCAATTCTCATTAAAGCCTTCATCAACAATCTGCGTCAAAAACTCCACGAACACCTGCACCTTGGCCGCGCGCAGCTGGCGCGGGTGGAACAGCGCCCACAGGTCCGGCCCGCGCGTGCGGAACGGTTGCAGCACGGGCACGAGGCTGCCTTCACGCAGCGGCTGCAGCACGGAAACGGACAGCGCCTGCACGATACCGCAGCCGGCCTGGGCGGCGGCGATCATCGATTCGATATGGTCGAAGGACAAGGCAGCCGGCGGCGTGTGCGCATACGCGGCAGCGCCCGCCTCTCCCTCCTTGGCCTGGAACAGCCACGGCCGCACCTGGCGCGATTTCGGGTACAGGAAATGCAGACAGGCAAACTGGTCCAGCTCCTGCGGCGTGCGCGGCAGGCCATGCCGGGCCACAAAGGCGGGCGAGGCGCAGCACAGGTAATCCATCTTCAGCAGGCTGCGCGCCACCAGCGATGAATCCTGCGGCTCGCCGATGCGCAGCATCACGTCGATGCCCTCTTCCACCATGTCGACCAGGCGGTCGCTGACCGTCAGGCGCAGGGAAATGTCGGGACAGGCGGCCGTAAAACGGGGTAAGGCGGGCGCCACCAGGTTGCGGCTGATGCTGCTGGGCATATCCACTCGCAAGCTGCCCGATGGTTTCCCGGCCGCCTGTTCCAGACTGGACTCCAGCGCGGCCATATCGGCCAGCATCTGGCGCGCCTGCGCATGGCACTGCCGGCCTTCGGCCGTCAGCGACATGCTGCGCGTGGTGCGCTGCAAGAGGCGCACGCCAAAGTGTTTTTCCAGCGCCGCCACCTGGTTGGTCACGGACGAGGTAGAAATGCCCAGGCGCTGCGCCGCCTTGCTGAAACCGCCCGCCTCGATCACGGCGCAAAACACCTGCATCGCTTCCAGCCTGTCCATGCATTTCCTCCTGTTTGACTTTGATTATCCACGATATCGAAATAGTGTATGGAGTCACGCCCCATTTTTCTTTGCGCCGGCCTCGCCTAGACTGGGGCATCAACCACAGGAGAACCCCATGCAAGCCCTCGCCCTTGGCGCCAAAGTGTATGCCACGGGCAGCGCGGCCAGCCGCGACGCCATCGAGGCGCTGGGTGCCCATTTCATCGATTACCGCAGCAGCACGGTGGACGACTACGTGGCCGAGCATACGGGCGGCGCCGGCTTTGACATCGTCTACGACACGGTGGGCGGCGCCACCCTGGACGCCAGTTTCAAGGCGGCACGCATGTATGGCGGCCACGTCGTCAGTTGCCTCGGCTGGGGCACGTTCGCCCTGAGCCCGCTGACGGCGCGCGCGGCGACATACTCGGGCGTGTTCACCCTGCTGCCCCTGTTGAGCGGCCAAGGCCACGCGCGCCATGGCGCGATTCTGCGCGAAGCCAACAAGTTAATTGAGGCGGGCAAGCTGAAGGTGCGGCTCGATCCACGCCGCTTTACCCTGCGCACGGCGCACGATGCGCATGCGGCGCAGATGGACGGCAGCGCGCGCGGCAAGCTGGTGGTGGAGGTGGAGGATTGAACGCCGCTTGTTTCCCGCACGCTGAAGCGTTAATATACAAGAATAAACTTGTATATTAACGGGACTCTTGATGCGTGAAAATCTGGAAAAACTGCTGGCGCAGGGGCGCGACAACGCGCTGCTGCGCTTTGGCCTGGGAGATGCCTGCCTGAAAGACCATGATGCCGAGCAAGCGGCCCTGCACCTGGCGCAAGCCACCGTGCAGCAGCCCGGCTATTCCGCCGCCTGGAAACTGCTGGGCAAGGCCTTGCATCAGTTGGGCCGGCTGGACGAAGCGCAGGCTGCGTGGACCACCGGCGTGACCGTGGCCCAGCAGCAAGGCGACCTGCAAGCCGTCAAGGAAATGACGGTATTCCTGAAACGCCTGCACAAACAGCGGCAGGCGGCAGAGTAAAAAGCTTAATGCGCGTGCGCGGCGCCTTTGGCTTCGGCTGGTAACGCCAGGCCCCGCTCTTTCGCCAGCTTCTTGGCCAGCAAGCCGCCCGCTTCGGCCGCATAGGCGCGGCAGGCGTTGGCGTCGATCAGGGGATTATCTTTACCGTTACGCTTGGCGGCCTTGCCCAGCACATCCGTCGTGCCCGGATGCACGGGGATGATGATATCGCATGGCAAGGCAGCCACCTTGGCGATGCTCGCTTCGAACGAGGCCGAAATATCGGGCTTGCCGCCTTTGCCCGTGTACGTGAAATCGCCGCTCGAATACGGGTTCAGGCTATCCGCATACACGACGTCCAGGCAGCGCTGGCCTTCGCAGGACGTCCACGTCCACGTCGTGCCGCCGGGGGTGTGGCCCGGCGTCATGTGGGCCGTCAAGGTCAACGGTCCTACCTTGACGGTATCGCCCTCGCCTACCAGGCTGACCTTGCTTACCTTGGCGACATGCACGACGGGATCGGCCTGGTATTGCGGATCGTCCTTGCCGTTGGTACCGCTTTGCAGCACCGGGGCGGCCGCTGCGCTGGCCATCACGGTGGCGCCGCTGGCCCGCTGCAGCGCGGCGATGCCGCCCGCATGGTCCCAATGGGCGTGCGAATTGAGGATGTATTTCACGTCCTCGATACGGAAGCCCAGCGCCTTGATGTTTTCGATGATCAGGGGCGCCGATTGCGGCAGCGCGCCGTCGAGCAGGATATGGCCCTGCGGGCTCGTCACCAACACGGCGGACAGGCCGGCCGTGCCCACATACCAGGTATTGCCAAAGACATTGAACGGCTTGACGGGCGCGTTCCATTCCTTGCAATTGTCGCAATTAACCGGTCTATCCTGCACCGGTGCGGGGATCCTCGCCTGCACCGTGCCAGCCGTCATGGTCGCAACCGTAGCCAGCATCAACTTCGCCAATAGTGTCATCTTCATCTCCAGAGTGTAAAAAGAAGGGCGCCCGCACTGGCGCGCCCGGGGGGGTATCAATACATGCGGCCGGTCCTGTCGGCCAGGGTGTCGCGGATGTGTCCGGCGTCGAGCGAGCGCCGCTGCGCACCGTCGGCGTCCAGCAGCACCACGGTGACGTGCTTGCCGCCGCTACGCATGCGCATCGTCAGGCAACTGCCCGCCTCGTGGCTGCTGCCCGTCTTCGACAACACGATGTCCCAGCCCTTGCCGCCCACCAATGGATTGGTGTTGTGCAAGGTGCGGACCTTGCCATTGACGGCCACGCTCGCTTGCGGGTGGCTGGTGATGCGCGCGATGTCCGGATAGCGTGCGGCGGCCGCGACGATCTTGGCCACCTCGCTGGCCGTGGACGTATTCGCGGGCGAACTGCCGACGGGGTCCAGCAAGGTGGTGCGGCGCAAGCCCAGGTGGCGGATCTTCGCCTGCAAGGCGTCATTAAAAGCCGCACTGCCGCCCGGATAAGTGCGCGCCAGCGCGGCGGCGGCGCGGTTTTCGGACGGCAGCAGCGCCAGTTGCAACAGCGCGCCGCGCGACACGGCCACGCCATCGGCCAGCAGGCTGCGGCGTTGCAAGGACGCACCACCATCAGCGCGCACGATGCGTACCTGCTCATCATGATCCTGTCCCGCGTCAAGCACCACCATGGCCGTCATCAGCTTCGTGATCGAAGCGATGGGCACAACGGCGTCCGCGTCTTTCGCCATCAGCACCTTGCCGCTGGCGTCATCGAACACCAGCATGTGTTTGGCGCTGACGGGCAAGTCCAGCATGCCGGCGGCAGCCTCGGCCAAGGTCGAGCCGCTGACTTCTGGCTTGCCCTGCGTCTGCAGCAACAAGGTGGCGCAGGCCAGCAGCAAGGCGGGCACGGCCAGCTTCCAGCTGCCGGCATCCAGACCGGGCGCCATCAAGCGTTCGATACGCGTGAGCAACGCCCCACCCCGGGCCGATATCAGCAAACCGGAGTGCTGCGGCGCGGCCGTCTGCAGGGACAAGGCATGCAGCGCCGTGGCCAGTTGCTGCGGGTCTTGCAGCGCTTGCGCGGCCAGAGTATCAGCCACCTGTTCGCGCTCGGCCCGCATGCGCGCCGACAACCACCACACGACAGGGTGAAAGAACAGCAGCGCCTCGGCCACGCTTTGCAACAGATTGACCAGGTAATCCCAGCGCCGCACGTGCGCCAGCTCATGCGCCAGCAGCGCTTCGAGCAAGGCGACGGGCATGCCGCTCAGCAAGGCCGCCGGCAGCAGGATGACGGGACGCCAGAAACCCACGGTGACGGGGCTGTCCAGGCCCGCATGCAGCTTCAGCGGCGGCCGCCGCTGCAGGCCCATGCGCAGCGCCAGCGCATCGAGGCGCGCCTGCCAGACTGCCGGGGCAGCCACGGCCTGGCGGCGCAGCTTGCCGACCCAGGCCAGGCCCAGGCACAGCCGCAAGCTCATCAAGCCAACGCCCGCGCTCCAGGCCAGCACCAGGGCCGGCATCCACGCTTGCAGCGCGGCGCGCCAGGCAGGCGGCGCGGCCACGGGCAACTGGGCCAGTGATGTGCCCGACAGCAGAGACAACAGGTGGAGCGAGGGAATACACAGGCACAGCAGCAGCGCCAGCGCGCAGACGGCATAGCGCCAGCGCGCGCTGGCGTGGCGCAGCAGCCAGAGCAGGACAGCGGACACGGCGCCGACGATCACGCCCTGCCAGACAAAATACAGCAGGACCCAGCCCAGCGCAGGAACAAGCTTGCCCAACTCAATGCCCAAGCCCATGTCCAGACTCATGGCGCGCCGCCATCCTTGCTGCGCAGGATTTTTTCAATTTCCAGGCGTTCCGCGTCGCTCACGTGCTCGCGCAGCGCCGTCAGCACGAGCGCCTTGCCGGAACCGGAAAACACCTTGCCGATCAAGTCCTTGAGCAAACTCGTTTGCAGCTTTTCCTGCGCTTCGACGGCCGCATACAGCTGGGGACGCTGGCTTTCATCGCGGCTCAGCAAGCCCTTGCCATGCATCAACTGCAACTGGCGCAGCACGGTGGCGTAACTGGCGTCGGCACGCTCGGCGGCCAGGGCGTCATACACGGCGCGGGCGTCGGACGGACCGCGCTGCCACAGGATGCGCAGCAGGTCCAGTTCGGCGGCCGTGGGATGGGGAGTGGAGGTATTTTTTAACATGCCGCTAGAATACCCAGTCTAGAACTCGATGTCTAGAACTTTTTTTCTAGATTGCCGTGCGAGACTAAAATTCGCGCAAGCGGTCGAACAAGTCCAGCAATGCCGCCTCATCGACGAGCGCAGCGCCCTGCCCGCTCAGTTGCCCGCTCAGTTGCCCACTTAGCTGCGCCAGCAGTTCCGCCAGTACCGTGTAGATTTCCTCGCGTTCGACCGTCTCGATGATGCTGGCGCGCCGCTCGATCTTGTTGAATGCCTCGACATAGGCGGCGACCATCGCCTCCAGTGCGGCGGCCACCGCCGTCGCGTCCATGGCGGCGTCGATACCGCGCGTCACGGCCAGCATGTTCTTGTAGGCCAGCGCCGCCTTTTTTGCATACGCGGGGGGAAATATGTTCGCGGCCATCCCAGTCGCGGAACGGGTTGAGCAAGTTGTCAGCCAGCCATTCCGGCTTGCGCGCCTTGGTCACCGACAAGTCCAGTCCCAGCGCCGCCGCCCTCTTGTAGCCGACCTTGATGGCCTTGGCCACATCGGCGGGCAAGCTGGTCAGCCACAAGGCCGACAACTGCGGCAATTGCGTGGCAGATGGAAACTCTTCCGCCGTGTAACCGAACAGGTCATAGGCGGTAAACATCCGCAGCGCGGTCAGCTGCGCCAGGCTGGCCATGTGCGACGCCAGCCCCGGCTTGCCCCAGATGCGCAAGGCCGTCAGATGGGGAAAGCGCTGCGCCACTTGCGCCAGGTCAACGTCTTTCATGCTGACCAGCGACAGGCCGCCCAGTTGCTCCAGGCCGTGGAACGGCGGCAGCGTGTGCGTGCACTGCAGTGTCAGATGGCGGCCATCGGCGCCATCGGCGACGCGCAGCGCCGGCGATGGCACACCGCGCAGCGCGAGCAGGCTCAAGCCTTCGTTCAAAACCAGGCTGGTGACGCCATCGGGCTGCAGGATCAAACGGCTCAAGCCGCTGCCGCTGAAATCGAGCGCCTGCACCGTCGATGATTGCCAGTGCAGCTCATTGATGAAGGGATTGCCCTGTATAAACTCCATCAAGGCCTGCGTGCCATTGCTGGTCTCGATGGACATCAGGCAAGGCAGCTCGGACAGCTCGGACACGTCGCCCAGCGCCTGCAAGACGCTGTCATTGATTTTCGTCGCGTCCTGCCGGAAGACCTGGCCGCCGAGCGTCACTTCACGCTCGTCCGACGCGGACTTGAACCGCTGGCGCCGCAGCGGATCGATGCGCTCCCAGTTGCGCTGGCGCAGCACGCTGTCGCCCACGTTCCAGCCGCTGCGGTAGCTGTTGACTTCCGCATCCACCAGCGGCGCGATATTGCCAACGAGAGTATGGCCAGGCGGCACGTTTGCCGTGGCATAGCAGTGGTCGTGGCGATTATTCCAGAAGAAATAATCGCACAGCAGCGGCCGCATGGCTTGCACGGCCGCCGCATCGGGCAAGGCGTCGCCGGTCCAGTCCAGCTCCAGCACGGCAGCTACCGGCCTGGACGAGGACGTATCCTTGATATGGGTAACCTGGCAAGCCACGTACTGCTGCAGCTCGGGCGAAAACACACTGTAAACATCTCCAACATTCGCTAGCACGCTACATCCTTTTCAGAACACCTGACGGTCGAATGTTGAAACATAGCAAATTTTCAGCGCCCCTGTCGTTCGACTCAGTCCACGTGCAGCTTGTGATGCATTCGCCGCAAGCCCAGCCAGACGGCGGCCGCCACGAACGGCACGAGGGCGCCGACGAGGATTTCCGGATTCACGGGCAGTCCCATCACCTTGGCCGCCTTGCCCGTGTAGCTGAACAGGCCGATCACGTAATAGGAAATGGCCGCGACAGACAGGCCTTCCACCGCTTGCTGCAAGCGCAGCTGCTGCGCCGCGCGGGCGTTCATCGATTGCAGGATTTGGCGGTTCTGCAATTCCTGCACGATGCCCACGCGCGTGCGCAGCAAGTCATTCGTGTTTGCAATGCGCTGCGCCATCGCTTCCTGGCGGCTGGCCATCGCTTCGCACGTGTTCATGGCCGGCGTCAAACGGCGATCCATGAATTCCTCGACCGTCGGGATGCCTTCGATGCGCACTTCGCGCAACTCGTCGATGCGCGCCTTGACCAGACCCATGTAGGCTTTCGAGGCGGAAAAACGGTAGCTATTGTCGAGTGACAGCTTTTCAATGCGGGCGGCCAGGCGCGTGATGCGGTCGAGCAAGGCTTGCTCGGCAACGCCCTCGTCGGCCTTGGCCAAGCCAGGTGCGTCATCCGTGTCGACCATGGCGGCGGCCAGGGTCGCCAGTTCGTTCTCGATGGCATTCAACGATGGCGCCGCCTGCATGGCATAGGGCAAGCCTAATAATGCCATCATGCGGTAGGTTTCGATTTCCAGCACCCGCTGCACCAGGCGGCCCGACTGCTGCGAGCGCATGCCCGCATCGCGGATGACGAAACGGCTGAAGCCGTCCGACTGGATCGTGAAATCCGTCCACAATTCGCCGCCCTGCAACACCTTGCTGCCGGCCAGGGTATTGCCCTCGAACACGCGCGACAATCCCTGCATGAAGATCTCCGCCGGTTCTGTCGCCTGCTCGAGCACCACGTGCGCGGCCACCATCAGCTTGCCCTTCAAACCCACCAGCCATTGCTGCGGCAACTGGGCCAAAGGCATGCGCTCGAACGCCTGTTCCAGGGGCAAGGCTTGCCCCGGATGTTCGGCAAAGGTAAACGTGGCAAATTCCGTGTGGCATTCCCATTTCAGGCGGAAGCGGCCAAAGTCGTAATAGAAGTACTTGGCTTCGGCAGCGGGCGGCGTGACGCCGAAATGCGTGCACAGGGCCGCCAAGGTGGCGTGCTGGGCCACCATATTCGAGGCCCCCGGCGCCGCGCTGTCATCTTTATACACGGCCAGATGGGTGATCAGCTCGGGGGCATCGAGCTGCAAAAACGGCCGCGAGTGGATTTCCGCAGCCAGCGGCACGCGCAAGGCGTGGTTCAAACTGGAGTTAATCAAATGCATGATAGCCAAAGGTAAAGTTGCAAAACTGCTTAGACCCGCGCACGTGGTGTAGCGTCCGCAACATGGGTCTGATTGTCACAGTGTAACAAAGCAGGAAGCATGCCTACCTTTTCAAACCCTGCTCATGCCGTTTTGGCAACCCCCGTCGCACGCTGCGCCGCGCTCTGGCGCGTGCCCAGCCACCAGAAAAACGCGGCCAGCGCCACGGCCGAAGCCTGTCCCAGCGCCAGCTTGAACGCACTGTCGAACAACAACGGTGCAACAAAACCGGACACCAGCGCAAACACCAGCATTTGCACGAAGTTTTGCAGGGAAGCGGCCAGGCCCCGCATCTGCGGGAATATATCGAGCGTCGACATGGTCATGCCCGGCAAGGCCAGCGACATGCCGAACGTGTACAGCATCACGGGCACGACGGCGAACGGGATGCTGGCCGCGAACCAGTGGTTGTAAGCAATATTGAGCGCCCCCGTGGTCGCCATGGCCAGCAAGCCCCAGCGCACCAGCACGGTGCTTTTCACCGCATGGGCCAGCTTGCCCGACAGGGCCGAACCCAAAACCAGACCGGCCACCATGGGGATGAACATCCAGCCGAACGCCGTTTCCGGCAGGCGCAGCAATTCCAGAATGAAATGCGGGGCGGACGCGATGTACAGGGCGAAGCCGCCAAAGGCAAAGGCCACGGCCAGCGAACGCAGCAGGAACGCCCGGTGGCGCAAGGCCAGCCAGTAATTGCGCGCGATGTTGCCGGGGTGGAAGGGTTGACGTTGCCCGACGGCCAAACTTTCCGGCAAGCCTTTCAGGCAAGCCAGCAACAACAGCACCGTGACGGAAAAGGTGAACACGAACGTCGATTGCCAGCCGTAGGCCACGTGCAGCCAGCCGCCGATGATGGGCGCGATGGCCGGCGCGATGCCAAACACCATCATGATATTGGCCAGCATCTTTTGCGCGGCCGCGCCCGACAAGCTGTCGCGCACGATGGCTTGCCCGATCACCCTGCCAGCCCCTGCCGAAGCACCCTGCATGCCGCGGAAAAACAGCAGCCAGCCAAAGCTGGGCGCGAACGCGGCGCCGATGGAGCCGACGGCAAAGATCAGCAGCGAAGCGAGAATCACGGGACGGCGGCCAAACGAGTCGGACAAGGTGCCGTAAAACAAGGTCATGAAGGCATAGGCGGCCAGATAGACGCTCAGGGTCTGCTGCACCAGCACGCTGCTGACGTCGAAATGCGTGCCGATTGCGGGAAACGATGGCAAGAAGGTATCCGTGGCGAACGGACCCAGCATGGCCAGCCCGGCCAGCACGAGGGTCAGGTTTCTCGTCTTCATGCGACCGCCTGCGCAGCATATTGGCGGCGCAAGCCGTCGAGGGCCGCCAGCGAGAAGGCGGCAATATGCCGGGCGATATCGGCGATGCCCGCCTCGTCATAGGTAATCTCGGGCACCACCAGTTCATGCACGATGCGCGAACGGGCATAAAACACCACCTGGCCAATCACGCTGAACACGCATTTCTGCACCACATCGTCCGGCAAGGCCGGCCCCACCACGCCTCGGATCAAGCGAGTGAACAGCGCATGCTGCGGGCGCACATTACGCTCGGCCAACTTGTGGATGGCGGCCGTCGGCTCGATCAGTTCGCGTGCCACCAGGCGGCTGAACAAGGACGCCGGCCCCGAGCGCAGCATGTCGGAGACGAGCGCTTCTATGGCCAGGCGCAACTGTTCCAACGGCGGCATCTGCGCCTGCGCGCTGGCGGCGGCCACGTCGGCAGCCGAGGCGCGCGCCAGGTCGCGCGCATGGTCGAAGGCGGCCAGGTACAGCTCTTCCTTGCCATGAAAATAATAATTGACCATCGCCACATTGACGTGGGCCGCATCGCATATCCTGCGCACGGACGCGAGCTTGTAGCCATCGTCGGCGAACAGCTGGACAGCCGCCTGCAGGATGCGAGCGCGCGCCGGTTCGTTTTCTTTCTCGTTTTCCTTGTCTTGCGTCATGCCATTCCCATCATTTAAACAGTTGTTTGATATTTTTTCAAATTATATCAAACACCTGTTTAATTTTCTGGCGGACGCAAAAAAGCCCGGCGCACCGGGCTTCTGGCAAGAAGGACGGAGATCAGTGCTTCATGGCAGGCATCGGGGACGTGGTGGCGCCCAGCGGACGCGCCACGGCATTGACTTCGATGGTTTCGCGGCGCTTGTCCTCGCCTTCAACGACCAGGGTCAGCGGGATCTTGTCGCCCGCCTTCACTTGTCCTTTCAGGTCCAGCAGCATCACGTGGTAGCCGCCCGGCTTCAGCTCGACGGCTTTACCGGCTGGCAAGGCGATTTCCTTGACCTGGCGCATGCGCATCATATTGTCCGCCATGCTCATTTCATGGATTTCCGCCACGCCGGCCACGGGCGAGCGCACTTCCAGCAAACGCATGGCTTTCGGCGCCGTGATCTGCATGAAGGCGCCCGTGGCTTTTTGCTGCGGAACGGTGGCGCGCACCCACGGGTCGGTGATCTGCACGGAAGTCTGGGCAGCGGCGGAGAAGGACAGCACGGCCAGGGCCGTGGCCAGCAGGGTTTTCAGATGGGTCATGATTATTTCCTCGGTGTGGTTATAAGGTGTATTTCGATTTCATCAGGGTCTTGATGTCCTGCACGCACTCGTCGCCCGTCAACTGGTGCTTCAAGCCCAGGCGCATGCGGCCCTCGGTATCGAGCACATAGCTGATGGCCGTGTGGTCCATCGTGTAGGAACTGCCGCTGGGCACGCGGCGGTAGAAGACCTTGTAGTTGAAGGCCGTCTGCGCCGTGTTCTTCGGGTCCGTGCGCAAGCCGAGGAAGCTGGGGTCGAAGGCGCGCATGTACTCGCCCAACAACTCTGGCGTATCGCGCTCGGGGTCGATACTGATGAAGATCACTTGCAGTTTATCGGCATCCGGCCCCAGCTTCTGGCGGATTTCCACCGCGCGCGACAGGGCTGTCGGGCACACGTCCGGACATTGCGTGAAGCCAAAGAAGACCATCACATACTTGCCCTTGAAGTCGGCCAGGGTGTACACCTTGCCGTCGGGGCCGCTCAATTTGAAGTCGGGCTTGTAATCGCCCCCCGTCAAGTCGAGGCCGTTGTAATGGGGTTTCGGCGCTGGTTCGCAAGCGGCAAGCGTAAGCAATCCCGCCGTGCCGGCGAGAAGGAAAAGACGACGTTTCATGATAATTCCGGCCCGATGGGCGTAGTGGATACAGTTAAGACGTGGAAGGCGTGACTGGGCGTTCAGGCAGCCAAAGGCGGACCGCGCGGGCTGGCGGCCAGCCACGCGAACGGCGCCTGCGGCGCCTGGTAAAACAAGGGCGGATACAGGTCGTGGCCCGTGATGACGGCCAGCGTCGATGCTGGCGAAGGCGGCAAGCCCACGCTGCCCGCATGGCTCATGCAAAACGGGCAATGCTCGATGTGGTGCAGCACGGAACCGGTGGTGGATGTGGCGGCTGGCGCCAGGTCCGCCTGCGTGTAGACGGCGCCGCTGGCCGAGCAGATGTCGACGGCGGCATTGTTCGCGTTCGCGTGGTGCGAAGCAAACGCATACGACAGGGACGGCGACAGCGCATTGAGCAGTATCGCCAGGCAGGCGAACCACATGTGCCACTGTTTGCGCTTCAATAAGTATCCCATGGCCCGATTATAACGGAGTCTGGCTATCCGGGCGCCTGGCCGCGCAGGAACAGGCTGGGGCGCACGCCGGCCACGTCCACGCAAGCGTCGCAAAACGCGGGGATCGAGGCAAAGCCGGAGCCGGCCGCCACTTGCGCCAGGTCGCGCTCGCCTTGTTCGTCATCGGCATCCGCTTGCGCCGCCGTATGCAGCGCGTGCGCCAGACGCTGTTCGCGCACCAGACTGAGCAATGCCTCGCCCTCGGAAAACAATCGCGCCCGGGCTTTGTGCGGCGTCACTTGCCACAGGGTGGCCAGGCGCGCCGCCGTCCATTTGCCTTGCGGCGTATCGAAGATATGCTGCGCCAGCGCCTGGCTCCAGCGCTTGCCGCCGCCGTGGCCGCCATCGGACTCATCGTCTTCCAGCGCCAGGGTGAACACGGCCGGCTTGCCCCGCCCCGGCATCACGTCGCAGGCAAAGCGCAAAAAGGCGGGCACGACGAAACTGTCGCCGCTGGCCAGTTTCTTGGTGGCGATTTCATTATGCAAGGTCACAAAACCCTGGCGCACGGTGACGCGCAGCCGGAGCGGAAAGCGCAAGCCCAGCAGGTGCAAGGGATGATCGGAAACGAGGGCCATGCGTCAGGTCAATATGGTGAACGAGCCGCAAGCATGCCATACATCGCGCAAGCAGTCTGTCATCACAGCGACGCTACGCCATAACGGCGCAAGCCGTCGAGGTCGACGACGCGGATCGATTGGTAGGCAATGCTGATGAGCTTTAGTTCGGCCAGATGGCCCAGCGCCTGGTTCACGCGCTGGCGCGAAATGCCGGTCAGCAAGCCGATTTCTTCCTGCGACAGCTCAAGCACGCTGGAGGTGCGCGGATATAACATGGGGTGGAACAGCTGCGCGATGGCTTGCGCCACTTGCGCGTCGACAGCCAGCAAGCGCTGGTTCTGGATGGTGGCGATGAACTGGCCCATGCGTTCGTTCAGCTGGCGGATGACGAAGGCGTTAAAGGAGAGGCTCTCGGCCAGCAGCAGATGAAACAGGTCCACCGGCACGAGGAGGATGCTCGATGCGCGCACGGCCACCACGTCGTAGCGGCGCAGTTCGCGCTTGAGCACGCTGCCCTCGCCGCACCAGCCGCCGGCCGGCACGCCGGAAAACGTGGCGCCGCGCCCATCGGCGTTGTAGACAGCCAGCTTGATCAAGCCCGTGTGCACGCCGATCCAGTGCACCGACGGTTCGCCGCGCCGCGTGATGAAGGCGCCCGCCTCGACATGCCGCAGTACGCTGCCGGCACGCAACAGGGATTGATGCCGGGGATCGAGGGCCGCGAACCAGTCGTGGCTGTCGAGTTCGGGCACGGCACGTTCTACACTATCGTTGCTATCCATTCCATCCTTCAGACCTGTCACTAAGATGACAGTGATTTTCCAGCACCGGTGCTATGCTAACCGGTATCAATCCCGAAACAGGGAGCTACAAGATTCTTTTACCAGGAGACAAGCATGACAGCTGATTTCAACACCGGCCTCGGCAAAAACAGCGCCAACTACGCCGCCCTCACCCCGCTCGACTATATCGCCAGGGCAGCCGCAGTATATGGCAATCGCCTGGCAATTGCACATGGCACGGTGCGGCAGACGTGGCAAGAAACGTATGCGCGCACGCGCCGCCTCGCCTCCGGTCTCATCAAGCTGGGCGTGGGCACGGGCGATACGGTGGCCGTGATGCTGCCGAACACGCCCGCCATGGTGGAAGCAAGCTTTGGCGTTCCCATGGCCGGCGCCGTCCTCAACGCCTTGAATATCCGCCTCGACCTGGCATCGCTGACGTTCATGCTGCGCCATGGCCAGGCGAAAATCTTGCTGGCCGACACGGAATTTGCCGAGCTGGCGCGCCAGATGGCGGCGCAGATTCCCGGCTTGCGCGTGATCCAGGTCAATGACGTGCTGGGACCGGAAGTGGACGCTTTTTCCGACCTCGATTATGAAAGCTTGCTGGCCAGCGGCGACCCCGACTACGACTGGCAGCCGCCTGCAGACGAATGGGACGCCATCGCCCTGAACTACACGTCCGGCACCACGGGCGACCCGAAAGGCGTGGTCTACCACCACCGCGGCGCGGCCCTGAACGCCTTGTCGAACATCCTGGAATGGGACATGCCCAAGCACGCCGTCTACCTATGGACCTTGCCGATGTTCCACTGCAACGGCTGGTGCTTCCCGTGGACCGTCGCCGCGCGCGCCGGCGTCAACGTGTGCCTGCGCAAGTTCGAACCGAAACTCGTGTTCGACCTGATGCGCGAATTGCGCATCACCCACTATTGCGCCGCGCCCATCGTGCACGCGGCCCTGGCCAACGCGCCCGCCAACTGGCGCGACGGCATCGACTGGACCGTGCGCGGCATGGTGGCTGGCGCGCCGCCGCCTGCGGCCATGGTGGCGAAGATCGAAGCCATGGGCTTTGACTTGATCCACTCGTATGGCTTGACGGAAGTGTATGGCCCGGCCGCCATCTGCGCCGAACAGGACGAGTGGGCGGCCTTGAGCCAGGAAGAGCGGGCCGTGTTGAAATCGCGCCAGGGCGTGCGCTACCACCTGCAAAGCGCCGTCGCCGTGCTCGACCCGGACACCATGCAGCCTGTGGCGGCTGATGGCGAACAGATCGGTGAGATCATGTTCCGTGGCAACATCTGCATGAAGGGTTATCTGAAGAATGAAAAGGCGACGCAGGAGGCGTTCGCCGGCGGCTGGTTCCACACGGGCGACCTCGGCGTCATGTATCCGGACGGCTATATCAAGCTGAAGGACCGCAGCAAGGACATCATCATTTCCGGCGGCGAGAACATTTCCAGTGTGGAAGTGGAAGATGCGCTGTACCACCATCCGCAAGTGCTGGCCGCCGCCGTCATCGCCCAGCCGGACGAAAAATGGGGCGAGACCCCGTGCGCCTTTGTCGAACTGCGCGAAGGCGGCACGGTGACGGAAGCGGAATTGATGGCGTTTTGCAAGAACAACCTGGCCGGATTCAAGGTGCCGAAAGCCATTTATTTCGGCCCCTTGCCCCGCACGTCGACGGGCAAGATCCAGAAGTTCGAACTGCGCAAGCGTATGCAGTCGGACAAGGCCATCGACGTCTGACGGCGGTGATCGCTCAGTCGCGCTTGCCGGCAAGCCACGCCGGCTGCGCCACCACCAGGCGCGAGAAGCTGGCGATGCTGGCCACGGCGGCGAACCCTGCCGCCAGGCACAGCGCATACGTCGTGCCCCGGCTGGCGGAAACGGTGAAGCAATACGCGACGAGCGCCGCGCCCGTGGCTTGCCCGATCAGGCGCGACGTGGCCACCACGCCGCTGGCGCCGCCGGCCCGCTCGGGCGGCGCGCTGCCCATGATGGCTTTCAGATTGGGGGCCTGGAAAAAACCAAAACCGATGCCGCACAAGGCCATGCGCCAGCCGATGTCAAAGACGCTTGGGTGCGCCGGTATCCACACGAGGGTCAGCAAGCCGCCGGCCAGCGCCGCCAGGCCGATGCCGCCCAGCACGCCCGGCGAATAACGGTCGCTCAGGCGTCCGGCCACGGGCGCCATCACGGCCACCAGCACGGCCCATGGCGTCATCAAAAACCCCGTCTCGACGGGCGAACGGCCCAGTGTCACTTCGAAATAGAATGGCAGAGACACAAACGCCAGCCCCTGCGCGGCGAACGTGCAGATGGCCGTCAGCGACGACAGCAGGAATAATGGACGGCGAAACAGGTCGATCGGCAGCATGGGCGCAGCATGCCCGGCCTGGCGGCGCAGCAGCAAGACAAAGAAGACCGCCACGGCCACCAGTTCCGGCAGCAAGGTCGACAGGGCCGCGTGATGGGCCGCATCGCCAAACAATAAGATCAGCAAGCCAAAAGCGCCCACGTTGTACAGCGCCGTGCGCGCGTCGAGGGTGTGACCGGACAGTTTTGTCGCCGGCAGCATGCGGCTGGCCAGGAAAAAGCCGGCCACGCCCAGCGGCACGTTGATGGCGAACAGCCACGGCCACGACGCCGTCGCCAGGATCAGCGAGGCGGCCGTGGGGCCGATGGCGAACGCGACGGCCACCACCAGCGCATTGTTGCCAAACGCGCGGCCCAGCAAGTGTTTCGGATACAGGGCGCGCAGCAGCGCCGTGTTGACGCTCATCATGGCGCTGGCGCCGACACCCTGGAACAGCCGCGCCACCACCAGCGAGGGCAAGGACCAGGCCAGCGCGCAGGCGAGCGAGGCCAAGGTAAACAGGAACATGCCGGAGATAAACACCCGCCGGTAGCCGGCGATTTCGCCGAGGGCCGAGAACGGCAGCAAGGTCGCCACCATGGCCAGTTGATAGACATTCACGATCCAGACGGAGGCGGCCGGCGTCGTGTGCAGCTCGCTGGCGATGGCCGGCAAGGCCGTGTTGGCAATGGCCGTATCGAGCGAGGCCATGCCCACGCCGATGGCCAGCGCCAGCATCGCCCATAAACGGGCGCCCGGCGGCAAGCCGTCCTCGCCCACCATGACGGCTTGCGTTTGCCGCTGCCTAGTCTGCTGCATAAACTACCTGTTCATCTTGCTGGTCCGGGCCATACACTAGCATGGATGGACAGACTCTGCCGGGCAGGCAAGCGCCATCACTTCTGGCAGTCGATGACCTTGAAATCTTTCGAATAACAGATGCGCAACTCGCCCGAGTGTTTTTCATAGCCGAGCCAGCGGCCTTTCAGCTGCGGGTTGTGCTGTTTCATCCACTGGAACAGCTCGTTCTTTGGCATTGTGGAGTCCGGCAACTTCAAGGCCTGGAACAGTTCGCGTTCCTTCTCGAAATATTCCTTCGCCGTATCGAAATCGCAAGCGCCATGCTTTTCCCATTCGCCCTGCAGCAAGGCTTCCCCCGGCTGCATGCACATGTAGGGCAGGATGTCCGACGGCGCCAGTTTCGGCAAATTGCCCTTGCAATAGCGCGGGTGCATGTCCGTCTTGCGCGGCGGCGTCACGGAAATGTCTTCGCAAGTGGCGGGATTGTTCGACTGCGCCCACAGGCCATGCACGATCCAGCCGAACTGGTTGCTCTCGGCGCATTGGAAGGCAGCCTTTTTCGACACGGCGCCACGGCGGCGCTGGCTGTCGCAAAAGCCCGGCGACCACGACAGCGCCAGCATGAAGTAATCGGTAGGCACATTCGTGCTTTGCTTGTAGCACGTGTTTTTCTCGTCCGACGGCTTGACGTCGTAATCGACGTAGCTGACGTTGCGCGGAATGGCGCAACTGGCGTCGGCCGCATGGACGGCGCCAGCGGACAGGCTGAGGAAAACGGCGGCCAGCGCGGGCAAGACAGAGCGAATTTTCATCGTAGTTCCTTCAAGATATAAAAACGCCGGCAACACAGTGCCGGCGCGGTCAGAGCGAAAACATCAGTCACGACACCTGACAAAACCGTAGCGAGCGGCAGTGATTTGTGGCCGAGAAGCGCAACCGTACTTTAGTACGGTGAGCATCGCCGGCCGCAAAGCGCGACGCGCAGTAGGTTTGGTCAGGTGACATCTACTAGCAAACCTTGTGCATCCAGCCATGCGTATCGGCCGCCGTGCCATGCTGCAAGCCCAGCAGCGCTTCGCGCAGGGCCAGGGTGACGGCGCCGTTTTCATTGTTGTTGATCGTCATTTCAAAACCGTTTGCCTTGGCCACGCCCACCGGCGTGATGACGGCGGCCGTGCCGCAGGCGAACACTTCGGTCATGCGGCCCGAGGCGATATCGTCGCGCCATTGCTGGACGGACAATTTACGCTCTTCCGTCGCATAGCCGAGGTCCTTCGCCATTTCCAGCAGGCTGCGGCGGGTGATACCTGGCAACAAGGTGCCCGTCAGTTCCGGCGTGACGACGGTGATCTTCTCGCCATCCTTGTAGACGAAGAAGAGGTTCATGCCGCCCATTTCCTCGATGAATTCGCGGTGCACAGCGTCCAGCCACACGACCTGGTCGCAGCCCTTTTCTTGCGCTTGCGACTGGGCCATCAGGCTGGCCGCGTAGTTGCCTGCGCACTTGGCTTCGCCGGTGCCGCCCGGCGCGGCGCGCACGAAGTCTTCGCTGATCCACACGGTGACGGGTTTCACGCCTTTCGGGAAGTAGGCGCCGGCTGGCGAGGCGAACAGCACGAACAGGTATTCTTCCGACGGACGCACGCCCAGGTAGGGATCGGTGGCGATCATCAGCGGACGCATGTACAGGCTCTCGCCCGTGTTCTTCGGCACCCAGTTGCGGTCTTGCGAAATGAGCGCGTCGCCCGCTTCCAGGAACAGCTCGACTGGAATGGCCGGCATGGCCAGGCGCGCGGCGCTGCGGTTGAAGCGCTCGGCGTTTTGTTCCGGGCGGAAAGTCTTGATGCTGCCGTCCGGCTGGGCAAACGCCTTGTAGCCTTCGAAGATGGCCTGGCCGTAATGCAGGGACGAGGCGGACGGGTCCAGCATCAAGGGGCCGTAAGCCTTCAGTTCACCTTGCTGCCACTTGCCGTCACGGTAAGGAATCACCACCATGTGGTCGGTGAAGATGCGGCCAAAAGCGGGGTTGACCATGCGCGCGGCGCGCTCGGCGTCGGACAAGGGGTGGGCGGACGGGGTGACGACGAGATTCGGTGTGGAAGTGGTCATGGCAGCAATGGGAACTAGTGAACAGTATCCCTATTGTAGCGCCTATAGTGCCCGATCAGGCAAACGTGGATGGCCCCCGCCCCATGAACACATGGTTGCCATCATTTGCGAATGATTCTCGTTTGCGTTAAAATATCAGCCTTCCTTCTTCCCCGCCATGCCTGATACCTGCATGGCGGCGCTATCGAAAGCCGCCATGACCACTTCCTCCCTCCCCCGGTTGCGCGCCAGCACCGACGCCGTGTCCGCGGTGCGCCAGCTTGCCGCTACGCCAAAACAACGGCGCTGGCACTGGAACTGGAAGCAGGTGTGGTTTCAATTGCACTGGCTTATCGGCATCACGGCCGGTACGGTGCTGGTGATCATTGGCCTGAGCGGCGCCACCCTGGCTTTCAAGGATGAATTGCTGGACCTCATGAACCCCGGCGTACGCCATGTGCCCGTGGAAACCCGCACCCCGCTGACCCCTGCCCAGCTGAGCAACATTGCCGCTGCCGAACATGGCCAGCGCGTGGCCTCGGTCACCGTGTATGCGCAAGCGGGCGCGGCGCCACGGCTGTTCTTTGCACCGAAGAACGGCCAGCGGCGCGGCGAGTCCATCTACGTGCATCCGTACACGGGCGCGACCCAGCCTGCTTTGACGGGTGCGGAATTTTTCGAGTGGACGGAATCGCTGCACCGCTGGCTGCTGCTGCCCCGCGATCCGGGCCGGCAAGTGGCGGGCGCACTGGCCCTGTGTCTGCTGGGTCTGGCATTGTCGGGGCTGTATCTGCGCTGGCCCCGCCGTCCGCTGGACTGGCGCACGTGGCTGACCTTCGACCCGGCCCTGAAAGGCCGCTCCTTTTTGTGGAATCTGCACGCCGTGGCCGGCACCTGGTGCCTGGTCGTCTACGTGGCGCTGACCCTGACGGGCATTTACTGGAGCTACGACGTGGTGCGCGACAATATCGACGCCTGGGCCGGCAAGCCGCCAAGGATGGCACAGGCGCCCGCGAAAAAAGGCGGCGGCAAGGAGCAGGCGCCCGCCGTCGACATCGGCCAGGCCTGGACCAGCTTCCAGCAGCACGCCCCCGGCTGGACCCTGGCCAGCGTACGCCTGCCCACGCGCGCCGGCGAAGCCGTGCAATTCACGTGGCTGGCCGGCGATGCGCCGCATGAACGGGCGCGCAGCCGCATGAGCATTGCACCGGCCGACGGCACGGTGACGGAAAACGAGCCGTACAGCCAGCAGGGGCTCGGTGCGCGCCTCGTCAACATCATTTATCCGCTGCACATGGGCACGTATTTCGGCTTGCCGGGGCGCATCATCGTTACCTTGGCCAGCCTGGGCCTGCCCCTGTTCGCCGTCACGGGCTGGATGCTGTACCTGGACCGCCGCAAGGCAAAACGGGCAGTCCAGGCGCAGCGCGCCATGCTGGGCGCCGGCGCAACGGACAAGCAAAATACCGGCTTGCCGACGCTCGTCGCCTACGCCAGCCAGTCGGGCCAGGCCGAGCGCCTGGCCCTTGAAAGCGCGCGTGCCCTGCAGCAGGCGGGGGTGGCCGTCGACGTACAGTCGCTGGACCGTTTTGATCCCGCGCAATTGCGCCAGTACGAACGGACCCTGATCGTTGCCAGCACCTTTGGCGAAGGCGAGGCGCCGGACGGCACGCGCCGCTTTGCGCGCCTGCTGCAAACAACAGCCGGCACGCCGCTGGCGGGCCTGGAGTTCGGCATGCTGGCCCTGGGCGACCGCCATTACAGCGCCTTTTGCGGCTTTGGCCATGCGCTGGCGCAGCAATTGCAAGCGCTGGGCGCCCATCCATTATTCCCGCTGATCGAAGTGGACAAGCACGACCCTGCCGCCCTGGCCGACTGGTCCACAGCGCTGGCCCGCTGCAGCGGCAGCGCCATCGACGCCATCGGCGTGCAGGAAGAAGCGTCGTATGCCAAGTGGCGCCTGGCGCGCCGCGTGTTGCTCAATCCGGGCAGCCAGGGTGGAGAATTGCATGAAATCACCTTGACGGGACCGGCCGACACCATCTGGGAAGCGGGCGCGCTGGCCGAAATCATTCCATGCAACGCGGACGGCAGCGAGGGCGAAGGTAGCCACCCCGACAATGCCCGCCACGCGCCCCGCAGCTATTCGCTCGCTTCGCTGCCCTCCGATGGCGAACTGCAGTTGCTGGTGCGCCAGGAACGCCATGCGGACGAGGACAATCAGGGATTTGGCGTCTGTTCCGGCTGGCTCACGCGTTTCGCCCCGCTGGGCAGCCCCATCCGCCTGCGCCTGCAAGCCAATCCCGCCTTCGCGCCCGCTCTCGTCGACGTGCCCTGTATTTATATCGGCAACGGTTCCGGCCTGGCCGGCTTGCGTGCGCATCTACGCGCGCGCCAGCGGGCGGGGCTGGCCCGCAACTGGTTGCTGTTCGGCGAACGCCAGCAAGCTTTTGACAGCATCTGCGGCACAGAGTTGCAAGGCTGGCTCGACGCTGGCCACCTGGCGCGCCTGGACCGGGTCTTTTCGCGCGATGGCGAAGCACGCCAATACGTGCAGGACCGCTTGCGCGCCAACGCCGGCGAGTTGCGCGCGTGGCTGGCGCAAGGCGCCATCGTCTACGTGTGCGGTAGCCTGCAAGGCATGGCGGCGGGAATCGATGCTGTACTGCAAGAAGTGCTGGGCCAGGAGGGCGTCGACGCCCTGCTGGCGGCCGGACGCTACCGCCGCGACGTGTATTGATCTGGCTCAGCCCATCGCCAACACCGCCCGGCTATGTGGGCAGGCGCACGGTCAGCACCAGCCAACGGACTACAGTAGCGGCATTCCCACCCACTATCTGCGAGACTAGCCATGAAAAACCCCTGGATGAGCATGTACCTGAGCGCCGCCAACCGCATCGCCAACACGGCGCGCGGCCACGCCACGGCCGCCGTCAAGCGCGAGGCGGCAAAAAATACGCGGCAGTTGACGCAAGTGTGGTTCGATTCCTTGCTGCCCGCGGCGGGCAAGCGACGGCGCAGCCGCAAGGCCAAATAAGGGCGGTCACGCGCGGCAACTGGTGCAGTGCATCACAGCAATAAGTTGAAGTTACGACCAGATGAACTAAACTGCAAGCATGGTAGTACATAAGGAAGTGACCGGCAGGCGCCGCATCCCCGCACCGCCGCCGGAACACCGGGAGACGACCATGTTGACGCTCAAAGTGCTGGCCTGCCTTGCCCTGTCGGCCCTGATGCTCGCGCCCCTCGTGTTGAGGGATACGATGCAGCTATCCGCCGGGCAGCAGTTGCAGGTACCGAATGTCGATGCACAAGCCATGTGGAGCCATTGGCCCAAGCAATAATACGCGCTCGGTAACACGTCGCATCGAGGAAAACCGCCATATTGCGGCTGGGGATTTGTTCCCCGTTTTTCTTCATTTCTCAGTGCCTCAACCCTCTCCCTCTTCACCATATTTTTGATCCAGGTCATGGATTTGAAGCGTCGCTGCGTCCACACTGGAACAGTCCGCTTCGCACAGTGACGGACTTAACCGGGAGCATCGGCATGGGTAAATCGCATTGGAAGGAAGAGATGGCGCTGGGTGTTCCCGTCATCGACGAGGCGCATGAGGCGCTGTTTCAGGAGCTGGCGCGGCTGCAGCAGTTGAGCGACCAGCATTTCAGCGTGGCGTTTCGCGAGCTGATTGCGGCCGTCGAACGCGATTTTCGCGAGGAGGAGGATTTGATGGAAGAAATCGCCTTTCCCTCGCTGGCCAACCACCGCGAACAGCATGCCCGAGTGCTCAGCGGCCTGCACCATGCCTGGGCCGCCGTCGATGAAGGCGATCTGGAACAGGGCCGCCATGCGCTGTCGCTGTTGCCGCAATGGCTGATCTTCCACCAGGCCACCATGGACCTGGCCCTGGCGGCGGCGCTGGAACTGGTGCAGCGCCAGCCCAACTAGTTTCTACAGCAGCAGCACCGTCGCCTGCTCGGGCATGACCACGCGGTAGTGTCCCGGGTATTTGTCTTCACCGTCGAAAATCTTGCAAAACACGGGCTGGTTGATGTCGTTGACGGCAGCCTCGTTCATGGGCAAGGTGGCGATCAATTGCTCGCCATCCATCAACTGCAAGGCGCTGCCCCGTTCCACCGCGCAAAAGGCCAGCGATTGCACGTCGCTGGCGAACGGCCGCTTGTACCACGGCGTGATGGCCCGCACGGCGCGCCGGGCGTCGCGCAAGACTTGCCCCACGCGCGTGACGTTCCACGCATCGCGCGCCACGGCGGGCTGCAGCACGATATTCGCCGTCAGCTCGCCCCTGCCCTTGTTCACCAGGAAAGTACCGTCCTGCGCGGCGATGTCATCGTTGAGCGGCACGACAAACACGCCGCCGTCGGACACCTTGATCGGCATGGGCGCGCCATTGCCTTGCAAGGCCACGCGCACGTCGTCGATAGTGGCGCTCAGCTTGGCAGGAATCAGACGCAGGGCCATGACCACGCTGCCGCTCGACACTTGCCACACTTTCCTGGCCGTCAGATAGCTTTCGCGGTAAGCCGTGAAGCGCACGCGCGGCGCCTTGGCGTCGCTGCTGGCCGTGATCGTCACCGTTTGCGCAGGCAAGGCTTCCTCGGCGGGCGCCGTTACCTCTGGCGCTGACGCTGCTGGCATGGCTGGCGCAAGGGGTGGCGATACAGGTGGCGATACGGCGGCGGCGGGCGGCACGCTGGCGCTCTGCAGCGGCGCGGGAACAGCCGGCGGCGGCGCGTGTTCCTGAGCCTGCCCCAGCGACACGACACACAACCATCCGGCACAAGCGATCCATATACGCATGCATTTCTTTCAATGAGGAAAATATTTGTCAGCGCCTGCATTATCGCAGAAGGCCAGCCGATGCGCCGCCAATAGCCTGCCCGCACTCCTGTCTGCACTCTTTCGGTGCGTACGCTTGATTATTTGGCAAATATCACTTATATTGATAATGATTCTTATTTACAAAATTAACAAGAATCGCGCGCTTTTCTTTTCCACTGCCCGACCGCGCCGGGCCTTGCTGTGGAACTGCTATCCAAGCCAGACCACGGGCCAGCGTCACGCCATCCCCCAGCTACTGCGCACCTCGCCAGACGAGATAGGAACACTCACGACTAAAAATATTCCAGGAAAATGATGCAATCAACGACAGTCCTCTCTTCTTCGCGCCGGCCCGCCTTGCGCCCCCTCCCCCATCTGTTACACATCAGCTTGCTGAGCCTTGCCGCCGGCGTGGTTTTGCCCGCACAGGCCGCCGACGACGCCGCGGCCGACGTCACCATGCCGGCCGTCACCGTACTGGGCCAGTCGACGGCTACCACGGAAGGGACGCAGTCGTACACGGCAGGCGAAGCGCGCAGCGCCACGCGCATGGAGCTGACCCTGCGCGAGACGCCGCAATCGGTCAGCGTCATCACGCGCCAGCTGCTCGACGACTTGGGCGCCGTACGCCTGGACCAGGCGCTGGCGCAGACGACGGGCATCCAGGTGGGGCAGAACGACACGGAACGCACGCGGTTTTATGCGCGCGGCTTCGGCATCGACAATCTCCAGATCGACGGCATGGCGCGCGGCGGCAATGCGCCGCTGCAAGACACGATACTGTACGACCGCATCGAGGTTGTGCGCGGCGCCACTGGCTTGATGGGCGGTAAGGGCGATCCATCGGCCACCATCAATATGATACGCAAGCGGCCAACGAAAACCTTCCAGGCCAGCGCCGGTCTCATCATGGGCCGCTGGGATGACCAGCGCTTCGAAGCCGACCTGTCCACGCCGCTGAACGCGGAGGGCAGCGTGCGTGCGCGTACGGCCCTGGCCTGGCAAAAACGCGATTCCTACCTGGACATGTATCACGAACGCAAGACGGTCGGCATGGTCATCGTCGAGGCGGACTTGCGCCCCGGCACCCTGCTGACGGCCGGTGTCGACTTTCAGGACAACAAGCCCACGGGCGCCACCTGGGGCGCCGTGCCCTACTGGAACGCGGACGGCAGCCTGGCCAACTTGCCGCGCAACACCAGCCTCACGACGCCATGGAGCACCTGGGCCAACAAGCAGCACACGCTGTTCACGTCGCTGGACCAGCGCCTGCCCGGCAACTGGAATATGCACCTGGGCTACGCGCGCACGGAAAGCACGAACCGCACCACGGTCGCCTATGCGGGTGGCGGCCATCCCGACCCGGCCACGGGCAAAGGCATGCTCCTGTGGACGGGCGCCTATGGCCCGGGCAAGACCACCAACGACAATTTCGACCTGTACGCCAGCGGCCCGTTCACCTTGCTGGGGCGCAAGCATACGGCCATCATCGGCTGGAACGGCGGCAACCAGCGCGCCCGTTCGCTGGGTGGCGAGGCGGACATCGATTACCCGGCCTTCGTTCCCGATTACCGCAGCTGGACGGGCAACATTCCCCGCCCCGTCTTCCATCCGGACGGCTCGCACACGGAAGCCGTCACGCGCCTGGCGGGCGGCTATGTGGCCACGCGTTTGAGCCTGGCCGATCCCCTGCATGTCATCATCGGCGCGCGCAGCAGCAGCTACCGCACGGATACGCGCAACTACAACACGCAGGGCATGTACACGGGCAGCAGCGACCTCGTGGAGACGCGCAATGAAGTGACGCCTTATGTGGGCGCCGTGTTCGACATCAACAAACAGTATTCGGCCTACGCCAGCTTCACGCAGCTGTTCAATCCGCAGACGAGCAAGGACCGCAACAACCAGTTCCTGGCGCCGGAAACGGGCGACAATGCGGAACTGGGCATCAAGGGCGAATTCTATGAAGGCAAGCTGAACGCGTCGGCCGCCCTGTTCCACACGAAGAAAAAGAACCTGGCGGAGCTCGACCGCACGGTGCCGCCCGGCTTCTTGCTGCCCGACGGCGGCCAGGCCATGGTGGCCAATGGTGCCGGCGTGACGGCCAAGGGCGTCGAGTTCGACGTCTCCGGCCAGATCACGCCCGCCTGGGAAGCGAGCGGCGGCTATACCTATCTGCATGCGGCCGAGGCCGATGGCCGCCGCGCCGCCACCACGCAGCCGCGCCACTTGCTGCGCCTGGCCACCAGCTACCGTTTCGACGGCCGCCTGGCGGGCTTGAGAGCGGGCGCCAGCATGACGGCGCAAAGCGCCACCTACAGCGAGTCGTGGTACGGCCGCCCGCCATCGAACGCGATCACGAATATTCCGCAAGCGGGCTACGCGTTGGTCAACGCCATGGCCAGCTACGCGCTCAACCGCCACGCCAGCGTGCAGCTGAACGTGAATAACCTGTTCGACAAAAAGTACTACCGCAACGTGGGCTTCTTCGACGGCATCTTCTGGGGCGAACCGCGCAACATCAGCCTGGCCGTGCGCACGGCGTTTTAAGTACGCCAGTGCGCGGGCGCCGGCAAGGTAAAGCCTGCGAGCAAGGGCCCGCCCACGGGCGCCAGCACGGCGGCGGCGACTTGTTCGAAGGCGCGCTGACCGGCAGGCAAGTCGGCCGCCGTCAAGCGCAAGGCACCGTCGAGCTGCGCGGCGGTGGCGGGATCGAACGCCTGCAGGCGGCGGAACAGGTGCTTGCCGCCGCCGCTCCACTGCCCCGCCGCGCGCAGGTGCAGGTCGGCCAGCGCTTGGTACAGCTGGCAAGCGACGGCCAGCGATTCGCCCGGGTGCGTGCTGTCGACCAGGTCTTCCAGCGCGGTGGTGATGGCGTAGCGCCGGCGCTGCAGGTTCTCCACGCCGAGCACGGGCGGCCCGGCGGCGGCGAATGCTTGCGCCAGCGCAAGCAACTGCGCGTAATGCTCGCTTGCAGCGAGGATGTTTTCCCCTTCCACCACCATCATCGCCAGCGGCACCGTGCCGCCCGGCGCATCCATTTCCTTGCAGAAATACGTGAAGGTGGCCAGATCGTGCGCGAACAGTTCCACCGTGCGCCCCTCGGCCACGATAGTGTCGCGCCAGGCGCAGTCGACATGGTCGAACAGCAGCAGCAAGTCGATATCGGAACTGGCCGTTTGCCGGCCTGTGGCGAACGAGCCGCCGATGATGGCCGCCACGGCCGTGGGATAGCGTTCCTGCACCAGCCGTTGGGCAATCGCGCGGATGGCGTCGTAGGTGGGGATCGTCGTCAAAGCCTGTGCTCCATGTCGATAAAACGCTATCCTACACGCTATCCACACACGATAGGCGGCATGCCGCCATCCTGCTACACTGGCGCCATCTGACCGAGGAAGAAACATGGAATACGACTGCATCGTGGTGCCCTCGCCCGTGGGCGAGCTGACCCTGGTGGCGCGCGGCGCGGCCCTGACCGCCATCCTGTGGGAAAACGACAAGCCGAACCGCGTGCGCCTGGGCGCGATGCGCGTCGATGGCGGTTGCGCCGTGCTGCAGGAAACGGCGCGCCAGCTGGCTGAATATTTTGCCGGCACGCGCCAGCAATTCGACGTGCCGCTCGATTTTGCCGGCACGCCATTCCAGCAGGAAGTCTGGCGCGCGCTGCTGACGATACCGTACGGCCAGACGCGCAGCTATGGCGAGATCGCGCGCCAGATCGGCCGTCCCGCCGCCGTGCGCGCCGTGGGCGCCGCCAACGGCAAGAATCCCATTTCCATCATCGCCCCCTGCCACCGTGTCATCGGCGCTACGGGCGAGTTGACGGGTTTTGCGGGCGGCCTGCATGCCAAGGAAACGTTATTGGCGCTGGAAGGCATTTCCCTGTCCAGCGACCGCGAAGCGCTGAAGACGGGCCACGCCCGCCGCCGCGCCGTGCACGTCGATACGGCGCAAGGCTGCTTGTTTTAAGCGGCGGCATCGCTCCCCTTGTGGGATACTGACGCCCTCCGCTCAAGCAAACACATCCTATGCCCTACCTTGTCATCCTGTTCTTTGTCATCCTGTATTTGCTGGCCACGTTCTTTTTCCACATCCCCGCCGTTGCCGCCCTCGCGTATGGCGTGCTGAGCCTCGGCTGCTTCGTTGCTTATGCCATCGACAAATCCGCCGCCAAGGAGGGCCGCTGGCGCACGTCGGAACGCACTTTGCTGTTGCTGGGATTGTTGTGCGGCTGGCCTGGCGCCGTGCTGGCCCAGCAATGGCTGCGCCACAAGTCCAGCAAGCGCTCGTTCCGCGTGATATTCTGGATTACGGTCGCCATCAATATCGGCGCTTTCGTGTATTTCAGCATGCATTACGCGGCGCCCGATATCGGCACCGAGGTGGCTCCCATCGAACTGTAGGCTTACTCGCCCAGCAGGCGCAGCGATTCCAGCCAGTCCGCCTTCCATTCGCGCAGCAAGGGCTGCGTGGCAAATGCCTTTTTCAGGTGCGCCATCGGCACGCGGTGCACGTCGTGCAAGCCGAACGCCAAGGTCACGGGATGCCACAGGTGGCTATTCTTGCCGCCGCGCGAATTCTTGCGCACGCGCGCGCCATCGTCGCCAAAGATGCCCACGCCACTGGCCAGTCCCTGGTCCAGGTCGACCTTGCCCACGCCGGCAAAGGCCATCAAAATCTGCTCGCGCCCCAGGCCCTTCAGGGCGCTGGGCAGGACGGCGGGCGCCTTCTCCGCCGTTTCCTCGGCCGGCTGCGGATGCTGCAGCTCCTTGAGCAAACGCAACAGATCGCGCTCCTGGAAATGCAAGCCGTCCAGCGGCACGCGCAAGCCGGGCGCCTTCAGTTCGATGGCGATGTTGCTTGAATCGCGCGTAAAACGCAGCCACACGTCGTCGGCGCCCGAGGCCAGGTGCTCCTTGTCGCCAATAAACACGATGGGCGCCGCATAGCGCATCACGCCGTCATGGAACAGTTCGGCCCATGCTTCGCTGTAATCGAGCCAGACAAACGGCAAGCCGCCCTGCTCCAGCAAGCGCGCCAGGGTCCACGGGGTGCCCGTCTGTTCGGCCAGCCAGGCGCAGGCTTCAAGTGCGGTAGCGCGATATGGCAAAGGGTGGGAGGTCATGGCAATTCCGTCGATAAAAGTGGAGCGCAGTGTAGCAGACTGACGCCCTCGCCCCTTCCGCAAACGCAGCGGGCGCGCTTTTTTTGCGCGATGTGCTAGGCTGGAAACATCAGCACGTGCCACGGCCACCCCGGCAGCGTGGCGCACCACCGCGAGGGAATCATCATGCATTCCAGCACCAACGCCGCCACCGCACCCGCCCCGCCACCGGAGCGCGAT
>NZ_JAAOLY010000022.1 GCF_011601275.1 Janthinobacterium lividum | reverse complement strand
GCCCCCTCCTCCCCGATGGAAGCAGGGCGCCAGCGCCAGGGGCGGCTATGGTCGAACCTGAAGGAGGTGTGCGACCTGCTGCATATCTCCAGTGCCTGCACCATCGCCGCCGACGAACTGCTGTTCCAGCACGTGCAATTCAAGACGGGCCAGCGCGTGCACACCATCGGCCAGCCGTTCGACACCCTGTACATCGTCAATTCGGGCTTCCTGAAAACCGTGCTCATCGATGAATTCGGCAATGAACAGGTACTGAGCTTCCCCATGAAGGGCGACATGCTGGGCGTCGACGGCATCCACTCGCGCCATTACTCCTCGGAAGCGGTGGCCCTGTCCGACTGCGACCTGATCCTGCTGCCGTTCAAGAAGCTGACGGCGCTGGGACGTGTTCACCTGGAACTGGAAAATGTCATGTACGGCGTGATGAGCCGCGAACTGGTGCGCGAACAGGCCATGATCGGCATGCTGGGCGCCCTCAGCGCCGAAGCCCGCGTGGCGCGCTTCCTCGTCTCACTGGCCGACCGTTTCGCGCAGATGGGCTACTCGAGCAAGCTGTTCAACCTGCGCATGACGCGCCATGAAATCGGCAGCTACCTGGGCCTGACACTGGAAACGGTGAGCCGCACCCTGTCCGCCTTCAATGAAATCGGCCTCATCACGGTTGACCAGCGCACCATCGGCATCAAGGATCCGGACGCCCTGAAAACCCTGCGCCGCCTGCCGCCGTCGCGCTCGCGCGCCAAGCAACTGGCCGCCGCCAAGCTCAAGGCCGACACCAGCGCCGCGGCAGCCACCTCGGCGCAATTGCTGGCCACGATTTAACGCCATCCCGACTCTTCTTTCCAGCTTGGCACAGGCTTGACCCGGCCAAGGCGCGCACCGCCTTGCCGGGTCTTTTTTGCTGCCGCCCCCTTCCACGCCGGCCAGCGGCCGCCTTTGTACGACCACCTCGTCCAAGGCGCCGTGCCGCCATAAAAAAGCGCGGATTCCCTACAAATAAGCCTTGCTTTTCGGGCCACATTCAACAATAATGCAAATACGAATCATTCTCAACTGAGATAAAGAAAGCCCAACATGCAAAGCTCAAAACCAGCCTTGATCCAGGATGCCGCTACCGCCCACGTCCGCCCTCCCGTCAGCGTGGCACAACCGGCGCGCCGCATCACCAGCGAAGCGCTGCTGCAGCAGGGCCGCGAAGTGGAGATTGAGCACAGCGGCAAGATCTATCGCCTGCGCGTTACCCAATTGAACAAGCTGATCCTGACTGCCTGAAGCAGCACGGCAGCCAGTCACCACACTCGCCAGCCAGTCGCGCTCCATGCGCGCAGCCAGCCAAACCACCGCACAGGAGTGTTTGATGGCGAACGAACGACCTTCCCCGATGCTTTCTTCCCCGCAGGGCCAGCAACCTGAATTGCTGCTGTCGGCCGTGCTGCACCTGATGTCGCACTACCATGCGGGCAGTCCCTGCGAGAAACTGGCCGGTGTCATCGAGCGCCATCTGCAAGCGCTGGCCGGCTCGCCCGGCTTGGGCCCCGTACTGCAAGCAACCTGCCAGCAACTGTCGCAGCAATGGGCCGCCCTGGTGGCGCTGCACCAGCCCGTGCCGCCGAAGACCACCTTGCTGGATCGCCTGGCACGCATGCTGAGCGCCAGGCGCCCTGCCTCGCCCCTGCCGCAATAATTTTTCTTCAACGACTGCCCCACCGCCCAACAGGATATCGCCATGTGTGACAAAGACAAGTCCCTGCCCGTCATCAGCAATTGCGCCCACGCCGACACGGAAACGACCGCGCTCGCTTCGCGCCGCCGCCGGCTGTGGGAACTGTCGCACACCTGCCATTGCCCGCTGGTCGGCGTGGGCTTGCCATTGGGCTACCTGCGCAAGCTGGTGGGCAAGATGACGGGCGGGCGCGTGCTGGCCGACGACTACGAAGTGCACGTGGGCGCCGTGACGGAATGCGGCGCGCGCAACCGCCTGTCCGAAGCGCTGCAAAAGGAACTCGAACGCCGCTACGCTCCCGTGATCCTGCGCTTTCGCGGCGCCAAGACGACGGAGCAGGTAGCGCAACTGTGGCGCACGGCCGTCGCCAACGGCGACGTGTCGGGCGCTTTCTGGGCCGGCCTGACGCACCCGCGCTGCGACGCCGAGCTGGAAGAGCAGATGTGCCGCGACTTGCACATGATCCAGCACCAGGCCGGCGCCTGCGTGCGCGCCGACATGGGAAAATTTACGGCCTTGCAGGAAGAAAACGCGCGCCTGACGCACGAACTGGCCAAGCTGCAACAGCGCAGCCAGGCCGCGCTGATGGAAAAGACGGGCGAGCTGGAGCGCCAGGAAGCCTTGCTGCTGCGCACGCGTGCCGAAGCCATCGGCAAGGACAGCATGATCGACGGCTTGCGCGCGGAACTGGCACAATTGCAGGCCGCCATCCCCGCGCTGGAATCGCGCACGCGCCTGGTCGAACGCCTGGCGCAAATGGATGAGCGCGAAAAGGAATTGCGCCAGCAAATCGTGGAATTGAAACAGGCCCAGCCGCGCCCGGCCGCTGTCGCGCCGCCACCGGCGCCGAAGCTGGAAGTGCCGACAGGCGGCAAGCTGAAGATGCCGATCCGCCTCGTCGATCAAAGCGTCTTGTGCGTGGGCGGACGCAGCGGCAATGTCGCCACCTACCGCGCCCTGATCGAGCGGGTCGGCGCGCAATTTGCCCACCACGACGGCGGCCTGGAAGACAATGCCAACCTGCTCGACTCGAGCCTGGCGGCGGCCGACCTGGTGATATGCCAGACGGGCTGCATCAGCCACAGCGCCTACTGGCGCGTGAAGGATTATTGCAAGCGCACGGGCAAGCGCTGCGTCTTCATCGACAACCCCAGCATTTCCAGCCTGGCGCGCGGCTTGCAGGAAGTGAGCGGCGAAATGGACACGGCGCCGCTGGCCGATATCCCACAGTAGACAGGTAGACAGACTTGTCCAAGTAAAAAGGACTGGCCATGCCAGTCTTTTTTTATTAATACACGTCGCGCCGGTAGCGCCCTTCGGCTGCCAGCGCGTCGAGTGCGGGCCGGCCCAGTATCTCTTGCAGCGCCTGGTCGACGCCGCCCGCCATGCCGGCCAGGCTGCCGCAAATATAGATGGCCGCGCCCTGCTCCAGCCACAGCTTGACTTCGTCAGCATTGCCGCGCAGGCGGTCCTGCACATAGGTCCGCTCCGCCTGGTCGCGCGAAAACGCCAGATCCAGACGCGGCAAGTCGCCGCTGGCGTGCCAGCCCTCGATCTCTTCGCGATAATGGAAATCGTGGGCCACATTGCGTTCGCCAAAGATCAGCCAGTTGCGCCGCTGCCCTGCCAACACGCGGCATTTCAAATGCCCGCGCAAGCCGGCGATGCCACTGCCGTTGCCGATCAAAATCAATGGCCGCTGGGCATTGTCTTCCAGGCGGAAGCGTTTGTGCTGGCGCAAGCGCAGCTGCACCACGTCGCCGACCTTGGCCTGCGCCGTGAGCCAGCCCGAGGCCAGGCCCAGGCTGCCATCGGGATGCGCATGCTGGCGCACCAGCAAGTGCACGCCGCCATCGCGCGGGATCGAGGCGATCGAATATTCGCGCGGCTGCGACGGGTCGGCGGGCGCCGTCACCTGCACCAGGTCGCCCGACTGCCATTCCGGCAAGCTGCCCGTTGCTGGCGCCAGTTCCACGTGATAGATGGCGCCGCCGGCGCTGCCGGGATTCAACAGGCGCCGCTGCGTCAGCCGCCAGTCGCCAAACGCCGGCGCGCTCCAGTCGGGCGCATCGCTGGTGCCGGCCAGGTGGCTCAGGTGCTGGAACCACTGTTCGATAGCGGCATTCGCGCTGCGGTCGACTTCGATGCACTCGAACAGGCGCGACGCGCCCTGCCCCGCCAGCCAGGCATCGAGCGCGCGGCCGAAGCCGCAATACTGGCCATAGCTGCGGTCGCCCAGGGCCAGTACGGCGTAATGCAGTTGCGGCAGCGCCAGCTCGCCCGTCATCAATCGGCCCATGAAGGCGGCCGCATTGTCGGGCGCATCGCCTTCGCCATAGGTGCTGACCAGGAACAAGGCCCGTTCCGCCTGCTGCAGATCGGCGGCCGTGAGTTCGGCCAGCGCGCACAGGCGCACGGCAATGCCGGCCAGCTGCAGGCTGTGCGCCGTTTGCGTGGCCAGTTCCTCGGCATTGCCCGTCTGGCTCGCATACGCCACCAGCCAGGGCCGGCTGTTGGCCAGCGCTGCCTTGGCCGCATCGGCTGCGCGGCGCTTGTTGCGCGCGCGCAGCCAGGGCGCCAGGCACACGCCCGCATAACTGAGGGACAGGGCGGCCAACAAGGCCAGCCGCGTCGTATCGTGCGTAAAAATCATGGATTAATCGTTCATTCGTCGAGCATGGCCAGCATGTGGCTGCTCAGCGTTTCGTGGTAGCCGTCGCCGTCGCGCTGCAGGAAGCGCGCGGCCAGGCCCTGCTCTTCGGCCAGCGCCATGCCGGCCTCGACACCCAGCACGGTCAGGGCCGTCGACCAGGCGTCGGCCGCCATGCATTCCGCATGCACGACGGTGACGGAAGCGAGTTGATTGGCGATCGGCATGCCGCTGCGCGGATCGATGGTGTGTGAGAAACGCACCGTGCCGTCTTGGAAAAAACGCCGGTAGTCGCCCGAGGTCGCCACAGAGAGGCCGTGCAGCGCCAGCAGCATTTCCGGCGGATGCTGCGCATGATCGGCACTATCGGCGGCGCCATCGACCTGTTCCAGCATGACCCACCAAGGCTGGCCGTCGGGCTTGCTGCCGGCGCCGCGCAGCTCGCCACCCACTTCGACCAGGTAATGGTGGATGCCCTGGCTATCCAGATAGCGGGCCAGGCGGTCCACGCCATAGCCCTTGGCGATGGAGGACAAATCGAGCTGCAAACCGCCCGGCTGGCGCGCGCGGCGAGCCGGCAAGTCCAGCTCCAGGCGGCGCCGCTGGCGTTGCGCCAACACCAAGGCCACGCTATCGTCTTTCGGCGGGAGGAAGCCCGGCTCATCGTAGCGATGGCGGGGGCCGAAGCCCCACAGGTTGACGAGGGCGCCCGCGCACGGGTCGTACGCGCCGCCCGATGCTTGCGATACGTGCATGGCGAAGCCCAGCACCTCGCAAAACGCGGCGGGCAGGCTGTGCCAGCTGCCAGGCTCGGCCCGGTTGAAGCGGGCCAGGTCGGACTCGTCGCTCCAGTGGCTCATTTGCGCGACGACCAGGTCCAGCTGCTGCTGCAAGCCCTGCTGCAAGTCGGCGCTGCCCGCGCGTCCCGGCATGGCGGACTCGAGCAGGCGCACCGACCAGCTGGTGCCCATCGACAAGCCGCGCAAGTCCCGGATCGCGGCGCCGGGCGGCGCGGCCTGATCGGAAATATGCTGCGGCAGCAGGACCCGACGCATCGGCGCTCTCGTGACGATGCCGCCGCTTACTGCGGCAGCACTTCGACGGTAGCCGCGTACGTCATGCGGCGCTCGGGCATGGCTGGCGGCTGGCCGGCCACGGCCGGTGCGGCCGCTGGCCAGGTGCTGCTCAGGTAATACATACCGGCCGCTGGCACCGTAAACGTGATCTCGCCCTTGGCATCCGTGCTCTGGCGGATTTCACCGAGCACGCCACGGTAGCGCACGCCGCCTGGCACCAGGCTGAAGGCCTGATTTGCCGCCGGCTTGCCATCGACGAGGAAGCGCCACGTGGCTTTCTCGCCCGCGCGCAAGTCGTTCGGGTGCGTCACCGGCACGAATTCCAGGCCCACGCCGGTCGGCTTGAACACTTCCGTGCTCGTTTCGCCATTGCTGAAGAAAGTTTCCAGGCGCGCTGCCGTGCGCGTGACTTTCAGCTCTTGCGCGTCGGCCGGCACTTCCTTCTTGAACGTCTCTTCGTTGCCGCGGAAACGCTTCTGCTCGCCGTTGAGCTTGTAGCTACCCATCACGTTTTGCGACACGATGGCCGCTTTATACGTGCCCGGCTTTTCCATTTTCACGTCGAAGACGCTGCGCAAACGGCCCGTGACCGTGTTCGCCGGCGTGACTTTCGCGCCGTCCGGGCCGATCACCTGCAGCGCATCCAGGCGCAGCGGCTGGTGGTCGATCTCGAACAGGCCGTCGGAGACGGCTGCGTCCACCGTCACCCAGGCGTCCTTGCTTTCCACCATCGTACTCGATGGCACCATCCAGCCGCGGTGGGCGTGGGCGTTCATGGCCAGGCCGGCCAGGGCCAGGGCGATCAGGGGTTTATTGAATTGCTTGAACATGATGTGCGCCTTATGGTTTGAGTTGGACGACGACATTACCGAGTTCTTCCTTGCCTTTGCCAGGCACGGACTGGGCCGATTTCAGCGGCCACTGGAACGGCACGCGCACCAGTTCGCGTCCGCCCGCTTCGCGCGCCGCTTCCACGACGACCTGGTATTCGCCGGCCGGCAGCTTGTCGAGCAAGGCTTTGGCGCCGGGGAACGTCAAGGTATGTTCGCCGGGCGCGCGCGTGGCGCCGCTGACGCCGTCAACAGGCATGGCCAGGTCGCGGCCGCTCTTGCGCCACCATTGGCGCATGTCCTTCAGCCATTTTTCACCCGCCTTGTCCTTCTTTTTCACGTCATACAGCACGGCCAGGTTGCCAACGACCTTCTGGTCCGCCGTTTCCAGCCACGCCGCCACGTAAGGACGGTGGTATTCCGCCACATTCAATTGCGGAATTTCAATCTTGAGGGCCAGGTCGGCAGCCATCGCCGACGTACCGATCAGGGGAAGGCCAAGCGCCAGGGAGTAGCGTAATTTCATGGTGTGCCTGTAAAAAGGAAAAAACATCAGTGGATAAACAGCAAGGCGATCGCGCAAGGTATCAAGATACCGAGGCCCACCATCGGCCAGGTAAATGGCCGGTTGGCCGCGTGGAACTTCAAAATCAATAATCCCGTCAGGCAAAACACGATGCAGGCGCCGGCAAAGATGTCGATGAACCAGCTCCAGGCCACGCCCGTGTTGCGGCCCTTGTGGACGTCGTTGAGCCAGGACACCCAGCCCCGGTCCGTCAATTCATATTCGGCGGCCCCGTCTTCGAGGCCGATGCGTACCCAGGCGTCGCCGCCCGCCTTGGGCAGCGGCAGATACACTTCGTCGATCGACCATTCGGCGGGACGCCCGCCGGCATTGAGCGACCATTGCTGCTTGAGCCAGGCTTCGGCCGCGGCCGGCATGGGCGCGTTGGCGCCATCGTGCTTGGCGGCATAGGCGGCCAGTTCCGTGACGAGGGGCGCCGGCAGCTCCGCCTTCTGGCGCGTGATCGCCGGCTTGGATTCGATCTGGCCAGCGTGGTTCAGGGTGATGCCGGTAATGGCGAACAGAAACATGCCCAGCAGGCAAAGCGCGGAACTGATCCAGTGCCATTGATGCAAATTCTTCAGCCAGACGGCGCGGCTGGCATTGTTCTTGGCCTTGTCTGCGGCGCCCGCATTACCCATCAAGCGCTCCCGGCAAGGAGCGGGCCAGGTGGCGCGACAAGTCAGTGTGCTTCATTCCCATCCTTCAATCAAAATTCATGCTTATATTTTCAAACAAATGATAATGATTATCATTTATTAAGTCAATACGTGGGGCGCTCCGCCGGGCCAGCGTTTTGTAACAGCTTTGAAACAAAGCTGGCCTGCTACGTAAGCTGCCGTACAGAGCCGCTTGCCGCACCCGCCTATGCTGTTGTTCAGGACAATCAAACAGGAGCAAGCACATGCAACAGTATTCCAGCGAACAACTGGCCAGCATCGCGGCCAAGATCAAGGACGTCAAATTCGGCATGCTGACCACCAGCGACGACATGCGCACGCTCACCAGCCGGCCGTTGACGCAGCAGCAGGTCGACAGCGAAGGGCAAATCTGGTTTTTTGTCTCGGACGATGCCGCCTACACGCGCGACTTGCTGAACAATCCGCAAGTCAACGTCAGCTTTGTCGACACGGGCGACAGCCTGTATGTATCCGTCTGCGGCCATGCGCAACTGCTGAAGGACCGCGCCAAGGCGGAGGAATTGTGGAACCCGCTGGTGAAAGCCTGGTTCCCGGGCGGACTCGACGATCCGAAGCTGTCGCTGATCAAGGTGACGATACAGTCGGCCGAATACTGGGATAGCAGCGCCAGCAAGATGATGCAATTCTATGAAATGGCCAAGGCCGCCATCACGGGCGAGCCACCGAAGGATATGGGCGAACACGGCCGGGTCGATCTGTAGCAGATTTACCCTATTTTACCCGGGTGTTATTGACTTTCAATTTGACCCGGGTAAAATTGCCTGCATTCTCCATGGAGGCAACCATGCATACCCCCGCAACACCCGAGCTCACCGCCTTCGCCGGCAAACGCAAAGTGGCCGCCGGCCCTTTGCACGCCGTGGCGCAAACCCTGAAAGAACTGGTGACGCGCGAACCCGATGCGCAGATCCTGATTTTCGACGACGCCAGCGGCAGCCAGGTCGACCTGAACCTGCATGGCAGCCTGGCCGATGTGCTGCAGCGCCTGCCACGGGCAGCCACGTCGGCGCCGCAGGAAGAAACTCCCGCGCGCACGGCAGGCCGGCCGAAGCTGGGCGTGGTGGCGCGCGAAATCACCCTGCTGCCGCGTCACTGGGAATGGCTGGCAGCGCAGCCGGGCGGCGCTTCCGTGGCCTTGCGCAAACTGGTGGAACACGCGCAGCGCGGCAACAAGGTGAACGATGAGCAGCGCCAGGCACGCGAAGCGGCCTATAAAGTCATGAATGCGCTGGCCGGCGATGCGCCCGGCTTCGAAGAAGCGAGCCGCGCCTTGTTCGCCGGCAAACAGCCAGCGTTCCTCGCGTGCGTGCAAGACTGGCCAGCCGACGTGCGCGAACACGTCTTGCAGCTGGCCCAGCGGGGATGGTCCGAAGATTAAGCGAAGGTTGAAAGATCAGACGCCCGTGCTGCCCGTGGTATCGGGCGCATCGTCGGCGCTCTGCCGGCTCTGCCCGGCGAAGCCGGCCTGGTGATGGGGCAAGCGGTCGGCGCGCCGCACTTCGCCGATGGAAAACAGATCGTCGCCGATATCGAGGCCTTGCTCGCTATCGACCAGCACAAAGCTCTCGGCCGACTCGGCCGTGCTTTGCTTGCTGCCTGCCGTGGACGGCGTACCGCCCTGGCTATTGCCGGGCTGCGGCGTGGTGGAGTTGCCCATCATCTTCTCCCTGATCGTGAGTGCGAGTGGATTGCAGATTGACTGCGCGTGGACCATGGCCGGCGCAGTTCTTTCATCATAGTCCATGCCTGCTGCATTGCATCAAAATTTTGCGCTAGCCAGCGGTAGCCAAACAAGCGCGGCCCTGGCCAGCGGCGTGCCTGTCTCCCGCTGGCCAGGGCCCATTACTACTTGCTACTTGCTACTGCTTGCCAGTCACTACTTGTTGCGCGATCCCGAGCTGGAACCCGAACCACCGCTTTGCTTGTTGCCACTGTCGCGGCCGCCATCCTGGTTCATGCTGGCATTGTCGCGTGAACCGCTGGAGCTGGAGGCACTTTGCCGGTTGGCATCGTTCTTGTGGCTTTGGCTGCCTGCGCGGCGGGCCTCTTCCGACGTGAATTCATGCGCCGTGCCTTTTTCATGCGCCGCACGTCCGCCTTCGCTGGCGATTTCACGCTGCTGGGCGGGGTCCATGGAAGCGAAACCCCGTTTGCTGGTATCGCTTTGCTTGTTGCCGCCGCTACCGCTGCTGCTACTGGTTTTACTACCTTGCTGTTTATTGTCGCTCGATGTGGCCATGATGATCTCCTTGATCGATGGAATCAGAAACAATGCAAAAAACAATGCAAACCATGCAAATCTTCCCCCTCGCATGGCAAGGGAACCGTCATCTTAGTGCGCACATGGGGCACAAGAAATAGGAGGATGGCAAGAGCGCATGTAGGATGAGTCCCGCCTACGGTAGCGTAGTTACTTTCAGTTTTCCACCAAAAGTACCAGACACTCAGCAGTTAGCGCGTAGTGCGAAAATCGCCGCGTCGGCCGTCACGTAGACGCGTTCGCCAACGCCTGGCCGCACCGCATGGCCGCCCGTGAATGCGCCAAACGAGGGCAAAATGGCGCGCTCCTGCCCCAGCAGGAAACACGGCAGACGCAAGCCGCCCCTTTCAGCGCGCAAGTGAAACACGGGATGCACGTGGCCGGCCAGCACATAGCCGGGCGCGGCGGTATCCGGGTGATGGCAGAAAGACAGCTTGCCCACCTGGTGCGGTTCATCGACCATGCGTATCCCCAGCGCGGCGGCCGGGTCGCCCGCATGCGCATCATGGTTGCCGCGCACCACCGTCAGGCGCAGGCCCGGATGGCGCGCGCGCCAGGCCAGCATGGCGGCCACGGTGGCGGGCGCATGCGCGGCGCGCGCGTGCAGAAAGTCGCCGAGAAAAACGATTTCCTCGCAAGCGTAACTGGCCAGCAAGGCATCGAGCGCCAGCAGGTTTTGCGTCGTGGTGCCGCGCGGCACGGGCACGCCCAGCGCGCGGAACGCGGCCGCCTTGCCGAAATGGATGTCGGCGATGACCAGCATCTTGCGCGCCGGCCAGTACACGGCCTTGTGCGCCAGCAGCCACAGAATCTCGCCGGCCAGTTCCACCACGCAGTGCGCCTGCTGCGACTCACTCATGCGGCCGCCTTTTCCAGCGCGCTGACCAACCGCGCCACCCGATCCGACAGCTTTTCCGTCGTCAGCTGTTCGCGGAAGCGCTCGACCATCAGGCCGAAGGCAAATGGCGATGCCCGCTCCAGCGCTTGCAGGCTGATGCTCCTGCCATGCAGCTCGCGCAAGGTGGCGCGCAAGCGCGTCAATTCCAGCTCCTGTTCCAGCACTTCGCGCTGCGCCTGCGTGAGCAGCAAATTGGCCGCATCGTGCTTGCGGAACACTTCAAAAAACAGCGAGGACGAGGCCTGCAACTGGCGCGCGCTTTTCGGCTGGCCCGGATAGCCCTGGAACACGAGGCCCGCGATGCGGGCGATTTCACGGAAGCGCCGTTGCGACAGCTCCGTCGCATTCAGGCTGGCCAGTACGTCTTCAAGCAGATTGTCCGTGCTGAACAGGGCAAGATCGGCGCCGCTGGCGCCAATCAACAGGGGCGCAAAATCAATGTCGTCCGCGCCCAGCAATTCAAAGCCGTAATCGTTGACGGCGATCGACAAGGTCGCCGGCTGCACGCGTGCGATACGGTAAGCCAGCAATGACGCCAGGCCCAGGTGCACGGAGCGCCCGGCAAACGGATACACGAACAAATGATGGCCTTCGCGGCTGGACAGGGTTTCCAGCAGCAGGGTCGCGCGCGTGGGCAGGCTCGACCATGCCTGCTGGATGGCCAGCAGCGGCGCCAGCGCGTGCATTTCCGGCCCGCTGGCCTTCCCTTCCTGCGCCAGCTGCAACTGGTCCAGCACGGCGTGCGCGAGTTCCGACGACAGCGGCATCTTGCCGCCCTGCCAGCGCGGCACGGCGCCGCGGCTGCCGGTTGCGCGCCGCACGTAGGCCGTCATCTCGTGCACGCGCACGAATTCCAGGATGCGCCCGCCAAACAGAAAATGGTCGCCCTGCTTCAGGCGCGCGATGAACGATTCCTCGATGCTGCCGATGCGCCCGCCGCCGAGGAACTTGACCTGGATCGCCGACTCCGACACGATGGTGCCGATGCTCATGCGGTGGCGCCGCGCCAGCGCCACGTCGGGCACGCGGTACACGCCGTCCTCGTCCGGCAGTACTCTGCGGTATTCCGGATACACGGTCAGGCTTTGCCCGCCGCGCGCGACGAAATCGAGCGCCCATTGCCACTCGTCCAAAGTCAGGTGGCGGTAGGACCAGGCCGCGCGCACTTCCGCGTACAGCTCCGGCGACTGGAAACCGCCGCCCAGCGCGATCGTCACGAGGTGCTGCACCAGCACGTCGAGCGGCTTGTCCGGCACGGGCCGCGCTTCCAAGTGGCCTTGCGCCAGGGCAGTTCGGGCAGCGGCCGCTTCCAGCAATTCCAGGCTGTTGGTGGGCACCAGGGTGACGCGCGAAATGCGTCCCGGCGCGTGGCCGCTGCGCCCGGCCCGCTGCACCAGGCGCGCGATGCCTTTCGCGCTGCCCACTTGCAGCACCCGCTCGACGGGCAGGAAATCGACGCCCAGGTCCAGGCTGGACGTGCACACGACGGCTTTCAGCTCGCCCGTTTTCAAGTGCTGCTCGACCCACTCGCGCACTTCGCGGTCCAGCGAACCGTGGTGCAGGGCGATCAGTCCCGCCCAGTCGGGCCGCGCGTCGAGCAAATGCTGGTACCACAGCTCGGCCTGCGAACGCGTGTTGGTAAACACCAGGGTGGTGGCGCTGCCTTCGATCTCGGCAATCAGGGGTTGCAGCATCTGGATGCCCAGGTGCCCGCCCCAGGGAAAGCGCGTGGGGTTGACGGGAATCAGGCTGTCGACGAGGATGCGCTTTTTGACTTTGCCTTCCACCAGCACGCCGACGTTTTCCTCGCCCAGCAAAACGTCCTGCGCCTGCTGCAGATTGCCCAGGGTGGCCGACAGGCCCCACGTCATCAATGTGTCATTCCAGCGGCGCAAGCGGGCCAGCGCCAGCTGCACCTGCACGCCGCGCTTGCTGCCCATCAACTCATGCCACTCGTCGACGATCACGGTTTCCAGCAAACTAAAACGTTCGCGGGCATCCGCCTGGCTCAGCATCAATGACAGGCTTTCCGGCGTCGTGACGAGCACCTCGGGCCAGGCTTTCGCCTGGCGCGCCCGCTGCGCGGCGCTCGTGTCGCCCGTGCGCGCCTCGATGCGCCAGCCGGGAGCCAACTCCGCGCCAGACGCTTGCAAGGCGCGCACGGTGTCGGCCGCCAGCGCCCGCATGGGGGTGATCCACAGCACGCGCAAGCCCTGCTTCCTGCCCTTGCGCGCCAGCCGCTCGGCGCGCAGCAAGGCGCCGAACCAGACGGCGTAGGTCTTGCCGGAGCCCGTGCTTGCATGCAGCAGGCCGGGCTGGCCCTGTGCTGCCGCACGCCAGACGGCGCGCTGGAACGGGAACACGGCCCAGCAGCGCACCGTGAACCAGGCATCGATGCGCTGCGCCAGCGCGCTTTTGCTCATGTGGCCTGGACCAGCATGGCCTTCAGGGTGGCCAGGGTGTCCGCATCGGCGATGGCCTTGTCGTCGCGCCGGCGCAGGATGCGGGGAAAGCGCACGGCGATGCCCGCCTTGTGGCGGCTGGACGCGGCAATGCCTTCGAAGCCGATCTCGAACACCATTGTCGGCTTGACGCTGCGCACGGGGCCGAATTTTTCGATCGTCGTCTTGCGGATGGCGGCGTCGACTTGTCCGATTTCCGCATCCGTCAAACCGGAATACGCCTTGGCGAACGGCACCAGCTTGCGTTCCCCTTCCTCAACGTCATCCCACACGGCAAACGTGTAATCCGTGTACAGCGACGCGCGCCGGCCGTGGCCCGCCTGGGCGTAGATCAGCACGGCGTCGATGGAATACGGGTCGATCTTCCACTTCCACCAGGTGCCCACGTCTTTCGTGCGGCCCACGCCATACGCGGCCGACACGGCCTTGAGCATCATGCCTTCCACGCCGCGCGCCCGCGATTCAGCGCGGATGGCCGCCAGCGCCTCCCAGCTTGCCGCCTCGATACGTGGCGACAGGCGCAGCGCGGGAGCATTTACCTGCGCCACCACGCTTTCCAGCAGCGCGCGCCGCTCGAGCTGGGGCAACTGGCGCACGTCCACGCCATCCATTTCCAGCACATCGTAGGCCACCAGCACGGCCGGCAGCTCGGCCAGCAACTTGGACGACACGCTCTTGCGGCCCATGCGTTGTTGCAGATCGGCAAATGGCGCCGGCACGTCGCCCGGCTGCCAGATGAGGATTTCACCATCGAGCACGGTGCCCTCGGGCAAGGCCAGCTGTGCCAGTTCGGGAAAGCGCTCCGTGATCAATTCCTCGCCGCGCGACCACAGCCAGTTCACGCCCTCTCGGCGCAGCAGCTGGGCACGCATGCCGTCGTATTTCCATTCGGCCAGCCAGTCGCCGATGTCGCCGAGACTCTGCGGCTCCGCCTGCAAGGGATGGGCGAGGAAAAAAGGATAGGGTTGGCCGCCCCGCAGCGCATGTTCGCCGTCCGACTGCGCGGCGATCAGTTTGAGAAAGCCCGCGCCCGTGGGGCTGACCTTGCCATCGGTCCAGCCCATCAGGCGCTGGGCGATCAGCTTGCTGTCGACGGCGGCGATGGAGGCCAGCGCGCGCGTCACCAGCAGTTTGGACACGCCCACGCGAAAGCCGCCGCCGATCAGTTTGATCAGCAGGAAGCGTTCGCGCGTTTCCAGTTCGTCCCAGTAGGCCAGCAAGTCGGTGCGGATGGTGTCGGGCGGCGCGCCGCGCAACGGTGCGATGCGCTGCTCGACCCACTCGGCCAAGCCGAGGTCGCTGCGTCTAGCGGGCGCGGGCAGGATCAGGGCGATGGTTTCGGCCAGGTCGCCGACGGCGTGATAGGCCTCGTCGAACAGCCAGGCGTCCAGGCCCGCCCGCTCGGTCGCGTATTCGCGCAGCAATTTGGTGGGCACGGCCTGGCGCGGCTTGCCGCCAGCCAGGAAATACACGGCCCAGGCCGCATTCTCGGGCGAGGTGCCGCGAAAATAGGCTTGCAGCGCCGCCAGCTTGCGACTGGTGGAGGTCGTCTCGTCGAGTTCCGCGTACAGCCGGGCAAAGTCACGCATGGGTGACGTCCTCCGCTGCCGTGGACGCAACGGGCACGCCGTCATCGGCCTCGTCGTCGCCATACTCCGTCTCGAAGCCGCCCGCCTGCCAGCCATTCTGCCGCAGCCAGCGCACCATCACGGGAATCGAGCCGTGCGTGACGATGATGCGCTCGGCCTGCGTGGCCGTGATCGCTTGCATCAGGCCGGGCCAGTCGGCATGGTCCGACAGGACAAAACCCCGGTCCACGCCACGCCGCCGGCGCGCGCCGCGCAGCAGCATCCATCCGCTGGCGAACGCATCGCTGTAGTCGCCGAAACGCTTCATCCACGGCGAACCGGCGGCCGACGGCGGCGCGATCACCATCGCCGTCTTCAGGGCCGCCTTGTCCGTCACGTCGCTCACCATCACGGTGGCGGGCAAGGCCACGCCCGATTCGCGGTACACCTGCGTCAATGCCTGCGCCGCGCCATGGCAGATGATGGGGCCGATGCTGGCGTCCAGCCCCGCCAGGATGCGCTGCGCCTTGCCGAAGGCATAGCAGAACAGCACGCTGGTGCGCCCTTCGGCCGCATTCCTGCGCCACCATTGGTTGATGTCATCATTGATTTCCTGCGGCGCCTGCCAGCGGTAGATGGGCAGGCCGAACGTCGATTCCGTAATAAAAGTATCGCAGCGCACGGGCTCGAACGGTACGCAAGTGGGGTCGGGCTGCAGCTTGTAGTCGCCCGAAGCCACCCACACTTCGCCGCCCACTTCCATGCGCACCTGGGCCGAACCCAGCACGTGGCCGGCTGGATGCAGCGACACGCGCACCCCGTGGCGGTCGATGCTCTCGCCATACGCGAGGCCCTGGATGGACACGGCGCCCAAGCGCGCGCGCAATACTTGCTCGCCGGGCGCGGCGCACAGGTAATGCCGGTGCCCGACACGCGCATGGTCCGCGTGCGCATGGGTGATGATGGCGCGCTCGACGGGGCGCCACGGGTCGATGTAGAACTGACCCGGCACACAGTACAAGCCTTCCTTGCGCACCACCACCATGTCTGCCATGCCCTGCCCCTTGCGTTAAAAAAGCGCGTTGGAATGGGCTGATTCTAGCGCGCTTGCGCCAGATCACTGTTCGGCAGCGCACCATGGCTTCACGCGGGGACGACGAACTCCGCCATGAAGGTGCGCGTGGTGTTTTCCGGAAAGGCAATGGTGACCTGGTCGCCCGCCACCGACAGCACGGTGCCGATCTGGTAGCGCGGCACGCGCACGCGGCTGCCGACGGCGATCTGGGGCGCTGGCGCTGGCGCTTCGGCAGGCGCGGGAGGGAACTCGTCAAGGCTGATGGGCGCGGCCAGCGCCGGCGGCGACTGGCAATTGTCGCAGGTGCAGCAGCGCTCGAAATCGCCGGCATCGCCGAAGTAATCGAGCAGCAGTTTCCAGCGGCACAGGCCGCTTTGCGCGTACGCCACCATCTGCTCGAGCGCCTGCTTGTCGCGCTCCTGCTTGTCGACATAGATCTGCGCCAGTTGCGCATAGGCAGGCGTGGCGGGCGATGGCGCTGTCAAGCGGTAGCCCAGTTTGCGGTCCTGACGCAGCAGCTTGCCGTCCTTTAACAATTTCAGGCAGACCTTCAGGTGGCCGTCGGAAAACTCGGGCAGGCTGGACGCCAGCGCAGCGAAAGTAAAGGTGGCAGGCAATTCTTGCGCCGCCGCCACGATGGCCGCCAGTTCTTCCGCCGTGGGATAGTGCTTGGCCAGAAAGAATTGCTGCACCCGCTTGTCTTCCTGGAAGTACAGCAAGGTGCAGTCGGCGGGCAAGCCGTCGCGCCCTGCCCGGCCCGATTCCTGGTAGTACGCTTCCAGGTTGGCCGGCACTTGCAAGTGGATGACGAAGCGCGTGTCCGGCTTGTCAATGCCCATGCCAAACGCGTTGGTGGCGACCATGATGCGACGCTCGCCATTCATGAACAAGTCCTGGTTCTGCTTGCGCTCGCGCGCCGCCAGCTTGCCGTGGTAGCACGTGACGCTCTCGCCCAGTTCCGCCAGCCGCGCCGCCAGACTCTCGACGGCCTTGACGGTGGCCGCATACACGATGCCCACGCCGGGTGTCTCGCGCAGCAGGCGCAGGACTTCGTCCTGCTTCTCTCCCGCATTCGTGACCTGGATCACGCGGTAGCGCAAATTGGCACGGTAGATGCCCGTATTGATGACCTGCAACTTGCGCGCTTCCAGTTGCGTGTCGATATCGGCTATCACTTCCCCCGTGGCCGTGGCCGTCAGCGCCAGCACGGGCGGACGGCCCAGCGCGCGCAGGGCGGCCGCGATTTCCAGATAGGCGGGACGGAAGTCGTGGCCCCACTGGGAAATGCAATGGGCTTCATCGATGACGACCAGGCTGGGCGGCGCGCCGCCCAGCAGGGACAGGAAGTCGGGCATCGCCAGGCGTTCCGGCGTGCAAAAGATGATGAGCCTGCCTCCCTGGGCGATGCGGGAGAGGGCGTCGTCCTCTTCGGCGCGCGACAGGCTGCTGTTGAGCTGCACGGCCGTGATGCCCAGTTCGCGCAGCTTTTCCAGCTGGTCTTTCATCAGTGAGATCAGCGGCGACACGACCAGGGTCGCGCCCGGCAACAGGGCGGCGGGCAACTGGTAGCACAGGGACTTGCCGCTGCCGGTGGGCATGATGGCCAGGGTATCGCGTCCGGCCAGCACGCTGTCGATGACTTCCTGCTGGCCCGTGCGCAGCCGCGCCACGCCAAAAACCGAGCGCAGCAGACGCTGAATGTGTCGACCGGACTTGTTCGCAGTAAGCTGCATCGTTGCCATCCAAAAAGTAAAAGCGCCATGCCGGCACCCTTGCGCCTGGCTGCAATTACTTTAAGGCCGGGCCTGGCGCGCCGCCATAGGACGACTGCTACAGCCCGTGTAGGATATCAAGAAGGAAACAGGATGGCCCAGAACAGCATCAGCAAGCCGGCAATCGACACGCACCACACGAGCGTGCGCACGACGGGCACGCCAAACGCATACAGCGGCAGATACAGCACGCGCGCGGCCAGGTACAGGGCGGCGCCGTACAGGGTCAGCGCGCTTTCCTGCGCCGTCACGTGGGCGATCAGCACGGCGGCGGCGAACAGGGGCAGGGTTTCAAACAGATTCGCCTGGGCCCGCCGCAAGCGGCCCGTGATCTTGCCCACGGGCGGCCCGTCGCCGTCGCGCGCGCTCACGTTATAGGCCGTGCCCGTTTCGCGCGTGCGAAACAGCGCGGGCAGCAGGATTTGCACCAGCGCCAGCACCAGGGTGCAGGCCAGCATCGTCAGTTCAGGGGTCATGCTTTACCTCACGGATGAGACAGGCAAGCCGTGCCGGCGCATGCCCGTCAGGGTTGGTCGAGTGCCGCTTGCAACTCCAGCAAATCATAGGGCTTGCGCAAGACGCTGGCGGAAAAGCCCAGTTCATCCATCGATTCCTTGCCGTAGCCCGTGGAAAAGATGATGCGCATGTCCGGTTTATCGCGCAGCACCATGCGTGCCAGCGCGATGCCGGACATGCCGGGCAGGCTGACATCCGTAAACAGGATATCGAAGTCTTGCTCGTTGAGCAACTTCCACGCCGCCTCGCCATCGGACACGCCGCTGACCGTGTGGCCCAGCATGCCCACCAGTTCGCACACCATCAGCTGCGAATCGAGATTGTCTTCCACCACGAGTATCTTCATCGATGTCGGCATGTCCCCCTGCGGTTCCGGTGCGTGGCCCGTCAAGTCCAGCCCCGGCGTGCCGCCTCCCAGCATGCTGACCGACGTGCTGCTGCCAGCCACCGGCGCGCCGGACCGTTCAAACTGGCGCGCACGCATTTGCTGCTGGCGATTTGCCAGCACGTGGCGCAGCTTGCGCGCCAGCTCTTCGCGCCGGTACGGTTTGCTGAGCAATTCCACTCCCGCGTCGAGTCTGCCTTCGTGCACGATGACATCCTGCGCGTAGCCCGACGTAAACAGTACGGCGATATCGGACTGCAACTCGCGCGCCTGGCGCGCCATCTCCGTGCTGCTGACGGGACCGGGCATGATCACGTCCGTAAACAGCAAGTCGATCTGCGCGCCGCTGTGCAGCACGGCCAGCGCGCTTTCGCCATCTTCGGCCTTGAGCACCTTGTAGCCAAGCGCGCCGAGCATGTCGACCACGGTCGTGCGCACGCCCACGTCGTCTTCCACCACCAGCACCGTTTCCGTGCCGCCCGTGACGACGCCGCTCAATTCCAGTTCCTCGTCCGCTTCCGCCATCAGGGAACGGGGCAAATAGATTTTGACTCCCGTACCCACGCCAGGTTCACTGTAAATGCGGATATGGCCACGGCTTTGCGTGACAAAGCCATACGCCATCGACAAGCCCAGGCCCGTGCCCGCGCCTTCCGGCTTGGTGGTGAAGAACGGTTCGAACGCGCGCTGCAGCACCGAGCCGCTCATGCCGCGGCCCGTATCGGTCACCGACAGCATCACATACTGCCCCGCCGGCACGTCGACCAGGTTGTGCACATACTGTTCGTCGAGCACGACATTGCCCAGTTCGATGGTCAGCTTGCCCACGCCATCCATGGCGTCGCGCGCATTGATAGCCAGGTTGAGGATGACGTTCTCGATCTGGCTGCGGTCGACGAGGGTATTCCACAGCCCGCCGCCGCCCACCAGCACGATGTCGATCGCTTCGCCCAGGGCACGCCGCAGCAGCGCATCCATGTTGCGCACTACGCGCGCCAGGTCTGCCACCACCGGTTGCAAGGGCTGGCGCCGCGCAAACGCCAGCAGGTGCGACGACAGCTTGGCGCCCCGCTCGACGGCGGCAATCGCCGTGTCCAGGCGCTGGCGCATCAGGCCATCCGTGCCCGCCAGATGCTGCAGCAGATGCAAATTGCCGGAAATGATTTGCAACACATTATTGAAATCGTGCGCGATACCACCCGTCAGCTGGCCCACGGCTTCCATCTTCTGCGCCTGGCGCAAGGCGTCTTCTGCCTTGGTGCGCTCACCGACTTCCTGTTCGACCCGGTGTTCGAGCGTTTCGTTCAATTCATGCAGCGCTTTTTCCACGCGGCGCCGGTCCGTGATATCCGTCTTGACGGCGATCAGGGAACGCGTCTGTCCTTGTTCATCGACCAGCCGGCTGACATTGCTCGACACCCACACTTGCGAACCATCGGGCTTCAGGTAGCGTTTTTCCAGAGAGAACGATTCGCCCGTTTCCACCAGGCGCCGGAACAGCACGCTGTTGCCGGGCACGTCCGCCGGATGCATGATGTCGTTCATGTTCAGGTTCAGCAGCTCTTCGGCCGAGCGGCCCAGCATGCAGCACAGGGCGCCGTTGACGCGCTGGAAGCGGCCATCGAGGCCCAGTTCGGACAAGCCCACCGAGGCCTGGCCGAAAATAGCCGCCATGCGTTCCTGGCTGGCGTTCAGTTCATCCTCGATCTGGCGCCGCTCCGTCACGTCGAACGACACGCCCACGTAGCGGCGCTGGCCCGGCACGCGGCCGGCCACCACCTCGCCCTGGCGCGCGATCCAGCGCAGCGCGCCATCGGCGGGACGGCGGATGCGGTACTCCACGTATTCGAGGGGATTGGGCGCCACGTCAAGCTTGCTCGGCCCGACCTTTTGCTGGTCGCGCGCATCGACCAGGCTCACCAGCAGGCGTTCCGTTACTTCTTCCTCGTCAGCAATGCCCCACAGGCGGCGGAAGGTGGGCGACACCAGCATCGCGCCCGTCTCGGGGAACCATTCGAAGGTGCCGATGCCGCCCGCCTGCTGGGCCAGGCGCAAGCGCTCCTCGCCTTCCATGCGTTCGGTGACATCGATACCTTCGACGAGGATGCCCGTGACCACGCCCTCGTCATCCTTGATGGGCTGGTAGACGAAATCGATCTGGCGCTGGCCCGTCTGCCCGTCCGCCGTCTGCAAATCCACCTTCACCTGGCGTCCCTCGTACGGTTCGCCCGTGCGGTAGACCTGGTCGAGCAGTTCGATGAAACCTTGCTCCTTGACTTCAGGCAAGGCCGCTTCGACTGTCTTGCCCAGCAAATCGCGGTGGCCGACGAGGCGCAGATAATGCTCGTTCGCCAGCTCGAACACGTGCTGCGGCCCGCGCAGCATGGCCATGAAGCTGGGCGCTTGCTGGAACAGGGCGCGCAGCAGCGCGCGCTCCTCGCCCAGGCGGCGGTTGGCCGCGCGCACGGCCTCGCTCTCGGCCTGCAAGGTGGTGTTGAGTTTGCCCAGCTCGGCCGTGGCCAGCTTCAGCTGGCGCCCTTCTTCCATGCGCGCCGTCAATTCCAGTGCCGTGCACAGCACGCCGTCCACCTGGCCATCGGCGCCATGCACGGGCGTATAAAACAGGTCGAAACAGACATCCGTGCGCTGTCCGCCGCGCAACAGCGGCAAGCAGCATTCGCGGTGCACCTGCGTCTCGCCGCGCAGCCCCGTTTCGAGGATGCGCGCATTCCAGTCCCAGATTTCAGGCCAGATGGCCGGCACCGTGCCGCCCAGCGCGGCCGGATGGCGCTCTCCGGCGATCTGGATGTAGTCGTCGTTGTAAATCATCACGTGCTGCGGGCCCCACATCAGCACCATCGCCATCGGCGAATTGAGCACGATGTCGACGCTGGTACGCAAATGGGCGGGCCAGCCATCGAGGGCGCCAAGGCTGGTGGCGGACCAGTCGCGCTGGCGCACCAGCTCGCCCATGTTGCCGCCGCCGCGCGGCCAGGCTGGCGCGCTCATGTGGCCATTTCCGCTTGCACGCGCACCTGGCATTGGCGCGGGATGCGCACGGTCGCCAGCGTGCCATGGGCGGCCGTCGAGCTGATCTCGACCGTGCCGCCGTGGGCCTTGACGAACATGTTCACCGTGTACAGGCCCAGTCCCAGACCCTGCCCCATCCTGCGCTTCTCGCCCGCCTGCTGGAACGGTTCGAACAGGGTCGGCAGCAAGGCGGCGGGAATGACGCCGCGATTGGCGATGCGCAACTCGATGCGGCCGGCGTCCCGTCCATCGAGGGCCAGTTGCACGGGCGCGCCCGGCTCGCCATGCGTGATGGCATTGTTTAACAGATTCGAGATGACTTGCGACAGCAGGCCCGCATCGCATTGACCGTGCAAGTCGCCCACGCTGCTGACTTCGACAAGCGGGGCCTGGCCAGCCGTCTCGAATTCCTCGACGATGGCGCGCGCCAGTGCCAGGTAGTCGTGCGTGCTGCTGCGCAACTCCATCGTGCCGGAACGGATGCGCGCCAGGTCCAGCAACTGGTCGACCATGCGCCCCATGCGCTTGGCGCTGCTTTCGATGCGCTGCGCAGTGACGATCACCTTCGGGTGGTCGCTCATCATCGGCAACAGCATGGCGCCGTTCATCACCACGGACAGGGGCGTGCGCAAGTCGTGGCCCAGTACGGCCGTGAACAGTTCATTCAGGTGCAATGCATGCTTGAGTTCGTCGAGCTGGGCCGACAATTCGCGCTTCTGCCGGTACAGCTGGACCAGCACGGCCACCTTGCTTTGCAAGGCTTTCACGTCGATGGGCTTGTAGAGGAAATCGACGGCGCCCGCCTCATAGCCGCGGAAGCTGTAGCTCGGTTCGCGCGACGCGGCCGTGAGGAAGATCAGGGGAATGCTGCGCGTGCGCTCGCTGCCGCGTATCAGTTCGGCCAGCTCGAAACCATCCATGTGCGGCATTTGCACGTCGATCAGGGCCAGCGCCACTTCATGCGTCAACAGCAATTCCAGCGCTTGCGCGCCCGAGCTTGCCTTCAGGATGACAATACCGGGCCGTGCCAGCACGGCTTCGGCGGCGACCAGGTTTTGCGCGATGTCGTCAACGACGAGGATATGGATAGGTGCGGTCACGGGGTCATCTTCAGGCATCGCAACGGCAAGACGCCATCGTGTTTCGATATGGACATAAACATTGTTTCAATTCTCACATATATTACACGCACTACACCACTCCCATTCACTTGTGTTCGCCGTTGCCCAGCAATGCCAGGCTGGCGGCCATTTGCGGCAAATCGAGCACGTGGTCGGCGCCAGCCCGCTTGAGCGCGGCCGCCGGCATGATGCCACAACTGGCCCGCTGCGGGTCTTGCACCCAGGCACTGCCGCCCAGCTGCCGCACGCGCGCCAGGCCCGCCGCGCCATCGGCCGAAGCACCCGTCAGGATGATGGCCAGCATGGCGCGCCGGTAAGCGAGGGCCGCCGTTTCCAGCAAGACGTCGATCGAGGGGCGCGAAAAATACACGGGCGCTTCCTGCGACAGGGAAAAACAGCCATCGGGCTCCACTTGCAGGTGGTAGTCGGGCGGGGCGAAATACACGACGCCCGCTTGCAGCGGTTCCTTGTCCTGCGCCTCGCGCAAGGGCAGCTGGCAACGTTCCGCGTACAGCTGCGGCAACTGGCTCGAGCGGCCCGGCGCCAGGTGCAGCACCACTACGACGGCCGCGCGGCACGTGGCGGGCAAGGCGCGCAGCACGATGCCCAGCGCTTCCACGCCGCCGGCCGAGGCGCCGATGGCGATCAGGCGCAGGCCGGCGGGCGGTGGCACGACGTCGCAGCTTGGCAGCATGTCAGGCACGCTGGAAGATGCGTTCGGCCGGGCTCAGCTCGTTGAAGCTGTCCGCATGGCGGCTGAAATGCAGGCTTTCCTTCATGCCCAGGCCCAGGAAGCCCCGGTTCACCAGCGCTTCGTGAAACAGGCCCAGGCTGCGATCCTGCAAGTCTTTATTGAAATAAATCATGACGTTACGGCAGGAAACCATGTGCACCTCCGAAAACACGCTGTCCGTCGCCAGGCTGTGGTCGGCGAAGACGAACTGGCGCCGCAAGCGCCGGTCAAAGATGGCGCCCTTGTAGGCGGCCGTGTAATAGTCGGACAGCGAGCGCTTGCCGCCCGCCAGCTGGTAATTCTCGCTGAACTGGGCGATGCGCTCGACCGGATAAATACCCGCTTCGGCGGCGGCCAGCGCTTCCACATTGATGTCGGTCGCGTAGATCATGCTGCGCTCGAGCAAGCCTTCCTCTTCCAGCAAGATGGCCAGCGACCATACCTCTTCCCCGCTGCTGCAGCCGGCCACCCAGATCTTGATCGAGGGATAGGTGTGCAGGATGGGCACGACTTTTTCGCGCAAGGCGCGGAAATACGCGGGGTCGCGGAACATCTCGCTCACTTGCACCGTAAAAAACTGCAGCATCTGCGCGAACATGGCCGGCTCGTGCAAGATGCGGTCCTGCAATTGCGACAGACTGGCGCAGCCGAAGCGCTCCATGGCCTGGCGCATGCGCCGGCGCAGGGACGCCACGGAATAATCGCGGAAATCGTGCTGATAGCGCAGCAGTATTCCCTCAAGCAATAACTTCAGTTCTATATCGAAAATATCGTCATCTAACAACATCCACCTCATCGGATACCTGAACATTGAACGGCGTGCAAAGCGCAGCGCGCAGTCACTGCCAAATGCTAGCAGATCGCCGGCAATTATCCTGCAGAGAAAGTTTCAGTTAGGTACGCTGGCGTACACTCGCGCGTTTTTTCAAACATCCACGCCCTTCATGCCCTCGTCCGTATAGCGCGCACCCGCCGCCATGCCCAATGGAAAAGCGGCGTTCATCGTCGCCAGTTCGGCCCCATCCAACCGCACGGCCAGCGCGCCGAGGTTGTCGTGCAAATACGCGATGCGCTTGGTGCCGGGAATGGGAATGACGTCGTCGCCTTGCGCCAGCAGCCAGGCCAGCGCCAGCTGGGCCAGGGTGCAGCCTTTTGCGCGGGCCATGTCCCTGACCTGCGCGACGATGGTCTGGTTGCGCGCCAGGTTCTCGGCGGCAAAGCGGGGATTGAAATGGCGAAAGTCGCCCGCGTCGAGGCTGGCCGCATCGGCGATGGCGCCCGTGAGGAAACCGCGCCCCAGCGGGCTGTAGGCAAAGAAACTGGCGCCCACGTCGCGGCAGGCGGCCAGCACGCCCTGCTCCGGTTCGCGCGTCCACAGCGAGTATTCGCTCTGCACGGCGGCCACGGGGCAGATCGTCGCCGCGCGCCGCAAGGTGGCGGCGCTCACTTCGCACAGGCCCACGGCGCGGATCTTGCCCTCTTGCCGCAGTTGCGCCAGCGCGCCCATCGACTCTTCCAGTGGCGTCTCGAGGTTCAGGCGGTGCAGATAGAACAGGTCGATGGCCTCGAGTCCCAGGCGCGCCAGCGACGCTTCGCACGCCTGGCGGATGTAGGCGGGAGAATTGTCGACGCGGCGCGCATAACTGCCCGCCTCGCGCGCCAGGCCGCACTTGGTGGCGACCAGGGCCTGGCCCGGGTGGCGTGCCAAAAAGCGCCCCAGCAATTGCTCGTTATGGCCGAAACCGTAGGCATCGGCCGTGTCGAACAGGCTCACGCCCGCCGCCAAGGCCGCTTCCAGGGTGGCCAGCGATTGCGCCTCGTCCGTGGCGCCGTAAAATTCCGACATGCCCATGCAGCCCAGGCCCAATGCCGAACTGTTCATGCCGCTATTGCCGATGCGTCGCTGTTGCATGCTGCTCTCCTCAGTTGTTGACTCGATGCCGCCAGTCTGGACCGCGCCGGGTGACAAGGGAATGCCCGATTTCGTGATACCTTTCTGGTATGAGAGCCCTCGACACCCATGCCTTGAGCCTGTTTTGCGCCGTCGCCCGCTGCCTGAACTTCCGCCAGGCGGCGGAGCAATTGCACATGACCCAGCCGCCATTGTCGCGCGCCATCAAGGGGCTGGAAGACAAACTGGGCGCGCGCCTGTTCGAACGCGACACGCAGGGCGTGGCCTTGACGCAAGCGGGACGCACCCTGCTGCCGCAGGCGCTGCACATCCTCGATTTGCTGGAGACGGCGCAGCAATCGTTGCGGCAAGACAGCGCACCCGCGCGCCTGCGCCTGGGCTTGACGAGTTCCGTGGCGGCCGGCCTGTTCCGGCCGCTGCTCGCGGCGCTGGAGGGGCAACTGGGCAATGTCTGCCTGGAACTGACGGCCGCTCCCTCGCCGCGCCTGGTCGCGGCCGTGCGCAAGGGGCAGCTTGATGCGGCCCTGCTTGCCTTGCCCAGCGCCACGTTCGAGCTGGCCGTGCAGCCGCTGGCGCGCCAGTCCATGATGCTGGCCCTGCCCGCCGGCCACCGGCTGGCGAAGAAGCGCAAGCTGAGTCTGTCTGACATCGCTCAGGAACCCGTCTACTGGTTCGAGCGGGCGCGCCAGCCCGCCTTCTTCGACCATTGCCAGCAAGTGTTTCGCCGCCATGGTTTCGCGCCAATATTCTTGCGCGAAGCGCCCGACCACCATGTGCTGCTCGACGACGTGGCCGCCGGCAAGGGCATGGCCCTGCTGGCCGACTCGTTCCGCGCGCTGCGCCTGGCTGGCGTGGCCTACCGGCCATTGGCGGAGGGTGAAGAATTGGCGGCCGGCATCGGCCTGGCCTGGCAGCCTGATGCCGGCCATGCGGCCCTGCCCCTGCTACGCCAGCTGGCACAGCAACACCTGAAAAAGTGAGCGCCACACACGGATGACCTGAACACGCTACCATGTCGCCTTCCCCATTTTCAAGCGCCACCACGACCATGACGTTTACCATCAGCGACGCCGCCTACGGCACCGATACCCCCGCCGCCAAGCAAGCCATGTATGCGGACTTGCGCTCGCAGCTGCAAGGTCTGCTGTCGGGAGAGAGCGATTTCATCGCCAATACGGCCAACTTCAGTTCGCTGGTCTTCAACACCATGCCGGGCCTCAACTGGGCCGGCTTTTATTTCCTCAAGGGCGAGGAACTGGTGCTGGGACCGTTCCAGGGCAAGCCGGCCTGCATCCGCATCAAAAAGGGCCGCGGCGTGTGCGGCACCACGGTGGTCGAAGGCAAGTCCATCGTCGTGCACGATGTGCATGCGTTTCCCGGCCACATCGCCTGCGACGTCAATTCCCGTTCCGAGCTGGTGGTGCCCGTGTTTGCCAACGGCCAGATCATCGGCGTGTTCGACCTCGACAGCCCGTTGATCGGCCGTTTCGACGACGTCGACGCGCAAGGCGTGGAATCCTTGGTGCGCGTGCTGGAAGCGGCTATCGTTGCCGAATAATCAGTTGCCGGCCTTGACGGCGATGAATTCGCCTTTGCCGACAGTGGCCAGGCACGTCGTGTAGCGGCTGTCGGCGCGCACGGCCTCGATGAAGTCGGCCATGTCAGCGTAATGCGAACTGGCGTTGTCGACCACCAGCACGCCGCCGGCCGCCAGCGCGCGGTCCAGCTGTGGCCACCACTGCGCGTATTGCTGGCGGGCGGAATCGAGGAAGATGAAATCGTAGGCGCCGTCCGCCGCATCGCGCAGCACGTCGCCCGCGTCCGCCAGCAATTGCCCGATCACGCCCTGCAATTGCGCGCGCACGAAGTTGTCGTGCGCCATGTCGAACTTGTCCTGCGCCTTTTCCACCGTCACGACCTTGCCGCCCAGCGCCTGCACGGCGCGCGCCAGCCACAGAGTGGAATAACCATTCGAGGTGCCGATTTCCAGTACCCGCCGCGCGCCGCGCGCGTGCACCATCACGGCCAGCAATTCACCCGTGTCGCGCGTGATATTGAGCATGCGGCTGGCGCGCGCCGTGTGCGCCGCATCGTTGCTGTTACCAAATGCTTCCAGTTCACTCAACAGTGTATCGATGCTGGGCATGGCGCCTCCTTGTTCAAAACACCAGCATAGCAAAAAAACTAGATGCTGGCGCGGCGCAGCGGACGTTTCAGGTACTGCACCATCGCCACGCCCAGCAGCGTCACGCCGCCGCCGATCACATCGTAGCTGTGCAAGGTTTCACCGAGGAACAGCATGGCGATGATCACCGTGAACACAGGCAGCAAGTTCATCAAGGTCGTCGCGCGGCTGGGGCCCAGCTTGGCCAGGCCATGCATCCATAAAAACGGCGCGATGATGGAGGCGGGGATGCCGGCAAACAGCACCAGCGGCAGGCCGGCGCTGGTGACGGGCGGCGCGGACTGGCTCAGGTAATACACGAACAGCACGGGCACGGCGCACCACACCTGGATCAGCAGCGAATGCCAGTTATTCAGGGGAATCTTCCAGCGCTTGAGCAGCACGCCATAGCCCGCATACGACAGACACGCCAGCAGCATCAGGGCGTCGCCGACGGCCGCGCCATGGGCGATCAGGGCGGCGGGATCGCCATGGCTAAGCAAGTAAGCAAGTCCCAGCAGCGACACGACACCGCCAAACACGCCGCCCACGGTGGGCGTCTCGCCGAGCAGCAGCACGGACAGGCCCACGGCCAGCAGCGGCATCAGCGAGGCGAGGATGCCCATATTGGTCGCCGTCGTCGTTTGCGCGGCGATGTAGGCGAGGCACTGGTACATGACCATGCCCAGCATGCCCAGCACAAACAGCTTGCCCAGATACGGCCGCACCACGGCCCGCTGCTTCCACACGGCGCGGCCGAACACGAGCGCCAGCAGCACGCCAGCCAGCAGCCAGCGATAGAACGAGATGGCGGCCGGGTCAATCACGCCGACAGCCATCTTGCTGACGATGGTGTTGATGGCCCAGATCAGCACGGCGATCACGGGTAACAGATAGTGCTTGGCTTGCATGCGGCGGACTCCAGTATTCAAGACCGCCATTTTCGCATAGTCCGATTCCATGGATATAATGCATACCAGACAAACGATGCAAAGAACAGGACAAAAACACCATGGCCAGCAACCAGCATTTCCCCGCTGTCTCCGACGCCCTGCCCTATCCCGTGTATTTCCGCCTCGACGATTACCACGCGCACCAGCAATTCGATTACCAGAGCCATCCGTGGGGACAGCTCACGTATTGCTCCACGGGCGTGATGGAAATCATGGTGGCGGGCCAGCGCTACCTGTCGCCGCCCCAGTACGCCGTATGGATACCGCCCGAGACCTTGCACGACGGCTATATCCGCCAGGATGTCGTGTTTCACTCCGCCTACATCGATGCCAGCCTGTGCGCGCAACTGCCGGCGCAGCCGTGCGCGCTGGTATTGAGTCCCCTGCTCAAGGCCATACTCGGCGACTTTGCCGGGCGCAACGTCACCACGCCCGCCACGGAAGCCGACCAGCGCCTGGCGCAAGTGCTGGTCGACCAGCTGCAGCTGGCGCCGTGCAGCCGCAACTACCTGCCAGGCAGCGACGAGCCCGTCATCGCGGCACTGCTGGCCGCCTTGCAGGCGGAGCCGGGCAGTAACCGCTCACTGGCCGAGTGGGCCGCGCAACTGCACGTGACCGAGCGTACCCTGGCGCGCCGCTGCCAGCGCGAACTGGGCATGCCGTTCGGCGAATGGCGCCAGCGCCAGCGCTTCCTGGCCGCCCTGCCCCTGCTGGAACAGGGAGAAACCGTGCAGGCGATCGCGCTGGAACTGGGCTACAGCACGGCTTCCGCATTCATCGCCATGTTTCGCCGCCAGAGCGGCGGCACGCCCGACCAGTTCCGCCGCGGCCTGCGCTGAAAAAGCGGGTCCGCTTTGTCATGCTTTGTCATATTGGGATGCTAAAATTCAAACATCTTTCCAGAGAGAAAAAGGACGCGCATGAACCCCAGCACCGACACGGCCACCGATATCCAGGGCAGCGAGGACATGCCCCAGGCATCAGCAACGGCCGTGACGGCGCCAGCGCCCATCCAGCTCGACAAGGAAGAGATACCCACGGTGCTGGGCAAGCTGCGTACCCTGGTGCAGGACAAGACGCGTTTCGAACCGCAGGACATCACGCCGCTGGGCGAGGAAGACGTGCTGCAGGAGTTTTCGCTGCAGGCGAACTATGCGCTTGAGGCGCGCTTCGAGCAGCGCGTCATCAATGGCTATTTCACGCCAGCGGGCAATGACTGCCGCTGCGGCTCCCATGAAGTGGGAGCGCTCGCTCACGCGCAGGAGAAGGAAAGGCTGCGCCGCGCGGCGGGCAAGCTCGACAATGCCTTGCGCCAGGCAGGCCAGGCCTACAACGGCGTCGAGGCGGGCGTCTACCTGCCGCACGCCGTCAAGTACTGGCACCTGGACACCTGCGGCAACTGCCATGGAAAAGGCCGTATCGGCTGCCACACCTGCCACGGCCTGACGACGGAAACGTGCTGGAACTGCCACGGCGGGCGCACCGTCAGCTGCGACGCCTATGGCTGCTATGGCAGCGGCAAGGTGTCGTGCTCGTATTGCAGCGGCAGCGGCACCGTGTCCGAACAAGTCACCGACTACATCACGGTGCAAGTGCCCACTACCACCTACAGCAACGGCAGCTCGCACACCAGCTACCACAGCGAAACGCGGCCCCAGTACCGCACCGAATACCGCTCTTGCTACCATTGCAGCTACGGCAAGGTCAGCTGCAACACCTGCCACGGTTCCGGCAACATCAATTGCGGCACCTGCCGCGCCAGCGGCAGTGTCACTTGCCGCACCTGCAGCGGCGTGGGCGACTTGCGCTGCAACCCGTGCGACGGTTCCGGCAAGGTGGGCACGGCGGCCTGGATCGACGTGCACGTGGCGCCCGGCTACAGCGTCAGCCTGCCCAAGCAGGCGCCCGACGACGCGCGCCGCATCCGCGACAAGGAGAGCGTGCACTCACTGGCCGCCATTGCCAGCAGCCTGGGTCTGGCGAAAGTGAGCATTTACAATGAAGACCAGCCGCAGGAAGTCGACGCCCTGTATGCGGGCAAGCTGCGCATCGTGCGCCTGGACGCATCCTGCAACGGGGAAAAGCACCACCTGGTGGCGTACGGCACGGACTTGCGCTGGCTGACCCTGGACGACATCGTGGAAAAGCTGCTGCGCGGCGACCTCAAGGCGCTCAGCGATGCACTGGCCGGCAGCTTGGATGACGGCCTGTTCTCGGCCCACGTGCAAGGCTTGCTCACGCCGCTGCGCGACGTGGCCGCCTCGGAACTGAATGCGGACGTGATCGAATCGGTGCTCAGCGGCGACGCGGACCACGCGCACATCGACGTCGTCTCGGCCGACTATGCCAACAACGTGCGCACCTGCGTGCTCGGCGCCTTGCGCCAGGTCTACACGCGGCTGGCCAAGCAGTTCTGGTGGAAAAGCGCGCTGGCCGCACTGGCCGCCGCCATCGCCACGTGGTACTTCGCAGGGCGCGGTGCGGCCGCCGTCGCCGGCTTGCTCGTCACGTGCGCCGGCTACTGGCTGTTCAACCGCAAGGTGAAAGCCGTGCTGAGCGAGGCGCTGGGCGGCGAGCGGCAAGCCGAACGGGCCATGGGCATCGCCGGCAAGGGCCGCCGCAACCAGCTGGCGCAGGTGCTGATCCTCGCGCCCGCCAGCCTGGCCGTGCTGGCCGCCAGCTATGGCTTGCCCGTGCGCGTGCGCCCGGCTGCTCCACCGCCGCAAACGGCCATGGCCTCGGCGCTCGTCGCGCCCCATGCGCCAGCCCCCGTGCCGCAAGATGCGAGCAGCGCCAAGGCCGTCAAGCTGTACGAAAATGGCGACAAGGCGCAGGCGCTGGCCATGCTGGAAAGCCTGGTTGGCAAGGGCGACGCCGGTGCGTATGGCCTGTATGGCTGGATGCTGCTGATGGGCGAAGGCAAGCCCGGCCCCGTCACCGCGCCGACGGCGCAGCAACGCGAAGCGCGCCAGGTGGCCGCCAAGCCCCTGATCGGCAAGGGACTCGTGAAGAACGACAGCTATGCGCTGACGGCGAAAGGCGTGATGCTGGCCGAAGGCTGGCAGGAACCGCGCAACATGGCGCGCGGCCTCGATTTGCTGAAACAGGCCGCGAACAAGGGCAATGCGCAAGCCATGCACTTATTGGGCCTGTACCACGTGCGCGGCTACCAGATTCCCGTCAACCACAAGGAAGCGCGCAAATGGTTCACCCTCGCCGCCGACAAGGGCAGCGCGGGCGACATATACAACCTGGGACTGATGGACTGGGAAGGCGCGGGCTTGAAACGCCCGGACCGCGCCAGCGCCATGCAGCGCTGGAAGATCGCCGCCGCCATGGGAGAAGAACGGGCCATCAAGGCGGTGGCGCAAGGCAAACCTTAAGCTGCCGCCGCCAGCGCCTGCAAGGCCATCGGATTCGGCGTCGGCTCGGCGATTTTCGTCAGCAGGTTGCGGTCAGTGTGATGGAACGGTTCGTCCTTGCCGCGGATCAGCATGACCGTGTCTTCATCGTAGCCCCACGTGCCATCGGCGTGGATATCGACCTTGATGCGGTATTCGACGGTGGTGAACGCGTGTTCGAGGAAGGGATTCGAGCAGATGCCGTACGCCGTCGAATCGCGCTTGGCTACCAGTTCGAAACTGGTGGCGTCCGCCGTCGTCGTGCCGGACGCCATGGCGATCTGGCCGCGCGGGATGGCCAGGGTCTGGATCACGGCGCCCGTGGCCGGCTCCCACAGCCAGTAGCCCACCTGCTCATGATACGTCTTGACTTGATCCGGCTTGGTGATGTGGATGTAGTAGCGCAAACCATAGAACAGTTGCGGACCGTTGGTGACGGGGTCGATCGGCTGCAGTTCAATGCGCTCGACGAAGGCCTGCTTGCGCGGGCCGTCCGCCTTCGGCTTGACGTCCAGGCCCCGCGTGCCCGTCCAGATGCCGGCCATGCCCGTCAAGGGGCCCAGGTTGTTCAGGGTGTGCACGTCGGCGGACGGCTCGGTGTAGATATCTTCGGGAAAATCGCTCATGCGTAAGTCTTCAAAATGGGGCAACAGTGCTTGCCGCCATTGTAAGACGTGCGCTGCTATCTGGGAAAGAGCGCGATGTGGCGTTCGATGAACAGCAGGGCCGCGGCGGCCAGCGCGGGGCGCTGCGTGTCAAACACGACTGCATCGCGCGCTTGCAGCAGATTGGCGGCCACCTCTGGCAGGTCCAGTACGCTAGCGATGAGCGCCGCCACCGCGCCGATATTGGCGTACAGGGCGCTGTCAAAACCTTCCCAATCCACATAGGCCAGCCACTCGGCCAGCATCACCACCTTGGACACGGGCGGCGCCAGGGCCGCGATACGTTCTGTGCGCAGCACGCTGTCGTCGCGAATGCCTTCCTGCTGCAGCACGGCCAGCGCCACGTGCTGCAGCGCGTCTTCGGCGTCGTGCCGGTGACGCTCCAGCAGGCGCTGCGTCAGGCTGGCGCTATCCATCGTCAGACCAGGGGATCGGTCAAACCGGTCAGGGTAAAGATTTCAAAACCCGTTTCCGTCACGGCCAGCGAATGCTCGAACTGCGCCGACAGCGAACGGTCTTTCGTCACCGTCGTCCATTTGTCGGGCAAGACCTTGACCTGGTAGCTGCCCACGTTGAGCATCGGTTCGATGGTAAAGATCATGCCCGGTTCCAGCACGATGCCCGTGCCGGCGCGGCCGTAATGCAGCACTTGCGGCGTGTCGTGGAAGACCTGGCCCACGCCATGGCCGCAGAAGTCGCGCACCGAGGAAAAGCCCTGCGCCTTGGCCACCGCTTCGATGGCGGCGCCCACGTCGCCCAAAGTAGCGCCAGGGCGCACGGTGTGGATGCCGGCCATCATGGCTTCATACGCCGTGTTGACGAGGCGGTTGGCCAGGATGGAGACGGCGCCCACCTTGAAGGTGCGGCTGGTGTCGCCGAACCAGCCGTTGAACTTGGGCGTCACGTCGATGTTGAGGATGTCGCCCACTTTGAGGATCTTGGTATCCGACGGGATGCCGTGCGTGACCACGTGATTGACGGAGATGCAGCTGGCGTGCTTGTAGCCGTGGTAGTCGATGGTGCCGGGGATGGCGCCGGCGGCGCGCATGAACTCTTCGCACAGGGCGTCGAGCTTGGCCGTCGACACGCCCGGTTTCACGAAAGGCGTGATGTAGTCAAGCGTGTCGGCGGCGATGCGGCCGGCCGCGCGCATGCCGATGAAACCTTCTTCGTCGTGCAGGGGGATTTTCTTGCCGTGTTCAAGCTGGGTGGAATAGCGCATGGGGATTCTTTTCTTTGTTAGTGTGATGTGGTGTGGGCGGCCCAGCCGCGCACGGCGTCGTGCGAAGCGCGCAGCATGGCGTCGACGCTGGCCGGTATCGGCCGCTCCTGGGTCAGGTAAGGCTTGACGACGGCCACGGGCGCGTCGATCAGCACGAATTTGAGCAGCATGTGATCGAGGTCCAGTTCCGTCGTGGCGGGCATGGCTTCGGCGCAGCGGACAAAGCAGGCGTCGAGCGCGGCCTGCTCCTCTTCCACGGCGGCCAGCAATTCCTCGCTGAGGCCGTTGCTGAAATCGGGGCTGTCCGCGCATTGCAGCAGGAAGCGCGCATACACGGGCTTGCGCCGGCACCAGTCCAGCAAGCCATGCACGCCGGCCCACGTATCGCCGCCAAGCCAGCGGCTGGCCACTTCCTCGCGAAAGTCGCTTTTCACGCGCAGCCAGGCGCGCGCCAGGATGGCGTTGCGCGAATCGAAGCGGTGATATACGGAGCCGATGGGCGCACCGGCCTTGACGGCAATGGCGGCCATCGAGACGGCGCCCACGCCGCACTGGGCGGCGACGGCGATCGCGCTGTCGATGAAGTTGTTTTCGTTGAATTTGGCAAGTCTGACCATTCAAATAGAATACAGATTCTATTTGAATCCGTCAAGCGGCCCGGCTCACTGAGAAACACGTCCAACGCGACCGGCCTTGCTGCCTTACAATGGCATGCACGAACCGCCACAAGGAGAATCCGCTTGCTTACGCCCCCCTTCATCGCCTCCTCCCGCTTCGACGATCCACGCCTGGCGCTGGAACAAGTGCAAGCCATTTACCGCAGCAGCATCGAACACTTGCGCGACGCGCTGCAGCGTTTTGTCGCCGGCGAAGACATGCACGAAAGAGTGCGCGCCTGCTACCCCTTCGTGCGCATCCAGACGGATACCGTGGCGCGCGCCGACTCGCCGCTGGCCTACGGTTTTGTCGCCGGCCCCGGCGTGTTTGAAACCACCTTGACCCGCCCCGACCTGTTTGGCGATTACTACCTGGACCAGTTCACCCTGCTGCTGAAAAACCATAACAGCGGCCAGAAGGTGCACCTGGAAGTGGGCGTCAGCGCCCAGCCCATCCCCGTGCATTTCTCGTTCGCCGAACATGACCATATTGAAGGCAATATGGACGCGGGCCGCCGCCTGGCCATGCGCGACCTGTTCGATCTGCCCGACCTGTCGGCCATGGACGACGGCATCGCCAACGGCACGCATGAACCGGCGCACGGCGAAGCGCAGCCGCTGTCGCTATTCACGGGCCCGCGCGTCGATTACTCGCTGCAGCGCCTGCGCCACTACAGCGGCACCTCACCGCAGCACTTCCAGAACTTCGTCCTGTTTACCAATTACCAGTTCTACATCGACGAATTCATCCGCCTGGGCCACGCCATGATGGACCGCGCACCCGATGCGGCCGCGCCATCGGACGACGACGGCTATGTCGCCTTTGTCGAACCGGGCAACGTCGTCACGCGCCGGGTCGGCCAGACGGTCGAGAGCGAGGATGCGCTGGGCGCCGCCCCGCCGCGCCTGCCGCAGATGCCCGCCTACCATTTGCTGCGCGCCGATGGCAGCGGCATCACCATGGTCAATATCGGCGTGGGACCGGCCAACGCGAAGACCATCACCGACCATATCGCCGTGCTGCGCCCGCACGCCTGGCTGATGCTGGGCCACTGCGCCGGCCTGCGCACCACGCAAAGCCTGGGCGACTACGTGCTGGCGCATGCGTACGTGCGCGAAGACCACGTGCTCGACGAAGATTTGCCGCTGTGGGTACCGATCCCGCCGCTGGCGGAAATCCAGCAGGCGCTGCAAACGGCCGTGGCGGAAATCACCCAGCTGACGGGCCATGACTTGAAACACATCATGCGCACGGGGACGGTGGCCAGCACGGACAACCGTAACTGGGAACTGCTGCCGCAGCGCACGCCGGAGCGCCGTTTCAGCCAGAGCCGCGCTATCGCGCTGGACATGGAAAGCGCGACCATCGCCGCCAACGGCTTCCGTTTTCGCGTGCCCTACGGCACTTTGCTGTGCGTCAGCGACAAGCCGCTGCACGGCGAAATCAAGCTGCCAGGCATGGCCAACCACTTCTACCGCGAAAGGGTCGACCAGCACCTGCGCATCGGCATCCGCGCCGTGGAACTGCTGCGCCGCCAAGGTGTGGACCGGCTGCACAGCCGCAAATTGCGCAGCTTTGCGGAAGTGGCGTTTCAGTAACAGCCGCCTTTGCCAATGCCAGCCGCCCTCTCCGGGCGGCTTTTTTTTGCCCGGCCCCCTACCTTACACGGCGTAAATGTCGTCACAAAAAAACAACAGCTGTCTAGACAGGCAAGGGGCAAACACCAAACTTTCAACGATCATTTTGCCTAATTACAAATTTAATTTATTTAACAATTGAATTTTGGTACTTTCCTGCCTGACACAAATAAAATTCATCCACCTTCATTCTCGTTTGTGCCATGCGCATGCGCAAATATCCGGCATTTCTTGACAGTCAAGATCAAAAAATGGTCTGATGAATTGCAAATTTAAAATACTAAATTTGTAAACATGGTCATTTTGAAAATAATTTCAAATAGCTAAATAAAACCCTAGGGAAACTTAAGTTTCCTAGTTGGAGGATAGACAATGATTGAAAAGAAATTAAGCAAATCCTTGCGCATGATGTTTGCCGGCACCTTGATGATGGGCGCAGGCTTCATGCACCAAGCCGTCCAGGCGCAGGAAGCCAAGGCTGACGAGAAATTGCAGCGCGTGGTCGTCACAGGTTCCGCCATCAAGCGCGTGGATGCGGAAACCGCCGCACCGGTGGAAATCTACAGCAAGAAAGATATCGAGCGCACGGGCGCCACCAGCGTCGCTGAGCTGGTGCGCAACCTGGCATCCATCGACATCAATGACCAGGGCGAACTGAGCGCCAGCTCCCCATCGGGTTCGGGCACCACCAACATCAAGATGCGCGGCTTGAGCGAACGCAACGTGCTGATCCTGCTGAACGGCCGCCGCCTGCCGACCAATGCGCTGGCTGACGGTTCCGGCGCAGGCGCCGCGGTCGACGTCAACGCCATTCCGCTCAGTGCACTGGAACGCATTGAAATCCTGAAGGATGGCGGTTCGGCCATTTATGGCGCCGATGCCGTTGCCGGCGTGATGAACTTCATCACCAAAAAGAATTACCAGGGCCTGGAAGCGAAAACCAGCTATGGCCAAAGCTCGCGCTCGGATGCCAAGGAAAAGACGGCCAACCTCGTCTACGGTTTTGGCGACTATGACACCCAGGGCTTCAACGTGCTGGCCACGGTCGACGTGTTCAAGCGCGACCCGATCTACCGCAAGGACCGCGACCTGACCAGTTCCGCCGACTTCCGCCGCTTTGGCGGTCCGGATGGCCGCAGTGGCTACCATCCTAGCGGCAATATCAGCGGTGGCGGCACCCTGGTGCCTTGCCCGGCAGGCGATATGAGCCCGGACGGCTGCCGTTTTGACGTCAACAAGACCTTGCTGACCTCGACCAATGGCGCCGACCGCGTCAGCGGCATGCTGATCGGCAGCCTGAAGATCAGTGACAGCATCCGCGCGTTCGCGGAATTTACCTATTCCGAAAGCAAGGACGACTTCTCGTCCCAGCCTGCGCCAGGCAACTTCAAGGTCGGCAACCAGACCGTTGCCGGCCGCTTCATGCAAATGGGCCCGCGCCAGACCAACCGCAAGGGCACGATGACCCAGTTCTCGACGGGCCTGGAAGGCACGACGCGCGGCATCGACTGGGACGTGGCCATCGGCAAGGGCGTGAGCAAGGCCACCAACCGCGATTCGAACTATGCACACTACGACCTGTTCAACGAAGCGATCGAGAATGGTTCGATCAACCCGACCCGCACCGACAATCCGCAGGCAGCCGTCGACAAGATCCGCCTGACGCCTACGCGCGCCGGAAAGTCGGAACTGACCTTCTTCAACGCCAAGGCGTCGGCGCCGATCATGGACCTCGCAGGCGGCGCGATGGCTTACGCCGTCGGCGTGTCGTACAACAAGGAAACGCTGAGCGACCAACCGGACCAGAACCAGATCGATGGCGTGGTCTTCGGCAGCATCCAGCAGGCTGCCGTGAAGGCGGACCGCAATTCCAAGGGCATCTTCGGCGAACTGTCGATTCCTTTCCTGAAAAACGTCGAAGCGCAAGTGGCGCTGCGCTATGACGACATCTCGAATGTCGGCAGCAAGACCAGCCCGAAACTGGCCTTGCGCTACCAGCCGCTGAACAACCTGATGTTCCGCGGTTCGTATGCGGGCAGCTATTTGGCGCCATCGCTGAAACAGATGTACGGCGGCGTCGATGCGGGTGCCTACACGACCAGCGATGCGGATATCTGCAAAGCCTTCCCATCGATTGCCGGCAATTGCAAAAACTTCGCCTACTACCAGGTCTCCGGCTCCAACAAGGACTTGAAACCTGAAACGGGCAAGACCTATAACCTGGGTGTGGTGTTCTCGCCAGTGAACTCGCTGACAGCCAGCATCGACTTCTTCAAGATTAACAAAAAGAACGAGATCGGTACCCTGACGGAAACCAAGGCGATCGAACTGGGTAATGTGGAAATCAAGAATGGCGACGCGCGCATCCTGCTGAACAACCAGAACCTGGCCACGACAGAAGTGCGCGGTTTCGATACGGACCTGCGTTATACCTCGCCGCAAACGATGTTCGGCAAGTTTACGCTGCGCAATGCGTCCACCATCTACACCCGCATGGACACCCAGGACACGGCGACGGATCCAGAACAAAGCACGATGAAGACGTTCATGAATCCGAAGTACCGCAACACCTTCACGGCCAGTCTGGAAAAGGACAATATGTCGGGTACCCTGGTCATCCGCACGACGGGCGACATGATCGACTCGGACTTGCGCCGCGACGAAATCAAGCCGGGCACCCGCACGATTCCTTCGCACACGGAAGTGGATCTGACGGGCCAGTACGTGGCGATGCAAAACCTGACCTTCACGGCCGGCATCAAGAACCTGTTCGACAAGATGCCACCGTTTAGCGCGATGGGCGCCGGCAACCAGTACGGCACCCTGGGCTTTGCCCAGCTGTACAACGTACGCGGCCGTTACTTCTACATCGGCGCAGGCTACAAGTTCATGTAATGCAGCGCCATCCCCGGCGGCCTGAAACGGGCTGCCGGTACTGCCTTCGAAAGCCGCACTCTTGTGCGGCTTTTTTCATGCCCGCAGACGAAAAAAAACCGCTGCAGGCAGCGGTTTTCAAGACAGGGTCACGCTTACAGGAAGCGGTCGAGTATCTTGCGCGTCGTCTTGTCGATGTTGAACATGTCGCGTATCAGAAAGTGGATGCCGTGGTTATCGGCGATCAGGAGCGACGCGGCGCCGATGCGGCGGATGTCTTCCTCGCCTTTCAGCACGAACTGCGTCTCGCCGCGGTCCGTGTCGACATGCCAGGTGCATGGCGTGGCGAAGCTGGAGACGCTTTTCACGCGCGCGATTTCGGGCATGAATTCGCGCCCTTCCAGTTCTTCCTTCACCAGCGTGCGGGCCGGTTCCGGCAAGGTGTCGACATGGTCGATCCACGCCACTTCCTTGCCATTGCCCAGCACCAGCGAAATGCCTTCGTCGGGCGACTGGATGGGGAAGGCGCGCACGGGCGCCACGCCCTCAAAGACCTGGCCGTCCGCATCCGTCATCACCAGCTTGCCAAAGGTGTCGCGGCTTAATGTAAAAGTTGTACTGGCCATGCTTATTCCTTGTCATCCAGGGCGAGTTCGTTGTTGCGCGCCTGTGCTTCGTAGAGGCGGAAATAGGCGCCCTCTTTCGCCATCAATTCATCGTGGCTGCCCACTTCGACGACCTGGCCGCGGTCCAGCACCACCAGGCGGTCGGCACGGTGCAGGGTCGACAGCCTGTGCGCGATGGCGATCGTCGTGCGGCCCTGCACCAGGTTGTCCAGCGCCTTCTGGATTTCTTTTTCCGTTTCCGAGTCGACCGACGATGTCGCTTCATCCATGATCAGGATGCGCGGGTCGATCAGCAGGGCGCGGGCGATCGAGATGCGCTGGCGTTCGCCGCCCGACAAGCCCTGGCCGCGCTCGCCCACCATCGAATCGTAGCCTTGCGGCAGGCGCAGGATGAATTCATGCGCATGCGCGGCGCGCGCGGCGGCGATGATTTCCTGGCGCGTCGCGTGCGGCTTGCCGTAGGCGATATTTTCCGCGATGGTGCCGAAGAACAGGAACGGCTCCTGCAGCACCAGGCCGATGTTGCGGCGGTAGTCGGACACGGCGAACGAGCGGATGTCTACGCCGTCGAGCAAGATCGCGCCTTCCGACACGTCGTAGAAACGGCAGATCAGGTTGACCAGGGTGCTCTTGCCCGAACCGCTGTGGCCCACCAGGCCGATCATCTCGCCCGCCTTGATGTTCAAGGTGATGCCGCGGTTGACGGCCCGGTTGCCGTAGCGGAAACCGACTTCGCGCAGGTCGATGCGGCCTTCAATCTTGTCCAGTTTCACGGGTTGCGCAGGTTCCGGCACGCTCGACACGTGATCGAGGATGTCGAAGATGCGCTTGGCGGCGGACGCCGATTTCTGCGTCACGGAGACGATGCGGCTCATCGAGTCGAGGCGGCCATAGAAGCGCGTGCTGTAGGCGATGAAGGCGGTCAGCACGCCGACGGTGATTTCGCCGCGCGACAGCTGCCAGATGCCGAAGCACCAGATGACCAGCAAACCCATCTCCGTCAGGAACGACACGGTGGGCGAGAACAGCGACCAGACTTTATTGAGCTTGTCGTTGACGGCCAGGTTGTGCGCGTTGGCGTCGCGGAAGCGGGCCGCTTCGCGTTTTTCCTGCGCAAACGCCTTCACCACGCGGATGCCGGGAATCGTATCGGCCAGCACGTTGGTCACTTCGCTCCACACGCGGTCGATCTTTTCAAAGCCCGTGCGCAAGCGGTCGCGCACCAGGTGGATCATCCAGGCGATGAAGGGCAATGGCGCCAGGGTCATGATGGCCAGCCACGGGTTCATCGACCACAAAATGACGCCCGTCATGATGATCATCAGCACGTCGGAAGCGAAATCGAGCAAATGCAGCGAGAGGAAGACGCAGATGCGGTCGCTGCCGCTGCCGATACGCGCCATCAGGTCGCCCGTGCGCTTGCCGCCGAAAAATTCCAGCGACAGCTTCATCAGGTGTTCATACGTGGCCGAGCGCAAGTCGGCGCCCATGCGTTCGGACACCAGGGCCAGCACATAGGTCTTGCCCCAGCCCAGCAGCCAGGCCAGCAGGGCCGAACCAAGCAAGCCGCTCATGTAGTACACCACCAGCCACGGGTCGATGTGCTTGCCGTTCTGATACGGAATCAGCACATTGTCCATCAGCGGCGCCGTCAGGTACGGTGGAATCATGTGCGCGGCGGTGCTCAGCAGCATCAGCATGAAGCCCAGGGCCAGCTGGCCACGGTAGGGGTGAGCGAAGCGCCACAGGCGGAACAGGGTCCAGGTCGATGGCGGCGTGTGCAGCACCTTGGCGCAGATCGGGCATTCTTCCTGCTCCGGCTCCAAAGGCGCCTTGCAGCTGGGGCAGACTTCCTGCTCCGCTTCCAGCACGGGCTGGCCCGTCAGGTGGCTGTCGAGGCGCTCGACGAACTGTTCCAGCACGCGTATCGCATGCAGGTTCTGGCCCAGGGTAAAACGCCACGACGCCAGGCGGCCGTGGTCATCGAACAGTTCCAGGTGGCCGACGCCGGCGTGGTCATGGTGCGTCAGGCGCAATCCGTGGCGGAAAGACCAACTTTTCCAGGTGGTATCGCCCGGCGAACGGGCCAGCAAACGCTTCTCGGTGACAACTATTATGCCTTTTGTGAAACGTAATCGCGCATCGAGGTCAACCTCAACGCTACTTAAAACGTTCTCCCCTGGAGAAAGGTTGCTCTCCACTTCCGCCAGCCAGTGTTCCGGCAGCGAGGTGAGGGGAATAGTTGTTGCAGGAACACTCAGTTCAGTTGTCATCGTAAAGCATACTCCGGCTCGAGGCCAAGCCCTTCAGGGCGGGATTTGGGGGATGGGGCAGACGCCCGATCAATGTTTGTGTACTGCGCGATGGCGAGGTAGATGCACCAGTGGCAATTTCCTGTATTGTATCGAATGGATGCCTGCCGGTAAGGAATGATGGCAAAACGGCGCAAAAAAACCAGCGTCCGTCGTACAGGAGCAAGTATACAACAGCCCGCTGTTGCGCAAATGCTCCAGCTTTAAGCAGAGTCGGTATCTTTATAACAAGTATGGCAACAATTAGTAACAATTAGAATGACAACACCAGCAGAATAAGGGCAGCAAACGCGACAAGAGGCCGCTAAAAGTGGCACACTGCGCATACCCGGGATAAAGAACCAAGCACGAGCCTGAAAAGACTCTGTAGAGCCAACATAAAGTATCTGGCGCCCAGACGCCTGGCTTGTTATCAAGAAACCACTTACATGATCAAGAAGAAGAACATCGAATTTGCCCGCGTCACCCACTTGCGCGGCCCCAACATCTGGACTTACCGCCCGGTGATTGAAGCCTGGGTCGACATCGGCGAACTGGAAGACTATCCATCCAATACCCTGCCTGGCCTGTACGAACGCCTGGTGGCGTGGCTGCCCGGCATGATCGAGCACCGCTGCGGCGTGGGCGAACGGGGCGGCTTTTTCGAGCGCCTGCGCGAAGGTACGTGGTCGGCCCACATCCTCGAGCACGTGGTGCTGGAGCTGCAAAACCTGGCAGGCATGCGCACGGGCTTCGGCCAGACGCGCTCGACCAGCCAGCGCGGCGTCTACAAGATGGCCTTCCGCACGCGCGAAGAGCACGTGGGCCGCGCCGCCCTGGCAGCCGCGCGCGACCTGCTAATGGCCGCCATCAACGATGAAGCCTACGACCTGGAAGCGGCCCTGGCGCCGCTGCGCGACATGGTCGACTCGCGCTGCCTGGGCCCGAGCACGGCCAGCATCGTCGATGCGGCCACCGAGCGCGGCATCCCATCGCTGCGCCTGAACGACGGCAACCTGGTGCAGCTGGGCCATGGCGCCGCCCAGCGCCGCATCTGGACGGCCGAAACGGACCGCACCAGCGCGATTGCCGAAGGCATCGCCAGCGACAAGGATCTCACCAAATTCCTGCTCAAATCGTGCGGCGTGCGCGTCCCTGAAGGCAGCCTGGTGCGCAGCGCCGAAGCGGCCTGGGAAGAAGCGCAAGACATCGGCGTGCCCGTCGTCGTCAAGCCGTATGACGGCAACCATGGCCGCGGCGTGTCGCTGAACCTGATGACCGAAAGCGACGTGAAGGCGGCCTATGCACTGGCGGCGCGCAAGGGCGACAGCTCGGCCGTGCTGGTGGAAAGCTTCATCACGGGCGACGAACACCGTTTGCTCGTGGTCGGCAACAAGCTGATCGCGGCCGCCAAGGGCGAATCGCTGTGGGTCGACGGCGACGGCGTCTCGACCGTGCTGGAACTGGTCAACACGCAGATCAATACCGACCCGCGCCGCGGCGAAGGCGAGGACTTCCCATTGGGTACCGTCAAGCCGCACGAATCGGGCGAAATCGTGCTGGAACTGCAGCGCCAGGGCATGACCGCCCTGTCCGTGCCGCAGGCCGGCCAGAAGGTGCTGATCCAGCCGAATGGCAACGTGGCCATCGACGTCACGGACGACGTGCATCCTTCCGTCGTGCATGCGGCCCTGCTGGCCGCCAGAGTCGTTGGCCTGGATATCGCCGGCATCGACCTGGTCACCACCGACATCACGCGTCCTTTGGCAGAGCAGCGCGGCGCCATCATCGAAGTCAATGCCAGCCCTGGCCTGCTGGCGCACATCAAGCCGGGCGTGGGCCAGCCCCGCCCTGTTGGCGCGGCCATCGTCGACCACCTGTTCGCAGCCGAGGAAACGGGCCGCATTCCGCTGATCGGCGTGACGGGCACGCGCGGCGCCAGCCTGATCGTGCGCATGCTGTGCAAGCTGCTCAACCTGTCGGGCCTGCACACGGGCGCCGTCTGCAGCGAAGGCATGTACCTGGACCAGCGCCGTGTCGTCAGCAGCGATTGCGTGAACTGGGACGCGGGCCAGCGTTTGCTGCTCAACCGCACCGTGCAGACGGCCCTGTTCGAGAGCAATCCGCGCATGATCCTGGCCGAAGGCCTGGCCTACGACAAGTGCCAGATCGGCGTCGTCACGGACATGGGCAGCCTCGATAGCGTCAAGGATTTCGACGTGCTGGACGAAGCGGGCCTGTACAAGGCCGTGCGCAGCCAGGTCGACGTGGTGGTGCCGACAGGCGTGGCCGTGCTCAACGCCGCCAACGCGCACGTGCTGGAACTGGCCGAACTGTGCGACGGCACCGTGACCCTGTATGCGCAGGATGGCGGCTTGCCAGCCATCGCGGCGCAACTGGCCGCCGGCCAGCGCGCCGTATTCGTGCGCGGCAACCACATCGTGCTGGCCGAAGGCGGCATCGAAACGGTGCTGCTGTGCCTGGATCTGCTGAAACCGGCCACGGCCGGCAATGTCGACAGCGTGCTGGCCGTCGCGGCCGCCGCCTGGGCCCTGAACCTGCCCGTCGATTTGATTTGCGCAGGACTGCGCACCTTTGACGCGGCTCCCGGCTGCATCGGCAACTAAGGCAAAGCAGCACTCAAGCCCGGCCAGGACGGCCGGGCCCACAAGAACACAACAGGATTACGGTTTAATTATGGAAGTATCTCGCGTACGGGCCTTGCGTGGCCCTAACCTCTGGAGCCACGACACCGCCGTGGAAGCCATTGTTTCCTGCACCACGCAGGAACTCGACATCGCCCAGCTGCCCGGCTTCGAAGCCCGCCTGCGCGCACTCTTTCCGCAACTGAGCCCGCTGCAACCGCTGGGTAATTACAACGCCGCGCCGATGGCGCAGGTGCTGGAACTGGCGGCGCTGGGCCTGCAGGCGCAAGCCGGCTGCCCCGTCACCTTCAGCCGCACCACGCCGACCCTGGAAACGGGCATCTTCCAGGTCGTCGTCGAATACTCGGAAGAAGCCGTCGGCCGCCTGGCCCTGGAACTGGCGCAGCAGCTGTGCCGCGCCGCGCTCGACGATGCGCCGTTCGACCTGGCCGGCGCCCTGCACCAGTTGCAGGAACTCGATGAAGACGTGCGCCTCGGTCCATCGACGGGCGCCATCGTCAACGCCGCCGTGGCGCGCAACATCCCGTTCCGCCGCCTGACCGAAGGCAGCCTCGTGACGTTCGGCTGGGGCAGCAAGCAGCGCAAGATCCAGGCCGCCGAAATGGACGGCACCAGCGCCATCGCCGAAGCCATCGCGCAAGACAAGGAACTGACCAAGAAGTTGCTGGACTCGGCCGGCGTGCCCGTGCCGCAAGGCCGCGTCGCCATCGATGCGGACGACGCCTGGGCCGCCGCCTGCGAGATCGGCCTGCCCGTCGTCGTGAAACCAAAAGACGGCAACCAGGGCAAGGGCGTCACCGTCAATGTCACCACGCGCGAACAGCTGACGGCCGGCTTCATCGCGGCGCAGGAATTCCGCGACGATATCCTCGTCGAACGCTATCTGCCGGGCCACGATTTCCGTTTGCTCGTCATCGGCAACAAGATGGTGGCGGCGGCCCGCCGCGACCCGCCGCAAGTGGTGGGCGACGGCCAGCATACGGTGCGCGAACTGGTCGACCAGGTCAACCTGGATCCGCGCCGCGGCAGCGGCCACGCTACCTCGCTGACGAAAATCCGCTTCGACGACATCGCCCTGGCCAGCCTGGCCAAGCAGGGTTATGTGGCCGACTCCGTGCCGCCCGTGGGCCAGCGCGTGATCCTGCGCAATAACGCCAACCTGTCGACGGGCGGCTCGGCCACCGACGTCACCGTCGACGTGCATCCGGAAGTGGCGGCGCGCGCCGTCGCGGCCGCGCACATGGTGGGTCTCGATATCTGCGGCGTGGACGTGGTCTCCGACAGCATCCTGAAACCGCTGGAAGAGCAGAACGCCGGCATCGTGGAAGTGAACGCCGCACCGGGCCTGCGCATGCACCTGGCACCGTCGTTCGGCAAACCGCGCCCAGTCGGCGAAGCCATCATCGCAGCCATGTTCGCCGAGGGCGACGATGGCCGCATTCCCGTCGTTGCCGTCACGGGCACCAACGGCAAGACCACCACCGTGCGCCTGATCGCCCACCTGCTCACCACCTCGGGCCTGCGCACGGGCATGACCAATACGGATGGCGTGTACATCGAAGGACGCCAGATCGACAGCGGCGACTGCAGCGGCCCGCGCAGCGCGCGCAACGTGCTGCTGCACCCGGACGTGGACGCGGCCGTGTTCGAAACGGCGCGCGGCGGCATGCTGCGCGAAGGCCTGGCCTTCGATCGCTGCCAGGTCGCCGTCGTCACCAACATCGGCGCGGGCGACCACCTGGGCCTGAACTACATCACCACCGTGGAAGACCTCGCGGTCCTCAAGCGCGTGATCGTGCAGAACGTAGCCGACAGCGGTGTGGCCGTCCTGAACGCCACCGACCCGGCCGTGGCCCGCATGGCCAAGAATTGCAGCGGCACGGTGACCTTCTTCGCCGCCGACAAGACGCATCCCGTGATGGCCACGCACCGTGCGCAAGGCAACCGCGTCGTGTACGTGGAAGACGGCAAACTGGTCGCGGCGCAAGGCAAGGAACGCCACGAGATCGCCCTGTCGCAAGTGCCGATCACGCGCAACGGCGCCATCGGCTTCCAGGTCGACAACGTCATGGCCTCCTTGGCCGCCGCCTGGGCCGTGGGCCTGGACTGGAAAACCATCGCGCTGGGCCTGAAAACCTTTGCCAATGAAGCCGACAATGCGCCGGGCCGCTTCAACGTGTTCGATTACAAGGGCGCCACCCTGATTGCCGACTATGGCCACAATCCGGACGCCATCCTGGCGCTGGTGCAGGCCGTGGAAAGCATGCCCGCCAAGCGCCGCTCTGTGGTCATCAGCGGCGCCGGCGACCGCCGCGACGAAGACATCCGCCAGCAGACGGAAATCCTCGGCGCCGCCTTCGACGACGTGCTGCTGTACCAGGACCAATGCCAGCGCGGCCGCGCCGACGGCGAAGTCGTGGCATTGCTGCGCCAGGGCCTGGACGGCGCCAAGCGCACCAGCCATATCGATGAAATCAACGGCGAATTTGTCGCCATCGACAAGGCCCTGGCGCGTTTGAGCGAAGGCGATCTGTGCCTGATCCTGATCGATCAGGTGGAAGAAGCGCTGGCGCACATCGCCAAGCGCGTCGCCGAAGCGTAAGCGCAGCCTGACGGCATGCGAGGGCGGCCTGCGGGCCGCCCTTTTTCATCCCTGCTTCAGTCGGCGCCGGCTTTCTCGATCGCCTGCGCGGCAAGCGCGCCGGCCCGCATCTCGCTGGCAAACAGCGTCGCCGCATGCGCAATGGAGCGGGTGGCACGCGCGAGGAAATGCGTCCAGTGCTGCTGCTCGAGCAGCAGCATCTCGATGCAGAACCATACCTGACCGCGCTGCACATGGCCTTTCACCAGCTTGATGCGGCGGTTGACTTCATCGAGCGCGGCACGCACGCGCAGCAACTCTTCCGGCGTATCGATAGTCCACACATTCGGCAACAGCAGTTTCCCAAATTGCGCGTCATCGGCATCAAAGCACAGGACATAGCCCATGCCTTCGAAACGGAAGACGATATCGCCATCGCTGTCGATCTGCGCCTGATATCCGTCCGCTTGCAAGTGCCGCAACAACGGTTCGGTGATAGTGGATGCCAACATGGTGCTTCCTTTCATTGAGTGGGATGGCGACGCCCCATCTGGTGCCGCTGCATCGCTACCTCAACGCCGCCACCGGCAAAAATACAAAACTATTTTCGCCACGTGTGGAGAGCGGGCAAGGCCGGCAGGTGCATGAATGCGACAGGGATACCGGAATTGATATGGACATCGCAAAAGAAGTCATTTGTGGCGCAAAGTCATTCCCCCCTACCATGCTTCCTGAGCCAGTTCCTGCTCTGGCGGCGACTGCCGCAGCGTTCTCAACATAACTAAAATACAGGTGGAGACAAGATGATGCAATTGATGGCAACGGGCACCCGCACGCCCCGAAAAAACACGCGCTTGACCTTGAAGGCGACGGTGGCCGCCCTGGCCGGCGCAGGCCTGCTGAGCAGCGCTTCCGTCTGGGCGCAACAGGCGCCCGCCGTGGACACACCAGTGGAAGAAACGGCAGCAGCACCTGCGCCGACCGACAATGCCGGCATGGCCGTCGTCGCCGTCACGGGCGTGCGCAGGGCAGCGCAAAGCGCGCAGACGATCAAGAAAAACAGCGACCAGGTGGTCGACTCCATCGTCGCCGATGAAATCGGAAAATTCCCCGACAAGAACGTGGCCGAAATCCTCGGCCGCGTGACGGGCGTGCAGATCCGCCGCGAGGGCGGCGAAGCGGGCACCGTCATCATCCGCGGCTTGCCTGGCGTCGTGACCTTGCTCAACGGCCGCGAAATGTTCACCTCCGTGGGGCGCAGCCTGTACCTGGCAGACATTCCAACGGCCATGCTGCAGCGCGTGGACGTGTACAAATCGCAGGGCGCGGACATGGTCGAAGGCGGCACGGCCGGCGTGGTCGACGTGCGCACCAACCGACCGTTCGACTTCAAAGGTTTTACGGCATCGGGCAACGTGCGCGCCGAACACCGCGACAAGTCCGGCTCGACGGACCCGAACGTCGGCGGCATGGTCTCGAACCGCTGGAAAACCCAATACGGCGAATTCGGCGCCCTGCTCGGCCTGTCCTACCAGCGCGGCAGATACTATGACGAGACGATCTGGAACGCCGAACCCGTCAAGCGCCCCGACGCGGGCAACATCACGGGCCCCGATTCCGTCGGCATGATCCCGACCGTGGGCGACCGCAAGCGCTACGCGGCGAACGCCGCCTTCCAGTGGCGCCCGAATTCGCAGGTGGAAGTGTATGCGGAAGGCATGTCGACCCTGATCAAGCACGCGTTCGACAGCCAGTTCTTCGTCGGTTCGCTGCCGTGGGGCCAGAACCCGGACATCACCCTGATCCCCGGCACCAATCAGGCGGCCACGGTGGGCAAGATCGACGGCCCATGGTCGCCGTTCACGCTGGGCTCGACCCAGGCGCGGCGCGACCGCTCGATCGGTTCGCAAGGCGCCATCGGCGCGCGCTGGGACATCACGCCGCAGCTGCGCGCCACGACGGAGCTGGCGCGCACGGTCAGCAACTTCGAGCGCGAATTTCCCATCCTCGACTTCCTCGCCCATCCGACCAGCGTCATCGGCAGCACGAACGTGAACGGCGGCGCGCAGATCAGCTACCCCGGCTACAACATGCTGGACCCGAAGAACTACACCCTGCTCGGCTTCTACGACAATCACAACCACGACGAAGGCAGCTCGACCGACTGGCGCGGCGACGTCACCTACGACATGGACAGCACGGGCTTCTTCCGCGAATTCTCGGGCGGCGTGCGCCTGGCCAAGCGCAAGGCCGAATCGATCCGCGAAAAAAACGGCCAGGGCGGGCTCGCGTCGATCATGACTGCGGACGCGATTCCCGGCTTGGCGTGCGCCTCGCACGACAACACGGGCAACTTCGGCCTGCAAAGCTGGCTCACGCCGTGCCGCGACTTCATGCTCAACAACACGGCCGTGCTGCGCCAGCTGTTTACGGGCAGCAGCGAACGCAGTCCCGACGATCCGATGACCCATTACAAGGATGTGGAAAAAACCAATGCCGTCTACGGCAAGGCGCGCATCGGCTTTGACCTGGCGCAGGTACCGGTCGACGGCACCCTGGGCGTGCGCGTGGTACAGACCAAGCAGGACTTGCAAGGCAATTCCTCGCAAAACGGCATCGTCACGCCCGTGCGCGTAAAAACCTCGGACACGGACGTGTTGCCCAGCATGACCCTGAAAGCCATGCTGCGCCAGGACCTGATCGCCCGCATGACGGCCGGCAAGGCCGTGCAGCGCCCGAACTTCGCCGATTTCAACCCCGGCGTGAGCCTGGGCCAGAGCCTGGAAATGGTGCGCCCGACGGGCAACGGCGGCAACCCCGACCTCAAACCCGTGGAAGGCAAGAACCTCGACGTGGCGCTGGAATGGTATTTCGCGCAGACGGGTTCTGTCACGGCCACCGTGTTCCGCCACAACTTCAAGAACTACATCCTGTCCGGATCGGCCAAGGAAACGTATGGCGGCATCGAGTACGACATCACGCGTCCGCGCAACACCTCGAAGGGCCATCTGCAAGGCCTGGAAATGGCCTACCAGCAGTTCTACGACAAGCTGCCCGGCTGGATGAGCGGCCTGGGCCTGCAGGCGAACGCCACCTACATGACGGGCGAGCTGGAGGAATTGAATGGCAGCGCCCACCCGTTCACGGGCATGTCGAAGTGGTCGGCCAATATCGTCGGCCTGTACGAACAGGGACCGTGGTCGGCGCGCCTGGCCTACAGCTGGCGCGACAAGTACGTCGACGACTACAACTACCGCGGCAAGGGCATCCACCTGACCGTGGCGCCCACCAAGACCCTGGACGCGTCGGTCTCGTACAAGCTCAATCCGAACACCACGGTGACCCTGGACGCGAACAACCTGCTCGACTCGACCTACCGCGACTACCACGACACGCCGGACTATGTGCGCGACGTGCGGCGCTATGACAAGGTCGTAGGTTTATCCGTACGCTGGAGCTTGTGATGGACACCTGACCAAACCGGCTGCGCGGCGCGCTTTGCGGCCGGCGATGCTCACGGCACTACAGTGCCGCTGCGCTTCTCGGCCACAAATCACTGCCGCTCGCGATGGTTTTGTCAGGCGTCGAAACGTCGTTGGAATACATGTCTTCTTCCTTGAGGAGTTTCAGCGCCAGCCGGCAACGGTTGGCGTTTTTTTGCTTTGTGGAATCTATCCGACACAGGAATTGATTTAACGCAAAGTGGCGGCGCCGGGGCGCTTTTATGCTGGCAGCTTGACCATCAAACCCGGCGGGGACAGCATGCGCGATGCACGGCACGTCGACATACAGTTATTTCAACCCGACATTCCGGTGCGGCTCGACATGCGCACGGCGGCATTGGTCGAACATGCGCTGGCCTTGCAGGAAATGGCCGGCACGGGCGCCGCCGCCCTGTTTTTGCATTGCCACGACGTGCCGCTGCCCACCGCCTTGCGCGTGCTGACGACGGGACCGCACCGCAAACCGGCCGGGCCGCACCTGTTTGCCCGCCTGCATCCGCGCACGGCCGCCCTGGCGCAAGGTGCGCCGCTACCGGCGCGCTGACGAATCCTGTACCATCGCCGCAACCTATCCAATGAGGCACGGCGATGCAGGCAGCGACACCCCACGATTCCTATGCGGCACTGATGGACCTGATCAAGGCCCGCCATGCGGAACTAAGCCCGCAATTCCAGGCCGGCGCCCGCTACCTGGCCGACCATCCGGATGAAGTGGCCGTCTCGTCGATGCGCAGCATCGCCGCGCGCGCGCAGGTGCAATCGGCCGCCCTCGTGCGCCTGGCGCAGCAACTGGGCTTTGCCGGCTGGCCGGAACTGAAAGCCATCTTCGTCGAACGCCTGCGTGCGGGGCCAAGCGGCTACGCGGCAAAAGCCGGCGCGCTGGCCGGCAAGGTCGGCGACCTCGTCACCGAAGTGTTCACGGTGCAGCAGCGCAACCTGGCCGCCACGGAAAGCGCCAACCACGCCGCCCTGGAGGCGGCCGCCGCTCTGCTCCAGGCGGCACCCCGCGTGCACGTGGCCGGTTTTCGCGCCGCCCACCCGATCGCCTACACCCTGCACTACCTGTACCGCTTGCTGCGCCCCAGCGTGCAGCTGCTGAGCGGCCAGGGCGGCACCCTGGAAATGGACTTGCGCGCCCTGCAGGCGGGAGAAGCCGTCGTCGTCGCCAGCTTCGCGCCGTATTCGAGCGAAGCGCTGCTGGTGGCGCAAGCGGCGCGCCAGGCCGGCTGCCAGGTGGTCGCCATCAGCGACAGCGCCATGTCGCCGCTGGCCCTGCAGGCTGACGCCAGCATCGTCATCGCCGTCGACAGCCCCTCGTTCTTCCCTTCCATCGTGGCCGGCGTCGCGGCCGTGGAAAGCCTGGTCGAACTGCTGGTGGCGCGCGCGGGGCCCGATGCCGTCATGGCCATCGGCGCGGCGGAAACCCAGCTGCGGGCGCTGGGTGCTTATACAAAAACATCAAATGATGTAAATTAAAAACAAATACATCGATCGTTGCAATGCGGCGCAACGCCTCCTATAATCGGCCATCCTCTTGCCGATAAGAAAGCGATGCCATGAGCCATGTCTTCCACCGCAGCTTGACCGCCAGCTATCCAGTCGCCACGGGCGGCGATGGCCCTTACCTGATCGATGCCGATGGCAAGCGCTACCTGGACGCCTGCGGCGGCGCGGCCGTCTCCTGCCTCGGCCATTCGGATGCGGCAGTGATCGCCGCCGTGCAGCAGCAGATTGCCACGCTGGCGTACGCGCATAGCTCCTTCTTTACCAGCGAGCCGATGGAGCAGCTGGCCGATTTCCTCGTCGCCCGGGCGCCAGCCGGCATCGACAGCGTGTATTTCGTCTCGGGCGGTTCGGAAGCGGTGGAAAGCGCGCTCAAGCTGGCGCGCCAGTATTTCGTGGAACGGGGCCAGCCGCAGCGCCGCCGCGTCATCGCACGCCGCCAAAGTTATCACGGCAACACTCTGGGCGCGCTGGCCACGGGCGGCAACGCCTGGCGCCGCCAGCAGTTCGAACCGCTGCTGATTGGCGTGACCCACGTTTCCCCGTGCTACGCCTGGCGCGACCAGCAGGCGCATGAAACGGATGGCGACTACGTGGCGCGCCTGGGCCAGGAGCTGGAAGACAATATCGCCGCACTGGGCGCGGACAACGTCATGGCCTTCATCGCCGAACCCGTCGTCGGCGCCACGGCCGGCGCCCTGCCCGCCGTCGCCGGCTATTTTGCGCGCATGCGCGAGATCTGCCAGCGTCACGGCATCCTGCTGATCCTCGACGAAGTCATGTGCGGCATGGGACGCACGGGCAGCCTGTTCGCCTGCGAGCAGGAAGGCATCAGCGCCGACCTGATCTGCATCGCCAAGGGCCTCGGTGCCGGCTACCAGCCCATCGGCGCCGTCATGGTATCGACGGATATCCGCGACACCATCCGCGCCGGCACGGGCTTCTTCCAGCACGGCCACACGTATATCGGCCACGCCACGGCCTGCGCCGCCGCCCTGGCCGTGCAGCGGCAGATCGAGGAACGCGATTTATTGGCCAACGTGCGCGCCATGGGCGGCTTGCTGCAAGAGCGCCTGCGCCAGCGTTTCGGTAGCCATGCGCACGTAGGCGACATCCGCGGCCGCGGCCTGCTCCTGGGATTGGAACTGGTGCAGGACCGCAATACCAAACAGCCGTTCGACCCGGCCCGCCGCCTGCACGCCCGCATCAAAACGCAAGCCATGCAAAACGGACTGATGTGCTACCCCATGGGCGGCACCATCGACGGCCTGCACGGCGACCACATTCTGCTGGCGCCGCCCTACATCATCGACGCCAGCCATGTCGATGAGATCATCGACAAGCTGGGCGCGGCCATCGATGCCTGTGTGGCGTAGCCGCGCATGCCTGCGGCAGAACCGCGCAAAGGCGACTGCCAGTAGTTTTTGTTCACTCCTTGCCAATATTAATTGACTTATTTTAAACAATCGTTTTAAATCAGGAAGTTACTCAAAATCAATCATCTTGGGCATTCAATCATCGCATTACCCCTTTTCGATGCTTGACGCTCACGTTGATGCACTCTGAAGCCAAGGTATATGGAACTGCTCGACTCCCTGCGTCAGCCCCCACTGCAAGACGACACGATCAGCGGGCACTATGAAGTGCGCCGCTTGCTGGGCGAAGGCGGTTTCGGTCACGTATTCGAAGCCTGGGATGCCAAGCTGTGCCGTAGCGTGGCGCTGAAGCGCCTGAAACCGCAAGCCGACGTGCTGCATCCGGAAAAACTCATCAATGAAGCGCGCCTGGCCGCCTCGCTCAGGCATGCGGCCTTCGTGCGCATTTTCGCCATCGAGGGCCAGGGCACGGGCCAGTCCATCGTCATGGAGCTGGTCGAAGGCCAGACCCTGGGCCAGTTCATGCACGGCGGCAAAGCGGACTTGCATGCCGCGCTCGACATCGCCTACCAGATCGCCGACGCCATGGACGAGGCGCACGCCATGGACCTCGTCCATGGCGACCTGAAACCGTCGAACCTGATGCTGGAAGCGGACGGTCAAGTGCGCATCCTCGATTTCGGCCTGGCGCGCCACATCGACCCGCAAGCCACGCAAACGACCACCCTGTGCGACCTGCAGGGCACCATCGCCTACATGGCGCCCGAGCGCCTGATGGGCCGCCTGCCCGACACGCGTGGCGACGTGTATGCCTTGGGCGCCATGCTGTACGAAATGCTGGCCGGCCAGCGCCACTTCGCCCACCTGAACGGCCTGGCCCTGGCCGCCGCCCACATGCAGGCGACGGAACCGTGGCCCGACCTGCCCGACTCCGTCCCGCCCGCCATCAACGCCCTCGTGCGCGCGATGACGGCGCACGACCCGGCCGAACGGCCACGCACCATGCGCGCTGTGCGCGAGGCGCTAGGCGCGCAGCACGGCGAAGCGCCCACCTTGACCACGCCCCTGGCTAACGAGATGCCCGCGAAGGAAAAACCGCCCGCCAGCGTCTCCATCCGCCTGCCCCTGCCCCGCAAGCGCACCCTGCAGTGGGGTGCGGGCGTGGCACTGGTGGCCGTATTGGCAGGATGGCAGTTGCCTAATATCATTCCTGCCGTCAAATCGTTCGTCACGGGGGAAAAAGCGCCCGCGCCCTATTCGGAAATGGCCAGCATGGCGGCGGGGATGGAAGCGTTGCGGGTGTTTGACCGCGATACGAGCCAAAACCAGGCGATCGAGCATTTCACAACGGTGCTCAAGCATAATCCAGACAATGCTGCGGCATCTGCAGGCCTGTCACTGGCTTACAGCCTGCGCTATGCTGGCAATGGTCGCGACGACACTTGGTTGCAGCTAGCAAATGCTGCGGCACAGCAAGCACTCGCATCGGATAATCAACTGGCACTTTCCCATGTGGCGCATGCCTGGGTACTCGAATTTCAAGGCAAGCGGGCGGAGGCGTTGAATGCAACAGCCAACGCATTGAATCTTGATCCGCAAAATTTGCTGGGACTGGTGGGCAAGGTACGCCTATTGATTCATATGAGCAAATTTGATCTGGCCAAACCCGTACTGGACAGCGCGATCGCACTGCATCCGAAGGAGCGCCTGCTTCCGATGTTCATGGGCATCATGCTGTATCGCCAAGGCGAATACGCCAGCGCGGAACAGGCGTTACGCAAAAGTATAGAACTCGATCAGCGTTCGACCAGCGCGTATGCGTATCTGAACGCAGTCCTTTTACGCCTCAACCGTAGCGATGAAGCCTTGCGCGTGCTCCAACAAGGCCTGCAGTTCCAGCCGCACTGGGAACTGTATAGCAATCTGGGAACATCGTTGTTTGCCAAGGAGGACTATCTGGGCGCTGTAAAGGCGTTTGAAAAGGCCGTATTGCCCAGCAATGGCAATCCAGGGTTTTATCAATTATGGGCAAATCTTGCTGATGCACAACGCTGGATACCTGCGCAGAAAGAGGCCTCGCAGCAGTCTTATCGGCGCGCCATTGAACTGCTTACGCCAGTCCTGGCGCGCATGCCGGACGACGCGACACTCAACTCGCGCATGGCGCTGTTTTCGGCCTATGTAGGCGCAACCAAGCAGGCGTTGACGAGTATGGAAAAAGCACTCGCCATCGCCCCTCAATTGCCAGATGTCCAATTCCGGGCGACTTTGACCCATGAACTTACAGGCAACCGCACTGCAGCTTTGGCAGCCCTGCAGGAGGCCACCAAGCTGGGCTACCCACTCAACCTGATCGAGTCAGCTCCCGATCTGTTGAACCTCAGGCGAGATTCTCGCTATCAGCAACTTATGACCAATATGAAAAGAGATCGTAGAACATGACGCCTGTCAGCCCTTGGATGAAATTATCCGTACATTTTGATGCAGACCAGATCACAAACCAACTCGACTATAGCTTTACTTCATGCGACGGGACAGCCGACCCGCGCCATGGTCCATATATGGGTGGGGTGCATTTCCAGAAAGGACAACATGTTTATCTTGATGTCACCTGTTGCGGCTCCAAGGATGGTGGCTTTACCGCCTTCCAGATCATAGATTGCACCATTGTCACCGTACCGCAACTACTGCAGATCGGCCCGAAAGTACCGACTGTTTATTCCCTTCCATCACCATTTCTTCAAGCAATAGGCGCCACCTACAGCCTGCCGCTGGACTTCGAATCTCATTTGCTGCCGCCAGACCCGGCCCAGCCCGGCCTGCGGCACATTCGCCAGGAATGGAAGCATAACCTGGATGTAGGTCATGCAAACGGTCGCTGGGAACTGTCTTTTGTCATGACGGTCCGTATCACCCGCAGTGAAGGCGACCAGACTGAGTTGCGTGTGTTTTCATTCGACCCAGAAAGCTCCGTCGGCGACGCCTGGGGCCAGGGTTAATTTCAGCAATCCACGGTTGTCTCACAGCCGGTGACGGCTTAAAAGCTTCCTGCCAGTTTTCGGGCCAAGACATCCTTGGTGTTTTGGCCCGCATGGCGATAGCGATGCAAACGTATTACAACCTGCCCCACCACGCAAGGACTGGCGCAAAACACGGCTATCTCGCCCATCCTTGCAGTCTGTCTGGGAACTGGGCCATTGAACGCACCTTGTCCAGTCAGATACGCTACTGGTGCATGCTACCTGGCAGCGCCACCGGCGCGGCTTTTTCACACCCGCACGCAATACGCCGCCCCGCCCGCCGAAAGCGGTAAAATGACGGCCTTGAACCCAAGCTCCGCCCCTCTGGCGCGGCCTTGAATGCACATAGCACCACCCACAGCCCGGCAGGCATGCCTTCCCTGCCGCCGGACCAACGACAAAGAACACATGACCACCGCCCCAAAAGAAATCAACGCCGCCGCGGCAAAGAAAAATTCGGCTGAAAAGCTTACGCCAATGATGCAGCAATATCTTGGCATCAAGGAAAACCACCCGACGATGTTGGTCTTCTACCGCATGGGCGATTTCTACGAGCTGTTTTTCGAGGATGCGGAAAAAGCGTCGCGCCTGCTGGGCATTACCCTGACGGCGCGCGGCGTGGCCAGTGGCAATCCTATCAAGATGTGCGGCGTGCCGTTTCATTCGCTCGATGGCTATCTGGCCAAGCTGGTCAAGCTGGGCGAGTCGGTGGCCATTTGCGAACAGATCGGCGACCCGGCCACCAGCAAGGGTCCTGTCGAGCGCAAGGTCATGCGCGTCGTCACGCCCGGCACCTTGACGGATGCGGACTTGCTGCCAGAGAAGGCCGAGCGCCCGCTGCTGGCCATGTGCAGCATCACGCAGCGCAAGACGGTGACGACGGGCCTGGCCTGGCTGTCGCTGGCCAGCGGCGCCTTGAAACTGATGGAATTTTCCGGCGACGCATCCACCGTGGCCGTGCGCCTGCAGCAGGAGCTGGAACGCATCGTGCCGGCGGAAATTCTCAGCGGCGACAATGGCAACCTGTTTGACGACTACGCGGGCACGCACATCAACCGCGTGCCGGACTGGCATTTCGACGTGGTCGGCGGCCACAAGGCCCTGCTGGATCAATTGGGCGTGGCGACCCTGACGGGCTTTGGCGCCGATGGCCTCGGCGCCGCGTTCGGCGCGGCCGGCGCGTTGCTGCGCTATGCGCAAGCTACGCAGGGACGCGGCCTGCAGCACGTGCGCTCCCTGACGACGGAAACGGAAAGCGAATTCATTGGCCTGGACGCGGCCACGCGGCGCAACCTGGAGCTGACGGAAACCATCCGCGGCCAGGAGTCGCCTACCTTGTTCTCCTTGCTGGATCATTGCCGCACGGCGATGGGTTCGCGCATGCTGCGCCACTGGCTGCACCATGCGCGGCGCGACCAGAAGGTAGCGCGCGCGCGTCATGAAGCCATCGCCGCGCTGGCGCAAAGCGAAGCGGCCGCTCCGCTCGCCGCCACCCTGGCGCAAGTACCCGATATCGAACGCATCACCACGCGCATCGCGCTGCTGTCGGCGCGTCCGCGCGACCTGGCCGCCCTGCGCGATGGCCTGCTGCAACTGCCGGCCCTGCGCGGCGACGTCGTCCGTTGTTATGGTCCCGGCCAGGGCGGCGAAACCGGCTTGCTGGCCGCCATCCACACGGCCCTGGCGACACCGACCGCCTGCCTGGACTTGCTGGTGCGCGCCGTGGCGCAGGAACCAGCCGCCATGGTGCGCGACGGCGGCGTGTTCGCCACCGGTTTCGATACGGAACTCGATGAATTGCGCGCACTGTCGGAAAACGCGGGCCAGTTCCTGCTCGACCTGGAAACGCGCGAACGGGCCCGCACGGGCATCGCCAACCTGCGCGTGGAATACAACAAGGTGCACGGCTTCTATATTGAAGTCACTCACGGCCAGACGGACAAGGTGCCGGACGACTACCGCCGCCGCCAGACCCTGAAAAACGCCGAGCGCTACATCACGCCGGAATTGAAAGTGTTCGAAGACAAGGCCCTGTCGGCGCAAGACAAGGCGCTCGTGCGCGAAAAGATGCTGTACGACCTGCTGCTGGCCGACCTGGCGCCGCACATCGGCACTTTGCAGACCATTTCGCAAGGCCTGGCCCAGCTCGACACCCTGAACGCGCTGACGGAACATGCGCAGCAGCACAACTGGGCTGCGCCACAACTGGTCGACGAGCCGTGCATCAACATCGTCGAAGGCCGCCACCCCGTGGTGGAAAAGCAGATTGAGCGCTTCATCGCCAACGATTGCCGCTTCGTCAACGAGCGCCGGCTGCTGTTGATCACCGGCCCGAACATGGGCGGTAAATCGACCTTCATGCGCCAAGTGGCATTGATCACCCTGCTGGCCTACGTGGGCAGCTACGTGCCGGCCGCTTCCGCCACCATCGGCCCCATCGACCGCATCTTCACGCGCATCGGCGCCACCGACGACTTGGCGGGCGGACGTTCGACCTTCATGGTGGAAATGACGGAATCGGCAGCTATTTTGAACGGCGCCACCGAACACTCGCTGGTGTTGATGGACGAAGTGGGCCGCGGCACCTCCACCTTCGACGGACTGGCCCTGGCGTGGGCCATCGCGCGCCACCTGATTGATACGAGCCGCAGCTTCACCCTGTTTGCCACGCATTACTTTGAGCTGACGCAACTGCCGGACAGCCACCCGAGCGCCGCCAACGTGCATCTGTCCGCCGTCGAGCACAAGGACAGCATCGTCTTCCTGCACGCCGTGCAGCCTGGCCCCGCCTCGCAAAGCTACGGCTTGCAGGTGGCGCAACTGGCCGGCGTGCCGCAGCCCGTGATCAAGGCCGCGCGCAAGCACCTGGCGCGCCTGGAAGCGCAGGCACTCGACGCCACGCCGCAGCGCGACCTGTTCGCCGCGCCGGCAGCCGATCCGTATGCGCAAGAGGAAGAAGAGGAAGCATCGGCGCCGCTGGCCGCATTGAACGCGGCGCAGCAAGCCTTGCTCGACGCCATCGCCGACCTCGATCCCGATGCGCTCACGCCGCGCGATGCGCTCGAGCAGCTGTATCAGTTGAAACGGCTGGCCGCCGCATGACCTGCCGGCGCAGCGCGATCCACCTGCTGGCCGCCGGATTGCTGGCTGCCAGCCTGCCATGGCAAGCGGCGCTGGCCGCCCAGAGCGACCAGGCCGGCTTCGAGTTTGCCGTGCTGGGCCATTCCTTCAACGCCGGGCCCGACGATGGCCCCCTGAAAAAAGCCATCGCCGATACCAGCGCCTTCAATGCATCGTTCGTCGTGGCGACCGGCATCAAGGCGGCCAGCGAATCGTGCAGCGACAAACTGTACAGCCAGCGCAAGGACTTGCTGGACGCCAGCGGCCCGCCGCTGATCGTCTCGTTGTCGGCCAGCGACTGGGCGAACTGCCGCAACTCGCGCGGCAGGGTCAACGCCATCGAACGCCTGAACCGCTTGCGCGACGTGTATTTCGCCGACGACCAGAGCCTGGGCCAGCGCAAGCTGACCCTGTCGCGGCTGTCATCGACGGCGAAGTTCCGCAGCTATGCGGAAAATGCCCACTGGGAATATGGCGGCGTGCTGTTTGCCACCATCAACCTGCCCGCGAATAACAACCATTTCCTGCCAGAAGCGGGACGCAACAGCGAGTTCGAAGACCGCCTGGTCGCCAACCGCTCCTGGCTGCAGCGCCTGTTCGCCATGGCGCAGCGCAAGCAGCTCGACGGCATCGTGCTGTTTTCCGATGGCGACATGGGCGTGCTCGACGAAGACGACAATTCGTTGCTGCCCAGCTTCAGCTCGAAACAGGACGGCTTTGCCGGCCCGCGCAAGCAGGTTCGTACCCTGGCGAAGAAGTTCAGCGGCAAGGTGCTGCTGGTCGATACGCAGCGCGATGGCGAGGCGGACGGCAAGGAAGGAAAGAGTAAAAAGGCCGCGGCCAAGGCAGGCGGGCCGAAAATCAGCTGGAAAGGCAACCTGGGCCACGTCAGCATCGACAACGACTGGTCCGCCATCGCCGTACGGCCAGGCAAGACCCCATTCTTTGAGGTGCGTCAACGCGCCGTCAGGCCATCGGCGCAAGCGCGCGCCAAGGCGTCGACTGCGCGCAGATAAACATGCGCCACAATAGATAAAGGCCGACGCAAAGCCAGCCTTTATCTATCCAACCCACCAGCGTCACGGCGCCTGACAAAACCGTAGCGAGCAGCTGCGCGGCGTGGCCGAGAAGCGCAACCGTACTCTAGTACGGTGAGCATCGCCGGCCGCGCCCCGCTGCGCGCAGTAGGTTGGTCAGGCGCCTCCAGATTAGTGAATTGGATGGGTGCGGAAGTGATCGCCTTCGTCACCCTCTTCTTCATCATCACCATGGTCGTGGCCGTGTGCGCCATGCACGTGGCCATGGGCGATTTCTTCGTCGGTGGCGGCGCGCACGTCAGCGACGGTCAGCGAGAAGCGCAACGCGATGCCGGCCAGTGGATGGTTACCATCCAGCACGACTTTGTCATCGGCGATGTCGGTGACCGTGAAGATCATCGCTTCTTCGTCCGGCGAATCGCTTTCCGGCATGCCTTCGAACTGCATGCCCACTTCCAGCGGCTCAGGCAGGCGATTGCGCGGCTCGACTTTGACCAGGGCTGGATCGTATTCACCGAAAGCATCATCCGGTTCGATCTGAATCGTGTTGGAATAGCCAACTTCCTTGCCGTCGAGCTCCTCTTCGATCTTCGGCAGGGTGTTTTCATAATCACCGTGCAGGTAGACCATCGGCTGGCGGCCGTCTTCGATCAGATTGTCTTGCGCGTCTGACAGTTTGTAGTTGACAGTCACGACCGTATTTTTGGCAATCTTCATTATGCTTCCTTTCATTGTATAAGCTGGCAAATTATACCTTCACGCCGCCAACGGCAGGCGCATTCCTGCATTTCCGGTTGTTATAATGGGCGCATGAAAACATTAACTCTCCTCGGCGATATCACGCCGGCGCAATTCCTGCGCGACTACTGGCATAAAAAGCCCTTGCTGATCCGTCAAGCCGTACCCGGCTTCAAGGCGCTGTTCGATTTCAAGGCCCTGGCCGAGCTGGCTACCCTCGACCACGTCGAATCGCGCCTGGTCAGCCATGCGGATGGCCACTGGAACATGCAGCAAGGTCCGCTGACCAGCCTGCCTTCGCTGAAACAGAAGGAATGGACCCTGCTGGTGCAGGGCGCCAACCTGCACAGCGCCAAGGCCGACGCCCTGCTGCGCCAGTTCCGCTTCCTGCCGGACGCGCGCCTGGACGACCTGATGGTCAGCTTTGCCACCGATGGCGGCGGCGTGGGCCCGCATTTCGACTCCTATGACGTGTTCCTGCTACAAGGCCAGGGCAAGCGCCACTGGCGCATCGGCGCGCAGAAGGACCTGAGCCTGATCGACGGCTTGCCGCTGAAAATCCTCAGCAACTTCACGCCCGACGAAGAATTCACCCTGGAACCGGGCGACATGCTGTACTTGCCGCCCCACTACGCGCACGACGGCGTGGCCATCGGCGACTGCCAGACGTATTCGATCGGCTTCCGCTCGCCATCGTTCCAGGAACTGGGCGAAGCCTTCCTGCAATTCATGGCCGATTCGATCGACTTGCCGGGTATCTACAGCGATCCCGACCTGAAAGCGTCGGGCAAGCCGGCGGAAATCCCCCGCGACATGCTCGCCACCATCACGGAAGAAATGAACAAGGTGCGCTTCACGGAAGAAGACGTCACCATCTTCCTCGGCGAACACCTGTCGGAACCGAAGCACAATGTGTTTTTCACGCCGCTGTCCAAGCCGCTGACGGTAGGCCGTTTCGCGGATGCCGCGCAGAAAAAAGGTGTCGTGTTGTCACGCAAGACCCTGATGCTGTATCGTGGCAAGAATGTCTTCATCAATGGCGAATCGTTTGCCATTGGCAAGGCCGACAAAACGGCCCTGGAAACCCTGGCCAACGAACGCGCCCTCGACGGCGCCGCCGTGGCCCAGGCTTCCGATGACGTGATGGATGCCTTGTATACCTGGTATCAGGATGGCTGGATCGAACTGGCTTGAATGATCGTGTCGTAGCAAAGTGGTATTACAGTAGGTAAAAGAACAGCTTCTGCGCCAGCGCAAAGAAAGATATTATTTTTATATCGTTTTGTCGCGCTTTCGCAAATCGCTTACACTTGCTTGCAATTTGCTTCGGCAAATATTGCGATATCACAAAATAGTTGCGAATTTGCCTCTTGCTCCTATTGCGACGCACCAAAAATCGCTATAATATTCGGTTAGGAAGTTTCCGTTGTCTGGCAGGCACCACCTGGTACGAAAAGCCTTCGAAGACGACCTAACGAGCGATAATTACCGGTAATTATTCATCGCAACAATATTGATTTATTTTTTGAAATAATTAAGGAAAACAAATGAAAAAATCCCTGCTGATCGCCTCCCTGATGGTTGTTGCTCTGGCTGCTTGCAGCAAAAAAGAAGAAGCTCCTGCACCAGCACCAGTAGTTGAAACCCCAGCACCAGCACCAGCAGTTGAAGCTGCTCCTGCTGCTGCTGCTGACGCTGCTGCTTCGGCCGCTACCGACGCTGCTGCTGCTGCTTCGAGCGCTGCTTCGGCCGCTTCGGACGCTGCTGCTGCCGCTTCGGCTGCTGCATCGGCTGCTAAGTAATTTAGCACCCCGCACTAGAGAAAGCCGGCCTTAGGGCCGGCTTTTTTGTTGGGCGTCGCAAGCATCTATTGCGTACCCAAAATAAAAAGGCTGTCCCGGTTTGCACCGGGCCAGCCTTTTTTATGATGCGTGGCAGCTTTTGATAGCCACCACTCGGCGAATCTTACTTCAACTGGTCGTTCAGCAGGCCCAGGATCTTCTCTGCCACTGGCGAGACATCAGGCTGGCCTTCGTTGCTGAGGATGCTGACCAGGCTGGTCGAGCCCGTACCGGCCTTGACGAGGACGCGGTAGCGCTGCGCTTCCTTATCCTTGTCGGAAGACGAGCCCCAGCTGAACAGTTTCGAGAAGAAACCATCTTTCTTGACCGCGTCCGGATCGACGTAACGCACGAAATACGTACCTTGCGTGCGGTCGCGGTCTTCCACGGTAAAGCCGACACGGTCCAGCGCCAGGCCAACACGGCGCCAGGCGCGGTCGAAACCTTCATCGACTTCAATGCCGCGCGACGGCGTGGCGGCGTCGCCGACCAGCTTGGCGTGCTGCGGCTGCACGATGGCGGCATCGACAGCCGTCTTCGCTTGCGCATCGTCGCTGGCCGCGCCCAGACGCGTCATCAGCTTGGCCAGGAATTGCGCCTCCAGGCCCGGATCGTTCGGGCGGGCGGTCCAGGTGGTGGTTTCCTTGTCGCGGCCCGTGACCACCTCTTCCACGCCGCGGTGGCTGATGTAGATCTCGGTCGAGCCATCGGCCAGGCGCTCCACGCGGGTGCGGAACTTGTCTTTTTCACCGGTCGAATACAGCGAGTCGAAAGCCTTGCCGATGGTGTTGCGAATAAAGTCTTGCGGCACCTTGGCACGGTTTTCGTTCCACTCGGTTTCCATGATGCCAGCCGTCGGCTGGTCGATGGCGACCGTAAAGCCCGAATCTTCCCAGAACTGCTTGAGTTGCGGCCACAGCACTTCAGGGGACTGCTTGACGACCAGCCAGCGCTGGTTGCCCGCGCGCTCGACCTTCACGCCGCCTGCCGTGACCGGCACGACACCGACCACGCCGTCGGCGCCAACGACGACAGGCGCACCGGCCGTGGCGTTGCGCTGCGCGTTGTAGCCGGAAGCCGTGGCCACGCCGTTTTTCGCATCCGGCAAGGAGTAGCGGTTGTCCTGCTGCAATTGCGTCAGGTCAGGCGGCACGTCCAGGGTGCCGGCTTTCTTGACCGACTTGTAGTCGACCTTGTCGCCGCCGACTACCGAACTGATCATGCCGCAACCCGCGAGGCTGGCTGCGATGGCGCCGATGACGATGCCGCGGACGGCGATGGTGGCAGGCGCCGATTGGTTTTTCTTGCAATTAGTCATGTCGTAACTGGATAAGAAGCTAAGTAGCAGCTGGAATCAGGGAAGGTCCGGACTGGTCGAGTCCGGGCTTGAAGTTCGGCCTTAAGACAGGATACCGGCGTCGCGCAAGGCATCGCGCACGGTGGCATGGCAATTTTCAGCCAGCGGCACCAGTGGCAAGCGTATGCCGGCAGGCATCAGGCCCATTTCGGCCATCGCCCATTTGACGGGCACCGGGTTGGGCTCGACAAACAACTTCTGGTGCAGAGGAAAAACTTTGTTATTGATGGCAATTGCCGTGGCGCGCTCGCCCGCCATGGCCGCGACGCACAGTTCATGCATGGCGCGCGGCGCGACGTTGGCCGTCACGGAAATATTGCCGTGGCCGCCGCAGAACATCAGCGCCATGGCCGTCGGATCGTCGCCCGAGTACACGGCGAAGTCTGCTGGGACCAAACGCAGCAGGTCGATGCCACGGCCGATATTGCCGGTCGCATCTTTCACGCCGACGATATTCGGGATGGCAGACAGGCGCACGATGGTCTCGTTGCTCATGTCGGCAACCGTACGGCCAGGCACGTTGTACAGGATGACAGGGATGTCGACGGCTTCGGCGATGGCCTTGAAGTGCTGGTACATGCCCTCCTGGGTAGGACGGTTGTAGTACGGCACCACTTGCAATACAGCATCGGCGCCCGCTTCTTTCGCATAGCGCGTCAGTTTGATCGCCTCGGCCGTGGAGTTGCCTCCGGCGCCAGCGATGATAGGAATGCGTCCCTTGGCATGTTCGACGGTCAACTGGATCAGTTCGCAGTGTTCTTCCACGCTGACTGTTGCCGATTCGCCCGTTGTGCCAACGATGACGATGCCGTCCGTACCCTCGGCGATATGCCAGTCGATCAGCTTGCGCAGACCTGGAAAGTCCAGACTGCCGTCTGCGTGCATCGGGGTGACGATTGCTACAATGCTGCCCTTGATCATAGTAAGTTTATAGCGCCGATAAATAAAACAACGATTGTAGCGGATAGCCCGCGCCTGTGGTGCATTCTGACATAGTATGGCCGCTCAAAACGTCGGCAGCAGGGCTGCCAACCGTGGAAAATCCGGCCGGACGGCACAAATTCGTTGCACCAGAGCAGCTTTTGGCTGCTCCACGCGCCCATCCTCATACGCTACCACACGCAAGCCCTGCTGCACCGCCCACGTCAGCATTTCGCCTTCCTTCAGCAGGAATTTCGGATTCGACGGCTTGCCGAACTGCTCATTGCCTTCGGCAAACGTCTCGTAAAGCAGCACGCCATCGGGCGCCAGGCTGGCAATCATGGCGTCCAGCAGCGGCCGGTGCAGATAATTCGTGACGACGATGCCGGCAAAACGGCCAGGCGCGAAGGGCCATACGGCGCCCGGCGCTTCCAGGTCCACCAGCGACGTCGTGATGCCCGTGCCGGCCGCCTTTTCCAGCATTTCCGGATCATGGTCGAGCGCGATCACGGGGTGGCCCAGGCTCACCAGGTGGCGCGCATGGCGGCCTGCGCCGCAGGCCAGGTCCAGCACTTCGCCGCCCGGGATCAGGGGCGCCCAGCGGCGCAGCCAGCCGGAAATCGCTTCGGTTTGTAGTATTGGTTCAGTTACTTGCATCGGTACTTCCATCAATTATTTGCGACCATCCGGTTGCTTGTATCAGGTCAACAGGGCCGTCAGGGGCGTGACCACGGTGACAAAAATGCCTATGACAAATTCGATCGCCGCCAACAGGGCGCGGTTCAATACGCCCGTGTACATCAGCAGCACCAGGGCGCCGAACACATACAGGCTGTAGCGCTCGATGCTGGCGTAAGGGCGCGCCAACTGCATCGGCAGCAAGCCCGTCATGATGCGTCCGCCATCGAGGGGTGGCACGGGAATCAGGTTAAAGACGAACATGGCCGCATTCACGCTGACGCCTGCGCCCGCCATCTTGCGGAAAAACATGCCCATTTCCGTCGGCGGCATAACGCTGAGCACGACAAAGGCGATCATCCAGCCCAGGCCCATGACGAAATTGGCGCCAGGCCCGGCAAACGCCACCCAGGCCATCTGCTTCTTCGGATTGCGCAGGCGGCTGAAATCGACGGGCACCGGCTTGGCATAGCCGAACGGCACCTGGATCGTAAAATACAGCATCAAGGGTAGCAAGATCGTGCCGAAAGGATCGATATGCCGGATGGGATTAAGGCTCAGCCTGCCCTCGTTCGAGGCCGTGGGGTCGCCGAAATAGCGGGCCGCGTAGCCGTGCGCCGCCTCATGCAGGGAAATGGCAAACAGCACCGGCACCAGGTACACCGCAATGGTCTGGACTATCGTATTGAAATCGCTCATGACCGCGATTCTACCAGAGGCGTCCCGGCCACTTTCTTATGTTGTCATTAAGAACAGGTGAAGAGCGGCGCCAGGACGTGCGCGCCATCCTCCTCTACAAGCCCAGCACGGCCGGGTCGCCGCGCCCCACGCGCACCACTTCCGGCTCGGCTCCCGTCAGGTCGATCACGGTGCTGGGGCCATGCGCGCAGACGCCGCCATCGATGATCAGGTCGACCAGCTTTTCCAGGCGCTCTCGAATGGTGTCGGCGTCCGTCAGGCTCTCTTCGTCGCCGGGCAGGGTCAAGGTCGCTCCCAGCAGCGGCTGGCCCAGCTCTTCCAGCAGGCATTGCACGATGCGGTGCTGCGGCACGCGCAGGCCGATGGTCTTGCGCGAGGGATGGCTGAGGCGGCGCGGCACCTCCTTCGTCGCTTCGAGGATGAAGGTGTAGGCGCCAGGCGTGGCCGCCTTGAGCAGGCGGAACTGGCGATTGTCCACGCGGGCATACACGCCCAGCTCGCTCAAGTCGCGGCACAGCAAGGTTAAATGGTGCTTTTCATCCACGCCACGGATGCGGCGCAGGCGCTCGACGGCGCCTTTGTCGTCGAGCTGGCATACGAGCGCATAGCAGGAATCCGTGGGCAAGGCCACGACGCCGCCGGACTGGATGATTTGCGCAGCCTGCTTGATCAGGCGCAATTGCGGATTGTCGGGGTGAATCTGGAAAAATTGACTCATGTGTAAGCGTTCTGGCGAACCAGCTTGTTAAGTTAGCATTATTGTACGCCGCGCAGCGCAGCGATGCGTTGTTCGATCGGCGGATGGGTGGCGAACAGCGCGCCCCAGCCGCCATTGCCGCCACTGATGCCCAGCGCCTGCATCGATTGCGGCAGCTCGCCCGGGTGCACGCCGCCCAAGCGGGCAAGCGCGTGCATCATCGGCGTGGGACTGCCCAGCAGCTTGGCCGAACCGGCATCGGCGCGGAATTCGCGCTGGCGCGAGAACCAGGCCACAATGATGGAAGCGAGCAAGCCGAAGATCACTTCGCACACCATCACGGTAACAAAGTAGCCGATGCCCCGTCCGCCACCTTCGCGGTTGTTATTTTTCAGCAGCACATTGTCGACAAAGAAACCCACCACACGCGCCATGAAGACGACGAAGGTATTCACCACGCCCTGGATCAGGGTCAAGGTGACCATGTCGCCATTCGCGACGTGGGCGATTTCATGGCCCAGCACGGCTTCGACTTCATCGCGGTTCATGCTTTGCAGCAAGCCAGTCGAGACAGCCACCAGCGCCGAATTTTTAAAAGCGCCCGTGGCGAACGCATTCGCGTCGCCCTCGTACACGGCCACTTCCGGCATGCCGATGCCGGCCCGCTCGGACAACGCGCGCACGGTATTGACCAGCCACAATTCCGTCGACGACGTCGGATTGTCGATGACGCGCGCGCCCGTGCTCCACTTGGCCATCGGTTTGCTGATCAACAGGGAAAAGATCGATCCCGTAAAGCCGACCACCAGCGAAAACACCAGCAGGCTGCCCAGGTTCAGGGTGCTGCCGCGCGCCGGATTGCCCACGCCCAGCAAACTGAGCACGAGCGACAGCACCAGCATCACAGCCAGGTTGGTTGCGATAAACAAGACGATACGTTTCATGGGCGTTGGCTCCGGAAAAACAAGAATGGCTAAAAGATAAGTGTGCAGCCGCGACTTTTCAAGCCCGCGCGGCAGGCGCAGGCAAGCCGCGCCCTAGAACCAGTCGTGCCAGATCGGGGTCACGTTTAATGGCAGCGGCGGCAACATGGCAAAATCCACGCGCGACTCGCCCGGCGCATGGAAATCCGTGCCGCGCGAAGCGAGGAAGCCGTAGGCGTTGGCCAGTTGCGCATATTCGGGATACTGGTCCGGGCTATGGCTGCCCGTGACGACTTCGATGGCCACGCCGCCCAATTGCTTGAATTCATCGAACAGCACGCCTTGCGCCATGTCGCTGAAACGGTAGCGGCCCGGATGGGCGATGACGGCCACGCCGCCCGCGCCGCGTATCCAGCCCACCGCCTCGGCCAGGGTCGCCCAGCGGTGCTCGACGTAACCCGGCTTGCCTTCCGACAGGTATTTCTTGAACACGTCGGGGATGTTCGCGCATTTTCCCATTTCCACGATGTAGCGGGCGAAGTGCGTGCGCGACATCAGGTCCGGGTTGCCGACGAATTTCAAGGCCCCTTCATAGGCGTCAGGAATGCCGGCCAGGTCCAGCTGGCGGGCAATCTCGCGGCCGCGCGCGTCGCGCCCGGAACGCGTCTGGTGCAAGCCTTGTACCAGGCCCGGATTGTTTTCATCGACTTGCAAGCCCACGATGTGCACGGTTTCACCGGCCCACGTAATGGAAATTTCCACGCCGGCCACGAAGCGCATGCCCAAGTCCAGGGCGGCCGCGCGCGCGGCGGCCACGCCCGACACCTCGTCGTGGTCCGTCAGCGCCCACACGTCGACGCCGGCCTTGCGTGCGTGCGCAGCCACGGCGGCGGGTGACAGCACGCCGTCGGAGATATTCGAATGACAATGCAGGTCGACTTTAAGCATGTGAAAACAATACCCTGCACGGGTTCAGCATGGAAGAAGTTTTCATTGTACGCTGCTTGTCAAATCGCGCTGCGGCGTTCCCGACACACATCAGGCCAAAAAGGCTTCCACGAGACGCGCCAGTGCCGCCGGCTGGTCATGATGCAGCATGTGGCCCGCATCGTGCATCATCTCGCAGCGCACATCCTTGATGCAGGCCAAACGCCGGTCGATCTCGATGCGCGCCTGCTCCTTGGGCCCCATCCATTGCCACATATTCGTATCAATAGCCTCCACCCACAGCACGGGCGCCGTGATGCGGCGCCAGCACGCCATCACTTCTTCCACCTGATACAGGATGGGATTGACCCGCTTGTGCTGCGGGTCGCCCATGATGTCCCACTCGCCGGCCTCGTTCTGCGCCGACCAGTGTTCGGCGAGGAAGGCCGCGCGCTCGTCCGGCAGGCGCGGATTGGTCTTTTGCAGGCGTTCGGCCACGGCCTTTTGCGTGGGATAGCTGCGCATGGCGGGCGGCTCGCGCAATTCATCGAGCCACTTGGCATAGCGGCCCGGCGCCTGCTCCGGCTTGCTTGCCATCATGCCGAAGCCTTCCAGGTTGATGAAGCGGCCGATGCGCTCGGGCCGCACGCCCGCGTACAGGCCGGCCACGTTGGCGCCCATGCTGTGGCCCAGCAGGTTGACGGGAGCGTCCGGCGAATAGTGCAGCAGCATGGCGTCGAGATCGGCCAGGTAGTCGGGGAACCAGTAGGTGTCCGATTGCGTGTAGTCGCTGAGGCCAAAGCCGCGCCAATCGGGCGCGATCACGTGCCAGTCGCCAGCCAGCTCGTCGACGACGAACTGGAACGAGGCGGCCACGTCCATCCAACCGTGCACCATGAACAGGATGGGCGCCCCTTCGCGGCCCCAGTGGCGCACGTGCGTGCGGGCGCCGCGGATGTTGATGAATTCGGAACGGGAAAGTTTCATGGGTTTCATCTCATTGCCTGCCTTGAAAGTAGCGCGGATGGCGCCACATGCTGTGTCTGTAGATATGACGGGCATAAAAGTACGACCGTTCGATAATTATACCGGATTGACGGTCGGCGCTCGGACTTGCCCTGCAACAGCGTAAAATAGCGCAAAACTTCCGCGTCCGGCCGCGCCCGGCGCTTCCACCACCGCCACAGGCTAACGATGACACTCTACCAATTGGGCGCCGATGCGCCGCAGATTGATGCTTCCGCTTTTGTTGCCGACACGGCCAACGTGATCGGCAAGGTGACCCTGGAAGCGAATACGTCCGTATGGTTCGGCGCCACGATTCGCGGCGACAACGAACGCATTACCGTGGGCGCCAACAGCAATGTGCAGGAAGGCGCCGTGCTGCATACGGACCCGGGTTACCCGCTGGACATCGGCCAGAACGTAACCATTGGCCACCAAGCAATGTTGCATGGCTGCACGATCGGCGATGGCGCCCTGATCGGCATCCAGGCCGTGATCCTGAACGGCGCGAAGATCGGCAAAAACTGCCTCGTCGGCGCGGGCGCGCTGGTCACGGAAGGCAAGGAATTTCCCGACAATATGCTGATCATCGGCTCACCGGCGAAAGCCGCGCGGGTCCTGACGGCAGACGATATCACCAGGCTACAAGGCAATGCCGTGAACTATGTGCAACGCGGCCAGCTATTTAATACGCAACTCAAGAAGATTGGATAAAAGAATGACGACTGAAACCACGGGCGCCGTCAGCGCAGCCGCTACCGGCCAGGATACCCTGCAAAAATTTATTTTCGACAACGCCGCCGTGCGCGGCCAGTTCATCGACGTGTCCCACACGTGGCAGGAAGTGGTGTCGCGCCACGCCTACCCGACGGCCGTGAAAAAGGTGCTGGGCGAAATGGTGGCTGCCGCCGCCCTGCTGTCGGCCAACCTGAAATTCAACGGCTCCATCATCATGCAAATCCACGGTGACGGTCCCGTGCGCCTGATGGTGGTCGAGTGCGACTCCGACCTGCGCCTGCGCGCCACGGCCAAGCTCGACCCGGACGCCGCCATCCCCGACGTGGCCACCGTGCCGCAACTGCTCAACGCCACGGGCAAGGGCCGTTTCATCATCACCCTTGACCCGGCCGACAAGGTGCCAGGCCAGCAACCGTACCAGGGCATCGTGCCGCTGGACGGCGACGACATGGCCACCGTGATCGAAAACTACATGTTGCGTTCGGAACAGCTCGACACGCGTCTGTGGCTGGCCACGGACGACACCGTTTCGCGCGGCCTGCTGCTGCAAAAACTGCCGCACCATGGCGGCAAGGCCGAGGCGACGCCCGTGTCGGAAGAAGATGCGCTCGACACGTGGAACCGCGCCGTGATGCTGGCCTCGACCCTGAAAGAGGCGGAAATCCTGTCGACGGACATCGACACCCTGATGCAGCGCTTGTTCTGGGAAGAAACGATCCGCGTCTTCGACCCGCTGCACCCGAGCTTCCATTGCAGCTGCACGCGCGAAAAAGTGGGCAATATGCTCAAGATGCTGGGCGAGGAAGAAGTCAACAGCACCCTGGAAGAAGTGGGACAGGTGGGCGTGAACTGCGATTTCTGTGGCCAGCACTACGAGTTCGACAAGGTCGATTGCGCGCAGCTGTTCATCACGGATGCGCCAGCCGAAGTGCTCATCCCGCCAGCTGCAAGCATCAACTGATTATTACAGTTTCGCCATAATCTCTCCGCGCCGCCTCTCGGGCGGCGCCTTTGTTTCTGCTGTCATCTTCCCGTCATCAGTTCGTCATCAGCCCGTCACGCGCCGCCGTTACGCTGCGCAGCTTGTATTACCCACACTACTTTCCACAGGCTGATGATGACCACCCACTTGACGCTGGCCCTGCGCCGCCATTCCTTCCATGTTTTGCTGGGCGCCTGCGCCGCAGGCTTGAGTTTGCCTGCCCTGGCGCAAACGGCCGTGGCCGCCGCCGTGGCCTCGGCCGCCACCGAAATGGCCGCGTCCGCCACTGCCGCCGATGACGGCGCACCGATGGCCACCGTAGAGATTTCCTCGCGCAAGACGCGCTCCTCGGTCGCCCTGAGCAAGAATGAAATCCAGAAAATCCTGCCCGGCACGAATCCCCTGAAAGCCCTGCAAACCTTGCCAGGCGTCAGCTTCCAGACGGCCGATCCATGGGGCAACAACGAGCAAAACCTGTCGCTGTTCGTGCATGGCTTTTCTGGCCAGCAACTGGGCTACACCATGGATGGCGTGCCGCTGGGCGACCAGCAGTACGGCAACTACAACGGCCTGTCGCCGCAGCGTGCCGTCATCAGCGAAAACGTGCGCAGCGTCGTGCTGTCGTCGGGCGCGGGCGATTTGGCCACGGCCTCGACCAGCAACCTGGGCGGCACCATCGAAACCTATTCCAGCGACCCGCTGGCCACGCAGGGCGCCAGCCTGCAGCAAACCGTGGGCAGCCACCGCACCTCGCGCACGTTCGCCCGCTACGACACGGGCGCCTTCGGCGACGGCAGCAGCGCCTATTTTTCCATCCTGCACCACGAAGCGCGCGCCTGGGACTTCGATGCGCGCCAGGGCGGCGACCAGTTCAACGCCAAGTACGTCAACCGCAGCGACGCGGGCAAGCTGACCCTGCTCTTCAATTACTCGGACAAGATCGAACCGAACGAAGACAGCACCGTGCACGTGGCCGGCGAAACGAGCGCGCCCTACACGCGCCCCTTCCTGTACCCGGACTTCAAGGCTGCCCTCAATTATTTGTCGCCAACGGGTGCGACGCCGGCCGCGGACGGCAACAATTACCGCAATTACTACAGCGATGCGCAGCGCACCGATTACCTGGCCTACGCCAAGTTCGACGCCAACTTGTCCGAAGGCATGACCTGGTCGAACCAGGTGTATTACCACAAGGATGACGGCGCGGGCGTGGTGGCCGGCCCCATCGGCGTGGCCGGCTTGCCGGGCCTGTTCAGCGTGTACTACCCGAAACAGAACCTGAAGGAAGTCTTCGGCAACTCGGGCTACGCCGTGCGCACGACGGAATACGACATCAAGCGGGGCGGCTTCATTTCCACCTTGCGCAAGGAAATCGGCGAGCATCAGCTGGAAGCGGGCCTGTGGCTGGAACAAAACCGCTCGTCCGCCTACCGCCGCTGGTATGCGCTCGATGTCAACAACCCGACGTCGCCGTATGACCGCCCCAGCAATCCTTTGATCACGCAATACGGCAGCGAGATCGACAACAAGGTGGTGCAGTTGCATTTGCAGGATGAATGGCGTATCCGCCCCGATATTGCCTTGCAGGCTGGCTTCAAGTCCAGCTTGCAGTTTGCCGATGGCCAATTCCCCGTGCAGCCGGCCAAGGGCGCCATCGCCGGCGGTTCGACGGCCTTGCCGGTCGGCACCATTAACACGAAAAAATGGTTCCTGCCGCAAGTGGGCGCGCGCTGGGACTTCACGCCGCAAGACCAGCTGTACTTCAATATCCAGAAAAACATGCGCCAGTTCGTCACCTATGGCGGTGGCGGAGCCTCGCCATGGAGCTTGTCAAGCCAGGCCGCTTTTGATTTGTTCAAGCGCGACGCCAAGCCGGAAACGGCCCTCACCTATGAAGTGGGCGTGCGCGGCAGCCATCCATTGAACCTGGGCGCCATCACGGCCATCGATGGGCAAGTCAACGTCTACCACGTCGACTTCAGCAACCGCTTGCTGCAGATCAGCCCGACCCCCGTGATTTCCTCGATCATCGGCGGCAACCCCGTGCTGGCCAACGTGGGCAGCGTGCGCACGGACGGCATCGATATTGCCGGCACCGTTCACTTCGGCAACAATTTCTCGTTCTACAATGCACTGTCGTACAACCGTTCGCAATACGCGGACAATTACAACAATGGCGCCGCGCTGGTGCTCACAGCCGGCAAGAACGTGCCCGGTTCGCCGGAGTGGCTGAACAAGTTTGTTGCCTCGGCAACGTTTGGCGATATCGAAGTACAGCTGACGGGAGATTACGTGGGCAAGCGCTACGCGACCTACACCAACGATTTGTCCGTGCCCAGCTATTTCCTGATGGGCCTGGGCGTATCGGGCAAGCTGCCGGCCATGGCCAGCTGGCTGAAAAACCCGCGCTGGCGCCTGAACGTCAGCAACCTGACCAACCGCGAAGGCTCGCTGAACGTGGTGGTGGGCGCGGCCGACAAGACGTACAACACCTTCCCGATCGCCCCGCGCCAGGGCTTCCTCACCTTGACGACGGACTTCTGATGCGTACTCCAATCTTGCCGCAACGGCATTTTTCGCGCCGCAGCTTCGTCCGGGCGGCCGCCGGCGGCCTGGCGCTGGCCGCCGCGCCCGGCTTTGCGGCCGGCCTGCTGGCTGCGCCACCCGCCCGCCCGCTCGTGTTCGCCCACCGGGGCGCCAGCGCCCTGCGTCCCGAGCATACCTTGGCGTCGTACGCCAAGGCCATCCTCGACGGCGCCGACTACGTGGAGCCGGACCTGGTCGCCACGCGCGACGGCATCCTTGTGGCCCGCCACGAAAGCAACCTGATCGACACTACCGACGTGGCGCGCCGTTCTGAATTTTCCAGCCGGCGCGGCAAGAAGATGGTCGACGGCGAATGGCACGAAGGCTGGTTCGTCGATGACTTTACGCTGGCGGAATTGAAAACCCTGCGCGCCATCGAACGGCTGCCGAAAGTACGTACCGGCAACACCTTGTACGATGGACAATTCCAGATTCCCACGTGGGAAGAAATCATCGATTTTGTTGCAGCGCAATCGGCCGCCAGCGGCCGCATCATCGGCCTCGTGCCCGAGCTGAAAAGCTCGACCTACTTCCGCGATGCGGGCCTGGCGCTGGAAGACCGTTTCCTGTCGACCATGCTGGCGCACGAATACACGCGCCGCGCGCCGATCGAAATCCAGTCCTTCGAAGTGGCGAATTTAAAATACTTGCGCGAGAAGCTGGGACGGCGCGCCAACGTGCGCCTGATGCAGCTGGTGGTGGGCGGCGATATCCGCCCGATGGACGTGGCCAAGGCCGGCGGCAAGCTGACGTTCGGACAGATGACGACGCCGGCAGGCCTGCGCGACATCGCCGCCTACGCGGACGTGGTGGCGCCGCCAACGCGCGGCGTTATCCCGCTGGGCGCCGACCAGCGCCTGGCCAAGCCCACTGCCATCGTCGACGATGCGCACCAGGCGGGCTTGCTGCTGCACACGTGGACCTTCCGTCCGGAAAACCGTTTCCTGGCGGCCGACTTCCGCAATGGCAATGGTGAAAACGCGCGCAACGAAGCGGGATCCGTCGCGGAAATGCGGCGCTATATCGAGACGGGACTGGACGGTTTTTTCAGCGACGATCCGGGTCTGGGGCGTATCGCCGCCGGATAAACATTTCGTAACAAATTCTTTTTCAGGGCGTGGCCGGCGGCTACGCCCTTATTATTCGTTTCTTGAATTTCTGAAATTGGAATTTGGAATTAGACATATATCGCCAACTCCACTATTGTGCAATGCAACAACAGACCACTCATGGAGGGCATATGTCCACTTTTACCAACACCTACAGCAACGACAACTATTTCAGCAACCTGGGCCGCGCCACGCGCGCCTTCCTGGGCGCCCTGCTCGCTTCCAAGCCGTACAGCGAACTGGCCCAGAAGGAAGTCATCGCCACCGCGACGACCAGCACCGACGACGAGCGCTATGTGCGCCCAAGCAAGCGCGATTTCGCCCTGCTGAACTCGGAAGCGAACCGCTACGAAAAACTGATGCCTAACCTCGCAGCCGAGTTGCGCTTTCTGGCCTCGCGCGGCTAAAAAGTCACGACTAATTTAAAAGGAAATTTTATGATGTTTCTCGAAACCGCACTGATCGCCGTAGCCATCGTCGTTACCGGCATCCATTTCTACCTGATCTCGACCGGCAAGGCCCGTTTCTGATCAGCAAGCAGCAAGGCAGTCGTGTATAGCAGTAGAAAGTAATAAGTAACAGGTAGTAATCAAGCAGTGATATGTCAGCCTGGCAATCGGTCCAGGCTGGCAAGCGGGAAGTAACAGGCAGTCAGCGTACTCAGTGCGGCGCAGCGGCGTCCACCGGCGTTTCCAGCAGTGGCGGGGTTTGTCCCTTGCGCACGATCTGCACGAAAATCTCATTCTGTTTGACCATGCCCAGCTCATAGCGGGCACGCTCCTCGACGGCGCCCGTACCATCTTTCAGGTCGCGCACTTCGGATTCGAGCTTGGCGTTTCGCGCCTTCAATTCCACATTCTTTTTATTGGCCACCGCCACTTGGGCTTCCATGTCGGCAACGCGCAGCCAGCCGCCTTTACCCAGCCAGAGGGGAAATTGGATCAGCAGCAGCAAGGCTGTCAGGGCGAGCGTAATCAGGCGCATGGGGTAGTCGGTTAACAAACCGGCCGGATATCTCCGGCCGGCCAGTGGGTTTTACATCAGCTTACTTCAGATTATAGAACGCATCGCGGCCAGGGTAGCTGGCGATGTCGCCCAGGTCTTCCTCGATACGCAGCAGCTGATTGTATTTGGCCATGCGGTCCGAGCGCGACATCGAGCCGGTCTTGATCTGCAGGGCGTTCGTGGCAACGGCGATATCGGCGATGGTCGAATCTTCCGTTTCGCCCGAGCGGTGCGAAATGACGGCCGTGTAACCGGCGCGCTTGGCCATTTCGATGGCGGCGAACGTTTCCGTCAGGGTACCGATCTGGTTGATCTTGATCAGGATCGAGTTGGCGATGCCTTTCGAGATGCCTTCTTTCAGGATCTTGGTGTTGGTGACATACAGGTCGTCGCCGACCAGTTGCACTTTCTTGCCCAGTTCCGCCGTCAGGATCGCCCAGCCGTCCCAGTCGCCTTCATGCATCGCGTCTTCGATCGAGATGATCGGGTACTTGTCGCACCAGGTCGCCAGCAGGTTGGTGAACTCGGTGGCGGTCAGGCTCAGGCCTTCGCCTTCCATTTCGTACTTGCCGTTCTTGTAGAACTCGGACGCGGCGCAATCGAGGCCGATGGCGATCTGCGTGCCTGGCTCGTAGCCGGCTTCTTCGATGGCCTGGATGATCAGCTTGATGGCTTCTTCATGGTTGGCCAGGGATGGCGCGAAACCGCCTTCGTCGCCCACGTTGGTGTTCAGGCCCTTCTTGTGCAGGATCTTCTTCAGCGTGTGGAATACTTCCGCGCCGTAGCGGACGGCTTCCTTGAACGACGGAGCGCCCACGGGAATGATCATGAATTCCTGGATGTCCAGGTTGTTGTCGGCGTGCGCACCGCCGTTGATGACGTTCATCATCGGCACTGGCATCTGCATGGCGCCCGAACCGCCGAAATAGCGGTACAGCGGCAAGCCCGCTTCTTCAGCGGCAGCCTTGGCGACAGCCATCGAGACGGCCAGGATGGCGTTGGCGCCCAGGCGCGATTTGTTTTCCGTGCCGTCCAGGTCGATCAGGGTACGGTCCAGGAAAGCCTGTTCATTGGCGTCCAGGCCCATGATGGCTTCGGAGATTTCGGTATTGATGTTTTCGCATGCTTGCAGCACGCCCTTGCCGAAGTAGCGCTTGGCGTCGCCATCGCGCAATTCCACGGCTTCGCGCGAACCGGTCGAGGCACCCGACGGTACGGCCGCACGGCCCATCACGCCCGATTCCAGCAACACATCGCATTCGACGGTCGGGTTACCGCGCGAGTCCAGGATTTCGCGACCGATAATATCAACAATAGCACTCATGTCATTCTCCAAAGTTAAGCGTAACAGGGGCTGCACACTGCGTTCTGATGCGCAATTGCACAAAGGGGGCAAAGAAACTCCCGGCGGTAACCATCTGGCCGGGAGCTGTCTTACGGGTAATACTGTCGCGATCGACCTGCGTTATTGCGCAGCGGCGTTGGCTTCTTTGTGCGCCAGCGCTGCCTTGATGAACGAGGTAAACAACGGATGGCCGGTGCGTGGCGTCGACTTGAACTCAGGATGGTATTGCACGCCCATATACCATGGGTGGGCATTCTCACCCGTGCGTGGCAATTCCATGATTTCGCACAAATCTTCGCTCGGCGTACGGGCCGAAACGGTCAGGCCAGCCGCTTCGACACGGGCCAGGTAGTGATTATTGGCTTCGTAGCGATGACGGTGACGCTCGGTCACCACGCTGCCGTAGATCTCGGCGGCGAGGGTGCCCGGATTGACGGCGCAGGTCTGCGCGCCCAGGCGCATGGTACCGCCCAGGTCCGAGTTTTCATCGCGCAACTCGACTTTACCATCGTGGTTTTGCCACTCATTGATCAGTGCAACGACAGGTTGATCCGTATCAAGGTCGAACTCGGTCGAATTCGCGTTCGGCATGCCTGCCATGTTGCGCGCGTATTCGATCAGGGCCACTTGCATGCCCAGGCAGATGCCCAGGTAAGGGATCTTGTTTTCACGGGCGAACTGGGCCGCCTTGATCTTGCCTTCCACGCCGCGCTTGCCGAAGCCGCCCGGTACCAGGATGGCGTCGTACTTGGCCAGGTTGTCGCAACCGGTCGTTTCGATTTCTTCCGAATCGATGTACTCGATGTTGACGCGGCTTTCCGTGTGGATGCCGGCGTGGCGCAGCGCTTCGATCAGCGACTTGTACGACTCGGTCAGCTCGACATACTTGCCGACCATGCCGACAGTCACTTCCGCCTTCGGGTGTTCCATCGTGTAGATCAGCTTGCTCCAGATCGACAGGTCGGCCGGTGCGGGATCGAGATCCAGCGCGTCGCAGATGATCTTGTCGAGGCCCTGGTCGTGCAGCATTTGCGGCACTTTGTAGATGGTGTCGACGTCCCACACGGAAATGACGGCGTCTTCCTCGATGTTCGAGAACAGCGAGATTTTCGCGCGTTCGTCTTCCGGGATGGCGCGGTCGGCGCGGCACAGCAAGGCGTTTGGCAAGATGCCGATTTCGCGCAGCTTTTGCACCGAGTGCTGGGTCGGCTTGGTCTTCAGTTCACCGGCCGAGGCGATGTAAGGCACCAGGGTCAGGTGGACGAAGGCCGTGTTCTTGCGGCCGGCGCGCAGGCTCAGTTGACGTGCCGCTTCCAGGAATGGCAAGGATTCGATATCGCCGACAGTGCCGCCGATTTCGCACAGGGCCACGTCGTAGCCTTCGGCGCCACGGCGGATGTAATCCTGGATTTCATTGGTGATATGCGGAATCACCTGCACGGTCTTGCCCAGATATTCGCCCCGGCGTTCCTTGCGGATCACCGATTCATAGATCTGGCCGGTGGTGAAGTTATTCACCTTTTTCATGCGGGTGGAGATGAAGCGCTCGTAGTGACCGAGGTCGAGGTCGGTTTCGGCCCCGTCATCGGTGACGAATACTTCACCGTGCTGCATAGGGCTCATCGTGCCAGGATCGACGTTGATATACGGGTCGAGCTTGAGCATGGTGACTTTAAGGCCGCGCGATTCGAGGATCGCGGCGAGGGAGGCGGCGGCAATCCCTTTTCCAAGGGAAGACACAACGCCACCAGTGACGAAGACAAATTTGGTCATTGCAGATGGTGCCGAACGGCACGTGCGGGAAATTGAAATTATACACTAAAGCCCGCCTGCGTCGCCCCCCGCGCGCGGAAATTTGCGGCAAATACCGACTATCCGTCGCCCTCCTGCTGCCTACGCACAACAAAATTGCAAGCTGGCAATAATTGAAATATTTCCAATTCCATACTTTGTGTGGGCGAGCGAACAGACCCTGCCGCACCCTGGCGGCAGACTGGCATTTTCAACAGGAGGTCCATCATGAGCTACGAAGAACGCGACGCCTACGGCATGTATGTCAACCGCGGCCACAAAGGCCCCGGCCCGGAACTGATGGGTGCCGACACCCTGATCGGCGACCATGTGCACAACGCCAAGGATGAACATCTGGGCGAAATCAAGGAAATCATGATCGACATGCGCAGCGGCAAAATCGCCTACGCCGTCATGTCGCACGGCGGTGTGTTTACCATCGGCGAAAAGCTGTTCGCCGTGCCGTGGGAAGCACTGCTGCTCGACACCGTCAACAAGCGCTTCACCCTCAACGTCGACAAGGAGCGCATCGAAAACGCGCCCGGCTTCGACACGGATAACTGGCCGAACATGGCGGACCAAGCCTGGGCGACGTCGATCCACAGCTATTATGGAACGACGCCACGCGAGTACTAATTAAGCCATAGCGCAGGGCTGGGGTCTACCTTAAAACCGGTACTCCAGCCCTGCCACATACGTCCTCCCCCGCGCCGTACTCATCGGCGTATTGTCGTTCGACTGCGACGGCATCGAGTTCAGCCGGTTCAGCGCTTCCGAGTAATTCTTGTCCATGGCGTTTTGCACGGACAGGCGCAGGAACAGGTTTTTCGTCACCTGCCAGCTCGCGTACAAATCGATCACGGCCGGGATCTTCGGATTGTCTGCCTTGAGTACTTCGCCCGTCGCCTCATCGGCTTCATTGTCCGGCGACAGGCGGCGGTTCGATCCCGTGTGCTTGATGATGGCGCCGACTTCCATTTTATTGTCCAGCAGGCGTGTGCCCACGTCGAGGTTGTAGTAGGTGCTGGGCAACTCGCTGATGTCCGAGGCGCCAAACCACGCGCTGGCGATCGAGGTGGGCTGACTGGTCTTTTCACGCGTGTACGACAGCCGCGCAAAGGCCGGGCCCAGCTGATACTGGGCTTCCAGTTCCCAGCCGCGCGTGCGCACGGGCGTGGCCGAGTTGATGTAGATATACATGTTCGTCACATATTCATCGACCGTCTCCCAGTCCGTGGCGATCACTTCCGACATATTGCACTTGCGCCCGTTATCGCAGACGAGGAAGGATTGGCTGGTGATATAGCCGTCGATCTTGCTCTTGAAATACAGGGCCTTGAAGTTCAGCGCATCGTTGGCGCTCAGCAAACCGTGCAGGCTGGAATTGAAGCCCAGCTGATAGGTCGTCGCTTTCTCGCCCTTCAAAAACGGATTCATCGACGCCCCGCCATCGTTCGAGAAAAACACTTCCTGCGGATTCGGCCCGCGCATGGTGCGCTCGGCGCTGGCAAACGGCTGGAACCATGGCGTCACCTGTGCGGAAACGAGCAGCGAAGGATTGATGCCGTGTTCCTTCAGCGCGATATTTGCCTCCCCTTGCGGAAAACATTTCACGCGTTCGTCGCAGGCCGGCTTGTAGCCCGTCAGTTCGAAACGCGTGGCGTTCAGGCCCGCGTTGATCTGATAGATACCGCGGTTGTATTGCAGGCCCGCATACAGGCTGTCGATCTTTTGCTTGCCGGCCGGACCAAAGGTATTGTTTTCAATCGATTGCCGGTTCGCGTCCGGATTGTCGGGATCGTCGACGAGGCTTTCCACGTGCTTGCTGTATTGATTGCGCATCAGCTTGCCGCCCAAGGTCAGCAGCGCATCGCCGCCCGCCAGCCTGAAGCTGCTGGTGTTGTTGATGTCAACCGCGTCGGCGCGGTTGACCGTGCTCGTGTTGACGAAATTGATCAATGCTTCCGGCATGTATTTCTGCTTGCCGCGGCTGCTGCTGGCAACCACGTTGAGGTCGATCAATTCCGAAAACGGCGTGTAGTGATATTTCACATAGTAATCATCGCTCCGGATATCGCGGCGCGTAAACGTATTGCGGTAATCGCGCGCCGACAGTTCCAGCGCATGAAAGTCGCTCAGTGCGAGGTCCAGCTTGAGCAGTTGCGACTTGGGCTTTTGTTGATAAAAACGGTTGTAGCCGAAGCCGAATTGCTCGCTGTCCGTGCCCTTGCCGTTCTTGTAATTGTTGCCGATCACGCTGGCGCTCGTGGCGGCCATGAAACCGACGCTGCCGCCATCGAAGGCGGGGTTTTTCATGCCCACGGCCAGCATGGCGCTGCGCCCCACGCCGTTATTGCCGGCGGACATTTTCGTGCGCGCACCCACCTTGTCGCCCGTCAACACCACGTCATCGACTCCGATGGTGCGGAAGTTGGCGCTGCCGCCCAGCGCATTGACGCCGTCGCCGCCAACGACATTACCGCGCGACACGTCCACGCCGATGATGAAATTCGGGTCGATCAGGGCGCCGAACTGGCTGCTGGGCACGCTACCATGCGCCACTTCCGACGGTGCGCTACCATAGTAATTTTGCGTCACGCCATCGACCATGGTGTTGACCCGGCCAAAGCCGGACAGGCCGCGGATATTCACGCTGACAGCCCCCTGCGCTGGATCGATCTGGGTAAACGTGCCCGGCATGCCGCGCAGTATCTGGTCCACGGATTGCAAGCGCGTATCGGCGCCGCGCGCACTGACGGCGCCCGGTTTTTCCAGCGCCTGCTGTTCTACGGGTACCGTTTCACCCGAGACATTCAGCGGCGAAAACACGACCTTGCCACTTTCTTGTGCCTGTTGCGCCCATGCCTGCTGCGCGAGCAAGGCCATGCAGATGCCCACGGCCTGCGTCATTGTCTTGATATGCATACACCCTCGATTTCTTATGTGATTGAAAAAATTCAGCTGGCGCCGTGGCCGCTCCCGGCGTCGAGCTTGAACGACACGGGCAAGGTCACCGTCACCGTGCCCTGGCGCAGGACGTTGTCGGGCGGCGCCGGCAGCGGTTGCGCGCGCTCAAGCACTTGCAGCGCTTCGCGGTCGAGCAGCACCGTGCCCGATGAAGTGACCAGCTCGCTGGCCAGCAGCTTGCCGTCGCGGTCCACCTGGAAGCGCACCCAGGCGGCGCCAGCCCGCTTGCGCTGGCGCGCATCGCCCGGATAGCGCTTGAAGTGCGCCAGGTGACCCAGCACGCGGCTTTGCCAACTGGCCGGCGCGGCATTGTTCGACGGCGTATCGCTATCGAATGGCGCCGCCTGTGAACCGCGCACGGCGGCGGGAGCCGGCGTGGCGCTGCTGCTCGCTTGCGCGGGCATGGATTCTTCCTTGGCGGCATCCTTGCCAGGATCTGTTGACGGGCTGGGCGTTGTCTTTTCCTTTTTTTCCGCAACGACAATCCCCGGCGCAGCGGCACGCGCCAGCACGGGCGTCGCTTCTTCCCGGACTGCACTCTTTGGCGGCCGGGCGGCACTGGACGCTGCCGACTGGCGCGCCCCTGCCGTTGCCGCTTGCCGTGTTTCCGGCGACATCGCTTGCGCGGCAAATACCACCATCACGCCGGCGGGCGGCTGCGTGGGAGCGACGGTGACTGACCGCCAGCCGACCCACAGCAGCAGCGCCAGCGCCGTGGCCGCCACCAGCGACGTGGCAATGCCCCAGTTCAATATCGGACGCGGATTCACCC
>NZ_JAAOLY010000021.1 GCF_011601275.1 Janthinobacterium lividum | reverse complement strand
ACGTCACGCCGGACATGACGATCTACAAGGAAGAAATCTTCGGCCCCGTGCTGTGCATCGTGCGCGTGCCGGACTTTACGACGGCGCTGGACCTGGTCAATGCGCATGAATATGGCAACGGCACGGCCATCTACACGCGCGACGGCAACACGGCGCGCGAGTATACGCACCGGGTGCAGGTGGGCATGGTCGGCGTGAACGTGCCGATTCCCGTGCCGATGGCCTTCCACAGCTTCGGCGGCTGGAAGCGCAGCCTGTTTGGCGACCACCATGCGCACGGTCCGGAATCCGTGCGTTTCTACACGAAACAGAAGGCCGTCACGCAGCGCTGGCCGGCATCGACGGCGGCAGGCGCCGAGTTTGCCATGCCGACCCTGAAGTAAGGCACCATGGCGGTGCGCTGCATCAGCGCGCCGCCACGTATCCGTAGCAAGTTTTCAGTTTTGCATAGTCGTAGAAGACGCTGCCCGGCACGATGCGGGCGCCGTCGCACGCGGCCTGGAAATCGGTTTCCTTTTCGTTGTACAGCAGGCGCACGATCAGCTGTCCTTCGCTGTTGCGGTACACATCCCACTGCATGTTGGCCGCCAGCGGCGAGACGTTCTGGCCGCGCCATCGAGGGCCTTTATGGCTGGCGCTGTCCGATATCGGCAGCGGTGCCAGCGCCTCTTTCAAGCCCATGGCCGAGGCGAGCGGAATGATCATCTCGGCGTGCGTGAAGCGCAGCTTGGCCGCGTGGCCCAAGTCACCGCTGGCCAGTGCATCGACTTCCTTGAAAAAATCGTCGCGCAAGGCCAGCGCGAAGCGCCAGGTTACGCCTGCGCTGCTCGTGGTGCCCGGCCCTTTCTGGTAAAAATCCTCGTGGTCGGCGATATAGGCGTAGTAGCGCGCATCCTCGGCGGGCATGTAGCGGCTGAAATCGGCCGGCACTTCATGGCGCATGCCGGCGGCGATCGCATACAGTTCATACAGTTTCGTCGCGGCCGCATTCAGGCTGCGGATGACGGTCTTGCCGCTGCCCGCCATGGTGCGCGTGAGTTTCCCGTCCGCGCTGGTGAACGTGTAGCTGCCCGTGTCCGCATAGCTGGCGGCGCCGCGCTCAAGCTGGTCGAGAAAGGCAGGTGCAAACAGCCGTTCAAGCACGTGGCGTGCATGCGCGGCCGCTGCCGGCAGCCTGGCCGGGGCATCCATCAGCGCGTGCAGCTGCTTGGTTCTTTCATAGTATTGGTAGGCCTGGCTGGCGGCATACGTGGGGTAATACGGGTTGGCGCGATCGGCGACAAGATCCGTCTGCGGCGTCAGCTTGTGCGCGTACAGCAGGAAGCGGTTGACGCCATCCGCTTGCGGTACCGCCTTGCGTCCCTGCGGATACGGCGCCGGGGCGAGCGGAAAGTACAACAAGGGAGCCAGGGCGGGCGCGTGCTCCAGCAGCGACTGCGTGAAAAAGCGTGCACTGTCGCGCGCGCGGTCCACGCCGGAATCGATGGTGACGAGCTGGCGCGGCGCCGTCGCCGCGTCCTGGCCCACTTGCGTAAACAGGGCGGGCATGCGCGCCAGCATGCGCACGGCCAGTTGCTGGTGTTCCTCGATGCCCGTCTGCGACAGATTGCCGTAGCCGGGTTTCTCGATGCCGGCCACGCCATAACCAAGCAGCGCGTTGGCCTTCATCAGGGCCAGGATGTCGGGACCCAGTTCGCGTCCCAAAGGCATCAGCGCATCCTGCGCGGCGGCCTGCTGCCACATCGCATACAGGGCCGCGTCGCTCTTCATGCCGGTCAAGCCGCGCGAGCCGTGGCGCGCCACCAGTTGCGTGTAGATGGGCTGGAAGCCGGCCGGCGGCGCGGCATACGTGGCCGTATCCTGCTGCGGCGCATAGGGCGTCTTGGTCTGGTAATGGCCTTCGACGGCCAGGACGTGACTGGCGTGCAAGGACAGGGCCAGCAGCATGCTGGACAGGGGGAACGGTGGGGCATGGCGATCCGCGGGTGACGTGATTGATTACCAGGCGTAGCCTAGCATCAAACGCCAGACAGGCGGGCACGGCTGCCCGCCTGCACTTCGCGGTTACTGCGCCACGTGGCCGTAGCAGGTCTTCAGTTTCGCATACACATAGAAATGGCTGCCGGCAGCAAAGCGGGCGCCATCGCAGGCGGCCTGGAAGTCCGTTTCCTTTTCGTTGTACAGCATTTTCACGAGCACATTGCCACCGGCGTCGCGGTACACGTCCCACTGCATGTTGGCCGCCATCGGCGCCACGTACAGGCCGCGCCAGCTGCTGTTGTCATAGCTGTAGGTTTGCGCCGCAGGCAGCGCGCCGACAACGGTCTTCAGGCCCATGGCCGTGGCCAGCGGGATGATGGCTTCCGCATGCGTGAAGCGCAGCTTGGCGCCGTGCGACAGGTCGCCGCGCGCGATGGCGTCCACTTCCGTGAAAAAGTCGTCGCGCAGCGCGCGCACGTAGTTCCAGGTGACGCCGGCGCTTTCCGTGGTGCCGGGGCCCTTGTTATAGAAATCCTGGTAGTCCTGCACGAAGGCCTGGTACTTGGCCGCGTCCGACGGCATGTACTGTACGAAGTCGGCTTTCACTTCGCTCGTCATGCCGGCCATGATGGCGTACAGGTTGTACAGCACCGAGGCCGCGTCGGCCAGGCCCTTGATCGTGGTGCCGCCGTCGCCCGTGACGGTGTTGGTGAATTTGCCGTCGTCGCTGGTGAAACTGTACGTGCCCGTATTGGCGAAGCGGTAGGTGCCATTGTCGATCTTGTCGACGAAGGCCTTGCTGAACAGACGTTCCAGCACTTCGCGGCCCAGGGTGCGCGCCGTGGCATCCGTGTCGATGGCTGTGTACTTGGCCAGGAAGGCGGGGCTTTCCAGGTAGGCCTGATAGGCTTGGCTATCCTGGTAAGTCGGGTAATGGCGGTCGAGGGCATCGGTGACGAGGTCCGTCTTCGGCACCAGCTTGTGCGCATACAGCAGGAAGCGGTTGGTGCCATTGGGCTGGGCCACGGGCTTGCCGGCCGGGTAGCCGGCGGGCGCGGGCGGCAGGGTAATCAGCGGCGCGACGTTTGGTGCCGTGGCGGCCAGCGACTGCGCAAAATACGCGGCGCTGTCCTTGGCGCGGTCCACGCCGGAACTGATGGTGACGATCTGGCGCGGCGCGCTGGCGGCGTTCGCGCCCAGCTGCGTGAACAGGGCGGGCAGGCGCGCCAGCATGCGCACGGCCAGCTGCTTGTGCTCATTGATGCCCGTCTGCGACAGGTTGCCGTAGCCGGGCGCCGTGATGCCGTCCACGCCGTAGCCGAGCAGCGCGTTGGCCTTCATCAGTTTCAGGATGTCGGCTCCCAGCTTTTGCCCCAGCGGCGTGAGCGCATCGTCGGCGGCCGCCCGTTGCCAGACGTTGTAGAAGGCCGCATCGTATTTCATGCTCGACAGCCCGCGCGAACCATGGCGCGCCACCAGTTCGGTAAACACGGGCGCGTAGCCGGCCGGCGCGGTTTCGTATGTGGCCGCGTCCTGCTGCGGCGTGTACGGCGTCTTGGTCTGGTAGTAGGTGGTGGGCGGTGGCGTGACGGGCGGAGTGGCCGGCGGCGTGACCGGGACAGGTGGCGTATCGTCTCCGCCGCCACAGGCGGCCAGGGCGAGCATCAGGAGGGACAGGGGAAGATGGCGGGCGTGCAGCATGGCGTTTCCTTTGGATGTGAGTTGCCCGGGCGCGCCGCGCAGGGCGGCGCACCCAGGATAGATAGGCAGGACGATGGGAGTTACAGCTTGAGGGCTTTGGCCAGGCTGTTGGCGCGCGCATCGCGCTCGCTCAAGGGCGCCAGGCCATGGCGTTCCTCGATGAACTTCAGGATCGACACGGTTTCATACTCGGTATGGTCGATATGGCCGCCTTCGCTGAAGGGCGAGATGACCAGGGCGGGGATGCGCGTGGCCGGGCCGAAGCGGTCGCCTTTCGGTGGCGCCACGTGGTCCCAGAAACCGCCGTTTTCATCGGTGGTGACGATGATGACGGTATCCTTCCATTGCGGCCCTTCCATGATGGCGCTGATGATGGCCACGCCCTCGTCGTCGCCGGCCGCCACGCTCGATTTATCCATCCCCGGATGCATGTTCTTCTTGCCCATGGGTTTGTAGAACGAGACGGGCGGCAGCTTGCCCGCCTGGACGTCGGCGAGCATGTCCGAACGGTCCTTCAGGTGCGTGGCGCGCTGCTGCGGGCTGTCGATGAAGCGCTTGAAGTAGGTGAACGGCTGGTGGTGATACGAGAAATCGTCGGCCTTTTTGCCCGACTTGGTAGAGGCGACGGCGATGTCGTAGCCGTCCGCATAATAGACCCACGAGATGCCCTTGTCCGTCAGGCGGTCGCCGATGGTGGGCATGGTTTGCGGCGGCAGGAACGTCTGCTTCTTGGTCGGGTCGAACAGCAGCGGGCCTTGCATGGTGTTGACGGCGTAGCCGTCCTGCGTCACTTCCGCCTCTTCGCCCTTCTTGTGGCCCGTGCCGCGCTCATCCTGGGCGACGATCGACTTGGGCGCGTTCGGGAACACGGGTGTGCAGGCGCAGGTCAGCCACATGTGATTGAGGAAGGAGCCGCCATAGGCGGACTGGAAGAAGCGGTCGGCCAGCGTGTAGCGCTGCGCCAGCGCCCACAGTTTGAGCTTGCTACCGTCGAAATAGCCCATGGGCAGGGCGCCCGTATTGCCCTCGACGACGAAGCGGTCGTTCTTGCCGTCGTTGATCTGGCGCTTGTGCGTCCAGAACGCGTGCACGGGACTGGCCGTCTTGTCGCCCAGCGACACGCTCGGCTCCATGTGGAAGGGCGCGTTGGCGATGTCGGCCTTGAAGCGCGAGTCCAGGCCGCCCTTGTCGAGCGCCACGGCGGGCAGCATGGCATACGGCTTGCCATTGGGGCCGGTCTGCGTGGTGGTGTCGGGCGAACGGCCATTGGCGATGCCGTCGGCGCCGGGGAAAGTGCCGAACAGGTGGTCGAAGCTGCGGTTTTCCATGTACACGACGACGATCTGGCCGATCTTCGCCAGCTTCGGATCGGCGGCGGCGGGCGTACTGTGCTGCGTGCCGGCGGGCGTGGTACAGGCCGCCAGGCCGATCGCCCCGATGCCGAGCAGGGCGGTTCTTAGAACGTGGTTCAACATAACAGTCTCCTTGATGACGCCTCCGTGGAAGGGGCGCTTTTTGTAGTGGTGTGGCCGGAACTGGCCTGTCTGAAGAAATTGCACACGTGTGCAGTACACGTGTGCAAACAGTAACCCGGATTTTTTTTGATGTCAACAAGTACAGGCGGGGGATGAAAAAGTGTGGAAAACGGGGAACGGCGGGCGGTGGCGGGCAGGCAGACGGCGTTGCGCCATCTGCCGTATTGCATCGTTTAGCGCGTCGTGCCGCGCCGCACCAGAGTGACGGGAACTTCCTTCAGGCGGCCCGGCATGGCAAATTTTTCCATGCGTTCGACCAGGCTCTTGACGGCGCGGCGCGCCAGTTCGCCCGCATCCTGGCGGATGGTGGTCAGCTGGTAGGCGTCCAGCGCGGCCATGGGAATGTCGTCGAAGCCGATCACCTGCAATTGCGCGGGCACGTCGATGCCATACTTGCTGCGCGCCGCGTCGATGAAGCCGCAGGCGATCAGGTCGGTGGCGCAAAAGACGCCGTCGGGCAGCTTGCCCGAGGCGAGCAGGGCGTCGGCCGCTTCCTGGCCCGCCTGGTAGCCGATGGCGTCGGCCAGGTATTCGCCAGCCGTGCAGCGTTTCTTTGCCACCGCCGGCGCCAGGTGCTCGAGGAAAGCCTTGCCGCGCGCGATGCCGCTGAAACTGCTGGCGCGCGTGTTGACGAAGGCCAGCCGCTTGGCCCCGCTGTCGAGCAGGGTGCTGGCCGCCAGTTCGCCGCCGTTGCGGTTGTCGCTGTTGACCACGTCCACGCCCTTCAGGTCGCGCGCGCGGTTGATCATGGCCACCGGCACCTGGCGCTGCAGGTATTCCGTCGCCACGGCGGACGGCGGCGAGCCGGACGTCATGATGACGCCGGAAATTTTATAGCTGAGGAGGATGCGCAGCAGTTCGCTGAGGCGCTCGGGATCTTCCGCATTCATCAGCAGCGGCACCAGCGCATGTTCGCTCAGGCTGCGCGTGACTTCGCCCAGCAGGGCTACGCGGAACGGGTCCGTGAAGCCCGTGATGACGACGCCTACCAGGTTGCTTTGTCCCTGGTTCATGCTGCGCGCCAGGATGTTGACCTGGTAGCCCAGCGACTGCGCCGCTTCCATCACGCGGGCCCGCGTTTCGGGCGCCACGCTGGCGCCGGGCGTGAACGTGCGCGAGACGGCGGAGCGCGAGACGCCGGCCCGTTTGGCGACGTCCACCGAAGTGACCCAAGACTTGTCTTTTTGTTCCATTGACGGTGTAGATGAATGAGAGGCCGATGCACGATGCGGTGCGGCGCAACGCCGCGCCATCATCTTAGCCGAAAATCCCGGCCGCGGCGCGAACTGAATGTCGCGCCACGGCCCTCGCGCCGGCCCTCGGCCTTCCTACCCGCCTACCACTTCGGCGTGTACTTCAGGGTCAGCTGCACGTTGCGCGGGTCGCCGAAGTGGTTATTGCCGCCCGTGTCGTTATACGACGGGATCACGTAGCGCTTGTCGAACAGGTTGTTGACGTTGACGGCCAGCGACAGCTGCGGCGTGGCTTGCCAGGCCAGGCGCGCGTTCCACAGCGAGAAGCCGGCCACGTCGAACGAGCGGCCGAAGTCCAGCGTGTGGCTTTGCATGTTCACGCCGGCGCCGACGCTGAATTTGCTCCACTCGCCGGGCAGGGTATAGCCGGACCACAGGCGCAACATGTGCTTCGGCGTCCATGTCGAGAAGACCTCGCCCTTGTTGTCCGGGTCGTCGAGGTAGGTCGTCGTCGTGTAGGCATAGCCGGCCGACAGCTGCAGGCCGCGCGCCACTTCGCCCGACACTTCCGCTTCCAGGCCCTGGCTGCGCACCTTGCCCGAGGCGCGCGAGCAGTACCAGCCGTCGCAGGCGAAACCGGCGGCGTAGTCGTTGACGGCGCGGTCCTTGTGCTCGTAGCGGAAGACGGCCAGCGAGGTATTGACTTTGCCGTCCAGCAGCTCGCCCTTGATACCCGCTTCATAGCTGTCGCCCGTGACCGGTTTCAGGACCTGGCCTGCCGCGTTGCGGTTCGTCTGCGGCTGGAACACGCCCGCATAGCTGGCGTAGGTGGACCATTGCGGCGTCAGCGCATGCATCAGGGCCACCGATGGCGTGAACTTGGCCGTGACACGGGTGGTGTCCGCCGTGCCGCCCTGGGGGGCATACTCGAAGTCATACCAGCTGAAACGTCCGCCCAGCAAGGCTTTCAGGTGAGTGGTCAGCTGGCCGTTCCAGGTGCCGTACAGGCCTTTCTGGCGCATGTCGTAGGTGCTGCTGGAGCTCACGCCGCGCGCGGCGATGGTGTCGAAGTCCTGCCATGGGCGGTGATGGTCGATATTGAAGATTTGCGCGCCCTGCGTCCAGGCGCGCGCATAGCGGTCGTCGGAATGGAACTTCACATAGCTGGCGCCCACGACGACTTCCTGCGCGATGCCCAGGCCATCGAATTTGCCACGTACGAAGGCGTCGATGCCGCGCTTCTGGTTCTTGAAATCGGTGGAGAAGTCGCCGTACATGGAACCGCTGCCATCGGCCTTGATGGTGCCGGCCATGCGCTGGTGGGTCGAATTGGTACGTTCATTGACGCCCAGCGCGGCCGTCTTGAAGGTCCACCGGCTGTTGAAGTGGTGCTCAAGGTCCAGGTTGACGGTGGTCTGTTCCACCTTGCTGCGGTTCCAGTCGGCGCCCGTATAGGTCGAGCGGGGCAATCCCAGCTCGCTGCCGTCGGCGTAGCGCGCCAGGCCGATGAACATCGGGCGGCCGCGCCCATTGACGTTGCTCACGGCCAGGCCCACGGTGGTGGCGGGGCCGAGGTCGTAGTCGAGCGCCGCATACACGGTGCGGTTCTTGCTCCAGACCTGGTCGATGAAGGAATGGCTGTCGTCTTCATCGACGATGGCGCGTCCGCGCAGGCTGCCTTGCGCATTCAGCGGCGTGCTGGCGTCGAGCTGCGCGCCGTAGTGGTCCCACGAACCGGCGCGGCCCGTGAGCGCGACCTGGCGCGTGGCCAGCGGGCGCTTGCGCACCAGGTTGACGGAGCCGCCCGGGCTGCCCGTGCCTTCGAGCAGGCTTGATGCGCCGCGCAGCACTTCCAGGCGGTCGTAGATGACCATGTTTTCCTGGCCCCAGTTACCCAGCGCATAGGTGTTGCGGTCGATCGGCACGCCATCGTACTGCCATTGATCGATCTGGAAGCCGCGCGAAGTGATCACCACGCCCGGGCCCACGCCATGCACGCCGACCACGCCGGTGACGTTGTTGACGGCTTCGCGCAAGTCCGTGATGCCCTGGTCGTCCAGGCGCTGGCGCGTCAGCACGCTCACCGATTGCGGCATGTCCTTCATCGACTGTTCTCCCTTGCCGAGGGTGATCTTGCGCGCCGTGTAGGAGCCGCTGCCTTCCGTAGTGGCGCCTTGCTCGGCCTGGCCGACGATGGTAATCGAGGGCATGGTGCGCTCGGCCGCCGAAGCGGCGCTGGCCGCCGCCGTTGGGGCGGACGCCGGCGCGGCCACCAGCACATAGCCGGTGGCCGTCTTGCCGATGGCGTAGCCGCTGCCGCGCAGCAGCACTGCAAAGCCGTCGTCGATGGCGTAGCTGCCCTGCAGGCCGGCCGTCTGCAGTCCCTGCACCTTGGCCGAATCGATGACGATGGACACGCCCGCCTGCTGCGCATAGCGGTTCAGGGCGCCGGCCAGCGGACCGGCGGGGATGGCGTAGCTGGCGGCAGCCGGCACGGTCTGGGCGACTGCCTGGGCGTGCAGGCCGGCGCTGGCCAGCAACAGGGCGGCCAGGGCCAGTGGGCGCAAACGCGTGCGCAGGGTGTGCGTGGATGAAAGGGCAACGACTTGAGCGTACATGGTGACAGCCTTTTTTGATTGATCTCAGCTGCCTTGACGCACGAGATGCGCAAAGTGGAACCGCGAACGCAAAAAAATACATTTATTTTTTTGCGGGGCCGCTGGCGGGCGCGTCCACCATCACCAGGTAGCGCGTCAGCATGCGGATGCGCAACTGGGGGAAATTGTCGATCAACAGCTGCAGCGCCTTGTCCGTGTCGTCCAGCGGCAGCACGGCCGCCACGCGGATGCCGGCGATCTGCGCCCGGTCGTAATGCAGCTGGCCGGGGCGCTGGCGCGCCAGCTCGTCGAGCACGTCGGCCAGCGGCAAGCCGTCGACCACCAGCTGGTGCGCGCGCCACGCTTGCTGCACGCTGGCCGCATCGATGCTTGTCAGTGGCCCGACGCCATCGCGCGTGATGCGCGTGCGCTGGCCCGCCTGCACCACGACGGCCGGATGTTGCGGCACCTGCGCCGATACTGTCGATTCGAGCATGCTCAAGATGGTGGCGCCGTTTTCCCTGCGCACGGCAAAGCGCGTACCCAGCGCACGGATCGCCGCGTGGTCGCTGTCGACGATGAAGGGGCGCTGCGCATCCTTGGCCACGTTGACGAGAATGTCGCCACGCACCAGTTCCACATGCCTCTCGCCCGCATTGAAGCGCACGTTGACGGCGCTGCCGCCGGCCAGGGTCAGGCGGCTGCCATCGGCAAGGGTGTGCGTCTGCCATTGTCCCGTGGGACTGCGCAGGTCGGCCAGCAGGTAGGCGGGACGTTCGCCGAGGACCAGCGCGCCGGTCAGCACCAGCACGGCTACGGCGCTGGCGGCGGCCAGCTGGCGCAGACGCTGGCGCTTGGGCGCGATGGCGGCCAGGGCGGCGCGTGCGGGGCGATGGTCGCCGCCGGCCGGCTCGCGCACGGCATTCAATTGACGCAGCAGGTTTTCCATGTCGGCGGCCACTGTCGCGTGCAGCGGATCGGCCGCCTTCCACGCAGCGAAGCCGGCTCGCGCCATGTCGCGTTCGGCCAGGTCGTCCGCGCTCAGCTGCACGATCCAGCGGGCGGCCTGCTCGGCGGCGATATCGGTGCGCGTGCCGCTCATGCCGCCATGGCCGGGCAGGCGTGGCGGCAGGCCAGCAAGGCTTGCACTAGGTATTTTTGCACCATGCGCGTGGAGACGTTCAGCTGCGCGGCGACGGCGGCCTGCGGCTGTTCTTCCAGGTAGTGCAGCAAAAAGGCGTCGCGTGCCTTGGCCGGCAAGCCGTCCAGCGCCGTGGCGATCTGCCCGAGCGCCTGCACGGCCATCAGGATCTCCTCCGGCGAGGGTGCGCCGGGCAGGCTGTCGGCCAGCAGGGCCAGTTCCGCCAGGTAGCTGCGTTCGAGTACTTGCCGGCGCGCGCGGTCGAGCAGCAAGCGTTTCGCCGTCGTCGACAGATAGGCGCGCGGCTCGCGCATGCCGAACAGGGCGTCGCGCGAGGCGATGATGCGTAAAAAAGTGTCTTGCGCCACGTCGGCCGCGCCATGCGGGCAGCTGAGTTTCTTGCGCAGCCAGCCGACCAGCCAGCCGTGATGCTCGCTGTAAAGCGACTGCACTTGCTGTTGCAGGCTGGGCTGGATGGCGGACATGGGTGATGAATAATATAAATGAGAATTATTCTCATTGTAAGCGGCAGAGGCGGCTTGCCACAATCCCCGATTGCATGGGGAGGGGACAGTGTTGCGCGCAGGCCGCATGCGCGCTGATGGCGGAAATGAAAAAACCCGCCGCTGCACGGGACAGGGGCGGGTTCTTCATACTGCAAATTCTTGGTGGTGATAGGTGGACTTGAACCACCGACCCCAGCATTATGAATGCTGTGCTCTAACCAACTGAGCTATATCACCAAACAGACCGGTCAGACCGGATGCTCGTTTTGATCAGGGGAAACCTGATCGATGTTCTTTGGTGGTGATAGGTGGACTTGAACCACCGACCCCAGCATTATGAATGCTGTGCTCTAACCAACTGAGCTATATCACCCAACAGCCGAGCATTATCCAGTCTTCCCATTTCCTTGTCAATGCTGGCCATGAAAAATCTGTGGATTTTTTGTGTGTTACAGCGTTCATGATTATTTCAGCAACGGCTGGATCTGCGCCAGCATGGACGAGGCCGGATCGGCGCCCAGGCAGTCGATGACGATGCGTTCCGGCATCGAACGCAGCCAGGTCAGCTGTCGCTTGGCCAACTGGCGCGTGGCGATGATGCCCGTCTCGCGCAGGGCGGCGCGGTCGATGCGGCCATCGAGGTAGTCCCAGGCCTGGCGGTAGCCCACGCAGCGCATCGATGGCAGGCCCGGGTGCAGGTCGCCGCGCCGGCGCAACCCATCCACTTCATCGAGCAGGGCGTCGTTTTTCAGCATCAGGTCGAAGCGCGTGGCGATGCGCGCATGCAGCACGGCGCGGTCCGACGGTTCCAGCGCGAATGATTGCAACTGGAACGGCAGCACGGTCTTTTCGCGTCGCGCCAGCAGGGCCGACATGGGCTGGCCGGACAGGGCGATGATTTCCAGCGCGCGGCCGATGCGCTGCGCGTCCTGCGGCGCCAGGCGCGCCGCCGTGACAGGGTCTTGCTGTGCCAGGCGCGCATGCATGGCGGGCCAGCCGATGGCGGCCGCGTCCTCTTCCAGCTGGGCGCGCAAGGCCGGGTCGGCGCCGGGCAAGTCGTCGAGGCCATCGGCCAGACCCTTAAAATACAGCATGGTGCCGCCGACGAGCAGCGGCAGCTTGCCGCGCGCGGAGATCTCCGCCACCAGGCGCAGGGTGTCGTTGCGGAACTGCGCCACGGAATAGGCGTCCAGCGGGTCGATGATGTCGATCAGATGATGCTGTACCTGGGCCAGTTCTTCCCTCGACGGCTTGGCCGTGCCGATATCCATGCCCCGGTAGACGAGGGCGGAATCGACGGAAATGATCTCGGACGGGATGGCTTGCGCGATGGCCAGCGCACTGGCCGTCTTGCCGCTGGCCGTGGGGCCCATGATGGCGACGGCCAGGGGGAGGGTATGGGTATTTGTCATGATGCTTTTTTGATGTGCTTGCGATGGGGGGGGCAAGGCAAAGGCTGGGGTCAGACCCGGCGGGTCTGACCCCGGAATTTTATTGGCCGCGCAGGAACAGTTTATCGAGCGCGTTGATCTCGACCTGCACCCACGTCGGCCGGCCATGGTTGCACTGGTCGGCGCGTTCCGTGCTCTCCATCTGGCGCAGCAGGGCGTTCATTTCCTGCACCGATAAAATCCGGTTGGCGCGCACGGCTGTGTGGCAGGCCAGGGTGCCCAGCAATTCGTTCTGGCGCTCGATCAGCACGCGCGAGCCGCCGTATTCGCGCACGTCGCGCAGCACGTCGCGCGCCAGGGTTTGCGCGTCGGCGTTCTTCAGCAAGGTCGGCACGCTGCGCACGGCCAGGGTGGTGGGCGACAGGGCGGCGATGTCGAAGCCCAGCGCTTTCAATGTGTCCTGGTTTTCATTCGCCGTCGACACTTCGATGGCGTCCGCGTAGAACGTCACGGGGATCAGCAAGGATTGCACCTGCATGTCCTGGCCCGACACTTGCGCCTGCAGCGCGTTTTTCAACTGCTCGTACAGGATGCGCTCGTGCGCCGCATGCATGTCGACCAGCACCAGGCCCTTGGTATTTTGCGCCAGGATGTAGATGCCATGCAGCTGGGCCAGGGCAAAGCCCAGCGGATACTCTTCGCGCGCCATCGCTTCGGGCGAGGCGATGTACGGTTCCACCTGCGTGATCGGCGAGTTGGCGGCACCTGCGCCGCCGCTGAACAGGGCGCCATAGGCCGCCGCGTCCTGGGCCACGCCTGGCGCGTCGGCAAAGAAGGGAAGGTTCGCGCCGGGCGAGGCGGGGGCAAAGGTATTTGTAAACTGCGCGCCGAATGACGTTTGCGTCTGCTCGCGGCGCCAGATGCCGGGGCCACCCAAACCCGCGCCAGCGGTATCGCCGCCCAGGGTGGAAGCGGCCGGCAAAGGCGCCGGTACGCTGCCGAAGGCCGTGGCCGACGTTTGCGCCAGCGCGCGCTGCACGGCGTGGAATACGAACTGGTGCACGGAACGGCTGTCGCGGAAGCGCACTTCGATCTTCGACGGGTGCACGTTGACGTCGACCAGGGCCGGGTCGAGGTCGAGCGCCAGCACGTACGACGGAAAACGGTCGCCATGCAGCACGTCCTGGTAGGCCATGCGCACGGCGTGCACGAGCAGCTTGTCGCGCACGAAGCGCCCGTTGACATAAAAGAACTGGCCATCGGCGCGCGCCTTGGACGCCGTCGGCAAGCCGGCAAAGCCGTGTATGTGCAGGCTGCCGGCCGACTCGTCCAGCGCCAGTCGCGCTTCGGCGAAGTCGTTGCCGAGGATGTGGGCGCTGCGCTTGGCCAGTTCGCTGATATTCCACTGGTCGATGGTGCGGCCGTTGTGCGACAGCGAGAACGACACGTCCGGCCGCGCCAGCGCGATGCGGCGCACGACTTCGGCGCAGTGGCCGTATTCCGTCTGCTCCGATTTGAGGAATTTGCGCCGCGCGGGCGTGTTGAAATACAGGTCTTGCACGTCGACCGTGGTGCCGTGCGCGCCCGACGATGGCGAGACGCTGCCATTGTGCGAGCCGACGATTTCCCACGCATGGGCTGCGTCGGCCGTGCGCGAGGTCACGGTGACGGCGGCCACCGAGGCGATCGAGGCCAGCGCCTCGCCGCGAAAGCCCAGGGTACCCACGTTTTCCAGGTCGTGCAGCGAGGCGATTTTTGACGTGGCGTGGCGCGCCAGGGCCAGCGGCAGCTGATCCTTGTCGATGCCGCGGCCGTTGTCTGTAATCGCGATGCGTTTCACGCCCCCTTCTTCCAGCCGCACCGTGATCTGCGTGGCGCCCGAGTCGAGCGCGTTTTCCAGCAATTCCTTGACGACGGCGGATGGCCGCTCGACCACCTCGCCGGCGGCGATTTGCGAAATCAACTGGTCAGGCAAGGCCTGGATCGGGCGGTGGGGCGTGATGGGAGCGTTCATGACCCAATTATACCGGGGTCAGACCCTCAACGCCGCCAACGCCAGCGTACTTGGGGTCAGACCCTCAACACCGCTAACTCAAAATTTAGCGCCGACGTGCCCGGGGGCTGACCCCAGCCTTAGTCGCTATTTATTCCCCGCCTCCCGCACCGGTATCGGCGCATTGCACAGGTCGATATGGCCTGCCGTGACCTTGCTCCACGGGCCGCCGCGGTGGCGCTGGGCTTCCAGCACGGCCTGGTAAGCGGCGCTGTCGGTGCGCATCACTTCCAGGTTGCTGCGCTGCTCGGGTGGCACGCTGGCGGCCAGGCGGATGGCCTTGATCGGCACGTTTTTCTCGGGGCTGTCATAAAAGCCCATGGGCGCCGTGCCCCGTGGCAGGGTGGACAGTAATGGCATGCCGGAAACGACCCTGCCGACGACGGTGATGTCGCGGTCCAGGTGGCGCGGCGACTGGCCGATGACGGCGTACAGCTCCGTGCCGCCGCCGCTGTCGCTGGTGCTGTCGCGGCCCACGCCCACGGTGGCATAGCAATGCGTGAGCCAGGCCGTGCCCGTTTTCGGATCGCGTGCCGACGGGAAGCCGTTCGAATGGCCCACTTGCGGCGCATAGCCATCGACGTCCGGCAGGCGCGTGAAGCTCTTGATGTTTTTCAGCGGTACCGTGAATTCGCCGGGCAGCGTGCGCTGGGCATGCTGGATCGGCTTGGGATTTTTCTCGTTCGGATCGCCCCACTGCGCCACCCAGTTGTCCTGCGCGCGCGTGATGGCCAGGCCGTCGTAATACTGTTCCGCCACCAGGGCCTTGATGTTGGCCACGTGTTTCGGCGCGAAGTCGGGTGCCAGTTCGATCACCACGCGGCCGGCGGGAATGTCGAGGTACAGGGTGTTGTCCGGGTCCAGCGGACGCCAGTCGGACGGCTTCGATGCCTTGATCACGTCGGCCAAGGTTGCCTTGGCGGGCAGTTCGGCGGGCGCCTTGATCTGGACGGGCGCCGCGTGGGCAGCCAGCTGTGCAAGGCCCAGTACGGTGGCCATGGTCAGGCCGCTCAGTGGGTGTCGATACATGTTTTCTCCTGGTCGACGCGGGTTGCGTCGTGCAGAAAGTGTATACCGGAATGGCAATATTTCGTTGGAAAAACATTGCAGATGGCGATCCTGACAGTTGCCTGCCGATATGGCTTTTCCTTAACCTTTACTTAAATTGCCACACGCGCAAGGGCGCCGCATAATTAATCCAGAAATATCGCCCCGGGGACTGCCGTTGCGCGGGCCGGGTGGTGTATGATTCCGCCGCTACCTTTAGGGAAAAATATATGGATTTTGTGCAATTCCTCGACATGATCGTGCATGTCGACAAGACGTTGGGTATCTTGATCGAGCAGTACGGCACCCTCGTGTATGCGGTGCTGTTTGCCATTATTTTTTGCGAGACAGGCCTCGTGGTGCTGTTTTTTTTCCCTGGAGATACCTTGTTGTTTATCGCCGGCGCGTTTTGCGCGACGGGACAGATGCACCTGGGCTTGCTGATAGTCTTGCTGGTGACAGCCGCCGTCACGGGCAATACGCTCAATTACTGGATAGGCGAGGCCATCGGGCAGAGGGTGTTTACCCACGATTACCGCTGGATCAACAAGGACGCCATGCGCCGCACGCATGAATTCTTTGAAAAGCACGGCGGCAAGACCATCATCCTGGCCCGTTTTGTGCCGGTGGTGCGTACCTTCGCCCCGTTCGTGGCCGGCATTTCCGACATGACGCATGCGCGCTTCCAGATGTACAACATCACGGGCGCCCTGTTGTGGGTGGTCGGTCTGGTGACGGCGGGTTACTTCTTCGGCAATATCCCATGGATTCGCGACCACCTGACCTTGATCGTGCTGATCGGTGTCGGCGCCGCTGTCGTGCCGGTGGTACTGGGCGGCATGTGGAAACTCTACAAGCGCATGGTCGGCAAGTCGGCGTAATTGCTGCAAAGATCCAGGGCAAGCATGCTGCGGCGCCGTCCGCAGCTGGCCCTGGATCCCGTTTTCTCTTCGGTACTTCTGCTTTGCTCCTGCCTTGATTCAAGTTTTGTTGCTTTCCAACCGTAAACCAGAGGGTATTCTTACTTTCTGGATTTCCATGCGACATTTGAGCGCCCTGTTAGCTTGCAGCCTTGCCGTGATGACGGCCATGGCAAGCGCCAAAGATGCCCCCGCCCCGGCGAGCGCCACCGCATCCGCGCCCATGTCGGCGTCGGCGCGCGCGGCCGCCATGAAAACCCTGACCGAATCGGTGAAGGGCAAGGAGGTCAAGACGCCTGTCGTCGTCGCGCCCACGGCGCGCGAAAAGGAAGAAGCGGCCGAAGTCGACCTGTCCGAACGCATCGCGGCGCGCCTGGCGGAAATGCGCGCCACCCAGGCGGCCCGCGCCGCCGCCCGCGCCAAGCGCGCCGCCGTGGTGAAGGCCGCACCGCCGCCGCCACCGCCCGTGGCGCGCGGCACGCACTGGTCGTACGAGGGTGACAGCGGCCCGGCGAACTGGAGCAAGATCAATGTCGACTGGGCCAAGTGCGGCAATGGCAGCCGCCAGTCGCCGATCGATATCCGCGATGGCATGAAGGTGGAACTCGAGCAGATCAGCTTTGACTACCATCCGTCCTCGTTCAACGTGGTCGACAATGGCCACACGGTGCAGGTGGGCGTGAGCGGCGGCAATTACATCACGGTGCAGAACCGCATGTTCGAGCTGCAGCAATTCCATTTCCACCGCCCGTCCGAAGAGCGCATCAATGGCAAGGCGTTCGAGATGGTGGTGCACCTGGTGCACCGCGACGCGGAAGGCCGGCAAGCCGTGCTGGCGCTGCTGCTGGAGCGGGGCGCGCCGCAAGCGACCATCCAGACCGTGTGGAACAACCTGCCGCTGGAAAAATTCGAGACCATGCAGCCGACCATCCTGCTCGACCCGGCCGAGATGCTGCCGGCGCGGCGCGATTACTACACGTATATGGGGTCGATGACGGAGCCGCCTTGCAGCGAAGGCGTGCTGTGGATGGTGATGAAGCAGCCGGTGCAGGCGTCGCCGGCGCAGATGGCGTTGTTCAGCCGCTTGTATCCCTTGAATGCGCGCCCGATTCAGCCGGGCAATGGACGCATCATCAAGGAATCGAATTAAATAAACTCAAGGCGCTGGCGGCCCGTCCATTCGGCGCCGGCGGCCAGGGTATCAGGCTGGATCAGGGCCGGCTCGATGCAGATGAAGCGCGGCTGCTCGTCGTCGGGCAGGTCGGGCAGGGCGGCCGCGTCTTGCGCGCCCGGGTTCCACACGACGGCGTCCGTGAAGCCCTGCTGCTCCAGGCGCAGGGTATGGCTGCCAGATTGCAGGGTCAAGGGACCGGGCAGCTGGTAGTAGATGCGGTCCATCTTGTCCGCGAACTGCAGCACTTCTTCCGCCTGCAAGGCATCTTGCGGCGTCTCGTCCGAGTAGCGCACGCGCTGCAAGCCGCCAACGCGCGCTTCGCTCAATTGATCAATCGCAAAATAACTGTGCAGGGCGGCCGAGAATGGAAACGCCTGCTCGCCCGTGTTGTGCACGGACAGGTTCAGTTCCAGCGCCTGCGCCTTGACGGCCACGCGCAGGCGCAAGGTGAAAGCCCAGGCCCAGGTGGCGGCGATCGCTTCCGGCAAGTCAGCCTGGGTCAGGACAAATTGCGCCCATGCGGCGCCATCGGCCTCGCCGCTCGATTCCAGCTGCCACGTCGCCACGCGCGCAAAGCCGTGGCGCATGCCCGTGCCGCGCGCGCCGAACTGGGGAAAGATCACGGGTACGCCGCCACGGATGGCGCGGCTGCCGTCGAGGGCGGAATCGCGGCTGCAGAACAGGCGCTCCTGGCCATCGCTGGTCTGCCACGAGACCAGGTGGCCGCCGTACAGGGTGACGGTCGCTTGCGCGCCATCGGCGGCGCGGATGGTCACGGCCGGCAGCTGGCCAAAGGTACTCTCGCTCATGCTAGGCTTTCATGTCATGTCAGGTCAGGCGGCTTTTCGCCAGTGGCGGATTCTTGGCAAAATAATTCTTGATGCCCGTGACGATGGCGTCGGCCATCTGGTCCTGGTAGCCGTTGTCGGTCAGCTTGGCTTCTTCTTCCGGATTCGAGATGAACGCCGTCTCGATCAGGATGGAAGGGATGTCCGGTGCTTTGAGCACGGCGAAGCCGGCCTGTTCGACGGAACCCTTGTGCAGGCGGTTGATGCCGCCGATTTCGCGCAGCACGGCCTTGCCCAGCTTCATGCTGTCATTGATCTGCGCCGTCGTCGACAGGTCGAGCAGCACGCTGGCCAGCTGCTTGTCGTGGTTCTTCACGTTCACGCCGCCGATCAGATCGGCCTGGTTTTCCTTGTTGGCCAGCCAGCGCGCGGCCGTCGAGGTGGCGCCCTTTTCGGACAGTACGAAGACGGACGAGCCGCGCGCCGTCGGCTGGATGAAGGCGTCGGCGTGGATCGAGACGAACAGGTCGGCCTGCACCTTGCGCGCCTTTTCCACGCGCATGCCCAGCGGGACGAAGAAATCGGCGTCGCGCGTGAGCATGACGCGCATGTTCGGCTGCAGTTCCAGCTTGGTCTTGAGGCGCTTGGCGATGGCCAGCACCACGTCTTTTTCGCGGCTGCCCCGGCTGCCCATGGCGCCCGGGTCTTCGCCGCCGTGGCCGGGATCGAGGGCGATGGTAATCATGCGCACCACTTTCTGGCCCGGCAGGGGACGCGCTTCGGGGCGCTGTTCCGGACGCACGTCGGGCACGGGCGGCACGATCGGCGTTGCCGGTGTGACGGCGGCCACGGGCGGCTTGCCGCTCTCGGGCAGCGGCAGCGCGGGCGGCGGCGTGTGCGTGTCGGCCATGGGTGGCTTGGCCGGGTCGCTCGACCAGTCGCCCTTTTCGATCATCTGCGCGATCAGGTCCGGCTCGCGTACGGGATACAGGTCGAAGATCAGGCGGTGGTTGTAGGAGCCGGCCGGGGGCAGGGTAAACAACTGCGGCGTGACTTCCTCTTTCAGGTCGAACACCAGGCGCACGACGTTGGGCCGGTTCTGGCCCACGCGCACCTGCTTGATGTACGGGTCGTTCGACTGGATCTTCGCCACCAGGCCCTTCAAGGTGGGATTGAGTTCCAGCCCTTCGATGTCGACCACCAGGCGTTCCGGATCCTTGACGATGAAGTGGGTCGCCTTGAGGATGCTGTCGTTTTCCAGGGTGACGCGCGTGTAGTCCTCGGCCGGCCAGACGCGCACGGCGAGAATTTGCGCCGCCATCGCCGACATGGGCGCGAACACGGACAACAGCAGGGTGCCGCCGGCCTTGAGGACCGTGCGCCGGGTGATGGGCGAGGAGATCAAAGGTTCGGGGCGAACTTGAGACGGTGAAGGCATGACAGACCCAATTCAGAAGACGCTTGCAATTCTACATCACGTCCTGTACCCGCAACGTTCAAATAAATATTCAGGTCGGCCGGCGGCAGCACCGGTTCGGCTTTCTCCGGCCATTCGACGATGCAGATATTACGGCCGTCGAAGTCTTCGCGAAAGCCCGCGTCGAGAAATTCCTCGGCGCTGCCCATGCGGTACAGGTCGAAGTGGATGACGTTGACGCTCTGGCCATCGAGCTGCACCGTGTACGGTTCGGACAAGGTGTAGGTGGGGCTTTTCACGTGGCCCGCATGGCCGGCCGCGTGCAGCAGGGCGCGCGTGAGGGCCGTCTTGCCGGCACCGAGGTCGCCGTGCAGGTAGATCGCCAGGCCCGGCGCCAGCGCGCGCGCCAGCGCGGCGCCCAGCGCGGCGGTGCCGGCTTCGTCGTGGAGGTGGGCTTTGAAGTGTTCGGTCATTATCTTCGGTATCGCATAAAATGGAGGCTGCTGTCATTGTAACCGCCCGCGCGCCTCCCGTTTTCCGTAAAGTCCCCTATGTCCGCCACCGTCACCGATCTCGCCGTCCTGGCGCGCACCATCAAAGAATGGGGGCGCGAGCTGGGTTTTGCCGAGGTGCGCATCGCCGACGTCGACCTGTCGCACATGGAAGCGCCCTTGCAAGCCTGGCTAGCCGCAGGGTATCACGGCGAAATGGATTACATGGCCAGCCATGGCATGAAGCGCGCGCGCCCGGCCGAACTGGTGCCGGGCACGGTGCGCGCCATCAGCGCGCGCATGAATTATCTGCCGCCGGCGCTGGGGCCGGACTGGCGTGCGCACGAGGCGGCGCGCGACGCCGATCCTGAAGCGGCCGTGATCTCCGTGTATGCGCGCGGCCGCGATTATCACAAGGTGATGCGTTCGCGCCTGCAGCAGCTGGCCGAGCGCATCAAGGGCGAGATCGGCGACTTCGGCTACCGCGTCTTCAGCGATTCGGCGCCCGTGATGGAAGTCGAGCTGGCGCAAAAGGGGGGATTGGGCTGGCGTGGCAAGCACACCTTGCTGATCAACCGCCAGGGCGGTTCCTTCTTTTTCCTTGGCGAGATCCTCATCGATGTGCCGTTGCCCGTCGATCCGCCGGAAACGCCGCGCTGCGGCCAGTGCTCGGCGTGCATCACGGTGTGCCCGACGCAAGCCATCCTCGGGCCGTACCAGCTCGACGCGCGCCGCTGCATCTCGTATCTGACGATCGAATTGAAGGGCGCCATTCCCGTCGAGATGCGCCCCCTGATTGGCAACAAGGTGTATGGCTGCGACGATTGCCAGACCGTCTGCCCGTGGAACAAGTTCGCCCAGCGCGCCGTCGTGCCCGACTTCGACGAGCGCCACAGCCTGGGCAGCGCCGGCATGGTGGAGCTGTTCGCCTGGACGGAAGAGGAATTCAACCGCCGCATGGAAGGCAGCGCCATTCGCCGCATCGGCCACGAACGCTGGCTGCGCAACCTGGCCGTCGGCATGGGCAATGCGGCCGCCAAGGCCAAAGGCCAGGCCGACATCGTCGCGGCCCTGCTGTCGCGCCGCGAGCATCCATCGGCCATCGTGCGCGAACACGTCGAATGGGCGCTGGCCTTGCACGGCATCGCCTAGACCTCGACTACACTTGTTTCAGGCGCAGCGCTGACCAGCCGGCGTCGATGGCGACCATCGCCACGCTGTCGAGCCCTGATCCCTGCGCATACAGGCGGATATCGTCGCGGTGGATATCGCTGCCTGCCTTGATTCCCCCCTTGCGGTAAGCCACCCAGAGGGCGCCACCGGGCGCCAGGCGCGCCTGCGCCACGGGCAGGAATTGCTCCAGTTCCGCGCGGCTGCGCGCGAACAGCAGTATCCAGTCGGCTTTTTCACTTTCCCGTACCAGCCGCTCCGGCGGCAACTGCGCCAGCAATTCCTCATGCTCGCCGCCGTCATTGAGCACGGTCAGGGTCGTGGCATTTTTCACATACATTTTTTCAGCAACGGTTTTTTCAGGCATGGCATCGGCGTGTGGAGTGGGAAAAGACGAGCATAGCAAATTTCCCCTTGACTTATCGATATATCGTTATAAAATGACGATACCTACTAACGATATATCTTTAAAGAGAAAACATGAGAAACTCACACCATACAGAACACGGCCATTGCGGTCAGCATCACCACCACCATCACGGCGAGCATCGCCACGACCACCGCCATGGGCATCGCGGTGACTACTTCATGCATGGCCGCGGCCCGCGCGGCTTCGACGAGCGCGGTGATGGCATGGGCGGCATGGGCGGTGGTCCTGGCGGGCGCGGTGGGCGCGGCGAACGGGCCGAGCGCGTCTTTGGCCGCGGCGACCTGCCGCTGATCGTGCTGGCGCTGATTGAAATCAGCCCGCGCCACGGCTATGAAATCATCAAGGCCATCGAAGAGCGTTGCGGCGGCGCCTACGCCCCCAGTCCGGGCGCCGTGTATCCGACCCTGACCCTGCTGGAAGAGCAGGATCACGTCACGTCTTCCGAAAGCGCCAGCGGCAAGAAACTCTATACGATCACGGACCTGGGCCGCGCGTATCTGGACGAGAACCGCGCCCAGGTGGACGGCATCCTGGCCCGCCTCGACATGTTTGCCCGCGTCCAGGCGCGCAAGGCCTTGCCCGAGCGCGTGCACCAGGCCATGCATACCCTCAAGCATGCGCTGTTGCTGAACAAGACCAATTGGAGCGAGGCGGAAGCCGAGCGCGTCTCCGCCGTGCTGGAACAGGCGGCGAACGCCATCGTTGACGGCCACTGAGCCCACTTTACAAGGATACGCAATGACTACTTTAACAACTGCAGCGCCACGCCCGCACGCCATCGAACGCGTGCGGCATGACTTGAAACTGCGCGTGCTCACCGTCGTGCGCACCGAACAGTTGACGCCGCACATGCGCCGCATCACCCTGGCGGGCGACGACCTGGACGGCTTTGTCTCGCCGGCGCACGACGACCACGTGAAACTGTTCTTCCCAGCCCCGGGACAGACAGCGCCCGTGTTTCCCGTGCTGGGCAATGGGCCGAATCCCATCCAGTACGCCGAAGGCGCGCGACCCATCGCCCGCAATTACACGCCGCGTCGCTACGACGCCGCGCGGCGCGAGCTGGAAATCGACTTCGTGCTGCATGGCGACGGCCCCGCGGCCAGCTGGGCGGCGCAAGCCGCGCCCGGCCAGACCCTGGGCGTGGGCGGCCCGCGCGGCTCGATGCTGGTACCGCTTGATTTCGACTGGTATGTGCTGGTGGGCGACCAGACGGCCTTGCCGGCCATCGCCCGCCGCCTGGAGCAGTTGCCGGCCACGGCGCGCGCCATTGCCGTGATCGAGATCGTCGAAGACGGCGAGCAGATCGCGTTGGACAGCGCGGCGCAGCTGGACGTGCGCTGGGTGGCGCGCAATGGCTGCAAGGGGCCGCTGCTATTGGAAGCGTTGGAGCAAGTGGCCTTGCCGCAGGAAGGCGACGGCTATGTGTGGGTGGCGTGCGAGCATGCGCAGGTGCAGGGCTTGCGCGGGCACTTTATTGACGCCCGGGTGCCGAAGCAGCATCTGCATGTGGCCAGTTACTGGAAGCATGGCGTGGAAGAGCATCATGAACACCATGATGAGTGATAGGGGTGGCGTCGGCTTACAGTGGAATGTAGGTTGGATTAGCGGCGCGCCAGCGCTGCGTAATCCAACAATCAGCGTCATTACTTCAACAATCCCGCCAGTTCCACCGCCGTCTTGACCTGCATCTTGTCGAAGATATGCGCGCGGTGGACTTCCACGGTGCGCATGCTGATGCCCAGCTTGTCGGCCACCACCTTGTTCATCTTGCCCGCCAAAATCAGGTCCAGCACTTCGCGTTCGCGCGTCGACAGGGTGGCCAGGCGCGCGTGCACGGCGGCCAGCTCGCCGGCCTGGCGCGAGTTGGCCAGGCCCTGCTGCACGCGGTCCATCAGGTCGTTGTCGTTGAACGGCTTTTCAAAGAAGTCGAAGGCGCCCCGTTTCAGGCTGTCGACGGCCATCGGCACGTCGCCGTGGCCCGTGAGGAAGATCACGGGCAGGCGCGCCGTCAGGTCGCGCTTGACCAGCTGGTCGAACATGGCGATGCCGTTCATGTCGGGCATGCGCACGTCGAGCAGCACGCAGTCGCCGGCCGTGTCGAAGTTGCCGTCGAGGCTATCGAGGAATTGCTGGGCGCTGGCGTAGTTGCGCGATTCGATGCTGCGCGAGGCGGCCAGCCAGGACAGGGAGTCGCGTACGACCTCTTCGTCGTCGATGATGTGTAGCATGGTGTCTCCGGCTTGTCGTTATGCGTTATTGGTTACTGATTACTGGTTAATGCGGGTGCGGCGCGCCTGGCGCGGCCGGCACGCTGAATGTAAAGATGGTACCGCCAGCGGGGTTGGCGCCGAAGGTCAGCGCGCCGCCGTGAAATTCGATGGCGGTGCGGCAGATGTTCAGACCCATGCCCATGCCTTCGGACTTGGTCGAGAAAAACGGCGAAAACAGCCGCTCGGCCACGTCCTGCGGGATGCCATGGCCATGGTCGATCACGTCCACCGTCACCATGCCCTGCTGCGCGTCGTGGCTGGCCCGCAGGCGCATGATACGCCGTCCCGGCGCCGCGTCCTGCATGGCCTCGATGGCGTTGCGCGTCAGGTTCAGCAGCACTTGCTCGATCATCACGGGATCGGCGCGCAGCAGCGGCAGATCCGGCGGCAGCTCTTCCTGGATGGTGACATAGTATTTGCGCGCCTGCAGGTCGATCAGCGCGCGGATGCCGTCGATCAGGGTGCGGATGGCGATATCCTGGCGCTGCGGCTCGCTCTTGCGCACGAAATCGTGCACGCTGCGGATGATCTGGCCGGCCCGCTGCGCCTGCGCGCTGGCCTGTTCCAGCGCCGGTTTCAAGGTGCCCGGATCGACGGGAGCGTCATGCTCGATGGCGCGGCGGATCAAATTCAAGGCGCCCGTCGTATAGCTGGAAATGGCCGCCAGCGGCTGGTTCAATTCATGCGCGAGCATCGATGCCAGTTCGCCCATGGTGGCCAGGCGCGAGCTCGTTTGCAGCTTTTCCTGCTGCTGGCGATTGAGTTCCTCGACGCGCTTGCGGTCCGAGATATCGAGCACGGAACCCATCCAGCCCGTCTGCTGGCCATTCTTGTCCACCAAGGGCGCCTCGAAGATCAGCACCGCCACGCGCGTGCCGTCCGGACGCTGGAAATAGGTTTCGAACTGCGGCGTGGGATTGCCGGCCAAGGCCTTGACGAAGCGCTGCTGGTATTCCTCCAGCGCCTCGGGCACCCAGTAGGGCATGGGCGGCAAACGACCCAGGATTTCCTCGGGCGGATAGCCGACGATCTGGCAAAACGCGGGATTCACGTAGGTGACCCTGCCTTCCAGGTCGCGCGCGCGCATGCCCGTCACCAGCGAGTTTTCCATCGCCGTGCGAAACAGCATCTGCTGGCGCAGCGCGCCTTCGGCCACCAGGCGGCGCGAAATATGCCGCCACAGGGCCAGCAAGCTCCACAGCAAGCCCAGCGACAGGGCGATGACGGAGCCGACCAGCAAATTGGGCAGCAGCTTGGGCTGGCTTTTCACGCTGTCGGTAAACAGGGTGATACTGGCGCCGGGCACGTCGAGCGCGCGCTTGTGCGTGTACACGCCGTGACCGGGGCCGGCGGCGGCGCGCCGCGCCAGCACCTTGTCGTCGCGGTCGATCAGCGAAATCTGGTTATCCTGGGCGAACCACCACGGCACCATTTCATCGAGCAGGCTGCTGATCTGGTAAGTGGCCACCAGGCTGCCGACATAGCGCTGGCCGTCGAACAGGGGCTGGTGGTAATCCATCAGCATGGCGCCCGGCGGCGCGTCGGGAAAGCCCGTCTGCTGCGAAGGCTGGGCGTACTGGCCCCGGTGCAAGCGGCGCGCATTGTCGGCCGCCGTCAGCGAGGCCGGCGAAAACGACAGCGCATGCGGCAGGCTGTTGTCGCTGGTGGCCAGCACCTTGCCGCTGGTGTCGAGCCACAGCACGCGCTGCAGTTCTCGGCCATTGCGCAACATCTGCTGCAGCCGTTCGTGTACCTTTTCCGCCGACAGGGAGCTGCTGGCGATGTCCACGCCCAGGTTGAACAGGCTTTCCTCGTTGCGCGCCAGCTGGAAGCGGATGGTCTGTTCCACCCACAGGGTGTCGGCGATCAGCTGCTCCTGGCGTTCGTTGCTTTCCATCTGGCGCGCCTGCCAGGGCAGCCAGAACAGGATGGACAGGAACAGCAGCAGCAGGATGACGGGCAGCAGCCAGCGCATCGGGCTCGATAGCTTGAAGCGGCGTGCAAGGGTGGGGGGAGTCGGCATGGCTGGCAGGGTAGCGGCTTATCGGGAACCGGCTATTGTGGTTAACCACAATAGCGGCGGCAGTTTCTTTGGCACAATATTCAAGTAGACAAATAATAAAGTTTTTCAAAAACCACTCAGGAGACAACAATGCAGATGAAAACCATGTTCGTCGCGCTGTGCGCCGCCATCGGCGCCACCGCCGGCGTCCACGCTTACGCGCAAGCCCCCATCGTCATCAAGTTCAGCCACGTCGTGGCGACCGACACGCCGAAAGGCCAGGCCGCCGAACGCTTCAAGCAGCTGGCCGAAAAAGCCACGAATGGCAAGGTCAAGGTCGAACTGTACCCGAACAGCCAGCTGTACAAGGACAAGGAAGAACTCGAAGCGTTGCAGCTGGGCGCCGTGCAGATGCTGGCGCCCTCGCTGGCCAAGTTCGGCCCGCTGGGCGTGAAGGAATTCGAAGCGTTCGACCTGCCCTATATTTTCCCTACCAAGACGGCGCTGTACAACGTCACCGAAGGCGAAATCGGCAAGAGCCTGCTGAAAAAGCTGGAACCCAAGGGTATCACGGGCCTGGCCTACTGGGACAATGGCTTCAAGGTGATGTCGGCCAACAAGCCGCTGCACAATCCGGCCGACTTCAAGGGCCTGAAAATGCGCATCCAGTCGTCCAAGGTACTCGATGCGCAGATGCGCGCGCTGGGCGCCAACCCGCAGGTGCTGGCCTTCTCGGAAGTGTATCAGGCGCTGCAGACGGGCGTGGTCGACGGCACGGAAAATCCGCCGTCGAACATGTACACGCAAAAGATGCATGAAGTGCAGAAGCACGTAACCGTGTCCAACCACGGCTACCTGGGCTATGCCGTTATCGTCAACAAGAAATTCTGGGATGGCTTGCCGCCCGATATACGCGGCCAGCTGGAAAAAGCCATGCGCGAGGCGACCACGTTTGAAAAAGCCATCGCCCAGCGCGACAACGACCAGGCCCTCGACGCCATCAAGAAAGCGGGCAAGACGCAGATCTATACGCTGACGGTGCAGGAACAGGCCGAGTGGCGCAAGGCGCTGGCGCCCGTGCAGAAGGCCATGGAAGGGCGCATCGGCAAGGATCTGATCTCGGCCATCAACAAGGAAAGCGCGAAGTAAGCAGCATGCTGTAGCGCGCCGCCTGGCGCGCCAGGCAGGGCATCCCTGCCACTGGCTTGAATGACTCCTGCGCGTCCTGCGCGGGAGTCCGTGTACCCGCATTCTTTGAAAGTCCACCATGAAATTTCTGGATCACCTGGAAGAGTGGCTGATCGCGACCCTGATGGGCGCAGCCACCTTCATCATTTTCGTCGCGGTCGTGCACCGCTACCTGGCGGGCCTGCCGATACCGGGCCTGCAAGACTTCCTGATTCAAATCAATACCAGTTGGGCCCAGGAACTGTGTATCTACATGTTCGTCTGGATGGCCAAGTTCGGCGCCGCGTATGGCGTGCGCACGGGCATCCACGTGGGCGTCGATGTCTTGATCAACCGTATGAATCCGCGCTGGCGCGACCGCTTCATCGTCTTCGGCCTCGGCGCCGGCGCCCTGTTTACAGGCATCGTGGGTACCTTGGGCGCCAGCTTCGTGTGGTCGATTGGCCACACGGACCAGACGTCGGCCGACATGGAAGTGCCGATGTGGCTGGTCTACCTGGCCGTGCCGCTCGGCTCCTACCTGATGTGCTTCCGCTTCCTGCAGGTGATGGTGCATTTCATCAAGACGGGCGCCTTGCCGAAACACGACCACTCGCACGTCGAGGGCCTGGAAGATGAACTGGCGGCGGAAGAAAAAGGAGCCAAGGCATGAACGCGCTGATTATTTTTGTATTGCTGCTGGCGCTGATGCTGACCGGCATGCCGATTTCCATTTCGCTGGGCCTGACGGTACTGACGTTTCTGTTCACCATGACCAGCGTGCCCATCGAATCGGTGGCCCTGAAGATTTTCACGGGCATCGAGAAATTCGAGATCATGGCCATCCCGTTCTTCATTTTGGCGGGTAACTTCCTCACGCATGGCGGGGTGGCCCGGCGCATGATCAACTTCGCCAGCTCCATGGTCGGCCACTGGCACGGCGGCCTGGCGCTGGCCGGCGTGATGGCGTGCGCGCTGTTTGCGGCCGTGTCCGGTTCCAGCCCCGCCACCGTGGTGGCGATCGGCTCCATCATCCTGCCGGCCATGGTCAAGCAGGGCTATCCGCGCGGTTTCGGCGCCGGCGTCATCACCACTTCGGGCGCGCTGGGGATCTTGATTCCACCGTCGATCGTGATGGTGATGTATTCCGTCAGCACGAATACCTCGGTCGGTAAACTGTTCATGGCGGGCGTGATTCCCGGCATGATGCTGGCCATGCTGCTGGGCCTGACCACGTGGTTTTTGGCGCGCAAGCACAACTATCCGCGCATGAAAAAGGCCAGCTGGGGCGAGCGCTTCGTCACGTTCAAGAAGAGCGCCTGGGGCCTGCTCTTGATTGTCATCGTCATGGGCGGCATTTATTCCGGCGCCTTCACGCCGACGGAAGCGGCCGCCATGGCTGCCGTGTACGCCTTCATCATCGCCGTCTTCGTCTACAAGGACTTGAAGATCAAGCAAGTGGGCAAGGTCTTGCTTGATTCGGCCGCCATGTCGGCGATGCTGTTGTACATCATCACGAATGCCGTGCTGTTCTCGTTCCTGATGACCAGCGAAAACATCCCGCAGGCGATGGCCGAATGGATCACGGGCAAGGGCCTGGGCGTGATCAGTTTCTTGTTGGTGGTCAACGTGCTGCTGTTGTTGGCTGGTAACGTCATGGAACCGTCGTCCATCGTGCTGATCATGGCGCCTATCCTGTTCCCCGTCGCCATGAAGCTGGGCATCGATCCTGTGCACTTCGGCATCCTGATCGTGGTCAACATGGAAGTGGGCATGTGCCATCCACCCGTGGGCCTGAACCTGTACGTGGCGTCCGGTATCACCAAGATGGGCATCTCGGAGCTGACCGTGGCCGTGATGCCATGGCTGCTGACCATGCTGGCCTTCCTGGGTTTGATTACCTACGTACCACAAATCTCGCTGTGGCTGCCAAATTTAATTTACAACTAAAACAGTTGTCCCCGTCATGGTGCAAAAAAAGTCGATACGGCCGAATAAATGCGCTATGATGGGCAGCCTTAAGGGGAAACACGTATATGCATATACGCCCTGGTAGCAAGGCTGAAATACAGAATTGGTAACAAAGTTAGTGGGGGAGTGGTCTATAAAAACGGTATTGATACCGGGGATATATTGAGGAGACACACGTTTCACAGAAGTTGTTGAGTCATAGCTGTCTGCGGCCACAAGCCGGCACCGGCGGACCCAAACGACCGGGAACGTGAAGCAATATTTGAAGCGCACCGACTGGTGCGCTTTTTTTTCGTGCGCAGGAAACGTCCGCCGGCACGCCCAAAGACGGTGCATAATTCCCGTGGCGCCGTTTCCCGCGCCGGCAGGTTGCATATATGCCACACTTGAATAATGATCAGCAGATGAAAAAACAACAGGGCAGTGAACTGTTCAGCGCCATCGTGGCCGCGCCGTTCGGCGCCATGGGCGTGCGTGCGCACGATGGCCAGGTATGCGAACTGGTCTACCTGCCGCCGCACTTTGCGGAAAAAGACGCGCAGGATGCCGTCTCCGAGCGGGCCTGCCAGCAACTGGCGCGCTATTTCCGCGATCCTGATTATGTCTTCGACCTGCCGCTGGCCGCTTCGGGCAGCGCCTACCAGCAACGAGTGTGGGCGGCGATCAGCGGCATTGCGCGCGGCCAGGTGCGCACCTATGGCGACGTGGCGCGCCTGATCGGCTCGGCGCCGCGCGCCGTGGGCCAGGCCTGCGGCGCCAACTGGTTTCCCGTGGTGATCCCCTGCCACCGGGTCACGGCCGCTGGCGGCCTGGGCGGCTTTGCCCACCACGACGACGCGACGGGATTTCACCTGGGCGTCAAGCGCTGGCTGCTGGCGCATGAAGGCGTGGCGGCTTACCTATGATGAACAGCCTGCTGGCCCCCGACAACGCCACCCTGATCGATGAATTCTGCGACAGCCTGTGGCTGGAAGACGGCCTGTCGAAAAACTCGCTGGACGCTTACCGGCGCGACATGCGTTTGTTTGCCCGCTGGCTGGAAGTGGCGCGGCCCGGACGCGAGGGTCTGTACGAAGTTGCCACGGTCGATATCGAAGCGTATTTTGCCGCCCGCCACGACGAGAGCAAGGCCACGTCGTCGAACCGGCGCTTGTCCGTGCTCAAGCGTTTTTACCAGCTGGCCCTGCGGCACAAGCATATCGCGGCCGATCCGTGCCTGAAGATGGTCTCGGCCAAGCAGCCCGCGCGCTTCGTGCATACCCTGAGCGAAGCGCAGGTGGAAGCCTTGCTGGCGGCGCCCGACGTGAGCACGCCGCTGGGCCTGCGCGAGCGCACGATGCTCGAACTTATGTATGCGAGCGGCTTGCGCGTGTCGGAGCTGGTGGACTTGAAATCCGTGGAACTGAGCCTCAATGATGGCGTGCTGCGCATCACGGGCAAGGGTAGCAAGACGCGGCTGGTGCCGTTCGGCGAACAGGCGCGGCTGTGGATCGAGCGCTACCTGAAGGAAGCGCGCGGCATCATTCTTGACGGGCAAATGGACGACGCGCTGTTCGTCACGCGGCGCGGCGGCGCCATGACGCGGCAAATGTTCTGGGTCATCATCAAGAAACATGCGTTGAGCGCCGGCATCACGGCCCCGCTGTCGCCGCACACCCTGCGCCACGCGTTCGCCACGCATTTGCTCAACCATGGCGCGGACTTGCGTGTTGTGCAATTGTTACTGGGACACTCCGATATTTCCACCACGCAGATTTACACGCATGTGGCCCGCGAACGGCTGAAACTGCTGCATGCGCAGCACCATCCACGCGGCTAAACATTTGGTGTTTGCTCCAACTACGTCATAATGTGGCTTATATGCTTATCTGTAACATCTAAAAACTAAAGAGGTAGTAAATGGCCAAGACAAATTTCCAATACGAAAAACGGCAAAAAGAGCTGGAAAAGAAGAAGAAAGCCGAGGAAAAAGCCAGACGCAAGCTGGAAGCGAAGAACAATCCGAAGCCGGCCGATGGCGAAGAGGGTGCCGAAGGTGCGGAGAGTGATGAGCCGGAAGACGACGACACCGACGCGCCAGCCCAGCCCCAGTAATTCCCCGTTCTTGACGACCGGTGCGGCACCATCGCCGCGCCGGTATCTCCTCGTTCTACTTTCTCCCGCTACAAGCGCGGCCGCTGGCCGATCGCCAGTTGCAGCTGCGTGCTGGCGATGGCCGCATCGGCGCGCGCCTGCACATAACCCTGGTAGGCCTCGTCGGCCGAACGCTGCGCCGCCAGCCATTCCAGCAGCGACGCATTGCCTTTGACGTAAGACAGGCGCATGCCATCGACCACCTTTTGCGCATCGACCAGCACGCCGTCACGGTAGCGCGCCAACCTGTCCTGCGCCGCATGCAGCTGCCGCTGCGCCGTGCGCACCTGCGTTTCCGTCGTCAGTTCCGCCTGGCGCAGCGCCAGCATCGCCTGCGTGACGCCCGCTTCCGCCTGCACGATATCTCCCTTGTCGCGCCGCGACAGGGGGATGGGAATGGCCAGCGAGAGGGACAGCGCGCGCGAGCGGGGTGAACCGTCGACGGGATTGCCGCTGGTGTCGATCCCGTCATGGTAGCCGCGCGCGGCGGCCAGGCCCACGGTAACGGTCGGATCGACCGAGCGGTTGGCGCGCACAAGGGCCGCGCCGTCGCGCAGATTATCGACGGTGGCGCGCGCGATGCGCACGTCGTTGCGGGCCTCGAGCGCTTGCGGCAGCAGCACGCTGGCATCCTTGTTCTCAAACGCGGTGAAGTCGCAGGCCAGCTGCACGTCGGGAAACAGCGCATCGAACTGGCGCCCTAGAGGCGGTGATAAATTCAACATGGCGCTGTCCGCCTCGCTGCGCGCCTGCGCCAACTCGGTCTGGAACTGGTCGCGTTCCACGCGCGATTGCAGCAGCTCGATGCCGCCCACGTCGCCCGCCTTGCGCCGCACGGTGTTCGCCTCCACCACTGTCGACAGGGCAGCCATGGTCTGCTCCTTGCGTGCGAGGACGTCGCGCGTGCGGCACGCTTCCGTGAACGCTGCGGCGGCCGTGCCATACAGCTCGCTCTTGAAGCCAGCCACCGTTTCCTCGGCCAGCGCGATATTGCTGTGCGCCGCTTTTAACCGCGCGGCGCGCTTGCCGCCCGTCTCGATGGCCATGCTGATGGCCGGGTTCCACGTGACGGGACGGTGCCCGGTGCTGTGCACGGTTTCGCGCGTGGCGCCCAGAGTGAACTCCGGGTCGGGACGCAGGCCGGCAATGCCGATGCCTGCCTTGGCCGAGGTGATGCTTTCCTGCTGCGCCTGAAGTTCCAGGCTGTGGCTTTCCACGGCGGACAGGTAGGTCTCGAAGGTCAACGGGGCGGCGCTGGCGCAAGGGGCGATCAGCCAGGCCGCCAGCAGCAGATTAAAACGTGTCATGGGTCTCTCCTTCGGTATGCGTCTGGCGTTTTTGCAGGTGCGCCTCGATCAGGTAATACAGGGCCGGCAACAGCAGCAGGGTCAGTGCCGTGGCCGTCACCAGGCCGCCCACCACGACGGTCGCCAGCGGTCGCTGCACGTCGCTGCCCAGGCCCGTGGCCAGCATGGCCGGCGTCAGCCCCAGGGCGGCCACGGTGGCCGTCATCAGCACGGGGCGCATGCGATCGCGCGCGCCTTCGAGCACGGCGTCGCGCAAGCTTTTTCCCTCGTCGACGCGCAAGCGGTTGATCTGCGCCAGCATCAGCACGGCATTTAATACGGCCACGCCGAACAGGGCGATGAAGCCGACGGCGCTCGACACGTTCAAGGTCATGCCGCGCAGGTGCAGCGCGGCCAGGCCGCCCAGCATGGCCAGCGGCACGGCCAGCAGGACCAGCGCGGGCTGGCGCATGTTGCGGAACTGACCAAACAGCAGCAAAAACATGGCTCCCAGAGTCATCGGCAGGATCAGGGCCAAACGGCTTTGCGCGCGCTGCAGGTTCTCGAACTGGCCGCCCCACTCGACGCTGATGCGCTGGTGCTCGCCTGCCACGGCTTGCGCTACCAGGGGGCGCGCTTCGGCCAGGAAGCCGGCCAGGTCGCGCCCGCGGGCATTCAGGCGCACGATGATGTGGCGCCGTCCCATTTCACGCACGATCACGCTTTCGCCCGAAGTGGTGCTGATGCTTGCTACCTGCGCCAGCGGCACCTTCGCGCCGTTGGCGGCCGTGAGCTTCAGGCTGGCGATGGCGTCCGGGCTGGAGCGTGTGGCGGGCGGGAAGCGTACGGCGATGTCGTAGCTTTTCTCGCCGACATACACCTGGCCGATGGGCGCGCCGCCGATGCCGGTGGAAATGAGGTCGGCCACGTCGGCCGCGTTGATGCCGTAGCGGGCCGCCTTCGCGCGGTCCAGCTCCACCTTCAGGTTGGGCAGGGGCGGCTCGACGTCCACGGCCACGTCGGAGGCGCCGTGGACAGTCTTCAGGACATTGGCCACCTTGCCGGCGATGGCACGCACTTCATCGAGGTCGTTGCCGAAGATTTTTACCGTCAGGTCGCTGTGCGCGCCCGACAATTTATCCTGCACGCCGTCGATCATCGGCTGCATGAAAGCCACCGTGACACCGGGCATGCGCGCGAAGCGCTCGTTCATTTTCGCGATTAGCTGCTGCTTGCTCATGCCCGATTTCCAGCTTTTATACGGATGCAGTCCCACGCTCGCCTCGATGTGCGACGGCGTCCAGTAATCGGTGCCGTCGTCGTTGCGCCCCGTCTGCGTGACGATGGTCGACACTTCGGGAAATTCCAGCGCGGCGCGCCGCAGTTCGCTGGCCATCTCGGAGGCCTTGTCCAGGGTAATCCCGGGCGGCATCTGCACCTGCAGCCACAAGGAACCCTCATCGAGGTAGGGTAAAAAGTCGCGCCCGATACTGCCACCCAGGATGGCAAGCGCTGCGAGCGATCCTGCGCACACCATCGCCACCCAGCGCTTCCTGCCCACCATGCGTTCGAGGAAGCGGCCATACGCGCCCGCCAGCTGGTCCAGCGCGCGGTTGTGCGGCATGCGGCGCGGCTTGCGCAAGGCCAGCCAGGCCAGACCCGGGATCAGCACCAGCGCCACCACCAGCGCGCCCACGAGCGCTGCGCCCACCGCGTACGCCATGGGCGAGAACAGCTTGTATTCGATGCGCTGGAAGGCGAACAGGGGCAGGTAGGCGGCGATGATCACGGCCATGCCGAACATGATGGGGCGCGCCACTTGCAGGGTGGCGTCGATGGCGTCCTGCAGGGTCAGGGGCCGTTCCTGATCCCGTTCGCGGCGGCGCAGCATGTTTTCCAGCACCACCACGGAGCCGTCGACGAGGATGCCGAAGTCGATCGCCCCCAAGGAGAGCAAATTGGCGGGAATCTTAAAATGGTGCATGAAGATGAAGGCGATCAGCAGGGCCAGCGGAATCGTCAGCGCGACGATGGCGGCCGCGCGCGGGCTGCCCAGATACAGCAGCAGCACGAGGGCGACGAGCAGCATGCCTTCGCCCAGGGTGAATCCCACCGTGTGCAAGGTGGCGTCGATCAGCGAGCTGCGGTCCAGGTAGGGCACGACCTTGACATCCTTCGGCAGCACGTTGGCGTTCAAGTCGTCCACGGCCGCATGGATGCCCGCCAGCGCTTCGGACGGATTGAAATCCTTGAGCAGCAGGGTGATGCCTTCGATGGTGTCGGGGTTGTCATCCTTGCCGAGGATGCCGCGCCGCTCCACGTTGCCGTAAGCGAGCCTGCCCAGGTCTTTTACCAGTACGGGTACGCCGTCCTTGCTGCTGACGACGACGTTGCCCATGTCGTCGAGCGAATGGAGCAAGCCCACGCCGCGCACCACGTACGATTGCTGGCCGCGGTCGATCACGCTGCCGCCGCCGCTGATGTTGTTGGCGTTGATGGCCTCCTTGACCTGCGCCAGCGAGAAGCCGTAGCTGTCCAGCTTTGCGGGGTCGAGTTCCAGCATGAATTGCGTCGTGAGACCGCCGAAATTGCTGACGTCGGCCACGCCGCGCACCTGCTGCAGGCGCGGGATCACGGTCCAGAACTGCAGTTCGGACAGTTCGCGCAGGGAGCGTGTTTTCGATTCCAGGGTGTAGCGGTAGATCTCGCCCGTGGGCGACGTATAGGGATCGAGGCCCGGCTTGGCGTCATACGGCAGGTTCACGCTGGCCAGGCGTTCCTGCAGCCGCTCGCGCGTGAAGTAGCCGTCACTGCCATCCTCGAACACCACCGTGATCAGCGACAGCGCGAACAGGCTGCGCGTGCGCAGCACGTGCATGCCGGGCGTACCGAGCAGGGCGCGTTCCAGGGGAATGGTGATCTGCTGCTCGATTTCCTCGGCGCCCAGTCCCGGTACTTGCGTGACGATCTGTGAGGTGACGTCGGCGATGTCGGGATAAGCCTCGATGGGCAGCTGCTTCCAGCAATAGACGCCATAGGCGGCGACGAACAGCAGCACGAGCCAGACGATGCCGCGCCGCTGGCAGCAGGTAGCGATGAAACGGTCAATCATTGAGCAGCACTCCTTCCTTGACGACGATGCGTTCGCCAGCCTTCAGGCCCGAGACGATTTCCACTTGCCCGCCATGGCTGGCGCCCACCTGCACCGTGCGCGGCGTGAATACCAGCGGGCTGCGTTCGACCATTACGCGCGTCGATGGTCCGCTTTGCAGCACGGCGGCGGCCGGCACGAGAAGGGCGCGGCGGCTGGCGCCGGCGAATCCCGCGTGGGCAAACATGCCCGGCTTGAAGGCGCCGGCGCGGTTGTCGATGGCCACGCGTACTTTCACCGTGCGCGTCTCGGGATCGAGCACGGCGCCGACATAGGCGACCTTGCCCTCGAAAGCCTTGCCGGGCCAGGCGTCGACCGTGATGCGGGTCGCTTGGCCCACGGCCACCTGCGCCAGGTCCCGCTCGGCCACGTTGGCCGACAGCCACACGGTGGAGAGATCTGCCACCGTCATGACGGGCGCGTTGATATCGTTCCAGTAGCCGCCCTGGGCGCCTTCCATGGCGATCACGGTGCCGGCGATCGGTGAACGCAAGACATAGTCGCGGCGCGCACCGCCAGCACCGGCGCCGTACTGGGCCAGCTTGTCGGCGCTGGCCCGGGCGTCGCTGCCGGCCTGGTCGTAGGCCGCCTGGGCCGCTTCGTACTCCTTGCGCGCGGCGATTTCCGCCTCGAACAGCGTCTTCTGGCGCTCGAGTTCCTGGCGCGCCTGCAGCAGGGCGGAGCGCGCCTTGCTGTCGTCCGCGTAGGCGGCGCTCAGTTCCGCCGAATCGAGCGTGAACAGCGGATCGCCCGCCTTCACGCTGTCGCCCAGTGAACGCTGCAAGCGCGTGATGCGCCCGGCCAGTGGCGGCGTGATTTTCACCAGTTTTTCCGGCATCGCCTCGATGCTGCCGGGCGCCTGCGTCTGCGTGGCGATCTCCTGTTCCTGCACGGCGGCGTTCTGCAGGCGCTGGCGCAGCGGCGACATCTTGTCGACGGCGATGCTGCCGTCGTCCAGGTGCATGGCCTGGACGGGTGGCGTGGCCGCCGGCACAGGCTTGGCGCAGCCAGCCAGGGCCGAGCAGGCGAGAGCGAGGGCGCAGCTGGCGCCCAGGGCGTTGCGGGTGGTCGTGTTCATCCCGTGTTTCCTTGTTATTGATGGTGATGGGGCATGCGTGGATGCCGTGCCCAGGCGGGCGGTCAGAGGGGGCGCTGGCAGCAGTGCTGCCAGCGCGAAAGCGCCGCTACGGCAGTGCCACTACAGCGCCGGGAAAGCATAGCAATGTGCTCCTGAAGAAGCGCCCAAGAACGCCTGAATCATTCTTCAGGTTCGCTGTGCGCGCGCTGCGGCGCGGTAAAATGCCAGCATGGAAAACAAGGCACGACGCGAAAGGCAGGCATGAGAATCCTCCTGGTGGAAGACGACCGCAAGGCGGCGCGCCTGCTGGCCCGCGGCTTGCAGGAAGAAGGCTTTGTTGTCGACGTGGCGCACAGCGCGGAAGAGGGCGAGGATGAAAGCTACGCCGTCGACTATGACGCCATCGTGCTGGACTGGATGTTGCCGGGCAAGCAGGGCATCGATTTTTGCCGCGACTTGCGCGCGCGCGGCATCCAGACGCCCGTGCTGATGCTCACGGCGCGCGACGCCACGGCCGACCGCGTGGCGGGCCTGAACACGGGCGCCGACGATTACCTCACAAAGCCGTTCGAATTCGAGGAGCTGCTGGCGCGCATCCGCGCCTTGCTGCGCCGCTCCGACATCAGCCGCCCGCTGGTGCTGGCACTGGCCGATTTGACGCTTGATCCCGTCAGCCACCAGGCCACGCGGGCCGGCGCGCCGCTGGTGTTGACACCCAAGGAATACGCGATTCTGCTGATCCTGCTGCGCCAGGCGGGCGAGGTGGTGAGCCGCGCACGCCTGGCCGAGCAGATATGGCAGGCGGACCTGATCGGCATCGACAACCTGATCGACGTCCACGTGCGCAACCTGCGGGGCAAGGTCGATGCACCGGGCTTGCCGCCCTTGATCCACACGGTGCGCGGACGCGGTTTCCGCTTGGCGGAAAACAACGGTGGCTAGCTTTCGCAAACGCCTGTTGCTGGTGCACCTGGCCGTCATCCTCGCCATCGTCGCCTGCACGGCGCTGGCAGGTTACTGGGGCTTGTCGCGCGCCGTGCATGGCCAGCTCGATGCGGCCCTGCTGGCGCTGGGCGAGACGGAAATGGCCATGTTGCCGGCCGCGCCGCGCCAGCCCGTGCAGGTGCACGAGGTGGCGCCGGGCATGGCGCCGCCGTCATTGACGCGGCTCGACCGCCTGGTGCAGATCATCGATGGCGAAGGCCGCGTGCTGGCGCGCAGCCGCAATCTGGAGGCGGCGCAGCTGCCGGCGCCTAGTGCTTTGCTGGTACGTCTGGCGGCCGGCGAGACCGTCTTCGAGACCCTGCCCAAGTTCGGCGAAGAGCCGCTGCGCATGGTGTCGATTCCCGTGCCCTCGTCCGGCGCGGGCCTGGCCGTGCAGGTGGCCGGTTCGCTCGACGACACCAATCACGTGCTGGCCGCGGCCACCGTGCTGTTTGGCGCCATGGCGCTGGCCTTGCTGGCGGCTGTGGGGCTGGCTGGCGAAATGCTCACGCGCCGCGTGCTGGGCGCCATCGACGACGTGGTGGACCAGGCCCATTCGATCGGCGAAGCCAGCCTGCACCAGCGCCTGCCCCATCCCGGCACGCAGGACGAAATCGGCCGCCTGGTCGATACCCTGAACGCCATGCTGGACCGCCTCGAACACGGCTACGATGCGCAGCGCCGCTTCACGGCCGACGCTTCGCACGAACTGCGCTCGCCCCTGTCGCGCCTGCGCACGGAAATCGAAATCACCTTGCGCCGCCCGCGCGAGACGCCCGAGTATGTCGACGCGCTGGCGTCCTGCCTCGATGAAGTGCAGCGGCTGACGACCCTGGTGGAAGAACTGTTGATGCTCACGCGCCTGGACGTGGGCCAGGAGCGCAATGCCGTGGAAACCATTGAACTTAATCCCCTCGTGCGGGCGGCCGCGCAGCGCCTGGAAAAGGCAGCCGCGCAGCGCGGCATCCGCATCGTCTTCGACGAAGGCATGGATGCGCGCGCGCGGGTGGCGGCCGGCCCCGTGGACCTGGTGCTGGCCAACCTGCTCGATAACGCCGTGAAGTTTTCGCCGCCAGACAGCGTCATCACCGTGCACGTGGCGCGCGATGGCGGGCATGCGATCGTCGGCGTGGCCGACGCGGGCCCCGGCATCGGCGTGGAAGACTTGCCGCATCTGTTCGAGCGCTTTTACCGAGGCGCCAAGGCGCGCGCGGGCGAGGCTCCCGGTTTCGGCCTGGGCCTGGCCCTGTCGCAAGCCATCGTGCACGCGTACGGCGGCAGTATCGAGGCGCAGAACCGCCCGCAAGGCGGCGCGCTGTTTCTCATGCGCCTGCCCGCCTCAGATTGATGGCGCGACGCCCTCCCAGCGCACTTGCCGCACTTGCGGCCAGGCGCCGGCGCGGTTGACGAAGCGCACCAGCACGGCGCGCTGCACGGCCTGGCACAGCACCGTGGCGATCAGCTGCACCACCTGTCTTGCCTCGTCCCAGCTGCGCAGCATCTGCGACGGCGCCAGGCCCGCGCCTTTCAGTTCGGCCAGCAGCAGGCGCGCGACGTGGTCCGCTTGCGCCGCAGGGCAGGTGACGGTCAGGCGGTAGGTGGCGACAGCCGGCCCACGTTTGGCAAACCAAAGGAAGAACTTTTTCATCACACACCCCGTTCTGCGACAAATTCCGCGTTGTTCACCAGCGCCCAGCGCACGGCCGAGACGCTGCCTTCCAGGCTCACCTGGCTGACGATCTGCTCCAGCAAGCCCAGGCTGGACAAGGGCGTGAGCAGGTCGGCCCGCACTTCGATGCGTCCCGCGTGCGCGGCATCCTCGCTATGCAAGGATTGCAGCATCAGGGCCGGCATGCCGCTGATCATGCGAAGCATCAGATTGCGTACCTGGACTTCCTGCTCCGCCTCGCACACGGCCGTCACGCGGTAGATGCTTTCCGTCTCGATGCCCGCTTCGCTGCCGTGCGCGTTGATGCGTTGCGCCAGGTGGCGCAGCACGAGGTTGGCGATCAGCACGAAGAGCGTGCCGATGGCCGCTTCCAGCGCGAAGCCCAGGCCGCACAGGATGCCGATGGCGGCCGAGCACCACAGGGTGGCGGCCGTGTTCAGGCCGCGCACCGTCATGCCTTCGCGCATGATGACGCCGGCGCCAAGAAAACCGATACCCGACACCACCTGCGCGGCGATGCGCATGTGGCCCGAGGCATCGCCTTCGAGCACGGAAACCATCACGAACAGCGAGGCGCCGACGGACACCAGCGCGTTCGTGCGCAGGCCCGCCATGCGCTGGCGCAGCTGGCGTTCGGCGCCGATCATGGCGCCCAGGGTCAATGCCGCGGCAACGCGCAGCGCAAAGTCAAATACCACCATTATTTCTCCCGGCTTGGGAGGAACAGGCGAGTGCAAGGGCGAAGAAAATTCCCCCGAAAGGGGGCAGCAGACGATAACGGTGGAACGATGAGGGAAAGTGGCGGCGAATGGACATCGCCGCTGGTAAAACCGCACCTTGCCGAGGGCAGGGCGGGCGGAATGCGCGCGTCTTGCCTAAGGCCGATCGCCGATGGTCAATCGACTACTGTCACTGGAACAAGCACCCACGAGTCACTCCATACAATTGATAACGGGGACAGTCTAGCCAGTGGGGCCGCTTTGGTCAACTGAAGCTCTCTTCAGGAAGCCGCCGCGTCGTCCCCGCCAATGCGGGGACGGTGAAGGCGACCGGTTCTGATTTAATGTGCGGCGTCGGCATGTGCATCGGTGTGCGCATGCTCGCCACCGCCAAAGAAGCGCGCGGCGCGCTTGCCCAGGCTATCGAGGTAGGTGTAGGCGACGGGCACCACCACCAGTGTCAAGAGGGTCGAGGTGATGACGCCGCCGATGACGGCGCGGCCCATCGGCGCCTGCGATTCGCCGCCGTCACCCATGCCGATGGCCATCGGCAGCATGCCGAAGACCATCGCCAGGGTGGTCATCAGGATGGGGCGCAGCCGCACTTGCCCCGCTTCCATCAGCGCCTCGAACTGCCCCAGGCCTTCGCGCTGGCGCTGGTTGGTGAAGTCGACCAGCAGAATCGCGTTCTTGGTAACGAGGCCCATGAGCATGATGAAGCCGATCACGGAGAAGATGTTCAGGGTGCTGCCCGTGATCAGCAGCGCGGCCAGCACGCCGATCAGCGACAGCGGCAAGGACACCATGATGGCGATCGGCTGCAAAAAGCTGCCGAACTGCGAGGCCAGCACCAGGTAGATGAAGATCACGGCGATCCCCAGCGCCATCATGGCGCCGCCCATGGTTTCGGCCATCTGCTGCGCATTGCCGGCCACGTCGAAGCGTACGCCCGGCGGCAGATCGATCGATTGCATCGCCTTTTGCACGTCGGCGTCGACGTCGCCGGCAGGGCGGCCCTGCGTGCCCGCATAGATGGCGACCCGGCGCTGCAAGGCCTGGCGTTTGAGCACTTGCGGGCTCGATGACGGCACGAATTCAACCACCTGGCGCAGCGGAATCATGACGGGCTTGCCATTCGCGTCAAGCTTGCTCGAGGCCAGCGACAGGTCGGCCAGGTCGGCCACCTTTTGCCGGCCCGACTTGGGCAACTGCACGTTGACGTCGTAGTTCTGCCCGTCGGACGCCAGCCAGTGGCTGACCGTGTCGCCCGCCACGAATGGACGCAGCGCATTGCCGATCTGCTGCACCGACAATCCCAGGTCGCTGGCCAGTTCGTTATTGATCTTCACGGTGGTCGATGGATTGGCGCCTTCCTGGCTGTACTCCATGTCGGCCAGGCCCTTGATGTTGCGCATCTTGTCCATCAGGGTGTGCGCCACGGCATCGAGCTTGCCTTCGTCCGTGCCGAGGATGGCGATGAAGATGGGGCGCTGGCCGACCGACAGGGTGATGCCGGCGATCGGCGCCAGGCGTTCGCGGATCAGCTTTTCCAGTTCCTGCTGCGAGCGGCGCTTGTGCGTCTTGATGTCCGTCAGCTTCAGGTTCACTTCGGCCGCGTTGCGGCCATCGGGCGTGCCGATATTGGCCACCAGGCTGTCGATCTCGGGAAATTCCTTCAGGGCCGTTTCGATCTGGCGCACTTTGCTATCCGTGTATTCGAGGCTGGAGCCGACGGGCGTCTTGAAGCGCAGGTTGACCCAGCCCTGGTCCGTCTCGGGGAACATCTCGCCGCCGATCATGGGCACGAGCATCAGGCTGCCCGCGAACAGGGCCACGGCCGTGGCCAGCGTCGTCTTGCGCCAGCGCAGGGCCAGGGCCAGCACCTTGCCATACCAGACGTGCAGGCGGTCGATACCCGTCTCGATCCAGGCCATGAAACGGCCCAGCCACGGCACGTACTTGAAGCGGTCCTTGACGGGGTCGCGCCAGACGGACGACAGCATGGGGTCGAGCGTGAAGCTGACGAACAGCGACACGAGAACGGCGACGGCCACGGTAATGCCGAACTGCAGGAAGAAGCGGCCGATGATGCCGTCCATGAAGGCCACCGGCACGAACACGGCGACGATGGCAAACGTGGTGGCCATCACGGCCAGGCCGATTTCATTGGTGCCGTCGTTGGCCGCCTTGTAGTGGTTCTTGCCCATGCCCAGGTGGCGCACGATGTTTTCGCGCACGACGATGGCGTCATCGATCAACAGGCCGATGCACAGGGACAGCGCCATCAGGGTCAGGAAGTTCAGGGTAAAACCGAAGGCCTTCATGGCGATGAAGCTGGCCAGCACGGAAATCGGCAAGGTCAATCCCGTGATGATGGTCGAGCGCCACGAGTGCAGGAACAGGAAGACGATCACCATGGTCAGCACGGCGCCTTCGATGATGGTGCGCTTGACGTTATTGAGCTGGCTTTGCACGCGTTCCGATTCGTCGTCCAGCACGCGCAGGGTGATATCGGGCGGCAAGGTCTTTTGCAGGTCGGCCGCGACTTTCAGGATGCCGGTACCCACTTCGACTACGTTGGCGTCCTGCACCTTGGTGATTTCCATGGTCACGGCCTGCTGGCCGTTCATGCGCGAGATCGACAGTTCTTCCTGCTCGCCGTCGACGACGGTGGCCACCTGGTCCAGGTAGACGGGGCCGACGGCGCGGCGCGCGACGATGATCTTGCCGAATTCGCGCGCATCCTTGATCTTGCCTTCCACGCGCACCAGTTGCTCGGCCGCGCCATGGCTGATCGAACCGGCCGGCAAATTGGTATTCGTCGCCTGGATGGCGCGGATCACTTCATCGACGCCGATGCCCTGGGCATTGAGTTCGATGGGCTTCATGCTGATGAGGATCTGGCGCGCGCGCAAGCCGCGCAGCTTGACTTGCCCCACGCCGGCCACGCCCTGGAAGCGCTTGCTGATGATCTGCTCCGTCATGGTCGACAGCGAGCGCAGGTCATGCCCGGTGGAGGTGAGCACGATGGTGGCGATGGGGCGCTCGTTGTCGCCTTCGGCGCGGGCGATGAACGGGTCCTTGGCTTCCTTCGGGAAGCGCGGGCGCACCAGGGCCACCTTGTCGCGCAAGTCCTGCATGGCTTTGTCCATGTTCGTCGACAGCTCGAATTCCAGGTAGACGCCGGCGCGCCCTTCCCACGAGTTGGCGCGGATGGTCTTGATGCCGCTGACGGTGTTGACGGCGTCCTCGATGGGGCGCGTGATGTCGTTTTCCACGGCTTCGGGCGAGGCGCCCGGGTAGTTCACTTCAATGGCGGCGAACGGGAACTGCACGCTGGGCATGCTCTCCACGCCCAGGCCACGGTAGGAGAATATGCCCAGCACCACAAGCGCAACCATGACCATGGTGGCGAAGACGGGGTTTTGAATACTGACTTTGGTCATCCACATGGCTTAATCCTTCCGTGCCAGCACGGCTGCCGGCGCGGCGGGGGCGGCGGGCGCGGTTGCTGGCGCGGCAAAGGTCACGCCGTGGCCAGGTTTCACCCCATCGAGCTTGGCGACGATGACTTTCGCGCCCGGCACCAGGCCCGATTTGACTTCCGCATAGCCTTCATCCTCATTGCGCAAGCCCAGCGTGACGGGCTGGGCGACGACCTTGTTGTTGACCAGCGCATACACGACGGGACCCTGCTTTTCATTGCGCACGGCCGTCAGGGGCACCAGCGGCGCCACGATTGATCGCTCGGTGACGATGCTGCCCTTGGCGAACATGCCGCCGCGCAGCGCGCCATCGCCATTGTCGACGGCGATGTAGACGAGCATGGCGCGCGAGCCGCTCTCTGTGGTGGGGTTGATGCGCGTGACCTTGCCGGCGAAGTCGCGCGCGCCGAAGCCGTCGACCTTGAAGTGCACGTCCTGGCCCAGCTTGATGCGGGGGATGTCCGCGCTGGGCACGGGCGCTTCCAGGGTCAGCTGCGCCAGGTTGACGATGGTATAGACGGGCATGTCAGGCGAGACTTTTTCGCCGGCCTGCAGGTGGCGCTTGCTGACGATGCCGGCCATCGGTGCGCGGATTACCGTGTCGGCCAGCGCGATGCGGGCGATGTCGACCATGGCGGCGGCGGACTTGACGCTGGCGCGCGCCAGGTCGACGGAGTTTTGCGTCGTGTCGTAGGCCGTCTGCGAAATGTATTTTTGCTTGAGCAGCGCCTGGCTATTGGCCTCGTTTTTGCTCGCCATCGACAAGCGCGCCTGTGCTTCGTCGAGCATGGCTTGCTGCTGCGTCAGGCGGGCGCGCAGGTCGGCCGCTTCCAGGCGCACGAGGATTTGCCCGTTGGCTACCTGCTGGCCTTCCTGCAAGGTTGTTTCCTCGATCACGCCGGAAACCTTGGCCTTGATGGTGGCCTGGGTCACGGGCGCCAGGGAGCCGGACAGGGGCAGGCTGATGCTGAGGGCGCGCGCATCGATGGCGGCCACGTCGCCCTGCGCCAGTTCATGCACGGGCGTCTTTTCCTGCTCCTTCTTCTTGCTCGCTTGCTGCTCGGCCGCCTTGGCGGCTTGCTGCTTCGATTGCATCACCGTCCAGCCGCCGCCGGCCAGGCCCAGCACGACGAGGATCAAGACGGGCGTGCGCCAGCGCCGGCGGCGCGTGGCGGCAAGGGGGGAGGCGGGGGGCAGGGTCTCGTTTTTCATAGGTTTTTTAGTCAGGAGCGGCGCAGGGGTTCGGCGCCAGGTCTCGGTGCGGCCGGCCTGCGGCGGGCCGGGGGAATTCGGGTAGCGCATCACCGTGGCGGCCGCAGACAGCACGCCTGCCGCTGCGGCCGTTCACGACGATGCGCATGTTGCCACTTTAGGAAGATTCAAGTCCGGCCGCCATCGCCATGCGACAGATTGCACAAAATCGGGGCTGGAATGCAAAAAACGGCGACCGGAGACCAATGCCAGCATGCCCGCCGTGCGCGTCACGATGCTTGCGCATCCTCAAGAAGCCGATTCGCCGGCGCGCAAGAATGGTCAGGATGGTTGCGCCACCGGACAGGCCATACGCCAGCCGGTTGCCGCGCGGCCGCGCCACGGGGGGCCTGATGTCTGATCGGATTGCCGGAGCCGCCCCGTCGCCGGGCCGTTTGCTGGCCGCGGCCGAACCGCAGGCTGGGGCGGCCGGCAAGGCGCTCGATTTGCTGTCCATCATCGTTGCCGCCGTCGAGCAGGCACCGGGCCTGGCCATGCGCGGCATCGACCGCGACGGCATCGTGCGTTTCTGGAGTGCCGGCGCGGCGCGCCTGTATGGCGTGGCAGCCGAGCTGGTACTGGGCCAGCCGTGGGCCAGGGTGGCCGCAGCGCTGCCCGCTGCCGCCACTATGGACGAGGAGGTTGCCGGCGAACTGGCGGCCGTGTGGGAGAGCGGCAAGGCGCGCAGCATGCGCCTGTGGAAGCTGGGCGCCGATGGGGCCGCGCCGCGCTGCATCTGTTCCACCGTTTTTCCCGTCATCCAATCCGGGCGTGTGCGGCAAGTGGTCTGCATCGACGTCGACATCACGGTCGGCGGCCAGGATGGCGCCGCGCAGGGCGCCTTGCTGTTGATGGGCGACAATTTCCGCCAGTTGTACGAGAAATCGGCCGACGCCATCCTGCTGCTGCGCGACGAGCATGTCGCCGAAGCGAATCCGGCCGCCATTGCCCTGTTCCGATGCGAAGACCGGCCACGGCTGCTGGGGCGCCGCCTCAGCGATTTTTCGCCCTTGCGCCAGCCCGATGGCGCATTGTCATCGTTGCGCGGCACGCAGCTGGCGGCGCAAGCCCATGCCGATGGCAACTGCCGCTATGACTGGCGCTACCAGACGTGCACGGGCCAGCTGTTCTGGGGCGAAGTGCTGCTCACGTCCGTCACGCTCGACCATACCTACCTGTTCTACGCCGTGATCCGCGATATTTCCTCCCGCAAACTGGCAGAGCGGGCCCTGTACCTGTCGGCACAGGTGGTCGAGCATGCGCGCGAAGCCATCGTCGTGATGGACCCGCAGCAGCGGGTCGTCAGCATGAATCCCGCGTACAGCGAGATCAGCGGCTACAGCCTGGACGACATGCTGGGCAAACCCTTCGTCCTGCAGGGCGTGGAGCCGGACGCGCCCGCGTTTTTCGACCACGTGTGGGATGAAGTCGACGCGAATGGCTATTGGCAAGGCGACATCGCCGGCCAGCGCAAGGCGGGCGGACGCTACCCGGCCTGGCTGTCGCTGACGGCCATCCGCGACCCGCAGGGGCAATTGAGCAATTACCTGGCCATCCTCAGCGACATCAGCGAGCGCAAGAAAAACGAGGAGCACACGCGCCACCTGGCCGAGCACGATTTCCTCACCGACTTGCCGAACCGGGTGCTGCTGCTGGACCGGCTGTCGCTGGCGCTGGCGGCCGCGCGGCGCAAGCTGAGCATGCTGGCCATCCTGTACCTGGACCTCGACCACTTCAAGCACATCAATGACAGCATGGGCCACCACGTGGGCGACTTGCTGCTCAAGGAAGTGGCGCGGCGCCTGGTGCGCTGCGTGCGCGGCGTCGATACCGTCAGCCGGCATGGCGGCGACGAGTTCGTCATCATCCTGGCCGAGGTGGGCGGCATCGACCAGGTGGCCCACGTGGCGGCCAGCCTGCTGCATGCCGTGACGCAGGTGTACCAGCTGGGTGACTATGAACTGCATGTATCGACCTCAATCGGCGTGGCCATCTTTCCCAGCGATGGCGACGGCATCGATACCCTCGTGCACAACGCCGACATCGCCATGTACCACGCCAAGGAGAACGGGCGCAACAATTTCCAGTTTTTCAATGCCGAGATGAATGCGCAAATCGTCGAGCGTGCCAGCCTGGAGCAAAACTTGCGCGAAGCATTGGGCCGCGATGAATTCGTGCTCGAGTTCCAGCCCGCCCTCGATGTTGCCAGCGGGCAGATCCTCGGCGCCGAAGCGCTGTTGCGCTGGCGCCACCCGCAGCTGGGCCTGCTGCGGCCCGAGCGCTTCATCGCCGTGGCCGAGGAGTGCGGCCTGATGGTGTCGATTGGCAACTGGGTGCTGCGCCAGGCCTGTCTGCGCGCGCGCGCCTGGCACGATGCGGGCCATGCCTGGCGCGTCTCGGTGAATCTGTCGCCGGCGCAGTGCCTGCACAATAATTTATTAATCAGCGTGCAAGATGCGCTGGCCGCGTCGGGTTTGCCTGCCGCCAGCCTGGAATTGGAAGTGACGGAGTCCTTGCTGATGAAGGGCGGCGCGCGCCTGGCCGGCGTGCTGGCGCAGCTGCGTGCGCTGGGCGCCAGGCTGGCCATCGACGACTTCGGCACCGGCTATTCGCGGCTGGCCAATCTGCGCCATTATCCGGTGGATAAACTCAAGATCGACCCCTCGTTCCTGCCCGCCATAGCCGATGGCGCAGCGGGCCAGTCCGATACGGCCGTAGCCGCCACCATCATCGCCATGGCGCGCGAGCTGCAATTGACGGTGATCGCCGAAGGCGTGGAAACGGCGCAGCAACTGGCGTATCTGCGGGGACAGGGCTGTCAGCAATACCAGGGGCGCTATGCCAGCGCGCAAGTCGAGGGCAGCGCGCTGGCGAGGTTGCTACATTAGTCAATGTTTCCCAGCAGCTTGATGCGCGCCAGCACCTGGCCATGGTCGGATGCATGCGGCAAGCCCAGCAGCAAATGATCGTTGAGATAAGTCACTTCCTGCAGCACGCCGATGGCGCGCGACGAGGCAGGATGAAAATGTTCGGAGACGAGGATGTGGTCGATCGTCATGTAGGCGCTGTCGTGGATATTCGTGTAGCCCACGTGGCGCAGGGCGTCCTGGCGCAGCTGGATGGCGTTGGCGTCGTACAGGCGCGCGCGCATTTCCATGCCTGCTTCGCACGGGGCGCCTGCGCCCATGACGATGGCCGTGGTGACGGCATTGGCGATGTCGTTGAAGTCGCCCAGCACGATGCGGGGACGGCCGCTGTGGCCCAGCTCGCTTGCCAGCACGCGCAGGGCCACGGCTTCCGCGCCGCGCCGCTGCAGAGAGCGCAGGTTGGCCAGTGCGTAGCTGGCCGCATCGTTGCCGTCGCCATGGCGGTAGTCGGGCCGGCGCGATTTCAAATGCACGACGACGACATCGGTGAGTTGCCCGCCAGGCAAGATGACCTGGACATGCAGGGGCGCGCGGGCGAAGCGGCAGGCGTTGTCCTCGGCGGAGACGCTCATGCCTGCCGGAAAATCCGCCCAGGCAACACCGGCGCCGGCCAGCGGCAGGCGCGATACGAGCGCCACCGTGGGCAGCATGCGTCCGGCGGAGTCCATCGCATCGTAGCCGGCCACGGTGGCTTCGCGGTAGTGGCGCGTGCGCGACAGCACGTCGCGCAGGGCCGCCTGCGAGAAAATTTCCTGGAAACCGATCACGTCGGCGTCAAGCAGGTCGATCTGCCGCGCCGTCCACTCCGCCTTGGCTGCGTATTGCGCCGGGCTCAACGGTTCCAGGTTGTCATACAATTTCGCCCCGGCGGGGGCAAGGTTGCAGACATTGAATGTGGCAAAGCGGATTTCTTCCTGCATAATTAGCACTCCTCACTGAACGATCAGCGTATCACGCATGGCTAAAAAAGAGCATATTTCCGAAACCCAGGCGACGCAGTTGCTGCGCAAGCATCAAGTTTCCTTTGAAGAACACCCGTATCCGTACGAAGAGCACGGCGGCACCAGCGTGTCGGCGCGCGAACTTGGCGTGCCCGAGCACTCTGTGATCAAGACCCTGGTGATGCAGGACGAGGCGGCCAAGCCGATGATCGTGCTCATGCATGGCGATTGCAAGGTGTCGACCAAGAACCTGGCGCGCGGCATCGGCTGCAAGTCCGTCGAACCGTGCAAGCCCGAAGTGGCGCAGCGCCATTCCGGCTACATGATCGGCGGCACATCGCCATTCGGCACGAAGAAGGCCATGCCCGTGTACGTGGAGCAATCGATCCTGGACTTGCCTCGCATTTACATCAATGGCGGGCGGCGCGGTTTTCTCGTCTCGCTGGCGCCGCAGGTGCTTGTTGATTTGCTGCAAGCCAAGCCGGTGCAGTGCGCCTTGCAGGATTAAGAAAACCAGTCCCCGCCCTGTCCGTAGGCGGGGCGCTGGTGTATATTCTGCTGCGCCAGCCTCGATGCTGGTGTAATAAACACAATAAAGGGAAGAAATGAATCCAGTAATTACAACCGTGGCAATGACAGTGGCCGCTTACTTGCTCGGCTCGATATCGTTTGCCGTGGTGATGAGCAAGGTCTACGGCATTGCCGATCCGCGCACCTATGGCTCGAAAAATCCCGGCGCCACGAACGTGCTGCGCAGCGGCAACAAGGGCGCCGCCATCATGACCCTGCTGGGCGACGGCGCCAAGGGCTGGCTGGCCGTCTTCCTGGCCGACCATTTTGCCAGCGCGCTGGGCGTGGGCGACACGGCCGTGGCCCTGGTGGCCATCGCCGTCTTCCTCGGCCATTTGTGGCCCGTGTTCTTCCGCTTCGTCGGCGGCAAGGGCGTGGCCACGGCCCTTGGCGTGCTGCTGGGCATCAATCCATGGCTGGGCCTGGCCACTCTGGCCACCTGGCTGATCATTGCCTACGCGTTTCGCTATTCCTCGCTGGCAGCCCTGGTGGCGGCCCTGTTCGCGCCGTTTTACTATGGCCTGCTGTTCGGCGTCGATCCCATCTTGCTGGCCGTCATCGTCATGAGCGTGCTGCTCGCTTACCGCCACAGCCAGAATATCGCGAACTTGCTATCCGGCAAGGAAAGCAAGATCGGCGGCAAGAAAGATGCGGCCAAGGCGCCCGTCAAGAAGAAGTAAGCGCTTGATTTCCCGCGCGCCGCACGCATATGCTGTGCTTGCGGCGCCGCACGGTGCGGCCGCCACCGACTCGCGCAAAGGCTGCCCACCATGACTGTTTCAACCTCCTCCGCCACACCCACTCCCGTCCGTATCGATTTCGTTTCCGACGTTTCCTGCCCCTGGTGCGTGGTGGGCCTGAAATCGCTGGAACAAGCCTTGGCCAAACTGGACGGCACCGTCCAGGCCGACATCCACTTCCAGCCTTTCGAGCTGAATGCCAACATGCCGCCCGAAGGCGAAGATATCGGCGAACACATCGCCCGCAAATACGGTTCCACCGAAGAACAGATGGCGCAGTCGCGCGAAGCCATCCGCGCGCGCGGCGAACAACTGGGCTTTACCTTCGCCATGGACAAGCGCGGTCGCATCTACAACACCTTTGACGCCCACCGTCTGCTGCACTGGGCCGCTCTGGAAGGGCGCCAGAAGGAACTCAAGATGGCGCTGTTCGACGCCTACTTCACGCAAGGGCAGGATCCGTCGTCGCACGAGGTGCTGCTGGCCGTGGCCGGCAAGGTGGGGTTGGACACCGTCAAAGCGGCCGAAGTGCTGACATCGAACGCCTATGCGGACGAGGTGCGTGCGCAAGAGCAGTTCTACCAGCAGAACGGCATCAACTCGGTGCCGGCCGTCATCATCAACGAGCGCCACCTGATTTCCGGCGGCCAGCCGCCTGAAGTGTTCGAGCAAGCCTTGCGCCAGATCATCGCGGGCGCTTGAACCGGGCGCCAATGGCGCGCGCCATGGCGGACTTTTTGCGCTACACTCGGCGCAGAAGGAGGATAGTCAAATGCCAACAGCCAGCTGGAATGGCGCCGTCATCGCGCAAGCTACCGATGCGCAGGTGCAAGTCGTTGAAAACAATGTATATTTTCCTTTGTCAAAGGTGACGCAGGACTACCTGCGTCCCAGCAGCCACACGAGCGTCTGCCCGTGGAAGGGCACGGCCAGCTATTACGACGTCGTCGTCGACGGCCAGGTCAATGCCAACGCGGCCTGGTATTACCCCCAGCCCAAGGATGCCGCCAAGCAAATTGCCGGCCACGTCGCCTTCTGGCGCGGCGTCAGCGTCGAGCGCTGACACTTTCTTCCCATACTAAAATCAATAGAAAGCAGACGATGGATTTACGCCTCGCCGTGTACCAACTCGCCTCGACCCATGCGCTCGATGCCCAACAAACCCGGCAGTTGCAGGAAGTGGCCGGTTTCCAGCGCGAACCGGCGCGCCTGGCCCACTGGCTGCCGCGCGGCGTGGCCGTGCTGGGCGCCGCGTTGCTGGGCATGGGTCTGATCTGCTGGGTGGCCGCCAACTGGGAAGACTTCGGCCGCATGGGCCGCTTTGCCTTGCTGCAAGGGGTGTTTGCCGCCGCCTGCGTGGGCGCATTTGCCGTGCCCAAGGCGAGAGTTCCTTTGCTGCTGCTGGCCTTGCTGGCCATCGGCGGCCTGTTCGCTTACTTTGGCCAGACGTACCAGACGGGTGCCGATCCGTGGCAGCTGTTCGCCCTGTGGGCCGTGCTGGCCTTGCCGCTGTGTCTGGTCGCGCGCAGCGACGTGCTGTGGACGCCGTGGATGCTGGTGCTGGCCACGGCGGCCGCCCTGTGGATGCAGGCGCATGCGCACAACAGCTGGCGCATCGATTCAGCTGATCTCTCCATTTTCGTCAGCGGCTGGCTGGTCGTGCTGGCAGCGTGCGCGTTTGTCTCGCCCTTGCTGGCGCGCTGGACGGGCGCGGGCAACTGGGCCTTGCGCCTGGGCCTGGTGCTGGCCACCATCCTCATCACGGGCACGGCCGTCAGCGCCCTGTTCGGCAGCGAGCTCGAATCGCCGTACTGGGCCGGGCTGGGCTTGCTGGCTGTCGCCGGCGTCCTGCTGTCCACGCGCCGCTATTTTGACGTCTTCGGCCTGAGCGCCGTCGCGCTGGGCCTGAACACCTTGCTGGTGGGCGGCCTGGCGCGTCTGTTGCTCAGCGGCGGTAGCGGTGGCGATGGCATCGGCGCGCTGGTCATGCTGGGCTTGCTGGCCGCCGTGCTGCTGGCGCTGACCGTGCAAGGCATACTGTGGCGCACGCGGCGGGAGGCGGCATGAGCAATCTGAATACTCGACGAGCCGATGCGCTCGCCACCCTGATCGACGACGCCACGCGCGCCGGCCTGTTGCCGCCGAACGCTACCCGTCCCGTGCAGGATGTACGGCCGTGGCCGCTGGTGCTGATGACGGCCTTCGGCGCCTGGCTGGCCGCCATCCCCCTGATGATTGCGCTGGGCGTGGGCCTGGAAAGCGTCGTGCGCCACGGTCCCGGCGCGTATGTCGTGGCCGCCATCGTGCTGGTGGTGGCCGTGCTGCTGATCCGCACGCGCGGCGTGGCGCTGTTTGTCGAGCAACTGGCCGTGCCCTGCCTGCTCGTGGGCGGCGGCTTGCTTGGCTATGCCCTGTACCGCGACTATTCCACGCAGACGGCGTCATTGATGCTGTGCCTGGCATGCCTGGTGGTGGCCGCCGCCTTGCCGCGCGACTGGCTGCGTGTGCTGCTGGGACTGGTCGCCTGCGGCTTGCTGGGGCTGGGTATCGTCGATAGCACGCGCGACTGGATTTTCGAGAACGATCCCACGGAACTGTATTTCGCCTGGATGCTGGCCCTGGCCTTCTGGCTGGCCGCCCACTGGCTGCAGAAGCAAGCCTTCAACGACGGCCGCGGCGCGCCCGTCGCCGCCTTCCTGGAATCGCTGTCGACGGGCTGGGTGCTGGCGATCCTGCTGGGGCTGGTCTTCTGGTCTGGCATGACCTTCATGCTGGGCGGCGCGTTGGGCGGTGGCTTTGCCGGCGAAGTGGCGCGCGAAGTGACGCGGCACCAGGGTATTGCCTGGTATGCGCAGGCCTTGAATGGCGTGTCGCTCGTGCTGGCCGCGGCGGCCGCCGCCTGGACGGGATGGCGCTGGCCCGCATTGCGCCAGTTGCCCGCCATCGGCGTGGCGCTGGTGTTGATCGTGCTGTCCTGGTTCATGCCGGCGCTGGGGCCCGTGCTGCTGATCCTTGCGTATTGCGTGACGAGCGGGCGCTCGCGCGTGGCCGTGGCGGCTGTGCTGGCGGCGGCGTGGATCATCGGCAGCTTTTATTACCAGCTGGCCTGGCCGCTGGCCAGCAAGGCGGCGCTGCTGGCGATAGCGGGCGCCGTGCTGTGTGCGCTGTCGTGGCTGGCCACGCGCGGCGCCGTGCTGCACCTGGTGGAAAGCAAACCGGCGGGCGTGGTCCTTGAGCGCCGCGCCGTGCGCCTGGGCGTGCTGGGCGGCTTGCTGCTGGTGTTGCTGGTCGCCAATGGCGGCATCTGGCAAAAAGAGCAGCTGATTACAAAAGGAGAAGCTGTCTTCGTGGCGCTGGAACCCGTCGATCCCCGCTCGCTGATGCAAGGCGACTACATGCGCCTCAATTTCGTCAACCTCGGCGTCCTCTCGACTTTGGCCAGCGTGAACAGGGCGCCTGGCCGGCCCCTCGTCGTGGCCAGGCGCGATGCGCGCGGCGTGGCGGAACTGCTGCGCCCCTATACCAAGGAAGCGCTGGCGCCCGGCGAATTCCTGCTCGAGCTGACGCCCAAGGATGGGAACTGGGTGCTGGTCAGCGATGCGTGGTTCTTCAAGGAAGGCGAGGCGGCGCGCTGGGAAAAGGCCCGCTATGGCGAATTTCGCGTGCTGCCCGATGGCCGCGCCTTGCTGGTGGGCATGCGCGGCCCGGAACTGGAAAAGCTGTAGCGCAAGTAACAGCGCAAAAGCGCGCCGGGGCGGGCATCCTGTAAAATTGCCCGATGGATAATATTACGCATTCGGTCATCGGCCTCGGGGTCGGCGAACTGGTACACCGCAGCCTGCCGCCCGAGCCGCAAGCCCCCGCACAGCGCACCCGGCGCGCGCTGTTTCTATTTTCGGCATGGTTTGCCAGCAACGCGCCCGACCTCGATCTGGTACTGACCCGGCTGTTGCCGCGCCCGTTCGGCTACATGCTGCACCACCGTGGCCACACACATACCTTGCTGCTGGCCTTGCCGCAGGCGCTGGTCTTGCTGGCATTGCTGTGGCTGCTATGGCCGGGCGCGCGCCGGCTGCTCAAGGAAAGCGTGCCCGCCCGCATCGGCCTGGCCGCTTGTCTGCTGCTGGGATTCTGCTTGCACATGGGTATGGATTTCCTCAATTCCTACGGCTTGCACCCGTTTTATCCGTTTGACAGCCGCTGGCTGTATGGCGACATGGTCTTCATTGTCGAACCGATGTTCTGGGTGCTGCTGGGAGTGCCCGTGATCATGTCCTTGCGCTACGGCATCGTCAAAAGCGTGCTGCTGACGGGGCTGGCTGCGGCCCTGTGTTTCTTCACCTATAAAACCTACTTGGCGCCCGCCTCGCTGGCCGTGCTGCTGGGACTGGGCGCGATCCTGGCCGTGCTGCAAGGGCGCGCCGGCGAGCGGGGACGCGGGCCGTTGCTGCTGGCCTTCGCGCTGGCCGCCACGTTTATTGGCACGCAGGGCGTGGCGTCGGCCCTCGGCCGTACGCGTATCGAGGCGGCCGTGCAGCGCCTGGACCCCGGCACACGCGTGTGGGACGTGGTCATGACGGCGTTTCCCAGCAACCCCCTGTGCTGGATCTATGTTTCGCTCGACAGCAAGACGGACGTGTACACCCTGCGGCGCGGCACCCTGAGCCTGCTGCCCGCATCGCTGGCGCCCGCCGCCTGCCCGGCGGGGCTGGCCGAGACGGGCAAGCAGGGCCAGCAACTGGCGCCCGGCATCGCCGTCTCCGCCCAGGCGGCGGGCAGCCTGGCGGCCTTGCGGGCCTTGCAGGAAGACAATTGCTATGTCGATGCCTGGTTCCGCTTTGCCCGCATGCCCAGGTTGAATGCGGACAAGCTGACGGACGTGCGTTTCAATCCCGGCATGCAGCCCAATTTCACGACCGTAGAGCTGCAACAGTTCCGCAGCCGGCCATGTCCCGCCTACGTGCCGGGCTGGGACCGCCCCCGTGCCGACATGTTGGCGCCGCCGAAATAGGGAGCGAATGTATTGCTCCTGGGCAAAAATATCGCGTGTGCGCCTGTTTGCCACGGCCCAGCATGCGATAATTGCCAATTCGGCATGAATATCATTAAGTTAGGATTATCTTGGAAGAGCAGCACGCCTTACCGTATTTGCGAGAAACCCTGCTGTTTCTCGCTCTGGCCGGGATTTTTATTCCGCTATTGCAACGCCTGAAGGTCAACCAAGTGCTCGGCTTCCTGGCCGTAGGCGCCCTGTTCGGCCCGTTTGGCTTCGGCCTGTGGGCGGGCGACTTCACGTGGCTCACGTATTTTTCGTTCGTGCGCGCCGAGCAGGTGAGCGGCCTGGCCGAGCTGGGCGTGATGTTCCTGATGTTCATGATCGGCCTGGAACTGTCGACGGAACGACTGTGGGCGCTGCGGCGCTGGGTGTTCGGCGCAGGCGTGGGACAGGTGGCCGTCAGCGCCTGCCTGATCGGCGGTGTCGCGTATTACTTTGGCCTGTCGCTGGAAGCGTCCATCGTGCTGGGCCTGGTGCTGTCGCTGTCGTCGACGGCCGTCGTGATGCAGTTGCTGACCGACCAGCGTTCCCTGCAGACCCCAAGCGGGCAGGCGGGCTTTTCCATCTTGATGTTCCAGGATTTGATGGTGGTGCCGCTGTTCATCCTGATCGACGTGTTCGCCAGCGGGCGCAGCGACGACCTGGCGTATCTGCTCAGCTTTGCGGCCGTGAAATCGGCGGGCGCCATCCTGCTGATCTATCTGCTGGGCCGCAGGGTCATCCGCCCCCTGTTCCAGTTTTTCGTCAAGAAGCACCAGCCCGACGTGTTCATGGCCCTGACCTTGCTCAGCACCTTGGGCATTGCGGGCCTGACGTATCTGGCGGGCCTGTCGATGGCGCTGGGCGCCTTGCTGGCTGGCCTGCTGCTGGCGGAAACGGAATTCCGCCACGAAGTGGAGGTGACGATCGAGCCCTTCAAGGGCTTGCTGATGGGCCTGTTCTTCATGTCCGTGGGCATGCAGATCGACGTGCGCGAAATCCTCAAGTCGCCGGTCCTGATTCCCTTGGCCGTGCTGAGCCTGTTTGCGCTGAAGACCCTCGTCATCAGCGTGATTTTCCGCATCGGCGGCTTTCACTGGGGGCGCGCCGTGGAAACGGGCGTGCTGCTGGGGCAGGGTGGCGAATTCGCCTTCATCGTCGTCGCGTATGCGCTGGGCACGAAATTGATCGGTCCGCAGGTGGCACAGTTCGTCATGCTGGTGGTGGGCCTGAGCCTGTTTGCCACGCCGGCGCTGGCCAAGGCGGCGCGCGCGTTCGGTAACTGGTGGGAACAGCGCCACCACCATCAACTGGCCGACCTGGCGCATGGCGCGCTGCCGCCGCAGGGCAGCACCGTCATCATCGCCGGTTTCGGCCGGGTGGGGCAGTTGCTGGCCAAGGTGCTGACGGAGCAGGATATTGCCTATGTGGCGATTGAAAACGATGCGCGCCTGGTGACGACCCTGCATCCGCGCGGTTTCCCCGTGTATTTCGGCGATGCGTCGCGCGCGGAACTGTTGCAAAAGGTGAATGCGGACCGGGCTGCCGCCGTCGTGCTGACGATGGACCATGCGGCCTCCGTGCTGCACGCCGTGAAATCGATCCGCCGCGAATATCCGCAGCTGCCCGTGTATGCGCGCGCCCGCGACGAGGCCCATGCGGTGGCCTTGATACAGGCGGGCGCCACCCTGGTCGTGCCCGAGGCGCTGGAATCGGCGCTGCAGCTGACGGCCACCGTGCTGCACACGGTGGGCCTGTCGGAAGCGCGTACGACGGACATCGTGCAAGCAGAGCGCGACCGGCGCAATGCCGTGCTGCTGGCGAAAAAGCTGTCGTAGTGCTGCCGTAGCGCAACAGTGCGTGTCGCCGTGCTTTGTCAATTATCTATACAATAATAGTATATGAGCACATCAACCACATGAAAGCCGCGACGAAGAGCGGAGCGGCGCCCTTGACGCCGCAGCAGCTGGCGGCGCAGGAAACGCAGCAAAAATATGGCAAGCCCGAGCGGGGCTGGCGCGAGCGGGTGTACACCGTCATCTTCGAGGCGGAAACGCGCACGGGACGCGCCTTCGATTTGCTGCTGATCGCCGCCATCCTGATCAGTGTGACGGTGGTCGTGCTCAGCAGTGTCGCCTCCGTGGCCGAGCGCTATGGCACCTGGCTGACGGCGCTGGAATGGTTTTTCACCATTTTATTTACCATCGAATATTTCGCCCGCCTGGCGTGCCTGCAGCATCCGGTGCGCTACGCCAAGAGTTTTTTCGGCATTATCGACTTGCTGGCCATCGTGCCGACCTACATCGGCTTGCTGCTGCCGGGCGCGCACGTGCTGATCGACGTGCGCATTTTGCGCCTGCTGCGCATGTTCCGTATCCTCAAGCTCACGTCCTATGTGCATGAATATACGGTGCTGGGGCGGGCCTTGCTGGCCAGCCGGCGCAAGATCCTCATTTTTTTATCGTTCGTCATGATGGTGGTCTTTCTGCTGGGCACGGTGATGTACGTCGTGGAAGGGCCGGAAAACGGCTTCAGCAGTATCCCCACGTCGATATACTGGGCCATCAGCACCATGACCACGGTCGGTTTCGGCGATATCACGCCGAAGACCGACATCGGGCGCACCATCGCCTCGCTGATGATGCTGCTGGGCTGGGGCATCCTGGCAGTGCCTACCGGCATTATCAGCGCCGAGATGACGGTACAGCGCAGCTCCAAGCTGGTCACCACGCGTACCTGCCCCACGTGCCTGAAAGAAGGGCTCGATGACGATGCCAACTTCTGCAAGAACTGCGGTGTTGCATTGCCGCCGTTGGCACGCGATTAGCGCATCAACCCTTCATCAACCGTATTTACTTTACTTTTTTAAGGCTGACATGATTCCAGTTCGCCTGATCGCGACGGGCAAAGCCGTACCGTCGCACAGCGTTACCTCCGAGAGCCTGGACCTGAAACTGGGCCATCCGGCCGGCTATACCCTGCGCAAGAGCGGCGTGCTGTCGCGCTTTGTCGCCGCGCCCGACGAATCGCAAAGCCAGCTGGGCGCCGCCGCCCTGCTCGATGCGCTGAAGAATGCCAGCCTGCGTCCGGCCGATATCGACTTGCTGATCTGCGCCTGCGGCGTGCCCGAGCAGGCGTTGCCGAATACGGCCTGCTTCGTGGCCGACCATGCGGGCTTGCCGCCAGGCACGCAAAGCTTCGACGTCAACGCCAGTTGCCTCAGCTTCATGGCCGCTTTCCGCGTGGCCGCGTCCATGCTGGCCGGCGGCGCCTACCGGCGCATCGCCATCGTCTCGTCGGACCTCGCCTCGCGTGGCGTCGACTGGAGCGAGCCGGAAGCGTCGATGATCTTTGGCGACGGCGCCGCCGCCGTCATCGTCGAGCGGGGCGACGGCAGCGCCGGCATCCGCGCCTACAAGATGGGCACGTATCCGGAAGGGCGGCGCTACTGCGAAATTCGCGGCGGCGGCACCGAGCGCAACCCGCGCAACGGCTGCGAACCGGGCGACTACCTGTTCCGCATGGATGGCAAGGCCGTGTTTCGCCTGGCCGTCAAGGTGATGCCGGACTTCCTGACGGAACTGATGCAGGAATCGGGCGCGGGACTGGAAAAGATCGACGTGGTCGTGCCGCACCAGGCCAGCCCGCTGGGCCTCGCGCATGCGGCGCGCATCCTCGACGTTCCCGATGCTAAAATCATCAAGATCTTTGAAACGCATGGCAATCAGGTGGCCGCGTCCTTGCCCACCGCCCTGCACGAGGCGGTGATGACGGGGCGGGCCGTGGCAGGCCAGCGTTTGCTGATGATGGGCACGGCCGCTGGCTTGACCATCGGCGGCATGATTCTTGACCTGTGAAGGTGGTGTGATGAGGCGGATTCTGGTCACGGGAGCGACGGGCGGGCTGGGGCGCAATGCCGTGCGCACCCTGCTGGCGCAGGGCGTGGAAGTGCGCGCCACGGGCCGCAACGCTGCCGTGGGCCGCGAACTCGAACGCATGGGTGCGCAATTCGTCGCGCTCGATCTGGCGCAAGCCACGCCGCGCCAGGTCGACGAACTGGTGCGCGGCATGGACACGGTCTGGCACTGCGCCGCGCTGTCGTCGCCCTGGGGCGCGGAGCGCGACTTCATCGCCGCCAACGTCACGGCCACGGCCCAGTTGCTGCGCGCGGCCGCCAGCCTGCACGTGGCGCGCTTCGTGCACATCTCCACCCCCGCCATCTATTTCGACTACCACAACCGCTACGAGGTGCCGGAAACCTTCCGCCCCGACGCCTTCGTCAACGCGTATGCGCGCAGCAAGGCGATGGCGGAAAAACTGGTGCAGGAGTGCGTCGACCGCCAGCGCGGCATGACGTGCGTGATCCTGCGCCCGCGCGCCATCTTCGGCCCGCACGACCAGGTGCTGATCCCGCGCCTGGCGAGGGTGCTGCAGGAGCGCGGCGGCAAGCTGCCGCTGCCCAATGGCGGCACGGCTACCATCGACGTCACCTATGTCGACAACGTCGTGCATGCGATGTGGCTGGCCACCGTGCACAAGACCATCGCTTCGGGCGCCGCCTTCAACATCACGAATGGCGAGCCGGCGCGCCTGTGCGACATCTTGCGCACCCTGTTTTGCGACCATCTCCAGCAGCCGTTCGAGATCGTCAGCGTGTCTTACCGCGTGCTGGCGGTGGTCGCGCGCCTGATGCAGTTCGCCTCTCGTTTTACCCGCCGCGAGCCATCGCTGACGCCTTACAGCATCGGCGCGCTCAGTTTCGACATGACGCTCGATAACGCCAAGGCGCGCAAGGTGCTCGGTTACCGCCCCATCGTCAGCCTGCAGGAAGGCATCGCCCTGACGGCGCAGTGGATGCGCCAGGAAGCGGCGGCGCACAAGGTGGGCAAGGAGCGCAATGGCTAGGATTACCGCGTTTCGCGTTGGCCACTGTACCCATCCATCGTGCATGGTCCTGAAAGGCAGCGGGCTGGCCAGCCGCTGCTTCCCCTCGCGCGCCTACCTGATCGAGACGCGCTCTAGCCTGTACCTGTGGGATACCGGTTACGCCGAGCACTTCCGCGCCGCCACGTCGAAAGGCGTGTACCGCATGTATGCGTGGGTGACGCCGATTTTCTTCGACGAGAACGAGTCGCTGCAGGGGCAGCTGCGCGCGCATGGCGTGTCGCCCGGCGACATCCACACCCTGCTGCTGTCGCACTTTCACGCCGACCATATCGCCGGCCTGCGCGACTTTCCCGGCGCGCGCCTGATGGCCTCGAAAACGGGCTGGGACGCCGTGCGGGGACTGTCCGGGGTGGCCGCCGTGCGCCAGGCCTTCGTGCCCGAGCTGCTGCCGAACGATATCGCCGACCGCCTGGATTTCGTGGAAAGCGTGCCAGAGACGGCCTTGCCGGCGGCCCTGCTGCCATTTACGCACGGGCGCGACGTCAGCGGCACGGGCGAGATCTACATCGTCGACTTGCCCGGCCACGCCATCGGCCATCTGGGTGCCTTCGTGCTGCAGGATAGCGGCTGGACCTTGCTGGCGTCGGATGCGGCCTGGGTGCCGGAAAGCTTCCAGCAACTGCGTGGACCGTCTGAACTGTCGTTCATCATCCAGCACAAGCGCGCGCCGTACTATGAAACCCTGAACCGCCTGCACCAGTTGCACCGGTCGGGCAATGCGCAGATACGCATCACGCATGAAGACACGGTTGACTACATTGCCGTGGCGGGCCGCACGTGAAGCGTATTTTCTGGCTGTTGCTGTCGTACTGGCGCACGCGCCGCTTGCGCTTTGCGGATCGCGCCCAGCTCGACGCCTATCAGCAGCGGCAACTGGCCCGCTTTATCGACACGCTGTGCGCGCGTAGCCGCTACTTTGCCCCATACCGCAAGCTGCCGCTGGCGCAGTGGCCGACGATGAACAAGGCGCTGATGCTCGAGCATTTCGATGCCATGAACACAGCAGGAATCACGTTGGCGCAGGCGATGGACGCGGCCATGGCGGCCGAGCATAGCCGCGACTTCACGCCGGCTGTCGGCGACATCACGGTGGGCCTGTCGTCGGGCACCTCGTCGCGACGCGCCGTGTTTACCGTCAGCCCCCGCGAAAAAGCCCAATGGGCGGGCGTGATGCTGGCCAAGGCGCTGCCCGACGGCCTGTTCTCCGGCGAACGGGTCGCGCTGTTCCTGCGCGCGAACAGCAATCTGTACACGGCCGTGCGTTCGCCTTGGCTGACCTTTGCTTTTTACGATCTGTTCGAACCGTTCGATTCGCTGTGCGCGCGGCTGGCGCAATACCGGCCGTCCGTCATCGTCGCGCCGGCCCAGGTGCTGCGCCAGCTGGCCTTGCGCGTGATCGACGGCAGCCTGGCGCTGGCGCCGGAAAAAGTCATTTCGGTCGCCGAAGTGCTGGAGCCGCAGGACCGCGCGCTGATCGTGCAGGCATTTGGCGCCGTGCATGAAATCTACCAGGCCACGGAAGGTTTCCTTGCCAGCAGCTGCGAACATGGCGTGCTGCATTTGAACGAAGAGTATGTGCACATCGAGCCGCAGTGGCTCGATGGTGAGCAGCGGCGCTTCGTGCCGGTTATTACCGACTTTACGCGCATCACGCAACCCATCGTGCGCTACCGCCTGGACGACATCCTGCTCGCGCGCGCCACGCCATGCCCGTGCGGCCGCGCCACGCGCGCCATCGATGGCATCGAAGGGCGCTGCGACGATATGCTGCTCTTGCCACCGTTGCCATCCGCACAAGGCGGCGCACCGGTCGCCGTGTTTGCCGACGTATTGACGCGGGCCTTCGCGCAAGCCTTGCCGCCCGACGCCGATTACCGCCTGGTGCAATCGGGCGATAGCGCCTTACAGCTGCATGCGGCGCTGGACGATGCCGGCCTGGCCGCCCTGCGCGCGCACCTGGTCACGGTGCTGCAGGGCCTGGGTGTGGCCACCGACGGCCTGGCCTGGACGGCGAGCAGCGAACTGCCACCTTTTGACCCCACCATGAAACGGCGCCGCATCCGGCGCCTTGCCACCGCATGAAATCTGTAGACACCATGACGCTGACTTCCCGCCTGCTTCACCTGCTGGCCGGCTGGGGCAGCGTCGGCCTCGTGTATTTTTCCAGCGATTTGCTGCAAGGGCAGGGGGCACTGCTGCCCGAAACGGCCATCGACCGCGCCATTCCCTATAGCGACTCTGCCATCTGGCTGTACCTGTCCTTCTTCATCCTGATCCCCTACGCCTACCTGGCGGCCGATGCGGCTCGCGTGCGCTGGCTGGCGCGCGCCATGGCGCTTTCCGCCGTCCTGTGCGGCGTGGTCTTCCTGCTGTATCCGACCACGCTCGCCTACCCGCCCGTGGGCGAGGGCGGCGCGTGGAGCACGCAGGCGCTGCGCATGCTGCAGTCGTTTGACTCCACGCAAAACTGTTTGCCGTCGCTGCACGGCGCCCTGACCTTGCTGTGCGTGTGGGCCTTGTGCGACAAACGCCACCTGGTTCGTTCCGCGCTGGCCCTGGTGCTGGGCGCGGCCATCTGCTACGCCATCATCGCGCTGCGCCGGCACGTGAGCATCGACCTGGCCGCCGGCCTGGCTGTTGGCATCGCTGGCGGCATGCTGGCGAAAATGCAGGTATCCTTGGCTGCCCGCCGCGCCGTTTCCATCAAAACCGCACCATGATGAATCCATTTGCCCTGTCGTTCCTGATCATGCTGGCCTTCGTGCTGGCCGAACTGCTGATACTCAAATGGGTACGCAAGACACCCGTGCCGTGGAAGGACGTGATCTTCAACCTCAATTCCGGCCATATCCTGATGTGGGTGTTCCGCGGCGTGGAGGTGGCGGCCTTCGCCCTGCTGCTGCGCCATGCGAACCTGCACGTCGTCGACCAGTGGCCCGTGGCGGCGCAGTGGATATTCGCGTTTTTTGCCTGGGACCTGTGCTTTTACTGGATGCACCGGTTGCACCATAAAATCCCTTTGCTATGGGCCGTGCACGTGGTGCACCACCAGGGCGAGCATTTCAACCTGTCGCTGGGTGTGCGCAATTCCTGGTATTCGTCGCTGACGAATTTCCCCTTCATCGCCATCCTGGCCGTGCTGGGCGTGCCGCTGGAAATCTTCCTCGTCGTCTCGTCCCTGCATTACACGGTGCAGTTCTATAACCACAATGCGCTGGTAAACAAGTCCGGCATCCTCGATAAATTCATGGTCACGCCGTCGCACCACCGCGTGCACCACGGCACGGACAAACGCTACATCAACCGCAATTTCGGCGGCACCCTGCTGCTGTGGGACCGGCTGTTCGGCAGCTTCCAGCCCGAACTCGAGGGCGTGGAAATGCGCTATGGCGTGAAGGGCATGACACCCACGCACAACCCGCTGCTGGCCAGCAACGGGAAATTGTTCAAATGGCTGCGTGCGCGCTTTCCCCACTGGCAGTCGCGCGGCACCTTCCACGTGCCCGAGCTGTTCATCGGCATTGGCGGCGTGATTTTGTTTGGCCTCGTGATCTATTACGTCAACCATGAAGCGGTGCTGGCCGGCGCGCAGCAGGTCATCCTGTTCGCACTGATTTTCGGCGGCACCCTGGCGCTGGGCGGCTTGTCGGATGCGCGCCGCTGGGGCGCCATCGCCTGGGTGGCCATCGCGCTGGCCATGCCGGCCCTGTACCTGGGCTGGTATGGCGCGCGCGACGTGTGGGGCATGGTCTTCCTGGCCGCGCTGCTGGCGCATGGCCTCGAAGGCGCGCGCCGCCTGTGGTGGCCTGCCGCAGCGGGGACGCGCGCGTGACGCAGCCTGTACCATCGTTGCCGCCGCTGCGCTTCCAGCCCGCCCGCGATTCCGCCTTCCGCCGCGAATTGCGCGCCCGCGCCGACGCCTACCTGGCGGACGAAGGAACGCACCGCTTCGGCGACGCGCGCCTGCATGCGAAAACCGTGTTCCTGGCCGCGCTGACGGTAGTGCTGTATGCGCTGGCCTTGAACGCCGGCAGCACCTGGCCGTTTGTCGCCAGCTACGTCGCTTGCCTGGTCGCGGCCATGGCGCTGGCCATGAATACCCTGCACGATGCAGCCCACAGCGCTGTCTTCCGCCGGGGCTTCCTGAACCGTGTGCTGATACGCCTGGTGGGCTTGCCCGTGGGCGTGGATACGGATTTCTGGACCATCCGCCACGTGCACTTCCATCACACGTACGCGAACGTGGAAGGCTATGACCTCGACACGGAACCGAACCCCTTCCTGCGCCAGACGCCGTTCCAACGCTGGTCGCCCCAGTACCGCTATCAATACCTGTACTGGCCCGTGGTGGCGGCCCTGTCGCTGCCGTACCTGAACTGGTATGGCGACTGGCTGGACCGCTTCGGCAAGACGCCCGTGGCGGCGCACAGCCGCTTGCAGGACTGGCGCGGCTGGCTGTCGTTCCTCGGCTGGAAGCTGGGCCACGCGGCGCTGGTGCTGGCGCTGCCCATGTGGGTGTTGCAGCAGCACGGCATAAGCTGGAACGTGGTGCTGGGCGCGTATTTCCTGGGCCAGATGATCGCCTCGTGCGCGCTGGTGGCGTTGATCCTCGGCACGCACTGGGCCGAAGTGGAATTCTTCCAGCCGGGCGCGGACGGCACCTTGCCGCACGACTGGTACCAGCACACGTTTTACACGGCTTGCGACTGGACGCCAAAACCGCGCGCGCTGCGCTGGCTAGGTTACTGGCTGGGCGGCTTGAATCTGCACCTCACGCATCACCTGTTCCCCACCTGGAATCATCGCCACTACCCGGCGTTGGCGCGCATCCTGGCCGAACTGGCGCCGCGCCACGGCCTCGTGTACCGTGAACTCGGTTACGGCCAGCTGCACGCCTCGCAGCAGCAGTTCCTGCGCGCCATGGGCCAGCCGCCCGCAAAGTCCTGACGAATCGGGCTTGACTCGGTTTCTGTTTCGTCTTACATTTCTGTAACGACAGAAATAAGAGAAATCCATGGAACTGAGCCCGACCACGCAAAAGTACATCCTTCATTGGGGCGAGATGGGCACCCGCTGGGGCGTCAACCGCACGGTGGCGCAAATCCACGCGCTGCTGTTCCTGGCGAATGAGCCGCTGACGGCGGAAGACATCGCGGCCAGCCTGAACGTGGCCAGATCCAACGTCAGCAACAGCCTGAAGGAATTGCAAAGCTGGGGCCTGGCGCGCATCACGCACGTGATGGGGGACCGGCGCGACCATTTCGTTGCCCTGCAGGATGTGTGGGAAATCTTCCGCGTCATCATGGAGGAGCGCAAGCGGCGTGAGATCGATCCCACGCTGACGGTGCTGCGTGAATGCGCGATCGAGGGCGAGCACGATGCGGCCATTCCACCGGCCACCCTGGAGCGCATGGGTGAAGTGCTGGCCTTCCTGGAAATGCTCAGCAGCACCTACAGCGATTACAAGAATTTGCCGCCAGCGACCCTGCAGCGCATGCTGTCGATGGGGGGCAAGGTGGCCAAGTTCCTCAGCCCGGAAGACAAACCTGGCAAGCGCGCAAAATCATGAACGGCCCCTCGGAAGGAGAGCTGTTCAAGAAGGTGATGGGCGCGCAGTGGCTCACGCTGCACCCGGACATCCGCCGCCGCTTCGAGAAAAATCCCGCGCCGGGCCAGCCCCTGTATTACCGGGGGGAGCTTAGTGAACTCACCAGCTCGCGCCTGGGAAAATTCCTCGGTTGGCTGACGCGTCCCTTCATCGACGGCGCTTTGATCCCGTACGACGATCACGATTTCCCAGTCGATATCGAAGTCTATTCGCGCCCCGGCTGCCCGTTCATCTTCAAGCAGCGCACCTACCGTCTGCACGGGCGCGCGCCGATCCGCTTCACCTCCTACATGGCGGAAAGTGCGAAGGGTGAAGTGCTCGAATACGTGGGCATGGGCCTTGGCATGAAGTTGGTGCTGCACGTCGAGGATGGCAATTTGCACTTCACCAGCGATGGTTATTTTCTCGATCTTTTCGGCTGGCGCGTGCCGCTGCCCGGCGTACTCACGCCCGGCAAGACCTTTCTGTGCCACCGCAATGAAACGCCGCAGCAGTTCAATATCCGCATCGAGATTCGCCATGCCCTGTTCGGCACCACGTTCACGCAGGCGGGCGTGTTCCGCGAATCCGCCGCACCGGAAATGAAGGAGACACCATGAATACCCATTTGCTGGCCCTGCAACTGATGGCGGCGCAAGGCTGCCTGGGCGCTTTCGACACCATCTACCACCATGAAATCACGGAGGCGCTGCCGCAAAAGGCGTCGGCGCGTCTCGAATTGACGATCCACGCGACGCGCGCCCTGATCTACAGTCTGCTGTTCGTGGGCCTGGCGGCATGGGAGTGGCATGGGGCCTGGGCCTGGGTGCTGGTCATCGTGTTTGGCGTGGAAATCGTGCTGACCCTGTGGGACTTCGTCGTCGAAGACCAGACGCGCCTTTTGCCCGCCACGGAGCGAGTCACGCACACGGTGCTGGCGATTAACGCGGGCGCCTTCATCGCGCTGCTGGCGTTGAACAGCAGCGAATGGGCCAGCTTGCCGACGGCCCTAGTGTGGCAGCCGTATGGCTGGCTCAGCGTCTTCCTCGCCCTGTGCGGCGTGGGCGTGGGCTTGTCCGGACTGCGCGACGCGTATGCCGTGTGGCAGCTGGGACGGCGCAAGGTGCAAGAGACGGCAGAGCAAGAGGAGCAGCTGCGCTTTGCCTCCGCGCCGCAATCCGTGCTGGTGACGGGCGCCACGGGTTTCATCGGCCAGCAGTTAGTCAGCGCCTTGCTGGCCGACGGCCATGCCGTGACGGTGCTGACGCGCCAGCCCAAGCAGGCCGCGTGGACGTTCAATGGTCAGGTGCGCTGCATCCAGTCATTCGAAGAATTGGCGGATGCGCAGCGCATCGACATGGTGGTCAACCTGGCCGGCGCGCGCATCGTCGGGAAGCGCTGGACGGAGGCGCGCAAGGCGGCCCTGCGCCGCAGCAGGGTCGCGCTGACGCAGGAACTGGTGGCGTGGATCGCCCGCGCCCAGCACAAGCCGCGCGTGCTGCTGTCGGCATCGGCCATCGGCTACTACGGCGTGCAGCCGCAGGGCGACGACACGGAATTGACGGAGGAGAGCGCGCCGCAAGCCATCTTTATGTCGCAGCTGTGCCAGGAGTGGGAAGCTGCCGCGCGCCAGGCGGAGAAATTTGGCGTGCAGGTGGGCTGCATGCGCTTTGGCCTCGTCTTCGGCCACCAGGGTTCGCTGCCGCAAATGCTGCTGCCGATCCGCTTCGGTGTGGGCGGCCCGCTGGGCAGCGGCAAGCAGTGGGTCACGTGGGTGCACGTGCGCGACGTCATCCGCGCCATCGCCCATGTGGCGCGCCGCAGCGAAGAACAGGCCGTGAGCGGCGCGTATAACTTCTGCGCGCCGGAAGCGATCGAGCAGCGCCGCTTCGCCCGGGTGGCGGGGGCCGTGCTGCATCGCCCCAGCATCGTGCCCACGCCCGCCTTCGTCATGCGCGCCTTGCTGGGCGAGCAGGCCGACTTGCTGGTGGAAGGTCAGCGGGTCGCCCCGCGCCGCCTGCTGGCCGACGGTTTTGTCTTCCGCTATCCGCAGCTGGAAGGGGCGCTGCGCAGCCTGTAGCCTGGCGTAGAATGGGCCATTGGGATGCCTTGGAGCACAATCTATGCCCCGCTTCAGCCATACGATAGACAGCCATGTTTACCAGTTTGCCAGCCTGAAGGAGCTGCTGGCCAAGGCCACGCCGCCCCGTTCGGGCGACGTGCTGGCCCGCGTAGCGGCCGCCAGCGCGCGCGAGCGGGTGGCGGCGCAGCTGGCGCTGGCCGAGGTGCCGCTGGCGCTGTTCCTCAACGAGGCGCTGGTGCCGTATGAGGACGATGAAGTCACGCGCCTGATCATCGACACCCACGAGCGCGCCGCCTTTGCGCTCATTTCCCACCTGTGCGTGGGCGACTTTCGCGACTGGCTGCTGGACGACGCGACGGACACGGCCACGCTGTCGCAGGTGGCCGCCGGCATCACGCCGGAAATGGCGGCCGCCGTCTCGAAAATCATGCGCTTGCAGGACCTGGTGCTGGTGGCGCGCAAGTGCCGTGTCGTCACGGCTTTCCGCAATACCCTGGGCCTGGAAGGGCGTCTGTCCGCGCGGCTGCAGCCGAACCACCCGACGGACGACGCCACGGGCATCGCGGCGTCGGTGCTCGATGGCCTGCTGCTGGGCAGCGGCGACGCCGTGATCGGCATCAATCCCGCCACCGACAACGTGGCGCAGGTGGTGTCGCTGCTGCACCTGCTCGATGCCGTCATCGATCAGTACCAGATTCCCACGCAGTCGTGCGTGCTCACCCACATCACCAATACCATCGAGGCGATCCGCCGCGGCGCGCCCGTCGATCTGGTGTTCCAGTCGGTGGCGGGCACGCAGGCAGCCAACCGCAGCTTCGGCATCGATTTGTCTCTGCTGGCCGAGGGGCAGGCGGCGGCCCTGTCGCTGGGGCGCGGCACGGTGGGCAACAACGTCATGTATTTCGAGACGGGCCAGGGCAGCGCCCTGTCGGCGGGCGCCCACCACGGCATGGACCAGCAGACCTGCGAAGCGCGCGCGTATGCGGTGGCGCGCGCGTATCAGCCGCTGCTGGTCAATTCCGTCGTCGGCTTCATCGGCCCCGAGTATCTGTACGACGGCAAGCAGATCGTGCGCGCGGGACTGGAAGACCATTTCTGCGCCAAGCTATTGGGGCTGCCCATGGGCTGCGACGTGTGCTACACCAACCATGCCGAAGCGGACCAGGACGACATGGACGCCTTGCTGACCATGCTGGGCGTGGCCGGCTGCAATTTCATCATGGGCGTGCCGGGCGCGGACGACATCATGCTCGGCTACCAGAGCACCTCGTTCCACGACGCCCTGTATGCGCGCCGCGTGCTGGGCCTGCGCCCTGCGCCCGAATTCGAAGCCTGGCTGGCGCACATGCGGATTACGGATGCGCAGGGAAATCTGAACGTGGCGCTGGCGCCGGCCTTCCAGGCGGCCCTGCTGCGCCTGGAAGGTTAGGGAGGATACATGGACGAGAAAACCCCGTGGCAGGCCCTGCGCGCACATACGGCGGCGCGCATCGCGCTGGGGCGCCGTGGCGTCAGCGTGCCGACCAGCGCGCAGCTGGCGTTCCAGCTGGCCCACGCGCAGGCGCGCGACGCCGTGCACCTGGCGCTCGATGGCGAGGCCCTGGCGCGCGACTTGGCCGCGCAGGGGCAAGACTGCGTGCAGCTGCACAGCGCGGCCGCCACGCGCGCCGAGTATCTGCAACGGCCCGATCTGGGACGCCGCTTGGACGACGTTTCCCGCGCGCGGCTGGCCGCTGCTGCCACGGGAGTCGACCTGGCGCTGGTGGCGGCCGACGGCCTGTCGGCGCTGGCCGTGCAGCGCCACGCGGCGCCATTCCTGGCCGCCCTGCGCGCTCGGCTGGCGCTGGAGGCGTGGACGCTGTCGCCGCTGCACATCGTGGCGCAGGGGCGGGTGGCCATTGGCGACGAGGTGGGGCATTTGCTGCAAGCGAAGGCCGTGCTGGTGCTGATCGGCGAGCGGCCGGGCTTGAGTTCTCCGGACAGCCTGGGCCTGTACCTGACGTGGGCGCCCAAGGTGGGGCTGCTCGACGAGCGCCGCAACTGCATCTCGAACGTGCGCCCCGAGGGGCTGGCGTATGCGCAGGCGGCGTACCGGCTGCATTATTTGCTGTCGCAGGCGTTTACAAGGCAGCTGTCAGGCGTGGAAGTGAAGGATGAAACGGTGGAAGAGGGCGCGGCCTTGGGGGGCGCGCGCAACTTCCTGCTGAAATGATCAGACTTCGCGGATCTCGTCCAGCGGCCAGCGCGGGCGCACGTTGAACGAGTAATCGTGCTTGGCGGCGGCCGGGTTGATCTGCAGGCGCATGGCGCCGGCAAAGGCGATCATGGCGCCGTTGTCGGTACAGAATTCCAGCTCCGGGTAATACACTTTGAAGCGCTTCTTGGCGGCGGCCGCGTTGAGCGAGGCGCGCAGTTGCGCGTTGGCGCCCACGCCGCCGGCGATCACCAGGCGCTTCAAGCCCGTGTGCTTGAGGGCCGACACGCATTTGGCCGTCAGTACGTCGACGATGGCGTCGACGAAGCCGCGCGCGATGTTCGCCTTGTCCTGCTCGCAGATATTCGCGATGACTTTTTCTTCATGGTTTTTCACCACCGTCAGCACGGCCGTCTTCAGTCCGGAAAAACTGAAATTGAAATCCTTCGAGTGCAGCATCGGGCGTGGCAGCTTGTACGCGAGCGGATCGCCGAATTCGGCCAGGCGCGAAATGGCGGGACCGCCCGGATAACCGAGCCCCAGCAGCTTGGCCGACTTGTCGAACGCTTCGCCTGCCGCATCATCGAGCGTTTCGCCCAGCATCGTGTACTGGCCCACGCCATCGACGCGCATCAGCTGCGTGTGGCCGCCCGATACCAGCAGGGCGATGAAGGGGAATTCCGGCGGCTCCGACGCCAGCAAGGGCGATAGCAAATGGCCTTCCAGGTGGTGGATGCCCAGCACCGGTTTGTTGATGGCCAGGCCCAGGCTGCAGGCAACGGAGGAACCGACCAGCAGCGCGCCGGCCAGTCCCGGGCCTTGCGTGTAGGCGATGGCGTCAATTTCGGGCAGGGTGATGCCGGCCTTGGCCAGGGTTTCTTCGAGCAGCGGAATGGCGCGGCGGATATGGTCGCGCGACGCCAGTTCCGGCACCACGCCGCCGTACTGCTCGTGCATGGCCACTTGCGAATAGAGGGCGTGCGACAGCAGGCCGCGTTGCGTGTCGTACAAGGCCAGGCCGGTTTCGTCACAGGAGGATTCGACGCCAAGAACAATCATGAAGGTGCGGGGTAGGGAGGAGTAATCCGCCATTGTAAAGGAAAGCCGGGCACTCCACCGTGCGGCCAGCGCACCATTTCGGCGGCAGTGTGCACTTGCGCAGTGCGGCGCGGTGCCATTTTTTCCCTGGATTTTGGCCATTCCCCGCCTGTGCCGGCACTGGCACCGCTCTTGCTTATGCAAGCGTGTACCTTTCTCGAGGGAGCTAGCGATGTCGGAACAATGGAAAATGATTTGCCGCCTGAAGGACATGCCGCTGGCGGGCGCGCGCATGGTGCAGCGGGGGCTGGCGTGGCAGGATTTGCCCGGCGTGGCGCTGTTTCGCGCGGCTGACGATACGGTGTACGCGCTGCTCGACTCCGTGCCTTGCCTGGGCGGCCCGCTGGCGCAGGGGGGGCTGATGGAGAAAAACCTGATGGGGCCGAAGAACAGCTGGATCATCGAGCTCGATTCGGGCCGTCTGGTGGCGCCCGTGCAGGGCATGGCGCGCCTGTACGCCGTGCGCATCCTGGACGGGCGCATCTACCTGGACGTCAATGAACTCAATATCCCGGCCAGCAAGGCGGAACAGGCGCTGGCGGGATCGTTCGCCGTGCTGCCGCATGTGCAGATGGCGTGATATGCCTCGTGGTGGTGTCGGCTTGCGCGCTGCGCGCCAAGCCGACCTACGCGGCTCAATTCGTAGGTTGGATTAGGCGCAAAGCGCCGTAATCCGACAACATCGCCGGCATTATTTTGGGCGATTGACCAAATGCGCGTGCGCATCGCGCAGCATGGTCGCCGTCGTGTCCCAGTCGATGCAGCCGTCGGTGACGGAGCAGCCGTAGGTCAGTTGCGACAGGTCTTGCGGGATCTTCTGGTTGCCGCCGACGATGTTCGATTCGATCATCACGCCCACCAGCGAGCGGTTGCCCTGGCGGATCTGGTTGACCACGTCGGCCATCACCAGCGGTTGCAGTTCCGGCTTTTTATAGCTGTTCGCATGCGAGCAGTCGACCACCAGGTTGGCCGGCAGCTTGGCCTTGGCCAGCGCCTGTTCGGCGATGGCGATCGACACGGAATCGTAGTTCGGACGGCCATCGCCGCCGCGCAGCACGACGTGGCCATACGCGTTGCCGCGCGTGCGCACGATGGCGACGTTGCCTTCGCCGTTAATGCCCAGGAACGAGTGCGGGTGCGCCGACGACAGGATAGCGTTGACGGCGATGCTGATGTCGCCATCGGTGCCGTTCTTGAAGCCGACCGGGGTCGACAGGCCCGAGGACATTTCGCGGTGCGTCTGCGATTCCGTCGTGCGCGCGCCGATGGCCGTCCAGGCGATCAGGTCGCCCAGGTATTGCGGCGAGATCGGGTCCAGCGCTTCGGTGGCGGTGGGCAGGCCCAGTTCGCACACGTCGAGCAGGAACTGGCGCGCCTTTTCCATGCCTTCGTTGACCTTGAACGAATCGTCCATGTACGGGTCGTTGATGTATCCCTTCCAGCCTGTGGTGGTACGCGGTTTTTCGAAATACACGCGCATCACCAGCAGCATCGTGTCCTTGACTTCCTCTTGCAGCGCTTTCAGGCGGCGTGCGTAATCGAGGCCGGCAACGGGGTCGTGGATCGAGCATGGCCCGACGACGACGAACAGGCGCTGGTCCTTGCGGTCGATGATGTTGCGCAGCGCTTCGCGGCCGCGGCTGACGGTGTCGAAGGCGCTTTCCGACAAGGGCAGCTTGGCGTGCAGTTCGGCCGGTGTCGGCATGGGCGCGAAAGAGGTGACGTTGATATTTTCGATGTCTGGCGTATTCATGATTCTGGCTCGGCTTTCGCGATTGCGTTCTTTAAGAGGCAATAGTGTAGCGGAAATGCGGCCTGGCGGCGGGGATGGGGCCAAAACGGCAATGGTTCAGTTGTTTTTATGGCAGGGCCGGCACGCTGCCGGCCCCCGTGCGTTCAATGGCCGCCGGCCAGGCTGGCGCCAACGTTGTAGCGGGCGATGCCCTGGTAGTTGCCGGCCAGCTCGGGCGGCCGGGGCAGGCCGGGATGGCGCTTCACATGCGCGAGGATGGCGCTTTCGTGCTGGCGTATCTGTGCGTCCAGGCAGGCGATCTGCTGGCGCAGCAGGGCGTGCAGCGCATGCTGGCCGGCCTGCAGATGCGTATTCAGGCGCGCCGATTCCTGCTGGCGCACGCCTTCGATGGCGTGCAGGCGGCGCAGCCATAGCCGCAGTTCCACGTAGGCGGGCGAGGGCGGCGTCCAGCGCGCGGGGCGCCTGTGCGCACAGTAGTTGGCCAGCACCACGGCGCTGTGCGCCGCGTCATCGGGCAAGTCCTGGCCGCGCAGATAGTCTGCCAGATGCGCGGGCTGGGCATCGCAAACCACCATGCCCATGTCGGCCAGCATGCGCGCCGGCGTCTCGCTGTACGGCATATCGAGGCGCATGCAGACGCGCAAGCCCATGACGGGCACATCGTTCCTTTGCAGCCAGCTGCGCAGCCAGCGGTAGCCGGCCACGTCGTTTTCCAGCACCTTGCACAGCACTTCATTGCCCGAGAGCAGTACGGCTTTCAGCAGCAGCTTGCTCGTTTCGATGCCGACGAAGGCTGTTTCCCGTTTGATCGCGTGTTCCATGATGAGTCCCCCTGTGCAGTCTTATACGCAGCGGTGGCGCGTTTGGATGCAGCCGCGATGCGGATTCAATCAAAAAAGAACCTGGAAGACTGTTGCATACTCGCCTATGGCGTCTTCCAGCCCGTCTGCAAGGGCTAAAATCCGTGTAAGCTGGCGCCATGACGACTGTTTCCATACCCCATACCGATGTGGCCGGTGAGCCATTCCCCGCAGCACGTTTCATCAAGGAAATAGGACGCGGCAAGAACGGCGCGCGCAGCATGACGCGCATGGATGCCCACGCCCTGTACCGCGCCATGCTCGAGGGCCGCGTGTCGGACCTGGAGCTGGGCGGCATTTTGTTGTCGATGCGCATCAAGGGCGAGTCCGTGGACGAGATCGCCGGCTTCCTCGACGCTGCCGAAGCTTCATTTGCCCCGCTGGCCGCGCCGGCCGGTGAATTTGCCCCGATCATCATTCCCAGCTACAACGGCGCACGCAAGATGGCCAACCTGACGGCCTTGCTGGCGCTGCTGCTGGCACGCGCGGGCGCACCCGTGCTCGTGCATGGCGTGACCAGCGACCCGGGCCGCATCACGACGGCCGAAGTGCTGGCCGCGCTGGGTGTGCCCGCTTCCACGGACCATGCGCAAGCCGAGGCCGCCATGGCGCGCGGGCAAGCCGCCTTCCTGCCCATAGCATCGCTGGCGCCGCGCTTATCTTGGATGCTGTCGTTGCGGCGCGTGCTGGGCGTGCGCAATTCCACGCACACCCTGGTGAAAATCATGCAGCCGTTCGCCGGTCCCGCCTTGCGCCTGGTGTCGTACACGCATCCGGAATACCTGGAAATGCTCGGCGAATATTTCCTCACCGCCTCTGATCCCGCGCGCGGCGACGCTTTCCTGATGCGCGGCACGGAGGGCGAGACGGTGGCCAACGCCAACAAGGCGCAGCAGATCGACTGGTTCCACGGCGTGGAGCGTACGGTGCTGGTGGAAAAGCAGTTGCTGGTGGAAGAGTTACCACATTTGCCGGCCGAGCGCGACGCAGCCACGACGGCGGCCTGGATCGCGGCCGTGCTGCGCGGCGACGTGCCCGTGCCGCCGTCGATCGCCGAGCAGGTGGAACAATGCTTGACGACATCGCGGCAGATTGCAGCACGGCCGCGCTAGCCGCGTCGCCGCAGTTTACAATGGCGTCTTTGTAATCAGCGGTGACCGGAATTCTTATGGCAAAACAATTTGATGTGGCAGTGATCGGCGCGGGCGCGGCCGGCATGATGTGTGCGGCTGTTGCCGCCCAGCAAGGCAAGCGCGTGGTGTTGATCGATCACGCGGCCAAGCTGGCCGAAAAGATCCGTATCTCGGGTGGTGGACGGTGTAATTTCACCAATATCAATGCCACCCCGCAAAATTTCCTCTCGGAAAACCCGCATTTCTGCAAGAGCGCACTGTCGCGCTACACGCCGCAGGATTTCCTCGCGCTCGTGAAAAAATACCGGATCGGCTACCACGAGAAGCACAAGGGCCAGCTGTTTTGCAATGAATCGGCCGAGCAGATCATCGATATGCTCAAGGACGAGTGCGCCGCTGGCGGCGTGCATTGGCGCATGCCGTGCAAGATCGACAATGTTGTCCGGCAAGCGGATGGCGGCTTCGTGCTGCAGACCGATAGCGGCGACATCGAGACGGCCAGCATCGTCATCGCCACGGGCGGCCTGTCGATCCCGAAGATCGGCGCCACGGATTTTGCCTACCGCATCGCCAAACAATTCGACTTGACGATGGTCGAGCCGCGTCCGGCCCTGGTGCCGCTGACGTTCGATGCGGCCAGCTGGGCGCCGTTCGCGGAATTGTCCGGCATCGCCCTGGAAGTGGATGTGGAAACAGGCAGCCTGAAAGGCCGCAAGGCGACGGGCGCGCGTTTCCGCGAAGATTTGCTGTTCACGCACCGCGGCCTGTCGGGTCCGGCTATTCTGCAAATTTCCAGCTACTGGCTGCCGGGCGAACCCATCGTCATCAATCTGCTGCCGGAAGTGGACGTGGCGCAGACGTTGATTGAAGGCAAGGGCACCTTGAAGAAGCAGCTGGGCAATATCGTCGCGCAATGGCTGCCGCAGCGCCTGGCCGACTGCCTGCTGGCCACTAACGGCCTGGCGCCGGACGCGCGCATCGCCGACATGCCCGACGCGCAGCTGCGCAAGCTGGGCCAGGCCATCAATGCCTGGTCCATCGTGCCGAACGGGTCCGAAGGCTACCGCAAGGCGGAAGTGACGCGCGGCGGCATCGACACGCGCGAGCTGTCGCAGCAGACCATGATGGCCAATAAAATGCCGGGCCTGTATTTCATCGGCGAATCTGTCGACGTGACGGGCTGGCTGGGTGGCTACAACTTCCAGTGGGCCTGGGCTTCCGGCGTGGCGGCAGGTATTGCCTTGCAGTAATACTTAGTTGTTCTGCGACCTCGGCCTGTGATTATTGGTGATAATTTTCTTGACTTCAATGAAACTGTATTGAATACTTGGCATGTAAATTGACTTTTGGATATCTTTGATGTCCGATGGTAATTAAATAAACATTATCCTGGAGTTAATATGAAACGCCTGATCGCCGCCGTCGCAGTTGCCTTGCTCAGCACCAGCGCCTTTGCCAGCACCCCCGTGCTGAATAATGGTGGATTTGAAAACAATACCGTCGGTGGCGGCTACGTCTATGGCAATGTGGCGCCGGGATGGAGCTTCACGGGCGGCGCGGGCGTATCGGCCAGCTACACGGCATGGAATGGCGTGGCGCAAGAGGGTAATGCCTTTGCTTTCCTGCAAAATACGGCATCGATCTCGCAAAGCTTCGTCAGCTCGGGCGCCGCTGACTACGCGTTCGCCTTCAATCTGGCGCTGCGTCCCGGTTACGACCAGGGACAGGCCGTAACGGTTAGTCTGGACGGCACGCAGCTGGGGCAGTATGCTGTTACCAGCACGGGCTGGAGCAGTTTTAATGTGAACGCGCTCAACATCGGTGCCGGCAGCCATACCTTGAGCTTTGCCGGCATCAACCCGGGCAATGCGCGCGATACGTCGGCTTTCCTGGACGGTGTCAGCATGAACGTCAGCGCCGTGCCGGAACCAGGCACGTATGCCATGCTGCTGGCTGGCCTGGGTTTGCTGGGCTTCATGGCGCGCCGCCGCAAGTCGGCCGTTTAAGCGACGCTGCCGTCCGGATGCGTGGTTTACGCCACAGCCGGGCGGCAATCTCAGGCTGCATGCCGCACGCAAGTGGGGGAGGGGCTTCCCTTTCCGAATAAAAGCTGCTACTATCTATCTCTTCCTATACACCACCTCAACGGTTTGAATTTTACATGACCACTATTCGCCTTAAAGAAAACGAGCCGTTCGAAGTCGCAATGCGTCGCTTCAAACGCACCATCGAAAAAACGGGTCTGCTGACCGAATTGCGCGCTCGCGAATTCTACGAAAAGCCAACAGCTGAGCGCAAGCGCAAGCTGGCAGCTGCTGTCAAGCGTCATTACAAACGCATCCGCAGCCAACAACTGCCGAAAAAATTATTCTAAGACTGTTCAGTCAGAACCAACCCGGGTAGTTCGGCGCATTGTTCGCCACGGGTTTTGTTTTGATTCGCCTGGAGTACTACTTCAGATGAGTCGCATACCCGCTCCGGTTCGCCGCAGCGGGTTTTCGCTTTTGTGGCCGCCTGCTTGGAGTGCCTGCACGAGCATCGAACCCTACTTACCAACACGAGGATTGCCATGAGCTTGAAAGAACAAATTACCGAAGACATGAAAAACGCCATGCGCGCCAAGGAAGCGGGCAAGCTGGGCACGATTCGCCTGTTGCTGGCGGAAATCAAGCGCAAGGAAGTCGACGAACGCATCGAACTGACGGATGCGCACGTGACGGCCATCGTGGAAAAGATGATCAAGCAGCGCAAGGATTCGATCACCCAGTTCGAAGCCGGCGGTCGCGCCGACCTGGCCGACATCGAAAAAGCCGAACTGGTGCATCTGACGGGCTACATGCCTGCCGGCCTGTCGGACGAAGAAGTGGCGGCCGAAGTGGCTGCCGCCGTGGCCGCCTCGGGCGCCGCCGGTCCGCAAGACATGGGCAAGGTCATGGCCATCGTCAAGCCGAAGCTGGCTGGCCGCGCCGACATGACGGTGGTGTCCGCCCTGGTCAAGAAAGCCTTGACGCCGGCAGCGTAAGCATAAATAGTAGCAAGGGCTGTCAGCCGTCGCGCTGGCAGCCTGTTAACAGCCCACACGTTGACCTGGCTCAACCTCAGGCCGCGTGCGGTAGTATAGTCTGACCTATAACAAGACCCGCCCTAGCCAGTGATACCTCAATCCTTCATTTCCGATTTGCTCAACCGCGTCGATATCGTCGATGTCGTGGGGCGCTATGTGCAACTGAAAAAAGGTGGCGCCAATTTCATGGGCTTGTGCCCGTTCCACAGTGAAAAATCGCCCAGCTTTACCGTCAGCCCCACCAAGCAGTTCTATCACTGCTTCGGCTGTGGCGCGCATGGCACCTCGATCGGCTTCCTGATCGAGTACTCGGGCATGGGCTTTGTCGATGCCGTCAAGGACCTGGCGCAGAACGTGGGCATGGTCGTGCCGGAAGCGGACGACAAGATTCCGCCGGCCCAGCGCGCGCAGATCCAGGCGCAAAGCCTGGCCCTGTCCGATGCCATGACGCAGGCCTGCGATTATTACCGCGGGCAATTGCGCCACGCGCCCGAAGCCATCGCCTACCTGAAGAACCGGGGCTTGACGGGCGAAGTGGCCGCTCGCTTCGGCATGGGTTTCGCGCCCAGCGGCTGGGACAATCTGCGCTCCGTCTTCCCTGAATACGACGTGGTGGCCTTGGCCGAGGCCGGTCTCGTGATCGACAAGGTCGATGAAGAGGGCAATAACCGCAAGCGCTACGACCGTTTCCGCGAACGCATCATGTTCCCGATCCGCAATACCAAGGGACAAGTGATCGCCTTTGGCGGCCGCGTGCTCGACCATGGCGAACCGAAATACCTGAATTCGCCGGAAACCCCCTTGTTTTCCAAGGGTTTCGAACTATATGGGCTGTTCGAGGCGCGCCAGGCTATCCGCGACGCCGGCTACGTGCTGGTGACGGAAGGTTATATGGATGTGGTTGCCTTGGCGCAGATGGGTTTCCCGCAAGCGGTGGCGACCTTGGGCACGGCGTGCACGCCCACCCACGTGCAAAAACTGCTGCGCCAGACCGATAACGTGATTTTCAGCTTCGATGGCGATAAGGCCGGCCGCCGCGCCGCCCGCCGCGCGCTGGAGGCGAGCCTGGCCCACGTGTCGGACAATAAAACCATCAAATTCCTGTTCTTGCCGTCGGAACACGATCCGGACAGCTATATCCGTGAATTCGGCGCCGAAGGGTTTGAGCAGCAAGTGCATGAAGCCATGCCGTTGTCGCAGTTCTTGCTCAAGGAAGTGTCGGGCGAACATGATTTGTCGGAACCGGAAGGGCGTGCCCGCGTGCAGTTCGACGCCAAGCCCCTGCTGCAGCTGATGGCGCCATCGTCTTTGCGCCTGCAGATCGTGCGCGGGTTGGCGCAGCTGACGCAGTCCACGCCGGCCGAGATCGAAGCCCTGTTCGAGCTGGCGAAACCCGTTGCCGTGGCGCACCGCGCGCCGCCGAAATCGGGCCGCCCCGTGCCTGTCGGGCTGGAATTGAAGATCATGCGCATGCTGGTGGCGCATCCGCCACTGACGATGCGTATCGACGAGGCCGCCCTGGCCGCCTTCCAGCACCTGGGGCCCGATGCGGCGCACAGCCTGGGGCAACTGGTGGCCGTGGGGCAGGCGTTGGGCGAGCACGGCAGTTTTGCCGCGCTGGCGCAGCAGTTGAAGGAGCTGGGCAGCGAATACGACGAGATTATCGGCGAGATCGCGGCCGGCACGGAATCCGATTACGACAGCGAATTGTCGTGGCTGGTGAGCACCATCCGCGAGATCAAATTGAATGCCTTGAAGGCGGAATTGCAGCAATTGTTTGCGTCGGGTTTGCCATCGGAGAAAATTGGTGTACGCTACCGCGAAATCATGCAGGAGCAGGGGGCGCTGGAGCGCGAGCGCGATGCTGAGTTGGTGAATCGCTAACCTTGCCCTGAGGGTATGGCGCGCACTGGAAAAACATTTTTCGCGTGCTATAATTAAATGCTAAGTATTGTGTGCTTTGGCAAGCTAGTTCTGTTTCGTAAATAGTATTTGTTTTCAGTAAGTTAGGCTCTTGATCGGCGCGGTGGATCGTGTCGGCAGCCAGGGCCAACAGGCGCTTTCGGCGTTGCGGGCAAGGCCCGCAGACGCTGGCAAGCCGCGCCAGGCTCTCGCTCCCAACGCGGTCGATGCAGGAATTTTTGCCGAGGCGGCTGGCAACAGCCGGTGGACAGGAATTGCTGCGCTTCCCGCGGATCGTGGCCGATGAGGTGTAAGTAACGTAACAGTGTCGAATTTGCGTTGTCGGCAGGTTCGAAGATGGTGGTTCCCGCAGGTAGACAGGGAACTGGCAGCAAACTTTATCCTAATCCACCGTAAAGCAAGTCGTTGTGTAATCGAAAGCGCCTGTGCCAATCAAGAAACCCGAATCCAAAGCGGCTGTAAAGCCCGTTAAAGTTACCACGAAAGCCGAAAAGGCGCTCGACCGGCCAGAAGCGCGCGTCACCAGCGCGCCCGTGGTCAGCCAGACCACCGACGCCGCCACCCTGGCGGCGATCGATACGTCCGGTTATGTCTTGCCGTCGGTAAAAGTGCCAGGCCGCCGCGGCCGCAAGCCTAAAGAATTCCAGCCAGAAAATGATGAAGTCGCCGCCCTGAACGCCGTCGAGCGGGCCGAACTGAAGGCCGTCGACAAGGCCAAGGCCAAGGATCGCAAGGCGAAAGAGCGCGCACTGCTGAAGGACGCGTTCTCGTCCGACACGGAAGCGAGCGAGGAAGAACTCGAGCGCCGGCGCCAGAAACTCAAGACCCTGATCAAGTTCGGCAAGGAGCGCGGTTTCCTGACCTACGCGGAAATCAACGATCACTTGCCTGAAAACATTGTCGATCCGGAAGCCATCGAAGGCATCATCGGTACCTTCAATGACATGGGCATCGCCGTCTACGAGCACGCGCCCGATGCGGAAACGTTGTTGCTGTCCGATAACGTTGCCGTCGTCACCAGCGACGACGAGGCGGAAGCAGCGGCCGAGGCCGCATTGTCGACCGTCGACTCCGACTTCGGCCGCACCACCGACCCCGTGCGCATGTACATGCGCGAAATGGGCTCGGTCGAACTGCTGACGCGCGAAGGCGAGATCGAGATTGCCAAGCGCATCGAAGATGGCTTGAAAGACATGATCCAGGCCATTTCCGCCTGCCCCGTGACGATCGCCGAAATCATCGCCGCCGCCGACCGCATCGCCAACGAAGAGATCAAGATCGACGAAATCGTCGACGGCCTCGTCGATGAAAACGAACCGGTCGCCGCCGCCCCTGTCGTGGCCGCGCCCGTCGAAGAAGACGAGGAAGAGGGCGAAGCGGAAGAAGAGGAAGAAGAAGAGGAAGAAGAAGCGAGCGCTTCGGGCGCCGCCGGCTTCTCGGCCGAACAGCTGGAAACCCTGAAACGCACGGCGCTGGAAAAATTCGCCATCATTTCGCAGCAATTCGACAAGATGCGCCGCGCCTTCGAAAAAGAAGGCTACAACTCGAAACCGTACGCCAAGGCGCAGGAAGCCATTTCGCAAGAATTGCTGGGCATCCGTTTCACGGCCAAGGTCGTGGAAAAGCTGTGCGACACCCTGCGCGGCCAGGTCGACGAAGTGCGCCATATCGAGAAACAGATCCTCGACGTGGCAGTGAACCGCTGCGGCATGCCGCGCGCCCACTTCATCAAGGTCTTCCCTGGCAATGAAACCAACCTCGACTGGGTCGATGGCGAAGTCAACGCAGGACACGCGTACAGCGCCATCCTGGGCCGTAACATTCCGACCGTCAAGGAACTGCAGCAACGCCTGATCGACCTGCAAGCGCGCGTTGTATTGCCGCTGCCAGACTTGCGCAACATCAACCGCCAGATGGCGGCTGGTGAAATGAAGGCGCGCAAGGCCAAGCGAGAAATGACGGAGGCCAACTTGCGCCTGGTGATTTCGATCGCCAAGAAATACACGAACCGCGGCCTGCAATTCCTCGACCTGATCCAGGAAGGCAATATCGGGCTGATGAAGGCCGTCGACAAGTTCGAGTATCGCCGCGGCTACAAGTTCTCGACGTATGCGACCTGGTGGATACGCCAGGCCATCACGCGCTCGATCGCCGACCAGGCGCGCACGATCCGCATTCCCGTGCACATGATCGAGACGATCAACAAGATGAACCGGATTTCCCGCCAGATCCTGCAGGAAACGGGTGCGGAACCCGATCCGGCCACCTTGGCGATCAAGATGGAGATGCCCGAGGACAAGATCCGCAAGATCATGAAAATCGCCAAGGAACCGATCTCGATGGAAACGCCGATCGGCGACGACGACGATTCCCACCTGGGCGACTTCATCGAGGACAACAACACCCTGGCGCCGGCCGACGCGGCCCTGCACGCGTCCATGCGGGGCGTGGTCAAGGACGTGCTCGACTCCCTGACGCCACGCGAAGCGAAAGTGCTGCGCATGCGTTTCGGCATCGAGATGTCCACCGACCACACCCTGGAAGAAGTGGGCAAGCAATTTGACGTGACGCGCGAGCGCATCCGCCAGATCGAAGCCAAGGCGCTGCGCAAGCTGCGCCACCCATCGCGCTCCGACAAGCTGAAAAGCTTCTTGGAAGGCAACTAGAAGCCAATAGGGCTTGACGTACGCCCCTGATACCCCTATCCTCGCGTGTCCGTTTCCAAAACGGCCGCGTGAGGCGGGCATCAACAGCGCCGCCACGCCGCAGTCCCCGGGCCTCTAGCTCATGCTTGGTTAGAGCAGCGGACTCATAATCCGTTGGTGCCGTGTTCGACTCACGGGAGGCCCACCATTTTTACGTAGCTGCTCATGGGCAGCTATGATCCGCACTACCTCGTCTGCAGGGACGCCCGACTCTTCAATGATCTTTATGGTCGTATGGAAGTCGGGCACTCTCTCGCCATTCACATAGCGATCCAGTGTCTTCTGAGGCACGCCCCACGCCTTCGCTACAGGCAACACTTTTCTACCCTGTAACGCTTTCGCTATCAATTCCTGATATTCCATAGTATTTTCTCATTGGCAATTAGTCCAAATGGACATTAATATCGCTCTTAGTTAGTCCAAACGGACATTTTAATTTGTCCGATTGGACGAAGTTAACGATAGCACAGTTGCGTCTGCCGTCAACCATATCGAGCGTTATGCATTGCCATTAGCTGGTCTTCGATATCGCGTCGTATTTGTTCTGTTGTTGGAATGCTCGGGTAGCGGATGGTGGTATATCCAGCTTGTTTGAGCATGGCGTCTCGCTCCCGGTCGTGATGCTCCCGGCCAATGTGGCTACGGTCATCTAGTTCGATCACTGCGATGACGTTCATTTGTTTGCTGCACAAAACGAAGTCGGCCACTTTCCGGTTGAAGCGATTTCGGGATTGCCAGCCTTCGGCGGTCACAAGAGCGGAAAACGAGACCTGAGCAAGTACGACGCATTCGGGGAGGGCCGATGACAACACGGAAAACATTTGCTGTTCGGGGTCTGTAAGTAGCTGTTTCCGCTTCAGTGTTAATGGCCCCGCTGGCTTCTTGCGCTTTTCATTCACGAGGCTGGCGACGATAAAAATGATCGCCATAGCGACGATGAAAAATTGAAGTTGGCTCATAGGTTTGTAGGTAGTTTCATTGTTGGTGAAGTTGTTAAAACCATAGCACAGCCGTGCTCCATTGCTCTAGCGGGCAAATCTACTAAAGAGAGAAGAAAATGAAAAACACCATTCAAATTTTGCACGTCACCCAAGTGGCTGGCCGTTCGAAAAAAACCGGCAATGACTACGATATGCGCATGGCGCAATGCATCGTCCACAAGCCGAACCGCGATACCGGCGTTATCGAACCGTTAATCGGTGAGCTGGTGTTGCCGGAGCGCTTCAAAGACACTCAACCGGGCATGTATGAGGTCGAATTCGAAGTATCGATCTCGCAAGACAAGCGTGTCGGCGCGCAGGTCTTTTCTATCACTCCAATTTCCGCAGCTTCTCAAGCAAAACTGAATCGCCCCGGCTTTCGTGGAGGCCGGTTGGTGTGAGTCAGGCCGCGACGGCTTGACTGCTCAGTTGCTTGTAATAGTTTGCCTCAGCTTCAGCCGGCGGTATATAGCCGAGCGGCTCCAGCAGG